>NZ_NNRM01000048.1 GCF_002252525.1 Brucella pseudogrignonensis
CCCGGAACTGAATGCTTTCCCGCACGAATACGCCGCTTGACCAGGTGATCATCCGCATCTTCTGCTTCGACGATCAGATCTTCAAGGGTGGATGCGGAAATATCAAGCGCTGCAAAACGTGAGCTCGCAGCAAGAATTCTCGCCTGTGCATCAATCAGCGCGACATGCGTTGTGTCGTCGGCGAGGCCGGAAATAATATCGCCGGGCTTAACATCCTGCCGGTCGACAGACATCAGCAAGGCTTCAATGCCATCGGGCAGGACAATATTCGAAATCTTCAGGCGGGTCAGTTCGGCCCGCATTCCTCCGCCCAGACGAACGGCAACAATCCTGGGCGCGATGTCGGTCTCATCGGTGGAAGCTGTAATCTGTCGGCGCGTCGCGACCGGCAAATCAAGGGCGCCACCGATCAGGTCCTCGATACGATCATGGCCAAAGAGGCTTGCGCCAGCGCCATTTGCCCAAAGCACTGTCGATAAGTCGCGCGTCAGCACGAGCTGCGCGTCGCCCTTGGCAAAGCCTTCGCGGATTTGATCCAGCGCGGCAATATCGATGAAGGGGTATGATCCTGACATACCGGTCCTTTACCTGTTCTTCCGTCCACCCAAAAAACCTCTTAACGACCTGTTAATAAGCCTCTTGCGGGTTTGGGTCCATATTTGCATTCGATATGGACCTTACTTTCTGTTCCATTAGTTAATGCAGGTAAAGCAATTTTATGTGTCGGTGGATAATCCGCGTTTATGCACAACCATGCATAAAACATGGTAACCGGATTGCGTCGAATTTTAACGATTGCGGCTTTCGAGCTAACAAACGGGGAAATCTTCAAAAAAGATCATTATAATCACTTGCAATGTGGTTCGATTCTCCGTATGTGACCCCCTGTCGACGGACACCGAAGCGAGTTCGTTGAGATTTAGGTACGCGGTCGTAGCTCAGTTGGTTAGAGCGCAGGATTGTGGCTCCTGAGGTCGGTGGTTCGAATCCACCCGTCCGTACCATCTAATTTCCAACATATACTGTAGACAGTGCCTGAAACAGAGCAGCATGTTGTGTGACATGCTGAAGTCTCTGTATTTGAGCGGAACGTCGGCATCTTTTTGCAATTTAAAAGAAGCTTCCAGCAAGCCATTGAAATTTCGTGATTCTGGATATCGTTCTTCATGGAATCCCTTAATATTGCCGGGCAATTTTGGCTAGCTTCTTCCCTATGGAACAAAACCACTACCCAATCATTGGGCTATTGTAAGAGCGTCCAGAAAGGGAGGTGTTGTTTCATGAAACAGGTCAGCCCGCGTGAAGCGCGACAGGGTCGTGAGGGCAAACCCGTTCTTGTAATTTTGCTGGTTAGCATAGCTGCAGCTGCAGTTGTCTGGCTGCTTGTTGAGCTTTTCGGTAGCGCAATTGCACCTGAAGTGCCTTCCAATAGTGAAGGCTCGATGCCTCCCGCAAGCACCGAAAGTGTTCCGCCCGCGTCCGGCAACTAATCTTTCAAAACCAATATGAATTGCGGATACATATTGCGTTTCAAGCCGCCGGAACAAAAGCCGAGAATTTCCGTTGAAGGGCATGGATCAATTCTGGGCTGAATTCACACACGATAATATTCTGAGCCTGCCAGTCGTATTGGCAAGAATGCTGCTCGCAACTCTTCTTGGCGCGGTTATCGGTCTTGAAAGAGAATGGCGAAAGCGACCGGCAGGGTTGAAGACCCACATGATGGTCTGTCTCGCATCAGCAACCTTCACAATCGTATCGCTTGAGCTGGTGAATGTGCCGGTTTTCGACGATCAGAACATCCGCATGGACCCTTCGCGTCTTGTAGAAGCGATCACCAGCGGTGTGGCATTTCTTGCGGCTGGCTTTATCATCTTTGCCAAAGGACAGATTACCGGCATTACAACGGGTGCGGGCATGTGGCTTGCTGCAGCTATCGGTCTCGCAAGCGGCCTCGGATTGTGGCACATCGCGATTATGGCAACGGCCATCGCCGTTATCATGCTGATCGCGGTTGGAAAGATGGAAAGATCGGTAAGGCCAGACAGAGGCGACTAGAGCGCATCCCGAAAAATGTATGGCGGTTTTCGGACAAAGATACGCGTTAGAAATTATTCAGAGCGCCGCCGCTGCCGTGGCCAGCTCAGTTGTTATTGGGCTAATGCTTGCTCAATGGTGTCTTTCAGTGCAAGCCGCTGCTTGCGCAGGTTGGTTTCCTCTTCCTGACTGACAGGTGCTATCTTGCTTTCGGCCCGATGAATACGGTCATTGACCGAGTCATATTCCTCCAGAATGCGAGCGAAACGCGGGTCAGCGGCCTTCAGGGCATGAATGGCAACCAACTGACCGGGAAACTCTTCACCAAGCGTGTGAGGGGTGTTTGACATGGTTTTCTCCTTCCTTTGATAAGGGCAGATTGGCAGGTGAAAACCGAAGCCTCATTGATCCCAATCAATAGGGATAAATATCGTTATATGCAGTTTCTGCATAGCTCTTATGCAAAGGCAGCACTTCAAACAGAAGTTGTGAAACACCATCTCAAGGCTGCGGACCAATAAGGTGTCCGTGATGGAGATGAAAATGTTTGTCCGCTTTAATAATCGTTTCGGTCGTGCCTTTGCGCAATTCGGTAGTGCCGTTCGCGCATCTGCTGCCCTGCGTGTTGGCCATCAGCCAATGGCAAAAGACCTTGAGACGCTCGGCATCGACGTGGCTCAGTTCCGTAAGATCCACGACTAAGCTTGTAGTTGTTTATTGAAGTAAAGCCCCGGTTTCCCGGGGCTTTTTGTTTTTTGAGTACATTTCACTCTGGTCGGACTATGCTCTAGTCTTCGTCAGTTGCCATTTGTTTGAGCAATTCGCCCTTGCCGCGCTGGCGCATAATCATTGGCACGACGACTGCCGCGATTGCCAGTGCAATCAGCGTTATCGATACCCATGAATGAACCAGTGTCATCGGGTTTCCCTGGCTGATCTGCAGTGCCTGACGCAGACTTTTCTCTGCCATCGGTCCGAGGATCAGACCCACAACAACCGGTGCAATCGGGTATGAGAAGCGGCGCAGCACATAGCCAAGCAAACCGAAAGCCAGAAGCAGACCCAGTTCAAACGATACCGGAAGACCAAACAGCATTGATGTCGATGCGTTGGCACCAATAGTACCAAGTGTAGCGAAGACCAGAATGCCCGCATAAAGCCAGTGGCGAGGGATGGTGAGCATCTTCACCCAGAGGCCGATCAGCGGCAGGTTTAGCACCAGCAGCATCAGATTGGCGACCAGAAGGCTTGCAACCAGCCCCCAAACCAGCGGTGCATTGGTGACAAAGAGCAATGGTCCCGGCTGCAAGCCGAATTGCTGGAAACCAGCCAGCATGATTGCCGCCGTTGCAGTGGTTGGCAGACCGAGCGTCAGCAGTGGCACGAGAGTACCCGCAGCCGATGCATTGTTGGCGGCTTCCGGACCTGCAACGCCTTCAATGGCGCCTTTACCGAACTCTTCCGGATGTTTGGAGAATTGGCGTTCTGCCGAATAGGACAGAAAGCTTGAAACGTCCGCGCCGCCCGCTGGCATAGCGCCAATCGGAAAGCCGATTGCCGTTCCACGCAGCCATGGCATCCACGAGCGCTTCCAGTCATTCTTGGTCATCCAGACTGAGCCTTTGACGGCGATGACTTCATCGTCGGGGCTAAGCTTTTTGGAAACCACCGCCAAAGTCTCACCAATAGCAAACAGCGCCACCGCAAGTGTGGTAACATTGATGCCATCGAGCAGGTTCGGCGTACCCATGACCAGACGGGCCTGTCCGGTCAGCTGATCAATGCCGATAAGGCCAAGCGTCAGACCGATGAACAGCGAGGTTAGGCCGCGCAATGTGGAATCGCCAAATGCCGCCGAGACGGTCATGAAGGCAAGCAGCATGAGCGCGAAATATTCCGAAGGTCCGAAGGAGAGGGCGAATTTCACCACCCATGGGGCCACGAATGCCAAAGCCAGCGTTGCAATCAGGCCTGCAATGAACGAGCCGATTGCAGCGGTTGCAAGGGCTGGTCCGCCGCGCCCCGCTCGGGCCATTTTATTGCCCTCCAATGCCGTGACGATGGAGGCGCTTTCTCCGGGGGTATTCAGCAAGATCGAGGTGGTCGATCCGCCATACATGCCGCCGTAATAAATACCGGCAAACATGATGAGAGAACCGGCGGGGTCGAGTTTATAGGTAACGGGCAGGAGCAATGCCACTGTAAGTGCTGGGCCGATGCCCGGTAGCACGCCAACAGCCGTACCAAGTGTGACGCCAATCAGCGCGTAAATAAGGTTTGATGGCTCAAGGGCCACCAGTAGTCCGTTGGCGAGCAGAGTGATTGTATCCATGTTCTTTCGCCTTAAACGAATTGTTCAAGCCAGCCTGATGGCAGCGATAGCTGCAGGCCGCGTGCAAAAATGAACCAGATGACGAATGAGAAGACGATGCCGACCGGCACGCTTATCCAGAATTTGCGATAGCCAAATCCGCGCGCCGTTGCTGCAAACAGCAAGCCCGTTGCGATGGAAAAGCCCATGGTTTTCATGGTCAGCATCTGGACAACCAGACCGCCGACAATCCACGCCATAGGTGCAATTTCCTGATGTTCACGTTCGGGAAACTCGCCCTTCAATGCGCTGATTACGGTCCAGATAGACAGGATGAATAGCCCAGCTGCAATGATATAGGGCACGGTTTTAGGCCCAACGGGCGAGTAAGACAGCACATTGTTGCCATAGGCCGTTGACCAGGCAATTGCGATAGCAATTGCAGCAAGGATTAGGGCTATGACAAGAGCTGCGTAGTCTGGCGCCGTTCCAACGGAACGGCGCTCTCCATGCTGTTCAGATCCTGTCATTTGACGAGGCCGATTTCCTTGAGGATGGTTTCAGTGGACGCCACATCTTTCTTGAGCTGCTCTTTAAAAGCATCGCCTGCAAGATAGGTATCGGCCCAGCCCTTGTCGGCCAGTGCCTTCTGCCAGGATTCAGACTTCACCATCTTTTCGATATCCGCATTGACGGCCGCTTCCTGTTCGGCGGTGATGCCCGGAGCGGCGCCGACCATGCGCCAGTTCTGGATCGAAACGTCGACGCCACCTTCCTTGAAGGTTGGAGCGTCGATGCCTTCAACGCGTTCATCGCTGGAAATACCGATAATGCGAAGCGTACCAGCCTTGATCTGTGGGTCGAATTCGCCATAGCCGGAAATGCCGACTGTTACCTGATTGCCAAGAATTGCAGCGAGCGCTTCACCACCACCGGAAAAGGCAATGTAGTTGACTTTTGTTGGGTCAACGCCTGCGGCCTTGGCAAAAAGACCAGCTGTAATGTGGTCCGTACCACCTGCCGAGCCGCCGCCCCAGGAAACGGAGCCCGGATCGGCCTTGAGCTTGGCAACAAGATCGCCGAGGTTCTGAATGTCGGACGATGCCGGAACGACGATGGCTTCATATTCGCCGGTGAGACGGGCGATTGGCGTGATCGCGTCGAGATTGACGGGCGAATTGTTGGTCAGGATCGCACCGACCATGACATAGCCGCCAACGATGAGCTGGCTCGGGTCGCCCTTGTTCTGGTTGACGAACTGAGCCAGGCCAATCGTGCCACCTGCGCCCGGAACGTTAATGACCTGAACGCTGCCGGAAATCTTTTCATCCTGAAGCACGTTCTGCATGGTGCGTGCTGTCTGGTCCCAGCCGCCGCCCGGTGCTGCTGGCGCCAATACCTTGTAATCTTCTGCCGAAGCCGCGCCCGCCATTGCAAGTGCTGCCACCGACGAAATGGCCAGAATCCATTTACGCATAAATCCTCCCTGAATGCACTTTGCGTGCATTTTGTTGCTGTCTTTGCGACAGCCCTCCTCAAAAACCCCTGCTTCCCAAGCAGAGACTCCTGATCTGGAGACTACAGGAGAGAATTACAATATACCAGCAAGCAGCATCGCTTGTTTTTACTTGCAATATCGTATTAGCAAAAAGTCTTATATGGCGATTTTATAAGGCTGAATAAGCGACCCGGCTCGCTTGACGCTTATATCGGCGCGATGTAATACAGTTACGACGGTTCCCCGACCGAGAGTGAAGGGGATTAATAGGGAACACGGTGAGGACGACCCAAAAGGGACCGAGACCGTGGCTGCCCCCGCAACTGTAAGCGGATTGCCGTTCATCCTTGTGATGCCTCAAAGCGTCATGTCACTGAGACTGTTCCAAACAGCTCGGGAAGGCAGATGAACAGCGAATATCTGTGAGCCAGGAGACCTGCCGTCTAACGTAGTCCATTGTCACGGGCGGGGATGCCCGGTGCAGGAGAGTTGGTTATGACAGCTTTAAGCGTCGCAGGACGTTGCCTCCCATCGTCATTCATATCCCCGGATATGTCCGTCTTCTTTACGCGCCGGATCGCTTCCGCCGTTTGATGCGGCTTTTTCTCTTATCATTTCGGGGTTTTAAATGAACTTTATCGGCAAGACGTCGTTTCGCGTTGCCTTCTCAGCAGTTGCTATTCTTACGAGTGGCTTCGCTGCACAAGCTGCTGAAACTCAGTATCCGCTGACGCTGAAAAATTGCGGTCGCGATGTTACGTTCAAACAGGCACCAACCCGCGCTGTGGCCGTTGGTCAGAGCAGTACAGAAATTCTTTACAGCCTCGGTCTTGGCGACAAAGTTGTCGGTACTGCTGTCTGGTTTGGCCCTGTTCTGAAGGGTTTTGAAGAAGTTAATGCAAAGGTCAAGCGCCTTGCGGACAATGACCCAAGCTTTGAAAGTGTGCTGGCGGAAAAGCCTGAAATCGTCACTGCTGATTTTCAGTGGCACGTTGGCCCGATGGGCATCGTCGGCAAGCCTGAACAATTTGAAGAACTGGGTATTCCAACCTACACCTCACCCTCCGATTGTATAGGCAAGGATAATTCCGGCGGCGGCGATGGCGTCCGCACGGCACCTTTCAAGATGGAAATTGTCTATCAGGAAATCACTGAACTTGCCGAGATCTTCAACGTACAGGATCGCGGTGAAAAGCTCGTTGCGGACTTGAAGGCTCGTGAAGCTGCTGCGCGTGAGAAAATTGGCTCTACCAATGGCAAACTTTCTGCGATGGTCTGGTTCTCCAGCACGCAGATCGATGCCGATCCCTATGCTGCCGGTAAATTTGGTGCTCCTGCCTATATCCTTTCCGCGCTTGGCATCAAGAATGTGATCGAGAGCGAAGAAGAGTGGCCAACTGTTGGTTGGGAAACAATCGCGAAATCCAACCCGTCGATGATCGTTGCAGCGAAGCTTGATCGCCGTCGTTATCCTGCCGACGACATTGCTGTGAAGCACCAGTTCCTTGAAAGTGATGCTGTTACCAAGCTGATGCCAGCCGTCTCAGGCGGCCATGTCTTCGATATGGATGCGCAGTCGATGAGCACTTCGCTCCGCGTGATCGAAGGTATTGAAACGCTTGCTGCGGATATTGCCGCTTCGGATCTCAACAAGTGATAGCAAACGCAGCCACTTCTGGCATTCAACTTGGCAAGGGCATGAGCGGCAGATTGCTTTTCGTAGCGCTGGCGCTTGTCCTGCTTCTCGGTGCCTTGTGGCTGGGCGCTGCAATTGGTGAAACTGCGATACCTCTGGACGTGGTGGCGAAAACAATCGCCAACCGCGTCTGGAATGCGGGCTATCCGCTTGAGCCGATAGATGAAGGTATTGTCTGGAGTTATCGTCTCAGTCGTGCGGTGGTTGCCGCATGTTGTGGTGCAGCTCTTGCCCTTTCCGGTGTGGTGCTGCAATCGCTTCTACGTAACTCATTGGCTGACCCTTATATTCTGGGCATTTCCGCAGGTGCGTCCACAGGTGCGGTCAGCGTTGCCATTCTAGGCATTGGCGCTGGTGTTCTGTCGCTTTCGCTGGGTGCGTTCATAGGTGCGATCATAGCATTTCTTCTGGTCTCGCTGCTGGCGCTAAGAGCAGGGCGAGGAAACAGTGCAATCATTCTGGCAGGTATCGCGGGGTCTCAGCTCTTCAACGCATTGACTTCGTTTATCGTGACGAAGGCGGCAAATGCCGAGCAAGCTCGCGGCATCATGTTCTGGCTTCTCGGCAATCTGTCGGGTGTCCGCTGGCCTGACGCGGCACTTGCCTTTCCTGCATGTATCATTGGCCTTGCAATTTGCCTTTGGCACGCACGGGCGCTTGATGCCTTCACCTTCGGCTCTGAATCTGCCGCCTCGCTGGGTATTCCAGTGCGTCGCGTTTACGCGGTTCTGATTGGTGTCAGTGCAATGATGACTGCGGTCATGGTTTCCATTGTTGGCTCAATCGGATTTATCGGTCTGGTTATTCCGCATGCAGCCCGAATGGTCGTCGGTGTTCGCCATGGGCGATTGTTGCCAGCAGCCGCACTGATTGGTGCAATCTTCATGATCCTCGCCGATATCCTGTCACGAATAATCATTCCGGGTCAGGTTCTACCCATCGGGGTAATTACGGCTCTGGTCGGCGCACCGGCCTTTGCGCTCTTGCTCGGGCAGAGGAGGGATCAATCATGATGCTTTCGACGAAAAATGTTGGCTGGTCGGCAGGTGGCGCAGAAATTCTGCGGGATGTTTCGCTTGATGTGAAAGAAGGGGAATTCCTCGGCATTATTGGACCGAATGGGTCCGGTAAAACGAGTTTGCTTTCACTGCTTTCCGGTGTGCGTCGTAGTCGCGCTGGCGAAGTAAAATTGTGCGGAACGCCGATCCATAAGCTTAACCGTCGCGAGATCGCGCGCAAACTTGCGCTTGTCGAGCAGCAGGCAGGCACAACTGATCGCATCACTGCACGGCAAGCCGTTGAACTGGGGCGGACACCCTATCTGGGTGCTTTATCGCCATGGTCTGATGCGGATGATGTCATTGTCGAACGGGCTTTAGCCAATGTGGATATGGCGCATCTGGCCAATCGATATTGGCATACGCTTTCAGGTGGTGAACGTCAGCGCGTGCATATTGCGCGTGCGCTTGCGCAGGAGCCTCAGATTCTGCTTCTGGATGAGCCGACCAATCATCTCGATATTGGCCACCAGATTGGTTTGCTCGATCTTGTCAGGCGTCAAGAGCTAACAGTTGTTGCGGCACTTCATGACCTCAACCATGCGGCGATGTTCTGTGATCGTATCGCGGTGATGAACAAGGGGCAGATTGTGGCGCTGGGTACTCCGCGCGAGGTACTACGGGCCGAATGTATTCGCAGTGTTTTCGGTGTTGAAGTCGACGTCGAATACTATGGAGTACGCGGTTGCCATATTCGCTATCGCGCACCAGGTCATGAACAGCTGCATCTAAAGCAATCAGCATAAGCTAAATTAGAATATTTCCAGCAAAAATGGGAACCGGTTTTGCGTCGGATAATGCGATAAAACAAAGAGACAGAGCGGTTTCAATGATTCAGCGCTAGCAGAAACAACTCTTAATAAAAGTTGTTATTAAAGTAGAGTTACCTAATTTATATAATTTGTTGATGCTTATAAAACGATAATATGTTTCACTTTTTACTTAAGTTTGTCACGCTATTGTGACCCATTTTGTTGACAAACTGTTTCCGTTTCATTGACGGTTTGTTTATATGGGGCATCTCGTGTTTGGATAAGTGCCGTTTCAACCGCTTGAGTTGGGCAGCATCACCTGAATGTACGATGCAGTCATATTGCGAATGTATTGTTATTTCTGGTTCCAGATATGCGGGCCGAATTCGATTCGCATAAGCTATTCGTGAAGAGAAGACGGTTCAGTTTGAATAAAGAAAGAATATTTGCATTCCGCTCTGCTTAGGCAGTTTTAAAGATGGAATGTGAAAAAGGCTGTTTTAATATCAATTATTGTGAGCATTATTCAGCGGCGACTTGGCTTTTTGACAGGTCGCCGCTTTTTTAACTACGGATACTGCGCACCCGTGACGGTCAAGTAGACCGCGTAGAGCGATTTCGTTGCCGCAATGAAAAGCCGGTTGCGACGTGGGCCGCCAAAAGTGACATTTGCAACAGTTTGTGGCGTCTTGATCTTGCCGAGAAGCTGGCCTTCTGGCGAGAAACAATGAACGCCGTCGCCTGCGCTTGTCCAAAGATTGCCGTCCGTGTCGAAGCGAAAGCCATCTGGCAGGCCGTTATCAATCGTGCAGAAAATATTACCACCTGTGACACGCTTGCCGTCATCAACGACATCGAAAACCCGGATATGACGGGGCGCTTTTTCGTCGTGGCTATAGGCGCTGTCGGCAACAAACAGCTTTGTTTCATCGGGCGAAAATGCGAGGCCGTTTGGCTGCACAAAGTCTGTGATGACGGCAGTAAGCTCGCCGCTTTTAGGATCAAGTCGATAGACATTGCGTGTTGGCTGTTCGGGATCAGCTTTATAGCCTTCATAATCTGCCAAAATGCCGTAGGTCGGATCGGTAAACCAAATGGTGCCGTCAGAGCGTACGATAACATCATTTGGTGCGTTGAGCTTCTTGCCCTGATAGCTGTCCGCAAGCACGGTGATGCTACCGTCAACTTCCGTGCGGGTAACACGACGCCCGCCATGCTCACAGGAAACGAGCCGTCCTTCACGGTCGCGCGTATTGCCATTGGCAAAATTCGAAGGCTGGCGGAACACAGAAACACCGCCTTCCGGCACCCAACGCAAAATACGCTGGTTGGGAATGTCGCTCCATAGCAGGCAGTTCAGATCACTAAACCAGACCGGGCCTTCAGCCCAGCGACAATCGCTATAAAGTTCATCAAGACCAGCGCTCGAAACAAACATCTGTCTGAATCGTTCGTCGTGAATTTCGTAAATCGAATGATTTTGGGACAAGGAAATAGCTCCGGGGAATGTTGTTTAACGCTCAGGTCTGCGGCTGCTGGCAAGGAAAATCACCGCAATGATGGTGAGCCCTGTCAGGACCAGACGAACACCGGCACCAAAGCCGTAGGTGTTGAGCATTGAGACTATGAGGAACATGAAGAGTGCGGCACCCCAAATACCAGGGATGTTGGAATCGCCACCTGCTACGGCCGTGCCACCAATGATGACGACTGCAATCGACATCAGCAGATATTCAGCGCCCATATTGAGTGCTGCGCCACCAGAAAAACAGGCAAGCAGGAAGCCGCAGAGCGAAGCCAGAACTGCGCAGAGCAGATAGGTCACGAAGCGTGTGCCATCGACTGGAACACCTGCCATACGTGCTGCAAACGGATTTTGCCCGATGGCTGAAATCCAGCGGCCATAAATGCTTTTCTTGAGAAGCACCCAGCCTAAAACCGACAGGAGCAGGGCCACGATTGCAACATTGGGAATGCCAAAGACAGAGGAGGTGGTGAACTGTGCCAGAACTTCAGGCGGCTTTACGCGCAGACCGCGATTGCTCCAGATGGCGGTCGACTGGATAAGAAAGCTCATCGACAGGGTTGCGATGATTGGCGGGATGCGCAGCAGCTTGATCAGCGCATAATTGCAGATGCCAATACCAAGGCCGATCAGAAGTGCAACCGCAAGCCCTGCCAGCACCATGCTGTCTTGCGAGTCCATCAGCTTCAATGCCAATGTTGCGGCAAGCGTCATGGTTGCAGGAACCGAGAGGTCGATATTGCCGGGACCAAGCGTGATGACGAACATCTGCCCGAGGCCGACAATCACCGAGAACGATGCGAAGGTGAAAGCCGCGTGAGAAAGCCCTGCGGCACCCGCGCCACCCGTAAACAATACGGTGATAATCCAGACCGCAATGGTTGCGATGAACGACCATATCCATGGACGACTTGTGAGAACGGAGACAGCGCTCATTGCTTTTTCTCCCGGCGGTCGAGGCGATTGAGGAAGAGGCGAAGCGCAAGCACGACGATGAGGATTCCTCCCTGCGCGCCAATCTGCCAGTCAGGTGAGATACGCATGAAGGAGAGGAATGAACCCGCAAGGGTTAGTGTCAGCGCTCCGATGACTGCGCCAACGGGAGAAATGCGGCCGCCAACAAATTCACCACCACCAAGTATGACACCGGCAATGGAGAGCAGCGTATAACGCAGCGCGATATTGGCATCTGCCGAGGTGGTCAGCCCCACAAGCGCGATACCGGCAAGCACCGCAAAAAAGGCAGCAAGGGCATAGGTTCCGGCGCGGATTGCGGTGATTGACCAGCCCGCACGCTCAATGGAACGCCCATTGCCACCTGCACCACGCATCAGCACACCGAATGTTGTGCGCATGACGATGAAATGCGTGACAATAGCAATCAGAATGCTTGCAACGATTGCCATCGGCACAAATGGCGGCTTGGTTGTCATAATCCAGCGTGCCCAGTCAGGTGCCTGACCGCCGGGTGAGGGCAGGAGCAGAACTGCCAAGCCACCCCACACGAACGACATTCCGAGTGTGACGACGATAGATGGCAGATTGCGCAGATGGATGATGGCACCCAGTGCTGCATAGGCTGCAATCGCTGCTGCAAGGATCAGAACACCGATCAGGGGCGCCGTGTTGAGATAGGTCGCGGCTACACAGACCACGAAGCTCACGAAGGTTCCCATCGAGAGATCAAGGTCATTGACCGCCATGATAAGCATCTGCGCGATTGTTGCGAGTGCAATCGGTACTGCGAGATTGAACAGCAGGTTAAGGCCGGTATAGCTCATGGCACGCGGCTGCATATAGAAAACAGCGGCCAGCAGTAAAGCGAGCGAGAAAACCGGCGTAAGCAGGCGGAGGGATGAAGCGGAGAGACGCATTATTCGTGTCCTCCCTCAAAGGATGCAGCAAGCACGTTCTTTTCCGTGATTTCGTCGCCGACCAGTTCTGTCACGATTGCACCGTCACGGAAGACATAGACACGATCACATAGTTCGATCTCGTCCATTTCGGTGGAATACCAGACAAAGGTACGGCCATTTTCTGCTTCATGGCGCAGGATTTCATAGACTTCCTGCTTGGTGCCAACATCCACGCCGCGCATGGGATCGTCCATCAGGATGGCGTCGGCAGTGGTGGCAAGGGCGCGGGCAAAAAGAACTTTTTGCTGATTGCCGCCGGAAAGCGAAAGGATGCGATTGTCCATATCGGGTGTGCGGATCTGGATCTTGTCTTTCCATTGTGAGCCGAGCTGATCTTCGCGTGACTGATCGACAAGCTTCAACGATGAAAGGCGATCAAGCGAACCTATGGTGAGATTGTGCAGGATGCTCCAGAGCGGAAACGTGCCGTTAAGGCTGCGATCACCTGCCACGAAGGCGATTTCGCAATTGCGTGCAGGCAACCAGTTTGGCCGACGTGCATAATAAAGATCGAGCAGCATCTTGGTTTGACCGTGACCGGCAAGTCCAGCGAGGCCGATAACTTCGCCCTTGAAAGCCTGAAACGGCTTGCTGTCATGGGGGCGTTTTTTTGCAGAGAGAACAGCTGTGCCCGTTGTGTCGGTTTTTGCTGCGCGGCGTGCCGCTTTTTCACGTTCGACACTGCCCATGGCTTCGACAAGGCTGCGGTTTGTGAAATCGCCTGCTGTGCGATTGGCGACAACCTTACCGTCTTTCATCACGACGATGCGGTCGGATGTTGAGAGGATTTCACCAAGCATATGCGAAATGAGGATCACCGAACCACCTGTGCCGACAAAGCGACGCACATAGGCCATCAGCTGTGCAGCAATGCCTGCATCGAGCGATGAGGTCGGCTCATCGAGAATAACGAGCTTTGGCGGTGTGCCGGGAGCGGTGAAATTGATGGCGATTTCAACCATCTGCCGTTCAGCAATAGACAACTCATCAACGGTTGCCGCGCAATCGATCTTGTGACCGGGGAAAATCTCACTGAGCTTTTTTGCAATGAGATCAACAGCCTTGCCGCGCCAGTTCGCGCCCGTAAGGTCGCGCTGCATGATGCGGACATTTTCGGCAATTGTCAGATTGGGGAAAAGCGACAGCTCCTGAAAGACGCAGCGGATGCCGTGCTTGCGGGCAGTCGCCACGCCATGGCCTGCCTCACCGTGATAGGAGAGGCTGCCTTCATGCGGGGTGAGGCCGCCATTGATGACATTGACGATAGTGGATTTGCCCGCGCCATTATGGCCGACAAGTCCGACACATTCGCCTTCATGGATAACAAGTTCAGCGCCATCCAGTGCCTTAACCGCACCGAACTGCACGCGAATATTGCGTGCGGCGACGACCTCGCCTTTGTCGATTGAATGAGACATGCATCCGAACTGTATTGGAGATAAGGGAGGGGCAGGCATGAGACACGCCCACCCCCTGGGAGAAAAGGTTTACTTCGCTTCTGCGATGACCTTCTGTGCGTCTTCCAGCGAATATTCGACATTCGCAACGCCACCCTTCTGGGTATTGCCGAGATCCTTATCGAGCGATTCCTGGCTGACGCTCAGAAACGGAACAACGAGGTCTTTCTTGACTTCTTTGCCATCAAGAATTTGCTGTGCGACCCAGAAAGCGAGTGTTGAAACGCCCGGCGCGATGGAAACCGACATGGTTTCATAGCCGTTCGCATCTTTCTGCTGCTTCCACCACTGCAGTTCGTCTTCACGGTTGCCCATGATGATGATCGGCGTTTCGCGCTTTGCAGCAGCAAAGGCCTGTGCAGCACCATAACCGTCGCCGCCCTGCGTTACCACGGCGTCAATCTTCGGCAGACTTGGCAGAACACCTGCGACTGCGCGCTGTGCAACATCTGCAGCCCAGTCACCATGCACAGAGCCTACGATTTTGAAGTTCGGATGCTTCTTCACGCCTTCCTGAATACCTGCGTGCATTTCGTCATCAACGGAAACGCCTGCAAGGCCGCGAATTTCAAGCAGATTTCCGCCTTCTGGCAGACGCTTTGCGAGATATTCAACCTGGCCTTCGCCCATGGCCTTGAAGTCAACCGCAATACGCCATGCGCAAGGCTCGGTGACAATGCCGTCGAACGAAACGACTGTGATGCCCGCATCGCAGGCTTCTTTCACTGCGCCGTTAAGAGCGGTTGGCGATGCGGCATTGATAACGATGGCATCATAGCCTTGCAAAATCATGTTCTGGATTTGCGCTGCCTGTTCGGTGGCCTGATTTTCAGCGGTTGTGAAAGCATCTGCTGCAGAAACTGCACCTGCGCTGACGGCTTCCTTCGTCACCTTGTCCCAACTCTGTAGCATGGCCTGACGCCATGAGTTACCGGCGTAATTGTTGGAGAAGGCGATCTTTTTCGATGATGTGTCGGCAAATGCGCTACCGCTTGCCATCAATGTGGCGAGTGCGGCGGATGCCAAAAGAATTTTCCCAAGCTTCATATCATTCCTCCCAGTTACAAATATCCGCCCCGCAGTGCGCAATAACACTTCGGATTGTTCGAATTTGAATGTGGCGCGAAACCTCCCGCACCGCCGCTCCTCAACGGCACCAACTTGCCCGTGACATTTCCTGTTGTCTTGCGGGCAATTTTCTGGTGAAGCGAGGATGAAATAAATGCGTTGCGCTGTGAAGGCTGATCGAAGCAACCATGCTGCGGGTTTGCGCAGCAAAATTGCGGGAACCCGCAAGACGCGCCAGTAGAGAAGCGGCGTATTATAAGAGCAAAGCAATCTGTCTTTGGGAGGAGAGTCGCTTGCTGGAACTAGCACCTGCGCGCCTGCTTGACCGCTATCTGAATATTTCCAGATTGCTGGCAGGCCAGCTCGATTTCGATTCCATCATTCAGGCCGTTGCTGCCGAGATCAATCATATTCTGCCCTATGACCATCTCGATGTCTGTATCAAGATGATCGATGGCAAGTTTCACATTGCCTATGAAAGCGGGATTGAGACAGCATGGAGCCGCAACCCGCCCGCGCTTTTGTCAGGAAGTCCAATCCGCACGCTACTGTCTGGCGAGGTCGCCTATTTGCTGACGGACGACGCGCGCACCGATCCGCGCTTTCATTTTGAGGGTGCGTTTTCGACACCGATCATCGAACATGATCTAAAAGCTCGCCTGCATGTACCGCTGAAAGCGCAGGGAAATATCATTGGCGCGTTGAGCTGTTCGAGTTTGCAAACGGGCAGTTATTCGACGCGTGACGTGGAAAATGCGCAATCGATTGCCGATCTTCTGGCGCCATATTTCTTTGCCATCCGTGCTGCTGAGCAGGCCAAGCGCTCGGCGATTGTGGAGACGGAAGCCCGGGCGCGAGAAGAAGGTTTGCGCTTTGGCGCGCTCAAACTCACCGAGGCTTTGGAGATAGAACGCCATCGTATCGGCATGGATTTGCACGATCAAACCTTGGCCGATCTCACGCGTCTCGCCCGTCATGTGGAGCGGCTGACGCGCGCGCCTGACCTTTCCGGCGAACAGCTTGAGCCGCTGTTCCGCGGTTTGCAGCACTGTATGCAGGATCTTCGTCAAATCATTGAAGAAGCAAAACCTTCCGTGCTTCAGCTGTTTGGCTTTGCGCAGGCAACGGAGAACCATCTTGACCGCTCGATCCGCGAAAGCGGCGCTGCGATTGAATGGTTTCTGGAAGACCAGAGCGACGGCATGACCGACAGGCTTGAAGAGACGGTCGCGACTTCGCTTTTCCGCATTGTGCAGGAAGCAATCAACAATGCGATCCGTCATGCTCTGGCTGGAGAAATCCGCGTTCGTCTCCGCGATAAGGGTGGTCGGCTTCTCGTTGAAGTTATGGATGACGGCATTGGTATGGATCGTCAGGCGCAGCGTATTGGTCATGGCATCGATAATATGCGCACAAGAGCACGGCTCATTTCTGCGAGCTTTGCCATCAGGAAGAACACGGACGGCAGTGGCACATGCGTAACGATCCACCTGCCGCCGGAAATGTATGAACCAATTGGAGGGTAAGATGCAGGTTCTGATCGTGGAGGATGATCCGTTGCATCGCACCTATCTGGGCGAAGCGATCCGCGCAGCACTGCCCGAATGCAGTGATGTGCTGGAAGCGGATAATGGCTCGACCGGTGAAAAGCTGGCCCGAATGCATCGTTCAGCGCATATTGTGATGGACCTGCAGATGAGTGGGCGTAACGGTATTGAAGCCGCACGTACCATCTGGAAGGAAAATCCGGAAACCCGCATTCTGTTCTGGTCGAATTATGCCGATGAAGCCTATGTGCGAGGTGTCTCGCGTATCGTGCCGGAAGGTGCGGCCTATGGCTATGTGCTGAAATCGGCTTCCGACGACAAGCTGCGCTTGGCACTCCGCAGCATTTTTGTCGAAGCACAATGCGTGATCGACCGTGAAGTGCGCGGCTTACAGCAAAAAAGCCTCGGTCACGCCAGCGGGTTCAGTGAAAGCGAATATGAAATTCTGATCGATATAGCACTTGGGCTGACGGATCGTGTCATCGCGCGTCGGCGTAACCTGTCGCTCAGAAGCGTTCAGAACAGATTACAGCAACTCTATGAAAAGCTTGGTGTCTATCAGGAAAAAGGTGAGCCGGAGGAGGGGCGTTTCAACCTCCGTGCTCGTGCTGTGACGGTTGCGCTTTTGCGTAAGCTGTTAAATTACAGCGCGTTGGAGCGCGCCGAAATTGAGCTGAATGACTGGATTAGCCGACAGCCGCCTTCAGGCGACGCTGCTCCAGATCGAGGCCGAGTTCCTTCGCGCGAGCAATGATGGGTAAAAAGCGGCGCTGTTTCTTTTCTGCGTGATTTGAAGCGATGTCTGCAATGCGGTGCTTGAGGAACGGGTTGAGGAAGCGCTCGCGAACGGTAATAACATAGACTTCAGCCTGTTCGCCCAGACCATCAGCGGCAAAAACCGGCAGAACTTCTTCACGCCAAAGCGATTCAAGTTCATTGCGAATCGTTTGATCGTTCATTGCTTCCAGCACGATTTCGTCCTTCGGACGATTACCGTTCAGCCATTGCTCCGCAATGAAAGTGTGACCGAGATTAAGCAGATAGAGCTTTAGACGCTCATAAAGCGCAAGATTGTCCGTCACGACGATGTCGGGATGCGTGCAGGGAAGCGTGAGTCCGTCTGTCTGTTCAATGGCCCAGATCGCATAGGGTTCGGCAATTGCACCGACCGGATCGATCGGTTCTGATACGATGCGATCAACGAGGCTGTTGGCAAAAACACAATTGCTTTCAATCCATTGGGCGAAAGCTTTCGGCAGGCTCCAGCTTTCTGCGAGACCAAGCACGATCGAGCGCAGCTTGTCGCCATTGCGCGAGATCAGCTCGCACGGGAAAATCGACAGCGGCGCATCTGGATTGATCTGCCAGCGATGATGCAGCAGCACAAGCAGTTTGGCGGGAAAGCTTTTAGGAAGGCGGTCGGTTTCGCTCAGCAGGGAAACATCGTCAGCAGCATCCAGCTCAAAACCTTTGTCGCCAGTATTGGACAGTATCACCTGAACCTGTGCGCTCAGGGCGCGTATGACTTGCCAGTCGGTGTGAGCGGAATAGGCGGCACTCACGCTTTTTGCCTGATGTTTTTCATCAACGGGCTTGCCGTCACGCAATCCGCGAATAATGACCGGATAGCCTTCTCCACTGTTCAACGCTGCGATGCGGCGTGCGCTTTCAGGGTTGGATGTGGTCTGAACAATGGCAATTGTGCCGATCGCGTCACCTTTATTCAGTGCTTCCGAAATGAAGAAATCCGCATGTCCGAGCAGAAAACGGCTCGTTCCAAACTGTAGAATCGATGGCTGCGCGGTCATGTATTCCTCCCTTGAATTGTTCTGAAATAGCTATGCCAGTGGGTAAAATTGGTCAAGCCACTCTTTAAAAGTCATCTAAAACAAGGTGCGACAAAACTGACGAATTAGCCAATATGTAATAATAACAATAGAATAGGCCGTATTGCACTTTTTGCGGCTTCAAAATATGGTAAGGCCAATTTGGGAGAGAGCATGAGCGAGCATATTGGCTCCGTGGAACCACGGAGGCTTTACCAACAGATTGCCGACCGGGTCAGACTGCTGATCCGCGAAGGCCATTTTCCGGCCGGAAGCAGGCTTCCCGCCGAGCGCGAACTTGCGCATCAGCTGGGCGTGTCGCGCCCTTCCTTACGTGAAGCACTGATTGCGCTTGAAATTGCAGGCAATGTCGAAATCCGCATGGGATCTGGCATTTATGTTGCAGCTGAGGAAACACGGCTCCCAGCACAAGGCGGTTCGATTGGCGAAAGCCCGCTCGAAATCATGCAGGCGCGCTCGCTGATCGAAGGCAGTGCCGTCATCATGGCTTGCAGCCAGATCAACACGGAAGCGCTGGAACGCCTGCGCGGCAATCTCGATGCGATGCGGCTGCAGATTGAAGCGGAACGCAAGCCGATTGAACTGGATCGCCAGTTTCATCTGATCATTGCCGAGCAATCGGGCAATTCGGTTGTTGCCCGTATCGTGCGTGATTTGTTTGACGAGCGGCATAGCCCGCTGACCGCGCAAATGCGTACCCGATATGAAAATGCCGAAACATGGACATATGCTTTGGCAGAGCATGAGAAGATTTATGCTGCACTGGAGGCGAGGGATCCGCTTCTGGCGCAGGCAGCGATGCGAACGCATCTGGATACATCAAAGCAGCGATGGATGGAGAACGAGCCCAGATAGTTGGGCTCATATTTAACGCTGTTGCGATCTTGGGAGTGAGGTCAGAAAAATGAACGATAAGGCTGTTTCGGCTGTGACGCCGGTAATCCTTTTGCATCCGTCCGATGACGTGGCGGTTGCGCGTATTTCGGTTCGCGCAGGCGATCCTATCGGACTTGGTGACATTATCGCGCGAGATCTGATCGGGCGCGGTCACAAGGTGGCTCTGCGCGATATCGCGGCCGGTAAAGAAGTCCATAAATATGGGCAGGTGATTGGTGTTGCCATTCAGGATATTGCGGTGGGTGAGCATGTGCATCTGCACAATCTCGCAATGCTGCCATCCGAGCATGAACATCAGTTTTCGGTCGATATTGAAGAACGCGGTATGCTGCCGGAAGCGGAGCGCCGCCAGTTCATGGGCTATGATCGCGGTTTCGGTGGCGTCGGTACACGCAACTATATCGGTGTCATTTCATCGGTAAACTGCTCTGCTACCGTGTCTCGCTACATTGCGGATTACTTCAACCGCATGGGTGGTCTGGATGGTTTTGAAAACGTCGATGGCGTGGTGGCACTCACGCATGGCAGCGGCTGTGCGCTGAACACCAAGTCGGAAGGTTATCGTCTGCTGACCCGCACCATTCAAGGCTATGCTAAGCACCCGAATTTCGGTGGCATTCTGCTGATCGGCCTTGGCTGCGAAACCAACCAGATCGCGCCGATCATGGAACATTATCGCATGGAAGAGGGTTCACGCCTGCGCACCATGACGATCCAGCAGCATGGCGGTACGCGCAAGACAATCGATCATGCGATTGCCGAGATCAAGGAAATGCTGCCGCTGGTGAATTCCGCCAAGCGCACACCACAGCCTTTGTCGAAGCTCAAGGTGGCACTCGAATGCGGTGGTTCTGACGGCTATTCCGGTATTTCAGCAAACCCGGCTCTGGGCTATGCATCCGATCTTATCGTGCGCAATGGCGGAACGACCGTTCTTTCGGAAACGCCGGAAATTTATGGCGCGGAACATCTTCTGACACGCCGCGCAATCACGCCTGCTGTTGCGGAAAAGCTGCTTCAGCGCATCGATTGGTGGCGCGATTATACGGCCCGCAACGGCGACGAGCTGAACAACAATCCATCGCATGGAAACAAGCTCGGTGGCCTGACCACTATTCTTGAAAAGTCGCTGGGTGCTGTTGCCAAGGGCGGCTCCATGCCGCTCAAGGCTGTCTATGAATTTGCTGAAACCGTAACCGAACAGGGTTTCACTTTCATGGATACGCCGGGCTACGACCCGGTTGCCGTGACGGGACAGGTGGCGGGTGGTTGTAACGTGATCTGCTTCACTACAGGACGCGGATCAGTGTCGGGCTTCAAGCCTGCGCCCTGCATCAAGATCGCGACCAATTCCGAAATGTATGAACACATGAAGGAAGACATGGACTTCAATTGCGGTGGCATCGTCACCGGCGATGAAACCATTGAAGAGTCTGGCACGCGTATTTTCGAGCACATTATCGCGGTGGCTTCCGGTGAGCAGACGCTGAGTGAAATCTACGACTATGGCGATAACGAATTCGTACCGTGGCAGGTCGGCGCCGTAACCTGATCTGCCTCATGCAATAAAAATGACAGGAATATTCTGATGGTCAAAGCTCTGCGTATCGAGAGCGAGAACGTAACTCGTTTTGCTGAAATTACGGAAGCGCCACTGTTGCCTGGCCATGTTCGGGTGAGCGTGAAGCATGTCGGGCTTTGCGGCAGCGATCTGAATACGTTCAAGGGGCTTAACCCGCTGGTGGAACTGCCACGCATTCCCGGTCATGAAATCGGCGGCGAAATCGTTGAAGCGGGTGAGGGCGTGAGCGCGGCCTATGCCAAAGGCAAACGCGTTATCGTGCTGCCTTACACCAATTGCGGCCAGTGTTCGTCTTGCCGCAAGGGGCGTCTGAACGCCTGTCGTTACAACAAGACGCTCGGTGTGCAACAGAATGGCGGACTGGCAGAACAGATTGTGCTGCCAGCCGAAAAGCTGATCCTGAATGATACGCTTGCACCACGTCATCTCGCATTGGTCGAACCGCTTTCGGTTGGTTTTCATGCGGTCGAACGTGGCCGCGTTCAGGCTGGCGATACGGTCGCGGTGCTTGGATGTGGCATGATCGGCATGGGTGTGCTGATTGGTGCGGTTGCGCGTGGTGCCAAGGTTATCGCCATTGATCCGAGTGCTGAAAAGCGCGAACTGGCGCTGAAGTTTGGCGCTACGCACGCTCTGCCGGGAGGTGAAGGCGTGGTGGCGTCCGTGCAGGAACTCACCAATGACGACGGTGTTGATATCGCCTTTGAAGCCGTCGGTCTGCCGATTACTTTCACACAGGCGGTTGACCTCGCAGGCTTTGCTGGTCGTGTGGTCTATGTCGGCTATTCCAAGTCGCCAGTGACCTATCAGACCCAGTTCTTCAATCTCAAAGAACTCGACATCATGGGTTCGCGCAATGCGACGCTCACCGATTTTGAGGCTGTCATCGCGCATCTCGAAAAGCTCGGAAGCGATGCAGACCTGCTTATCTCGAAAGTGTTTCCTTTTGAGGAAGCAGAACAGGCGCTGCCCTATTGGGATGGCGACCGCAACGTTCTGAAAATCATCATTGAACGCAACTGAATCGAAGCAAATGCGCTGCGTCAGGAAGGATGACGTAGTGCGTTAGTGGAGGAAACCGGCCTCGTGGCCAGCTGTAAGGACCCTAAAGGGAGGAATATCATGAAGAAACTCGTTACCGGCATGATCGCCGCCAGCATGTTGCTGGCAGGGAGCATGGCAGCCCATGCCGCCAATGTGTCGATCAAAGTTGCTTACGAAAACAACCCGGGCGAGCCTTTTGATGAGGTGATGCATTACTGGAAAGATGATCTTGCCAAGCGCAGCAATGGCGAAATCACGCTGGAGCTTTATCCAAGCTCACAGCTCGGCTCCAAGAAGGATGTGACGGAGCAGGCCATGATGGGCCTCAATGTCGTGACGATTTCCGACGTTGGCTTTCTGGCCGAATATGACCCGGATCTCGGCGTGCTTTATGGCCCGTTCCTGACCGATGATCCGGCACAGCTTTTCAAAGTTTATGACGGCGATTGGTTCAAAGGAAAGAGCGAAGAGCTGAAGAAGAAGGGCATTCACATCGTAATGCCAAACTACCTCTACGGTATTCGCCAGATCATTTCCAAGAAGCCAATCCGCACGCCGGAAGACCTTAAGGGCATGAAGATCCGCGTGCCGAACAACGTCATGCAGATCAAGACCTTTGAAGCCATGGGTGCAACACCGACCCCAATGCCACTGGGTGAAACCTTCCCGGCGCTTGCGCAGGGTGTGATCGATGGTGTCGAAAATCCGATTTCGGTTCTCTATGGCCAGAAGTTTCAGGAAGAAGCCAAGTATCTGAGCAAAGTCGGTTATCTGACCAACGTGGCTCTGATCGTCGGTGGTGAAGCCTTCTTCTCGACGCTGCCTGAAGAGCAGCTCAAGATGATCCATGAGTCCGCATATGATGCCGGTCTCTACAGCCAGAAGTTGACGATCGAAAAAGACAACGAGATGATCGAGAAGATGAAGGAAGCTGGCGTCGAAGTGATCGAAGTCGACCGCGCTCCGTTCAAGGCTATGGCCGAGAAAGTCTACTCGCAGTTCCCGGAATGGTCTGACGGTCTTTATGAACAGATCCAGGCTGAATTGAACTAATCCCCTTCAATCCGGATATTGCCATGCTGCAGATTGGGTCGTGACCCTCGCTGTGGCATGGCTCCGTCATGGAATTATTCCGATGAAATATTTTGAAAAACTGATCGACTGGCTGGCCGCAGCGCCGCTGTTCGTGCTGCTGGCGATGTTCAATGCAGCTGTTGTCATGCGCTACTGGATGCATCAGCCGCTGCAATGGACTGAAGAAATGGCCGGTCTGTTGATGATCTGGATTGTCATGCTCGGCAGCGTCGCGGCTGAGCGTACCAACCAGCACCTCGCAATCCCGATGCTGGTGGACATGTTCTCGGACAAGGTCCGCGACGTCGTAAATGCGATCATCGGAATCTTCTCCGGCCTGTTTCTGCTCTATGTGTCCTATGCCGGTTATAAGCTGTCGGTTGCAGCACAGTTCAAAGTGACTGATGTGCTTCGTGTTTCCTATTTCTGGATCGATATCGCGGTGCCAGTTGGCTTCGTGATTATCGCCCTTTACATGTTCGCTGGCGCTTTCAAAACCTTGCGCGCCGCTTTTGCGGGAGGCAAGGCATGAACCTGACCACCATCGTTCTCATCATGCTGGCGCTGATCGCGCTCAACATGCGCCTTTATGTGGCCATTCTGATTGCGGTCTTCACCTATTTTATCTTCTTCAACCAGATGCCGATTGCAATCGCCGTACAGCGTTTCATCAGCCCGGCACAGAATACGTCGCTTTTGGCGATTCCATTCTTCATCATGCTTGGCACAGTGATGGCGCACACAGGTATCGCCGAGCGTCTGATCAAGGTTGCCGACATTCTGGTTGGTCGTATGCGCGGTGGTATGGCGCTGACTAACATCATGGTTTCGACCCTAATGGGTGGTGTGAGCGCTTCCAACCTGGCCGATAGCGCCATGCTCACTCGCATGATGGTGCCGGAAATGGTCAAGCGTGGTTATGACAAGGCATTTTCCTGTGCCGTCACAGCAGCTGGCTCGCTGATCACTCCGATTATTCCTCCGGGCATCGCACTCATCATCTACGGTCTGATTGCTGACGTATCCATCGGCAAGATGTTCATGGCTGGTGTGATCCCGGGCCTGCTCGGTGCGGTTATTCTGATGATCGCGGCCTACATCACGTCTGTAAAGCGTGGTTATAAGCCAAGCCGTGAAACGCGTATGACCCGTTCGGAAGTCGCTTCGACGCTTGCATCGGCATGGCCAGCGGTGTTCCTGCTGTTCGCTATCATCGGTGGTATCCGCATGAACATCTTCACGCCGACGGAAGCCGGTGCGGTTGCGGTTACGCTTGTTCTGATCATCGGTTTCGTCATCTATCGCGAAATGCGCGTTTCGCATGTGGTGGATTCGCTTATCGAAACCGCCAAGTCGACGGCTTCCGTCATGCTCGTGATCATGGCGTCGTCTGCACTTGCATGGGTATTCTCGCTGGAACAGGCGGGTCAGTCGCTGATGCAGCTGATTTCCTCCTTCACCAGCAATCCTTATGCGTTCCTGCTTGCGGTCAATGTGATCCTGCTGCTGCTGGGTGCGCTGATTGAAGGCACGGCACTGATGATTGTTCTTGTGCCGTTGTTGATGCCAACCGTGAAGGCTCTGGGCATTGATCCGGTACATTTTGGGATCGTCGTCATCGTCAACCTCTCGATTGGAACGCTGACACCGCCAGTCGGCACGGTGATGCTGATGGTCTGTAATATTGCCAAGGTCAGAGTGGGTGACTTCACCCGTCAGGCATTCAGCATGTATCTGGCGCTGTTCATCCTGCTAGCACTGGTGACTTATGTGCCATTCATCTCTACGTTTCTGGCACATTGATTAGAGCACTTCCAGCGAAAGTGCGAAGCGTCTACGCAGGGAAATCAGTCCACTGGACTGATTTCCAACCCTGCTGTGATGCGACGGATAATGCAAAGAAACAAAAAAGCGCGGGAAATTCCCGCGCTTTGCTTTTTTCACCATGGGTTTTCGACCCGCGGCCAAATTGGCCGTGTCATTTTCTGGTAGTCGGTCACACGCGGATTGACCGGGTAGGAACTCGGCGCATCGACATAGATAATTTCTGCGGCAATCGGCGCGAAGCCTGCATGAAAATGATTGGTCGATTTCACAACCAGAACGTCTTTTTGCATCGGGTCTATGCCGCAATTTGAAAAGATATCCGGCTCAAATGTCTGCGTGCGATTGGTGTTGAGAATGATGTCGATCTCAGTTCCCACGATGCGGACGACTGCCGAAGGACCGAGTGTTACGCGGCTGAGTCCAAAACTCTGCCACCCTTCCTGCAACACTTTCATCACAGTGACGCGTGCATCAATGGGTTCGCCGGCCTGCGGGCCGGATTTGCCACCAATGCGCAGATTGATGACGGCGCCTTCGCCAGCAGCATGGCAGAACGTGACCGCCAACGTATCCCAGATTGTTGCAACGGCGGCTTTCTGAATGCCGCGTTCGATCAAGCGTCGCAGAATATAGGTGCCGTCTCCCGCAACACCACCGCCGGGATTATCCCACACATCAGCGATGACAGCAGGCTTCGATGGCTGAGCTGCATGGGCAGCGATTGCGCGATCAATGCCTTCGTCAACGTGATACATGGTCATCGGCGTTTGCTCGCGCATGGCGATGAGTTCCCGGCCAAGTTTCTCGGCCAATGCTTGCCCTTTGGCTGCATCATTGTCGGTGACGACGAGTATCCGTGTCCCCATTTCGGGGACGTCGGCTGCCATAAATCCATGAATAACTGAGACGGATAGAATGCCGTCCTTGCCATGCAAGTCTTTGATACGATCTATAAAGCTCCGCATCGGCTCCTTGCTGGTCGGGAAAACGCCGATCATCCGGCAATCAAATGTCGAAATGACAGGGTTGATCTTGCCCTTGAGGGTATCCAGCGCCAGAGATACGACGTGCTCGCCGCGCTCATAAAAATCCGTGTGCGGAAATTCGAGGAATGCTGCGTAAATATTGAGGTTTTCGACCCGCTTTTGCGTCAGATGGCTATGCGGATCAAACTCGCTGGCAACAAGAATATCCGGTCCGACGATTGCTCGGATGCGTTCAAGCAGGTCACCTTCGCAGTCATCGTAGCCTTGCGCAACCATAGCGCCATGAAGACCAAGGACCACTGCATTGACAGGCATCGCCGCTTTGAGCTGATCCAGAATCTCATCGCGCAGTTCTTCAAAAGCTTGCTTCTGAAGCAAGCCGCCTGGTTCGGCCCATGTGGCAGTACCTTCAATGACAGTTAAGCCTTCAGCTGCTGCCCGTTTGCGCAGAGCGACGATAGG
The DNA here is from genome assembly GCF_002252525.1 of Brucella pseudogrignonensis. Taxonomy (GTDB): domain Bacteria; phylum Pseudomonadota; class Alphaproteobacteria; order Rhizobiales; family Rhizobiaceae; genus Brucella; species Brucella pseudogrignonensis. Next base: position 26,585 of record NZ_NNRM01000048.1, read on the forward strand.
CGATGAACACAGCGTCGGCGTGTCCGGATGTTTTCCGGGTGCAGCATAAAAAGCCATTTCAAACGACGCGCGGTCGGTTGGTACGGGCGAAAATGTGTTGGTTTCAGTTGCAAGCGACGCTGTGAAAATGCGCATATGGTTTGCCCGGGCTATTTTTGCGGTGCGTAGGCGATGGCTTCAATCTCGATCTTGATGTCGATCATCAGACGGGATTCGACCGTGGTGCGTGCCGGTGGATCTTTCGGGAAGTAAGTCGCGTAAACCGCATTCATACGTCCAAAATCGCGCGCATCTTCAAGCCAGATCGTCGTTTTGACGACGTCTTCCATGCTTGCTCCGGCGAGGGCCAGTGCTGCCTTGATGTTCTCAAGAACTTGCTTGGTCTGGGCTTCGATATTGCCTTCTACGATCTTGCCGTCAGCGCCCATTGGCACCTGACCGGAAATATAGACTGTGTCGCCAGCGCGCACAGCAGGGGAGAGCGGTACGTGGGACGCACCGAAAGCCTGTTTCTTTGACATGATGACTCCGTTTATTTTACAGCTCCGAGCGCCAGACCTTTGATCAGGTAACGCTGCAGCCATATGAAGAGGATTGCGACCGGCAGAGTGGCTACGAGAGTAGCGGCCATGACGTAGTGCCATTCAACCGTGTAGCGGCCTGCAACCAGCGAGAAGACCTGGATAGGGAGAGTGTAACTTCCCTGACTGCGCAGCATGGTGAGTGCGACGACGAACTCGTTCCAAGCATTGATGAAGGTGAAAATCGCTGTAACGGCGATAGCAGGCAGACAGAGCGGCAAGAACACTTTGACCAGCGTCTTGAAGCGGCCAGCCCCTTCCATCCATGAGGCTTCTTCGAGATCTTTCGGGATCGTGTCGAAATAACTCTGCAGCATCCACACTGTGAAGGCGATATTGAAGGCCATATAAATGGCGCCAACGGCTGTAACGCTTTCAATCAATCCATAAGCTGCAAGCAACCGGAAAAGTCCGAGCACCAGCACGATTGGCGAAATCATCTGCGAAACAAGCAGGAACTGGCGGAATGCGCCATGCCCCGCAAAATGGAAGCGCGACATGGCATAAGCTGCTGGGATCGACACAATGATTGCACCGATGGAAGCAATGACCGAGACGTAGAAAGAGTTGAGAAGAGCCGTGCCGAAGCCGGTTCGCACCCACATTTCGGAGAAGTTTGCCCAGCGGAATTCACTTGGCCACCACGTTGGAGACAGAACCTCTTGCGGCGGTTTCACTGCTGTCAGGAACATGACCGCAAAAGGAAACAGTGTCAGCACGATTAAAGGTGCTAAGATGATCCAGGCGATGAATGTACGTTTTATTTTTGATGCGGTCATGCGCGTTCGCTCCGCATGGATAGCCGGATATAGATGGCCGTGAAAACAAGCAGGATGGCGAGCATGATCAGCGATACCGCCGATGCTTCACCGAGTTTTCCGAGCCGGAAAGCCAGCTTATAAAGGTGAGTTACGAGAATATCGGTGGAGTTCGCCGGTCCGCCCTGTGTCATCACCCAGATGATCGGGAAGGAGTTGAACACATAGATCGTGTTGAGCACGATTGCGATATTCACGAATGGCTTGAGCAGTGGCAGCGTGATTTCACGAAACTGTTGCCAGAGGCTTGCACCTTCAAGCGACGAAGCTTCGTAAAGGTCTTCCGGGATAGAAGACAGGCCGCCAAGGAAGATCGTGGTTGTAAACGGCACAGTTACCAGAATGCCGACGAGAATTTGCATCGGAAATGCGGTTGCAGCACTGGCGAGCCACTGGATGTTACTGTCGATCAGTCCCAGATTGCGCAAAGCCGAATTGAGCATTCCGCTTTCGCCGTTCAGCGCCCAGCGCCAGACGATTGCTGTCATCGTGAGCGAAACCGCCCACGGCAACATGACTATAACGCGCGCAACGGAACGACCGTAAAAATCCATATTGAGGATGATCGCAACCGGTATGGACACAACAAGTGCGCCACCGACCACAGCCACGGTCCAGACGGCAGTTCGCCACAATGCATTGAGAAAATCGGGTGATGCGATCAGGGCCGTAAAGTTTGCGCCATCGTTGAAATCGCGCAATTGGCCAAAACGGTTCACATCATGGGTGGCGATCTCAAAGAGATGCACAACCGGCCAGAAGATCACCACCGCAGCCAGCAGCAGGCTTGGCAGGATCAGAAAATAGGGCAGGGTGCGATTTTGCATCGGCCAAAAATTCCACGGAAGAAAAAGGAACCCGGCAGCAAAACAGCGCAAACTGTCTTGAGCTGACCTGCCGCCGGGTTGATGGGATTACTTCTTCAGGATTGCATCTGCCTTGGCAGCAGCTTCCTTCAGAACGGCTTCCGGTTCGCCTTGACCCAGATAGATGCTCTGCATCGCATTGGATGTGATGTCGGCGATTTCTTCCCAGCCCGGAATGATCGGTGCAAAACGCGCATCAGGAAGCAGAGCTGTGAATGCAGCGAGATCGGCATTATTGACGTAATAATCCATCTTCGCTTCTTCCTTGTTTACAGGAAGGAAGCCTTCGCCCTGCGTGAACTTAGCACGCCATTCGGTCTGGAACAGGAAGTCGAGAACCTTCCAGGCCTCTTCCTTGTTCTTGGAGTTCTGGAACATGATGACAGAGTCAGTCACGCCATAGGTGCCGCGAGCGCCCGTTGGGCCAGCAGGAATTGCGGTGACACCATATTTCAGGTTTGGCGCTTCTTCCTTGATCTGGTTGGACAGGAATGGCGCAGTGATCATCATGCCGACCTTGCCCTGCTTGAAGAGGTTCTGAACATCTTCACGCGCATAGGACGTAACGCCCGGCTGGGTGAGGCCACCGTCGATCATCGATTTGTAAAGCTTTGCAGCTTCCAATGCGCCCGGAGTGCTCAGGCCAGAAGTGCCATCCTTGTTGAGGATTTCTGCACCCTGCGACCACATCGCATAATAATAATAAACGTCTGTTTCGATTTCCTTGCCCTGAAGGCCGAAACCGTAGTTTTCACCGCCAAGCGCCTTGATCTTTTCTGCAGCAGCTTTGACTTCATCCCAGTTTGCAGGAGGATTGGCGACACCTGCTTTTTCAAGCAATTCCTTGTTGTAATACATAGCGCGTGCAGATGCTGCGATCGGCAGGCCGTATGTCTTGCCTTCCAATACCGAAGGCGACAGGAATGTTTCGATGAAACGACCCTTGAATGAATCGTCCATATAGCCGTCAAGCGGCTCGGCGATGCCCTGCTGAACGAAGTCGATCAGCCAGCGGGTGCCGATGATCGAAAGATCAGCATTGGTGCCTGCCGAGATGTCGGTGGTCAGTTTCTGCAGAAGAACATCCCACGGCACGACCTCGAAATTGAGTGTGATGCCAGGATTTGCGGCTTCAAAAGCCTTCTTCACTTCTTCAAAATATGGGCCGGTCTTGGAGCTGTACTCCGCGACCGTCATACGCACTTCGCCAGCCTGCGCGGCTGAACCAATTGCCAGAATGCTTAATCCAGCCAAAAGGCCGGCCTTCCATTTATTGATAGACATTTTCCCGTTCCCTTGTTTGCCCATGCTTCATGTGAAGACGTCATAATTTTTGTTATTTTCTTACATTATCGGCAAATTTTGCGCTTTCAAGTAAAAAGTTTTGTTGCAAACTTACATTTTCACTTTTAGGCTGACCAGAATAAGCAGGCGCGAAAAGTGCTGTATAAAGGGGAATAGAGTGGAGCATTCAGGCGAATTTGCCGGAAAATCCGTATTGATTACCGGCGCAGGCGGCGGCGTCGGCACAGCGCTCGTGCAGCTATTTTCATCGCGTGGGGCGAGAATCATTGGCTGCGATACAAGCATTGATGTGATGCAGGCTGATGGTTTTGACAGCCGTCATGCATTTGATCTTCTGGACCGTAATGCGCTAGAAAATGCAGCAAATGATATTATGGCAAGTGATGGCGTGCCTGATATCGTCATCAATAATGCTGGCTGGACGCGCTCCGAATCATTCGAGGAGCTTGATCAGGCCGCGATCAACCGCGAAATCGATCTCAATCTGACCGGCGTCAGCGCAGTTTCCACTGCAATCGCCAAGAAAATGGCGGCGCGGGGGCATGGCACATTCGTGTTCATTTCATCCGTCAATGCGCTTTCACATTTCGGCAATCCTGCCTACGCAGCTGCAAAAGCAGGAATCAACGCTTTTGCGCGGGCGCTGGCTGTTGAATATGGACAGAACGGCTTACGGGCCAATGTGGTTTGCCCCGGTTCAATTCATACGTCAGCCTGGGATCATCGCATCGCGAAAGACCCCGCCGTTTTCGACAAGCTCAAGCGACTTTATCCGCTTGGACGAATTGTCAAAGTTAATGAGGTGGCCGAAGCGGTTGCCTTCCTCGCATCCGACAGGGCATCGGGCATCACCGGCACAATATTGCCGGTCGATGCCGGACTTATGGCCGGCTGTCGTCCATTTATCGATGATATTCTAAACGGGAACTGAGTGATGAAAAATGTTTCCCTGCGTGGCATTACCAAATCTTTCGGACAGATGAACGTTCTTGATCGGGTTGATCTCGATATTGAGGATGGCGAGTTTCTAGTGCTCGTCGGCCCGTCTGGTTGTGGTAAATCCACGCTTCTGCGCATGGTCGCGGGGCTTGAGCCGATTTCGGGCGGAGATCTAATTATTGGCGGCCAACGCGCCAATGATCTGCCGCCGCAAAAGCGCAACATCGCAATGGTGTTTCAGTCCTATGCGCTTTTTCCGCATATGACGGCACGCGAAAACATCGGCTTTGGTCCGCGTATTCGCGGCGAAGATGGTTCAACCACTGCAGCCAAAGTGGATAAGGCCGCGTCGATCCTCAATCTGCATTCCTATCTTGATCGTTATCCGCGCCAGCTTTCCGGTGGTCAGCGTCAGCGAGTCGCCATGGGACGTGCTATTGTGCGTGAGCCGTCGGTCTTCCTTTTCGATGAGCCGCTGTCCAATCTTGATGCACAGCTGCGTGTTCAGATGCGTACCGAGATTAAGGCGCTCCACCATCGTCTGAAATCGACGGTCATCTATGTCACGCACGATCAGATCGAAGCCATGACCATGGCGGACCGTATCGTTGTGATGAATCAAGGCAAGATTCAGCAAATTGGTGCGCCGCTCGATCTCTATGATCGTCCCGCTAATAAGTTTGTCGCGGGCTTTATCGGTTCTCCTTCCATGAGCTTCATTCCGGGTGAACTGATCGAAGGTGGAAAATTCCGCACAAATGAGGGTGAAGAAATCGCCATACCCGGAAAGTCTGCTGCCGGGCGCAGCGTTGAATTGGGTGTGCGGCCTGAAAATTTCGTCATTGCGAAAGAGGGTGGCGGGCTGACGCTCGCTATTGAAGTGGTCGAGCCAACGGGACCGGAAACCCATGTTTATGGGAAAATTGCTGGCGAAGCTGTGCGAGCCGTATTCCGCGAACGTATTCACCTTGCACCGGGAGAGCGAGTCCCTGTAACGGCAAAGCCCGAACATATTCATCTCTTTGATAAGGAAAGCGGTTTGCCGCTGTAAATCCCGTATGAGCAAGGTTGCAGACATCATCACAAGGCTTCATGCCGCAGCACAGGACGGGTCCAAATCCGACCGCCGACTGGCTGCATTGGTGCTGTCTGATCCTGACTATGCATCAAAGGCAGCAATCTCAGAAATAGCGGCGCGTGCAGGGGTGAGTGAGCCGACGGTAACGCGCTTCTGCCGTGCTTTGGGTTGCGATGGTGTTCGTGATTTCAAGTTTTTTCTCGCGCAGGCGTTGGCGATTGGTGGCCAATATCTGACGGCAGAAGTGCCTGCTCGTGATATCCGCGAGGCCCGCATTGCTTCTGCGGTTGCTGACGCCGCGGTCGCCGCAATTCATCGCGCAAGCGATAATCTTGATATGTCGGTCGTCATGAAGATCGCCGAACGGATAATCAGCTCTGGTTCTGTTCTTTGCATAGGCTCTGGTGGCATTTCATCAATGATGGCGACGGAATTGCAAAACCGGCTTTTTCGGCTTGGAATTCCGGTGTTGGCGCAGGTGGATGGCCAATTGCAGCGCATGTATGCGGCTGTTGCGACGCGTGAAACAACAGTCATCGCGTTTTCAGTTTCGGGCTACGCCCGGTCCGTTGTCGAGGCGATACTGGTGGCGCGGCAATATGGTGCCGAAACCGTCGCGATCACCGCACCGGGGTCTGATTTGGCGAAGGCTGCCAACACGGTCATTCCGTTTCAGCCCAATGAAGATGGAAATCTCTATAAGCCGACCTCTTCCCGTTTTGCACTTATGGCAATTCTCGACATGATTGCGACTGCCACCGCTGAAATTCATGGACCGAAAGTGCTTGAGAGCCTGAGACGCATCAAGCACAGTTTGAACACACTCAAGATTGATGATCCGCGCTTGCCGCTGGGAGATTGACGAATGACAAGGCCTACAAACGTCCGTGAGATTGATACGCCTGCAATTCTGATTGATGTTAATCGCGTTCAGGCCAATATTGCCAAGGCGCAAGCCCATGCTGATGCGATCGGCGTGAAACTCCGCCCACATATCAAAACGCATAAACTGCCATTCTTCGCGCGGCGGCAGCTCGAAGCAGGTGCAACCGGTATTACCTGTCAGAAAATCGGCGAAGCGGAAGTTATGGCCGATGCGGGCATTGTCGATATCTTTCTGCCTTATAATATTCTGGGCAAGGAAAAGCTCGACCGGCTTTATGCCCTTCATCAGCGCATAACGATCTCGGTCACAATCGATAATGCGACGAGCCTTGAAGGTTTGGCAAAGCGCTTTACCAATGAGGGGCGGCCGCTCAAAGTGCTGGTCGAATGCGACACGGGCATGGGGCGCTGTGGTGTGCAAACACCTGAAGAGGCGCTGGAACTTGCGCGTCAGATTGAGCAGAGCAAGGGTCTCAAATTCGGTGGCCTTATGACTTACCCAGCTGCAGGCAAGGCTGAACAGACTGAACAATGGCTTCTGACAGCACGCAATCTACTCGCAGAAAATGGCATTCAGTGCGAGACGATATCAAGTGGTGGCACGCCCGATATGTGGCGCTCGCCAACGCAAAGCGTCGTTACAGAATACCGGCCGGGCACCTATATCTATTTTGACCGGTATCAGGTGGCAAAGGGTGCTGCGACGTTGGACGACTGTGCGCTGACCGTACTTTCGACGATCGTCAGCCATCCAACTGCAGATCGCGCAATTATCGATGCCGGCTCCAAGTCACTTTCAAGCGATACGCTCGGGCTGGCGGATTTTGGCGAGTTGGCCGGAAAGCCTGAAGCCCGGTTAACAGGCCTCAGCGAAGAGCACGGCACGCTAAAAGGCGATCTGGCCGGTTTGAAAATCGGCGACAAGGTTCGGGTCATTCCCGATCACGTCTGTGTCGTATCCAATCTTTTCGACGAAGTGCATCTCATTTCCGGTGACGATGTCATTGATATTCTGCCGGTCGCTGCGCGCGGAAAACTAAAGTAATCAGGAGGGGTATGTGAAAGAAGCCGTCAATCCATTTGCTGGCGATAGAGATCGCGAGCAAATATGGGAAATGCTTGTGCGCCGCGATATCGAGGCATTCGTGACCGAAAACTGGTCTCTGGTTGCCGATGATTTTGATGAACCGCGCTTTCTGGGCATTCATGCTCATGGTGAATCCGATCCCGATAAATGGAACGCAGCATTCCCGACACTTACCGCCTATCGCGATGAATGGCTGCGTCAGGCAGCGGAAAGCGCTGCAACGGAATATGCCGAATCTCTTGCAGACGGCGTTTTCCGTGCCACGCGACTCAACGTGATTGATATCAATGGCGATGTCGCTATTGCGCGTAAAAAGTTTGATGGGACCATCGCAAAAGCAGATGGAACACACGACAGGTTAAACTGGCAAACGCTTTATTTTTGCCGTCGCCACGGTGATCGCTGGCGTATCACCGGCTTCGTTGGATATATGGTTAATCGCTAATCCAGGCCGCTTCATTCACGTTGAAATTTTGGGCGCGGATCGCTTGATCTGTGCCCGTTTTTCTGGCAAATGACGCCAGATAAGGCATAAGTATAATCATACAAATTTACTGCAATTAAGCGAAATTATATTCTGCGAATACTAAATTGCCTCATGTCGCAGCTAATTGCATATTTGTCGCAGCTCGCTCGTGTGCAAGCCTTCCCCCGGATTACTATTAATGCCAGACTGGTTGATTAGTCCTCACAATTGGACCTGTCGATCAGCTCGCATATTTCGTCGTGCAACCCATCAAAAATAATCATGGGAACGGGTTGCGCCAAGATGAATCCGTCACTGTGGGTGGACATGTCGGGAAATGGCCTATATAAATACATCACACCAATCGCTAATCATTCTCAGCGGGTCAATCAACGCCTGCAAGTTGCGCATGTCCAATTCGCGCATGAATGAAGAAATAATGATGTTACAAAGGAGATTAAACCCGCCAGCACAGCGGGGTTAAACATAATGCATGGTATTTTATACAAGGAAGAAAGTATGAAGTCGCCTGCTAAGACCAAGATAAGCTTGAATGGCGTTTTTAAAGTCTTTGGCGACGATCCGGAGCGCGCAATGCAGGAATTGCGTGCAGGCAAATCAAAAGCCCAGATTCACAGTGATCTTGGTGCTACAATCGGCGTAGATGATGCGACCTTCGATATTAAAGAAGGCGAAGTATTCGTCATCATGGGCCTTTCTGGCTCAGGTAAATCGACGCTTCTGCGACTGCTCAATCGTCTGATAGAGCCAACGGCAGGTTCCATCGAAGTCGATGGCCGTGATATCGTTAAAATGTCGAAGCGCGAGCTGATTGATCTTCGCCGCCGCGACATGAGCATGGTGTTTCAGTCCTTTGCTCTGCTCCCCAACCGTACAGTCTTGAACAACGCTTCATTCGGTCTCGAAGTGGCGGGAATGGGCGAGGCCGAACGCCACGAGAAAGCACTCAAAGCATTAGCGGCTGTTGGGCTCGAACCCTACGCCAACTCTATGCCTGATCAGCTATCCGGTGGCATGAAGCAGCGTGTTGGACTTGCGAGAGCACTTGCGAGCGAACCGACCATTCTGCTGATGGATGAGGCTTTCTCTGCACTTGATCCGCTGATCCGCACGGAAATGCAGGATGAGCTGAAGCGTCTTCAGGCAGAACACAGCCGCACGATCATCTTCGTGAGCCATGATCTCGATGAAGCCATGCGTATTGGCGATCGTATCTGCATCATGCAGCACGGCAAGGTCGTACAGGTTGGAACGCCGAACGAAATCGTTTCTGCGCCCGCTAATGATTATGTGCGCTCGTTCTTCCGTAATGTTGATGTCTCTCGCGTCTTCAAAGCGGCAGATGTTGCGCGCGAGGATGAGTTGATCGTCTTCGATCCAGCGCAATTGTCTTCGGCACTTGAGCGTCTTGATGCCAGCGGCAAGTCTTACGGTGTTTTGCTTGATGGAGATCGCATTTATCGTGGCGTTGTCACACGGGATGCGCTCGCAAGCGGAAGCTTTAAGGCGGAGAGCGATCAGCTGGACGGTGCGGCCGCGATACAGGCCGATGCTCCACTTTCCGGTCTTTTGGTGCGTGTCGCTGAAAGCCCTTGGCCTGTGCCTGTCACCGACCGGCATAACCGTTATCTCGGCGCTATCAGTAAATCGGCTTTGCTTGAGACTCTCGGCCGCGCGGGTTGATCCGCGCGCTCATATTTTCTCAGGCATTCGGGTTTGATCCCGTATTGGACACCCGTATTGGACAATGTCCAGCCATAGGTAACTCGATCTGAAATGGACGGTAAACCATGGATCTGAATTTTAGTATCGGCGGATGGGCGGATGTAGTGGTGAACTACATTCTTGATCACTTTACGCCTGCGCTCGATATGATCGCAGCCACAATCGGTTTTGTGACCGATGGCATTCAAAATGCTCTTCTTGCAATTCCGCCTTTCGGTGGCATTGCTATTCTCACGCTGCTTGCGCTTTGGCGTGTGGGTTGGAAATTCGCAGTTTTCACAGTTTTTGCACTTGCTCTTATTATCCATATGGGATTGTGGAGCGGCACGATGGAGAGCCTGTCACTTGTGCTTGCCTCCACGATTATCGCAGTGGTGATTGGCATACCACTCGGTATCGCTATGGCGCGCAGCGATGCTGTCGCATCGGTGGTTCGTCCGGTGCTTGACTTGATGCAGACGATGCCTGCCTTCGTTTATCTCATTCCGGCAGCAATGTTTTTTGGCCTTGGCGCAGTGCCAGGCACGATTGCTACTGTCATCTTCGCCATGCCGCCTGTGGTGCGTCTCACCAATCTCGGCATCCGTCAGGTTCATGCTGAATTTGTTGAAGCGGGCCTCGCTTTTGGCTGCACCTCGCGCCAGCTGCTGTTCAAGGTACAGCTTCCGAACGCCATGCCTTCCATAATGGCGGGTATGAACCAGACGATCATGCTTTCGCTTTCGATGGTCGTTATTGCGTCGATGATTGGAGCGGGCGGCCTCGGCAACACGGTGTTGACCGGTATTCAGCGTCTTGATGTCGGTAAGGGATTTGAAGGCGGTCTCGCGGTGGTCATTCTGGCCGTTATCCTCGACCGTATCACACAGAGCTTTGGCAAAAGAAATTCCGGGGGCTTGTTGGGCTTCTTCAAAAGGCTGTCCTTTATGAAAAAGACAGCAGATGAGCCATCCTCATCTGCGTTCCGCAAGCAGGAAGCATAAATAATAATAACGGGAACGACAGTTAATCACAAAGGAGAAGCCATGTTAGGAAAGCTAACAAAATTCGGTCTTGCAGCAGTGGTAGCAGGTAGCTTGTCTGCCGGAGCAGCCTTCGCGCAAGACGGCAAAACGGTGAAAATCGGCTGGGCTCCCTGGTCTGACGCAGAATTCGTCACCAAGCTCGCAGCCAAGCTGATCGAAGACAAGCTTGGTCAGAAGGTTGAGCTGGTTCAGACCGACGTAGCGCCGCTTTATCAGGGCGTAAGCCGTGGCGATATCGATGCTATGATGATGGCCTGGTTGCCGGAAACCCATGCTGATTATTACAAGCGTGTGGAAGACAAGGTCGAAAATCTCGGCCCGCTTTACGAAGGTGCAAAGCTTGGCTGGATTGTTCCAGACTATATCCCGGAAAGCGAAATCAGTTCGATTGAAGATCTGAAGAAGCCAGAAGTTCGTGAGAAGCTAAAAGGTGAAATTCAGGGCATCGATCCGGGTGCAGGTCTGACCCGTCTTTCGGACGAAGCAATCAAGAAATACGGCCTTGATTACAAGCTCAATATTTCCAGTGAAGCTGCAATGTTGACGACAGTTGATCGCGCTATGCGCTCGGACGGCTGGTTCGTTGCCACCTCTTGGAGCCCGCATTGGATGTTCGGCAAGTATAAGCTGCGCTACATTGCCGACCCTGAAGGTGCGCTTGGCGGTGCAGAACATATCGATGCTCTGGCTCGTAAGGGCTTCAAGGAAGAAAATCCAAAGGTTGCGTCTCTCCTTGAGAAGATGAGCATTCCAATCAATGAGCTGGAAGCTGCAATGTTCGATGCGCAGGAAACTTCTTACGAGAAGGCTGTCGACAAGTACATTGCCGATAATCCGGATCGGGTTAAAGAATGGCTTTCTGAATAAGCTCTTTCTAACTTCTAGTTTTGATGCGCGTCCCGGAAATCGTTTCACATTTTTTGGGACGCGCTCTAAGACGCAGAAAAGCCCCGGCCTTTGCCGGGGCTTTTCTGTTTCTTTTCCATAAGATAGGTCTAAATTTGCCTTAAAATTGAAAAGGAGCAGGCTCCTCCCCAAGAACCTGCTCCTTAATGCATCGCCCCCCGCCAAAGGGATGGTCGATGCTTGTTCTAAAAACTTGGAGCGACTTGTGCGCGCTCAAGAGGGCACATGGCGCTCTAATAGTATTTCGATTAGGATGAACTTATAGAGTTCCCAAAAACTTACAGCAACTTTAACGCACGTTACTTTAGGGATGCAACTGGAATCTGTCATCCGATATGTCATTTTTGACATTTTTAGTCTTAAATCGAAAAGCTGGTAGTTTTAACGGGGTCTCAGTCCAGCCCGCAGGCACGCAAAAACAGCGTCGAGACTTCTTTTTCGATGCGATCAAGGTCCAGTGGCTCGTCTTTGCTGAGCGACATCATGCTGCGAACCTGTGCTTCAAAATCCGCATAGTGCTGAGTAACTGCCCAGATATGCATCTGAAACAGCAGAGGGTCCAAAGGCTTGATACGACCGTCATCGACCCATGACTGAATGAGCTTCACCGCATTGTGCGTTGCCGAGACGTGCTTCTTCCAGTGACGGCTCAGATAGGGCGCGCCATTGGCAATCTCGGTGGTAAAAAGACGAGAGGCCTTGGGGTTTTTCTGGCTATATTCGAGCTTGGCACGGATATATTGCCTGATCACCTTGGCCGGGTCTTCCTCGGTGCTGGCACCAAGGAAAATATCCTCCCACTCGTCGAGGATGAAGATGATAATATCCTCGTAGAGCTCTTCCTTGCTGGAAATATAGTAATGAAGTTGCGGCTTGGTGAGACCAGCACGCTGGGCGATGCCTTGCGTTGAAGCGCCCACAAGTCCTTTTTCCGCAAACTCATCAATGGCGGCTGTGCGAATAGCGCTCTGAATGCGACGCCTGCGGTCGAGAACCTTGTCCCGCCCTGTCAGATCGTCATCGTCATTCTGTTGGTTTGTCGTCATGCGCTCCAGCCAGCGTTGGCACGGAAGCCGCAGAGCGGCTTCCAGATTTTTAAAAGGCGCTTATTGGCCCAGTTGCTTCTTGATGTCGAGACCTGCGCCTTTGTTTACGAAGGCGTCGGTGGCAACCTTGGTCATATCCAGCTCATCACCGCTCACGATACCGGACTTACGAGCCAGTTCGTAGAATTCCTTGACGCGGTTCATATCGATGGCGCCGATACCCTTTTCCAGCGTGTCGCCACTGTCGATGAGCTTGAGGTCCTTAAGACGTGCAAGCTCTGCATCGAGCGTTTCCTTGCTCATATCAGCATTATCTTTGAGGATCAGCTCATAGGCCTTGCTGTTGTCGCCATAGAGGAAATTGGTCCAGCCTTCGATGGAAGCGGTTACAAAACGCTGTACGAGATCAGGGTTCTTTTCGATCAGATCCTGACGCGTTTCGATGGTGTTTGCATAGGTGCTATAACCCTGATCTGCGAGCAGGAAGGTTGTGACTTTCGCGCCTTCTTTCTCAGCATAAATCGGTTCTGCTGTGGCATAGGCCTGCTGCACGGTCTTCTTGTCGCCGAGGAACTGCGCAAGGCTATAGCCATAAGGGCGGAGCTGTTCGTCCTTGAAGCCAAAATCTTTCACCAGCCATGGCCAGAACGAGAACTGACCATCCTTGGAAATCAGGATTGTCTGTGCATTGACGAGGTCTTTGAAGTCCTTGTATTCGCCTTCATGTGCCATCAATGCCTGCGGGTCTTTCTGATAGAAAGCCGCGACAACCGTTGTTGGCACGCCATTGGCAACATTGTTGAACGACAAAAGCAGATTGCCGGTCAGCAGAAAGTCGAGACGACCAGCGGCCAGCATTGGGCGATTGTTGACCTGAGGTCCACCCATTTCGATCTTCACATCGAGGCCGTATTTCTCATAGGTGCCATCGGCAACAGCCTGATAGAAGCCGCCGTGACCGGCCTGTGCCAGCCAGTTGGTGCCGAGCGTCACCTTGTCGAGTGCATAGGCCATCTGTGCGGATAGGCCGAGCGAGAAAGCGGCGACTGCCGCAAAGAGTGCTTTTTTCATTTTGGTTCCCCTTGATTAGTCTTTTGCTACCATGTCAGCTGTCCAGCCGCGGGTTTTGCCCGGATTAAGCAGACCATAAGGATCGGCCTGCTTCTTGAATTCGATCTGCATGCTGTCGATTTCCTTCATGCCGCCGTCTTCGATTGTATAGGCATGGGGATCGTAGATGTCGCAGCCGTCAACCTGTTCCAGCTCTTCGATCAGGCGATACATCTCATCACGGCCTTCAAAGCGTACAAGCGGCAAGGCAAAAATCTGAACTTCGCCTTCCAGACGCGCCATTTCGTGATGCATATATTGCGTTTCACCGTAGCGTTCGATCTGGCGTGTCACCACATCGATGTCGAACGGACGCGGATAGGCAACCTGCAAATAGGTCCAGCCCGGCTCTGCCTTCAGCGCCTGAAGGGTGGTGTGGTTCCAGCCGCATTCGTATGCAGGCTGAAGACCGGCTCTGTGCAGCTCATCCAACGTCATCGAGAAGGAAACATTGCCGCCGAACTCTGTGGCCAATTGCTCGAAACGAGCCAGTTCTTCCGGTGCAATCATCGCAAAGACCGCATCCTTGTCGGATGGGAACAATTCGCCAAACTTGGTGTAAAAACGTGCAAAGCGGCGATCTACCGTCGTCAGCAGATAGCAATCGAGGTTTTCTTCGAGTGCTTTGAGACAGAATTTTAGTGTTGCCTCGTAGCTGTCGAAAAGCGCCGCAGTATGCACCCATTCGGTTGCTTTGGTGAGGCCGATTTCGAGCTCTAGAATAATACCATTGGTGCCATAGGCATGCTGCACCTTATGGATGTCGCGGCCTGTCAACTCGATGATTTTCGGTTCTGGCTCAACGGTCAGAACCTTGACCGAATAGACATTGCCATCGTCACGCAACATGCCGTGGCGCAGCGAACCGATGCCACCCGAACCGCCTGAGAAAAAGCCGCCAATCGTGGCGATGCGGCGGGTCGACGGATACATCAACAGTTCCTGGCCTGTTTCGCGCACAGCATCGTCGAGGCGCGAAATACGTGCGCCACCTTCAACGCGAACCTTGCCCGGTTCGATTGCGATGATGCGGTCGATCTTTGTCATATCGAGAATGACACCGCCTTCAAGCGGAACGCACTGACCATAATTGCCGGTGCCGCCACCGCGAACGGTGATCGGAATGCGAAGCTTTGCTGCAGCTGCTGCCACGCGGCGTACTTCATCCTGATCTTTTGGGATAACGACGAGATCGCCCAAATAATGGCCAATGTCTTCCGTCAGGATCGGGCTATACCAGAAATAATCGCGGGACCGCAGTTCGACCTGCTTGGGGTCGTCATAAATGCGGATACCTTCGATTTCGGCGCGAAACGCGGCCCAGTCATAGATGCGCTGTGGTGCGGCAGAATTCATGGGGTTCTCCGATTAAATTTTTGTACCATCGCGCCAGATGACGCGACGCGCTTGCGGACGGCTGATGAGGTCATTGATGTCTGTGGCGTCATGCCAGATAAAATTCGCAGTCCTGCCTTCGTTCAGCGCCTGTACGCGGTCGCTTCCGATGAAACGCGCGGGCAGGGTGGTGATGCTGTCGAGCCATTCATCCGGCTCAAGGTGGCAGACCGGGGCTGCGAGGCGCAGAACCGAAAGCGGATCGTAATCGCCATAAGGATAGAAGGCGTCGCGCACATTGTCGGAGCCAAGCATGGCGTCCATGCCCGCACGACGTGCTTCTTTAAGCGGTGCCACACCGCGAAGACGCGGCGATTTTCCGCCAATCCTGTCTTGCAGATAAAGATTGGATGTTGGCAGCGATACAAGCGCCGTTCCCGCATCCGCAGCGGCATCAAGAATGCGGCTTAGTTCCTCGGGTGAACGCAGCGAAAGTGAACAGGCATGACCGCAAAGAACGCGGCCTCCCATATTGTGACGCTTGGTTGCAGCAACAATCAGCGAGAAGCCATCAGCTTCCAATTCAAGCCCTTCATCGACGTGAAAGTCCAGCTTGAGATCATGCTTCACCGCAAGACGAAACATCTCTTCGATTTTGGCTTCAAGATCAGCATTGCGATAGAAGAAAGCGCCAAGGACGCCGCCGTCTTTTGCCACGCGCTGGGCAATTGCAGCACCGCTATCAAGCACGATATCGCCATGGATAAGCGCTGATAGCTCAAGGTCGATGCGGTCTTTCCATTCCTGACGCAGCTCGTTCAGCACCGGCCAGGCTGTTGGTACAGCAGGTGTGGTCCAATCGACATGAGTTCGCATGGCACCAACGCCCTGCGCATAGGCTGTTTCCAGACCGCGTGTGGCGCGTGCGCGGATATCGTCGGCGTTCCAGCTCTCACGGTCGATATTCATCAGATCAATCGCATCAAACAGGCAATCAACTTTGGCGCTGCCACGCTCGGCTATGCGACCGATGGTGAATGTCTTGTCGAGATGCACATGCACATCAGCGAGAAGCGGTGTGATAAAGCCGCCGCCTGTTGCTTGCGAAGGCGTCAGCAAGGCAATGCGTCCGCCATCGATGCCGATATCATAGTGCCCGCTGCGACCCGCAACCGCGACGCCTTTGAGTAAATCAGCCTTGCCAATCTTATCTTTCACGACGGATCTCGCTTTCATGCCAGCGTCCCAGCACAAGGCGCGACAGCCAGCTTGTGATCAGGAAAATCACAATGCCAAGCAGCGAAACGAGGAAAAGTGCAGCAAACATGCGCGGGATTTCATTGCGGAAGCTCGATTCCAGAATACGCGAGGCCAGGCCAGTGCTTTGGCCGGCGCTGCCGGCAACGAATTCTGCCACCACAGCACCGATCAGCGAGAGCCCGCCAGCGATCTTGAGCGCAGCCATGAAGTAAGGCAGGGCGCTTGGAGCAAGCAGATAGCGCAGACGCTGCCATGGCGAGGCACGATAGAGCTTGAACAGATCGCGCAGATTATGATCGGCGCTACGCAGGCCGATAACCGTGTTTGACAGGATCGGGAAGAAGGCCACGATCCATGCGCAGATCAGCAGGGCTGAAAACGTATCGCGCACATAGATCAGGATCAGCGGTGCAATGGCAATGACCGGCGTTACCTGAAGAATGACGGCAAATGGAAAGAAAGCCATTTCAATCGGTCGCGACAGCGCGAAGATCATGCCAAGCAGTACGCCGCCGACAATTGCGCAGAGCAGAGAAATCAGTGTGAGCTTGACCGTGAACCACATCGACGTCATCAGCGATGGCCCGTCTTTAATCAGCGTTTTGCCGATGAGCGACGGAGCTGGGATCAGATAATGCGGCACATTATAATAGCGCACCAGACCTTCCCAAATGCCAAGTGCGATGATGATCGCAAGCGTTGGCATGATGATCCGCAAGTTGCGGTCTCTGCGGGCGAGGCGATGTTGTTCGGAATTCAGAACAGGCGTTTGGTTTTGCATGATCCCTGTCCTTAGTGGTCGATGTCTTGCGACGAAAGCGTTGCGGTGAGTGCATCGGAAACCGTCGCGCAATCCTTTGCGTAAGCTTCCGTGGTGCGGAAGCTTTCAGCGCGTGGATAGCTGCCTTCAATAGCGATATCGGCAACGACCCGTCCGGGACGTGCGGCCATAACGATGACGCGGTTTGAGAGATAGACCGACTCATAAACGCTGTGCGTGACGAAGACCACGGTGAGGCCGTGTTCCTGCCAGAGCCGCAACACATCATTGTTGAGCTTGAAGCGCGTCATTTCATCGAGCGCTGCAAAAGGCTCATCCATCAAAAGAAGGCGCGGACGCGTGACCAGTGCGCGGGCAATCGAAACGCGCATTTTCATGCCGCCCGAAAGTTCGCGTGGATAGGCGTTGGCAAAGCGAGACAGGCCAACCTGCGTCAGCACTTCTTCCACGCGTGGCGTGGCTTCCTTGCGCGACATGCCGGAAAGACGGAGCGGCAAATAGACATTGTCGAAAACGCTGGCCCACGGCATCAGGGTAGGTTCCTGAAACACAAAGCCGATGTCCTGCGCACCAATGGGGCCTTTGCCCGGTGCATGGCCATTGACGTGGATGTCGCCTGCCGAAATGGATTCAAGGCCTGCAATCATGCGAAGTGCTGTACTCTTGCCGCAGCCTGATGGGCCGAGGAAGCTTACGAACTGACCTTGTTCGATCTTGAGCGACATATCGCTGACCGCAATGACGCCTGTTCCATATTGCTTATAGACGCCGTTGATATCGATCAGGGAAGATGGGGTTTGCGAGTTGGGGGCCACGCTCATCGTCCTTACCAGGCAGGTTGGTTATCGAGCCACGAGAGCGGCGCTCGTTCGATCTCAGCCAGCACCTCGACCAGCCGCTCGGCAGCAAAGTCGATGGTCTTGCGGCCTTTTTCAGCGGTGGCAATCGATGCGTCGCCAGCAGCGCCATGAGCGTTGATGTCCTGCACCTGCCATGCTGGCTTTGCACCACCGCTCAGCGAAAGATGCTTGTAATCAGAAGCCAAGGTTTCGGTCAGTGTGCGGAAATTTTGCGCTTTCGACATATCCACCAGGTCCGGGTGGAATTCGAGCATGACAGAGGTTTCCATGTCGCCGGCATGAATGCCGTGCTTGAGATCGTGCTCGCTATAAACGCCTTCAGGCATTCCGAGGCCAAACCAATTGACGCTGAACACCATCATATTGTGTTTGATACGCAATTCGCGCGCCACAATGTCCATGACTGTGATCTGGCCGCCATGGCTGTTCAGCAGCGCCATTTTGCGAACGCCGCTTGCGGCAACGCAGGCGCCAATTTCACACCACATGCGAATGAGCGTTTCTGCCGAGAATGTCAGTGTGCCGGGATAAAGGCTGTGCTCATTGCTTTTGCCGATAGCTTGCGTGGGCAGAAACAGCGCTTTGCTTTCATCGGGAAGGCGGGCGATGGTTTCTTTCACCATGCCGTCCACAATCGCTGCATCCACTGCCAGAGGTAGATGTGGTCCGTGCTGTTCTGTCGCGCCAACGGGCAGAACTGCCACGATTTTATCGCGCTCCAGGCGGGAGAATGCCTCGCTCGTATATTCTGACCAATATCGTTTCAAGTGGAGGCTCCTGGCTGGCTGCTGGGGGTAGGCTGCGTGCTGAAGCAAAGAACTTACTAAACAATCTGACCGATCGGTCAAACTAAATGTTTAAAAAAATAGGGAGGCGTGCAATTAAGGTGTGAATCCGTGACGAATTCGCCACGCGACCGCCTGTCTCATGATTATGATGCGCGGGAAAATTCCGGAGGTCCTATGGACAACAGATGCATTATTATTGGCGCGGGCCATGCAGGTTCGCAGGCAGCAATCAGTCTGAGACAAGAAGGCTATGCGGGCGAGATCGTCCTGATCAATGATGAGCAGGAGATTCCCTATCATAAGCCGCCGCTTTCCAAATCTTATCTGAAGGCACCCGAAAGCGGGATTCTGGTACTGCGTCCGGAAAGTACCTATCGCGATAATAGTATTGAGATGCTTTTCGGGCACAGCGTTGAGCATGTGTCTCTGACTGACAAGACAGTCACGCTTGATGACGGCAAGGTGCTAAGCTGGTCGGAGCTGGTTTTTGCGACCGGTGCCCGCGCACGCATTCCTGACATGCCGGGTGTTGGTCTCGACGGCGTTGTCACATTGCGCCGTTTGGGTGATGCGCGCCGCATTGCCGATATGATGCCGCGTGTTGAAAATGTGGTGATTATCGGTGGCGGCTTTATCGGTCTTGAAATGGCGCATAGTGCTGTAGCTCTTGGCAAGAAGACCGTTCTGATTGAAGCAGCCCCTCGTGTGCTGGGTCGTTCGGTTGCAACACATATTTCGGCGCATGTCGAAACACGCAGCCGTGCGTCGGATATTACGCTTCTGACGGGCGTTGGCGTTGACGCGATTGAGGGTAAAGACGGCCGCGTTACAGGTGTGAAAGCGGCCAATGGCACGCTTTTTCCAGCTGATATGGTGGTGCTGGGGACGGGGGCTGTCCCAAATGTTGAGCTTGCGACCGAAGCCGGACTTGTTGTCGATAATGGCATCGTGGTGGATGAGCATATGCGTGCGTCGAGTGAGCATGTTTATGCGATTGGCGATTGCGTGAGCTATGACCATTTCCATGCAGGTCGTCGCGTACGACTGGAATCGGTGCAGAATGCAACCGATCAGGCCAAACATGTTGCGCGCTCGATTGTCGGGCGCGGTACGCCGTTTCGTGATGTGGCTTGGTTCTGGTCGGATCAGGGTGACATGAAATTGCAGACCGCTGGGCTTTCGTTCGATGCCGACCGTCATATTCTGTCAGGCAACCTCGAAGATAATGCATTCTCGGTGTTTCATTTTGCGGGCGAAAAGTTGGTTGCGGTCGATTCCATCAACCGTCCGGCTGACCACATGATTGCTCGGCGGCTGCTTGCAGCGGGTATAAATCCTTCCGAAGACGATATTGCAGCGGGTGCTGCACGGCTCAAAGAATTGCTGGCATCTGCACCAAGAACCTGAGGACATAAAATGGCTGTTTTGAAACATTTGCTGCCAGCCGATATGGCTGCTCCCTTTGCCGCCTATAGTCATGGCGTGAAGGTGAGTGCAGGTGCCGAGCTGGTACTCTGCTCTGGCCAGCTTGGCATTGCGCCAGATGGTTCGGTGCCGGAAGATGCAGGCGCGCAGGCAGAGCTTTGCTTTGAAAACATCGGACGTATTTTGCGCGATGGCGGCATGGAACTTTCCGATGTCGTGCGTATCAACGCCTATGTGACGGATCGCGCTTATATGCGTCCCTATATGGATGTGCGTGATCGCCTGTTTCCGCAGCCCGCACCGGCTTCAACGCTGATGATCGTTTCCGGCTTTACACGGGAAGAATTCAAGGTCGAAATCGAGGTTGTGGCGGCTACAGCATAATTCCTTAAACCTGAAGCAGTTTAAGGTAAAATTATGCTGTAAATATAAACTGTTAGAGCGAAATTTGTGCGCCAAAAAGAGCGCACGGCGCTCTAAGTAAGCAGCGATTTTCCATGCGCTTATCACGATAAAGCGTATCGCCTTTGCCTGAAAGGAGTGGTAGGGTTGTCCGACATCCTCCATTCCCTTCAGGCACATTCATGTCAAAAATTCAAACTTCGGCTTCGTTGCCGGAAACTTCGTCACGTTCGCCTGCGCGACTGGCGGAACTAGCACTCGCTATTGGCGGCTTCGGTATCGGCACCGGCGAATTCGCGATCATGGCACTTTTGCCGGATATCGCACGCGATCTTCAGGTCGATATGCCTTCAGCGGGTCATCTCATAAGTTCATATGCATTGGGCGTGTTGATCGGTGCGCCGGTGCTTGCAGTTATTGGTGCAAAGCTTGATCGCCGCAAACTGCTCTTTCTTTTCATGGGACTGTTTGCACTCGGCAATCTGGCCAGTGCATTCATGCAGGACTATACCGGTCTTTATATCATGCGTTTTGTTGCGGGCTTTCCGCATGGCGCTTATTTTGGGGTTGCTTCTTTGGTGGCTGCTTCCATGGCGGCGCCCGGAAAGCGTGCGAAAGCCGTTGGCCGCGTGATGATGGGGCTGACCGTTGCAACATTGTGCGGAACGCCTTTGGCGACATGGCTCGGACAAGTGGCTGGTTGGCGTGCAATGTTTGCAGCTGTTGGCCTGATCGCTATCCTCACGATGGTATTGGTTACGATATATGTGCCCAAGCAGCCTGCAGACGAAGGTGCTTCGCCGCTGCGTGAGCTTGGTGCCTTCCGTCGCAAGCAGGTTTGGCTGACCCTTGGAATAGGCGCGATTGGCACCGGCGGATTGTTCTCCGTCTTCACCTATGTGGCTGCTACCGTGACTGAAGTTTCGCATGTCGATGTGAAATGGATGCCACTGGTCTTTGCTACATTCGGGCTTGGTATGGTGCTTGGCAATATCGTCGGTTCAAAGCTGACTGACCGCACTGTGATGGGCACTGTTGGAATGGTGCTGCTCTACGACATGGCTGTCATGCTGGCATTTCCATTTTTGATGCAGCATCCGGCCACAGCATTCTTAAACATATTGCTGGTTGGCGGTGGCTTTGCGCTTGTTCCAGCATTGCAGACGCGCCTTATGGATGTTGCGGCAGATGCGCAGACATTGGCAGCAGCGCTTAATCATTCAGCACTCAATCTTGCCAATGCGATTGGCGCGTCACTGGGTGGTTTGGCGGTTGCATGGGGATTTGGCTGGACTTCAACCGGAACGGTCGGTGCGCTTCTGGCAGTTGCCGGTCTTGTCGTGTTTGCAATCTCTATTGCACTGGATCGGATGGGTCGCGAAAAGTCGGCGCTTGCGATACAGGAGGCTGCATAAAGCATTTCCAGCAAAAGTGCGAAACGGTTTTGCGTAGGATAATGCGTAAAAACAAGTACTTACAGAGGTTCCGACGATTCAGTCTTAACAGGAGCCGTTGTTAAAAAACAACACCCGCCGCGGGAGGAGCGGCGGGTGTCATTTAGGGTAAGACCGGCTTGGGAGGAGGAGTTCCGGTCTTGCGGTCACCGGGGGAATGGGAGGAAAACGCCCCGGCAAAAACCTTGGAAACTGTGAGGACCGCGCGGTTTAAAGGGTCGCGGTCCAGAAAAAGGCGGGTGCCTTTCGAGGCGCTATTAGCGAGCAGCTGCCTTGCGTGCAACGAACGGGATTTCCGAAGCAAGAATGCCAAGGTCGTTCAGTTCGCGTGGGCTCAGGCGGCTCAGTTCATTTACCGTGTTACGGTAGCGGCGCCAGTTGTTGTACGAGCGGATCAGGTTCATTTCTCTCACCTAGTAAAATCTTATCTCTCTGTGTTGCGAACAGCATATAGGCTCGATGATTTCGGAAGTGGAGAGACAGATTTGCATAGCTGCTGTGCAATTTAGCCTGTCGATTGCATGGCTTTTGCGCAGCTTGGTCATTTTATAATCACAATCATCATGCCGACTGCCCAAATCACCAATTTGAGCGCCCTTTATGGCCTCAATCCTTAATGGATTGTAAATTTCCAGCAATATTCACTAATGTAAGGGACTTTGTTAGAGGGTTCTTTTGCGCTTTCGGGAAAGATCGATTTTTGTCGCAAAATCCCCGGGAATTGTCGTCTCGTGACAATAATTATACATGACACCAGAAACGGTTTAAGCTAAGTGACTTATGTCGTGTGATGGAGCTTTGCGTTTTACGAGAATGTTCTGTCACTGTTTGTCTGCGGGAGAGAGCTGACGCAAGTTGGCCACCGAAGGGGAAATCGCCCGAAATCTCTCAGGTACAAGGAACCGCAGACGGGTAAGGCAACTCTGGAAAGTCGGGGGAAACCCCGCGCCGAAGGTGTAAGTATAGCTTTATAGCTATGCGAGTCTCTCAGGCTTGAGACAGAGGGGCACGAAGCAACCGCATTTCGCGGAGGCATACGTGCGACTCTGGAGTTGTTATGGGCGATACCGCACACTTGAATACCCTGCCTTTGCAGGATCTGCATGAGGAAGCTGGCGCACGCTTTGGCGGTTTTGCTGGCTGGAACATGCCGATCACCTATCCGCTTGGCGTGATGAAGGAACATCTTCATACGCGTGAGCATGTCGGTCTTTTCGATATTTCTCATATGAAGCTGATTGAAGTTTCGGGCGCAGATGCAATCGCGCTTTTGAGCGAAACCTGTCCGCTTGATCCTTCGGTTCTGAAAACCGGTCAGTCGAAATATACTTTCTTTCTCAATGACCAAGGCGGCGTTCTTGATGATCTTATCGTCACGCGCCTTGGCGAAGACCGTTTCATGGTCGTTGCCAATGCGGGCAACGCTGATGCCGATATTGAGCATCTCAATGAAGCAGCATCTGGCAAGGATGTAACGGTCAATCCACTGGATCGCGTTTTCCTGGCCATTCAGGGTCCGGAAGCCGAAAGCGTCATTACCGATGCCGGTCTTAAAGGTGCAGAGCTCGGCTTTATGAGCGGCTTTGAACCTAATCCTAACTGGTTCATGACCCGTTCGGGCTATACCGGCGAAGATGGTTTTGAAATTGGCTTGCCTGCCGATGAGGCGCGCGCGCTTGCAACCAAGCTTCTGGCTGACGAACGCGTCGAATGGATCGGTCTTGCTGCCCGCGATTCCTTACGCCTTGAAGCGGGTCTTTGCCTGCACGGTCAGGATATTACGCCGGAAACCGATCCGGTCTCTGCTGGTCTTACATGGGCAATCACCAAGTCAGTGCGTGAAAAGGCTGCCTTCAATGGCGCCAAAGCAGTTCTGGATGCGATTGCCAAGGGTGCAACCGCCAAGCGTGTTGGCCTTAAGCCGGAAGGCCGCCAGCCAGTGCGTGGCGGCGCAGAACTTTTCGACGAATCCGGTTTTCAGATCGGCACCGTCACATCGGGTGGCTTCGGTCCATCCGCAGGGTTCCCTGTTGCCATGGGTTATGTCGAGGCAAGCCTCGCAGTCCCAGGTACCCGCATTTTCGCAGACGTCCGCGGTAACAAGGTTCCCGTTGATGTTCATGCACTTCCCTTCACACCGCATCGCTATCGCAAAGGATGATTTCCATGGCCAATATCCTGTTCACCGAAGATCATGAGTGGATCAGCGTCGAAGGTGGCGTTGCCACTGTCGGCATCACGATCCACGCACAGGAACAGCTGGGCGACCTCGTATTCGTAGATCTGCCGGAAGTCGGTCGTACCGTTTCCAAGGGCGAAGGCATCGTCGTTGTTGAATCGGTCAAGGCCGCTTCCGACGTTTATGCTCCGGTCGATGGCGAAGTGGTTGAAGTTAACGACGCCGTTTCCAGCGATCCGGCTCTCATCAATCAGGCTGCAGAAGGCGAAGGCTGGCTGTTCAAGCTCAAGCTTTCCGATGAAGGCCAGCTTTCGGGACTTCTCGACAAGGCTGGTTACGACAAACTTGTAGGATAAAAAGATGACGCAACAGGTTCTCCCCTTTGTTGCCCGTCATATCGGGCCACGCGTAGAAGACGAGCGCGCAATGCTTGCAGCGCTCGGTCTTCCTTCCATGGAAACACTGATCACGCAGGCTGTTCCGGCATCCATCCGCTTGAACCGCGCGCTTGATCTACCAGCGGCTTTGAGCGAACACGCAGCACTTGCCGAGCTCAATGAAATCATGGGCCGCAATGTGGTGAAGAAGAGCTTCATCGGTGCGGGCTATCATGGTGTGCAGACGCCACCTGTCATTCAGCGCAACCTGTTTGAAAATCCGGCCTGGTACACGGCTTACACGCCTTACCAGTCGGAAATCAGCCAGGGCCGTCTGGAGCTTCTGTTCCACTTCCAGACGCTCGTTGCCGAGCTTTCCGGCCTGCCGGTTGCCTGTGCATCGCTGCTGGATGAAGCAACTGCCGTTGCTGAAGCTGTGGGCGTTGCTGTTCGCCATCACCGCGACAAGCGCTCGCGCATTCTGCTTGCAGGCGATCTGCACCCGCAGAGCGTGGATGTGATTAACACCCGTGCAGAGCCGCTTGGCTGGCAGGTTGAAGCCGGAAGTGCTGTTGACGACAACACCGCTGCCGTCATCGTTCCATGGCCGGATACGCGTGGCGTTTATGGCGACTTCACCGCTGTCATCGCCGATGCAAAGGCCAAGGGCGCTTTGGTTATCGCTGTTGCCGATCCGCTGGCGCTGACCATTCTGGAAGCGCCTGCCAAGTGGGGCGCTGACATGGCTGTCGGCTCTATGCAGCGCTATGGCGTTCCAATGGGCTTTGGTGGTCCACATGCTGCATATCTCGCAGTATCCGAGCCACTGACGCGCATCATTCCGGGCCGTATCGTTGGTCAGTCGGTCGATGCACATGGTCGTGCCGCTTATCGTCTGGCTCTTCAGACGCGTGAGCAGCATATCCGCCGCGACAAGGCGACTTCCAACATCTGCACCGCCCAGGCATTGCTTGCCAATATGGCTGCATCCTTTGCCATCTGGCATGGTCCAGCTGGCCTTCAGGCTATTGCAACGCGTGTTGCCGGTCTTGCGTCTCGCTTCGCAACGGGCCTCAAGGCTGCTGGCGTCGAAATCGCGGGCGATAGCCTGTTCGATACCGTAAGCGTCAAGGTTTCCGGCAAGGCGCAGGCCATTGCTGATGAGGCTGACAAGGGTGGTCGTCTGCTTCGTATCATTGATACGGATACGGTTGGCGTCACCTTTGACGAAACCTCGACGGAAGACGATCTTGCAGCACTCGCCGTTCTGTTTGGCGCAAAGCCAGTCGGTAACGATGATCTGCTGACGCCGTCCAAAGGACGTGGTGAAGGCTTCCTAACACAGGATGTGTTCCATTCGCACCGTTCGGAAACCGAGATGATGCGCTTCCTGCGTCGTCTGGCGGACAAGGATCTGGCGCTTGATCGTGCGATGATCCCGCTTGGCTCCTGCACAATGAAGCTCAATGCGGCAGCAGAAATGATGCCGGTCAGCTGGAACACGGTTGCCAATCTGCATCCGTTCGCGCCTGCTGCACAGACAACCGGCTATGCCAAGATGACCTCGGACGTCGAAGCATGGCTTTGCGAAATCACCGGCTTTGCAGGCGTATCGCTGCAGCCAAATGCTGGTAGTCAGGGCGAATATGCGGGTCTTCTCGCAATCCGCCACTATCACCAGTCACGCGGCGAAGGTCATCGCAACATCTGCCTTATTCCATCGTCTGCACATGGCACCAATCCTGCCAGCGCATCGATGGCTGGCATGAGCGTTGTGGTCGTCAATTGCCGTCCGGATGGCGATATCGACATTGATGATCTGAAAGCCAAGGCTGAGAAGCATCGCGATAATCTTGCGGCGTTCATGATTACCTATCCGTCGACCTATGGCGTGTTCGAAGAAGGCATCAAGGCTTTCTGCGAGATCGTCCATGACAATGGCGGTCAGGTCTATTTCGACGGCGCAAACCTCAATGCACTCGTCGGCCTCGCGCGTCCTTGCGATATTGGTGCTGACGTTTGCCACATGAATCTGCACAAGACCTTCTGCATTCCGCATGGCGGCGGCGGTCCGGGTGTTGGTCCGATTGGTGTGGCCAAGCATCTGGTGCCTTACCTGCCGGGTCATGTTGATCTTGGTTCCAAGCACGCTGTTTCCGCAGCACCGTTTGGCAGTGCATCCATTCTGGTCATTACGTGGATGTATATCCGCATGATGGGCGGCGCGGGTCTCAAGAAGGCAACCGAGGCTGCAATCCTCAACGCCAACTACATCGCGCATCGTCTGAAGGACGCTTATCCGATCCTTTACACCGGCGCGCATGATCGTGTGGCGCATGAGTGCATCGTGGATACGCGTGTTCTGAAAGATAGCGCAGGCATCACCGTGGAAGACGTGGCAAAGCGCCTCATCGACTATGGTTTCCATGCACCGACCATGTCGTGGCCGGTCGCCGGAACGCTGATGATTGAGCCAACCGAGTCTGAGCCGAAGTCGGAAATCGATCGTCTTTGCGATGCAATGATTGCCATTGCAGGCGAAGCAAAGAAGGTTGCCGATGGTGTCTGGCCTGCGGATGACAATCCACTTGCCAATGCACCGCACACCGCAGGCGACACGCTGGCAACGGAATGGACACATCCTTACACCCGTGAGGAAGCAGTGTTTCCGGGAAGCGCGTTAAGTGGTGATTTTGACACGACGGCGAAATATTGGCCGCCTGTCAGCCGCATCGACAATGTGGGCGGCGACAGAAATCTAATCTGTTCTTGCCCACCGGTTGCATCTTACGGCTGATACAACTCATCGGTCGCATATTAACGCTTTGTAAAGTGACAGGTCGGAGCGGTACTCTATCGCTCCGACAGAAATAAAATTACCACGTTCGGACGCAGATTTTGTTTGTCGGCGAAAGAACTTGGAATGCGTTTTTATGGCCGGAAAGATGATGAGAACCATGTTCTTTGACAGTCATTTCCGGCCTGAAAACAGGCATTGCTTTTGAAAGCGCTGCGGTAACGCGGCGCTTTTTATTTTAGTTATAACTTACTGAAATTTAGGCAAAAAAAGAGCCGGACTAAAAAGTCCGGCTAAGTTATGAAGGTGCCATAAAGGCAAACCTCCAGAGGGGAACACTTACCGCGCGCAATGGGAGGAGGCGCAAGCGGTAAGCACCTGTCATATGGACCGGTTGCAACCATTCTTCAACCCCTGAAACGCGAAATTTTTGACCATTTCGGAAAATTCTGAAACTTTTCAGAATTTTGACTGTTTAGGGAAGCTTATTGGTCAATATTTGTTTCCGTCCGGGCTTTCAGAGTGCTCCAAATCGAAACAATCTCCTGTTGCAGTGCCGCGTCAGGTGCGACTCGTAAATCGGTCCCCCAAAGTTTTGGGATGTATTCGCGCTGGCTGATGGCTAGGATGTTTGTGGGAACATACTGGCATCGCTGCGAACGGGAGAGTTCATGGATTTGCGGCTGCTTCTACTTATGGTTATCGCCGGGATAGGTTTTGGCGTATTGGCAATTCATTTTCTGGGTGGAGGTCTAAAGCGCAGCATTCTTGCGAATGACGAAATCGTCAAAGCGCGCTTTCATGTCGACTATCCGGAAATCGCAATCAGTGAGATTTGTTATACGGAAGATCGTCGCACAGCGTTTTTCCCGTTGAGGGAGGCCGAAACGGGGATAGTTCACGGTGTTGGCGATCGGTTTCTTACGCGATGTGTGGCAGCATCAGATGTGCTTGCCCTTGAGGAGAAGGGTGGCGCCGAACTGATATTGCACATGAAGGATTTTACCTGGCCCAAGGCAAGGCTTCTTTTCAGTGATGCTGCAGATCGGCAAAGAGTGATAGACTGGCTTTCAGGCTCAGATGGGGAGAGGGGCCGAAATGGATAGCAATCCGGTATTCTTCGATGTGACGCGTGTTGCAATCCCTCTTTATGTGCTGGGAATTTTGATTGAACTGGTGGCAATCCGCTACTGGCAGCGCAAAGGCGAATTTGAAACGCGCGATGCTTTCACAAGTCTGCTGATGGGAGCAGGCAATGTCGCGGCGGGGCTGCTGCTCGGCTTCGTTTCAGTGACGGCGCTGCTTTGGGTTTGGCAATTCCGTTTTTTCGATCTTGGGCTGCATTGGTGGGTGTTTGTAATAGCCTTCATCTTCGATGATCTGCGCTATTATTGGTATCACCGGATTGCGCATCGCGTTCGCTGGGTTTGGGCGGAGCACGTCAACCATCATTCCAGCCAGCATTATAACCTCACAACCGCCTTGCGGCAGTCGTGGACCGGCCAGATGACCGGCATGTTCGTGCTGCAGGTGCCGTTGGTTTTGCTCGGATTTCATCCGGCGGTGATTGCCTTCGTTTATGGCTTCAATCTGATTTATCAGTTCTGGATTCACACCGAAGCGATCGACAAACTGCCGAAGCCTATCGAGTTTATCTTCAATACGCCTTCGCATCACCGTGTCCATCACGCAACCAATCCGCGTTATCTCGATGCCAATTATGCAGGCACGCTGATTATCTGGGATCGCATGTTCGGCACTTTTGTTGAAGAATTGCCCGAAGATATGCCGCGATACGGCATTGTGAAGAATGTCGGCACATTCAATCCTGTGCGCGTGGCGTTCCATGAATGGGTTGGCATGTTCAAGGACGTGTTCTCATCCGGTCTCAGTCTTCGTCAGCGGCTGATGTATATGATTGCGCCGCCCGGCTGGAGCCATGATGGAAGCCGCAAAACCTCTGAAGATTTAAAGGCTGACTATGTGAGGCTAAACCCGTCGGAAGCAGGCAAAGCGGGATTGCCCGGAAATATTGAACGGTAATTCGATAGCATTTCGGACGGCAGCCGAGGCTTGATAGCCGCAATTCAATACGTGAAAAGGCTTCACTATGAAGCCTTTTCAAAGGCTTACTGCACCTCCATAAAACTTGCATCCTCATCAGGACTAGCTAACTTACATCGCTGTAAGCTTCTGAAATAGTTAGAATAATTCTAAAACATTCCCATGGTAGTCAACTTCATTTGGCTTGCAGTGATGCGCGCGTAGATATAGAAAGATGACTAGAGCATCGGCCCAAAAAATCGGAATCGATTTTTGGAAAGCACGATGCGCGTGTTCAATAGTTTAGAGCGTCTTTTGTGCGCCCAAGAGGGCGCATGGCGCTCTAATAGACGAAGGCTTGTGCCGGTTGTGAAGAGTGTCAATCAAGGGGCGGATTGATCACTCCGCCTTTTGGATGAAATCGAATGCTCGTACCATTTCTCATCATGTTCCGCGAAGGCGTGGAAGCTGCGCTAATCGTTGGCATTATCGCGAGCTATCTGCATCAGACCGGGCGCAGCGCCTGGATGCCGGTTGTGTGGATTGGTGTCCTGCTGGCTCTGGCGATGTCGCTGGCAGTTGGCGCAATCCTTCAGCTCGTAAGCGCAGAATTTCCGCAAAAGGCGCAGGAGCTTTTCGAGGCCATTATCGGGCTCATCGCCGTTTTCGTGCTGACGTCCATGGTTTTCTGGATGCGTAAGGCCGCCCGGTCCATCAAGGCGGAACTGCATCATTCGATTGATGCGGCGTTTGAAACGCCCACGCATAAGGGCTTCGGCCTGATCCTGATGGTATTCTTTGCTGTGGCCCGTGAGGGGCTTGAGTCGGTCTTCTTCTTGCTTGCCGCATTCCAGCAGAGCGAGGGTGGCGCGGCACCGCTTGGTGCATTGCTCGGTGTTCTGCTTGCCGCTCTGGTTGGTTACGGGATCTATCGTGGTGGCCTGAAACTCAATCTGCGCCGCTTCTTCCGCTGGACTGGTGTGTTCATCCTGATTATCGCAGCTGGCATTCTCGCAAATTCGGTGATGGCGCTGCATGAGGCTGGCATCTGGAACCAATTCCAGACGGTCGTGTTCGACACGAGCGAAATCCTGCCGCTCGACAGCACGCTTGGCTCGGTTCTGGCTGGTATCTTCGGCTATATCGCAACGCCGACGATCAGCGAAGTGGTTGCCTATCTCGGCTTCCTCGTGCCTGCGCTCATTATTTTCCTGATGCCATCTTCCGCACCTGCGCAGAGCGCAGCCGCGAAGCACACAGTTTAATCGAAGAGATTTTCCATGACCAAGCCGCAAAGCCCAAAACCTGCTGCACCATTCTCCCGCAACCTCGTGCGAGCGATTCTGGTGCTGGCCATTCTGCTGGTGCTGGCGGCAGGCGCTGCTTTCTATTACGCCTCGCGCGTTTCAGATAAATCGCGCCATGCAGATGGTGATGGCAAAGTGCAGATCGTGGTCAATGCGAAAAGCTGCGATCCAAATGAACTGACGGTTCCGGCTGGGCGCACGGTTTTTGAAATCGTCAACAAGTCTGACCGCTCGGTTGAATGGGAAATTCTAGACGGCGTGATGGTTCTCGAAGAGCGCGAGAATATCGCACCGGGCTTCAAGCAGACACTTTCCGCCAAGCTTTCGCCAGGCGAGTACCAGATTACTTGTGGCCTTCTTTCCAATCCGCGCGGAAAGCTGATTGTGACGCCATCGGCAAGCAGTGAAGCCGAAAAGGGTAAGATGCCGTTGACCGCTTTCCTTGGTGCGTTGGCTGAATATCAGATTTATCTCGCTACCGAAGTCGCTGAGTTCCAGAAGGCTGTTGCAACGCTTTCGGATGCCGTTTCAAGCGGCAATATTGACGCCGCACAGGCTGCTTATGCACCCGCGCGCGAAGCTTATGCCCGTATTGCTCCCGTTTCAGAAGCTTTCTCTGATCTTGATACAGCGATCAATGCGCGCGCCGATTTCTTTGAAAAACGTGAGCAGGACCCTGCATTTGGTGGCCTGCATCGCATTGAATATGGGCTGTTTGAACAGAAGTCGCTGGACGGCTTGCAGCCCGTCGCCACAAAGCTTGTTCAGGACGCGGCTGGTCTGAAAGATCGTATCCGCGCGTTGCGTATTTCGCCTGACCGGATGCTGGCAGGCACATCATCGGCGCTCAACCGCTTTGCGTCTACCGCTGCTGACGCAGGCGACGATCGCTACGCACACACAGATTTGCAGGTATTTGCAGGCCTTGTTGAAGGTTCCGCAAAGACGGCGGACGTATTGCGTCCGATCGTTGTAAAAGTCGATCCCAAGGCATTTGAAGGGATTGATGCTCAGGTGTCGGCCGTGAAGGCGCTGCTAAGTGCTCAGAACGGCAAGGCATATGACACGCTTTCTACTGACGAGAAGGCGAAGATCAAGGACGGCGCGACTGCTCTCGCCGACCAGTTTTCAAAACTCCGCGATCAACTTGGAGTGGATTAATGACCAAGAAATTTTTCAAAGACGATAGTTCTGAAACAGACAATCCAACATCGCCAACGCGCCGCGCCCTTTTGCTCGGTGCCGGTGCTACAGGTGTCGCGAGCGTGCTTGCATCGCAGGCGGCTAACGCACGCGCCTCTAACAACGCGCTTTCATCGGAAAGCGTGACCAATGCCCCTGAAAGCGACAAGCTGCAGGAGAGCCAGCCATTTTATGGCGTGCATCAGCCCGGCATTGTGACGCCGCGCCCTGCCACTGGTCTCGTGGCCTCTTTCGATGTTCTGGCGCGGGATCGCGCGGGTCTCGAACGCATGTTCAGACTTTTGACAGAGCGCGCAGCCTTTCTCATGAAGGGTGGTGAGCCACCGGCGCTTGATCCCAAGTTTCCGCCATCCGATTCCGGCATTCTCGGGCCGACCGTAACCCCTGATAACCTGACGATCACCGTGGGGCTGGGTAGTTCGCTTTTTGATGATCGTTTTGGGCTCAAGCCGTTCAAGCCAAAGCAGTTGCAGCGCATGACGGGCTTTCCCAATGATGCATTGCAAAAAGATCTCTGCCATGGCGATCTGGTAATCCAGTTCTGCTCGAACACCGCAGACACGAATATCCATGCGCTGCGCGATATTATGAAGAACATGCCTGATCTTCTGATGGTCCGCTGGAAGCAGGAAGGTTCTGTGCCGGTGCAGCCGCCGCATTCACCGAAAGCCAAGGAAAGCGCACGCAACTTCCTCGGTTTCCGTGATGGCTCTGCCAATCCTGATGCCGCTGATGAAGCCTTGATGGATCGCATCGTCTGGATCCAGCCCGGCAAGGATGAGCCCGAATGGGCTTCTCACGGCAATTATATGGCCGTGCGTATCATCCGCAATTTTGTCGAGCGCTGGGATCGCACGCCGCTGCAGGAACAGCAGACAATTTTTGGCCGTCACAAGGATAGCGGTGCGCCATTCGATGGCAAAACCGAAGCTGATGTGCCTGACTATTCAAAAGATCCGGAAGGCAAAGTTACGCCGATGGATTCCCATATTCGGCTGGCCAATCCACGCGATGCCAATGCCGAACAACATCTGATTCTGCGTCGTCCGTTCAACTATTCCAATGGGGTCACGAAGTCCGGCCAGCTCGATATGGGGCTGCTGTTCATCGCTTATCAGGCCGATCTGGAAAAGGGCTTTATCACTGTTCAGAAGCGCCTCGATGGCGAGCCTCTGGAAGAGTATATCAAGCCAATCGGCGGCGGTTATTTCTTCACGCTACCCGGCGTGAAAAATCAAGATGACTTTTACGCAAGTGCTCTTTTGCAGGCGAGTGGGCCGCAGAATGCGCGTGGGTGAAGGTCTTATCACCACGGAGAGGTAAACATGAAATATCGTCTGCCATTGCTCGCGTCGGCTTGCGTCGTCGCCCTGTCTCTCAGCTTCGGTGCTGCAAAGGCCGAAGTGTCCCCACTCGATCTCGTTCAGCCAATTGCTGACTACAAGATTTACGTGCAGGAAAATCTCGATACGCTCGTGAAAGACACCAAGGCTTTCACCGATGCGATCAAGGCTGGCGAACTGGATAAGGCGAAAGAGCTTTATCCGTCTTCACGCGTTTCCTATGAAAAAATCGAGCCAATCGCAGAGCTTTTTGCGGATCTCGATGCTTCTATCGATAGCCGTGCTGACGATCACGAAGATGCGGAGAAGTCGGAAGACTTTACCGGCTTCCATCGACTCGAATACGGCCTGTTCGCTCAGAATTCGACCGAAGGTCTCGATAAATATGCTGACAAGCTCTACGCAGATGTTGTCGAGCTGCAGAAGCGCATCAAGGACATGACCTTCCCACCTGAAAAGGTTGTTGGTGGTGCAGCAGCACTTATGGAAGAAGTTGCAGCAACCAAGATTTCCGGTGAAGAAGATCGCTACAGCCACACGGATATCTGGGATTTCCAGGCTAATGTTGATGGCTCGCAGAAGATCGTCGAACTTTTCCGTCCGCTGATCGAAAAGGAAAATCCTGAGCTTCTGAAGAAGTCGGATGCCAATTTCAAAACCGTCAACGACATTCTTGTGAAATACAAGAAGGGCGATGGTTATGAATTATACGACAAGCTGACCGAGGAAGATCGCAAGGTCATGGCTGGTGCCATCACCACGCTGGCAGAAGATCTTTCGACACTGCGCGGTACGCTGGGTCTTAATTAAGGCATTTACAGCGGTTCCATTTAAGACGGAATCGTTGGAGCCGCTGTTTGTTTTTACGCATTATCTGACGCATAACTGCTTCGCATTTTTGCTGGAAATGCTTTTAAGTTGCACTGAAAATGGCGGGCTTGGCCCGCCATTTTTATTTGTAATGTACGATACTTATAAAGAGATATTGCCCACTGCGATATCAAGCCATAGGCTGGGTTGTCTGGATTCATCGAGGAGGATTGTAAGTCATGACCAAGCTGTCCCGCGCAACGCTCAAGAGCTTCAACAAAGTTGATAAGCCTGGTTATGATCTGGAGGCGCTGACACCGGGAATTGTGCATTTTGGCGTGGGTAATTTCCATCGCGCGCATCAGGCCGTTTATCTCGATGACCTGTTTGGTCTGGGGCTCGATCACGATTGGGCTTTGGTCGGCGCAGGCGTGCGGGCCAGCGACGATGCCATGCGCGATACGCTGAAAGCTCAGGATTGGCTCACCACGGTGGTCGATCAGGAAGCAGAACATTCAGAAGCGCGTGTAACTGCTTCGATGGTCGATTACGTGACTATATCGACGGATGAGGGCCGGAAGGCCTTGATGACCTATCTTACATCGCCGGATATCCGCATCGTTTCGATGACGATCACCGAAGGCGGCTATTATATCGATCCGGCAAGCCAGCATTTTGATCCCGCGCATCCGGATATTGTTTATGACAGCGTTCATACCGACAAGCCGAACACGGTCTTCGGCCTCATCGTGCAGGCGCTGAAACTGCGCAAGCAAGCCGAAGTTGAGCCGTTCACGGTCATGTCCTGCGATAATATTCCCGGCAATGGCCATGTTACCGAAGATGCTGTCGTTGGCCTCGCGAAGCTCAGCGATCCGGAATTTGCGGACTGGATTGCGGCCAATGTGGCTTTCCCGAATTCGATGGTTGATCGCATCACACCTGCAACCGGTGCGCGCGAACGTGATATCGCGCTGAACGAGTTTGAAGTTGAAGATGGCTGGCCGGTTTTCTGCGAAGGTTTCAAACAGTGGGTGGTCGAAGACAAGTTCCCGACCGGACGTCCACGGCTGCATAAAGTAGGCGTGATCTTCTCCGATCAGGTCGACGCTTATGAGCTGATGAAAATCCGTATCCTCAATGGCGGACATGCGGCGATTGCCTATCCGGGCGGGCTTCTCGACATCCATTTCGTTCATGAAGCAATGGAAAATCCTCTCATCCGGCAATATCTGGAAAAACTCACCAAGGAAGAAATCATTCCTGAGGTGCCACCAGTTCCAAATACGGTTCTTGAAGACTATCGCCTGCTTATCGACAAGCGTTTTGCCAATCCAAAGATCGGCGATACGATCCGCCGCTTGTGTCTTGACGGGTCCAACCGTCAGCCAAAATTTATTCTGCCGACAGTTTCAGATCGCCTGGCCAAAGGTCATTCGGTCACGGGCCTTGCACTGGTATCTGCTCTCTGGTGCCGCTACTGCTATGGAACGACGGACAGCGGTGCGGTGATCGAACCCAATGATCCGTCATGGGATCGTCTGGTAAAGCAAGCGGTGCTTGCCAAGGACGAGCCGGCGCGCTGGCTCGAAATGACCGACATCTTCGGCGCATTAGCCAACAATCCTGCTTATATCGATGCCTTCTCGGCGGCGCTCAAGCGTATCTGGCAGGATGGTACAGCCAAAACGCTCGAACGCTATCTGGCAGATCAGACGCTATGAAATCTATCCCGAAAAGTGGAACCAGTTTTCGGGATAGACGTGAAGTGAACAGTTACAATGCGCCCGGATAAACTCTGACTGGGCGGTTGTCTTTGACAGACTCCATCACCACAAAAGTGGAGGTGCTTGCCACATTCGGCAGGCTCGAGATTTTCTCGCCCAGCACCTCGCGGTAACGCCGGATGTTGGGCGTCCGCACTTTCAGCAGATAGTCGAATGAGCTTGCAATCATATGGCATTCTTCGACTTCGCGTATTTTGCGCACGGCAACATTAAAGGCGGTGAGGGCCGCTTCGCGCGTGTCGGATAATTTCACGGTCGTAAAAGCGATATGATCAAGGCCAAGCTTTTCGGGATCAATCGCGGCGCGAAAGCCGATAATATAGCCTTCATCGACCAATCGTTTGACGCGTGCCTGACACGGCGTCTTGGAAAGGCCGACTTTTTTTGACAACTCCGTCATGGCAATGCGACCATCATCGCTCAGCACTTCAAGAATGCGACGATCGAACTGATCCAGATCGTCTACAGAGTCTATCTTTCGCATTCAAACTGCCTCTTAAAGTCACTTTAATAAGATCGATTTGCCTTTATATGGATCAAATGAAGACAGAATGCAATTTGCGTCGATGATAGTGTGCGACCACATATAGCGCATCCCGAAAAGTGTGAAACGGTTTTCGGATAAGATGCGCTTTAAAACAAAGAATGAGAGCGCCGATCTGATAAAATCAGATCGAAATGCGCTCGGAAGCATAGTTGAATTGGGCTTAAGCCTGTTTTTGCGAGCATTGCACCATGACTGATAAAGTATCCGCTCACACCACTACTGTTTTCCAGAGCTTCGCGCCGCCAATCCGCGAGAAGACTCCTCTGCGCAAGGCGATCACCGATGCCTATCGTCGGCCAGAAGCTGAATGCGTGACCGCGCTGGTTCAGCAGGCGACCCTGCCTGAAGAAACGACCAAACAGATCAGAGCGACCGCTCGCAAGCTGATCGAAGCCCTGCGTGCCAAGCACAAGGGAACAGGCGTTGAAGGTCTGGTGCATGAATATTCACTGTCGAGCCAGGAAGGCGTGGCGCTGATGTGCCTTGCCGAAGCTCTGCTGCGTATTCCGGATATGGCAACGCGTGATGCGCTGATCCGCGACAAGATTTCCAATGGCGATTGGAAGTCGCATGTTGGCGGTGGTCGTTCGCTGTTCGTCAATGCTGCAACCTGGGGGCTTGTTGTCACCGGCAAGCTCACCAACACCGTCAATGACAGCGGTCTTTCGGCAGCGCTTACTCGCCTGATCGCCCGTTGTGGCGAGCCGGTTATCCGTCGCGGCGTGGATATGGCCATGCGCATGATGGGTGAGCAGTTCGTCACCGGCGAAACTATCGATGAAGCACTGAAGCGCGCAAAATCGCTTGAAGAACGCGGATTCCGTTATTCCTACGACATGCTCGGTGAAGCTGCCACGACTGCTGCCGACGCAGAACGTTATTACAAGGACTACGAAACTGCGATCCACGCGATTGGTCGCGCTTCCGCCGGCCGCGGCATTTATGATGGTCCGGGCATTTCGATCAAACTTTCGGCGCTGCATCCGCGTTATGTTCGCGCTCAGAGCGAACGCGTCATGGGCGAACTTCTGCCAAAGGTGAAGGCGCTCGCAGCCCTTTCCAAGAAGTACAATATTGGCCTCAATATCGATGCTGAAGAAGCAGACCGTCTGGAGCTGTCGCTCGACCTTCTGCAGAGCCTGATTGAAGATCCTGATCTGGCTGATTGGGAAGGCATCGGCTTCGTGGTGCAGGCCTATGGCAAGCGCTGCCCGTTTGTGCTTGATTTTATTATTGATCTTGCTCGCCGCAACAATCGTCGCGTCATGGTTCGTCTCGTCAAGGGCGCTTACTGGGATGCCGAAATCAAGCGCGCGCAGGTTGATGGCCTTGAAGATTTCCCGGTCTATACGCGCAAGGTTCATACCGACGTTTCCTACATTGCTTGCGCCCGCAAATTGCTTGGCGCCCGTGATGTGATCTTCCCGCAGTTTGCAACGCATAATGCGCAGACGCTTGCCACGATCTATCATCTGGCAGGCCCGGACTTCAAAACCGGCTCTTATGAATTCCAGTGCCTTCATGGCATGGGCGAGCCGCTTTATGACGAAGTTGTCGGTGCATCGAAGCTGGGTCGTCCAGCTCGCATTTATGCTCCGGTTGGTACGCATGAAACGCTGCTGGCCTATCTGGTCCGTCGTCTGCTCGAAAACGGTGCGAACTCTTCCTTCGTCAATCGCATTGGCGACAAGAGCGTGTCAGTTGATGAACTGATTGCCGATCCTGCGGAAGTCGTTCGTTCGATGGCCGTTGTCGGTGCACGTCACGACCAGATCAACCTGCCGGAAGGCCTTTATGGCATTCGTAAAAACTCGGCAGGTTTCGACCTTTCCAATGAAGAGCAGCTGGCAGAACTGAGCGAAACGCTCAAGGCCAATGCTACGCGTGCCTGGACTGCAGAACCGCAGATTGCTGGCGCCAAGGTTAAGGGTGAAAGCCGTCCGGTTCTGAATCCCGGCGATCATTCCGATGTCGTGGGTACGGTTACGGAAATCGCCGCCGACGATGTTGCACAAGCAATGAAAGCGGCTGAGAAGGCTGTTGCAAGCTGGTCTCAGGTTTCGCCTGCTGATCGTGCAGCCTGCCTTGATCGCGCTGCGGACATCATGCAGCGTGAAATGGCAGAACTGCTCGGCCTCATCATGCGTGAAGCTGGCAAGTCCATGCCAAACGCGATTGCAGAAGTACGCGAAGCGATCGACTTCCTGCGTTATTATGCCGAACAGACCCGCCGCACGCTGGGCGTTGCGCACAAGCCGCTTGGTCCAATTGTCTGTATCAGCCCGTGGAACTTCCCGCTGGCGATCTTCACCGGCCAGATTGCAGCAGCCCTTGTTGCAGGCAATCCGGTTCTCGCAAAGCCTGCTGAAGAAACCCCGCTCATCGCAGCACAGGGCGTGCGTATTCTGCATGAAGCTGGAATTCCTGCCGATGCATTGCAGCTTCTGCCGGGCGATGGCCGCATTGGTGCAGCCCTCGTTGCGGCTCAGGAAACATGTGGTGTGATGTTCACCGGCTCGACCGAAGTTGCACGTCTCATTCAGGCGCAGCTTGCGTCGCGTCTGCTGCCAAATGGCAAGCCGATCCCGCTGATTGCTGAAACCGGCGGCCAGAACGCCATGATCGTGGATTCGTCCGCTCTTGCCGAGCAGGTCGTGTTCGACGTGATCGGTTCAGCTTTCGACAGTGCCGGTCAGCGTTGTTCGGCTCTGCGCGTTCTTTGCCTGCAGGAAGATGTTGCTGATCGCATTCTGACCATGCTCAAGGGCGCGCTCAAGGAACTGTCCATTGGCCGCACTGACAAGCTGAAAGTTGATATTGGCGCTGTTATCACTGCGGAAGCCAAGGACATCATCGAGAAGCACGTTCAGACGATGCGCGATATGGGTCGTAAGGTGGAGCAGCTTCCGCTTGGACCTGAAACCGGGAAGGGCACTTTCGTTGCGCCAACCATCGTCGAGATCGACAGTCTGCGTGATCTGAAGCGTGAAGTGTTTGGTCCGGTTCTGCATGTTGTGCGCTACAAGCGTAACGACATGGACCGCCTGATCGATGACATCAATGCAACCGGCTATGGCCTGACTTTCGGCCTGCATACGCGTCTTGATGAAACTATCGCTCACGTTGCTGATCGCATCCGCGTTGGCAACGTCTATATCAATCGCAACGTTATCGGTGCGATTGTGGGCGTCCAGCCTTTCGGTGGCCGTGGTCTGTCCGGCACGGGCCCGAAGGCTGGCGGTCCGCTTTATCTCGGTCGCCTCGTTGATACAGCGCCAATCCCGCCCCGTATGGCTTCGGTTCACACCGATGCCGCGCTCAACGATTTCGCAAAGTGGCTTGGCAATCGCGGCATGAACGAACTGGCGCAGGCCGCTCGTGAAACCGGCAGCGCTTCTGCACTTGGTCTGAATATAGAGCTTCCGGGTCCGGTTGGTGAACGCAACCTCTATGCGCTTCATGCGCGTGGTCGCATTCTTCTGGTTCCACAGACTGAAACCGGTCTTTATCGTCAGCTGACAGCGGCACTCGCCACTGGCAACGAAGCGGTCATCGACGAGGCTTCAGGCTTGCGCAATGTTCTGAAGGACTTGCCTTCAAGCGTCGCTGCTCGCGTTGTCTGGACAAAGGGCTGGCAGGCAGATGCGCCTTTTGCCGGTGCGCTTGTTGAAGGAGAGGGCGAACGCCTGACCGATATCAACAAGAAGCTGGCAGCTCTTCCAGGCCCGCTCGTGCTGACACAGGCAGCAACTTCGGCGCAGCTTGCCGATAGCGCTGATTGCTATTGCCTGAGCTGGTTGCTTGAAGAGGTTTCGACCTCCATCAACACTACGGCTGCAGGCGGCAATGCCAGCCTGATGGCCATCGGCTGATTGGTCTTTAGAGCGCCGATCTGAATGAAACAGGTCGGACTAAGCTCTAAATCAGTTAGAAAGAGGCGATCTTCGGGTCGCCTCTTTTGTTTTTGTGCATCGTTGCAAGGCTGTGCAGAAACAGAATTATTAGACCGTTTCCAGAATTTTCAGAATGAAATTTACAAAAGCAGATTGACACATAAGCTTAAAAGGCAAAGACTGTGCACAGGCTTGCAAAAAGCCGCAGCGTGGAGGCGCTGCATAACAAGTGGAGGTAGAGCGCGATAGGCTTTCAGCCGATCAAGCCGTGCTCTAAAGGGAGGAATAATGATGCGTTGGGCACTCACAGCCGCGGCACTTGCCGCTGGCGTTTCATCATTTGCGGTTTCGGCACAGGCTTCTGGTAATCTCAATCTCATTTGTTCGGCGGACGTGGTGATCTGCGAGCAGATGAAGAACAATTTCGAGAAAGAAACCGATATCAAGGTCAATATGGTGCGCCTGTCTTCTGGTGAAACCTATGCCAAGGTTCGCGCCGAAGCGCGCAATCCGAAGACCGATATCTGGTGGGCTGGTACAGGCGATCCGCATCTGCAAGCTGCTTCCGAAGGCCTGACACTCGAATATAAATCGCCAATGCTCGACCAGTTGCAGGATTGGGCAAAAAAGCAGGCAGAAAGCTCGGAATTCCGCACTGTGGGCGTCTATGCCGGTGCGCTCGGATGGGGCTATAACACCGATATTTTCAAGAAGAAGAATCTGAAAGAGCCAGCCTGCTGGGCTGATCTGCTCGATCCGTCCTATAAGGGCGAAATTCAGATGGCTAATCCGAATTCTTCGGGCACAGCCTATACGGCGCTGGCAACGCTCATCCAGTTGATGGGCGAGGAGAAGGCGTTTGAATATCTGGCAAAGCTGAATGCAAATGTGGCCCAATACACCAAGTCGGGTTCGGCACCTGTAAAGTCAGCTGCGCGCGGTGAAAACGGCATCGGCATTGTGTTTATGCATGATGCGGTTGCGATGACTGCCGAAGGCTTCCCGATTAAGTCCATCGCGCCTTGTGAAGGCACCGGCTATGAAATCGGCTCCATGTCGATCATCAAGGGCGCGCGTAACCTTGAAAACGCCAAGAAATGGTATGACTGGGCGCTGACAGCAGAAGTTCAGTCGAAGATGAAGGATGCAAAATCCTTCCAGCTTCCATCCAACAAAAACGCCGAAGTGCCGAAAGAGTCGCCACGCTTTGAGGATATCAAGCTGATCGACTACGACTTCAAGACCTATGGCGAGCCGACCAAGCGCAAGGAAATCCTTGAGCGCTGGGACAAGGAAATCGGCGCAAAGGCGAATTAAACCTTAACCGCCTCTGCGGTTAGCAATCCATTTTCGTTATCGACCCTCCCGCCGTTATCCGGCGGGAGACGGATAATTGCGTCCACTTTGCCCGCCATGAGCAAAAAATGAGCAGAAAAGCGGATAGGTATGAAACAACACAATCGACGGCTTGATCTGGTTCTGGTGCTGGCTTTGGTCGCGTTCCTGATCCTGCCCTGGTATCGCATCGAGCAAGGCTTCTTCCGTTTCAGCTGGCTTGAAGGGTTTTTCAGTCAGGCCGAAAACGGTCCCGGTATTCTGCAAATATTCGCTTATGGCCGCCCATGGCTGGCTGTTGTCGCTGTACTGATGCTCATTTGCGGCTTCGCACGCTTTGCGATGACGCCGGAAAAACGAACATCCGTTCTGATCGGCGCTAGTCTTCTGGGCGCAGGCTTCCTTGCGCTGCAAGGACTGGCAATCGGTTTCACCGGCTGGAACTGGATGGTAAGCGAAACCCTCTTCGGTCAGCTTGCCGATGGACAACCGGCCTTCGGCGCAGGTGCCGTCCTAACAGGTCTTTGTTTCCTGCTGATCTTTTCTTTCGGGCTTGCCGAACGCGGAGTGATGAAAGGCGATGCCTTTGTCGTTTCCTCGATTACGCTGCTTGTCGCTCTCGTCAGTGTTTTTGTGTTCTATCCGATCTTCAGCATGTTTGCAGGTTCGGTTCAGGATTTTGACGGTTCTTTCAAGCCAGATGGCTTTATCGGCAATATTCAGGATTCTTCCATCTGGAGCCTTGCCTGTGTGATCGGCGAGGGGCGTTGTGGTGTTGCATGGCGCACGCTCTGGCTGGCGCTGATGACGGCAACAGGCTCGACAGTGCTTGGGCTTTCCTTCGCACTCGTTGCAACCCGCACAGGCTTTCCGTTCAAGAAAGGCTTGCGCATTCTCACAGTGCTGCCGATCATCACGCCTCCCTTCGTGATTGGTCTGGCGCTGACATTGCTGTTCGGTCGTGCCGGCGTTGTGACAGAACAGATTTCCAATCTCTTCGGCGTTGAACCGGGCCGTTGGCTTTATGGTCTTACGGGCATCTGGATCGCGCAGGTGCTATCCTTCACACCGATCACTTTTCTTGTGCTAATTGGTGTCGTCGAAGGTGTTTCTCCTTCCATGGAAGAAGCATCGCAAACTCTGCGTGCCGACCGCTGGCGGACGTTCAACCGTGTTTCATTGCCGCTTATGGCGCCGGGGCTGGCCAATGCATTCCTGATTGCTTTCATCGAAAGCATGGCTGATTTCGGCAATCCGATGGTGCTTGGCGGTAGTCATGGTGTGCTTTCGACGGAGATATTCTTTGCCGTTGTGGGTGCGCAAAACGATCCGTCGCGTGCGGCTGTTCTGGCGATTGTGCTGCTCTGCTTCACGCTTTCAGCCTTTCTCATCCAGCGTCTTTGGCTGTCCGGCAAAAACTTTGCAACAGTCACCGGCAAGGGCGACTCCGGCATTCATGCTGGCCTGCCAAAAGGATTGAAGATCGGCGTCTATGCCCTTGTTATTCCGTGGATGGTCTTCACTGTTGTCGTCTATGTCATGATCCTGATTGGCGGGTTCGTGCGCACATGGGGTCTCGATAATTCGCTGACACTTGACCATTATCGCCGTGCTTTCTCTGTGGCATGGACGGATAGCGGCTTTGCATGGACGGGCGTTGCCTGGAACTCGTTCTGGACGACAATGGAAATATCGCTGATCTCGGCACCACTCACTGCTGCAGTCGGATTGCTCACCGCCTATCTGATCGTGCGGCAGCGCTTCTTCGGACGCAACGTGTTTGAGTTTGCACTGATGCTGAGCTTTGCCATTCCGGGTACGGTCATTGGCGTCAGCTACATCATGGCATTCAATCTGCCTCCGCTTGAAATGACCGGCACGGCGCTGATCCTGATTGCCTGCTTCGTGTTCCGCAATATGCCGGTTGGCGTGCGCGGCGGTATCGCTGCCATGAGTCAGCTC
Organism: Brucella pseudogrignonensis; assembly: GCF_002252525.1. Taxonomy (GTDB): domain Bacteria; phylum Pseudomonadota; class Alphaproteobacteria; order Rhizobiales; family Rhizobiaceae; genus Brucella; species Brucella pseudogrignonensis. The sequence goes on from NZ_NNRM01000048.1 coordinate 70,331, forward strand.
GACAAAAGTCTTGATGAAGCATCGCTCACGCTGCGTGCAGGCAGTTTCCGCACGATCCGCAAGGTGATCCTACCGCTTCTGCGACCGGCGATTACTGCGGCTCTGGTCTATTCTTTCGTGCGTGCGATCACATCGATCAGTGCTGTAATCTTCCTTGTTTCGGCGGAATACAACATGGCGACCTCTTATATCGTCGGCCTCGTCGAAAATGGCGAATTCGGTGTGGCGATTGCCTATTCGTCGGCACTCATTCTGGTGATGGTGGTTGTGATTGTCACCTTCCAGCTTCTTGTCGGCGAGCGCCGGTTGCGGCGTGAAAACCGCGTTGCCACGCTCACGCCGATCAAAACCGTTCAACAGGAGAAAGCCGTATGACCACGATCCGTCCCGGCTCCGTTACCTTTCAAAACGTCACCAAGAAGTTTGGCAATTTCACCGCTCTGCCCGATCTGTCACTGACAGTGGAACCCGGCACGCTTGTCACGCTGCTTGGTCCTTCGGGTTGCGGCAAAACCACGACCCTGCGCCTTTTGGCGGGGCTGGAACATCCGACATCGGGCCGCATCCTGATCGGCGGCAAGGATGTGACCATGCTGCCTGCCAATGAGCGCGATGTGTCCATGGTGTTTCAGTCCTATGCGCTGTTTCCACATATGAGTTCGCTCGATAACGTCGCCTATGGGCTTGAATCTTCGGGATTAAAGAAGAAGGAAGCGCGTGAGCGGGCGGAGGAAGGGTTGAAGCTTGTTGGCCTTGCCGGTATGGGGCATCGACTTCCGGCCGAGCTTTCAGGTGGGCAGCAACAGCGTGTGGCCGTGGCCCGCGCATTGGTGCTGGAACCACAGGTTCTGCTGCTTGATGAGCCGCTTTCCAATCTTGATGCGCGTCTGCGCCGCCGTGTGAGAACGGAAATCAGAGAACTTCAGCAAAGGCTTGGTTTTACTGCAGTTTATGTCACCCACGATCAGGACGAAGCTTTGGCCGTGTCCGATACAATTATTGTCATGAAAGACGGCGATATAGCGCAGCAAGGCAGTCCGCGTGACCTTTATGAGTCTCCCGCATCTGCCTTCATTGCAGACTTCATGGGTGAGGCCAATGTCGTGCCCTGTGAAGTTGTCAGCGCAGAAAATGGAGAAGCTGTCATTCGTATCGGGAAGCTCAGTCATCGACTGGCATCGTCACATGCAAGGCTAGGACCAGCGCAGCTGGCGGTGCGCCCAAATGCGGTGAGCCTGCAAGCCCAGAGTGGCGGAGACTTTCCGGGACGCGTGGCCCATTCCGCCTATCTCGGTGATCATATCGAATATGAAATTGAGACTGAACACGGCAAGCTTTTCATTGTCGATCCGGCTGTGGAAGAAGCGCTTCCGCCACAAACGGATGTGGCTATCCATTTCAAGCCGCGCGGCCTTGCCATCATCAACAATTGAGCGCATGAACCATGCGCCTTTATTCCCTCTGACTGGAAACCAAGCATGACATCGGACATTTCAAAAGAGCTTGAAGCACGGTTTAAGCTTGCGCAGGATATTGCGCGCGAGGCTGGTGCGCTGGCACTCGATTATTTCAATCGCCGCGAGACGCTGGTGATTGAAATCAAGCGCGATCCGCAGGATGTGGTGTCCATTGCTGACCGCAATGTCGAACAGCTGATCAATGAACGTGTATCGGCAGCTTTCAGCGACGATGGCTTTCTGGGTGAAGAATATGGACTGAATGCGGGTAGCTCAGGCTATACATGGGTGGTTGATCCCATTGATGGCACCAGCCCTTTTGTCAACGGAATGCCGAACTGGTGCGTTTCCATTGCCGTGCTGAAAGATGGTGAGCCGGTGATCGGTGTTATTCAGGCGCCATGTTTTGATGAGCTTTACGCATCCGCCAAGGGGCAGGGTGCAACGCTTAATGGCAAAAAGCTTGTGCTTGATGAAACGCGCACAATTCGCAACGCGGTGACGGGCATTGGTGCCAATAATTACGTAACGCCGCAGGTGGTTGCGAAGATTGTCGAAGATTTGCTTGAAGCAGGCGGCACATTCATTCGCAATGGCTCTGGCGCGCTGATGATTGCCTATGTGGCAGCAGGGCGCCTGGTGGGCTATTACGAGCCATATATGCACGCTTGGGATTGCATGGCAGGTTTTTGCCTGGTCCGCGAAGCAGGGGGCTATACGCACCCATTTCCAACGGAAGGCGAGCAACTGACCAAGGGTAGCAAGGTTTTCGTTGCTGCACCCGGTGCGGTGGACGATTTGAAAAAAGTGGCAAAACTCTAAGAAAAAAGCCCCGGAAATCCGGGGCTTTTTTTATGCTGATGGATTGTCGCGTTTATAAATCCAGTCGTGATCCGGATGGTTTTTAAATCGCCATTTGCGGATCGGTCCAGCCATGACGTTGAGATAGTACATCTCATAACCATAGGGCGCGCCGCATGGGTGATGTCCCTTTGGCACCAGAACGACATCGCCGTCAGAAACGGCCATGGTTTCATCGAGACTGCCATCTTCGGTAAAGACCCGCTGAATACCATAGCCCTGCGATGGGTTTAGGCGATGATAATAGGTTTCTTCTAGGTAAGTCATATCCGGGAAGTTATCTTCATCATGTCTGTGCGGCGGGTAGGATGACCAGTTGCCCTGTGGCGTGAAAACTTCCGTCACCAAGAGGCTGTCGGCGACATCGCGGCCTTCCATGGCAATGTTGAAGATGTTGCGGGTATTCGCACCTTGTCCACGTGTATCGAATGTCAGTCCTTCCGGTCCGAGTTTTTGTGCCTTGCGGCCCGGTTTGCCAGGTGCTGTGCAGACAGCAAGCACGCAATCGGTTGTTGCCACTGCGTCCCAGTCGCTCTCAGCAGGCACATAGAGGCAATGCGGAGCGAGTTTTTCAAACACGCTCATTCGCTCGCCCATTTCGCCGAAATCTTCTCCCGAGGCTTTGAGCTTTGCTTTGCCTTCGACCAGCACCAGAATGACTTCCCGGTCGCCGGTTTTCTCGGTTGCGGTTTCACCTGCTTTCAGACGATAGAGGCCAAAGCCAACATAGCCCCAATTGGCGCTTTCCGGCGTGATGTCATGCACCTTGCCATGCTTGCCGCTCGGTTTGCGTAACAGATTGGCCATAGCTCAGTCTCCTTTGTCTAACCCTGCTTCGCGCGCAAATGCTTTGAGCGATTTTAGCCCTAGCGACTGATATTCAAATGGATTGCGCACATCTGGGTCCTGTTCGGCTTCAATCACCAGCCAGCCCTGATAGCCATGCTGGGCCGCGACCTTAAGCACCGGTACAAAATCGACACCGCCTTCATGATCGCCGGGAACCGTGAATACGCCGCGGCGCACACCTTCCAGAAAGGACAGGCTCTGGTCGCGTACCTGTGCCGCAATCGCTGGGCGCACATTCTTGGCATGGATATGCCGGACACGCCCCATATGGTTCTTTGCAACGCGTTCAGGATCACCGCCGCCAAACAGACAATGACCTGTATCAAGCAGCAACTTGGCATGTGGGCCGGTATGTTTCATTAGAAGGTCGATCTCGTCTTCGCTCTGAACAATCGTGCCCATGTGATGGTGATAGACGAGTGCAATACCCTGCGCGCTCGCATGTTCGGCCAGTGCTTCAACGCCTGCACCAAACTCAGCCCAGCGTGCTTCTTCCAGCACCGGACGTTCGGAGAGCGACTTGCTATCGTCGCCATGAATGGCGTTCGACGTTTCGCAAACGATGATGACCTTGCAGCCCATGGCGTTCAGAAGATCAAGTGCTGGCTGCATTGCAGCCTTCTCATCCTCAACGGAATTGGTAAGAAGGTTCAGCGAATGCCAACCGGATACGTAGCGCAGATTGCGTGGTTCGAGTGCCGCTTTAAGTTCCGCTGCAACTTGCGGAAATTTATGACCTTTTTCGATTCCGTCGAAGCCGATTTTTGAAGTCTCATCAAGACATTTATCAAGGCTTATATGCGCGCCAAGGCTGCGATCATCATCGTTCGACCAGGCAATCGGGTTGGTGCCATAGAGGATCATCGGTCAGTTTCTTTCTTTGATCTGAGCTTCATAATTTTCACGCGCGGCGCGTACTTGGTCGCGGTCCGAGACTTCTGGCACAGCCACGTCCCACCACCAGCCACCGGTTTCAGGCGTTGGGTAAGGATCGGTATCGATGACGATAACTGTGGTGCGCGGGCTGTTGCGCGCTTCTGCCAGCGCATCTTCAAGTTCGCGGATAGAACCGACTTTCTTACTGTCGGCACCCATCGCACCTGCATGGGCCGCGAAGTCGATATTCGATGCATTCACATGGGTTGTGTGGTCGAGCAGATTGTTGAACTCGGCACCGCCGGTCGCCATTTGCAAACGGTTGATGCAGCCATAACCGCGATTGTCTGTAAGCACGACTGTGATCTTGATGCCCATCATCACAGAGGTCGCAAGCTCTGAATTGGCCATCATATAGGAGCCGTCACCGATCATCACGATCACGTCGCGATCCGGTTCAGCCATCTTGATGCCAAGTCCGCCTGCGATCTCATAACCCATGCAGGAGAAGCCATACTCCATGTGATAGGACATCGGGCGACCGGCTTTCCAGAGCTGGTGTAATTCACCCGGCATGGTGCCAGCCGCGCACATGACGACGGTATTTTCTTTCGACTGACGCTGAACCGCGCCGATCACCTGCATGTCTGTGGGAAGCTGGTTGGCATCACCGGGAGCCGCCGTGAAACGGTCTGCTGCTTCAAACCAGCGTGCTTTAAGCGTGGTGTCGAGTGCGCTGCGTTTATAGTCTTTTAGGCCATTTGAGAGCGTTTTTAGCGCAATTTGTGCATCTGCAACGAGTGAAATCGCGGCATTCTTGTGGCTATCATATGGCTGAACATTGACCGAGAGCAGCTTTCGGCCCGGATGTTTGAACAATGCCCACGAGCCGGTGGTGAAATCCTGAAAACGTGTTCCCACCCCAATGACCAGATCAGCGCTTGCTGCAACTGCGTTTGCACTGTCTGCACCAGTAACGCCGACTGGACCGAAATTGAGCGCGTGATCCCACGGCAAAGCCGATTTGCCTGCCTGTGTTTCGATAACCGGAATGTTGTGAGTTTCTGCAAAGCTTTTCAGCGCTTCATGGGCGCCTGAATAATGTACGCCGCCGCCCGCAACGATAACCGGGGTCTTGGCAGCTTTGATCGCTGCAATTGCCGTTGCCAGCTCGTGTTCATCGGCTGGTGGTCGCCGCCAATGCCAAACCTTTGGCGCAAAGAACTCCTCTGGCCAGTCATAGGCTTCGGCCTGCACATCCTGACAGAAAGACAGCGTTACAGGCCCGCAATCCGCAGGATCTGTCATTGTGCGGAAGGCACGCGGCAGAGCAGTGAGAAGCTGCTCAGGGCGGGTAATGCGATCAAAATAGCGGCTTACGGGCCGGAAACAGTCATTGACGGTCATGGTGCCGTCGTTGAAATCCTCAATCTGCTGCAACACTGGATCAGGACCGCGATTGGCGAAGACATCGCCGGGAATGAACAGGACCGGCAGTCGGTTCACATGGGCGAGTGCCGCCGCTGTGACCATATTGGTTGCGCCGGGGCCGATGGAGGAGGTGACAGCGCAAGCGCGTTTGCGACCGAGCTGCTTGGTATAGGCAATCGCCGCATGAGCCATGGTTTGCTCATTATGGCCGCGCCAGGTCACGAGCTTGTCGCGGATGCCATGCAGCGCCTCGCCAAGCCCTGCCACATTGCCATGGCCAAAAATCGCCCAGACGCCAGCGATGAAGGGTTCACCTTCGGATGTCATCTGATTGGCAATATAACGCACAAGAGCCTGTGCCGCTGTCAGTCGAACGGTCTTCATTTTTCCTCCCAGCGGAAATCCGCTTTCTCGCAATTTCAGATTCAGGCCTCCACCTGTTTCCGAGATGCGTTTATTTCTGTCGCAGCCTATCCCAAAGATCGCAGAAACCGCGATAGCGTTTTGCCATTTCTGTAATGGCTTCTGCATCGCTTATCTTGTTCGCAAGCCACTGGCGCGCAACATCGCCCAGAATGGTTCGACCAATAGCAAAGCCTTTCACCAGTTCAAAATCGGCAGCAACTTTCAGGCTTGCTTCCAGCTCTTCTGCGGGCGCATCAAGCCCCAGAACAACAATGCCACGCGTATGAGGATCATTGCGGGTGATCGCCTCACAAGCATTGCGCCATGCTTCTGTGGTCTTCAGTGGCTCAAGCTTCCACCAGTCTGGATAGACACCAATCTCATAGAAGCGCTCAATGACTTTTGCCGTGCTCATATCATCGACGGGGGCGACCTTTGATGGGATGATTTCCAGCAGAAACTCCAGACGATTACGCCGGGCAGCAGTGAAAAGCCTCTTTACGGTGGCTTCCTGCTGCGCCTTCACGTCGTCGCTGTCGTCAGGGTGGTAGAAGCAAAGAAGCTTCACAACATTTTCGACGGGCCATTCCACAAGGCCACCGCAATCAGGGCCGAGTTCTGGTTCAAGCTCCAGGGGACGTGACCCCGGCCATTCCGTCGGGCGTCCGATCCACAGGCCGCTGCCAGCCGCGCGGTGGAGTGCATCGCGGCCAAGTCGTCCATCGCATAGGATGCCATAGCCGTTTTCACCGCCCGAAACCTCTAATGCAGCTTTCAAGCATAGTTCCTTGAATTCACCGATCTTTTCATCTGTGGCACCAGTTTCCTGCGCCATTTCTTCCAACTGGATACGGTGGTCAAAAGCGAAGACCCGCATATGCGGCCAGTCGCCATTGCGGTTGGTTGACCAATGCACTTGTTCAAGCGCCTGATCCTTGCGCAATGCCTTGTCGCGAATGCCGGCCTTGAAGAAATACTGCAGCTCTTCCCAGCTTGGATAGGCGGGTGTGCAACCATGACGTGACACGGCAAAGGCACCGCAGGCATTGGCGAACTTCAGGCTGGTCGGCCAATCTTCCCCCTTGAGCCATCCGCGCAAAAGGCCAGACATGAATCCATCGCCCGCGCCAAGCACATTGAAAACTTCAATCGGAAATCCTTGTCCTGATTGCCCCTTGTCGAGATGGTCAGGAATGTCGTCTTCCAAAACCACAGCACCCATCGGCCCACGTTTGCAGACCAGTGCTGCCTTGGTAACTTTGCGGACGGCTTTGAGCGCCTCAAGCGTATCGGTTGAGCCGCCAGCGATATGAAACTCTTCTTCTGTGCCGACAATGAGATCGAAGAGATGGAGCGTTGATTGCAGCTTCTTGGTTACGGCAAGGGATTCGATGAAACGGTTCTCGCCATCACCATGGCCTGAAAGCCCCCAGAGATTGGGGCGGTAATCAATATCGAGCACGGTTCGGCTGTTGTTTTCGCGCGCAAGCCTGAGCGCCTTGATGACAGCTGCTTCAGTGCGCGGATGCGAAAGATGCGTGCCAGTGGCGAGCACACATTCGGCCTCCGCGATGAAGTCGGGATCAATATCATCTTCGCAAAGCGCCATGTCGGCGCAGTTCTCACGATAGAAGATCAGCGGGAAATGTTCCTGATCCCGGATGCCAAGGATGACAAGTGCTGTCAGACGCTGCGGATCGGTGACAACGCCGCGTGTATCCACGCCTTCGCGCGCAAGTTCGCGCAGCAGAAAGCGTCCCATATGCTCGTCGCCAACGCGGGTTATGAGAGCAGATTTGAGACCAAGCCTTGCGGTGCCGGTTGCAATATTTGTCGGAGAACCACCAACATATTTGTTGAAGGACGACATATCCTCGAGAAGACCGCCGACCTGTGCGCCGTAAAGATCTACCGAAGATCGGCCAATCGTAATCAAATCCAGCCGCTTCATTCTGTTCCTCCCTCGGCACATGCGTCTTTTTTTAGCTTGGGAAGGCTGTGTGTGACTCACATTACGCAGCAGCCATTCTATTTCTGATTAAAATGGATTTATTATTCCATTTCAACCGAAAAATAGAATGCTGTATTATTTTACGATTGACGTTCCGTACCGACGGCAACGGCGAGGGTAATAGCAAGGCAGAGTGTGGCCGAAAGTGACCTGAATGCGCCGAAGTCCACTTCTGAAACAAGCAGCGATTGCTGAGCAAACTTGCTCATTGGGCTGACAATGGTGTCGGTAATCGCAACAACATCGATGCCGCGCTCGCTCGCATTTTCCGCCATTGCTATGGTTTCGGGCGAGTATGGCGAAAAGGAAATGGCAAGGAGCACATCGCCTTTGCGAATGGCGTGCTGGTTCTCCAATTTTCCGACAGTGCTGTGAAGCATCGCTGGAACCTGCATCTTTTCAAGCGCATAGGCCAGATAGCTCGCAACCGGAAATGCGCGCCGAACGCCAATGATGTGTATGGTTTCTGCCGTTGCCAGCAGCTTGACAGCTTTCTCAAGTGCTTCCGGCTCGATGGTCTTCAACAGACTTTCAAGTGAAGTGCGGCCTGCCTCGGCAAACTCTGCCAGAAGGGCCGGGGCGCTTCCAGCCGCCGTTTCACGCAGATGTTCAAGCCGCGTGGAATAATCGGGCCAACCGCCAGCATAGGAGTCGCGAAAAAGTTTCTGCATTTCCGAAAAGCCGGAAAAGCCCAATATCTGACAAAAGCGCATGAAGGCCGAACTTTGAACGCCTGCGCCTTCTGCCATTTCCGCGACTGTTGAAACAGCTATACGGTCCTGATTGGCAGCAACAAAATCGGCGCATTGTTTGAGACGTTTTGGCAATCGGTCTGCGACTTCGAGCAGTCTCGCCTCAAATTCTTTGACATTCGTTGGGGCTGGCACACTGGCGGGAGTATCGGCTTGTGCTGCAACAGCTTGTTCGGTGTCCATTGCCATCCTTTCAGAAACGGTCTCTTGACATCCTATATATCACAATCTAGCAAAATAGAATAAATATTCCATTGCGCTTTGTTTCTCCCGAATAGTCGGGAATCGCGCAAAACGGAATAGCGAAACTGTTTTGTCGGTCAATCGAGGATGACCGTTTTGGGAGGATGAAGGCAATGGTTACACGTCTTGCTCTGCTCGGTGCTGGCCGTATTGGTAAGGTTCATGCAGGCGCGATCGCTTCCGACAAGCGCGCGAAGCTTATCGCAGTGGCGGATGCCAATCAGGACGCAGCACGCGCCATTGCTGATGCCGCTGGCGCGGAAGTGCGCACCATTGACGAGATTGAAAATTCGTCTGATGTGGATGCGGTGCTGATCTGTACGCCAACCAACACTCATGCCGATCTGATCGAACGCTTCTCCCGCGCTGGCAAAGCCGTGTTCTGCGAAAAGCCTATCGATCTAAACATTGAGCGCGTGCGTGCGTGTCTCAATGTCATCAAGGAAACCGGCGGCAAGGTTATGCTCGGGTTCAATCGGCGTTTCGATCCGCATTTTGCGGCTGTTCGTAAGGCTATTGATGACGGTCGGATTGGCAAGGTCGAAATGGTCACGATCACCAGTCGCGATCCTGGCGCGCCGCCTGCGGAATATATCAAGGTTTCTGGCGGTATTTTCCGCGACATGACCATCCATGATTTTGATATGGCGCGTTTTCTGCTGGGTGAAGAAATTGCAACGGTTTCTGCATCGGCTTCGGTTCTTGTCGATCCAAAGATCGGTGAACTGGGTGATTTTGACAGCGCAAGCGTGATCCTGACCACCGCTTCCGGTCGCCAATGTGTGATTTCCAATTCGCGTCGAGCTTCCTACGGTTACGACCAGCGCGTCGAAGTGCATGGCTCGGACGGAGCGGTGTCTGCTGAAAACCAGCGCCCGGTTTCCATCGAAGTGGCATCGAAGGACGGCTATACCCGTCCGCCGCTGCATGATTTCTTCATGACCCGCTACACGGATGCTTATGCGGCTGAAATTGCTTCGTTCATCGATGCGATTGATGGCGGCAAGGCACCCAAACCTTCGGCGGAAGATGGTTTGCAGGCTTTGGCGCTTGCAGAAGCAGCTCTCCTTTCAGTCAAGGAAGGTCGCACTGTGAAAGTTGCGGAAGTTCTGGCTTAGAGCATTTCCAGCAAAAGTGCGAAGCGGTTTTGCGTAGGATAATGCGTGGAAAAAAGAGTTAGAGCAGTTTGAATGCTCCTGCTTAGATAGAAATTGTTCTAACCGCTCATTTTCGTTTGCCTTTTTCCGCAATCGGTTGCGATATGCGGAACATGGCTTATGAATTCGACAAACTGCCGCTCGATGAGCTTTTTGTGCCCGTGACGAATGCCACGGCTGCATTAACGAGGCTTGACGAGCGGCTCGCCCGTTCTCCAATCCGCGACGGAATGCTGGAGCGTATGCATATGCAGGACGCTGTAGCATCCATGTGGCTTGAGGGTGAACTGGTGCATCTGGAAGATCTTGTTCTGCATGATGCGCTTATGGATACGCGCACGCCCAGCCATGCTCTGACGATTGCTTATTCTGTGTTGCGACTGCGTCGGCAGATTGTCAGTCGTGCGCCGGGCTGGGCTTTAAGCACGGCAGGTATTCAGCAATTGATTGGCCGAAATATCGAGGTACGTGAGGAAGAAAAGCGTGATTATAGCGAAGTGGCGGAGGGCGAAGTTGATCCGCTGCTGGAAGATATCGACGCTCTGCTAGCTCGTACGGATGCTTTGTTAAAAGGCGTTGTCAAAGAGAAACCAAAGCCGCAGCCTGTTGAGGCGGAAGCCCTACTTTATGACGATGACTGGGATGAAGATGCGCGTTTGCAGGAATGGCGCGACCTGTTTGCCAAGACTGCACATCTGCCTTCGATACTATGCGCTGCAATTATGCATGATGCCTGGTATTCTCTTGAAGTGGTGCAGCGTTCAAACTGGATCGGCCGTTTGTTGACGTCTGCATATCTGCGTCAGTCGGGGATTACGACTAATCACCTGCCTGCAATCAGCATAGGCCTTCGGACGAAAAGGCCAGATGAGCGCCGCTCGTCAAACCGGTTGATACGGTTGAAGACATTTTTGTCGGCAATTGAGGACGCGGCGGACGCAGGCATGAAAGAACATGACCGCCTGATGCTTGCGCGTGAACAAATGCAACGCAAGCTCAGAGGACGGCGATCAAATTCACGTCTTCCGCAATTGGTTGATATGATGATGCGCAGCCCTCTGGTTTCGAGCCAGATGGTTGAGAAAGAGCTTGCAGTCACGCAACAGGGTGCGTTGAAGCTGATATCCGATCTCAACTTGCGGGAAATTACCGGACGCGGCCGGTTCCGCGCCTGGGGCGTTTTGTGATTTATTTCTTCATGCAGTGATTGCGCAGATGGGCCGCAAATAGCTGATACTCGTTGCGGCGGGCAGCATTGGCGCGCCATGCCAAAGCAAGCGAACGGTAATTGTGCTGCCCTTCATAGGGCACGGTGCTGATCTCGCTGCCGCGTGTAACGCCCGCCTTGATGGCGACTTCCGGCAGCAGCGTCACTCCCATTCCGAATTCCACCAACTGCACCAGCGTCATGATGCTGGTTGCATGAACATCGCCGCCTGTCTGCGTTGGCTTTGAACCGATTGCCGCCATGACGTGTTCACGCAGACAATGGCCGGTTTCAAGCAACAGAAAAGGCTGATCCTGAAGATCGCTTGCGTCGATGCGGTCACGGTTGGCGAGCGCATGATCGCGGCGCACTGCAAGAAAGAACGGGTCCTGACCGATTTCAGCGACTTCAAAGTCATCAAGATCATAGGGATGGGCGACGAGCGCCACGTCAAGGGAGCCTGAGCGCAGACTGTCGAGCAGAGTGCGTGTCAGGCCTTCGCGCACGCTCAATTGCAGTTCTGGAAAGGCCTTGGCCGTCGTGGGCAGCACTTTGGGCAGAAGAAACGGCGCAATCGACGGAATGACACCGAGCCGCAAACGTGTGGTCAAAGGGCGCTCTGCCTGACGTGCATGTTCCGGCAGTTCTTCGATTGATGCGACGATTTCCTGCGCACGATTGAGGAAGTCTTCGCCTGCTGGCAGCAGTTGCATCCGCCGCCCGGTGCGGTCGATCAGAGTAACCCCGATCTCCGCTTCAAGCGCCTGAATTGCTGCACTTAACGTGGATTGTGTCACGCCGACGGCCTCAGCTGCACGCGAAAAGGAGCCTGCTTTGACGAGGGCGATAAAATAGTGGAGCTGGCGAACGCTGATATTGAGCATGGTCTTGGGCTAAACTTATCCCCATCGTTAAAATCGATGGAATTGATCGTTTTAATCGCTTTGACCGATTGATTTAGAGTGCCTATATATGACTCGCAAGCGGATAGTTCTGAAACTTCTGAATTTTCTGCATAACAACGAATTTACAGGCAGGTATGAGATGCTCGGTATCGGTGACAAGCTTCCTTCTTTCAAAGTAACTGGCGTAAAGCCAGGCTTCAACTTCCACGAAGAAAATGGCGTTTCGGCTTTTGAAGAAGTCACTGAAGCAAGCTTCGAAGGCAAGTGGAAGGTCATCTTCTTCTACCCTAAGGACTTCACTTTCGTTTGCCCAACGGAAATCGCAGAATTCGCGCGTCTGGCTTCGGATTTCGAAGATCGTGATGCGGTTGTTCTCGGCGGTTCGACCGACAACGAATTCGTGAAGCTCGCATGGCGCCGCGATCATCAGGATCTCAACAAGCTGTCAATCTGGTCGTTTGCTGACACCAACGGTTCGCTGGTCGATGGCCTCGGCGTTCGTTCGCCAGATGGCGTTGCTTACCGCTACACCTTCGTTGTCGATCCGGACAACACGATCCAGCACGTTTATGCAACCAACCTCAATGTTGGCCGCGCTCCTAAGGACACGCTGCGCGTTCTCGATGCTCTGCAGACCGATGAGCTTTGCCCATGCAACCGTGAAGTTGGTGGCGAAACGCTCAAGGCTGCTTAATCAGCATCCAATTGCTTGAGAGAAGGCGGGTTAAGGCCCGCCTTTTGTTTATCCAGAACTGACAGTTAAAGAGGGTTCCATGTCCATTGATGATCTGAAGTCAAGAATTCCGGACTTTGCCAAGGATGTTCGTCTTAACCTTTCGTCCATGGCGAGCGATGAAACGCTGACGCCACAGCAGAAATACGGCCTGTTCGTCGCCTGCGGTATTGCTTCGCGCAACGCCGATGTGCGCAAGGCGCTGACTGCTGAAGCAGCAGGTAAGGTTGATGCTACGGTTGTGCAGGCTGCAAAATCTGCAGCATCCATCATGGGCATGAACAACGTTTATTATCGCTTCGTGCACCTTGCCACCAACAAGGAATACCGCACGCTTCCTGCCAAGCTGCGCATGAACGTGATTGGCAACCCAGGCGTCGACAAGGTTGACTTCGAACTGTGGTCACTGGCCGTTTCGGCAATCAATGGCTGCGGCATGTGCATCGACGCCCACGAAGATGTGTTGCGTAAGGCTGGCGTTTCGACGGAAGCAATCCAGACTGCTGCACGCTTCGCCTCGATCATTCAGTCTGTTGCTATTGCTCTGGAAGCTGCTGACACCGAATAAGGTTAGTCGAGCTTACATTTAAAAGAAAAGCCCGCTTGGATCGCTCCACGCGGGCTGTTTTTTTTGGTATTTAGTTTGGCTTATTCGCCGCGCTTGAACGAGATGAATGCAAAGCCGATCAGAGAAATCACGGCGGCAGCAGTCATGTAGTAGCCAACATAAGCAAAGCTATAATGGGTCGCGAGCCATGTTGCGATGTAAGGTGCAACCGATGCGCCGAGAATGCCTGCCAGGTTGAAGGTAAGCGAAGCGCCGGTATAGCGAACCGAAGTCGGGAAAGGTTCAGCAAGCGCTGCACCAATTGGACCGTAAGTCAGTCCCATCAAGCCAAAACCAAGGATAAGGAAGGCGAGAACGCCAGCTGTTCCGCTCAGGAAAAGCGGAGCCATGAGGAAGCCATAGATACCAATCAGCACCGTGACGATGATCATGACCGGACGCATTCCGTATTTATCGGAAAGCAACGCTGCGACCGGGATGGTGAGGCCGAAGAATATCACGCCGACCATCTGCAGGATGAGGAACTGCTCACGGCTATAGCCGAGCGCACGCGTACCCCAACCGAGCGAGAACACGGTCATGAGATAGAACAGAACGAAGGTTGCAACAGCGCCGATGGTGCCGAGAAACAGGCTCGCCTTGTGCTTCTTGAAAAGCGTTGCGACTGGAACTTCAACGCGTTCAGCCTTGTCGATAGCCTTCTGGAATTCTGGTGTTTCAGCAATCTTCAAGCGAATGAAGAGGCCGACGCCAACCAGCAGTGCACTGGCGATGAAAGGAATACGCCAGCCGAACGACATGAACTGTTCTTCGGTCAGGAGTTCAGCCAAGACCAGGAAGATACCCGTTGCAAGGATGAAGCCAACAGGCGCACCGAGCTGTGGGAACATGCCGTACCAGGTACGCTTGCCTTCCGGTGCATTTTCGGTTGCGAGCAGAACTGCACCGCCCCATTCGCCACCAAGGCCAAGGCCCTGACCCAGACGGCAGAGTGCGAGCAGGAGAGCCGCCCATACGCCGATGGATTCATAAGTTGGCAGGAAGCCGATAGCGACTGTGGAAATGCCCATGGTCATAAGCGCTGCAACGAGCGTTGCCTTACGGCCAACCTTATCGCCGAAGTGGCCGAACAAAGCGCCGCCGATCGGGCGTGCAAAGAAGGCAATAGCGAAAGTTGCCAAAGACTGGAGCAGCGCCGAGTTACCGTCACTTGCCGGGAAGAAGAGGTGCGGGAAAACGATTACCGCGGCGGTAGCATAAATATAAAAGTCAAAGAATTCGATTGTTGTGCCGATCATGCTCGCGGCCAAAACGCGGCGCGCAGAATTTTTCTTCGGAACAACTGCTTGAGCTACAGTCATTGTTTCATATCCATATTTGTGGGCTGTACGTTTTGGGGGAAAGCCCGAGATATTGCCTTCTTAGTGCCACAAAATACGAAACCGCAAGCTTAAAAGGGCTGTCACGTAATTTTCTAATTTCGAATGTGCTGTTTTCGAAACAAAATGAATGCCAGAGGTAGTTTCAAGGAAAAGGATGGAGGTCTTTCAATTGCCTTAAGGTAGCCTTAAGCTGAAATTCAGAACATGGAATCACAATGACTGCGCAGGTTTTCAGAAACAGCAATATTGGTATGCGTTTTCGCAAACATTCTGTTTTGCGAATGCCTTCCCGTATGCTGATTGCGCTGTTCTCGTTGCTGTTTCTGGTTTCAACGCAATTTTGTTATGCCATGGCGCATGATCTGCCACTGACGGCAGCAGTTATTGACTGTCACACGACTGCGCAGGTTGCCAAACATGGCGGCGGGCATTCAACGCCGACGGATCATGGCAAGAAGGCATCTGCCGCCTGTGTAATGATGAGCTGTGGGGGCATCATACAGCTTAGCTCCAGCGTTGCTCTGTTCACCCCCGATCACGAATTCGGCTTGCCGCCACGCGTCGCATCATTGAACAGCAACGACCCCTTCGGCGTTCTCCGACCTCCAATAACCAGCCAGATCTGATCTTCTGAAACGCTGCCGGTTTTTCGGCGGCAATAAGCGCATTTCGAAGGTTTCGATGTGCGTTGATAGAGATTTATCTGGAGAATTATCATGACGAGTATGACTCGCCGTCGTCTTTTGACGCTTGGAGCAAGCGCTGCTGCCTTATCCATTGTCCGGCCTTTTGAGGCCTTTGCGCAGGACCCACATCAGCAGCACATGCAGCATGGTGCAGCCAGCGCACAGGCAAAGGCGCAGGCGCTGCCTATTCCGGCTTTAATTGAGCCTGATGCTGAAGGTGTGGTGAAGCTGACTGTCCAGAAGGGACGCCATGCTTTCGCGCAAGGCAGCGATGCGGCCTCTGCCGGGATAAACGGCACATATCTTGGGCCGGTCGTCCGCCTCAAAAACGGTGAAGCGGTGACGCTTTCGGTAAATAACGGCATGGACGAAGACACAACGCTCCATTGGCATGGTCTTTTTGTTCCGTCGGTTCTCGATGGCGGGCCGCATAATGTCATTGCGGCAGGCACTAGCTGGGAGCCAAAGGTTACGGTCAACCAGCCGGCTTCATTCAACTGGTTCCACCCGCATATGCATGGGGACACTGCGCGGCAGGCGCATATGGGAATTGCCGGGTTGATGATTGTCAGCGACGGCAAGGACGGGGAACGCGGCTTGCCTCAAACCTATGGTGTTGATGATATTCCGCTCGTCTTGCAGGATCGCAGGGTGATCGATGGCGATAAGGTTTACCAGCCTGACATTATGGATCTGATGCATGGCTTTCGCGGCGACAAGCTTATTGTGAATGGCGTTATCGCGCCGCAAGCGCGTGTTCCTGCTTCAGTGGTTCGGTTGCGTATTCTGAACGGTGCAAATGCGCGCAACTTCCACATCCGTCTTAGCGACGACCAGCCGTTGCAAGTCATAGCATCTGATGGCGGCTTTATAAGTACGCTTGATCCGGTTAAACGCCTGACAATCAGTCCGGGCGAGCGCTACGAGGTGTTGGTCGATTTTTCCAAGTCGAAAGATGTGCTCGACCTGCTGACAGCCAGTGATGACAGCGGTGGCGATGACCAGCCTTTGATGCAGTTCATCATCGATGACCAAATCGAAGGCGCAATCAAAACCTTGCCGACAAAGCTCGATGGTCCGGAACAGCCGGATGAAAAGCTTTCTGTTCGCAGACGTTCATACTTTTTCGATGAACGTATGGCGGATAATATGAAGCTTATGATGGGCGGCAAGTCGAGCGATCCGCATGCTGGTCACAACATGGCGAACATGAGTGACCATGATATGCATGGTGGGCGGAGCAATGCCGACGCCGGACCTGCGTTGCAGGCTTTGACATCAGGCGTTCAGATGGCGATTGCGGAGAAGCCTTTCGACATGAACCGTATTGACGCCGAGGTTAAGCTTGGATCGTGGGAGATCTGGGAGTTGTCGACGAAAGAAATGGCGCATCCATTTCATATTCACGGAGCATCGTTTCGCATCCTGACATTGAACGGCGAAACGCCGCCACTGCATCAATCAGGCTGGAAAGACACAGCACTGATTAACGGCAAGGCAGAAATTCTTGTACATTTTGATCGTGAAGCGAAACGCGATCATCCTTTTATGTTCCATTGCCATGTGCTGGAACATGAGGATGTTGGCATGATGGCGCAATTCGTTACGGTCTAAGTTTCAAGTGTTCTGCGCGCCGGCAAAACTGGCGCGCAGTTTTTTAAATTTCGAACAATTCGCGCGTCTACGCGTTTATCGCTTATCCCACACCAAATTATAGGAGGAGATAATGCGGTCTCTGATTTTAGCTTCGACTATTGTTCTTATCGCCGGTCCGGCTTTGGCGGAGGGCGTAACCGTAAAAATGTTTGAGGCATTGGAATCCGGCCAAGGCAAAGAAATGGGTACTGTTACAGTTTCCCAGAGCGCCGATGGTCTTTCTTTCAAAGCAGATTTGAGTGGTTTGCCAGCAGGTGAGCATGGTTTTCATGTTCATGAGAAGGGAAGTTGTGCGCCCGCTGAACAAGATGGAAAAATGACGCCGGCGCAAGCTGCTGGTGGTCACTACGATCCGGACGGCTCAAAACACCACATGGGTCCAGAAGGACATGGTCATATGGGTGACTTGCCGCTTCTGAAGGCCAATGCGGATGGCAAGGTTAGTGAAACCGTTGTCGCACCCCGTTTGAAATCACTGGATGAAGTCAAAGGTCGCGCATTGATGGTTCATGTTGGTGGCGATAATTATTCCGACAAGCCTAAGCCGCTCGGTGGCGGCGGTGCGCGCTTCGCCTGTGGTGTGATTGAATAAACTTCATCTGTGTTTGCACGCTTCTACCGGTACTGCCTTAACCCCAGTTCTCAATACGGATTTTCGAGCCGTCGGAGAAACGCGAGATATGGAACGGCGACGGATCGACAACCGGCGTTTCGCCGCTGACCATATCGGCGACCAATCGTCCTGCACCGGGGCCGATGCCAAAGCCATGGCCTGAAAAGCCTGTGGCGACGATCAGCCCGTCAATGCCGGGCAGGGGTGAGATAACCGGAATGACATCCGGCATCGTATCAATCAGACCGGCCCATTCCTGCGCGATCGTTGCGGATGCAAAAGATGGGATGGCGGCTTTAAGTTTGCTCAGCACTGCTGCATTCGCTGCCCGGTGCGGTTCGGGATCAAGCGTGCGGATTTTTTCAAACACCGAGACCTGATCTGCCGGACGGAGCTTCCATTGGAAAGCTTCTTCAAAAAAGCGTTCACCGAAACGGAAACGCAGGGATTTCCATTCTGTTGAGAGCGATGGAAGGAAGTCGCGGAAGAAGCGAAAACTGTCAGGCACAATGTCGGCGATGGAGCCGCCAAGGCTCGCAACTGTATATCCGCCATCAAGTCGCTTGCGCAGTGCGAAGTCCGAAAATGCGATTGCCGGTTCAACGCCACTCTCGATAGGCGAGGTGCGGAAGACGGACGAGCGCACTTTGAGCTGTGGTAGATGGGCATCAAAGGACGATATGATCAGTCGTGACCATGCGCCGCCAGCAACGACAATCGCTTCGCAAGCCACGCGGCCTTTTTCAGTCAGGACAGCTGACACACGTCCATTGGTGGTTTCGATCCCGCGCACGGCACAGTGTTGCAGAATGACAGCACCGAGTTCCTGCGCCTTTGCGGCAAAAGCAGGTACTGCCTTTTGCGGCTCCGCACGGCCATCGAGCGGCGTGATCATGCCACCTTTGAGTGGACGCGTTAGTCCCGGTGCGAGACTTGCTGCCTGCTGGCCGTTCAGCAGTTGGGTTTCGATGCCGTGCTCGCTGGCAATTTTGATCCACTCTGCGTAGCGTTCGACTTCCTCTTCCTTCTCGGCAGTGTAGGCAATGCCGGTAACGCGAAATCCGGTTTCGCGACCCACACGTTCATTCATGCCGTCCCAGAGACGCATACTTTCGACAATCAACGGCATTTCGCGGCTGTCGCGCCCGGTCCGACGGCACCAGCCCCAGTTGCGACTGGATTGCTCCCCTGCGATTTCACCCTTTTCAAAGAGGGCAACAGGAATGCCGCGCTCGGCCAGAAAAAGCGCTGTCGATACCCCGATCACACCACCGCCGATAATGGCGACCTTCGTTTCCTGCGGCAAACGCTCGGCGGTTGCCACTTTGTCGGTGATCGGCCCCATGATCAGACTCCTGCAATGCGAATACGAAATGATTTGTGAGCAGAATTGCGCGATTTGCAAGCCAGTTCAACTGGATAGTGCAGCAAACTATTGCGCTTTAAAGGGTGTTTCGACAAATGCCTGACGCGTTTGGTCGGGTTTTATTGGCAAAGTCGTCCAAGTGCATTTATATGCGGATTGATGATAACAGGACTCTCGGCCTCATCTATGGATGCACGCACTCTGCAGGATACGAAGCTCGGTAATGAAACGGCTCCGGCACTGACCCTCTCGGGAATTGGTCGGCAGTTTGGAACCGTGCGCGCACTCGACAAAATATCGCTGGATGTGCAGCCCGGTGAGATCATCTGTCTGGTTGGGCATTCCGGTTGCGGCAAGACTTCACTCTTGCGGATTATTGCTGGCATTGATGCACCCGATGAAGGCCAGCTTACGATGGGCGGGCGCACGCTCGTCGGGCCATCGATCTTCGTTGAACCGGAAAAGCGAAACATTGGTGTGGTCTTTCAGGACTACGCGTTGTTTCCACATCTGACCGTGCGTGAAAATGTGCTGTTTGGTCTGCGTAAGGTTCGCAAGGAACAAGCGCTCAGCCGCGTCGATGAATTGCTCGAACTTGTCGGTCTTTCTTCGATGGCGGATCGTTACCCGCATATGTTGTCGGGTGGGGAGCAGCAGCGCGTGGCACTCATTCGGGCTTTGGCACCGAAGCCTGATCTGCTGTTGATGGATGAGCCGTTCTCCAATCTGGATCGCGGCTTGCGCGCGCGCGTTCGTAGTGAGACGATGGCACTGTTGCGCGCACTCGGCACGCCGGTCATTATCGTTACGCATGAGGCGGAAGAAGCGCTTTCAACGGGCGACCGTGTTGTCCTGATGCGCTCTGGCGAAATCGTGCAGCAAGGCTCTGCCCGTGATCTCCATAACCGCCCGAACTCTCGCTATGCAGCCGATTTCTTCTGCGACTTCAATGCGTTTGAAGGCAGTGTCCGCGGCAAAATGATTGAAACAGAGCAGGGCGTCTTTGATGCTGCAGCGGACTTCGCAAGCACTGGCGAAGTTCTCGTTTATATCAGACCGCGCGACATTGAAATTCTGCCGGATGCTACTGCGGGCGCTTTAAGCGGACAGATCGAAACGCGAATCTATCTTGGTGAAACCGAAGAGTTGCTAATCCGCCTTGACGGAAGCGAGCAGCGTCTGCGTGTGCGAACCGACCATCACGTTCCGGAAAGTGCTAATTCGGTCTTCCTTCGAATAAATTGGAGCAGAGTGCTGGTTTTTGCAAAATAATGAGTAAACAGGTCATATTTAGAGTGCCGCGCAATTGACCCTGCAAAACCGAGTTCTTATATTCCAATTGCATACCATATAGTTCCAAATGAACCATATTTTTTCGGAGGTAAAATGCCCAAGATCGCGCGTGCTGGACTTGCACTCATGGCTGCGACGTTTCTCTCAGGTGCTGCAAATGCAAATGAGATTAATATTTACACGACGCGTGAGCCAGGCCTGATTCAGCCTTTGCTCGATGCCTATAAGGAAAAGACGGGCACCACCGTCAATACCGTTTTCCTTAAGGATGGTCTCGCTGAGCGTGTAGCTTCCGAGGGCGAAAAATCCCCCGCCGATATTCTGATGACGGTCGATGCAGGCAATCTGGTTGATCTCGTCGACAAGGGCCTTACCCAGCCTATCGATTCCAAGGCTTTGAAGGATGCAATCCCTGAGCAGCTCCGCGATGCAAATGGCAACTGGTTTGGCCTTTCGATGCGCGCGCGTGTTGTCTATGCCGCCAAGGATCTGGAACTCGACAAGATCACCTATGAAGAGCTGGCCGATCCGAAGTGGAAGGGCAAGATCTGCATTCGCGCTGGTCAGCATCCATATAATACTGCCCTGATCGCCGATTACATCGCTCATCACGGCGCAGAAAAGACTGAAGAGTGGCTGACTGGCCTCAAAGCCAATCTGGCTCGCAAGGCAGCCGGTGGTGATCGTGATGGCGCCAAGGATATCGTCGGTGGTATCTGCGATATCGCAGTTGCCAACTCCTATTATGTTGGTCTGATGCGCTCGGGTAAGAGCGGCGACGAGCAGAAGGCATGGGGCGACGGCATCAAGGTCATTCTCCCAACCTTTGCCGATGGTGGCACCCAGGTAAACATCAGCGGCGCATCTGTCGCCAAGAACGCTCCGAACAAGGACGAAGCTGTCAAGCTTCTCGAATATCTTGCTTCGGACGAAGCCCAGCAGCTTTATGCGAAGGCCAACTACGAATATCCGGTCAAGGCAGGCGCTCCGGTTGATCCAATCGTTGAATCCTTCGGCGAACTGAAGATCGATACGGTTCCGCTTTCGGAAATCGTCAAGCATCGCAAGCAGGCCAGCGAACTGGTCGACAAAGTCGGCTTTGATAACTAAAAGCTGATTATCCCTGTAAAAATGACGCCGGTGCAAAACCATTGCGCCGGCGTTATTAAACGGTTCCAGTTAAAGCTGAATCGTTGGAACCGCTGCAACTATTCGTTTTTACGCATTATCCGACGCAAAACCGGTTCCCACTTTTGCTGGAAATGCTTTAATATGAAGGTCGACCAGAGTGCCGGAACCTGTGCAAGCCGCGTCATCATCCATGCCTTATCGTACCCGTTCGGGTCGAGGCTGGTTGTGGCTTTCAGGATTGATTGCGCTGCTGGTCTGCCTGCCTGTGCTTGCACTGGTTATCGAAGCGCTTCGCGGCTCATCCGGCCTGTGGAGCCATCTTTTCTCGACGATTTTCGCGACAGCTTTTACTGATACGATCATTCTTCTGGCAGGCGTTGGGCTTATCACCGCATTTGTCGGCACGTCCGCAGCATGGCTGGTGACGGCTTATGATTTTCGTGGACGCGGTGTGCTGGAATGGGCGCTTTTGCTGCCCTTAGCGGTGCCGACCTATATCATCGCCTATGCTTATCTTGATATTCTGCATCCGATTGGCCCGATACAAAGTGCGATCCGCTTTGTGCTGGGTTATGAATCGCCGCGCCAGTTTCGCTTGCCGGATATAAGATCAATGACGGGCTGCATAATCCTGCTCGGCTTTGTACTTTATCCGTATGTTTATATTCCAACACGCGCCATGTTCCTCACGCAGTCAGCGAGCCTGATTGAAGCAGCACGAACATTGGGCGTCAGTCGCAGAGGAATATTCTGGCGCGTCGCCCTGCCACTCGCACGTCCAGCTGTGGCTGTTGGTGTCAGCCTTGCATTGATGGAAACGCTCAACGATGTTGGTGCTGCCGAGTTTCTCGGCGTGCGGACGCTGACGGTTTCGATCTACACCACATGGGTCACGCGCTTCGATCTGCCGGGAGCAGCGCAACTCGCCTTGGCGCTTTTATTGCTAGTTGTCGCCATAGTATCAATTGAGCGATGGGCGAGGCGGAAACAGCGCTTCTCTTCCAATATCCGCCACTCGCGGGGCTTTGAACCGCTAAAGGTCAGCGGCGTAAAGGGCATTTGGCTGTTCATTATCTGCGCCGTACCGATCATTATCGGCTTCATCATGCCCGCGACCTATCTCGTCATTGAAGCAGTCAAGCGGATGCGCTTTGCGGGTATCTCACCCCGTCTGGCGGGTGAAGCATTCAACACCGTCATGCTGGCGTCTGTCGCAACCATTCTGGTGCTGCTGTTTGGCATGATGGTGGCCTATGCGATGCGGCTGTTTCCGGGCACGGCTTCGCGATGGTTCTATCGCTTCTCGACCATGGGCTATGCTGCCCCCGGAACAGTGATTGCCATTGGCATTATGATCGTGTCCGGTGCGGTTGACCGTTTTTTCGATCAGGTGTTCAGCACGTTTTTCGGTATCTCCACGGGACTACTGCTGATTAGTACCGGCGCGGCCATTGTCTATGCTTATGTCGCACGCTTTCTGGCTATATCTGCGGGCGGCATTGATGCCGGTCTTGAGCGCATCCCACAATCGCTGGACCAGGCCTCCCGTACGCTTGGTCGTGGCGTGACTGCAACCTTCTGCCAGGTGCATCTGCCGCTTTCAAAGACGGCCATTGTTGCCGCTGGTTTGCTGGTTTTTGTCGATTGCGTTAAGGAATTGCCTGCCACGCTTCTGTTGCGCCCGCTCAATATCGAGACTTTTGCCACGCATCTTTATGGCGAGGCCGCACGCGGAACCTATGAAGAGGCGTCAGTTGCAGCATTGGCAATTGTGGCCGTCGGGATTTTGCCGGTCATTCTGCTTTCGCGTGTAGGGCGTCGTTTGGGCGGCGCTCGCGGCAAATTGCAGAAGTTCTGCAATATCAAATTGTTACAATGTCGTTATGGTTCGCGACTTTAACGTGATGCCCGGTATGGTTGCCGAAGTTCCATAAATTCAAAAAATGCTGATCTATCAAGGGGTTTGAGGCGTATGTAGCCTCGCGCTCAGCGGAGATAGATGAATGTTTTCAACACGATATTTCGCGTGAACGCAATAATATGTGACTGTATTATGAAGCCGTTTCCATGCTTCTACCACAAAGCGAAAGCTCAATGGTCACAATTGAAACAAGACCGCGCAATCTGAGATGCAAATGGCCATGAAGGTCGATGTCAGGATCGCGGAAGGAATGAGATGATGGAAACTATGCTGAATACGCAACAATGGCTTCCGGTCGAGTTGCTGAACATCGGTTTGGCAGCAGCCGTTTTCTTCGCCTGTCTTGTGCTTTCGCTGTGGAAGGCAGTTTTTGACGAACTCAACCCGGTTTTCTGGCGCCGTACGGCCGCTGTTCTTTGGGCCGGTGTTGTCATCGTTGCTCTGAGCACCGGTATTGAAAGCTTTAACTGGCCGCAGATTGTTGGCTGGGTGATGGTTGCTGGCGGTGTGATCGCAACAGCTACTCGGATGGGCATGAGCTATTATCGCCAGTATTCGGCTCATAATGTTCGCCGCGCCAAGTTTACAAATCCGCGCTTTTCCGGCCCGCGCGCTACTGGACGGTGATCACCATGTTTGCAAAGACTGTTCAAATGCCTTTGCGGCAACACCGCCCGTATAGCTTGCGCTCTTTCTTTATCCGCGCTTTTGGTTCTGCACGATACCGTAAATATTCGTAGAGCGCGTGCCTGAACGGCAATAGCCCAGAATTGGGCCTTCGGCTTCGGCAAGTGCCGAGGCCATTTCATCGACATTCTCCTGCGTCAGTTGTCCACCAATGACCGGGATGTAATAGGTCTTGATGCCAGCCTTTTCCGCTACCTTCGCGACTTCCGCAAAAGTTGGCTGGTCCGGTCCTTCTTCGCCATCTGGACGATTGCAGATGATCGTCTGAAAGCCTTCAGCCGCAATATCGCGCACGTCATCCGGCGAAATTTGTCCGGTGACTGAGTAATTGTCGTCGATCTGGCGAATATCCATCGTTTTGCACCTAAAAGATTAGCTGTCGGAAGCGGGAGCTCACGTCTTGTTCAGACGTTTTGAGGCCTGCAGGTATAGCTTGTTCGCAATGCTTGCCGCAAGGGCATGATGCCGCCGCTTGGAGTATAAGTGCCATCGGAATGAAACGAGGATCGATAAGATTCCGCTTGAAATGAAAGAGAGCAGATCGGCCCTCTGAATAAGAAAATTATCCAATATTTGAGCTCATTTGCTCCGGTAAGATTAGCTTGTCTGTCGCTTCAAAGACATTGAGTAGCTGACGGTAAATGATAAGACAGGTCGGAAGTCTTAACGACCATTGACGGAATGATATGAGGATACCGAAGATCAGCCAGAATCTGCCGCGTCTTGCGCGTCGCGAGGCAGGCTTTCATGAAAGCTCCCGCGAGGTGCCGGAAGAGGTGCCGGTTGCCATGAGCTACAATGGCACAACCCATGCCGTCATGATGGCAACGCCTGCCAATCTGGAAGACTTTGCGGTCGGTTTCAGCCTGACGGAAGGTATCATATCCAACATTTCCGAAATCGAAGATTTGAGCATTGAGGTCTTTGAAAAAGGTATCGATGTTCAGATGCGACTGGCTGTACAGCCGGGCGATGCGCTTGCCGCGCGGCGCAGGTTTATGGCCGGACCTGTTGGCTGTGGCTTGTGCGGGATCGATTCCATTGATCAGGCTCTGCGACCATTATCGGCATTGTCTGCCGACAGTTTACGGTTCAAATCTGGATCGATCATTGCCGCTATGGGCGCTTTAGGTGGTTCGCAGACTTTGAATGCAGAAACGCGCGCGGTGCATGGTGCGGGTTTCTATATTCCGGGTGAGGGGCTGTTTGCCGTTCGCGAGGATGTCGGACGACACAATGCTTTAGATAAGCTCATTGGCGCAATGGCGCGTGCTGACCGGCCTGCGGAGCAGGGTTTGGTAGCGATTACCAGCCGCGTATCTGTCGAAATGGTGCAAAAAGCCGTCATTCTTGGCGTGCCATTATTGGCCGCAATTTCGGCACCGACCGCATTGGCAATCCGCACCGCAGATGAAGCCAATCTAACGCTTGTAGCGCTTGTTCGGGGCGACGACTTCGATGTCTATTCGCATCCCGAGCGCATCATAAGCGAGTAGCCGACCTCGAAAATGCAAGGTCGGCTATGTCGTTTAGACGTTGGCTTACACCAGAGCTGCGATACGTGCGCGTTCGCTGACGATCTGTAGCGCTGCATGTGCAGCTTCCACGCCCTTCTTCTTGAAATGGTTGAAGAAGAACTCGTGATGTTCCTTGCTGTCGTGGTAATGATGCGGGGTGAGCGAAACGCTGAGAACCGGAACTTCGGTCTCCAGCTGCACCTGCATCATGCCGTTGATGACGGCAGTAGCCACAAAATCATGACGATAAATTCCGCCATCAATAACGAATGCAGCACCAACGATTGCCGCATAGCGACCGGTCTTGGCGAGCGTTTTGGCATGAAGTGGAATTTCATAAGCGCCGGGAACATCGAAGACTTCAACTTCGACATTGGTGCCGGTCTTGGATTCCAGTTCAGCAATGAAGCTCTTGCGCGCTTCGTCGACGATGTCGGCGTGCCAGCGAGCCTGAATGAAGGCGATTTTGAAAGATGTCTTGTTCGGATAGCTCTGGTTCATAGGTTCCTCACGAAACTAGAATCAGGGCGCACAAAGGAACGCAAGCCCGCGCAATAGCCGGGTTTAACGCTCTTTCGCTCTCTTCCATCCGGACTTTAACCGTCGGCTCCGGCATCTCACCGGATCTGCTGACCCTGAAACTACACCCCAAAAGGCGTTTGCTACAGGCGCTCGCGGGCTCGAAGATCGCTCTTCATACCGCCGGTGGGGAGTTTCACCCCGCCCCGAGAACAAACCCGCACACCATTGTGCGAGCAGCCGGAAATTATGCATTTCAGAGCGCAATGTCCAGTACACTCACGGGAAATTTATACTGATACCAGCGTCGCTTGACGGCAATTTTTGGCTCATTCTCATAAGGTGTTGAAAGCTTGTCGCCAGAAATATTTTAATCGAACTAAGTCACTATTATTGCTTCATTATTTAGATGAAAATTTCAGCTTCAGGTTTCAATGAACGCGTTATTTCGCTCTTCGCTGTTCAAACCATATTGACACACATCCGGTATCTGAGCCTATGTTAAGGGCACATCTTGTCTTGGGCGAAGGCTTTCATCCAAAAAAGACAACGTTGTCAATCGCAGGAGGAGCTGCGAGAAACATAGTGGGATGGAGGTCTCAAAGCAGATTGAATGCTCTTCTGGATGTGCGGGTCTGAGGCTCGCATAACGTCCGACGAAATTTTGTTTTGTAGAGTTCTACGGGAGGTAGACATATGCATAAATTTTTCAGAATGGCCGCAATGGGCACAGCTGCCTGTGCAATGCTTGCAGCAATGGCGCCTGTTACAGCCAGCGCTCAGGACAAGCAGAACGTTGAAGTTCTGCATTGGTGGACAGCCGGTGGTGAAGCTGCGGCTCTTGATGTTCTGAAGAAAGATCTTGAAGGCAAGGGTATCAGCTGGACAGATATGCCAGTTGCAGGTGGTGGCGGTACGGAAGCCATGACCGTTCTGCGCGCACGCGTTACTGCAGGCAATGCGCCAACCGCTGTGCAGATGCTCGGCTTCGACATTCGCGATTGGGCAGAGCAGGGCGCTCTGGGCAATCTCGACGAGATTGCTGGCAAGGAAGGCTGGGACAAGGTTATTCCGGCACCTTTGCAGGAATTCGCCAAGTATGATGGCCACTGGATTGCAGCACCCGTCAACGTTCACTCCACCAACTGGATGTGGATCAACAAGGCTGCTCTCGACAAGGCTGGCGGCAAAGAGCCAACCAACTGGGATGAACTCGTAGCTCTTCTCGACAAGTTCAAGGAACAGGGCATCACCCCGATTGCTCACGGCGGTCAGCCATGGCAGGACGCGACGATTTTCGACGCTGTTGTGCTTTCTTTTGGTCCTGACTTCTACAAAAAGGCTTTCGTTGATCTCGATCCAGAAGCTCTGGGCAGCGATACGATGAAGCAGGCGTTCGACCGCATGACCAAGCTGCGTTCCTATGTGGATGACAACTTCTCCGGTCGTGACTGGAACCTTGCTTCGGCCATGGTGATCGAAGGTAAGGCTGGTGTTCAGTTCATGGGTGACTGGGCGAAGGGCGAGTTCGTCAAGGCTGGCAAGAAGCCAGGTGAAGACTTTGTGTGCATGCGTTACCCTGAAACGCAGGGCTCTGTAACCTTCAACTCTGACATGTTCGCAATGTTCAAGGTTGCTGAAGACAAGGTGCCAGCACAGCTCGAAATGGCTTCGGCTATTGAAAGCCCGGCATTCCAGTCGGCCTTTAACGTCGTCAAGGGTTCGGCTCCTGCACGTACTGACGTGCCTGATACCGATTTCGACGCTTGCGGCAAGAAGGCCATCGCTGACGTGAAGGAAGCTGCAGGGAAGGGCACAATGCTCGGCTCGATGGCTCACGGCTATGCAAACCCGGCTTCCGTCAAGAACGCGATCTATGACGTTGTGACCCGCCAGTTCAACGGCCAGCTGTCTTCTGAAGACGCTGTCAAGGAACTGGTCTCCGCTGTCGAAGGCGCGAAGTAAGCAAAAGTGAGCGCCCGGCACTTCCGGGCGCTCTCCTTTCAAGCATGACAATTCATTGAACGATCGGCGGATTTTTCGCCTGAACAAATTCATTGCAGTGAACGGCAGACAATAATGCCGTTGAAACAATAGCCCGCATCAAGAGCGCCGCGATTGAACGGCACCGGGTGCGCAGCGCAGAAATGGGTGGCGCAAATATGCAGCGTAACAGACGACTACAGGAACTGGTGCCCAAGCTGGTATTGGCGCCGAGCTTTCTCATCGTCCTCGTCTTTGTCTATGGATTCATCATTTACACAGGCGTTCTTTCCGTCACCAACAGCCGAATGCTGCCTTCCTATGGCTTTGTCGGTCTGTCGAATTACGAAAAATTATGGGCCTTGCCGCATTGGTGGCGTGCTGTCACCAATCTCGCGATCTTCGCGTCGCTCTACATCATCATTTGTTCAGTTATAGGCCTGTTTCTGGCTATTCTGCTCGATCAGAAAATCCGTGGCGAAGGCTTCCTGCGCCCGATTTATCTCTATCCGATGGCGCTTTCATTCATCGTGACGGGCACGGCATGGAAATGGTTCCTCGATCCGGGCATCGGTCTTGAGCACACGATGCGGCTATGGGGCTGGGAAGGCTTCACCTTCAACTGGATCAAAAGCAACACGATGGCGATCTATTGCCTTGTGATTGCGGCTGTCTGGCAGTCGTCGGGCTTTGTCATGGCGATGTTCCTGGCAGGTCTGCGCGGCGTCGATAATGAAATCATCAAGGCTGCTCAAATTGACGGTGCTTCGACCAGCACGATCTACCGCCGCATTATCATCCCATTGATGCGTCCGGTATTCTTGTCGGCTTTCGTGGTGCTCGCCCATCTTGCAATCAAGGCTTATGATCTTGTGATTGCGCTAACCGGCGGTGGGCCGGGGCAAGCGACCGAGTTGCCTGCGACATTCATGTATTCCTACACATTTACGCGAAATCAGATGGGTATTGGTGCCTCGTCGGCAATCATCATGCTGGTGATGATCTTCTCCATCATCATTCCGTATCTCTATTCTGAAATTCGTGGAGGGTCGCGCTCATGAGTGCTCAGACCCAGGAAAATGCGATCAACAGCGGCAAACTCACGCGCGCCCTGATCTATTCCGCGCTGCTGCTGTTTGCGATCTACTACCTGTTGCCGCTCTATGTGATGCTGGTGAACTCGTTCAAGCCGCTGGATGAAATCCGTCAGGGCGGTATGCTAGGTCTGCCGCAGCAATGGACGATTGAGCCATGGCTTTCAGCCTGGTCAACCGCACAGATTGGTGTGCAGCCAACGGGCCTCAAGCCATTCTTCATCAACTCGATCCTGATGGTCGTGCCTGCGGTTGCGATTTCAACAATTGTCGGCGCTTTGAACGGTTACGTGCTGACGAAATGGCGTTTCCGTGGCTCTAACATCTTCTTCGGTTTGCTGTTGCTTTCATGCTTCATCCCGTTTCAGATTGTGCTGATCCCGATGGCGCGTGTGCTCGGTATGCTCGGCATTGCTGGCACGATTTGGGGTCTGATCCTCGTTCATGTGGTCTATGGTATCGGCTTTACGACGCTTTACTTCCGCAACTATTACGAGGCGTTCCCGACTGAACTGGTGCGCGCAGCGCAGATCGATGGTGCGAGCTTCTTCCAGATTTTCTGGCGCATTCTCCTGCCGTCGTCAGGCCCGATCATCGTTGTGTCGGTCATCTGGCAGTTCACCAATATCTGGAACGACTTCCTGTTCGGTGCTTCCTTCTCTGGTGCAAATTCAACGCCGATGACGGTGGCATTGAACAACCTCGTTTCCTCCTCCACAGGCGTCAAGGAATATAACGTCCATTTCGCAGCTGCTATTCTGGCCGCTCTGCCGACGCTGATCGTTTACATCGTTTCCGGGCGCTACTTCGTGCGCGGCCTGATGTCCGGTGCCGTTAAGGGATAAGTCTCATATGTCATTTCTGAAAATAACCGATCTCTACAAATCCTACGGCAATGTTTCGGTCTTGAAGGACATCAATATCGAAATTGAAGAAGGCGGCTTTCTGGTTCTCGTCGGCCCTTCAGGGTGCGGCAAGTCTACGTTGCTCAACACGATTGCCGGTCTTGAGCCAATTACGTCGGGCGATATTTCGATCAATGGCCGCTCGGTATCGGGCCTGCATCCTTCGCAGCGCGATATCGCGATGGTGTTTCAGTCCTATGCGCTTTATCCAAACATGACAGTGGGCGGCAATATCGCCTTCGGCATGGAAATTCGTAAAGTTCCAAAGCCTGAGCGTGACAAGGCTATTCAGGAAGTTGCTGATATTCTGCAGATCGGTCATCTCCTCGACCGTAAGCCAAGCCAGCTTTCCGGCGGCCAGCGTCAGCGCGTTGCGATGGGGCGCGCGCTTGTTCGCAATCCGCAGGTCTTCCTGTTCGACGAACCATTGTCCAATCTGGACGCCAAGCTGCGCGTGGATATGCGTACCGAGATCAAGCGTCTGCATCACCGCATGAAGACGACAATCGTTTATGTGACGCATGACCAGATCGAGGCCATGACGCTTGCAACCAAGATTGCAGTCCTCAAAGACGGCATTTTGCAGCAATTCGGTACGCCTGCTGAAATCTACAACAATCCGGCCAATATGTTCGTTGCAGACTTCATGGGCTCTCCTGCGATGAACCTGCTCAAAGCGAATGTCGAAAAGAATGGCTCGGAGTTTGCGATTACGCTCACACAGGGCGAAGGCGAGGCTCTGAAGCTGCCGCTGAAGGTTTCCCCCGAGACCCTAGGCGATTTTGTAGGGCAGGAAGTGATCTTCGGCATCCGCCCGGAAGCGCTGACAGATCCTGATGGTGCGGATCGCAATGCAAGCTCGGTCGTGGAAGGCGATTGCCTTATTGATGTGGTTGAACCGGCTGGTTCCGACACTTTTGCGGTGACGCGGATTGGTGGAAAACAAGTTGTGGCGCGCCTTCGTGCAGATGCACGCATTTCGGCAGGCCAGCGTTCACGCCTGGCTTTCAATCTCGACAAGGCCGTATTCTTTGATCCGAAAACGCAGGCGCGTATTCTTTAGAGTGGTTCCAGCTAATACTGAATCATTGGAAATGCTCTATCTATTTGTTTTACGCGCATCTTATTCCGAAAACCGCTTCGCACTTTTCTGGATGCGCTTTAAGCCGAGTAGATAGTTAGCAATCTATTGGAATTGCCTCGAATTATTATAGGTTTACTTTCCAGCGCATGTTTTTTGAATCAAAGGTCAAAATATGCGCTGGAAGTCGAGCTTGCTTGTCATGGCATTAATCGTTGTCGGAAGTGGCGTCGGTCATGCTGAAGGCATGAACCCGTTCGATGAATTGAAAAACAACCTATTCGCAGGAAAAAGAACAACGTCTGTCTTGCAATTGGGAAAATGCGAACAGACTTCAGGCGAGACGCTTAAATCCAAGAACATCGCCGGTGGTTTTGTCATTGATGCATTCATGAGCTTGCCTGAACCTCAGCAGGCGATTGTTTATTCCAACACACATCAAACCGTCGCCATGGACGGGAAGCCGATTTTCGAATTTATTCGTTATCGAGTGCTGCCGGATAAAACGGCTACTGTTTCGATGAAGACCTTCTCAGCCAAAACGCATGAAGAAATCGGCAAGGGTAAAGCGTTCAAGTGCGGACTGGGCGAGGGACTGAGTTTTGCTTATCAGCCAAGCAATTAGCGTTGGTAAAAGATCGGACTTCTATCATCGAGGCTCAAATGAAAAGGGTGCTCCCAAATTCGGGAACACCCTTTTTCATGCTTGCCTGGAGGGCAAAATTCTTTATTGCGGATGCCGCGCCTAGCGCAGGAAGTCCAGCCCAAGAAGACCAATTGCCAGTGCAGTGTTCAGTGAAATGATCATCATTCCATAAACGAGCGCTGTTCTAGTAATGTCATTCATTTTCTACCTCCTTGAACCACGACGCCTCCACATCGGATTCTAAAGCTCGAGAACTGTAACGAAATGTAACAGCCTGTTACGGGTAGCGCAACCCATTTTACATAAATGTGAACGAATGTAACGCTGCGTGAGAAGTCATGAGATGGGTCGGCACATCTCAAATCTCAAGACAGTCACCGTAATGTGACGGCGAATTAACTGGAAAAATTCAGACGGACGCTACATAAAGCGGGAGATATAATCGACTGGCAAAGTCGTGTTTAATTCTCTGCTTTTATTCGGATTTTCACTGTGAACCGGATCGTTCCTCTTGTGCTGGCAATTGCTCTTTTCATGGAGCAGATGGACTCGAATGTTATTTCAACATCGCTTCCTGCTATCGCCGCTGATATCGGCACCAGCCCTATCGCATTAAAGCTGGCGCTAACCGCCTATCTCGTGGCGCTTGCGGTTTTTATTCCCGTCAGCGGCTGGATGGCAGACCGATTCGGGGCGAAGAATGTTTTCCGTGCAGCGATTGCGGTTTTCGTTGTCGGTTCGGTCGCCTGTGCTGCATCGAATTCACTAGCAGCCTTTGTTGTCTCGCGTTTTCTGCAGGGCATGGGCGGCGCGATGATGACGCCAGTCGGACGACTTGTGCTTATTCGTTCAACGCCCAGAAGTGAACTTGTGTCGGCCATGGCCTGGCTGACGATCCCCGCAATGGTTGGCCCTTTGGTCGGGCCACCAGTGGGCGGCTTCATCACGACTTTTTTCTCGTGGCACTGGATATTCCTCATCAATGTTCCGATTGGTTTAATCGGCATCTGGTTTGCAACGCGCTTTCTGCCGGATAATGACGAGAGGATCGTCAAGCCGCTTGATTGGCCGGGTTTCTTTTTGTCGGGCATTGCCATGTCGGGTGTGGTGTTTGGACTGTCAGTTGTCAGTCTTCCCGCACTTCCGCCCGTCATCGGGCTCGTCACTGTCACAGTCGGCCTTATCTGCTCGGCGCTTTATATATTCCACGCACGGCGAACGATTGATCCGCTGCTGAACCTGAAACTCTTTGACAATCAGGTTTTCCGCTCGGCTGTTTTTGGCGGTAGCGTGTTTCGGCTTGGGATTGGCGCCATCCCGTTTTTGTTGCCGCTCATGTTCCAGCTTGGCTTCGGTATGACGCCGTTCCAATCAGGTATGATGACATTTGTCTCGGCAATCGGTGCCATCAGCATGAAGTTTGGAGCGAAGCGAGTATTCAATCTTTTCGGTTTCCGGCGCACGCTTATGTATGGCTCGCTGATTTCTGCCGGATTTATTGCAGCAAATGGCTTGTTCTTCCCTGAAACGCCTTATGGTGTCATTGTCGGCTTCCTGCTGATCGGTGGTTTTTTCCGCTCGATGTTCTTTACGGGCGTCAATGCTCTAGCTTTTGCTGAAATCCCCGATGACAAAACCAGTCAGGCAACGCCGATCACAGCGGTTGCGCAGCAAGTTTCGATTGCGCTCGGTGTCGCCATGGCAGGTGGAATTCTGGAAATCAGTACTGGCCTTCGCGCAGCCCCGTTGCAGCTCACAGATTTTCATGTTGGCTTCTTCGTTGTTGCAGCGGTGTCTGCGACTGCGTTCTTCTGGTTCGCAAAGCTTGCACCAGATGCCGGGCATGAACTTTCAGGTCCGAAAATCACCAAATCAAAGAGCAAAGAACGGACTGCACTCGAAGCTGCAGATTCAGCAAACGGCAAATAAAAAAGGCGGCTTTGATGCCGCCTTTTCTCATTCTGATATAGCCCGATAACTAGCCTTTAAAATCGCGAGCGAGCAGATAAAGCTCGACAGATTCTGCGCGCGATGCGGGTGGCTTGATGTGATGCACTGAGCGAAACTTCTGTTTCAGCATAGCAAGCAGATCGTTTTCTGTGCCGCCCTGGAATGTCTTGGTCAGGAAGTGGCCGCCGGGCTTGAGCACGGAAACAGCAAAATCAGCCGCGACTTCACAAAGATGCACGGTGCGCAAATGATCTGTGCGGCGATGACCTGTCGTCGGTGCAGCCATGTCAGAGATCACGAGATCTGGCTTATCGCCAAGTGCTTCCATGAGCTTTTCAGGTGCCGATTCATCGAGAAAGTCCATCTCCAGCAGAATGACACCTGCCAGCGGATCAACATGCAGATAGTCGATGCCGACAACCTGCGGGTTCTCATCTGTTGAGCCGACGATCTTGGCCGCGATCTGCGACCAGCCGCCCGGAGCTGCGCCAAGATCGATAATACGTTGGCCTTTCTTCAGCAGATTATAGCGGTCGTTGATTTCGATCAGCTTATAGGCCGCGCGCGAGCGATAGCCATCCTGCTTTGATTTGTGAACGTAAGGATCGTTCAGATGGCGTTCCAGCCAACGACGCGAGGACTCCTTGATTGTTCCGGCTTTCTTCTTCACTCGAACGCGAAGATTGCTTGTGCCCGCGCCGCCGCGTCCGCCGGTTTTCGTGCCGCCTTTGTTTCCGCCTGCTTTGCTCATCTTCAATGCCTGTTTCTTACGTCGGTTTTACTGCCAGTCTTGGCAGTATGGGCGCGGTTATGGCGCCAGGCACCGTCACGCGACATGAGTTCCGTTAAAATGCCTTCGCGCAAACCGCGATCGGCAACCAGTAGTTTTTCACTCGGCCATACATTGCGTATGGCGTCAAGAATGGCACAGCCTGCCAAAACAAGATCAGCACGATCCGCGCCAATACAAGGATTAGCAACCCGCGCATCAAAATCCCACGACAGCAGACGTTGCGTCATCTGTGTCACGTCATCCGAGCCCATCCACATACCATCGACGCGGCGGCGATCATAGCGCTCAAGTCCAAGATGGATGCCGGCGAGTGTCGTCACCGTGCCGGATGTTCCAAGAAGGTGAAAGCGCGATCCGACCGTAAGCTTGCCAAGACAATGACGCTCGGCAAAACCTGAAAGCAAATCAGTGACATGGTCAACCATGGCGCCAAAGCTTTCCGGCGTAACATTTCGACCACCGAAACGTTCCGCCAGCGTGACGACGCCGACGGGCAGGGAGGTCCATGCGGTAATGTGCTCTGCAAGACGTGGAGAACGACGCTGAGAAACGTCGATGAGCGCGATCTCAGACGAACCACCACCAATGTCAAAGAGGACGACAGCGTCGGTCTCACGCGTTACCAGCGTGCCACAACCGGAAACCGCAAGTCGTGCTTCTGTCTGACGATCGACAATTTCAAGCTCTAGTCCCGTTTCTTCGCGGACGCGTGCCAGAAACTCTTCGCCATTTTCTGCTGCACGGCAGGCTTCAGTGGCGATCAGACGAGCACGTCTGATCTTGCGTGCGGCAAGCTTATCGTGACAAATCTTGAGCGCATCAATGGCACGCTGCATAGCGTGTTCGCTCAGACGCCCCGTCGAGCTGAGGCCTTCACCAAGACGAACGATACGGGAAAAAGCATCGACAACGCGAAACTGTCCCGGACGCGTTGGTGACGCAATCAACAGGCGACAATTATTGGTCCCGAGATCGAGGGCCGCATAAAGCGGAGCTTCCTGCCCACTGGTACGCGGCTGTTGCGATCCGGTATGATTACGCTTGGCCTGATGTGTCTGATTATTATCAGAGCGTGCAGGTGCGTTCTGTGTTTTTGCCGTGTTATCGGTGTGAAGCGGTGTACCGGTTTGCTGGCGGGCCTGCTTTTTCTTGCGAGCACGGCGACGACGATTCGATAGCTTCCCGGCAGGCTTGCCGTCTGAAGGCTTTTCGTTCGCGGAGGGTTCAGCAGAAACAGTTTTTTGCGCAGGGCCTTCTGCACCACGAGACAATTTCCCGCGATTACGCCTACGCGCACGCTTCCTCTGGCTTTGAGAGCCCTTGCTTTCAGTGTCTGAGCGCCCTGAATCGGAGGCTTGGATGGCCTTGCCGACTTCTGAAACAGCATTCTTGCGCGGTTTGCGCTTGCCGTTTTCGGACGGATTCCGGGTCTTTGAATTGCCCGCTAGTCCGCCGGACGCCCCTTGTTGCGCCATTCCTGCGGGGCGCTCCTCGGGGTTCTTCAAGGTTTTTATCCTTATGGCGCCGCGCGAGCCTAAAAGGACGCAATCAAGGCGCTTCAATTTTTACGTTGCCCCTAATGTAACAGCGCTTTGGGCATTTACCAAGGGGCAGGCCCGGAAC
The DNA here is from genome assembly GCF_002252525.1 of Brucella pseudogrignonensis. Lineage (GTDB taxonomy): Bacteria > Pseudomonadota > Alphaproteobacteria > Rhizobiales > Rhizobiaceae > Brucella > Brucella pseudogrignonensis. Next base: position 106,632 of record NZ_NNRM01000048.1, read on the forward strand.
AGCCGTTGGAAAATTGATAAAACACGAGTGATATTAGTAAGGAGATAAAAATTAGGGCTCTTGCAATATGCAAAAGCCCTTCATTGCAAACAGAAACGACCAGATGTCTCTATATGTCGTAGGTATGCGCTGCGTTGATCGTCGCAACAAACTGTCTTGTGCGATCGCGTGTGGGATTTGCGAAAACGTCGTGAGCGCTTCCTGTCTCGACGATGTTGCCTGATTCCAGGAATACGACATTCTGCGCGATCTTGGAGGCTAAGCGTAGATCGTGGGTCGCGATGACCATGGTCGTGCCTTCCTTCGCAAGCTTGCTCAAAACATCGACCACTTCGGACGCAAGTTCCGGATCAAGTGCTGAGGTCGGCTCGTCACAGAGAAGGACACGCGGCGACGGTGCGAGCGCGCGGGCGATAGCAATACGCTGCTGTTGTCCGCCCGATAGTGTCGAGGGCCATGCATCGGCTTTATGAGCCATGCCGACCTTTGTCAGAAGTTCCATCGCACGTTCCTGGGCCTTTGCCTTAGGCCATTTCAGAACAGTAACCAGACCTTCCATCACGTTCTGAATGGCTGTCTGATGCGGAAAAAGCTGGAAGTTCTGAAACACCATGCCTGTTTGGCGGCGGATCGACTGAACTGATTGCCAGCTTGGCTTGCGATCAGGGTCGAGCGTAATGCTCTGGCCGCCCAAAACCAGCGTTCCCGAGGTTGGAATCTCAAGCAGATTGATGCAGCGCAGCAGCGTGCTTTTGCCGCCGCCCGATGGGCCGACAAGTGCTGTGACGGTGCCTTCGGCGATCTTCACATTGATATCATTGAGGATAACAACATTGTCGAAGCTTTTGACGATGTGCTGTAGCTCGATCATGCGTTTGTCTCCAGAGTTCCGCCATAGCGACCGAAGCGCTTTTCAAGCCTAGCCTGAAGATTGGACAGGATCGTGCTGAGCACCAGATAAATCAGTGCTGCTTCAATGTAGAGAATGAGCGGTTCATATGTCGTCGCAACAATGCGCTGCGCCGACTGGAATAGTTCGGGCACGGTGATGGCTGCTGCAAGTGAAGTATCTTTCACCAACGAAATGAAGGTGTTGGAAAGCGGCGGGACGGCTGTGCGGGTGGCTTGTGGCAAGATCGTGCGTGTGAGCGCCTGACGCCAGCTCATCCCGATGGAATAGGCTGCCTCCCACTGGCCTTTTGGCACGGAGGAGATGACCGCGCGGATGACTTCGGAGCTATAAGCGCCCACATTCAACGAGAAGCCAATGACTGCAGCAGTGAAGGCGTCAAGATAAATGCCTGCACTTGGCAGGCCGTAGAAAATCACGAACAGCTGTACCAGTAGAGGCGTGCCGCGGAAAATCCAGACATAAAAGCGAGCAATGGCCGAAACCCAGACTGGTGCAAACAAACGCACAAGTGCGGTCAGCAATCCAAGCGAAAGTCCGAAGATGAAGGATAGAATTGTCAGAGGAATGGTGAACAGCAGTCCAGCCCAAAGTAGGGTGGGCAGGGAATCCGCCATGAGTTGAAACCAATCGGGCACTTGTTCGGTCCTTAGATGGAAGATTCCTGAAATAGACGTTTGCTACATTTCTATATAGCCACAACGAAAGGAAGCCGGAAACATGTTCCGGCTTCCTAAATTACACTTATCCGAAACTTACTTGGATACGTCCTGACCGAAGTACTTCTGAGAAATCTTGTCGTAAGTGCCGTCGGCCTTGATTTCGTCGAGCGCCTTGTTGATTGCGGCGACGAGATCGTCATCGCCCTTGCGCACGATGATGCCCGAAGCGTCTGCATTTTCCTTTTCAGCTACGACCTTTACAGGTGCATTTGGCTGATGCTTCTTGAAGTCGAGGAAGGAAAGGCTGTCGTTGAGCGTGGCGTCTGCGCGACCCGTCAAAACCAGCTGGATCGACTGATCAAAGCCATCCGTGGCGACCAATTCAGCACCGGCTTCCTTGGCAATACGACCGTAATTGCTGGTCAGCGACTGTGCGGACTTCTTGTCCTTCAGGTCAGCGAAATCCTTGATCGTATCATTCTTGTCATTGACGATAAGAACGACCTTGGAAACGATGTAAGGGTTAGAGAAGTTGAACTTTTTCTGGCGTTCTTCGGTGATGCCAACCTGATTGATAACGGCGTCATAACGCTTGACGTCGAGACCGGCGATCAGGCCGTCCCACTTGCCTTCAACGAATTCAGGCTTCACGCCAAGCTTCTGGGCAACCGCTTCGCCGATTTCCACGTCAAAACCGACAAGCTTGTTGTCCTTATCGTGGAAGGTGAACGGTGCATAGGTGCCTTCCGTGCCAATCTTCAACACGCCTGCTGACTTGATGGCATCGAGGTTTTCGCCCGCCATTGCGGTCGAGAAGAGAGCTACGTTGAGAACACCGACCGTTGCGAGGATTTTTGCGAACTTCATTTGTAAGGTCACCTGTAAAAATATTCGATGAGACGTAAAATACAGGAATTTAATTCTAACGTAGCGTCTAAAATCGCAGTCTTTGCCCGACTTGGAGAAATTATTTCTATTTTCTTATCAAGTACAGCAATCTGAATCCGTATATAGCGGTTTGGCAATTTCTGGTTCTAAACATCAATAAAAACGCCGCCTCGCGGCGGCGTTTTTAACTCGTATGTTTTGCTATTAAGCTTTACCGAAGCCACCGCCTGTTGGCGTTATGACGGTGAAAGCTTCTCCTGCTTCAAGTACGGTCTGATCGCAGTTGCCCAGCACTTCAATCGTACCATCCTTGCGACGAACTTCGTTGCGTCCGGTCTGACCGGCTTCACCACCTTCCAGACCGAAAGGAGCCACACGGCGATGGCCTGAAAGGATCGCGAAGTCGAGCGTCTTCAACGCACGGATCGTGCGCTTCGTGCCGTCGCCTGCGTGCCATTTGCCTTTGCCGCCTGATCCTTCACGTACATGGAAATCTTCAAGAAGCACGGGGAAACGTGTTTCCAGAATTTCCGGATCGGTAAGGCGGGAATTGGTCATATGCGTATGGACCGCATCGGCACCATTGAAGCCAGGTCCGGCTGGTGCGCCGGAGCAGATGGTTTCGTAATACTGATATTCGTCATTGCCGAATGTCAGGTTGTTCATGGTGCCTTGTGCTGCTGCCATGGCTTTGGTCGCGCCAAACAGACAGTTGGTGACGGCCTGACTAACCTCCACATTGCCTGCAACAACAGCTGCCGGGAAGCGTGGCGAAAGCATCGATCCCTGTGGAACAATGATCTTGATCGGACGCAAGCAGCCCGCGTTCATCGGAATGTCGCCTTCAACGAGCACGCGGAACACGTAAAGCACGGCAGCGCGTGTTACTGGTTCTGGCGCGTTGAAGTTGTCTGGACGCTGTTCAGATGTGCCGGTGAAGTCAACTGTCGCCTCGCGCTTATCACGGTCGATAGTGACGCGAACTTCGATCTGGCAGCCCTGATCCATCTCGTAGGTGAAATGCCCATCAGGCAATTTGTCGAGCACGCGGCGCACGCTTTCAGCTGCATTGTCCTGAACGTGTCCCATATAGGCCTTCACTACGTCTTCACCGAAGAGACCAATGATCTTCTTCAGCTCAGCGACACCTTTTTCATTGGCGGCGATCTGAGCTTTAAGATCATTGACGTTCTGCGTGAGATTACGCACCGGATAGGTTGCTCCGGTCAGGAGAGCTGAAAGGGCATCTTCACGGAAGGTGCCGCGATCAACGAGCTTGAAGTTGTCGATATAAACGCCTTCCTGCTCGATATTAACGGCCAGCGGCGACATCGAACCAGGGGCAATACCGCCGATATCGGCGTGGTGGCCACGGCTTGCAACCCAGAAGCGGATCTCGCGATTATCGTCATCGAAAACCGGGGTGCAAACTGTCAGGTCGGGCAGGTGAGTGCCACCATTGTAAGGCGCGTTGATCAGGAATACGTCGCCCGGCTTGATATCCTTGTTCTCACGGATTGCCGTTGCAACAGAAGCATCCATCGATCCCAGATGCACAGGCATATGCGGCGCATTGGCAACCAGATTACCCTCGGCGTCGAATACGGCGCAGGAGAAATCGAGACGTTCCTTGATATTGACAGAGTAGGCGGTGTTCTGGAGCGTCACACCCATCTGCTCTGCAATAGACATGAAGAGATTGTTGAAAATCTCAAGCATGACCGGATCGGCTTCAGTGCCGATCGCCGTGCGTAATGGCAAAGCCTTGATACGGGTAAGAACGATGTGATCGTGCTTGGTCAGGCGTGCCTGCCAGCCATCTTCGATAACGATCGTCTGGTTCTTTTCGATGATGATTGCTGGCCCGGTCACGGTCTGGCCGCGCTGAATGTGCTCGCGAATAACGACACCAGTATCGTGGAAATCACCTTGGGAGAAGAAACGTGCGCGCTTGGCTGTTTCGGCCTCAAGGTCGCTTTCAAGCGGCAGGCTGGTCTCGGTTTCGCCCGCACCGCCGCCGACTGCTTCGACTTCAACGGCATCGATTACCAGCGCCTTGTTTTCTGCGATGAAACCGAAGCGACGCTTGTGCGCGGTTTCGAATTCAGTGCGCAGACGATCGGCATCGTCCTCGGCAGGGAAGGTTGCTTCGATGGAAAGTACCGTGTCGGTGCCTGCGTAGCGGATATGCGCGCGAAGATGACGCTGAATTGTGGCTTGTTCGATGCCCTGTGTCGCAAGTTCTGCAACACATTCCAACGCAAGTTCTTCACCAAGCGCTTTCAGTGCTGCCGGAGCGGATGCATCGAGTGACACGCCGAGCGCTTTCTGTCGGGTGGCGCGAATATCGGCCAGGCCCATGCCATAAGCGGAGAGCAGGCCGGACATTGGATGAAGAAGAATGTTCTTCATTCCAAGTGCATCTGCGACGAGGCAGGCGTGCTGGCCACCAGCACCGCCAAAGCAGCTTAGCGCATAACGAGTGACGTCATAGCCACGCTGTACGGAGATCTTCTTGATCGCTTCGACCATATTCGCAACAGCAATGCGAATGAAACCATCAGCAACCGATTCTGGTGAGCGGCCGTCGCCAATTTCATCAGCAAGAGCTGTGAAAAGTGTGCGAACGCGTTCCACATCAAGCGGCTGGTTCTGTTCAGGGCCAAAGATAGCCGGAAAGTAATCCGGGATGAGTTTGCCGAGCATGACATTAGCGTCAGTAACAGCAAGCGGGCCACCATTTCGGTAACAGGCTGGGCCGGGATTGGCTCCTGCTGAATCCGGGCCGACGCGGAAGCGCCCGGCATCATAATGCAGGATCGAGCCGCCACCAGCAGCAACAGTGTGGATTAGCATCATCGGCGCGCGAACACGAACGCCTGCAACTTCCGTTTCGAAGGCGCGCTCGTATTCACCATCAAAATGGGCAACATCCGTCGATGTGCCGCCCATATCGAAACCGATGACTTGTCCAAAGCCCGCCGTCTCGCCAGTGCGTGCAAGACCAACAACACCACCCGCTGGGCCGGAAAGAATTGCGTCTTTACCCTGGAACAAGTCAGCTGCCGTAAGACCACCTGAAGACATCATGAACATGACGCGTGCGCCGGTGCGCTCAACGTCGAGTTCGTTGGAAACCTGTGCAACATAGCGACGAAGGACGGGTGACAGGTAGGCATCGACGACTGTTGTGTCGCCACGGCCCACCAACTTAATCAGCGGCGAGACTTCATGGCTTACAGAAACCTGCTCGAAACCGATCTCACGGGCAATGCGTGCTATTTCAGCTTCATGCGCCGGGAACTTATAGGCATGCATGAGGGCAATCGCGATAGACTTATAGCCCTGATCTTTCAACGAAAGGAGTGCCGCTTCTGCTTCAGCGCTATCAAGTGCCTGCTCGACAGTTCCATCGGCGTGGATACGCTCATTGAGTTCGGTTACGCTGTCATAAAGCGCTTCCGGCTTAATGATCTCCGTTGCAAAGATGTTTTTGCGTTCCTGATATCCGATGCGCAGAGCGTCGCGGAAGCCCTTGGTGGTGACAAGTGCCAGCCGCTCGCCCTTACGCTCGAGAAGCGCATTGGTAGCAACGGTCGTACCCATGCGCACTTCGCCGATCAACCCAGCCGGAACCGGCTCACCAGTCTTGAGGCCGAGATGCAAACGGATGCCGTGAACGGCTGCATCGCGATAGGCTGAAGGGTTTTCGGAGAGAACCTTGCGTGCATGCAGAATGCCTTCAGGATCGCGTCCAATGACGTCGGTAAATGTGCCGCCACGATCAATCCAGAAGTCCCACACGCCGCTTCCCGTTCCGCTCATTATTGGCTCCCTCATGCATGAAGACAGTGTATTTTGAAATCTTTTCAGAATTTCATACTTCCACTTTATTGACAAAATGTCGATAAGATGGTGACATAAAATTCACAAAAATAAGGGAGCAGCAATAATGGGGAATAAACGAGACTCGGAGTTAATGGCGGAAACGCCCATAGAGATGCGAGAACAGAGCTTCGATGAAGTTTCTCTTCCAAAGCATCTGCGCTCTGTTGCTTCTCTAGGGCCCATTGTTTCGTCTGCGCACCTTGCGGAAGGCGGTTCGCCTGGCATGTCAGAGGTCGAATACGGCCTCATTCTGGCTTCGCACGCATTCTCGCGCTGGATGGTTCGCTGCATGGCAGCAGCTGGTTTGCCGGGGCTTTCTCCAATTGAAGTTTTGATCCTGCATTCGATCCGCCATCGTGGACGTGAGAAGAAGCTGGCCGATATCTGTCTCGTGCTCGATATCGAAGACACACACATCGCAACCTATGCGATCCGCAAGCTTGAGAAAGCGGGGCTACTTACCACTGGTAAGGCATCCAAGGAAAAGACGGTCAAAATAACGGAGAAGGGCGCTGAAGCCTGTGCTCGCTATGCGCAGATTCGCGAACGCCTTCTGGTTGATTCCACTGCGAACGCACGGCCGTCTGAAGAAACCCTATCTGAAGTAGCGGCCTTATTGCGCTTCATGTCCGGTGCATTCAATCAGGCCACCCGGTCTGCCATCACGTTATAAGAGAGTTACAAGTTTGAACGGAACCGAGTTGAACTTATCTGTTTCAAAACCTCTGCTGACGGTCGAGGGCCTCAGTGTTGAATTCGGCGCCAGTCGGGTCGTCGATGATTTAAGTTTTTCGGTTGCACCTGGCCGAACGCTGGCCGTCGTCGGTGAATCGGGGTCGGGCAAGTCGATCACGTCGCTTTCGATCATGCGCCTTGCCGATATGAGCGGCGCGAAATTCCCCAACGGGCGCATCCTGTTCAATGGTCCCGAAGGCGAACGCGATCTGCTGAAAGCCGATCAGAAAGCAATGCGCGGCATTCGCGGCAAAGACATTGCGATGATCTTTCAGGAGCCGATGACATCGCTCAACCCGGTCTTCACCATCGGCAATCAGATATCTGAAGTGTTGATGTTGCATGAAGGCATGTCGAAGAGTGCGGCTCTGGCTGAAGGCAAGCGGCTGCTGGAAATGGTACGCCTGCCAGATGCTGAAGGGCTTCTCAAGCGCTATCCACACCAGCTTTCCGGCGGTATGCGTCAGCGTGTGATGATCGCGATGGCGCTCGCTTGCCGTCCGAAGCTGCTTATCGCTGATGAACCGACCACTGCACTCGATGTCACCATTCAGGCGCAGATTCTGCATATCATCAAAGATTTGCAGAAAGAGCTTGAAATGGCTGTCATTTTCATCACGCACGATATGGGCGTGGTAGCCGAAATGGCAGACGATGTTGTCGTCATGTGGAAGGGCAAAAAGGTTGAAGAAGGTCCGGTTGGCCGCATCTTCGACGCGCCAAAGCATCCATATACACAGACACTTTTGTCGGCAGTTCCGAAACTCGGCAGCATGACGGGCGAAGCGTTCCCGAAGCGTATGCCTGTCATGGTGATTCGCGATGGCGTACCTGTTCTGTCGGGTGAAGAGCGTATTCAGGACACGGCACGCTATAGCGACAAGCCGCTTCTTGCTGTCGATGATCTTTACGTGCGCTTTCCGATCAAGAAGAACATGTTGGGCAAAGTCACCCATGTTTGCAACGCGGTCTCGAAGGTTGCTTTCGACATCTATCCGGGTGAGACGCTGGCGCTTGTCGGTGAATCCGGTTCAGGCAAGTCGACCATCGGCCGTACGATCCAGCAACTCCAGTCGCCGCTTTCCGGTGACATCCGCTTTAATGGCAAAGCCTATTCGCAAATGAGTTCTTCTGAGCGCTATAAGATGCGCCGTGAGGTTCAATATATCTTTCAGGATCCGTTTGCCTCGCTTGATCCGCGCAAAACTGTTGGTTTCTCGATTGCAGAGCCGATCCGCACCCACGGCCTTCTTGATAACAACAAGGAGATCAATGCGCGCGTGGCGGAACTACTGGAACGCGTTGGCCTTGGTCCGGAATATGCTTCGCGTTACCCGCATGAGTTTTCCGGCGGTCAGCGTCAGCGTATCTGTATTGCGCGTGCGCTTGCTTCAAAGCCGAAGCTTATCATCGCTGATGAAGCGCTTTCGGCGCTCGATGTTTCCATTCAGGCGCAGGTTATCAACCTGTTTATGGATCTGCAGAAAGAACATGGGCTGGCTTATCTCTTCATCAGCCATGACATGGCCGTGGTTGAAAAAATGAGCCATCGCGTCGCTGTGCTCTATCTTGGACAGATTATGGAGCTTGGCTCACGTCGTCAGGTTTTTGAAACGCCAACGCATCCTTATACGCAGCGCCTGCTTTCAGCTGTGCCGGTTGCCGATCCTTCGGCACGGACTGAACGCGCAGCGCTTGAAGGAGAAATTCCAAGCACGACGCGTCGGATCGACGACAAGCCAACGATCTACAATCACCGCGAGGTTTCATCGGGCCATTTCGTCGCCGAAAGCGCCTGAGATATTGCCGCTTTTTTCATCGCATTATCCAACGAAAAACCGCTTCACACTTTTGCTGGAAATGCTTCAACTAAACCCAAAGGGGAAAATAATGATAAAGAAAGCACTGAAAGCCGCTCTTCTGGCTTCTGCCCTGTCGGCAGCTGTGATTGCATCGGCACCGGCTTTCGCCGCAGGCAAACTCACCGTTTCGTCGCCGCAGGATCCGGGCAGCTGGGATCCGATTGATACGTTCCTCGTCAACTGGGCGTCGGTCGCAACAAATATTTTTGATGGTCTCATCTATCGCGGCCCTGATCTGAAAATCGTACCAGGTCTGGCAACGTCGTGGGAAGAACTCGACGAAGGCAAACGCATCCGCTTCAATCTGCGTGAAGGTGTGAAGTTCCACGATGGCGAGCCATTCAACGCAGAAGCGGTGAAGTTCACTTTTGATCGTCTGCTTGGTGAGGAAGGCGCGAAAGGTCCGCAGCGTTCCAACTATATCGCAATCGAAAAGGTCGAAGTCATCGACGAAAAGACCGTCGATTTTCACCTCAAGACGCCAGATCCGGTGTTGATCACCAAGCTTGCCGGTTACGGCGCGATGATCGTTCCACCGAAATACATCACCGAAAAGGGTGATGATTATTTCAACACACATCCAGTCGGCACTGGCCCATTCAAGTTCGTATCCTATGAGCCAAAGGTCAACATCAAGCTTGAAGCTTTTGCTGACCATTGGGGCGGTGCTCCGAAGCTTTCGGAACTTGAATATCGTTTCATTACTGAGCCTTCGACAGCTGTAGCTGAACTTCAAGCTGGTCGCGTTGATCTGGTCATTCCACCAACTATCCCAATCGGCATGATCCCGACGATTGAAGGCGATCCAAAGCTTGAACTTGTTACAGCCTCGGGGCCGTCGGTTTATGCCCTTCGTTTCAACACGCGTGACGGCATCACCAAGGATGAGCGCGTACGTAAGGCGTTGATTATGGCTGTCGATCGCGATGCGATCATCCAGTCGATCCTTGCCGGACAGGCTGAAGCGATCGCAAGCTTCCAGGGTTCACTGTCGTTCGGTTTCGATCCAAACATGAAGCCGCTGCCTTATGATCCTGAGCAGGCTAAGAAATTGCTTGAAGAAGCAGGTGTTCAGCCTGGCGCAACGGTGCAGATTGACGTGCGCGGTCAGGATGCGAGCTTCAACGAAGTTGCACAGGCAGTTGCAAGCTTCCTGCAGATGGTTGGCGTGAATGCAACCATCAAGCCTTATGACACGAATGTTCTGCTCAATGACATTATCCCACAGGGCAAAACGGGTGCCATGTTCCAGCAAGCATGGGGTGGTTGGACCTTCGATTACGATAACACCGCTTACTCGATGTACCATTCGGGTGAAAAGTGGAACCCGTACGACAAGGATGAAAAGCTCGACAAGATGCTTGAAGCACAGCGTTCGGTTCTCGACCGTGGCGAACGTGAAAAGATGCTTCAGGAAATCGCGCATTATGCTGCCGACCGCGCGCTCGAAATGCCTCTCTACAACCTGAAGGCAATCTTCGGCGTCAATAAGCGCGTGAAGAACTTCGTGCCTGTTCCAGATAGCCGTCTGCGTCTCACCGACGTAACCGTCGATTAAACCAACTGATACGGCAAGCCGTTCATCGGCTTGCCGCTGCATTTCGGAGGCGCTCTGGTGGCTGGATTTCTTATAAAACGAATTTTGCAAGCGTTGTTCGTGTTGATCGCGATGACGTTGCTTGTCGCATATGCGATCCGCCTGACGGGCGATCCGGCGCTGATGTTGACGCAAGGTGCGGGCAGTATCACGGAAGCCGATCTCGAGCGCATCCGCGAGGGGTTGGGTTTGAACCAGCCATTCCTGGTTCAATATTGGCAATTCCTCAAAGGTCTGTTTACACTTGATCTTGGACGCAGCTTCCTCGGTGGTACGCAGGTTTCCGTTTTGGTCGGAAGCGCGCTGCCAGCCACACTTATGCTGGCTTTCGCCTCGCTGTTCGTTTCCATTGTAATTTCGGTGCCACTTGGCATCAAGGCGGCAGTTTCGCGCGGTAAATGGGCTGATCAGCTCATTCGCATCTGCTCACTTGTCGGTCTGTCTTTCCCGAACTTCTGGCTTGCGACGATGCTTGTCCTGCTGTTCGGCATTTATCTGCAATGGCTACCGCCAAGTGGTATGAGCGGTATTGCAAGCTTCGTGATGCCTGCGCTGACAATGGGCATTATTCTGACTGCAACCAACGTTCGTCTTGTGCGCACGTCGATGCTCGAAACACTGCAGTCGCAATATATCATGGTGGCTCGTGCCAAGGGTCTGAGCGAAAACAAGGTGCTCTATAAGCACGCGCTGCGTAACTGCGCTATTCCGCTGATTACCTATATCGGCTTGCAGTTCGGTGGCCTCCTGGGCGGTATCGTTGTGGTTGAACGCGTCTTCAACTGGCCGGGTATGGGCACGCTTGCATTCGATGCGGTTGCCGGACGCGACTATCCGGTCCTGCAGGCAACAATCGCAATCCTTTCGATGCTGATTATCGGCGTCAATCTTCTGGTGGACATCGCTTACGGCCTTGTCGATCCGCGAATTCGTACGGAGTAGAGCCTATGGCGACTAAAGTGGCGACCAAAACCTCAACACTCCAGCTTTCCCGCTTTGCCAGTCTGGAATTTATTGTTGGTTTTCTTCTCACCGGAACCATCTGTCTGGCAGTCATTTTCTCGAGCTATCTGTTTCCAGCCGGCGCGAACAAGATCGACCTGATGGCACGTCTGATGCCGCCATTCGTCAATCCGGCTCATATTTTCGGTGCTGACCCGCTCGGCCGCGACGTGCTTGCGCGTGTCGTTATCGGCGGCAAAATCTCACTTTTTGTGGGTTTCATCTCCGTCATTGGTTCGGTGATCATCGGCACGATCATGGGCTTGGTGGCAGGCTATTATCGCGGCTTCTGGGATATGGCGCTGATGCGCTTTGTCGATGTTCAGCTTGCGATGCCGTTCATCTTGCTGGCGATCACCTTCATGGCCATTCTTGGCGGCGGACTGGTCAACACGATCATCCTGCTGATTGTTTCGCAATGCGTGCAATATGCCCGGCTGGTGCGCGGCTCAGTGCTTTCGCTGCGCGAGCGCGAGTTCATCCTGTCTGCGCGCGCTATTGGCGTGAAGGACTGGCGCATCATTTTCCAACACCTGCTGCCAAATCTGCTCGGCCCGGTCATTGTTCTGATGACGCTGAATGTGGCCAACAACATCCTGCTTGAATCCAGCCTTACCTTCCTTGGCTTTGGCATTGATTCAACCATTCCAAGCTGGGGTGGAATGCTGGCCGATGGCCGCACCTATCTCCAGACTGCGTGGTGGGTGAGCCTGTTCCCTGGCCTTGCCATTCTTTTCACGGTGCTTGGCCTCAACCTTCTGGGTGACTGGCTGCGTGACAGCCTCGATCCAACTGGCAGGACTTCGCGATGAGCGTGATTTTTGAAAAGACCTATCCGCGTTCAATCAATGTGTTGATCGAACGCTTTTCAAAGCCGGAAATGCGTGGCGCTAACGTAGAAGTCTGGCTGTTCGATGACCAGCCAAGCCGCTTTGCTGCTGAAACAAAGCTGCGCGAGGCGGGCATCGATGCGCGTCTGCGTTCAGCCTATAAGCCGCTTCTGCATTTCTTTCTTGAAGAAGTGGACGGGACAGCACTCAAGGCTGCAACAATTCGCTATCCGCGCCATGACAATTGCGTAGAGAACCGTTTTCTGCTGGAAACCTATCCGCTGACAGCACTTCTTCCCGAAGCAAAGATCAGCTTCAGTGCGTCCGGTAAGGATGATTTCTTTTATGAAGTCGACCTCACATTTGCCGATGGTCGCACTGAAAATCATCGTGTTTTCGCACCCAATCGCGTGCATGAAGATTTTATCGGCGAAACGCTTGTCTCACCAACTGGCTGGCTGATTGTCGAGCATGAAGGCAGCGTTGAAAACGCGCGCTTTGAGACCGCTTATGAAAAGCTGTTTCATGATACGATTTCGACCATTGCCACCCATGACTGGGGCAGGGGCGAGCCCTATTTTGAAGAGCTGAACATTTCGGTCAACATGCCGATTACTGATCGACGCCTTGCCTATGATGAGGAAGCGCTGAGCCTGACGGAAGCTCTGCACGAGGATATCTATTTTTCGCTGCTCGAAGTTTTCCAGAAAAAGTCTGGTCGTCCGGTCGGTGATCGTGGCTTACAGCCCGGTCAGATCGTACCCGAAGTCCGCTTCCGTGATGCCGAGCCAACTGTAAAAGTGGAAACACGTCCGCTGGCAAGGTCAGATGCACTGACTGCCGAGCAAGTTCTGGAAAATGCGCAGGCTCCCCTTTCGGCTGACCAGATCCGCCGAGAGATTGCAAAGCTTGGCGGCTCACTTTTTGAAGCGAAGACTCGTGCAGGTCGCAGCGTGCGCGCGACCTATGTTTCGGGCCATGAAACGGCGATGATGATCAGTGCCGGGCAACATGCCAATGAAACGACTGGCATCGTCGGAGCGTTGCGTGCCGCGAGCCGCCTTAGCGCACGCGATGGCGCGCACTTCACGATCTCGCCGCAGGAAAACCCGGACGGATATGAAATCCATAAGCGTCTGTGCGTTTTGCAGCCACATCATATGCATCATGCGTCGCGCTATACTGCTCTGGGTGATGATCTTGAATATCGCAGCGGCGAGGGGCTTTTTGAGAAAGCAATCCGTGTAGAGGCGGAGGCGCGCACCAATGCGAAGCTGCATGTCAATTTACATGGCTATCCGTCGCATGAATGGACACGCCCGCTGTCTGGATATGTTCCTCGATCCTTTGCGATGTGGACGCTGCCAAAAGGCTTCTTCCTGATTATTCGCCATCATGCGTCATGGGAAAAAGAAGCCGAACAGCTGATGGATCACGTGACCAGGCATCTTGGTGCCATCGATGGTCTGCTTGATTACAACGATGCGCAGATCAAGCTTTTCGAGCAACATGCAGGCGAAACAGGTTTCCGCATTATCAACGGCTTCCCATGTCTGGTCGGTGTTGATGATCGTCACACAGTTCCGCTGACGCTGATTACCGAATATCCGGACGAAACCATCTATGGCGATGCCTTTGTCAAAGGCCATACGGCGCAGATGGAAACCGTGCTCTCGGCTTATGGAGCCTTGCAGCTGCTCTTTCCGAGCGAGCCGATTGCCTAACTAAAAGCGCATCCCGAAAAGTGTGAAGCGGTTTTCGGAAAAGATGCGCGTTAAAGAAAATTTTAGAGCGTTGAGCTGATTTAATCGGATCGGCGCTCTAAAGATAGTAAATGCCAATGCGATTGCCCCCGATCATTTCGACGGCAATCTCCATCTCGTAAATATCCCGCAGAATATCGGGCTGAATGAGTTCTTCCGGTGATCCCTGATGGACGACCTTGCCCTTGCGCATCGCAACGATATGGTCTGAATAGCAGGATGCGAAATTGATGTCGTGCAGCACCAGCACGACTGTCTTGCCCAGTTCATTTGCCGCACGCCGTAGCAGTTTCATCATCGAAGCAGAGTGCTTCATGTCGAGATTGTTGAGCGGCTCATCCAGCAGAACGTAATCTGTGTTCTGGCAGAGAACCATCGCCACGAAAGCGCGCTGGCGCTGTCCGCCCGAAAGCTCATCGAGAAAACGGTCGCTTAGCTCTTCTAGCTCGAGATAGCCGATTGCCTGATCGACGTGGTCGAGGTCTTCTCGTGTCGGGCGGCCCTTGGAATGCGGATAACGCCCGAAAGTCACCAAATCGCGTACTGTTAGGCGCGAGTTAATGGCATTGTCCTGCCTTAAGATCGAAAGCCGTTTTGCCAGCACATCACCCGACGTGGTCGATACATCCAGCCCATCGACCGTGATGCGGCCTTTACACATGGGAAGCAGGCGGCTGACCATGGAAAGCAAGGTGGACTTTCCAGCACCATTCGGTCCGATGATCGAGGTAATGCCGCGTGCTGGCAATTGCAGCGTCACATCATCAACGACGATCGCATCTCTATAGGATTTACTGACCTGGTTTATTTCGATCAACGTGCGTTTCCCCTGACGAGAAGGATGATAAAGACGAGCCCGCCCAGAAACTCGATGATGACACTGAGCGCAGTATCGAACGAAAAAACGCGCTCAAGAATGGTTTGTCCGCCGACAATGCATAGGATTGCGAGCAATACAGCAATAGGCAGCACGATACGATGCTTGGATGAACCAGCAATCATGTAAGCCAGATTGGCGACAAGCAGACCGAAGAAGGTGATAGGGCCAACGAGTGCTGTTGAGACGGAAACAAGGATCGTGACGATCAGCAGAATGCGATGCACAACGCGGCTATGATCGACGCCCAGATTGATTGCCGGATCGCGTCCCAGCGATAAAACATCAAAGACATTGAGAAAACGCAGGCCGTAAAGCGTGACCACTGCCACGATAATTGCTGCGAGCAACAGAATATCCGCGTTAACACTGTTGAAGCTTGCAAAGAAACGGTCCTGAAGCACGGCGAATTCATTCGGGTCGATCATGCGTTGCATGAGGTTCGACAGGCTTCGGAAGAAAACACCGAACAC
The DNA here is from genome assembly GCF_002252525.1 of Brucella pseudogrignonensis. Classification (GTDB taxonomy): domain Bacteria; phylum Pseudomonadota; class Alphaproteobacteria; order Rhizobiales; family Rhizobiaceae; genus Brucella; species Brucella pseudogrignonensis. The sequence goes on from NZ_NNRM01000048.1 coordinate 122,119, forward strand.
AATGCCGACAAGCATGACCAGATGCAGGCTGCGCGCAGCACCTGAAAACAGCCAAGCATAAAGTGTGCTGGCAAAGACCACCATTATTGCCGTCTCGGCGAAGAAACGGCCATTTGGGCCGATCCCGTTCACATGGATAGCGCCAAAGGCGAAAACTGCCAAAGTTTGGATCAGAATATAAAGCGCATCAAACCCCATGATGGAGGGAGTGAGAATGCGGTTGTTGGTGACGGTCTGAAACAGCACGGTCGAGACAGCAATCGAATAGGCTACCAGCACCATTGCCGCAAGCTTGGTGCCGCGGAAGGTAAGGATGAAAGACCAACTGCCCTTAGCTCCCAGCGTCATGAAAGCTGCGCAGGAAATAATGACGAGGATCGAAAGAAGCGCGATGATGAAGCCGGGACGTTTAAGCAAGGCGTGATCCCCGACGCAAAAGCAGATAGAGGAAGATCGCGCTGCCAACGACGCCCATCATCGTGCCGATGGGGATTTCATAGGGAAAGCGGATGATGCGCCCGACGATATCGCAGGCTAGCACCAGTCCAGCGCCAAGCACGGCCACCCATGGCACGGCGCGGCGCATATTATCGCCAATGAACATGCTGACCACATTTGGTACGATGAGGCCCAGAAAAGGGATCATGCCCACCGTCACGACCACGCTGGCACTTACCATAGACACGATCACAAGCCCGAGGGTCACAACGCGTCGATAGTTGAGACCGAGATTGGTCGTGAAATCTTCGCCCATCCCAGCGACTGTGAAACGATCAGCCGCAATATATGCGATGACGGTGAGGGCGAATGAAAGATACAGCAACTCATAACGACCGCGCAGCACGCCCGAGAAATCGCCGGTTGTCCATGAATTGAGCGCTTGCAGCAGATCATAACGATAGGCGATGAAGGTCGTCACGGCGCTGATTACGCCGCCCAGCATGATGCCGACAAGCGGCACTACGAGTACCGAACGCAATGGAATGCTGCGCAGGATGCGCAGAAAAAGCGCCGTGCCTGCAAGGGCCGTAACGGATGCTACCAGCATCTTGCCGAAAACCGGTGTGTCAGGTGCAAACAGAATAACGAGCAGAATGCCGAGGCTTGCAGATTCAACCGTTCCGGCTGTTGACGGCTCAACAAAACGATTGCGGGTCAGCATCTGCATGATCATTCCGGCCACAGCCATCGACATGCCGGCAAGAATGATTGCAAGCGTACGCGGTATGCGGCTGATCAGCAGAACTTCTGCTGCGCGATCAGTGCTATTTGCGCCAAACAATGTGCTGAGCGATACATCGCTGACGCCGATAAACGGGCTGATAAAAGCCAGTATGACGACAACAACTATAGCTGCGGCGAGTGCCTTCACGCTTAATTCCCGTTCTCTTGCCTTGTCATGAAATCGGGCCACAAATTGTGCGGCCCGAAATGACTGGGTCAGAAGATATTATTTCGCTTTGTCAAAAGCCGCTGAAAGCTGCTGGATCGTGTTGTGCAGTGCACCAAGGCCACCGCCGACGAGATACCAGTTCTGCGCGTTCAGATAGACGACCTGATCGTTCTTCCAGGCGTTGGTCTGACGCACGAGTTCATTGTCGAGCAATTGCTTAGCGGAAGTGCCTTCACGACCGATGGCTGCATCGCGGTCGAGCACGAAAAGCCAATCCGGATTGGTTTCAAGAATGAATTCCGAGCTGACTGGCTGGCCATGATTGCCGACAGAAAGATCGGGCGCTGCTGGTTCAACGCCGAAGCTGTCATGCAATACGCCGAAGCGTGAACCCGGACCATAGGCGCTGATTTTACCGCCGGACGTCAGGATCATCAGACCCTTGCCTTTGCCCTTGGTCTTTTCTTTCAGTGCTGCGAGTTCGCTATTGAGCTTGTCGACTTCAGCCTTGGCTTCGGTTTCCTTGCCAAAAATCTGGCCCAGCTTTTCGATATTGGCTTCGGTGCCGGAAATGAATTCCTTGGCTGGAACAGTCAGATCGATGGTCGGTGCAATCTTTGCGAGCTCACCATATTTTGCAGCCGAGCGACCGCCGACAATGATCAGGTCAGGTTCGGCTGCATTAACCGCTTCATAGTCAGGTTCAAAAAGCGTGCCGACTTTCGTGTAATCTGCGCCGTCGTATTTCTTGAGATATTCCGGGAAAGCGATGCTGCCAGGAACGCCGATGATCTTCACGCCAAGGCGATCAAGATTGTCGAGCGTTGCGAAATCGAACACGACGACTTTTTCAGGATTGGTTGCAACCGTTGTTTCGCCTTGGGCGTGTTTGACTGCCACATCAGCAGCGTTCGCGCCGGAGGCAAGGGCTGTGGCAACAAGTGCTGCGCCAAACAGACGGGAAAAATGTCGGCTGATTTTCAGCATGGCGTTCAATCCTTTCGTCAATCTTGTGCTTTATAGTCCGGTTTTCTTCCAGTCAAAGCCGGAAGACCACAATTCAGTTGTTTTGTTGGTCTGGGCTCTCATTGAGCAGGATGAATTTCAAGCTGTCTTCGACCGTGAGCGGGATCATCGAACCGTGGCTTTCGTTATCGAAGCGACGATAGGCGACCTCAAAGCCCGGAAGTTGTTTCAACTCGGTCTGAATGTCTGCACCCGAAGGTCCGCCGCGCAGCTTCTTCAGACGCTCAGTATCTTCCTTTGACTGACCTGGGCGTTCGCCGCGCTTGCCGGATGATTCAACAAGCAGTCGCATCGGTTTCGGATCGGCTTTGAATGCCTCCACAAACCGATCCTTGTCGGTGAGAATCGAGCGTCCATTCCACCAGATCGATGGGTCTGCGGCAGCATAAGTCTGAAATGAATCCGAATGATTGAAGAGCGCATAAAGCGTGAAAAGCCCACCCAGCGAATGCCCAAAAAGAGCCTGCTTGTTCTTGTCGATAGCAAAACGCTTTTCGACTTCCGCTTTTACCTGATGATCAATAAAATCGAAGAACGCGTCACGTCCGCCAGTTTTCGGAATATTGGTCTGAACAGGGATCAATTCGTCTGGTGTCGAAGGCGTGAGATCGAAATAGCGCAGGCGGACGATTTCGTCCTTGTCTTCGGTCGGATAACCGATGCCGACAAACACTGCGTTGAGCTGAGGATTATCTTCCATCAGCTTGGCTGCGATTGGCAACATCCGATTGCCATCACTCATATAGACAACGGGAAAACCATTGGCAGGCGCTTTTTCAGCGGGTGCAGCCACGAAAATTCGATAGTCGATGCCGTTCGCCTGCATGTCAAAGGAGTCGACTTGCGGCTTTCCAGCATGTGCAGAGGCGTTCACGAGAATGCTTCCGAACATGAGGCAGACCTTCAAAATTACGTTCTTTGTCTTGCTCACGGGAGCATCCATTTCATAAAGAAATGACGCCAGCCAAAATCAGCTGGCGTCATAATGTGCGTTAGAAGCGTGAGGTCATGCCGAGCCAGAGACGACGGCCTTCAACCACATTGTTGATTTCGTCCACTGTGACCTTCTTATCGAAGATGTTGTAGACGGCAGCATTGAGTGTGACGTTCTCACTGAATTCATAAGAGCCACCGAGGTCGAAAGTGGCATAGCCCTTATATTTGCGGGCGATAACCTGACCTCTGCTGTTATAGGCATATGGCTCACCAACAGTGCCGATACGCAGACCGGCGTTGATTTCAGGGCCGTGATAGTTACCAGCCGCCCATGCAGTCAGACCATCGACTGGTGTTTCCCAATCTGCGCGGATGTTTGCCATGTGCTTTGGCGTGCGAGCCAGAGGCAAACCTGCATATTCGCCGGTCTTCTGTTCAGAGTCGGTATAGGTATAGCTACCGCGCAGCTTAATCGTGTCGGTCGCTTCCCAATCTGCCGTCAGTTCTACACCCTGAATTGTCGCTTCATCGATGTTGTAGCTGTAATAGAGGACGTAGTTCGGGTCCTGAGCCCAGCGCAGTGGCTGGCCTGTGATTGGATCATACTGAATGTTGCTGGCGATCTTGTCTTTGAAATCGGTGTAGAAGTATGTCGCACCGAGACGCAGACCCTGCTGGTTGTCCCAAAGCGCACTGGCTTCATAGCTGGTGCTCTTTTCTGGCTGAAGGTTTGGATCACCGATAATGACGCCGCAGTTTCCGGTCGGGCCGTAGGTACAGTTGCCGCCGCCAGTCGTGTAAGCATAACCGGGTGCAATAGTGCGAATTTCAGGGGCGCGGAAGCCGGTTGAAATGCCGCCCTTGAGGGTCAGCTGATCCGTGGCGTGCCAAACGGCATAGCCACGCGGGCTCCAATGCGAACCGTAGATTTCGTGGTGATCCATGCGCAGGCCACCGGTCAGCGCAAAGTCTGGAGTGATCCACCATTCATCTTCAGCGAAAAGTGCCCACTGCTTGATCGTGAACTCTTCGTCCAAGCCTGTACGACGGCCCGGGTTCTGATCTGTCAGCGTGCCTTCGATAAACTGGCCGCCGGTTACAAGTGTGTGGTTGCCATAAAGCTCGAACGGAGTGGTGAACTTGCCGTCCAGTGTAGAGTTACGGATATGCGGTGAACGCAGGCTTTCAACAAAATCACCGCGAGTCTTGTTCCAAGTGTAGTTTGTTCTCTGAGCAGTTTCCTGCATGAAAGAGAACTCGGAAGTTGTTGGACCCCAACGGCCTGTGTGACTGATCGACCAGTGGTTTCGGTCGTTCATATTATAAGTGTCGAGCGGTGCCGTGCTGCCGGTTGCTACAGGGTTGATCGTGTTTCCAACCGATGAATCGCGGCGCAAGCGCGTCTTGCCAGCTTCAAAAACGATGTCGTGATCGGCGTTTGGCGTAATCGTCACGCGACCGGTGATGTCGATATCACGCTGCTCTGGCGTGCCGCTGATGATTTTGTCTTCCTGACGCTTGAGGCCGCGTCCCCACAGCTGCACACCAACCAAATTCGGAACGAGAGGGCCGGTCATGTAGTATGAGCCCTGTAGCGAATTACCGAACTTCGAGTGCTGCTGAACCGTCGTGTCGAAGCTCAGCGAGCCGCTCCACTTGTCCGAAACCTTCTTGGTGATGACGTTGATCACGCCGCCCATGGCGTCGGAACCATAAAGCGATGACATCGGGCCACGAATAACTTCGATGCGTTCGATAGCGTTGGCTGGCGGCAAGAAGCTCTGTTCAAAACCGGAGTTGCCGTTGGTGCGCGCGTCGCGTGTGCTCTGACGCTTTCCGTCAACGAGGATCAGCGTGTAGCTGCCCGGAAGGCCGCGAATGAAGATGTCACGTTCTGCTGCAGCCCCCGTCACAGCAACGCCCTGAACATCGCGCAATGCATCGCCTAGATCGCGATAAGAGCCTTTTTCAAGTTCTTCACCCGGTACAACCGAAATGCTCGCTGGAGCATCGGTTATGTTCTGCTCAAAACCTGTCGCCGAAACAACGATCTGGTTAAGCGTGATACCACCGGCAGCGTTTACCTGTTCGGTCGCCTGGGCTTCAGCCTGTTTCTTTTTCGCGGCTTCTTCTTCTGCTGTGGTTGCGGTCTGTGCGAAAGAAGCTGCGCCGCTTAGAATAAGTGCGGTCGAAAGGCATGTGCCCGCAAGAATGGCTTTTGCAAAAAGCGATCCGCTGGCCAATTGCCTGTTCTGCGAACCATTGGTACGCAATCCCCGAAACAAGCTGGTCATAAATATCACCCTTAAAGTTGAGTTTTCAGCTCTCCTTATGTATGGCAATAACGTGACGTCAATCGTCATGATTTATAAGAATTCCAAGTTTCAGAAAACGCAACTGAACGGATGTCGTAGCAATGTCGGGCAAGCGAATGAAAACTCAGGCAGAGGTTGATAAAGTGGAGGGCGAAAGCCTGAAACTGGGGCAGCTGCGCTTGCTGATTGCGCTTGATGCACTTCTTGTGGAAGGCAGTGTCGGCGGTGCTGCAAAGCAGATGGGATTGAGCATTGCGGCCATGAGCCGGCTACTCGGACAGATCCGCGAGAAGTTCGATGATCCGATCCTCGTGCGTTCGGGTCGAAACATGATTGCAACGCCAAAAGCCGAAGCTTTACGTGGTCGCTTGCGCAGACTGGCCAATGAAGCTGAAGCGCTCATGAGCTTCAACGGCAGTGATGCAGTGGAGACGCATTGCAAAAGAAAGCATGGGTGGGAGAGGGCGAGCGCTATTGTTGCGCCGCCGCCGTTGGGTATTCGTAAGGTAATCGAGCTCGAAAACCATCCCACCCCTGAACAGCTTGCGGCCCAATTTGCCAATATTCAGGATGAGAACGATCCTGTTCGGCGGCTCGCGAAATACATTGCAATCACCGGCCGTAAGGTTGGTCACACACGTCCGCTCGAAATGTACGAAGCGGAAGATGCTTTCACCACGATATTTGCAGGTGAAGCAGACCCCATGCAAATCAGCGCTTTATTGCGGCTTATTCATTATCGAGGTGAAACGGCTCCTGAACTTGCCGGTATGGCTCAGGCAGCCCGAAAATATTACTCAACGCAGGCCGACATTCGCCGCCCGGCACTCGACTGGCCTGCATATCTCTCGCCAAACTCACATCAGTCGCCATGGTTTATGCTGGCAGCAATTCTTGTTGCACGCGCTGGCTATCCGGTCGTGATGCATGGCAATTGCGGAACAGGTGAGCTTTCCGGGAAGCTGGAACTCGCAGCTGAAGCTGTCAATATCCCGGTTGCGGGTTCGCTATCATTGGCTGAAAGTGCGCTGAATGCGCATGGTATCTGCTTCATGCCATTGGCTGGTTTTGCACCACAGGTTCACGCCCTGCTCGCGCTTTATCCATTGTTTCACTCGAGGTCATCGATCAACAGTCTCGCGCATCTGCTTAACCCGATGCAGTTGTCCACATCGGTCCTCGGTGTCACTCAACCAACCTATCGTGAGTTGCATCGCGATGCGGCGGCGCTGCTAGATTTAAAGTCGGTTTCGGTCGTGTCGACGAGCCGCGATGTGGCGGAGCTGGTGCCGCACCATGCGCATACGGTTTACAGATGGCTCGGCGAACAGAAAACGGACCTCACATTGCCAACCTTGTCGAAGGCAGGAACCGATAAGCATTCCAGCCTCACTTCGTTTGAATACTGGCTCGCCGTTTGGTCGGGTGCCGCCGTTGATGAGCGTGCAGAGCTGACGATTATCGCATCTACCGCGATGGCGCTCATGACTGTTCTTGCTGCAGACAATGATAGTTACGGCCAGTTCTACAAAAAGGCAGAGGAACTTTGGAAAACGCGCCATCAACACTGAATGACGATAATTGTGTGATCAATTTTTAAGCAGGCGTCGAAAACTATTCTACTTATGCCATTTTGGGAAAAGCATTCCGGTTGCTGATGCAGAACAGCAAGCCGATGCTTTGTTTGCTCTTTTTATAAGCCCTATCGTTCCGCCGTAACTCTTAGTACGCAGCGGGGCGATTTGATGGTCAATCCTATATTCGGTGCATCTGGCACTTCCATTTTTGAATCCATGTCGCGCCTTGCTGCCGAAACCGGTGCCATAAATCTGGGGCAGGGATTTCCTGAAGGTTTTGAACCTCAAGAACTTGTCGAAGCAGCAATTCAGGCTTTACGTGATGGCCCTCATCAATATCCTCCGATGCTTGGGCTGCCTTCCTTGCGCAAGGCGGTTGCCGAGAATGCACGCCGCTTTCTGGGTCTTGAGATCGATTGGGAGACCGAGGTTCTAGTGACGTCAGGGGCCACCGAAGCGCTGACCGATACGTTCCTAGCGCTTCTTGAATCTGGTGATGAAGTCATCGTCTTTGAACCCGTTTACGATGCCTATGCCACGCTCATTCGTCGCGCGGGCGGTAAAGTTATCCCGCTTCGTCTGACGCCACCACATTGGGAATTGCCGCGTGAAGCGCTGGAAAAGGCCATCACATCAAAGACCAAGCTGATCGTCGTCAATACGCCAATGAACCCGATTGGCAAGATATTCGATCCGCAAGAACTTGAGTTTCTAGCTTCGCTTACGATCAACCACGACCTGACCATCGTGTCGGATGAGGTCTACGAACACCTGATTTTCGACGGGCGACCGTTTCATTCGCTTCTTGCTGTGCCCGGCATTCGTGATCGTGTCGTGCGGATTGGATCGGCTGGAAAGAGCTTTTCCGTGACAGGCTGGAAAGTTGGCTATGTGACGGCCGATGCAAAACTTCTCGCGCCCATTTCCCGCGCACATCAATATGTGACTTTCACCACGCCACCGGCCTTACAGGCGGCAGTCGCCGTCGGTCTTTTGCTGCCCGACAACTATTTCACCAAATTGCGCAGCACGCTTGCATCGCGTCGTGACTTGCTGGTTGGTGGACTAAGGGCAGCAGGCTTCGATATCGCAGACGTGCCTTCAACCTATTTCGCCGTGGCCGATGTGAGCGGCCTCGACCCTGAAGGCGACGACCTTGCCTTCTGTCGACGCCTGACGCTTGAGGCTGGTGTGACACCTGTGCCGGTTTCGTCCTTCTATGGCGAACGCGACGTGAAAAGCCATGTCCGCTTCTGCTTCGCCAAGACGGAAGCAACGCTTTCTGAAGCCGTCGATCGGCTTGCCCGTTGGTCAGAAAAACAGAACTGGCGCGCCGCCTCCTGATGCGCGCCTAAAATCACTTCGAGGAATATCTGCATGAAATATACCCCATTCATTCGTGGCGCTCTGTCAGCGGTCCTGTTGTCCATGCTTGCGGCTTCGCCCGCATTGGCAGAGAAAATCCGCTTGGGTGTTACGTCAGGTCCGCACGCCCAGATCGCCGAAGCGTTGGCACCCATCGCGAAAGCCAAGGGGCTCGAGATCGAGATCGTCGAGTTTTCCGATGGCGCAATGATTGATCCGGCAACGAATGACGGTGATCTCGATGCCAATGGTTTCCAACACACGCCTTATCTCAATCAGCAGAACAAGGATCGTGGGCTTAATCTTGTAGCTGTCGGTGGAAACACGGTCCTGCTGCCGATGGCCGGGTATTCGCATAAGTTCAAAACTTTGGCTGAACTTCCGGATGGTGCACAGATCACCATTCCTAACGACCCAAGCAATGCCGGACGCGCTCTAAAGCTTCTCGAAAAGGGCGGAGTCCTCAAGCTGACACCCGGCGTAACTTTCAATGCCACTGAACTCGATATTGTTGAAAATCCGAAGAATGTGAAGATCATCCCGATGGAAACGGCGCAGCTCGCCCGCTCACTGGAAGATGTCGATTTTTCGGTGATCACGTCTCACTTCGCGTTAAGCGCTGGGCTGGTTCCGAGCCGCGATGCGATCCTGATCGAAGATCAGCTTTCTGATTATTTTTGCCTCATCGCTGTTGCTGAAAAGAACAAGGACGCGCCGTGGGTGAAAACGCTGACCGAAGCGTACAAGTCACCAGAAGTCAAAGCCTTCATCGAGAAGAAGTTTGAAGGCAATATCATTGCGGGATGGTGAGATGAACCTTTCGGTTCGCATAGCTGAAGCAGAGCGGGACCGGATCGGCTCCGCTCCGCCTGTCATCGATGTAAAGTCGCTTACGAAGACTTACGATCCAAAAGCCGGTGCGGTTCTGGACGATGTTTCGTTACGCGTCGGCAAGGGGGCTATCCATGGTATCATCGGCCGCTCAGGCGCGGGCAAAAGCACATTGGTTCGTTGCCTGAACGGTCTCGTACAGCCGACCAGCGGTCAGGTGTTTGTTGCCGGGCGTGAAGTGAGCAAGCTTGAAGGACGTAATTTACGCCAAGCACGCCGCGATATATCGATGATATTTCAACATTTTAGCCTCTTATCTTCCCGAAGTGCTGCAGCTAATATAGCGTTGCCTATGGAATTGGCTGGTGTGCCGCGCGAAACCATTCGCAAGCGAGTGACCGAGCTGCTGGATCTGGTAGGTTTGAACGGAAAGGCAGACGCCTATCCATCGGAACTGTCTGGCGGGCAGAAGCAGCGTGTGGGCATTGCGCGCGCACTGGCTCTGGAGCCAAGTGTCCTTCTATCTGATGAAGCTACCTCTGCTCTTGATCCCGAAACCACCGAACAGATTTTGGCATTGCTTAAAGATATCAACCGGCGTTTGGGCCTGACCATCGTTCTCATCACGCATGAAATGGATGTGGTTCGCCAAATTGCCGACCATGTGACAGTGCTTGAAGGCGGCCGTGTGGTTGAAACCGGGCCGACATTCGACGTCTTTGCCTTTCCGAAATCAGCTATCGCGCGTTCATTTCTCTCAAGCATTGTGGCTCATGACCTGCCGCCGGAAGTTGCCCAGAGGCTTCTGCCTGATGCAGTTCCCGGATCAAGCCCGGTCTTGCGTATCATCTTTTCCGGAGAGGCCGCGCATTCGCCAGTGGTTGGGACGCTTATTCAGCGTTTTGGCATCAATCCCAATATTCTGCATGGTCGCATTGATTATATTGGCGGGAAGCCACTCGGGATCATGACGTTGATCGCTGAAAACGGCGAGCCTGATCTCGCAGATGTGCTCGCTTATCTAGCGTCGCTTGATTTACACGGAGAGGTGCTGGGCCATGTTGTCTGACCTGCTTTCACCCGCACTCGTCAATCTATTGCTGGAGTCGCTCAAGCAGACAATCATGATGGTGGCTGCGTCGGCAATTCTTTCCACGTTGATCGGTCTGCCACTCGGCATTGCACTGGTTGTCACGGCCCCCGGTCAATTTCTCGAACGACCACTTTTCAACCGTATAGCAGGCACTATCGTCAATCTTGTGCGGTCTACGCCCTTTATCATTTTGATGGTGGCGATCATTCCGTTTACCCGCCTTGTGGCAGGCACAACAGTTGGCACTTATGCGGCAATCGTACCGCTGACTGTTGCAATCATTCCGCTCTATGCGCGCCTCGCTGAGACCGCAATGCGTGAGGTAGATCAAAGTCTTATAGAAGCTGCTGAAAGTATGGGTGCAACACCCATGCAAATCATTTTCAAAGTTTTGCTTCCCGAGGCTTTACCCGGAATTATTGCTGGGCAGACGGTCACACTTGTAAGCCTTGTCGGCTATTCGGCGATGGCTGGTACAGTCGGCGGCGGCGGTCTTGGCGATCTTGGTATCCGCTTTGGTTATCAGCGTTTCATGCCCGAAGTGATGATCGCAGTCGTCATCATTCTCGTTGCTATCGTTCAATCTATTCAGGTTACGGGCGATTATGCCGCCCGGATCGTCAATCATCGTGTGGCGCGCAGTCGCCGCTCACGCTAGCATTCAGAGGAGACACAAAATGACCGCGCATTCGCATCCTATCAATCTGCCACTGCTCGATATTTCGCGTTACAACGGTACGCCGGAAGAGCGGAAAAGCTTTATCGATGAGCTTCGTCGCACCCTGCATGACCACGGCTTTTTCTATTTAACCGGCCATGGAGTCGATCCAAAGCTGATCGAAAATGTCGTGGCCACCGCCAAACGCTTCTTCGCGTTGCCGACCGAAGAAAAGCTCAAGATTGAGATGATTAACACGTCGCATTTCCGTGGCTATAACCGTGCAGGTCTTGAGCGCACTCGCGGTGAGCAGGATTGGCGAGAGCAGCTCGACATTAATACCGAGGCCGAGCCTGCCGAAATCGGTCCGGATAGCCCCGCGTGGAAGCGTCTAATCGGACCGAACCAGTGGCCGGATGCCTTGCCGGAACTAAAGCCATTGCTGCTTGCCTATCAGGCGGAAGTCACCCGCGTTGGCATTGATGTGCTCAAGGCGATTGCCGAAGCACTTGGTCAGAGCGAAGATTTCTTCGCGCAGATTTATGATCCTCATCCTTCACAACTTTTGAAGATTATCCGTTATCCGGGTCGTGATGTGGCCGAAAGCGATCAGGGCGTTGGCGCACACAAGGACGGTGGTTTCGTTACCGTTCTGCTCCAGGATGTTGTTCCGGGCCTTCGTGTACAGCGTGAAGATGGCGTCTGGATTGATGCGCCGCCTGTGCCGGGTACGTTTGTCATCAACACTGGTGAATTGCTTGAATTGGCAACCAATGGCTTTGTTCGCGCCGATGTTCATGGTGTTGTTGCGCCGCCCGCCGGAACAGAGCGTTTCTCTGTCGCCTTCTTCCTTGGTGCTCGCTATGACGCGACGATCCCAGTCATTGATCTGCCGGAAGAACTTAAAACCAAAGAGCGCGGTGTGAGCGTTGATCCGCTTAACACGCTGTTCCGTGAGGTGGGCCAGAACAATCTCAAGAGCCGTCTGCGCTCGCATCCAGATGTTGCTCGCGCCCATCATCAGGATCTTCTGGATTCACCGGAGTTCGCAAGTCTGAAGCTGGGTGCAGCTTACTGATAAACCCATCCCTTGACGGTTGATTGCTGTGTTTGTCTTTCGTCCGTCAAGGAACAGGTTCGGGGGTACAAAGCCATCATGTGCCCGTTTTGCCACTTAGGGTAGCTGGCAGGATTCCCATTAAAAAAGCGCCGGGTTTCCGGCGCTTTTCATTTCAACACGGTGGATGCGTTTAGCCGCTGATAAGCTTCACTTCCATGAAGTCTTCCAGCCCCCACTTGCCGCCTTCGCGCCCATTGCCGGATTGCTTGTAGCCGCCAAATGGGCTGCCGGGCGCACGCGACGTTCCGTTGATCTGGATCATGCCAGCGCGGAGTTTACGTGCCACGCGTTTTGCGCGTTCCGGGCTACCTGTCTGAATATAGGCAGCCAGGCCATATGGCGTATCATTGGCGATAGCAATGGCTTCCTCTTCCGTATCGAAAGGGATCATCGCCAGCACGGGCCCGAAGATTTCTTCGCGTGCAATAGTCATTTCGTTGTTCACATCGGCGAAGATGGTTGGCTTGACGAAATCGCCTTCAGAAATGCCATCGGGGCGACCTGTGCCGCCTGCAACGAGACGCGCACCTTCATCAATACCCTTCTGGATCAACGCCTGCACCTTGTCGAACTGGATTGATGACGACAGTGGGCCGATATGCTCGCCCTCCTTGGATGGGTCATCGACCGTCGTTTTTGCCGCAGTCTTCTTGGCAAAATCGACCGCCTGTTCATAGATCGAGCGTTCAACCAGCATACGTGTTGGCGCGTTGCAGGACTGGCCGGTGTTTTCAAAACAATGGTTCACACCACGTTCGATTGCCTTTTCCAGATCACTATCAGCAAAAACGATATTAGGTGACTTGCCACCGAGTTCCAGCGAAACGCGCTTGACGGTCGCAGCCGCTGCACGCGAAACAGCCGTTCCTGCGCGGGTCGAACCGGTAAATGACATCATGTCGATGTCTGGATGCTGTGACATGGCTTCGCCAACGACAGGACCTTCGCCGTTAACGAGGTTGAATACGCCCTTCGGCAAACCTGCTTCATCGACAAATTCAGCAAATAGCATCGCCGACATTGGTGCGATTTCGGATGGTTTGAGCACGACTGTGCAACCAACGGCAAGGGCAGGGATGACCTTGAGTGCGATCTGATTCATCGGCCAGTTCCATGGCGTAATCAGTCCGCAAACGCCAATAGGTTCATGCACAATGGCTTGATTAGGATGCTTTGGCGATAGAATTTCTTCGAATTCAAAATTCTCAAAAGCAGCGATGAAAGCCTTGGTATGCGACAGACCGGCCGCGGCCTGAGATTCGCGCGCAAGCTTGATTGGGGCACCCATTTCCTTGGAAATAGCCTGGGCCATTTCTTCAAGGCGACGCTCGTAGATTTCAACAATACGGCGCAGATAGTCGATACGTTCTTCAGCAGGCGTTTCGCTCCAAGAAGGAAACGCTTTGCGCGCTGCAGCTACTGCGAGATCAATATCCGCTTCAGAGCCTGCAGAAATCGCTGCATAAGGCTTCTCATTGGCTGGATTAATGACTTCGATGGTCTTTGCTTCAAGCGGGGACCGCCATGCACCGTCGATATAGAAATCCGTTTTCTGATCCAGATTTTTCTGAAGCATGATGAAACCCTCCAATGCTTTGAATTTTATCCTAAGGGTGGCGAACCACCCGTTTCCCTAGTTGCCGCGCAGACTAACCGCCAGCTATGACGCCGTCAAAACACAACGATCAATGGAAACATCAATTTTTCTTATTCATTATCGTAGGCTTCAAACTCGATACCGAGCGTTTCCAAACCTTCTTCGATGTAGTCGCCCAAGAGTGGTATGCCGAGCAGGTACTTCGCTTCGCGTCCATTGTGACGATCACTTGCGGTCGCAAGCGCGTCATCCCATTCTTCAGCGCTAAAATCCCCGCGACCAACCCAGACCAAAGCCAACAACTCAACTTTCTCGTCTTCATTCAGAGAACGAATTGCCGCGACAAGCTCCTTGCGCGTCGGATTATCAACCGAAGCATCAAGAATATCGATATCGCCGTCATCGGAAGCATTGGAACCAGGGTTTTCATCGACCGCCGGAACTTGCACATCATATTCGCGCGCCTTGGCGATAATGAATTCGATGTTTTCGATATTGTTGACCAGTTCAACCATAATGATTTGCCTCCATGACGTCATTGTTTAACGAACGCAGGGCTGGTGGTTCTGGTTCCGTCACAGGCGAACCATCAGAGCATCTTTGCCGCAGCACGTCCCGCTGTTCGTCCAGAAAAGATGCAGCCACCAAGGAAGGTTCCTTCCAGCGCATTATAGCCATGATATCCGCCGCCACCAAAGCCTGCTGCTTCGCCAGCTGCATAAAGGCCAACAACCGGCGCGCCGTTCTTGTCCAAAACAGCTGCGTTAATGTCGGTATGCAGCCCGCCTAGTGTTTTTCGGGTCAAAATATTAAGTTTGACTGCAATCAGCGGACCATTGGCTGGATCAAGCAAAGCATGAAGTGGGACAGCGCGGGTCAGCTTGTCGCCGATATAGGAACGCGCATTGTGGATGGCCATGATTTGCGCGTCCTTGGAATAGCGATTGGTGACTTCCCGGTCGCGTGCTTCAATCTGGTTGCGGATATGTGTTGCATCCAGCAGCTTACTGTCGGTTAGCTTGTTCATCTTGGCCACAAGCTCTTCAAGGCTCTTCGCCGTGACGAAATCCTCGCCATGGTCAATGAATGCCTTGACTGGCGGGGGCGGGGCTTTGCCTAATCTGCTTTTGATAAGCAGTTTCCAGTCTTTGCCGGTCAGGTCGGGATTTTGTTCAGAACCGGAAAGCGAGAATTCTTTGCGAATGATTTTTTCGGTCAGTATGAACCACGAATATTCATGTCCCGTTGCGAGAATGTGCTTCAAGGTGCCGAGTGTATCGAAGCCAGGGAGGCAAGGTGAGGGCATCCTGTTGCCTTCCGCGTCGAACCACATGGATGATGGTCCCGGAAGAATACGAATGCCGTGATTGGGCCATATCGGATTCCAGTTTCGGAGCCCCTCTGTATAGTGCCACATGCGGTCACCATTGATCACATGCCCGCCAGCGGCGATGGCGATGTCTATGCCGCGCCCATCCACATGCGCTGGTACGCCAAGCACCATATTCTGAGGTGGATTGCCAAGGCGATCACGCGGCCATGCCTTGCGAACACGTTCCGGATCGCCGCCAATGCCGCCCGAGGTGACAATCACGCAATTGGCTGTAAGCTCAAACTGGCTCTCAACATCGCGTGATGATGATTGCCCGCGCTCGACGGTCGATGGCGTCAGGATATCACCACGTACGCCGCTTGCTCGTCCATTGGTTGTTATAATCTCATTGACGCGGTGGCGGCATTTGAGTGTCAGCAGGCCACTAGAGATTGCTTCTCGCATAAGGCGCTCAAAAGGAGCCACCACGCCTGGCCCTGTGCCCCACGTTACATGAAAACGTGGAACCGAATTGCCATGGCCATGAGCCTGTCCGCCGCCACGCTCTGCCCAGCCAACGACCGGAAACCATCGCATACCCAAACTGTGCAGCCAGGAACGCATCTCACCCGCTGCAAATTGTAGATAGGCTTCTGCCCATTGTTTCGGCCAATGATCCTCGGGGCGATCAAATTGTGCCGATCCGAGCCAATCCTGGCGGGCGAGGTCGAGATTATCTTTTATGCCAAGACGTCGTTGCTCAGGGCTGTCCACCATAAACAGGCCGCCGAGCGACCAGAAGGCCTGTCCGCCGACCGAATTTTCGCCTTCCTGCTCAAGTAGAATGACCTTTCTGCCCGCACTTGTCAGTTCATGTGCTGCCACAAGCCCGGCAAGGCCCGCACCAATTATGATCGCATCCGCATTTTTCATACCCGCATCCTCCCTCACGGGCAGAGTGGCTTATGCAAATGCGGCTGGCAAGTGCCCGTCAGGCTGAGAGGAATGGCAGAACCCAGTCGGCGATCAACTTGATTGAAAGACCGAAAAGCGTGAGCTGCACCAAAAGAAAAAACGGACCGTCCGGCATGATGCGTGTGAGCTTTGCGCCAACGAACGTACCGATAATAGCGGCAGGCAAAAGCCAGAGACCGAGTGACCAGTCGAGATTGGAAAACTGCTGCAACTGCCAGTAAGGGATGAGCTTAACCGCATTGACGATTGCAAAAAGAATGGTCGAAGTGCCTGCGAAGACTAGCTTTTCGAGATGTTGCGGCAGGACATACATTTGAAATGGTGGTGCGCCAGAATGCGAAACGAAGCTGGTAAGACCGGTGATGATACCCCAGAAGGTGCCACGGGGAATATCGGCTTTGCGCGCCTGACGGCGGTACTTTGCGCCAACCCAGACATTGAAGCAAAAGAAGAGACCGACAAGCCCCACAAGCATCCCAATGAACGTGCTTGAAAGGTGCGAGCTGAAGAACCAGCCAAGGCCGATGCCGACGATGGCGGCTGGCGTCAGGATCGCCAGATTACGTTTCGAGAAATGATGACGGTAAAGATAGAGACCAAACATGTCGCTGACGACATAGATCGGCAGCAGAAGAGCTGCTGCCGTTACAGGTGAGATCACCAACGCCATCAGAGGCACTGAAAGCGTGCCGACAGATGGTAAGCCACCCTTTGATAAGCCTACCAGAAAGGCTGCAACAACGGCTACTGTCATAAACAAAGGGGTATGCTCAAGCATTCAGGCAGTAACCGTTATTGGAATCAAACGAGGGTTTAAGCTGTATTTATCAGCTATGCGCCCATTCCCAGTAGAGCGAACGCGCGCGCTTGGCTATAGCGCCATACTCGAGTTTACGTTCATCAAAACCGATGATCGGCACCACCTTGCTCATATTGCCGGTAGAGAAGATTTCTTCTGCTTCGCGGAAATCCTGCACCGAGAGCGTGGTTTCATGAACGCTGACGCCTGCTTGGCGGAGCAGTCCGATCACGCGCTGACGCGTAATGCCATTGAGGAAAGTACCATTCGGAACTGGCGTGAAGACTTCTCCACCGCGCACCATGAAAACGTTGGATGTAGCAGTTTCGGCAACATTGCCGAGAACGTCTGTAACCAGCGCATTGTGAAAGCCTTTAGCTTTTGCTTCAAGGAGCATACGGCCGTTATTCGGATAAAGGCATGCGGCCTTGGCATTGACGGGCATCACCTCAAGATAAGGGCGACGAAAGGATGTTGTCGTGATAGTAAAGCCTTTTGGCTCGACCATAGGGATTGCTTCGAGACACAGCGCAAAATCTGTCGATTCAGGTGCGGCGGCAACCGTGCTGGTATCGCCTTCTTCGGCCCAGTACATTGGGCGAATATATACGTCAGTGCCGGGCTCGAACTTTTTGAGGCCTTCGCGAGCCAAAGCTTCAATATCGTTGCCGCTGAGCGTTGGTGCCAGACCGAGCGCACGCGCTGAGTCATTTGCGCGCGCGGAGTGGCGATCAAGATCAGGTGTTACACCTTCAAAAAGGCGAGCGCCGTCGAATACGAGCGAACCAAGCCAGGTCGCGTGGGAGGCAGCGCCAAGAATACGAACATCGCCTTCATGCCATTCGCCTTTGTAATAGGTCCACATTGCCCGGTTCTCGGCCATCGTCTTCATCCTTCTTCAATCTCGTTGTCGTGCCAAATCCCGCGCAGGACGCTTTTGATTGACTGATGGAATTTCAGGTAGAAGCGTGGGCGGGACATGAACGTGAGCCGTTATAGCACGTCACCCGAAACTGAAAACCAGTTTCGGGTTTGATATCGCCCTATAATAATCAATCCTGTGAGAGGATTGGGCTATTTCTCTTCTGCCAAAGCGGGCGATGGATCGGAAGTAGCTACTGCCGCCGGACCTTCCACACCACGCTGGCGTTCGCGAACGAAAGTAAACAGGCCGGAAATTGTGATCAGGATAATGCCGATAAGCATCGGCAGATCGATATGGTCATGGAAAATGAAATAGCCGAATAGAATTGCCCAGATCATCTGGCTGTATTGCGGGGAGGCGATAGCGCTTGCCGGTGCACGTTGTGCTGCCAGCATCAGCAGAATATTTGCAAGGGCTGCAAGCAGTCCATAGCCCGCGAGATAGCCCCATTGAACGGCTGAAGGTGTCTGATAGCTCGGGATCATCAATGCGCCGCAGATAAGGATCGGTCCGATAAGGCCAGCGGTATAAAGCGAGATACGCTTTTCCTTCTTACCCATTGCGCGAAAGATTACGATGCTGAATGCGCCGCCAAGCCCGCCGCCCAACGCGCCGAGATGACCGATAGAGAGTTCGCGAAAACCAGGGCGCAGCACAACAAGCACACCGATAAAACCGATAATCACGGCCGACCAACGACGCCAGCCGACCTGCTCTTTGAGAAAGAGCACGGAAAGGATCGTCACAAAGGCCGGAAGCAGAAAGATAAGCGCGAAAGCTTCGGCCATCGACAGATGTGTGAAGGCGACAACGCTGCCGATGACACCCATCGCAGCGGTAAGTGTGCGAAGTAACCACAGCTTTATATTTGTGGTTCGAAACATATCGAGCCATTCATCTTCGGGCTTCTTGATGAACGGTATGGCTAACACACCCAGAACGGCACCATAAAAGGCGATTTCGTAAGGCGACAATGTGCCGTCGAGAAACTTGACGCAGGCGTCGCTTATAGCGAATGCAGCATAGGACGCAAACGCGAGAAAAATACCGTAAAGCATGGTGACATCCGCAGGGGGGCTAGAGATAATCTCCTCCAATGACCGGATTAATCGATTGAAGCCGGTTTTGCAAAAGACAATTTGGTAAAAACTCAAAAAATCGACTTACCGCTATCCCCTATGGCGTAGGCGATTGCGGCGTTTTCAAGAAGACGAGCTCCACCGAAAACGCATGCCTCATTTGCAATCATATCCGTGGTGGAATTTTGTGCAAAAGACTATTTAAGAGGCATCCAACGAGGAGAAAAGAAATGAACATTCGTCAGAAATTCCAGCAGTACGTTTCCCGTCGTCGCGCAATCCGTGAACTGGGTGCAATGGACGACCATCTTCTTGCCGATATCGGCGTATCGCGTTCGCAGATCCAGAGCGCAGTTTTCGGTAAGTAATCACTGATGGTGCGGCTGATAATTGATCGCCCCGAAAGTGAAACTGAAATAATGTAACAAAGCGTCGGTGCTCCAGTCCCGGCGCTTTTGTTATTTAATAAGTATATTATACATTTATTCTGTTGAAGGGCCGTTTTCTGCGCCCGTAAAGTTTCTCAGAAAATTCCGTATCCGACCAAAGGCTGCAGACTTATTCGCGCCTTGTTCTGGCAACGGCCAATGAGACAAAACGATATCTAATATGGGACTTCTGTCACTTGAACAGCAGAGCGCTCTCGATATATCCAAGTGTTGCGGGGGCTGGCGATGAAGACGGCATCTCAAAAGATGCCAATGATAGTTTATCAGTCTTCATCGCCGCCAAATTATCGAGCCTTTCATGACCGAAAAACTACTTCGACTGTTAACACGAAGCATATTTGCGTTTGTCTTATTGTCGAGCAGTCATTCAAACTGATTATATGCCTTGCGTGTCGGGTGGTCACACGGTTATGTGGCTACCCGATACCGCGAGGACCAGCCCATGCTTAATCTCATCGTCAATGGTATATTGATCGGAACTCGTGCGACGATCGTAATGGACGTCTGGGCATTGGTTCTATCACTGCTTCCCGGTCAATCTCGCCCCAACTGGGGGCTCGTCGGCCGCTGGTTCTGGCATTTGCGTGACGGGCAGATATTCCACGATGACATCTCAGCATCAAAGCCTTATGCACACGAAGTTGCACTTGGCTGGATCGGCCATTACGCGGTCGGCATTCTTTATGGCATTATCTTTGCGCTTTATGGCGGCGCGGCGTGGTTTGCGAATCCAATTTTCCTACCTGCATGGATATTCGGCATCCTGACTGTTGCAGCTGGATGGTTTCTGCTTCAACCAGGATTGGGAATCGGTTGGGCTGCATCGCGTTTGCCAAACGCGCGAAATGTCCGTATCCTCAATCTTGTCGCACATACGTTTTTCGCTTTCGGCATGTATGGAACCGGCATCTTGCTAAAAACTACCACTTAATCAGATAGATAGCTTTAAGATTGGCAACTTAGACAGCTACCATTTTTGAAGCTCTTTCAAAAATTAAAGCCTGAATAGGTGACTGGCGCGGTTTTGAAAGTCAGTCCAAACTAAATCACGTTAATAAACAGGCATTCTTGCGGCAGAACTGTGTTTTTGATCGCGTTGGGTGTATGGGGAACAAATCCGCTCGCGTAAAATGCGGCTGCGGCTAACAAATACGGCAATCGCAACAGATTGCACCGATTTCAACCGGCTGGTCGCAAGCAATTGCGCTCGGCTGTTTATTGGTGCCTTTCAATGCGCGCTTTTTGCCCTGGAGGGATCATGCTGGAAAAGCTGTTCAAATTGCAGGAACATGGCACGTCGGTGAGAACGGAAGTGATCGCTGGTGTGACCACCTTCCTGACGATGTCTTACATTATCTTCGTCAATCCTGATATTCTGTCCACTACGGGCATGGATCGCAATGCGGTATTCGTAGCCACCTGTCTTGCGGCAGCTCTTGGTTCGATTGTCATGGCGCTTGTCGCCAATTGGCCAATCGGCATGGCACCGGGCATGGGCCTCAATGCCTTCTTCGCCTTTACCGTTGTTGGCGCTATGGGTTTTTCCTGGCAGCAGGCACTCGGCGCGGTCTTCATTTCGGGTGTCATCTTCCTGTTCCTGACAGTGACAGGTATTCGGCGTTGGCTGGTTGAAGGTATTCCGCATTCGCTAAGAAGTGCGATTGCTGCCGGTATCGGTATGTTCTTGGCGCTGATCGGTTTGAAGAGCGCAGGCGTCGTCGTCGACAATCCTGCAACGCTCGTCGGTCTTGGCGATCTGCGCGAAGCTGGTCCTCTTCTGGCGATTGCTGGTTTCTTCATCATTGCAGCTCTCGATGCGCTCAAGGTTCGCGGTGCGATCCTGATCGGTATTCTTGTCGTTACCATTGCGTCGATTTCGCTTGGCATTACGCAGTTTGGTGGCGTGTTCTCCGCTCCTCCGAGCCTTGCGCCTACATTCCTGCAGCTCGATATCATGGGTGCACTGCACACCGGCATTCTGCACGTCATTCTGGTTTTCGTACTGGTTGAAGTGTTCGATGCGACCGGCACGCTGATCGGCGTCGCGAAGCGTGGCGGACTGATTGAACCGGGCAAGCCAAACCGTCTGGGTAAGGCATTGTTTGCGGATAGCACCGCAATTCTCGGTGGTTCGCTGCTCGGTACGTCTTCCACGACCGCTTATGTTGAAAGCGCTTCTGGCGTTCAGGCTGGTGGCCGGACGGGTCTTACGGCACTCGTCGTCGCCCTTCTATTCCTCGCAGCGCTCTTCATTTCGCCACTGGCTGGTTCTGTACCTGCCTATGCTACGGCACCGGCGCTTGTCTATGTCGCATGTCTGATGATGCGTGAACTGTCGGAAATCATGTGGGATGAAATCACGGAAGCAGCTCCAGCCGCTCTTACGGCACTTTCCATTCCGTTCACCTACTCTATCGCCAACGGTTTGGCTTTTGGCTTCATCAGCTACGTTGTGCTGAAGTCTGTAACGGGTAAGGCTCGTGAAGTTCACTTGGCGACCTGGATCGTCGCGGCACTGTTTGTGATCCGCTTCGCATTCTTCCCAGAATAACACGAAACGCCGGGGCAACACCCCGGCGTTTTTCTTTCTAGTCTAAGGGAGTTGAGGTAATGACATCGGATGAATTGAAACTGCTCGAAAAACTGATTGAGGTTGTCGAAAAAGACGTCATACCCTTGACTGAACAGGGTGTTGCAGAAGGCAACAAGGTTTTTGGTGCGGCTCTGCTGAACAAGTCTGATTTATCTCTGGTGCTTGCCGAAACTAATAATGAGACCGAAAATCCGCTGTGGCACGGCGAAGTCCACACGTTGAAGCGTTTCTATGAAATGCCTGAGCAGGGACGTCCAAATACGAAGGAAATGGTTTTCCTTTCCACACACGAGCCATGCTCCATGTGTTTGTCTGCGATAACCTGGAGTGGTTTCGATAATTTCTACTATCTGTTCAGCCACGAAGATTCACGCGACGCTTTTTCGATCCCGCATGATCTGAAAATTCTCAAAGAAGTCTTCACGCTGGAGCCAGGTGGTTACAACCGCGACAACAGCTTCTGGCACAGCCATTCGATTCCGAAGATGGTGGCTTCGCTACCGGAGCCCGATCGCTCACGACTGGAAAAACGACTTGATGCTATTCGCGCAAAATATGACGCGATGTCGGGCACTTACCAATCTTCCAAAGATGGCAATGCCATTCCATTAAGCTAATAAAAAAGGCCGCATATCATCTGATATGCGGCCTTTCTAAGTATCAAATTCTGTCGAGCAGATTGCGCTTCTGCAGGTTCTGGATCAGCGCGCGAACACCGAAAGTCCATTCGGCGCAATTATCGGTACGATCAACCCAGTTGACGAGTCGTCCAAGCTTAGGCGTCGAAATCTCCACCTTGTCGCCGATTTCGTGCGTGAATCCTTGACCAGCACCGCGACGGTCTTTGACCGGTGCAAACATGGTGCCCAGGAAAAGAACAGCGCCATCCGGATACTGATGGTTGCGGTTCATCATCTGTCCGGCAAGGTTTTCCGGATCACGGCTGATCGCTTCCATCGGGCTTTCGCCGGTCATCTCGAAACCGTCAGTACCAGTTACTTTCAGCGATAGCTTAAGCTTACGCAAAACATCCATTGTGAAATTGCCGTCAAAGAGCCGGATGAATGGACCAATGGCGCATGATGCATTGTTGTCTTTTGCTTTGCCAAGCAGAAGTGCCGAGCGGCCTTCCACGTCACGCAGATTAACGTCATTGCCAAGCGTTGCGCCCACGATGCGACCGTCAGATGCAACAGCAAGCACCACTTCCGGCTCAGGATTGTTCCATTGTGAAATTGGCAAAATGCCGACAGTATTACCGCAGCCCATCGAAGACATTGGCTGCGACTTTGTGAAAATTTCAGCATCGGGGCCAATGCCGACTTCCAGATACTGCGACCAGAGGCCCATCTCCTGAAGCAACGCCTTGACCTGTGCCGCCTTCTCAGAACCTGCCGCTACGCCGCGCAGACTGTCGCCGATGACAGGTGCCAGACGGTCACGTACTTCACGCGCAAGGCTTGGATCACCCTTCGCCTGCTCTTCGATCACACGTTCGAGCATACTGTCGGCGAAGGTAACACCTGCTGCCTTGATCGACTGAAGATCAATTGGAGCAAGCAATTCACCCTTTTCGCCAGAAAGATAATCGTCAAGCGCACCAAGGTTAGCAAAACGGCTGATGTCTTTCAGCTCCCCTACCAACTCCTTGCGTTCCAGCAGACCCGATACGGTTGCAGAAAGGCTGGAAAGATCATGCACATGGCCATTTACAACCAATACGGGGCAGGGACCATTTTCAGCCTTCGACCACACGCGCCCAATGAGCACTGCCGACGCGCTGTCTTCAGGCAAAATGATGGACGAGTTCAGAGTATGCTTGTCTTGCACGGATATTCCTCCCGGTTTGTTCAGTTCAAGATGCTATTGGATGGTTTCGGCGCGGAGACGCGACTATGTCCAGATCAGAATCGGATCATTTCCGTCTGTGCTGAAAAGTTCACAATCTAACTCCTCCAAAATTATATTGTAGGGTTGTCTGATAACTATATATTCAAAGCTTGAAAACTCTTTTATGCGTCGAACAACGCAATTGGGATGAATTAGCCTGCCGAACTGCCGCTATTTCGGGTCGATCGAAGTCTTCTGCGAAGCGGTGTTGTCGTTGGGTGCGAGGTTTTGACATGCAGGAAGTGCTGGAAATGAACACGGAACAGCAAGAAGCGCTGAAGCAGGCGCTTGGAATTGATATGGTCCTGACCGATCCAGATGCGATGCAACGTTTCTGCCGCGATTTTCCTGGCGATGTGGAATATGGCGCAGTTGCCGTCTTGCGTCCGCGGAGCACAGAAGAAGTTTCGCTAGCAGTTAAAGCGAGCCGCGCACTGGGGCTTGGAATCATTCCTCAGGGTGGAAACACTGGTCTGGTGCAGGGCGGTGTACCCGATGGTCAGAGTGACGTGGTAATTCTCAGTCTTGAGCGTATGAACCGCATCAGGCAAGTCGACCCTGACGATTTTTCAGCCATTGTAGAAGCTGGCTGCATTCTCCTCGAAATGAAGAACCAGCTCGCGGCGCAGGGCATGTTTTTCCCGCTGGCGCTTGGAGCACAGGGAAGTTGCCGTATCGGCGGCAATGTCAGCACCAATGCCGGTGGCGTCAATGTGTTGCGCTACGGTATGACACGGGAATTGGTGTTGGGACTTGAGGTTGTTCTGCCAGACGGCTCAATTTTCAACGACCTTTCCACCTTGCGAAAAGATAACCGCGGGATTGATCTCAAGCAGCTGTTTATCGGTGCAGAAGGCATTTTCGGTATTGTTACAGCTGTTGCAATCAAACTGATGCCTTTGCCCGACAAAGTCGAAACCGCGATGCTTGGGCTCAATTCGCTCGAAGATGCGATTGCGCTTTATCGTCGAGCGCGTGTTCAGTGCTGCGATTTGATGTCCGCCTTTGAATTCATGCCGCCGATGGCATTTACCCTTGCACAAGAGGCCATTCCGGATCTCGTAGCTCCATTGGGGCAATATCCCGCTTATGTGTTGATGGAGATTTCAGGCTCGGGTCTGGTCGATACTGCGGCCTTGATGGAATCATTTTTGAGCGAAACATTGGAAAGCGGCCTTGTGCTTGATGGCACCATCGCTTCGTCGCGTGCACAAGCGCAAAACCTTTGGCAATTTCGTGAAGGAATGAATGAAGGTCAGGCGCTGCGTGGTAAACACCTTCGCACCGATATCTCTGTACCTCTATCAAAGCTCGCAGCATTCGTAGCGGAGGCAGAGGCAGAACTTGCTGCAGTCCTGCCAGAATTCCTTGCGATTTCTTATGGTCATGTCGGTGACGGCAATGTGCATCTTAATGTCATCCCGCCAAACGACCTCGACCTCGCAATCAAGGATAAGAAAATCAAACTCGCTAAAGAGACGATCAACGCAGTTCTTGATCGCTATGCTGGCAGTATCAGTGCCGAACACGGCATTGGGCGTTTGAAGCGCGATGATTTCGAAAAGCGGCTTGATCCTGTGAGAAAAGCTCTTCTATCAAGCCTTAAACATGCTCTTGATCCAGATGCGATCATGAATCCCGGATGTCAGCTTTCGCTTGACTTGGTTCAGGACTGACGACAAATCAGATCTAAGGAATACAGAGGGAGGAGCGGAACGTGTTCGGTGAAATCAGGCGCAACGAGCAACTTCCGGCCCGTATTGCTTCAGAGATTGTGCGACAGATAACTGAAGGCAGTTTTCTGCCTGGGCAAAAACTGCCGACCGAACACAATCTTGCACAGAGCTTCGGCGTTAGCCGTTCGGTCATCCGTGAAGCGATTGCCCAGTTGCGTAATGAAGGATTGATCGAAACGCGTCAGGGTGTTGGTGCATTCGTCACCGAACCCGACCGTCGCCAAGCGATCCGCATTGAACCGGAAACACTCGCGGACCGGGATCATTTTCAAAGCCTGTTTCAGCTTCGTATGGCGCTGGAGATTGAAGCCGCAGGCCTCGCCGCTGTGCATCACACAGCCGAAGACATGAGCAGGCTAGACGAAGCTCTCGCTGAAATGACTGGCCGAGAAAAGTGGACGGATGAGGGGATCGCTGCCGATCTCGCTTTTCACCGGGCGGTCGCAGCTGCCACGCATAATGAATATTTCCCGCTTGTGCTTGGTTTCATAGCGGAGCGTATCAGTCAGGCAATACGTGCTGCACGCGCGCGTGCGGTGCTTGAAGAGATCGTCGAAATCACGATCGCGGAACATCAGGCGATCCGTGATGCGATTGCGGTGCGTGATCCTCTCAAAGCACGCGAAGTCATGCGCCAGCACGTTGTGGGTGCAGCCAGCCGCGTCAATCTCAAGCTCGAAACATTTTAAGGACAATGAATTTGCATATCATCGTTATGGGTGTGTCCGGGTCTGGAAAATCGACGGTTGGCGAAAAGTTGGCAGAGTCTCTTCATCTGCCCTTTCTGGAGGGTGATAGTCTTCACCCAAAATCCAACGTCGATAAAATGGCGTCCGGCATTCCTTTGCAGGATGAAGACCGATGGCCGTGGCTTGATAAAATCGGCGAACGAATGGCCGCTGCAGAGCAGGGGCTTATTGTTTCATGTTCATCGCTGAAAAAGAGCTATCGGGATCGCTTGCGTGCAGCGGTTAGTGGACAACTGGCTTTCGTGTTTCTCGATGGAAGCTTTGAAGTTCTGCATGAACATATGGGGCATCGTACTGGCCATTTTATGCCGGTAACAATGCTGGAAAGCCAGCTTGCCACGCTGGAAAGCCCGGTTGGTGAACCTTTGGTGTTTCGCGTGGATGTTGTCGATCCGATCGAGGAAATCGTCGCAGAAAGCCTTGAGTGGCTCCGCTCTGCGAAGGCTGAGCTATCTTAGAGGCCAGAAGAACATCAGTGCAGGCACAGTCACAAGCGCGATAATGATTGATAGTGGCAATCCAAGTCTCGGATAATCACTGAACTTGTAGCCGCCCGGTCCCATCACAAGCGTATTGCACTGGTGCCCGATTGGTGTGAGGAAATCGCAACCCGCGCCAATTGCCACGGCCATAAGGAAAGCTTCCGGTTTAAAACCAAGGCCAGAGGCAAAGCTTGTCGCAATCGGAGCCATCACCAGCACAGTTGCCGCATTATTGAGAAATGGCGTAACCATCATGGCCGTAACCAGAATAAGTGCCAGCGCGCCAGCTGGTGGTAGCTGGTGACCGATACTGGCCAAGCCTTCGGCAATCAGTTCAGTGCCACCCGTTGTTCTTAAAGCATCGGATACCGGGATAAGCGCTGCGAGCATCACCAGAATAGGCCCGTCAATCTCGTCATAAACCTCATTGATCGGTATGACCTTGAAAAGCAGCATCGCAACTGCTGCAGCAAAGAATGCCACGGCAACGGGAACAAGACTGAGCGCGGTAGCGCCAATCGCTGCAATCAGGATGGCAAGCGGGATAAGCCCGCGCCTCACACTGCCAAGCATCAACTTGCGGCGAGCCAATGGCAGCAGCTCAAATTCTGTCAGAAAGTTAGAAAGGCTTGCCTGCCTGCCCTGCAGAACCACAACATCGCCAAAACTCAGACGCACTTCACTAAGCCGTTCGGAAATGCGCTGGCCGGGACGACTGACCGCCAGCAGATTGACCTCATAGCGGGCGTAAAGATCAAGCTGTTGCGCATTGAGGCCGACCAGCCGGGAATTGGTTCCAATCACAGCTTCAACAGTTTCGATTTCTGTTGAGCCGCTCGTTTCTGATGGGTTACGGTTCTTGGACAGGGTAAGCTTGCCAGAGCTGACTACCGTATCTAACGCCTTTGGATCACCTTCGAGCAGAACGATATCGTTCTCGACAATCACAGTATCGGGCAAGGGCGTGATGCGGCTGTTTTTGCGAATGATCGACGTCACCATAGCTTCGCCCTCGGCGGGCTTGATGAGATCGCTGATGCGCTTGCCGACGATGGTAGAGTTGCCAAGCACGCTTGCTTCTGAAGCGTAATTCTTGATTTTGATGGCTTCATCAAGCGAAATGTTTTCACGCGTGCGCTGCGGAACCAGCCAATAAAACGTAACCAGATAAACAAGGCCTACCGCTGCCAGAACCGCGCCGACTGGCGTGAAGTCGAACATTGTGAATGGCTCGCCAACCATTTCACCTCTTATTCGAGAAACGACGATATTGGGCGAGGTGCCCACTTGCGTCATCAGGCCACCAAGAAGTGCGCCAAATGCCATCGGCATCAGAAAGGTAGAAGGTGAGACGTTGGAGCGTCGGGCAAACTGAAAGGCAACCGGGATCATGATCGCCAGCGCGCCGACATTTTTCACGAATGCGGATAGAACGGTCACAATGGCAACCAGTACCGCGAGCTGCAATCGCACGCTGTTAATATCTGGCAGGAATCGTTGCACGGCTTCCTGCATCAGACCCGAACGGGCGACCCCAGCACTTACAATTAGAGCACTGCCGACAATAATAACGATATCATCGCTGAAACCGGTAAATGCCTGATCGAAAGGGACGACGCCAACTGCAACAGCCAGCAGCAGCGAACAAAGAGCCACAATATCGTAGCGAAATTTGCCCCAGATAAATGCCCCCATCATGAGAATAATCACTGCGAAGGACAGTATCTGCTGATGGGTCATGTAATGCGCATTCCTCAGAAAGAGAAAAATATTCTACTTTTTGTAGCGCATAACAAAGAAAACGAAAACGGATAATTATAGCATTTCCAGCAAAAGTGCGAAGCGGTTTTGCGTAGGATAATTCGTAAAAACAAGCAGTTACAGCGGTTCCTACGATTCATTCTTAACTGGAACCGCTGTAAATCGAATTCTAATGCATTGGGCGCTCAAAATCCTGAACGCCCAATGTTGAAATTAGTTGCCTGCGCGACGACCGTCGGCACCAAAAATATGAACGTCTTTTGCCGACGCACCAATCTTCACAACTTCATCAATCGTATGTTCAGAACGGCCCTGAACGCGGAAGATCAGTGGCTTGCCGTCAGTGAGTGAACTATGGATATAGCTTTCAGCACCAACGAGTTCGATGGCTTCGATGCGAACTTCTGCATTGAATCCGTCGGCTTCCGGTTCACCGTTCTCGATGATGCGAATGTCCTCAGGGCGTACGCCGAACGTGTATTTGTCCGAAGGAAGCGTTACAGCCTTGCCCGGCTGCCAAAGGTTCTTCTCGCCGCTTTCCAGAAGGTTCATGGACGGTGAGCCGATGAAGGTCGCAACAAAGGTCGAAGCTGGCTTTTCGTAAAGTTCGATTGGCGTGCCAACCTGTTCGATATTGCCGGCGTTCAGCACCACTAGACGGTCTGCCATGGTCATGGCTTCCATCTGGTCGTGAGTTACATACACGCTGGTTGTTCCAAGCGACCGCTGGAGACGCTTGATTTCAACGCGCATCTGTACGCGAAGTTTCGCATCAAGGTTCGACAGTGGTTCATCAAAAAGGAATGCAGCCGGTTCGCGCACGATAGCGCGCCCCATAGCAACGCGCTGACGCTGACCACCAGAAAGCTGACGGGGCTTGCGATCAAGGAACTGCTCGATTTCAAGCGCTTTCGCAGCCTTGGC
Source organism: Brucella pseudogrignonensis (assembly GCF_002252525.1). Lineage (GTDB taxonomy): Bacteria > Pseudomonadota > Alphaproteobacteria > Rhizobiales > Rhizobiaceae > Brucella > Brucella pseudogrignonensis. Next base: position 151,704 of record NZ_NNRM01000048.1, read on the forward strand.
GATGCGGCGCTCGATCTCGTCCTTTGGCGTTTTACGGTTCTTCAAGCCATAAGCGAGGTTATCGCGAACCGACATATGCGGGTAGAGCGCATAGTTCTGAAACACCATTGCGATGTCACGTTCGGCTGGTTCCACATCGTTTACAACGCGGTCGCCAATAGAAATTGTGCCGGCAGTGATGCCTTCAAGGCCTGCAATCATGCGCAGAAGCGTGGACTTGCCGCAGCCGGATGGACCAACCAGAACGACGAACTCACCGTCCTTGATCTCCAGCGAAACGCCTTTGATGACTTCAACACCGCCGCCATAGCTCTTGCGGACATTATCAAGAATGATCTTGCTCATTATTTTTCCGTTTCCACGAGACCTTTGACGAACCAGCGCTGCATTAGCACAACAACGAGGATCGGCGGTATGATAGCCAGAATGGCCGTTACCATGACGTAGTTCCACGGTGTGGAAGCATCAGCGAAATCCACCATGCGACGCAAGCCGATGATGATGGTGTTCATTTTCGCATCGTTGGTAACGAGCAGCGGCCAAAGATACTGGGTCCAGCCATAAATGAAGAGAATGACGAAGAGGGCAGCGATATTCGTCTTTGACAGAGGCAGCAGGATATCGCGCATAAAGCGGAATGGCCCTGCATTGTCGATGCGTGCAGCTTCTACCAGTTCACCCGGAATGGTGAGAAAGAACTGACGGAAGAGGAACGTCGCTGTCGCCGATGCCATAAGCGGTAGCGTGAGACCTGCATAGGTATCGATCATGCCAAGATCAACGATGACCTTATAGGTCGGCAGGATACGCACTTCGACCGGCAGCATGAGCGTGACGAAGATCATCCAGAAGAAGAACATGCGGAACGGAAAGCGGAAGAACACAATCGCGAAAGCCGACATGAAAGAAATGATAATCTTGCCGACTGCGATCAACATCGCAACCACGAACGAGTTCCATAGAAGCCGTTCGAGGCTCACGCCAACCACACGCTCAACGCCACCGAAAATGGCGTCGCCATAATTCTCCATCATATGCCCACCGGGCAAAAGCTGGATTGGCGGGCGAATAATATCGCCTGAGGTAAGTGTCGATGCGACAAAGGTATAATAGATCGGAAAGGCAACCACGATGATCCCGATAATGAGGATCAGATGGCCTAACAGATTTGAGACTGGGCGTTTTTCAATCATGGTCGCCTCACTCACGAATAATGCACGCGCTTCTCAATGAAGCGGAACTGGAATGCGGTCAGGGCGATCACGATAATCATCAGAATAACCGACTGCGCCGAGGAGGAGCCGAGGTTAAGATTGACGAAGCCGTCGTTATAAACCTTGTAGACCAGGGTTTCAGTGGCTTTGGCAGGGCCGCCGCCGGTTACAGCATGGATAATGCCGAATGTATCGAAGAACGCGTAGACCGTATTGACCACCAGCAGGAAGAATGTGGTTGGTGCCAGAAGCGGGAATACGATCGACCAGAAACGCCGCGCGCCGCGCGCGCCATCAATGGCCGCTGCTTCAATAAGCGATTTCGGAATTGCCTGAAGTCCTGCAACGAAGAACAGGAAATTGTAGGAAATCTGTTTCCAGGCCGCAGCACCTACGATCATAGCCATGGCTTGATTGCCATTGAGCAATGGGTCCCATGCAAAACCGCTGCTGCGAAGCAGATAGGCAAGCGTGCCCATGGCAGGATTGAACATGAACAGCCACAACATACCTGCAACGGCAGGCGCTACGGCATAAGGCCAGATCAGAAGGGTACGGTAGAATGTCTTGCCGCGAATGACACGGTCGGCAGCAGTTGCAAGCAACAAGGCTGCGCCCATGGCAACAAAAGCGGTCAGAAGATTGAAGACAATCGTAACCTGAACGGAATGCAGATAATTGGAGTCGGATAGCACATTGGTAAAATTGGCTAACCCGACAAATGTAGATTTCAGCCCGAATGCGTCTTCACGCATGAAGGACTGATAAATCGCCTGACTTGCTGGCCAGAAGAAGAAGATCACAGTCAATATGATCTGCGGTGCCAGCAGGAAGTAGGGTAAGATTATATTTGGAAACGTGACTTTCTGCACGGGGAGTTTCCTTGCGGATAGCAATGCCGCCAAACCCTTGAGGCAGGCGGCACGCTTTAGTTCATCAGATTATTGAGCTGCAGCAATCGCTTCGTTCGCGCGTTTTACAGCGTTATCGAGAGCAGTCTTTGCATCCTGCTTGCCGCCGAGCATGGCTTCGAATTCTTCGTTCAGAATATCACGCACCTGTGGCAGGTTGACGAGGCGCACACCCTTGGAGTTTTCTGTTGGTGCCTTGCCCATCATCTGAAGGATTGGCGTTTCGCGACCCGGGTTCTTTTCATAGAAGTCCGAGTTCTTGGTTGCTTCATAGGCAGCCATAGTCACAGGCAGGTAGCCGGACTTTTCATGCAGCTTCTGCTGAATTTTGGTCTGCGAAAGGAAGTTGAAGAACTGCGCAATGCCTTTGTACTGGTCATCGCTGAGACCAGCAAACACCCAGAGACTGGCGCCGCCCGGAATTGTGTTCTGAGGGCCATGGCCTTCATAATAAGGAAGCTGACCGATACCGTAGTTAAGGCCAGACTTAATAACGTCACCAAGGCCGCCCGACGATTCCGTCAGGATTGCGCATTCACCGGAAGTGAAAAGCTGCTTGGCTTCAGATGTACGACCGCCATAACGGAAGGTGCCATCCTTGGCGAGATCGGCAATTGCCTGGAAGTGCTCAACGAAGAGCGGCTCATTAATCTTGAGTTCGACGTTGGTGCCGCCAAGACCGTTTTCATTGGTGCCATAGGAAACATTGTTCCATGCGGCAAAATTTTCAGTCTGAATCCATGTGAGCCATGTCGAGGTAAAGCCGCAAGCAGAAGCGCCGCTCGACTTGATCTTCTTGGCTGCTTCAAAAACTTCCGGCCAGGTCTTTGGTGGGTTGTTTTCGTCAAGACCAGCCTTCTTGAATGCGTCCTTATTATAATAAAGGATCGGCGAAGACGAGTTGTATGGGAACGACAGCATGGTGCCGTCTGGCTTCGAATAATAAGCAACAATACCTGGCAGATACTGCGACTTGTCGAACTTGAATCCACCCTTTTCAAGCACTTCTGCAGCAGGAACCATAGCGCCTTCGGCAGCCATCATGACACCGCTACCAGCGTCGAAAACTTGAATGATCGCTGGCGGCTGCTTGGAACGGAATGCAGCAATGCCTGCGTTCAACGTTTCAGGATAGCTACCCTTGTAAACAGGAACGATCTTATAATCGCTCTGGCTTTCATTGAACTCTTTTGTAAGTTCAATGATCATTTCGTTGTTGGCGCCAGTCATACCGTGCCACCAGCTTAGCTCCGTCTGAGCGAAAGCCTGTGAACCAATGGTGAGAGCAAGAGCGCCAGTGAGCGCCGAAGTCGTGATCAGACGGGTAAGCATATTTCCTCCTCGGAAATGAGGTTACGTAAACATCAAGAGCGAATTTATCGCTCAAGGTGCCGGAACCTGCATTATGGTTATTACACTTTTATGACTGCAATTTTGCTCGGGATCAACTTCTCACTCGCAATAATAGAATAAATTCGAAAATGTTAATGGTTAAAAGGAAAAAAAACGAAAAAGAATCGATAAATATTGGGGAGAAGATGTGGATAGCTTGCCAAGCAGTCTCTGACGAGAAGAAGTCAATGGAGGTATGTCGTTAGCCGCCTCACAAAGCCGCCATTCATGGCGTTGCCAATTACATAAGCGATAATGTATTTAACGCACTATTAAAAGTAACCCATAAAATTCAATATTCTCAGGGGCTTGCGCGGGAGAAAGAATCCGAATTATCTGCTGTCGATTTTGCGACGCTGCCGGAGTTTTCACTTAATCTTCAGGCAATCTACGCAAACGTACATTATGACATTCGCATACATGGAGCCGCGAAGGTTCCATGAACCGCCTGACGGAGTTTCCATGCCCATTCATGCTGACTGGAATGCAGCGTCTTTATCTGCAAAAGTTTTTTCCAGAACGTGGAGCAAGAATGAACCCGGCGGGGTAATCATCGGATTTGACGCCCATGGTGTGAAGTTTGCCTATGCAGGTGGTTTGGAAAGCCTGCCGTCCGGCACGCCTTTTACGGCCAATACGGTCGTTCGTTATGCATCCATTACCAAGCATGTATTTTGCGCCATGGTGTTGCGTCATGCTGATGTAATCAGTCTGAATGACAGGCTTGGCGATCACCTTCCAGAACTGCAAAGCCCACTGGCAGATGTTTCCGTCGGACGCGCACTTGATATGACATCAGGTCTGCCCGATGTGCGCGAAAGTCTGACCTTATTGGGCTTATCGGTCTACACGTATACGGACGCGGACAGCCTTATCGACTTTCTGTCGTCGATGACGCGGCTGAACTTCAGTGCTGGCAGTGAGATCTCCTATTCGAATACGGGATATAGGTTGGTTGAAGCAGCACTGGAGCGCAAAGGACTGAGTTTCAACGACTTTGTGAAATCTGAAATCAATGCGGTGCTGGACACTTCCCTTGAAGTTCCAGATGTCTGGGCCGACCCGGTTAAAGGGCTTGTTCCCGGCTATTGGAAAAACGGAGATAAATGGCAGGAAAGTTCGGCAGGCTTGCATCTATCAGCATCGGGCAGCCTTGCAGGTAGTGGAATGGCTCTCACCAACTGGGCGCAAGCGCTCCTTAAAGGTGAAGGTGCATTTAGTGGGTTGCTTTCGACGCTTTCAGCGGAACACTTTTTGAGCGACGGTCGCCCGACAGGCTATAGCCTTGGCCTGCGGTGGAACGAAATCAATGGCAAGCGCTTCGTCGGCCATGGTGGATCGCATCCCGGCTATAAAAGTTATTTTCTTCTCGACCCCGCAGACAAAACAGGCATGATTGTTGTCTGTAATCGAGAAGATGCTGATACATATAAGATTGCCCGTGACTGCATGGCTGCTCTCAACGGGCTGTCGCTTCCTGAAATGACGACAGCTATCCCTGATGGATTATATGTCGCCGATGCAGGTCCATTCTGGCTTGAGATGCGTGGCGGTGTTGCCAATTATCTTGGCGCTGAAGATCGGCTCTACAATATAGGAGAAGGCTGGGCCTCTTCATTATCGCCATCGTCGCCGATGAAATTGCATTGGAACGGTGAGGTGCTTCAAGGCGAAATAGGTCATGTGAAGCGAGAGTTGCTTCCGGTTCAGGCGAGACCAGTCAATAAAGAGTTTGACGGTCACTGGAGCGCTCCGCTTTATGGTGCATCTTTCACCATCGATAACGGCCATATCATTATGGGTATCGGACCTACGCGTCAGCTTATGCCGCTTGAAGATCTTGGTAATGGAAGAGCTTTGTTCACGTTGCGGGATGGTCCATGGAACAAGCGCATTTGCGTCCGCCTGCTTGGCGACAACAGGCTTGAATTGGTACTCAACCGCTGCCGTATGATTGAATATCAGCGTTGAAACCGCTTCATTATGTTATTTTCGGGAAATTGATTCCGAAAATGATTTGAATGGAGTGAGCCAATGTTTGAACAGATGATCGATCAAGGTGCCGGTCGTGAGCCTGCCGATATCGTGTTGAAAGGTGGCCGCTTCTTCGATCTCGTGACAGGCGAACTGGTTGAAAGCGACATTGCGATCAGCGGTGATCGTATTGTGGGAACGTTCGGCAACTATCAGGGCAAGAGGCAAATTGATATTTCCGGCCGAATTGTTGTGCCGGGTTTTATCGATACGCATCTCCATATTGAATCGTCCAATGTGACACCGCATGAATTTGATCGTTGTGTGCTGCCACAGGGCGTCACAACGGTCATTTGCGATCCGCACGAGATTGCCAATGTTCTCGGCGTAGAAGGCCTGCAATACTTCCTCGATAGCTCGCTTGAAACGATCATGGATATTCGGGTACAGCTTTCAAGCTGTGTGCCTGCGACCCACATGGAAACATCCGGTGCCGAACTGCTGATCGATGATCTGCTGCCTTTTGCCGATCATCCGAAGGTCATCGGCCTTGCTGAGTTCATGAATTTCCCCGGCGTGCTTTCAAAAGACCCTGAATGCATGGCAAAGCTCAAGGCTTTTCAAGGACGTCATATTGATGGTCATGCGCCGCTTCTGCGTGGGCTGGATCTGAATGGCTATATTGCTGCCGGTATTCGCACCGAGCATGAAGCAACCAGTGCCGAAGAAGCGCTGGAAAAGATGCGCAAGGGTATGCATGTGTTGGTCCGTGAAGGCTCGGTTTCCAAAGACCTACATGCTTTGATGCCGATCATCACTGAACGGCACTCGCAGTTTCTGGCGCTTTGCACGGATGATCGCAATCCACTCGATATCGCTGATCAGGGCCATCTTGATTATCTCATCCGCACGGCAATTGCTGGTGGTGTTGAACCACTTGCTATTTATCGCGCGGCAAGTGTTTCGGCAGCGCGCGCTTTCGGGCTGTTTGATCGCGGACTTGTTGCGCCGGGGCAGCGCGCCGATCTCGTGGTCGTCGACAGTCTTGAAGGTTGCAATGCTGAAATCGTTCTGTCTGCGGGCAGGGTGGTTTCGGAAGAACTGTTCTCAACACGTGGATCAGTTGCGGAAGTCGGACGCAACAGCGTGAAAGCGCCCACTGTCAGTGCATCAAGCTTCAGATCACAATCCAACAGCGGCAAAACGCGTGCAATTGGCATTATTCCGGGAAAGATCATCACGGAAAGCCTGGAGTTTGATCTTAAAGTTGGTCCGCATGGTGTGGAACCCGATCTTGAGCGCGATGTGGTCAAAATCGCGGTCGTTGAGAGACATGGTAAAAATGGCAATATCGCCACCGGCTTCGTGCATGGTTTTGGCCTTAAAGCCGGAGCTATTGCTTCAACCGTCAGCCACGACAGCCACAATATCTGCGTGGTCGGTGTTTCAGATGAAGACATTGCAGCTGCGGCAAACCGCTTGGGCGAAATCGAAGGCGGATTTGTCGTTGTACGCGATGGCAAAGTGCTTGCGGAAATGCCTCTGCCTATTGCCGGACTGATGAGCGTTGAACCTTACGAAACCGTCCGAGAGCAACTACGTGCGCTTCGCCATGCAGCTGAAGAGCTTGGTTCGGTATTGGAAGAACCGTTTCTGCAGTTGGCTTTTGTTGCGTTGCCAGTTATCCCACATCTGAAGATCACAGACCGCGGACTAGTCGATGTCGATAAATTTGAGTTTGTTGGCAACTGAGCAGGCTGACATTATCGTCATAATTGCATTAATCTGATCTGCTAACGCACTGGCATAAATCGGATTTTTGACTATGCAGTTTGTGAATACCTTTGATCTTTATCCATTCCTCGACACGGCGGTGAGCTTCACCGCCGCGTTCATCTTTGGCACGATGATCGGCGCCGAACGTCAATATCGCCAGAGAACTGCTGGATTGCGTACCAACGCGCTTGTTGCGCTGGGGGCAGCTGCTTTCGTTGATCTGGCTGCGCGTCTTGCAGGTAGCGCCGAGGCGTTGCGTGTTATCGCTTATGTCGTTTCTGGCGTCGGGTTTCTGGGCGCAGGCGTCATAATGAAAGAGGGCATGAACGTCCGTGGGCTGAACACAGCTGCGACGCTCTGGTGCTCAGCAGCTGTTGGTGCCTGCGCAGGCACAGACATGCTGGCGGAAGCTGCCCTTCTGACCCTATACGTTTTGCTGGGAAATACGTTATTGCGACCGCTCGTTAATCTCATCAACCGTATTCCAATTGATGAGCAGGCGTTGGAGCAGACCTATGAGGTGCGCGTTATTGCATCTCATCAGGCCATGGAAGAAATGCGCAAATTGCTAGTCGAGAAGCTGGACGAGGCGAAATACCCGGTCGGAGATGTCGAAATCACGGATCGCAACGCCGAGACTGTCGAAATTTTGGCAACCCTCGTCAGCACATCGATTGACCCGGAGGAAATCGATGCCGTTACGCATTTCATGGAGAAGCAACCCGGTGTGTTTTATGCAGGTTGGGAAGGCAGTTCGAAGGACTGACTATCGATCAATCCGCGTCGACAGAATGATAGAAGACATGGTGCGTTCGACACCTTCGAGCGCACCAATCTTATCGAGAAAAATATCCAGTTCCTGAATCGACGGCGCTTCGACTACAACAATCATATCAAAATGACCGCTGACCGAGTGAAGTGTTCGGACAGCCATGATGCTGCGAAGTGCTGTTTCAACCTTCGGCGCGAACTTCGGAAGCGCTGTCACCAGCACATGCGCGCGCACCAGATCGCGCTCAAATTCAGGAGCGATTCGAACGGTATAGCCTTCGATTACACCGCGCTTTTCCAGCTTTTCCAGCCTGCTTTGTACGGTCGTGCGCGACACGCCGAGCCTTCTTGCAAGGTCGGCGGTTGAGGCGCGGGCGTTCTCGCGCAGCAGGGCTATAAGGGTCAGGTCAGCATTTGTCGTCATAATGCATATTAGATACGTCATATAGCACAAACAAACAACGTGAAATCGTCAGTTTAAATGCTTCTTTTCGCCGAAATTTGTGAGATTCTTTATCTATCGAAATTGCATTACCCAAACAGACTTATAGGGGAAAAGACATGAAAGAGATCGTTGTTGTAGGCGCGGGCAAAATTGGCGCGACCATTGCCGATCTTCTCGCTTCGACGGGTGATTATGCTGTGACGGTTGTTGACCGTTCGCAGGCACAGCTCGACGCGCTGGATACCGGTGCGGAAGTCAAGACACAGGCTCTCGACATTGCAGATGCTAAGGCTCTTGAAGCCGTTCTCACCGGCAAATTTGCAGTTCTGAGTGCTGCTCCATTCCAGCTCACCACGCTGATCGCAGAAGCTGCAGCCAAGACCGGCGTGCATTACCTCGATCTTACCGAAGACGTGGCCAGCACCAAGCGCGTCATGGAATTGGCACAAGATGCAAAGACTGCATTCATTCCGCAGTGTGGTCTGGCTCCAGGCTTCATCTCGATCGTTGCTTACGATCTCGCAAAGCGCTTTGACACGCTCGAAAACGTGCGTATGCGCGTTGGCGCTCTGCCAGAGTTCCCATCAAATGCTCTCAACTACAACCTGACCTGGAGCACAGATGGTCTGATCAACGAGTATATCGAGCCATGTGAAGCCATCGTAAATGGCAAGCTGACCAAGGTTCCAGCTCTTGAAGAGCGCGAAGAATTCTCGCTCGACGGCGTAACCTATGAAGCATTCAACACTTCGGGCGGTCTCGGCACACTTTGCGACACGCTCGAAGGCAAAGTTCGCACGCTCAACTACCGCACGATCCGTTATCCAGGTCACGTAGCGCTGATGAAGGCGCTGCTTAACGATCTTGGCCTGCGTCATCGTCGCGAAGTGCTCAAAGACATCTTTGAAAACGCTCTGCCAAGCACGCTTCAGGACGTTATCGTCATTTTCGTAACTGTTTCGGGCACCAAGAACGGTCGTCTGGTTCAGGAAACCTATGCGAACAAGGTTTATGCCAATCAGGTCGGCAAGATCGTTCGTTCGGGCATCCAGATCACGACAGCATCGGCAATCTGCGCCGTGCTCGACATGCTTGCTAAGGGCGAAATTGCACAGAAGGGCTTTGTTCGTCAGGAAGACATCACGCTTGATGCATTCCTCGCAAACCGCTTCGGCAAAGCCTATGCACAGGACGATCATTCGACGCGTCTCGTTGCCTGAAAGCACCGTTGAGGCCATATCAGACCCGTTGCGCTAAACGCGCAGCGGGTTATTTTGCGTTTTGATATGACCAAAGTTGCAATTGAATTTGTTCGGCTTTGCGGGCAATCCGAACTGTGGACTTCATAAAAAGCCCGTGTCTAACAAGTGGAATAGGGAAGCAATGTTTAAAACAATTTTGCTGGCCGGTCTGGCCTCCGTCGTTCTGGCAATGCCTGTGCAGGCTAAGGAATGGAAAGAAATTCGTATCGCCAGTGAAGGTGCTTATCCACCCTTCAATTATATGTCGCCAGACGGCAAGCTGGTTGGTTTCGACATCGACATTGCCAATGCAGTTTGCGAAGCAATGGAAGCAAAGTGCACAATCGTTGCAAATGACTGGGATGGTATGATCCCGGGCTTGCAGGCAAACAAGTTCGATGCAGTCATTGCTTCCATGGCCATTACGCCAGAGCGTGAGCAGCAGGTTGCTTTCTCAGAGCGCTATTACACGACGCCACTGGCAGTCGTTGTACCGAAAGACACCGACATTGCCTCGCTTGAGCCATCGGCGTTTGATGGCAAGACTGTAGGCGCACAGGCTGGCACAACGCAAGGCAACTATGCCGATGACGTTTATGGCAAAGCGGGCGCGGATGTGAAGCTTTATCCGACGGCTGACGAAGCTAATGCTGATCTTGAAAGTGGTCGCCTTGATGCCATTGCTGCTGACAAGTTCCTTGCTGCCGACTGGCTGAAGAAGCAGGGCGCTGATTGCTGCAAGTTCCTTGGCGATATTCCGGGGTCTGAAACCAAGATCGCTGTTGCTCTGCGCAAGGGTGACGATGATCTGCGTGAACAGTTCAACGCTGCAATCAAAAAGATCCGTGACGACGGTACTTACGAGACAATCCGCAAGAAGTATTTCGACTTCGATATCTACTGATAAAATTATCGGACGCCGCCAGATGTTTAACTTGAAACAGGCGGCGTCCGGTGCTTCATTCTATCCATAATATTGCGGGCGGGAAACCTGCAAAACAGAACCATAACAACGGTCAAGGGGAATATTATGTTGAAATCAATCCTGTTCGCAGGCGTGGCCTCCATTATCGCTGCACTTCCAGCGCAAGCCAAAGAATGGAAAGAAATCAAGATCGCAACTGAAGGTGCTTATCCGCCCTTCAATTTTGTTGCGGCTGATGGTTCTTTGCAGGGACTGGATGTTGATATCGCCAATGCGCTCTGCAAAGCGATGGAAGCCAAATGCACCATCATTGCCAATGACTGGGACGGCATGATTCCGGGTCTTCAGACCAATAAGTTTGATGCCGTTATCGCGTCGATGAGTGTGACGGAAGAACGCCAGAAGCAGGTATCCTTTACCGACAAGTATTATTCCACACCACTGTCTGTTGCGGTTCCGAAAGACAGCCCGATTACAGCGCTCGATGCCGACGCTTTCAAAGGCAAATCAATAGGCGCGCAGGGATCAACCACACAGGGCACTTATGCGGAAGATGTCTATGGCAAAGCTGGAGCAGACGTAAAACTCTATCCAACAGCCGATGAAGCCAATGCCGATCTTAAAAGCGGTCGTCTTGATGCAGTGATTTCAGACAAGTTCCCGATTTCCGATTGGATCAAGGGTGACGGTGCTGATTGCTGTAAGCTGATTGGCGATGTGCCTGGTACACAAACAGATACAGCCATTGCACTGCGTAAGGACGACAACGACCTGCGTGAACAGTTCAACGCGGCTATCAAAAAAATTCGCGATGACGGCACCTATGCGACCATCGTGAAGAAATATTTCGACTTCGACATTTACTGATCGAAGATATGTGACTTGTAAAAGTCTCCACTCTTTGCTGTATGCGGGAGCGCGCTGAAAATCGATCAGCGCGCTCTTTCACTTCATGGAATTGGCGGGAATACCATGCAGAAACAAGACGTCATTGTACTGGGCGCGGGTATCGTTGGGGTTTCGGCTGCACTTCACCTGCAAGCGCGAGGGCGGTCGGTTACGCTGATTGATCGTGGTGATCCGGGGCAGGGCACGAGTTTCGGTAATGCCGGTCTAATCGAACGTTCGAGCGTCATTCCCTATTCGTTTCCGCAAGGTTTCTGGACGCTGTTGCGTTACGGCCTGAATCGCCGTTCAGATGTGCGATACGACCCGTTTTATGTATCGCGAATGGCCCGCTGGCTGTTCCAATATTGGCGCGAATCTTCGCCAGAGCGCCTGAAAATTGCGACAAACGCTATGTTGCCATTGGTCGAAGCAAGTGTTCATGAGCATGATGCGCTTATTGCCCAAGCTGGCTGCGAACGACTTGTGCGTGCGCAGGGCTGGATCGAAGTTTTTCGCAATGAAGCAGCTTTCAACGCTGCCGTGCAACGCTTGCCGCAATTGCAGCAGTTTAATCTGGCCTATGATGTCCTAGATTCAGCGTCGCTGAAACAACGGGAAACAACGCTTGGCGATGTTGCGGGCGGCATTCACTGGCTTGACCCAAAAACAATCGTCAATCCGGGTGGCTTGGTTGAAGCTTACGCTGATCTTTTCCGCGCGAATGGGGGCACATTTGTTCATGGAGATGCAGCTTCACTCGTTGAAAATGGCGATGGCTGGCAGGTAACGACTGAAGAAGGCCCGATAATTGCGCGCGATGTGGTGGTGGCTCTCGGACCGCAATCCGGATTGATCTTCAAGAAGTTTGGTTACTCAATCCCGCTCGGTATCAAGCGTGGTCATCATATGCATTTTGAAATGCAGGATGATGTGCGGCTCGGTCATACGGTTGTTGATGAAGAAGCAGGCTATGTACTAGCGCCTGTGGTGCATGGTGTTCGACTTTCAACCGGCATAGAGTTCGCTTCACCAGATGCGCCTGCCAATTTCATTCAACTTAAACGTGCTGAGAAAGTTGCACGACGTCTTTTGCCGCAACTGGGGACGCCAGTAGAATCCAAGCCGTGGCTCGGTCTGCGCCCGTGCCTGCCGGATATGCGGCCGGTTATTGGACTCGCACCGCGCCATAAGGGACTATGGTTTGACTTTGGCCATGCTCATCATGGGTTGACGATTGGCCCGGCAAGCGGGCGTCTGCTGGCCGAATTGATGACCGGTGAGAATACATTTACTGATCCTGCACCATATTCCGCAAAACGGTTTCTCTAATCGCTTTCAATTTTCAGCGAGCGGCCTTGTCAGGCGCGGCACAGCGGGGGTAAGACTTTAGCCCCGTCAAATCCGCGTTCTGCGGGCAAATCGATCCGGAAAAATCTCGTGAAAATGAAACCTTTGGGCCGTACAGGCCTCAATGTTACCGAAATCTGTCTCGGCACCATGACCTGGGGCGTACAGAACACTGAAAACGACGCACATCAGCAACTTGATTTCGCTGTCGATGCCGGCGTCAATTTTATCGATACCGCTGAAGGTTATGCTATTCCGATGAGCCCGGAAAGCTATGGCAAGACTGAAACCTACATCGGCAACTGGTTCAAGAAGTCTGGTAAGCGTGATCGCGTTATTCTCGCCAGCAAGATCGCCGGAGGCGGTCGCCAGGAGTGGATTCGTGGCGGTGCAAAGCCAAGCCGCGCAAGTGTTACTGAGGCAGTCAACGACAGCTTGAAGAGACTGCAGACCGATTACATCGACCTCTATCAGATTCACTGGCCATCGCGTCCGCATTATCATTTCGGTCAGGGCTGGGGTTTTGATCCCTCCCATGTTGACCCAAAGGCTGAACGTGAACAGATTCATGATGTTCTGCTCGGCCTTGAAGATGCGGTTCGCGCAGGCAAGATTCATCACGTCGGTCTTTCCAACGAAACGGCTTGGGGTACGATGCAATGGCTGAAGATTGCTGAAGAGCACAATCTGCCACGTATGGCGTCTATCCAGAATGAATATGGTCTGCTGCAGCGTGAATTTGATCATGACATGGCAGAAGTATCGCTGTTTGAGCAAGTTGGTTTGCTTGCCTATTCAACGCTTGCTGCAGGTGTTCTAACCGGCAAATATCTAGGCGGGAAAATCCCCGAAGGATCACGCGCTTCGGTGACAGATGGCGGCCTTTGGCGTGATAATTCCTATTCGGAACCGGCAATTCGCGCTTACATCGATATTGCTAAGAAGTATGGGCTCGATATTGCGCAGATGGCGATTGCGTTTTCGTCTTCGAGACCTTTCATGACATCTGTCATTATCGGCGCCACGTCTGTCGAACAGCTGAAGATCGATATTGCTGCAAGCGAAGTGACGCTTTCAGCAGAAATGCTGGCAGACATTGAAAAAGTCTACCGCTCTCATCCGCGTCCACTTTGATTAAAAACCGGCCAGCCACATCTTTGTGGCTGGCTTTTATCCTTTAAGCTGTATCTCGTGCTTTACGTGCCATTCATCGATCGGCGTCTCGCTTGATGAACTCACGATCACCAGCCGGTCGAAGCGCAGCTTTCTACCTGAAAGCTCTTTGGCAAGCCGCTGCATTTCCGTTTGTTTCTGCGTTGTATCCTCAACACCATAAGCCAATGAGACATGCGGCATGAAGCTCTGCAAGCTGGCCTCGCCGGATATTTCAAGCGAATCTTGTTTCAGGCGCATCAGCGCCGGTGCTTTTTCAAGCGCTGCGTAGAAAGAGCGAAAATAGGCTTCGCTTCCCGTTACATCCTCAATCAAAAGTTCAAACGGTTTGCGGCCGATCGCAAGGCTTACCACCTGTGGAAGAAGCTCTTCTGCAGATCGATTCATATCCGGTACGAGCGTTGCGTGCGGCTCAAATACCGGTGAGTTAAATAGCCCGCTCAAATCCCGTACGATTTTCTCAAGGAAAACAAGATCATCATGCGCGGGGCGCAGCCAGATAGAATGATCGGACATTCAGGGTTTGCTTCCGTTAGAAGAATTTTCCGTTTTAAGCGGGCGCACGCTGCCTCGCAAAATAAGTGGAGTGTCGATCATCACCATCTGTGGCGGCTCGTTGGGTGCACTTTGTCGTTCATCAAGCATACGGATGATTTCAGCAGACAGGCGTTCGGCATTCTGGTCGAAGGTTGTGAGACGATATGCGCCCCATCGTGCTTCGGTGACATTATCAAATCCGATCACCGACAGGTCTTCCGGAATCGAAAGATTAAAAACGTCGCGTGCGCAATCAATCAGGCCAAATGCCATCAGATCATTGACGCAAAATACTGCCTCAACACGGTCGCGCTCACTCAGAAGAAGCGACGCTGCAGCAAAGCCGCCATCGTAGTCAGTCAGTTCTCCGCGCTGTACGCTGACATCTAGGCCTAAGTTTTTAGAGCGAGCAACGTAGGCTTCTTCGCGTTCCAGCAGATTGGGGCTGCGAACATTTGATGTCACAAGCCCGAGCCTTTTCATGCCGCGCGCGGCAAACACATCGACAGCTGTTTCCGCCGCTTGTTTATTATTGATCCGGATATGGTCAGGACCATCTTCGTTACGGCCCACAACGATCAGCGTATGACCGTTGCGCTGGGCCAACTCGACAAACGACGATGACGGCATCCCAGACAGAACGACAGTCGCTTCGGCCCGATAACGAAGAAGCGTCTGGTGGGCCGCGGAGAGATTCTCGCCGTGCTGACCGGTTGGGATCAGCACCGGCACGCTGCCACGCGCCGTCAATCGACGTGATAGGGCCGCGATCTGGCGTGAGCGAAAAGGACTTGCCGGATCGGCTGCGATCATGCCGACGATGCGGCTACGCTTGGCAAGCAGGCCGCGCGCTAGATCATTGACCTGATACCCAAGTTTTTCAGCTGCCTTCAGCACTTTCTCACGCGTTGAGGGAGATACGCTGGCTCCGGGCGTAAAGGTGCGAGAGACCGCCGAGCGAGAGACGCCCGCTTCCACTGCAACTTCATGTGCACTGATGAAACGCGGTTGGTTTTCGGGAATCTCGTCCTGAAAACGATCTTTGTCGGCCATAGTTATCGACCCACTTTCGAGAGAACATCGGCGCGCAGAAAACGCTCGACCACGAACATGAACGCAATGGACGGCACCAGCAGGATTAGCGCACTGATCGACGCTATCTGATAGTTGCCACCGGAGCTTGCTGTATAAAGCATCAGCGGCAATGTTGTAATGTCGGGCGCACCCACAAAATATGTCCCAGTGAATTCATCAAGTGATTCAAGGAACACGAAAATAGCGCTGGCGAGCAGGCCGGGAGCAGCAATTGGCATTGTAATGTGGAAGAAGGTCTTCATGGCGGAAGCGCCCATGGAGCGTGCGGCCTCTTCCAATTCGCGATCAATCGCGGAGAAAGCGGCTGTTGCAATCCACACCGCATAGACCAAGCCATGGGTCACATGAACCAGAACCACGCCGGTAATCGTACCGTTTAAACGTAGCGAATAGAACATTTGCGCAATATTGACGTAGATTGGCAGGTTCGGAAATGCCTGTGGGATCAGCAGGATAAGCAAGATCAATCCGCGAAATGGCAATTTCAGCCGTGCCAGTGCATAGCCAGCCGGAATGGCAAGACCGAGAGAGACAACCACAGTAAGGCTTGCAATAACGACGCTTGTTCCAAGTGATGAAAGAGCGTTGCCGCGTGGCGAAAACACATTGGCCCAAAAGGAAAAGCCATACTGAATAGGCAACGTATGCGGAAAATACCAGCGTTCAGCCACGGCCCAGAGAAGCAGATTGGCAAGCGGGCCGAAGATTGCAAAGGCCAGCAACCCAAGTAGAATTCCGCGCGGTATCCAGCGCCAGTCGAGTGCGGTGCTCATCAGCCGTGCTCCTTCATGGTTTGTCTGAGATAAATCCATGCAACCAGACTGGTCATCAGGAGCGATATTGTGCCGAGCGCATTGGCGACGCCGTAATCGCCATAGGCATTGATACGGAAAGCCATATTAGCGGTGATCATGGTTGGAGATTGAGCATTGATCATCAGCGGCACAGAAAGTACCGACATCATGGTGACGAAGCTGAGGATCAAGCCAACGAGCAGGGTGGGGCGCACTTGTGGAAGCACGATTTCGATCAAAATGCGCAGCCGTCCAGCACCGAGATTACGCGCAGATTCGATCGTACTACGATCAATCGATGCCATTGCCCCCGCAAGGAGTAATGTAACGAAGGGTGTCTGTTTCCAAACAAATGCAATGACGATGCCGCGCCAGTCGAGAAAGCTCATAGCCTGAAGCGGTGTGAGAATACCGCCTTCAATCAGAAGGCTGTTCATCAGGCCGTTTTTAGCGAGAAACGTACGCAATATCTGGCCGACCACAATGAATGGAATGAACAGCGGCCAACGATAGAGCCAGCGCAGCACGGTAACGGCACGCTGATTAGAGCCGAGCGTTAGATAGCCACCGATGGCGATTGCAAAAAGTGCGATCAGCGCAGAAGAAAGCGTCACGATCACTAGGGTGAACAGCATGTCGCTTGAATAAAGCTCGAAAGCCTTGGTGAAATTGCCGAAACCCCAGTCCTCACCAACATGAAATGCTCCGGTTATCGCGCCAAACAACGGCACGATGAACAGAAACAACACGATTGCCAATGCTGGCGCGACCAGCAGAAAACCCGTCATTCTCTGCGACATTGATATTCCCCGAATTTTTGATTTAGGGACCGGGTCCGTGTTTCACGTACCCGGTCTATGCTTTAGTGCAAGCTGATTAGTTGCCGACCTGACGCTCGTAAGCTTCGAGGATTGCAGTGTTGTATGGTGCAATCGGAAATGGCTTGCCGTAATTGGCCAGATCTTCCGGCGAGATATCGGTGAAGAGCTTATTCCAGGTATCGGCATTGAGTTCTGCTTTGACGTGATCAGCATCAATGCCCGGATACCAGTTGAAGCGTTCAACGATGCCTTCAGCCTGAACTTTGGGGCTGGTTGCAAGTGCCACGAACTTTTCAGCAAGTTCCTTGTTTGCGCTCTTTTCTGGAATAACATAATGCATTGGCTGCCCCGGCATGCCTGGCGAAGGCAGAACAAGTTTCATTTCCGGAGGAAGCTGGCCATTGGCCTTCCATGAATAGAACATGTCAACCCAGACCGGACCCATGGCGATTTCACCGCGGCTCAGCATATCGAGCGTACCGGCATTACCCGGCGTCAACGTTGCATTCGTCGTGAAGTCCTTGAGCGATGCAAAGGCCTTGTCCCAGTTCTTGGCTTCTCCTTCTTCGAACGGGCCTTTCATCAGCTTGTCGGCATCGCCACCATAGGCATAGATCCAGCCCATTACGAAGCTCACGCCCGATGCACCACCCTTGATACCGTTATAGCCGAACTGCTTCGGGTTTTCCTTTGCCCATGTGACCAGCTCATCATAGCTCTTTGGTGGATTTGCAACGAGAGCCGGGTTGTAGGCGAGGGCTGTCTGGCTGTTGAACATTGGCATGACATAGCCGTCAACATTGGTGCCGAGCGCCATCTTCGCATTGTCGCGCGTGACGAGCTTACCGCTGTCGATCTTGCTGCGATAGTTTTCGAGGAACTTCTTTTCGACCATCGGGCCTGCGAATTTCTCATGAACGACAGCAACGTCTGCGTCCCACTTTTCAACGCCAGCTTTCGACTGTGCTTCAAAGCGTTCAAGAATCTTCTGTGAACCAGCGTCGCCTGGGCCGGTGCCAACAACACGAACTGTTGTGCCTGGATTTTCCTTCTCGAACAATGGGCCGAGATATTCGTTCACGTAATCGACCATGTTCTGATCACCTGCGGTCAGAACGGTCAATTCATTCGCTGCGGCGGGTGATGCCGTCAGGCCGAGGACAAGAGCTGTTTTCAGGATCGTCTTCATCGAATAATTCCTGCTTTTATATCCGCATGGCGGAAGATTTCGGCGATTGGATAATTGTGTATCCGGTGAGGTGTGATCGGGAATTTTGTGCGGCTGCGGGCGGTTGAAGGCCCGCAATCCTCTTCTGAGCAGGCGAGCCTGCTAGTGATCGACTTGATGACAACTCCATACCTATGCACACCTGTGCATGGTAGAAACAGTTACGTATTGAGCCGATCAGGTCACTTGTCGAACAGGAAGAGAGCCTGTTCGGGAATGCGGATTTCAACCTGCGAACCGGGTTGATGGCTCTCTGTTGCATCAACCAGAAGATGCCTGCCGCCCACACTTATCATGTGCCGCCAAAGGCCACCCGGATAGCTCGTCTGGTCGACGGTGCCCGTCAGGATAAGTTCAGGTGCTGTGCAAGAATTTGGAGCACCGGGACTTGTAAGCTTTGCGGCTTCACTGCGGAAGCGTGCTGTTGCGATGCCATCGGACAGATTGCGACGGCCAGCCGGGATTGTGCTTGCCTTGTTTTGTGGCCCTGCGGCGATCTCGATGCGGTCTGCTTTAACACTGACAGGAAGCTCGATGAGGTTCTCAGCACCCATAAAGGCCGCGACGAAGTCAGATGCCGGATGATTATAAACTTCTTCTGGTGCGCCGGCCTGTGCCACTTCACCATTATTCAGGATCACGATGCGATCAGCCATAACCATGGCCTCTTCACGATCATGCGTCACATGCACTGCAGTGATACCAAGGCGGCGCTGCAGAGCGCTGATTTCATGGCGCACCGACAGGCGAATGCGGGCGTCAAGGTTTGAAAGCGGCTCATCGAGCAGTAGAATGTCTGGCTCGATTGCCAATGCGCGACCGAGTGCTACGCGCTGACGCTGACCGCCGGAAAGTGCGGCTGGCTTACGATCAAGCAGCGCATCAAGCCCCAGAAGGCGCGCAACTTCCTGAACTTTCTGCCT
This sequence comes from Brucella pseudogrignonensis, assembly GCF_002252525.1. Classification (GTDB taxonomy): domain Bacteria; phylum Pseudomonadota; class Alphaproteobacteria; order Rhizobiales; family Rhizobiaceae; genus Brucella; species Brucella pseudogrignonensis. The sequence goes on from NZ_NNRM01000048.1 coordinate 171,159, forward strand.
GATGGTATCTTTCGCTGTACCGCGAATACGCAGGCCGTAGCCGATGTTTTGCGCAACCGTCATATGCGGCCAGAGCGCATAGGACTGGAACACCAGTGCCATGCCGCGCTTGTCAGGCGGCAATCGAGTGACGTCCTTGCCCCCAACGCGAATAGCTCCATCGCTGGGTGTATTGAATCCAGCAATTGCACGCAGCAAAGTGGTTTTGCCACAACCGGAAGAGCCGAGCAGCGCTACGAATTCACCCTTCTTCACCGAAAGGTCTACACCTTTAAGAATCTCATTATTGTCATAACGGACGCGTGCATCCGCTACCTCCAAAAACGCAGGCATATGCGTATCCTCCCCAGGATCGACGGCCGGTTTTATTTTTTCTGCACAGCCGTGCAATCGGGATTGAAGCATTTTTATTTTACCTCGACAAGCGACAAATTATAGTGCGCTGGAAAATAGCGAACGGTGTTTAGGCACCGCTCGCTATTATGGTTATCTATCGAGGATTTATAACAGCCATATGACTGATGCTGCGCAGCTGTGCAAAAACGTGGACAGCTTTGAAAAGCTGTCCACGCTGCACGCAAGCTGTTCCGACACGAAAGGAGACAGCTTACAATAAGGTTTCAGGCCGTTTCTGCCTCATGCCGCGTTTCTGCGCGTGCGGTTCGCCAGCTTGAGAACAGAAAAGCTGCAATGAAGATCACTGTCATCAGCAGAACAATTGTCGGTGCAGGGGCGCTGTCTATGAAGAACGACAGATATACGCCCATGAAGGACGAGAAGACAGCAACGATGACTGAAACGATCATCATGTTGCTAAATCTGCGGGTGAGCAAAAAGGCGATGGCGCCCGGAGCAATCAGCATGGCGATTGCGAGAATGATTCCTACCGCTTTTAAGACACCTACAATGGTGAGCGAAATCAGGCAAAGAAGCCCATAATGAAGTAGCCGTACGGGCAAGCCGACTGCACGCGCCTGTGCGGGGTCGAATGCATGCAGCAGGAAATCGCGCCATTTGACGATGAGAACACCCGCGGTCACAGCTGAGATAATCGCGGTCTCTATAAGGTCGCTTGCGCTGATACCGAGAATGTCGCCGAAGAGAATGTGATCAAGATGCACATTCGCACGCACAGAAACATAGAGCACAAGCCCCAGCCCAAACATGCCGGAGAAGACGATACCCATGACAGTATCCTGCTTGATACGGCTGTTTTCCTTGAGAAAACCTGTGGCAAGTGCGCAGACCATACCTGCAACAAAAGCGCCGATACCAAAGGGCAGACCAACTATATAGGCAATCACAACACCCGGCAGCACCGCGTGGCTTATGGCATCACCCATCAGCGACCAACCCTTAAGCACCAGAAAACAGGAGAGCAGGGCGGTTGGAATGGCAATCAGCACCGACGCGATCAGCGCATAGATCATAAAGTCAAACTGAAATGGCATTAGAAGCATGTCGGGAAAGCTCATAGCTCAACCTCCTGCAATGCTTTGGCTGCCCGCCTGCGGGCTGCAAGCATTCCATGTTTAGGTGCCAGAAAAAACACGGTGAGAAACACCAGTGTTTGCAGCACGACGATGATGCCGCCGGTTGCCCCATCCATGAAGTAACTAACATAAGCGCCGATGAAGCTGGTTAGCGCGCCAATTAGTACAGCAATCCACAAAAGCCGCGAAAAGCGATCTGTGAGCAGATATGCAGTCGCGCCAGGGGTGACGACCATGCAGATGACCAGAAACGCGCCTACGGTCTGCATGGCAGCAACAGTGCTTGCCGAAAGCAGCGTGAAGAACATGATCTTCAACGCCGTTGGTTTTAATCCAATCGAACGTGCATGACTTTCATCGAAAAACACCACCATCAGGTCTTTCCATTTCAGCAAAAGCAGCGCGAGCGAAACGAACCCTATGATCGCGAGTTGTAGAATATCGCCCGGCGTTATCGCCAGAATATTGCCAAGCACGATGGTCTGGATACTGATCGAAGTTGGCCGCAGCGAAATCATAAACAGTCCAAGGCCGAAGAAAGCCGTGAAAATCAGGCCAATGATTGCATCTTCTTTGAGTTTGGTTCGCTGATTGAGAAACAGCATTGCTGCAGCAGCCAATCCACCGGAAAAGAATGCACCGATGGAAAAGGGCAGGCCGAGCATATAGGCGCCAGCAACGCCGGGAACGATGGAATGGGAAAGCGCATCGCCGATAAGGGACCAGCCTTTGAGCATCAGATAGGCGGAAAGAAACGCACAAACACCGCCGACAAGCGCTGAAACCCACATAGCATTGAGCATGTAACCATAAGCAAACGGTTCGAGCAGGAGAGCCATCAGTTATGCCCCTGCTGCTTATGCTCATAGAGCACGAAAGGCCGCTCATCATCAGTGATCACACCGATGGCTGAGCGGTTCTGCTTCGTTTTCTCATCGAGAATAAGGTGTCTTAGCACCCCGCCAAACGTCTTTTCGAGATTGGCCTGGGTGAAAATCTCCTCCGTTGGGCCATAAGCCAGCACGGTATTCTTGACGAGAACTGTCCGGTCGCAAAACTCAGGCACACTGCCAAGATTATGCGTGGAAACGAGCATTACCCGTCCTTCATCGCGAAGCCCACGCAGAAGCGTGATAATCGCTTCCTCGGTCTTTACATCAACACCGGTAAAAGGCTCATCGAGAAGAATGACGTGCGCATCCTGAGCAAGTGCGCGAGCAAGAAAAACGCGCTTCTTTTGGCCGCCAGACAGCTCGCCGATTTGCCGCTTGCGAAAATCGAGCATGTTAACGCGGCTCAGTGCCTTTTCGACCGCTTCGTGATCGGCACGACGGGGAATGCGCATCATGCCCATATGACCGTAGCGGCCCATCATGACGACATCTTCGACCAAAACGGGAAAGTTCCAGTCAACCTCTTCACTTTGCGGCACATAGGCGAGAAGGTTCTGCTTGAGCGCCTGTTTGACCGGCAGGCCGAGTATGGAAATGTCGCCCTTTGCCAAACGGACAAAACCCATGATGGCCTTGAATAAGGTCGACTTGCCTGAGCCATTCACGCCAACCAGTGCCGTAATCGTGCCGGTAGGGATTTCAAAACTGGCATTGCGTAAAGCCGTGTGACCATTGCGATAGGTCACAGTCGCGTCCTTCACCTTCAATCCTTCAGCCGCGCTATTTCTAAGCGTGGCCTGTTCTTGAAAGTGGTGATTTATCGGAACGTTCATTGTTTGAGGCCTTTTGCGATCGTGTCCGAAGTTACTTTCAGAAGGTCGATATAGGTAGGAACTGGTCCGTCAGCCTCGGAAAGAGAATCGACATACAACACACCGCCGTATTTCGCGCCGGTTTCGCGCGCAACCTGCTCTGCCGGCGCTGCCGATACCGTACTTTCAGAAAAAACAGCCGTGATGTTATTTGCACGAACCGCATCAATCACCTTACGCACCTGCTGTGGCGTGCCTTGTTGGTCCGCATTAATCGGCCAGAGGTAAAGCTCTTTCAGATCAAAATCACGAGCGAGATAGGAGAACGCACCTTCACTGGTAACAAGCCAGCGCTTGTCAGCGGGTATAGCCGTAAATTCCGTTCTGATCGGATCGATTGTTGCCTTTATCTCGGCCTTATACTTCTCAGCATTGGCTTTGTAGGCTTCGGCATTATCCGGGTCATATTTGACGAATGCATCACGAATATTATCGACATATATGAGGGCAGAAGTTGGCGACATCCATGCATGCGGGTTGGGTTTGCCACTATAAGGGCCTTCCGTGATGCCCATCGGCACAACGCCGTCACTTACCACCGCGCTTGGAACATTCTTAAGTCGCGAGAAAAACTTCTCAAACCACAGTTCGAGATTAAGCCCATTCCAGAGGACAAGATCCGCACCCTGCGCCTTGATGAGATCGCCAGGTGTTGGCTGATACTCATGGATTTCCGCACCGGGCTTAGTGATCGATTCAACAGTGGCGGCATCCCCGGCAACATTCCGGGCAATATCTGCAATAACCGTAAACGTAGTTACAGCTTTGAATTTTTCTGCAGCAAAAGTGGTTCCGGACGCCAGCAACATTGCAAAGCCAGCAACGAGCGCTGTTGCTAAACCACTTCTAATCGGTCGATACATCACCATCTCCTTAATGCGAATAATTAGCAATTGCATAATGCAGAAGAATATCCATCTCAAGCGCTTTTGCAAATCATTTGCAATTAGATGGGGCAATATTATTGGTAGATATAAATTTAACCCATTCTTTTATACACGCATAAATTGTATTTCTGTATTTTGCGTGTAAATTCCTGTTTCAGAACAGAGATGATTGCGGTGTCGTTCGTTGCACGAATTTTCACCGAGTGCCCAAACGCAATTTAGATGGATCAACGCTGCAGAGTTTCTCAGAGTTAACAGTATTTTTTATCTTTCTGGAGTGGGACAGAATGCCTTGTAACAATGAAAACAGTCGAAAAAATAAAGAAAGTGTTCAGGCGGGGAGCCGTAAAAATGAGGAAAAGAACTGGGTAGAACCAGACAACTTGGGCAAAAGTTTTTTCTCTTATGGCGTCCAGCAACCAGGGGTAAGACGATATGTGTCGAAATATGCACTGATAATAATTTTGCTCGAATCTGTTCGCAATTTAAAGTGGAAAGTTGCTGACAATCATGAACTTACTGCGAACTGCATCGCGGGGACTATTTTTTTTGTCCCGGCCGAAACGGAATTGACGTTTTCATGGCCAGATTCTGTCGAGTACCTGCTGGTAACTATTCCTGAAACGAACCATTCTATAAGCGATCTTGCGAAGGCAAGCGCAGAATCGGTGAAAACACGCGGAGAGATCGTTAGCTTTTCCAGCAAACCGTGTTTGCAGATCAGTCAGCTTGTCGTGGGCTGCTTAAGAGACGCGCATGACAGTGACGAAAGCTATTTGAGCGCTCTACACTCCGTAGTGATTCACATACTGTTACGTAGTGAGGACTTTGTAGGTAGGCCCGGTCCCAGTCTTGTGGGCCTTAGCGCATATGCGACCCGGCAAATCGAATCCTATCTGGCGGAAAACTTCAACCGCCCACTTTCCGTTCCAGATATGGCGGTAACGCTTGGGATATCCGCTGGTCACTTTGCAACCTGCTTTCGGGAAAGCTTTGGTCAGACGCCTCATCAGTATCTGATGAATTTGCGCCTGAATAAGGCGGAACGATTGCTAAAAGAAACGGAAATACCGATCAATGCGATCGCTGCCCAGTTAAGCTTCTCCAGCCAAAGCCATCTTACGACAGCGTTGCGAAAGTACCGTCAATTGACGCCTGGCGAAATCCGACGCCGAGGATCGCGCCAAAGAAACAATCCACTGGGTAAAGCATGAAACAGGACTGAGGAGCGGTCGGGCTAGCTAGCAGTCGGTGTCGATCCTCGTTTCAGCCATTTACGCCAAATGTGAATTTCGCTTTTTCGGCGCCAACGCCGGACACGATGCGAGTCATGCGAAAGTACGATCAATCCCAGAGGCAACATCCAGAAGCCGAGCACCGGGAGAAAACCTAATGCGCCGCCGACGACCAATGAACCGCCAAGTGTTCGCCGCATGAGCACTGATTGCGGCATTGGGATTCGCTTTCCAAGAATCACAATTGCGCGTTTTCGTGGTGTAGGTTCGTATTCTTCGGTCACTCGGTCTTTCTCACAGCTTAGGGGTAGCAACTTTTCGGTTGGAAACGTACCAGAGAATATAGGGTTTCATGATCAGAATGCAAAAAATTGAAAAAAAACAAAATTAGGGCTTGGCAAATCAGAAATCCTCCTGCTATACGCCACCTCGCTGACGCAACGAGCACCTCTTCCCCGGTAGCTCAGTGGTAGAGCAACCGGCTGTTAACCGGTTGGTCGCTGGTTCGAATCCGGCCCGGGGAGCCACTTACTTCTAAGTGATTTAAGAAATTAAACTTCTTGCTCGTACGATAAAACTTCCAGAATTGATCATTTAGATCAGGCGAACACTCCTTTCCAATTGCAAGGGATTTGTCTTTCTAAAGTTGGAGTGGAAAAGATTTTTCCGACTTTGTGAATCCTTTTAATTGTTCGGAACCAGTTTGACCGTCATGCATTTTAGTTTCTGTCCTTATAGGAGAGAAATATGCTGACCGCCGGTGTGATGTGGCTTTTTGGCGTTCCCTTTATCGTCGTGATTCTTATCTATTTTCTTGTGCTTCGAAAGCGCTAGATCGATGCGCAATATCAAAACCATCAATGATTTCGGTAGGTTGAAAACAGAACGTGATGACGCTCCGTTCGTTTTTTTGATTACTGTCCCCAATATCGTCAAGTCTCGTGAATGGAGGAAGACATGAAGCTTTCTGTGATTTCGCTGGCCGCCGCTATGGCAATGTTTTCATTCGGTGCAAATGCTGCACCGGTATCAATGCCGGAGCCAACCAACCAAACGGGTTTGACCCATAATGTTGATTACCGCTGTGGACCAGGGCGCGTAACGGACCGTCGAGGCCGCTGTGTACGTGTTCGCCGACATGCGCCGCCTCCGCCCCGTTGGCATCGTGACAGGCCATCTCGTGACTGGAGAGGCGGACATCACCACCGCTCCGACCGACATTATCGCGGTAGAGATAACCGTCACTTCTGGCCAAAGAAGCGAGAATCTCACAACTAAAGGCTTGTGAGTTCTGAATCGTCCAAAAGCCCTGTCAGCTCATCTGCGGACAGGGCTTTTTCCTATTCTTGACTTGATCACAGATCGCGCCATTAATGGGGCAGGCTCAACTAGGTAGATGTTATGAAAAGAACACTTCTTGCCGCCATAATTTTTGTATCTGCAGGACCAGCACTGGCAGACAAAATCTACGACAAATGCATCAATCAATCCGACGGCAGCAATAGCGCATGGTCGCAGTGTGGCGGCGACTGGCTGAAACGCGCCGATGGCAAGCTAAACACAGCTTGGAAAAAAGTTTATGGCCAAGCCGATGGACAAACCAAAACCGATTTGCTGGCAGAACAGCGACTTTGGAATAGCTACAAAGAATCGTCCTGCAACTTTTACGCAAATGGTGACTGGGGCAGGGAAGGACAGGTTCTTAGCTATCCCAGCTGTCGAGCTAGCGTGATTGAAGCCCGCACGAAGCAATTGCAGGAATACAGTTCCTCCATATCCGGTAACTAGAACGAGGATAAGATGCCCTGTCGGCGCTTTGGCGTGCGACGGGGGAGCTGTCCTAAGGGGCGATCTGGATAGGCTTTAAGGTTTTTTGGCGCCTGCAATGGATCGATGATTGGCAACGCCGCTCGCGATCCTTGCTGGTGTAAATAAAGCGCCGCTGTCAAGTAAGCGTCTTCCAGGGCGCCATGGCGGGTCCCCACACGCGATAAACCTACTCTCGAAAGACAATCATCCAATTTGGCAGATTTGCCTCTCCAAAGCTTCCGGGCGCCGTCCATTGTGCAATGAACCGGCTGAGTCAGCATTTCCACTTCAGCCTTACGAAACTCGCGCTGAATGTAGCGCATATCGAACTCGACATTATGGGCAACGATTTCGTCAGCCCACGAAAACCAATCACGCAAAGATCTGGCCAGATCAGCAAACAAATCCTGATAACGCGTCATCCAATTGTCGAAACCGTGAACCGCTTCAGCTTGCGGTGAGCTGTCTTTTCGAGGATCAAAAATCAGATAAAGCGGCTGATTTAGCAACTCATCACCTTCGATTCTCACGGCACCAATTGTGATAATCCGGTCATATGGCAGGAGGCCTGTGGTTTCAGTATCGAAAACAATAATCTTCTTCTTACGTGTGCTAATTGCTGGATGTGAAATATCTGCCATGTCATGCCCTGTGCTTCTGGTGTGGAGGTAAGCACACTTCTTGCGCATGTCGAAGATTTTTAGTGCAGGGAAAGTAACCAAAAGACTTGCTTAAATATGGCGCTAAGACCGGTATATGATATGAGTGTCTTGTTTAGGTGTTACTCCTTGAAACATGGAAAACCTGCAAGATTCGGATGCGAATGCAATCATGGAAGCCGCGTTATCCTGTCGAACTGCCCATTCACTGCTAAAATCTTTCGAACCACACGAATTATGCAAAATCCCACGCTTTGGTGATTGCCTTGCATCAACAGCAAAGGAGCTTCTGGCCATCACTGGTAGGTTGCCGCGCGAAGCGCGTTACCTTTCTGATATGCAAAAGTGGCTGCTCAGTCAGGCAACATTCGCAGTGCATTTCGAGCACGCAACCAATCCTGAAAATCCTCCGATTTCACCCACAAACCTGCTCAATTTTCTAAAAGGGACGCCAATCGCCAGCAAAAATACCACGCTGGCATTTCTTCAGGAGACCCGCCAATATAAGCTGATAGAGGCTGTACCCACGTCAGATAAGCGACAACAGCTTTACCGAGCCAAGCCTGAAACGGAAGAACTGATCCGCTTTTGGGTGATAACGCATCTCACCGCGCTGGATCTGGTGGATGATGGAAACCGGGTCGAGCTGATGAACACTTATCCTTCTCTTCTCAGCTACGTTCAACCAATTATGACGAGGGAAGTTCTGCACAACAGTGATTGGTGCAGGCCAGTAGCTAGCATTGCCAATTTTACGCATGCGGAATCAGGAAACAACATTCTCCACGACGTTGCATCGCGCGCACCGTGGGAGTTTTCAGAAGATCGCATATGGGTAGGGAACGTCACATCAAACGGCATTTCTAATCGTTATCGCATGTCCCAAAGCAACACTGCGAGAATTCTTGCGCGTGCACGAGACGCGGGATTGATAGGATGGGAACGGCCCGCCAATCGCGGCGCTTGCTGGATATCTGCAACGCTGGTCAACGATTATCGTAACTGGCAGTCATTAAAATTCTCGGCCATTTCGAAAGCGATGCAAATGGCTGTTACTGCATTGGGTATCAATATTTAAGTCTAACAAAAAACGGTTGGATTACTACGTCCAACCGCTCTTGGACAATCCGATTGAGTATTAAAATGCGATATGATCTGTTTCTTCCGACTTTTTGCTTGAATGCCTTGGAAATCGGTCTTGTATCCACCCGAAGATATAAATTAAACGGCAACACAGATTTTCAATATTCGCTATCGTCGTGATTATTAATAAGCCATTCAAAATAGAACATCTGAATACTACGGGAAAATCAGGCACACATAATTATGCTCATTCGGAAATTAGCCGTTAGAGAGCACACTTTTCTCGATGCTTCCGGTGGTAGCAGCGTTACACAAACCATCCTTTTCGGAAATTTGGCGATATTTCCCTACTCGATTGAACCAAATCACGGCAGTCGCGTTGTTAATTTGTCATTAACCATAATGGAGATTGCTATGCTGTTCTATTCGAAGATTGAAACAGGTATTGCTGCGGCGTTTCTCGTTCTCATTCCACTGATGCTGTATGTGGTATGATTAGGATGAGACGTTTAGTTTAAAGGTGGCATTGAAGCTTATACTCTTCATTGCCGCCTTTTTAGTTTCTGATCACATTGATTTTATTTAATGTTTGCATAGTTCTTTATTCATCTCGTGTTCACTCCCGCGGCGATAAATTCGTTTCAACACAAAAGGAGTGTCCCATGATTAAGAAAGCCGTTCTCGCCGCCATTGCTCTCTCGTTTGTTGGCGCGCCACTTGCTCAGGCTCAGGATTATCATCAGCCACGCAAGCCGGGATATAATCGTGTTGAGCCAACCCGTCCGTCACACGGCAAGGAATTCCAGCGCTATGATCGCCGTGATCAGGGCCACAAACGCTGGTCGCGCGGTGAGCGCTATGGAGATTGGGCCGTCATCAGGAAATCCGCGACTACAAGCGTTATGGCCTGCGCAAACCAGGTCGCGGTCAGCATTGGGTAAAGGTTGATAACCAATATCTGCTCATCACAGCAGCAACCGGCCTTATCGCAGGGATTCTCGCTGCCCGGTAGGCTTCGCGAAAATCGACATATTCTAAGCTTGAAGGCGGCGTAAGCCGCCTTTTTGCATTTTCAGCATTTCATTCTGGGTAGGCAAATACGCTATAAAACAACGAACGAGGAAGAAAGCACTGCTTGCCCAAATAATCCCGAGTCTGCAATGTAAGGCCGCGTGACACTCCCCGTCACATATGCAGGCACAACGCCCAGATACTGACGCGTTAAGCGGAGAATTTTATATGAGCGGCTTTCTTGCCCTTCTGGATGACGTTGCAGCAATCGCAAAAATTGCTGCGGCTTCGGTCGATGATATATCCGCAAATGCAGCGAAAGCTGGCAGCAAAACCATTGGTGTCCTGATCGACGATGCTGCCGTCACACCGAATTATGTTGTTGGGATAGCTGCTGCGCGCGAATTGCCAATGATAGGCAAAATCGCGATAGGCAGTTTGCGAAATAAAGCCCTGCTTATTCCGGCACTCTTGGCACTGGATTATTTTTTGCCGATCGCAATTACCGCGCTTTTAATGATCGGCGGCGCTTATCTTTGCTTCGAAGGTGCAGAGAAAGTCTGGCACAAACTTTTCCCAAGCAATGACCATCATGAGCATGGCGGTTCAAAAGAAAAAGATCCAACTGCGCTGGAGGAAAAGCGCGTTGCAGGTGCAATCAAGACCGATCTCATCCTATCCGCTGAAATCATGACACTAGCGCTTTCCATGATCGAAACCAATTCAATCTGGATCGAGCTTTTTACGCTGATTGTAGTCGGCATTATGATCACTGTTTTGGTCTATGGCGTCGTTGCCGTCATCGTAAAGCTTGATGATTTCGGCGTCCTCATGGCTAGGAAAGGACGGCTTTCGGTGACACGCGCATTGGGCCGGTGGACAGTCCGCGCCGTACCTAAGCTCCTGCTTCTTCTCACCATAATTGGAACAGCCGCAATGTTATGGGTGGGCGGCAATATCTTTATCCATGGCCTTCATGAACTTGGTGTCCATCAGCCATTTGCATGGATTTCCGAAACAGCCAGCAATCTGGCTGCGTTCGTGTCGGCCGGCTTCTCGGGAACTGTTAACTGGTTCGCCACGGCCTTTGCTGATGGTGTCTTCGGCTTTGCTCTTGGTTCAGCAATAGTGATTATTATGGCCAAAGTTGTAGAACCACTTTGGAATACCGTTGGCCAAAAATCCTAATTATGCAGAATGAGCGAGGAACGGGTCTTCCTCGCTCATTGTTATCTTAGATCATACCACCATTGGCACGCAGAACCTGCCCATTTATCCAGCGACCATCTTCGCCGACAAGGAAAGCCACTGCAGATGCGATGTCTTCCGGAGTTCCAAGGCGCTCCAACGGGTTCATTTTTGCCATCCGCTCAATCAGTTCGTCAGATTTGCCATTTAAAAACAAATCAGTTGCCGTCGGTCCCGGTGCAACGGCGTTCACCGTGATATTTCGACCGCGCAATTCCTTGGCAAGAATTCCTGTGAGGGTTTCGACTGCAGCCTTGGTTGCAGCATAAACACCATAGTTTTCAAGCTTCAGACCAACCACACTTGTTGAGAAGTTGACGATACGTCCACCATCACGCAAGCGCTGGGCAGCCTCTCTCATCGTGTAAATGCTGCCCTTAAGATTAATCGCAATCTGGCTATCAATGACTGAGTCATCGCCGTCCTTTACGGAAGCAAGTTTCATAATACCGGCATTGTTGACCAACACATCTACTCCACCAAAGGCGGATTCCGCACTTTCAAACATATGTTTAACGGCCGCAGCATCGCTCACGTCTGCTTGATGAGCGACGGCCCGACCGCCTGACTGGATAATTTCTGCGACTAATTTTTCAGCAGCATTTTTGTTACCAGCATAATTGACGATTACGGTAAAGCCATCAGAAGCTAACCGACGTGCGATAGCAGCCCCAATACCACGCGATGCGCCTGTAACGATTGCAACTTTGTCCTTGTTTGCTGACATGAGCCTAATTTCCTTAAGATGTGTGTTTAAAAATTTCATCCGAGTGCAGCGCATTGGGATTGCGCTTTTCACCTTTGAGACGAAACATAGCGCTTCTAAAACGCCGGATAATCATCCATAATTCGGCATCACTATCCGAAAATGGCGAATAGTATTATGGATCGATTTGATGCCATGCGGGTTTTCACCCGTGTCGCGGAACGACGCAGTTTCACGCTCGCAGCAGAAGATTTAGGCCTGCCGCGCTCAACCGTAACAGATGCAATCAAGCAACTGGAGAAACGTCTGGGTGTATGTCTTCTACAGCGAACGACGCGCCACGTCAGTCCAACGCTAGACGGTGAGGCCTATTACCGCCGCTGCATTTCTATCCTTGAAGAACTGGAAGACGCGGAGGGTGCGTTTGCTGGTGCAAAGCCTAAGGGTCTATTGCGTATCGATGTGCATGGAACATTAGCCCGGCATTTCCTTATGCCTGCATTGCCACGTTTCTTTCAAACATACCCCGATATCGAAATTTATATGAGCGAAGGTGATCGCTATGTCGATCTTGTTCGCGAAGGCATCGATTGTGTTCTGAGGGCAGGTGTTCTGCAGGACAGCGATATGATCGCTCGTCGTGTCTCTTTGTTGAAAGAGGTCACATTGGCTTCCCCGGCCTATGTTGAGCGTCACGGTAAGCCTTCACATCCAGACGAACTAACAAATGGCCATCACATGGTCGGTTTTCATTCGACATCGACAGGCGGTTTGCTCCCGCTTGAATTTACCGTCGCGGGCAGGGTAGTGGAACTTAGTCTGCCCGCGCCAATGTCAGTTAATGCCGCTGAAAGTTACGTATCAGCTGCTTGTCTTGGTCTGGGACTTATTCAGGTTCCCATTTACCACGTACAGAAATCGCTTGAAGCCGGTGAATTGCTTGAGGTTCTAGCCGATTTTCCTCCAAAACCGACACCGGTATCTTTGCTCTATAGGCGAGAGAGGCAGCTTTCTCCACGCGTACGTGTTTTCATGGACTGGTTGCAACGTGAGTTCAAAGAAGCGCAGGCCTTCGACACAGACCTTGCATTCGTGCAGTCTTAGCGTATGTCAGTGTCCGGGGATGTTTTGAAACATGGTGCGATTGCAATCATTCATGCGAAATATGCGATATGCAGCAATCCGCAGAGGATTGGATGCAATTGCATTTTCCGGTCTGGGTAAGTTGTTCCCATCCAGCGGTGGGCGTGGTGTAATCTTTACTTTGCATCATATCGGCGCGGATAAAACTGACGAGTTTCGCCCAAACTCCATCTTATCGGTTACACCTGAGTTTCTGACAGACACAATCGAAACTGCGTTTGATGCGGGTCTTGTGCCAGTCCATCTGCACGATCTTCCCGCGTTACTTGCAAATAAGTTGGATAATCGAAAATTCGTAGCTTTCACATTTGATGATGGTTATCGCAACAACGCTGAGATTGCTGCTCCGATCTTCCGCAAGTTCGGAATTCCCTACACAGTTTTTCCCACGATGGGCTTTGTCGAACGCACCCATACAATCTGGTGGGAAACGACGGAAGCACTCTTGAGAAATACAACGGAGATTAGCTTCGATTTCGGTAGAGGATCTGAGACCCTATGCACCAAAACGGTCGCGCAAAAATATGAGGCTTTTGACCGATTAGCCGCTTTCGTTCGCGCTTTCGATGAAGACGAAGCTGTCCGACGGATCGATGATCTAGCCGTTAGCCAATGCGATGTCGATCCGCGAGCCATCGTTAATGACATGGTCATGGATCAGACCGAACTTAAAGCACTGGCTGCTGATCCGCTCGCTCATATCGGCGGACACACGATCGCGCATGTCAATCTTCGGAGCGTAAGCGAAGAACGCCTCACACATGAAATAGAGGCATCTCAAGCCGCAATAGAGCGCGTTGTGGGCTATCGACCAAAATCGTTTTCCTATCCATACGGCTGGTGTTCCGCTGTCGGAGAACGTGAAATCGAGATGGTAGCAAAAGCTGGCTTTCAGGTAGCGGTCACAACACAGCCAGCGGTCCTCCAACGTTCTGACGCGTTGAGACCAACAGCCATAAAGCGTATATCGCTGAATGGCGATTTTCAAAAGCAACGCTACGTCAAAGCTTTGATCTCAGGTCTCGCCTTCAAATTCTTATAGGCTCGGATCGGATTCGAGTAATTCCATGCATAATGCCTTGCTGGCCGCGGAAATATCAGGATTGAAGACTAGCCAATAGCCTTTCTTGCTCTTGAGGGTGACGTCGCAAGCCGGAACGAGTTGCCCTCGCTTTATCGCACCATCAATCAAACCGGCCCAGCCAAGAGCCACGCCCTGTTCGGCAATTGCTGCTTCGAGCACCAAATTATAGGTGTTAAACACCAAACCGTAATTTCCGTCCTCAATTTCCTCACTAATAGAGTCAAGCCAGGTCTGCCAAGTGTACCAGCGATCACCTTGTAGAGTATCGAGGTGCAAAAGTGCTGTCGAACTTAAACCTTTTCCATTCGGAAATGGGCCATTTCGTTCCAGAAAGCCGGGAGAACAGACCGGCACAACGGATTCCCCGACAAAAGGGATAGCATCTTTGGGAAAATCCTCGCGCGATCCGAACAGAACGGCGATGTCAGCCTCCCTGTGATCGAGAGGCTGCAGCATCGAAGATGCTGTAATGCGAACATCAACGTCTGGATACTTTGGCCTAAAATTTGCGACACGCGGCATCAACCAGAAGGCAGCAAAGCCATAATCCGTAGCAATCCTAAGCCCCGGCGTGCGCTGTCTACGCTTGATCTGCTGGATAGCCTCGTCGATTCCATTCAACCCTTGCCGCACGGCCTCATAAAGTATGCGTCCTTCGGGCAAGATTTCGACGCCGCGCGCCCGTCTGGCGAAGAGTGAGACGCCCAGACGTTCCTCCATGCGTTTTATTTGATAGCTAACGGCAGGTTGCGTCATCCCCAGTTCACGCGCTGCAAGGGTCAGATTTTCCAACCGCCCCACCGCTTCAAAAACACCAAGACTGCCAAGATCCCAAGATGGAGAAACCATAAACAACCTTTATATCTGCAATAAAAAATGAATGTCTTTTCCCTTATCCTTAAAGATGTTTTCCTTAAAGCCAGAATGCAAGACATAACGAAATTTGATTTTACCGAACAGGTTTCGTTAAAGCCAAACAGGGGAAAAGAATGCGCTATCTCAAATTGACGGCATTAGCATTGGCAGCGTTCACGGGGCTTACGGGCGCGGCTGCTGCAGCAGATCCTGCTGCATGTGAAACTATCCGCCTTTCCGATCCAGGCTGGACCGACATTACATCCACAAACGCCATCGCAAGCGTGCTGCTGGATGGGCTGGGCTATAAAGCCGATGTGAAAACAATGTCGGTACCAATTGGATATGAAGCCCTCAAGACCAGAAACATCGATGTATTCCTCGGCAACTGGATGCCAGCACAGCAGAAGTTCCGTGACGACCTCGATAAAGCAAAGGCTGCTGAAGTGCTGGTCAAAAACCTGGAAGGCGCCAAATTCACTCTTGCTGTGCCGGATTATGTAGCGAAAGAGGGCGTAAAAGACTTTGCCGATCTGTCAGCCCATGCTGACAAATTTGGCAAGGAGATTTACGGTATTGAGCCAGGCGCTCCGGCAAACCAGAATATCCAAAAAATCATCGAAGATAAGAAATTCAAGCTGGATGGCTGGAATATTGTCGAATCGAGTGAGCAGGCCATGCTTGCGCAGGTCGATCGTCGAAATAAAGACAAGCAGTGGGTGGTCTTCCTTGCTTGGGCACCACATCCAATGAACACCAAACTCAATATTGAATATCTGTCGGGCGGTGACGATTATTTCGGCCCCAACTATGGTGGCGCAGAGGTTTATACGCTTTCGCGTACCGGTTGGGCTCAACAATGTCCGAATGCTGCGAACTTCTTCAAAAAGCTCGTCTTCACAGTCGATATCGAGAATGAATTAATGGACAAAATCCTGAACGAAGGAGCTGAAGGTCCAGCTGCAGCTACTGCTTGGTTGAAAGCCAACCCAGAACATGTTGACAAGTGGCTGGAAGGTGTGACGACCCTTAAAGGTGAGCCCGGTGCCGCAGCTGTGAAAGCCAAACTCGGTCTATAACCTACACTGAACATGCTTTTAGGCGGGCGTTTTCGACGCCCGCCATTCTGCATTTTGATTTCTTTCCATTTATGGTCTTAGCCAAATGAAAAAACCGAATATCCTCGTTCTGATGGTCGATCAGTTGAACGGAACGTTCTTCCCCGACGGGCCTGCTGATTTCCTGCATACGCCAAACTTGCGCAAACTAGCTGAGCGCTCGGCACGCTTTGCAAATTGCTATACCGCAAGCCCACTCTGCGCGCCGGCACGCGCATCCTTCATGTCAGGACAGTTGCCTTCCCGAACAGGCGTCTATGACAATGCCGCTGAGTTTTCGTCAGAAATACCCACCTATGCGCATCACTTGCGCAATGCAGGCTACCAGACAGCATTATCCGGCAAGATGCATTTTGTCGGACCGGACCAGCTGCATGGTTTTGAACAACGCCTGACGACAGATATTTATCCTGCCGATTTCGGCTGGACGCCAGATTACCGTAAGCCGGGTGAGCGTATTGACTGGTGGTATCATAATCTCGGTTCGATCACGGGAGCCGGCTCCGCCGAGATTACCAATCAGCTCGAATATGATGACGAAGTTGCTTATCAAGCCGAAGCGAAGCTTTATGACCTTGCTCGCGGTCACGATGACCGCCCATGGTGCCTGACTGTAAGTTTCACCCACCCGCACGATCCTTATGTGGCGCGCAAGCGCTTCTATGATCTCTACGCAGATATTCCAGAGCTTGATCCGAAGATCAGACCTTTATCTGAAGGTGAAATCGATCCCCACAGTGAGCGCCTGCTGCGCGCTTGCAAGGCTGAAGACTATGATCTCACGCGCGAGCAGGTAAGGGCTGCCCGCCAGGCCTATTTTGCTAATATCTCCTATGTAGATGAGAAGATTGGCAATCTGCTCGATGTAATAGAGCGATGTGGGATGAGCGACAATACATTGATCGTCTTCACATCCGATCATGGTGATATGCTCGGTGAGCGCGGTCTTTGGTTCAAAATGAACTTCTTTGAAGGCTCGGCGCGCGTGCCGTTGATGATCGCAGCACCCCAGCTAAAACCGGGTTTAGTCGAACAGGCAGTATCGACCCTTGATGTTTTGCCAACTTTGTCCGACCTCGCAGGTATCAACCTGCACGGCATCGTGCCATGGACCGACGGCGTTTCGCTTATCGATGTCGTATCCGGTGCTAGTTCAAGAGGTGCAGTTCCTATGGAATATGCAGCCGAAGGCACGGTCGCGCCGATGGTTTCTCTTCGGGAAGGGGACTGGAAGCTAAATTTCTGCAAGGTCGATCCACCTCAGCTGTTCAATCTTGCAAGTGACCCTGATGAGTTGGAAAATCTGGCTACTTCCACAAAACATAAAGACGTGCTTGAACGTCTTGTCGATGCCGCCGAGAAGCGTTGGGACCTTGAATTGTACGATAGCCAGGTGCGAGCCAGTCAGGCGCGGCGCCATGTGGTTTATCCCGCTCTTCGCAACGGCGCTTACTATCCTTGGGACTACCAACCTCTACAGAAGGCATCAGAACGCTATATGCGCAATCATATGGATTTGAATGTTCTTGAAGAAAATCAGCGCTTTCCGCGTTAGATCTAATAAAAAGGCTGATCAAAAATCAGCCTTTTTTAATTAGCGAAGAATGTCAGAAAGACGCTTCTGTTCTTTCTCAGTCCGGTCAAGATTGAGACCCGTCAGAAGGTCCAGAATGTGCGTTTTCATCAAGGCAGACGCCTCATCGGATCTATGTTGTTCTATCGCATCAACGAGCGCGTTATGCGCATGGCTTTCACAAGTCGTTTCCCGACGTTGCCAGTACAGAGCAATAATCAGTGAAGAACGTGGTAAAAGCTCAGCCACAAAACCCGCCAGGATAGAATGTCCCGCAATCTCAGCAAGATCGAGATGGAAGCGAGCCGATAATCTGATGGCGTCGCTGTCCCGCCCAGCATGAAGTGCTTCGTGCTCGTCATGCAAATGCTTGCGGAGCTTGGCGATATCCTCGGCGGTTGCGACCTGAGCGGCAATAGCTGCAACTTCCGGCTCGATCAGCGTCCGCGCTTCAAAGACCTCACGCGCTTCTTCGCGTGAGGGTTCAGCGACAAAGGCGCCACGATTGGGTTCAAGCCGCACGAGACGATCATGGGCGAGAGCCTGCAAGGCTGAACGCACAACCGCACGGCTCACAGAATAGATCGTTGCCAGCTCATCTTCTGGTAGTTTGGTTCCCGGCAGCAATTGATGGCCGACAACAGCATCCCGCAGGCCCTGATAAACCGGATGCCAGCGTGTGGCTCCGTTACTGGTTCCGGTCTCGCTATGGTCTGTTGGTTGAGTGTCAAGAAAGTTCATTTGCATCCGGATAGAAACTGCGCGGATTGATCAACGACCGCGACCATATTACTTTTTTAGAGTTCACTCACTTACATATCGAACCCGGCTTATCGAGTGTCAACAAACGCCGCGATTTGATCTACAAAATAGAGTTTAAAAGTTGCATATCCACTTCTGAAGCCAGTTCCATTCATCTTCCGGGTGAATAAGGTTCAAAAATTCCTTGAAACGCCTTGGTTCTTGGCGGCAGATATCCACCGCGTTTTGACGTTTTCAAGCCTAAACTCACCAGACCTTCACAGAGCTTTACTGCAGCAGTCACACCGTCGATCACTGGCAAACCATGTTCTTCCGACAAAGATGCAGCAAGATCAGCCATACCCGCACAGCCAAGAACAATTGCCTCTGCATGATCATCACGGATTGCACGCGCAATCTCTTCCGAAATTCGCTTTCGCGCGTCTGAGCCCGGCACTTCAAGCTCCAACACCGCGACATCACTTGCACGAACGCGCGCGCAACGCGTCGCCAAGCCGTAACGCACGAGATTATGCTCGATTGCCGGAACAGAGCGGGAGAGGGTCGTCACCACACTGAATTTCCCCGAGATTAAGCTCGCCATATGAAAGGCAGCCTCTCCAATACCGATGACAGGCATTGTTCCCGCGCAACGCGCCGCATCAAGACCGGTATCATCGAAACAGGCTATGATGCAGGCGTCCGCATTAGCATGTTTCTGCATTTCACCAATCATGCCTGGAATTGCAAAAACTTCATCGAAATAACCTTCAATGCTAGGCGGACCGTCCTTGGGATTAACGGCAATAATATTTGTATTGGCTAGCGCAATGCTTCGTGCGGCTTCACCAATTTTCTTAGTCATAGAAGAAGTCGTATTCGGGTTGACGACAAGTATGTCCATTTCCTCAAACCATCGTTTTTTATCGTTGTTGATGGCTTGAAGCGCGCTGCGTTTTGAATGGCCTTGTCGCGCTTCAAGTTATTATTATTAAAAAGGAAACCCAGCTATCAGGTTTCGCAATTACCCCAAGCATTGAACCGGCTTGAAGCTGAATTCTAGCAGCTGTGCCTTGCCCCCACGACACAGCTGCTGATCTGGTCAACGACTAGATTTCGCCGCCCAGATAGAGTTTTTTGACGCGATCGTCCGAAATGAGCTCTTCTGAATTTCCAGAGAGTACAATCTTGCCAGTCGTGAGAGCATAGGCTCGTTGAGAGATACGAAGTGCCATACGAGAATTTTGTTCAACAAGCAGAACGCTCACCTTTTCGTCGCGATTAATTGCAACGATGGAGCGGGCAATGTCCTGCACAAGCTTGGGTGCGACGCCCAGCGACGGCTCATCAAGAAGTAACAGTTTCGGCTTAGCCATCAGCGCACGCCCAATGACAAGCATCTGCTGCTCACCACCGCTCATGGTACCCGCTGCTTGCGAGTAACGCTCTTTCAGACGTGGGAAACGCCCCATAACCATTTCGAGCGTATTGGCAATCTCTGCTTTGCTTGAGCGGGTAAAAGCACCCATCAGAAGATTATCGCGCACGCTCATATACGGAAATACGCGTCGTCCTTCTGGCACCATGGCAATGCCCATTTCGACAATGGCGTCCGAGCGTGTGCCGTCAAGTCGACGGCCTTCGAAATGGATTTCGCCCTTACGAAGCTTGTTCAGCCCGGTAATCGCCCTCAAAATCGAGGATTTTCCCGCCCCGTTTGCACCAATCAACGCGACTGTCTCTCCCTCGTTGACTGTTAGCGACACGCCTTTAAGGGCATAAACATGATCATAATAGAGTTCGGCATCAGTGACTTTCAGAAGCTCTGTCATGATCAGTATCCAATCGTTTCATCTTCTGCGCCGAGATAGGCTTCGATGACTTTCTCGTTTTCCTGAATTTCCTTAGGCGTGCCTTCTGCGATCTTCTGACCGAAGTTAATCACGACAATTCGATCAGAAATATTCATGACGGCCGGCATGTCGTGTTCAACGAGAAGAACAGTGACGCCACGATCCCGAACGGCTCGGACCATTTCCACCGCCTTGACTGTTTCGTCATGGTTCATGCCCGCAAAAGGCTCATCAAGCAGAAGAATTTTGGGTTCAGTTGCAAGCCCGATGGCGATGCCGAGCGCTCGCAAGTGACCATGTGGAAGGTTTTGCGCGACTTCATTGCGTTGATGCCCAAGCCCCAGAAAGTCGAGGATTTCATCAGCCGAACGGCCAAACTCTTCCTGATCCTGACGCGCCAGGCCAGTCCCGATATAGCAACCCAGAAAGCTGGCCTTCGCGCGCAGGTGATGAGCGACAATAACGTTCTCACGCACCGTCATGCCCTTGAAGATCGTAGTTTCCTGAAACGTCCGCACCACACCTTTTCGGGCGACTATATGCGGAGCGAGGCCAGATATACGTTGACCGCCAAACAGAACTTCACCGGTCGTGGGCGTAATGAAGGATGCAATCAACTTGAAAAGTGTCGATTTGCCCGCACCATTCGGCCCGATTACCGAGAGAATTTCCTTTTCCTTGACTGAAAATGAAACATCATTGACCGCGACCAGCCCGCCGAAACGCTTGGTCAGGCTTTTGACTTCGAGAAGCGCACTCATGATTTCGTTCCTTTCTTGCCGGACAGTCGAAGGCTGAGCAGTCCGTTAGGCAGGAACAGCATCAGAATTATCAACAAGCTCGAGAAGATGAGGAGCTGGAATTTGCCGGTTTGGAACAGGAAGTCCCAACCGAAATAAAGAACAAAAGTGCCAATGATCGGTCCGAAAACATAGCCAAGGCCACCAAGGAAGCAGTTGAGCATGAAGTTTACGGAGTCGGTAACTGTGAAGCTCGAAGGGTAAATCGACTGCGAGATTGCAACGAACATCGCACCGCCGATCCCACCCAGGAAGGATGAAATGGCATAAGCCAATACTCTGAGATAGGTGATGTTGACGCCGATAGAGGAGGCGAGTTCTTCATTCTGTTGCAATGATTGGCAAAGGCCACCAATCCGCGAATGGATCAGCCGATAGAGGCCAGCAAAACACAGAACCATCAACACAACCGAGACAAAGTAGAAAGCCGCGCGCGGATTTTGCAGGGTTGCGAAGTCAGGCAGAATGGTGAACCCAAAGATCGATATACCGCCTGGCATCGGAATACTGACCATACCCTTTGCGCCATTGGTAATGGGAAGAGCCATCGCCAGCAGTCGGGCAACTTCCGTCAATACAAGCGTAACCATCGCAAAATAGACGCCGCGAAGGCGCAAGATCGGAATACCGATAAGGATACTTGCGAAGGCGCAGAACAGACCAGCCAAAGGCAGGGTCAACCAGAATGAGAAGCCGTATTGCACCATAAGAATGGCCGATACATAGCCACCCATCAATGCATAGGCGCCCTGGCCGATATTAATCCGGCCAATGTAGAATGTGAGCCAGACACCGCCGCTGACGATAGATAGCAGGGCGACTGAAGTCAGCGTGTAATAGAGGTCGTTGCGCCCCGTTACTTCGATCAGAAGTGGAATACCGATCAGCACCAGTGCGAGGAAGGCAATGACGCCAAGGATTTTTGTTGTCTTTGTCATGTTCGCCCCCATCAGCCCCAAGGTTTGCCCATAAGCCCATTCGGGCGAAGGCTGAGGAAGACCATCAACCCGGCAAAGATGACGAGATAGGTGATATCGCCATATGGACGCAGGACAGTAAGACCTACGGATTCAAGCATACCGAGGATAAAACCACCGGCAATTGCTCCGCTGACCACGCCTGCACCACCAATCATCACCATCATGAACGCTTTGATGGAAATTGCTCCACCAATGCCAGAGTTGACACCGGTAATGGCAACCAACAAGCCACCGACCAAGCCTGCCAGCATTGCCCCCAATGCGAAGCCGATCATGGAATAACGGTCGACATTCACGCCCATCAATTGCGCCGCAACGCGATCCTGGGCGAGCGCGCGCATGGCGCGACCGGGCTTCGTGAATTGCATGAAAAGAACAAAGGAAGCGATGAAGATCACGGCAAGTGCGCCGATCAACATGCGGTCATAAGGCATGATCAGCCAGTCGGATACGTAAACACCATTTACGATCTTCGGCACGCCACGCTGTTTTTCACCAAACAGAAGCAGAATGATTGCATCGAGAAAGAATGCCACCGCCGCCGCAAGCAGCATCGTACTTTCATCGCGCAGACTTCGCTTGATAACAGGCCTGAACAAAAGCTTTTCGATTAGCGCCCCAACGATCATCAGTGTCACCGCAGAAGCTAGCAAAGCCACAACAAACGGCAATCCTAGCTGGCCATAAACCGTGTAAGTGACAAAACCGCCGAGCACATACATTTGGCCGTGCGCGAAGTTAAGGACGTTCATCAGTGCGAAGATCAGCGTCAAACCCAACGCGATCAGTGCATATTGCGCACCGAGATACAGCCCATTGGCTATAATTTGTTCCATGAAGGCAGACTCCCCCTGTGGAGACAGGGCGATGCCAAAGTCTCCTCGACAGTTCTTTAAGGTTGGGAGGCCTGACGCGCGTTCAAATCCGTCACGTCAGGCTATTCAGTCATTGCGATCGATTAGTCGACCTGAGCCACAAACAGCGTTTCGAACTTGCCGTCCTTATACTCAGTGACCACCATAGGAATACCAATCTGGCGCTTCTGTCCAAACGAAGTCATCCCGACATAGGTCAGCTTTGCATCGTCACCCTTCACAAAAGGATTTGGCGCTGAGAACGTATCCATGGTCTTCTTGAATTCTTCGACATTATCGATTGCTGCCGGATTAACCTTCATCGTTTCGACGATGTAATCGAGCGCATAAACCTTGGTATTGGACTCATCGTTATACTCGCCATAGGCCTTTGTATAACGATCAACGAATTCTTTCATCGTATCGGAAGCGATTTCCGGTGTAGATGCACCGCCGACGGAAATAAAGCCATTTGCCAGCTCGCCTGCACCTTCTTCAAGAACCTTGGCATCCTGTGCAGTTTCAGTGGAAATAAAACCTTCATATCCCAGTTCGCGTGCAGCACGGATCAAAAGCGGAGCGTTACCCGGTGCGACACCAGAAAGAACGAGCAGATCGGGCTTCTGCATGACAATCGGCGTCAGGACCGGCGTGAAATCGCGAGTATCGTTCTGATAAGCATCGCTTGTTGAAATCACTTCAAGGCCAAGTGCCTTTGCAGCTTCAATACCGCTATCGCGCTGGCTCAGTGGATCGGACTCATTGGCCGCCACGAACGCAACCCGCTTCACGCCTTTGTTTTCTTTGAGATACTTATAAATTGCCGGCCCGGACTGATAATTGGCGATCATGCCAAGAACGGCATTGGATGCCGGTGGTGTGTAAAGTTCTTTCGGGAAGGAATAAGGAAAGTAGATGATCCCTTTGGATTCAGCCACAGGACGAACAGCCGCCGCACCATCATCCACATTCGGGCCGACCACATAGTGGACGCCTTCCTGGGCCATCTTTTCCATGCCCGCAATCGCGCGCTTGGGGTCTTTCTGATCGTCAAATGTTACGATCTTGATCTTGTAGGTGTCGTCACCGATCTTCACGCCACCAAGTTCATTGAGCCAGTCGGCACGTACCTGCATTGAGCGGACGTTGGAAGTGCCCCAAGATGCAGCAGGGCCACTGGTTACACCGACAAAACCTATTTTGAGTTCTTTGTCTGCTGCTTGGGAGGCACTGGCGGACATGAGCGCAAAAATTGAAACAGCGCCCAGCGCCGCAGTTTTGATAACTGCGCGTCTGTTAAACATCTTTATTCCCCTTGTTTAAAGCACTCCTCTCTCGTTTGATGGAGAAGAGCATGAGGAATTGAACGCCACATCTGAAAAATTGTCAACAATATTAATTCTCATCATGAACAATACAGGGTCAGGGTGGCTACAATGAATATTAGTAATAGATCAAATAGTTTGTTTTTAAAGACTTACGCTGACTTCTGCGTGCAGAACAGTAAAACCTAACAGGCGTGTGATGCTATAAAAATGCCGACGCACTTGATATCTAAAAGGCATCAATGAGTCGTCGACTTAACCAAAGTTCAATCAGTTTTGCTCACTGAACGTCGTAATAGCTATTGAATGAAAACCGAATAGCGGTCACGTTTGCCACCCGTATTCAGTCAAAAGAGATGCCATGTCCGTCCAGCGCGCAAGTTTCTACATTCTTCTAGCTCTGGTCACTATAGCCTTCGCATGGCTGCTCATTCCATATTATTCAGCTGTTCTTTGGGGCGTAATCCTCGCACTTATCTTTTTTCCAGTGCAGCAACGCCTTGTTCGACTGTTGCGTGGTCGCAGGAACATCGCAGCTTTTCTGTCGGTACTTATGTGCATCTGCCTTGTCATCATCCCGACATTGCTGATTTTTGGATCGCTCGTTCAAGAAGGAAATTCCGTCTATCAGCGGCTGAGTACGCGTGAATTTGACCTAAACAGCTATATTACGCGCATATTAGCGGCGCTTCCCGATACACTGGAAGAATGGATGGTTCGCTTTGAGCTTGGCACTTTCGCAGAATGGCGCACGCGTATTACCGGCGGTATTCTGCAAGGCAGTCAGATTTTTGCGAGCCGCCTAGTAAGTTTCGGTCAAAACACGCTGCAGTTTTTCATCAGCTTTGGCATTATGATCTACCTGCTGTTTTTCCTGTTCCGCGATGGAGCGGAACTGGGTGAGAAAATCCGTCAGGCAATCCCTCTCAGCGAAGATTACAAGAACCAGTTTGTCGAGAAGTTTGCAGCCGTCATTCGTGCCACCGTCAAAGGTAACATTATTATCGCACTCGTTCAGGGAACGATTGGCGGTGTCACGTTTTGGCTTCTTGGTATCGAGGCCGCATTGCTGTGGGGTGTGATGATGACGATCTTCTCACTGCTCCCAGTTGTCGGGGCTTCCCTTGTGTGGGGACCTGCAGCCATATGGTTTGCCGTCAACGGTATGTGGGTCCAGACAATCATCTTGATACTGGTTGGTGTTTTGATAATTGGCCTGATCGATAATCTCTTGCGTCCGCCATTGGTTGGCAAAGGCACGCGTATGCCCGATTTTGTCGTGCTTATCTCGACGATCGGCGGCATTTCCCTGGTAGGGATCAATGGATTTGTCGTCGGACCGATGATTGCAGCAATGTTCATTGCTGCCTGGTCGCTTCTTGCTCAAGAGCAGAACACGGAAATCCCGCCTCAAACAGGCTCTGATTAAAAACTCACACAGTGCTGGGCTTAAAAGCAAGAACGCCCGCTGCACTGGGAGGAGGAGTGTGCAGCGGGCTGATCTGAAAAGCGCGACTGGGAGGAGGAGTGCCGCGCTTCGGGTTCAGTTTCTGGGAGGAGGAGTGAAACTGAACAAACCCAAAATAGGTGCGGGGCTTGCCACTTACAAGAGGCGATGCTGCAATGCTGTTATGCATTTACGAATAGCTAAAAAAAGAAACCGCCCCGCAGCGATATACGCGCTGGGGCGGCTCTATCCTCCTCCAAGTGGAGCCGACAATAACGGCACATAATCAAAAAGCAACCCCTTAATATCTAATCTCAATTTTCAGAAATTACTGAAATTATTGCATGTAAAACCAGCATTACTAAATAGCCATCAAGCTGTAACAACAGCCTCTTCATCAATCGTCATGTAATAAGAAATTTTTTAATAACTCTGTAAAAAATTACACGCCTAAGGCTCACGTCTTAACTTTAATTTGTCGTTAAGGTGTTAAATTCTTTAATCGATTAAAGCGCTGCAATGCTTCACATTTCACAACCGTACGCATAGCCATGGCCGCCAACATATAATTAAAGTTGACTCATTAAATCAGGATTAATATAGCCTCCCAATTAATATGAGTCTTTTTATCATCTTAATGACATGACGGTGAAAGCCAATATGGGGGTTGCAATGAAAATGAAGTCGAAGCGCGGCGGTTATTTGTTGGAAACAACGGTTTTAAGCGGGGCAATTGGTTTGAGTTTGTTGGCAGCGATGCCTGCTTTTGGACAAAATCTGGGACAAAACGCGACAGCTCAGAATCAGAAGACGACGGAAGAAGCCCAGCCAGCTCAAAAGAAAGAGCAAGCTCTTCAGCTAGACACGATCACTATTTCGCCGACAATCCAGAACCAGGCTGCGATTGATGCAATGGCCTCGACCAGTGTCATTACACAACAGCAACTCGATCGTATTCAGGCAACAACACCGGCCGACCTTTTCCGTTCGACACCGGGCGTACACGCATCTCTGAATGGCGATGATCCTGCAACATCCATTAATATTCGTGGCCTTCAGGAATATGGCCGGGTTGCGGTAACGATAGATGGTGCTCGTCAGGACTATTGGCGCGTTGGGCATGGCTCGGGTTCATTCTATATCGACCCTGAAATGCTAAAGCAGGTAACGGTCATTCGAGGACCGGTATCCAATGCCTATGGTTCTGGTGGCATTGGCGGTCTCGTTGCTTTCGAAACCAAGGATGCAGGCGATTTCCTGCGCGATGATGAAACATGGGCGCTCAGCGAAAAGCTACGCTATGAAAGCAACGGCAATGGCTGGATGACCAGCACCGTCGGCGCCTATCGCTTCAACCCGAATTTCGATGTCATCGGCAATATCAACTATCGCGACAGTGACGCCTATAAGAATGGTGACGGCGATGTCGTGCGCTGGACTGGCGAACGCGTTGTCAGCGGTCTTGGCAAGATCACCATCCGTCCTGCAGATGGGCATGAAATAAAGCTCGGTTTCCAGCGTCAAAAATATAATGACATCATGACCGGCAGCAGTGGTTCCACTTCGAGCACGCTATCGCGCTATAATGCCGAAACCATCGTCAGCACTTACACGGGTAATTACACTTATAAGCCGGACGACAACCCATTCTGGGATCTGTCGGTCAACGCCTATTACAGTGATACGGATAACGATCAATATCAGGTCTGGCCGAAAGCCAATATCGGCAAGACGCGTTATTATGATGTCTCGACGGCAGGTTTCCGCGCTTACAACAGCTCACGTTTTGAAACCGGCGCTATGAGCCATACGCTCACCTATGGCGTGGATTACTATAAGATGCGCGGTGAATCCGACACCGACAACTTCGGTAATGGTGAACAGCAGGCCTATGGCGGCGTTATTCAGTGGCAGGGCGATTATCAAAAGTGGCTCGAACTGATTGGCGCTCTGCGTTATGACGGATACCGCCTCGATGGCACGACCAAAGCGACGAATGTTCTGCCCTCGGAAGAGGTCAACGTCGACGGCAATCGCGTTTCACCACGCTTCAGCGTCGGTGTAACACCATGGGACGGCGTTCAGTTTTACGGTCTTTATTCCCAAGGTTATCGCGTTCCTCATATGCAGGATATGTTTAGGCAGAACGGCGCACATGGCTCGGGATATGAACCAAATCTGCTTCTCAAGCCCGAAGTCGCAACCTCTTACGAATTTGGCGTAAACTTGCGCCAAGACGGTATTCTGGATGCAGGCGATCAGGTTCGTGCCAAGCTCAATCTGTTCCACACAGACGTCAAGAACTACATCAACACTGTGAAAACCGGGAACGTAACAACATCTGAAAACGTCGGCGCTGCACGCTTGCAGGGTATTGAGCTGGAAGGCACTTATGACAATTGGTGGGGCTATGTGAACCTGGCTGCTTCTTACACGGATGCCGAAATGAAAGACGGCGTTTACAAAGGAGAAAGCCTGAGCAACACGCCGCTCAACAATTTCAGTGCAACGCTTGGCCTCAAGGCATTTGAAGAGAAGCTCGTTTATGGTGTCGAATATCAGAGCGTCGGCAAGGTCAATCGCGCACTGACAACAGGTGGCGTCAAGGTTTACCCGCGTGTCGATCTCGTTAATGCCTTTGCCAACTGGCAAGTCACCGACAATGTGAAGCTCGACTTCGGCGTCGATAACCTCTTCAACAAAGCCTATACCGACGCCCAGACTGGTTGGGCCACGAGTACGGATATTGAGCAGGCCAAGGGTCGAACCTTCAAGATCGCTATCACAGGTCGCATTGGCGGCTGATCATGGGGCAGGCGAGGCTAAAAATTGCTTCGTCTGCCAATCACTCATCTGAACGATAAAAGTTTTCCTGAATACTCAAGTTTATGATAGTGAGATTCCTGAAAACATAGATTGAGAAAAGCCGTGTCCAAGATGTCATCAGAACTGACCTCCAAGCTGACAAGCCATTCCCATATTCGCCTTCTGAAAGGCGAAGCCTATCTGCCGAACATCATTGATCGGCTCAACTCTTATCAGGCACAGTA
Organism: Brucella pseudogrignonensis; assembly: GCF_002252525.1. Classification (GTDB taxonomy): domain Bacteria; phylum Pseudomonadota; class Alphaproteobacteria; order Rhizobiales; family Rhizobiaceae; genus Brucella; species Brucella pseudogrignonensis. The sequence goes on from NZ_NNRM01000048.1 coordinate 199,878, forward strand.
TAACAGTCACGAAAGCCGCCACGAGTTCACTTATGAATTCGGTCGGATCGAGATTGATGCCGCTGATAGCGGCTATCGCGTTTCCTTGCTTGCAGACGAAGACATCGGTCTGCATCGCCTTAAAGATCTCGCAGCCGTTGCCATCAAACTCTACACCAAGGAAGAAGCGCCGGAGATCGTTTGGCAAGGCGACCGTGCTGGTGAACAGGTTTTGCCGCAGTTCCGGTTGATGCGGGTAATTTCTACCAGTCTGTTGACGCCGCATATGCTGCGCGTGCGGCTAGCTGGTGAGGACTTGAAACGCTTTTCTCTCTTTGGGGCGATGCATATTCGTCTACTGCTTCCCACAGAAGAAGTGCCACAGCCGATCTGGCCCATCATGGGGCCAAATGGTTTGCCATTCTGGCCTGATGAACAACGCAGACCCGCTTCGCGCGCTTATACAATCCGGGCTCTTGATATTGACGCTGGGTGGCTTGAAATCGACTTCTATCTCCATGAAATAGAAGGCCTGGCCTGCAAATGGGCGAAAGGCGCGAAGATTGGCGATACGGTTGGTCTGATGGGGCCAGTCGGACGTCCATTGCGTCGTGCAAGCCGCTATCTCATGGGCGCAGATGCGACTGGCTTGCCTGCTATTGGTCGTATGCTTGAAGAGTTTTCCTCAGACGTAACAGGTCGCGTCATCATTGCCGTCGATAGCGAAAAAGACGTTCAGCCTCTGCAGCACCCAAAGGGCATTTCCGTCGATTGGGTTATCGATGCGGATCAAAAGCGTGCAGGCGAAACGCTGACGCAAATTTTGTGCGAAGCTGAGTGGCCCGAAGGACCAGACAGTTTTGGCTGGTTTGCGGGTGAGGCTGATCAGGCTAAGATTGTTCGCCAGCATTGGCGTCAGACGCTGGGTAAAAGCCGCGAGGAAACGCTCGTCGCTGGTTACTGGCACAAGGATGCGGTTGGTTTTATGGCTGGGTAGGCCGAAAAGGCCATTTCCCAAAAAATGCTGACCCAAGAAGTCATAATAGCCTTCCACTCACGATAGGAATGCGCTAGGCACCCTACTAATTGTGAATGGAAGGAGCCATGCCATGGCGGATTTGTTGAAGCGCTTCGGCACATATTATCGCCCGCATCGCGGGTTGTTCGTGCTGGATTTTTCGAGCGCCGTGGCAGCCGGTCTTTTGGAACTGGCCTTTCCAATTGCCGTGACTCTCTTCATCGATAGGCTTCTGCCTACTGGCCAGCTCGGCATTATTGCTCTGGCTGCCGTTGGGTTGCTTGCGATTTATGTCTTCAATGCCATTCTGCAAGTCATTGTGACCTATTGGGGTCACATGCTCGGCATCAAAATCGAAACCGAGATGCGTCGCAAGGCATTCGACCACCTGCAGAAGCTTTCATTTGGGTTCTTCGACAATCAAAAAACCGGACATTTGGTTGCCAGACTGACCAAGGATCTCGAAGAAATCGGGGAGGTCGCCCATCACGGGCCGGAAGATCTCTTTATCGCTATAATGACGCTCATCGGCGCCTTCTGCCTGATGATGTGGGTCCACGTCCCACTTGCACTTATAACAGCTGTGATCGTTCCGCTTTGCGCTTATGTGACGCTCCGTTATGGCGGACGGATGACCGCAACATGGCACGCGCTCTATCGTCGTGTTGGTGACTTCAATGCCCGTATTGAAGAAAATGTCGGTGGCATTCGTGTGGTTCAAGCCTTCACGAACGAAGACCATGAACGCAAGCTGTTTGCTGAAAGCAATGAAAACTATCAGAAGACCAAGCTTGCCGCCTATAAGATCATGGCTGCCTCGATGTCACTGTCTTATCTATCGATGCGCTTCGTGCAGGTTGTGGTCATGCTCGCCGGTGCATGGTTCGTTGTGCAAGGCGATCTAACGGCTGGCGGTTTTGTTGGTTTCCTCCTGTTGGTCAACGTGTTCTTCCGCCCGATCGACAAGATCAATTCGGTCATTGAAACCTATCCGAAAGGCATTGCAGGCTTTCAGCGATACATCCAGTTTCTCGATACCCGCCCGGATATTGCTGATCGTCCGACAGCAAAATCGGTTGCGCGCCTCAAAGGCGATATCGAATATCGCGATGTGAAGTTTGGCTATAATTCCGAACGCCCGATTTTTGATGGTCTGAACATGAGCATCAATGCCGGTGAAACCATTGCTTTTGTTGGCTCCTCTGGTGCAGGCAAGACGACGATATGTTCACTGCTGCCGCGATTTTATGAAGTGACCGGCGGGGCCATTCTCGTCGATGGCATTGACATTCGCGACATGACGCTGAAGTCGCTGCGCTCCAATATAGGCATTGTGAGCCAGGATGTGTTCCTGTTTGCGGGTACAATCCGCGAGAATATCGCCTATGGTCGCCTTGATGCGACGGATGAAGAAGTTGCCGATGCCGCTCGTCGCGCACGTCTCGACGCTGTAATTGCAGCTATGCCTGATGGCTACGATACGGTCATTGGCGAGCGCGGCGTCAAGCTCTCTGGCGGACAGAAACAGCGTTTGGCAATTGCGCGTATTTTCCTGCGCAATCCACCAATCCTGATCCTAGACGAAGCAACTTCAGCGCTGGATACGGAAACCGAACGTGCAATCCAGCAATCGCTTTCAGAGCTTTCAGTAGGCCGTACAACGCTTGTGATCGCACACCGCCTGGCGACTATCGTCAATGCTGATCGTATCATGGTTGTCGAAGGCGGTCAGATCGTAGAGCAGGGCAGTCATTCGGAACTGTTGTCGGTTAAGAATGGTCGTTACAAGCGTCTTCATGCGGTGCAGGCGGGTTCTACAAGCGATGGCATTCTTTCCGCGGCTGGATAAACCTGGGCCTTGATCCGTTACAATCCTCAAGGGCTTGCTCTCGACGTGAATAGACCTATTGTTTCCTGACCAACCAGTCTGGAAACAAGTCATGCCCGATATCAAGATCAAACGTATTTATGACGAACCGCAGCCGAATGATGGTTTTCGGATCTTGGTCGATCGCGTTTGGCCACGCGGGATGACAAAAGAAAAAGCTGCAATTGATCTTTGGGCCAAGGACTTAGCCCCGTCAACAGGGCTTCGAAAGTGGTTCGACCATGATATTGCCAAGTGGCCTGAGTTTCAGGAAAAATATCGCGGCGAGCTGAAAGCCAATCAAGCAGCAATTCAAGAAGCCCTCACGAAAGCCTCTGGTACACGCCTCACTTTGCTTTTTGGTGCGAAAGACGTCGAGCACAATCAGGCGGTCGTGTTACGTGACTTCCTAATGGAGCAATCCTGAATTGTTTTATTAGAAAAGAATCCTATCTATTTATAATAGCTTAAATAAATAACGCCCACGATGAATAAATCGTGGGCGCCTAAGTATATAAAACTCAACCTTTTTGGGGCTTATCCGACCTTTACCACTTGGTATGGACTTTGAGCAAAGCCTTACGGCCTTCGCCATAGCCACAAACATAAACGCCCTGGCAGCCAGCTACATAGTCTTTGTCGAAAAGATTTGTGACGTTGAGATCAATGCCCCAATTGTCCTTTTCATAGCCGAGCTTCAGGTCAGCCAAAGTCACGGCAGGAACCTTAAGCGTGTTCTGGGCATCGGCATAAGAAGAACCGACATAGCGAATACCGCCTCCAAGCTTGACGCCTTCAAGTACGCCTTCCGGAACTTTATATTCCACGAATACGGATGCCTGCTGTTCTGGCAGAAGATATGGGCGCTTGCCGATGAGCGATGTATCGTCGTCGTCTTTGACTGTCAGATCATAGGCCGTCAACGCACCCGTCAGCTTCCATGATTCATTGATATTGGCCTGTACCTCGAACTCAAAGCCGCGGGAGTTTACGCGTCCCAGCTGGCTCTTGTTACCGAATGGCCCGGTCACAACATTCTCTTTGGTGAGATCAAAGAATGACGCCGTGATGAGACCGTCGAAAAGTTCGGGGCGATATTTTACGCCTACTTCGTACTGAATACCGGTTTCAGGTTTGGCTGGCGTAATGACGATGTTCGGAGCATCGCCAATTCGATATAGCTCGTCCAGCACCGGGTTGAAGAATGATGAGACGCTAACATAGGGCGTGAGACCATTTTCAAACTCGTAGCCGATACCTGCGCGACCTGAGAAGCGATCATTATGGTCCTTGTAGTGCGGCAAGCCCTTCGCATTTGTCGTCACATAATCATAACGACCATTCAGCGTAACGATCCAGCCGTCACCAAATTCCATACGGTCCTGTGCATAGATACCAAACTGGTTCCGGCTCAGATCCTGATCGATATATGGATCGCGCATCGCAGGCTGCGTAGCGCCATATACCGGATCAAATGGGTTGATCAGCGTACCATCGCCCGACTGCTGCATCTGGTCGATACCAAAATAACGATACTCAGCACCAAACAGAAGATTGTGAGTCAAAGCGCCAGTTGTAACTGTACCTTCGAGCTGGTTGTCTGCCTGAAACGTATTGATTGTCGTGTCGTGCTTGAAATTGATGCGTGACACATATGGATTTCCAGGCGCAGGTTGCGCAAGGAAACCATCATATCCGAATGCGTAAAGGCTATGTTCCTTTACATGCGCATAGCCGTAACGAACGTTCTGGCGAACAGTCCAATCATTGTCGAACTGGTGTTCGAACTCATAACCGATTTGCACCTGCTCGCGGTTATAATCATCCAGACCCGGCTCAGTCAGATTGGTCTTGCGCGAAATCTTACCGAATTCAGTTGGAACAACGGTGCCATAATAGGGCAGGAAGCCACCGCCGTCATGTGTCAGATCAAGATGGCTATAGCTCGCCAAAATAGTAAGGCTGGTCGATTCATCCGGCTTGTATTGAATACTTGGCGAAATGACGCCCCGGAATTCCTTGGAGTAATCCGTGTAGTTGTCGCCGCCCTGAATCTTGCCGTTAATACGGTAATTAACGGTATCTGTTGCCTTATCGCCGACATCGAAGCCAAGGTAGCCATTGCCGTAGCTGTTAATGCCAGCCTCAAGATAACGAGTGCGCTCGCCATCAGGACGTTTGCTGATATAGTTGACGATACCGCCGGGGTTGGAGCCGCCATAGAGCGCCGAAGAAGCCCCCCGTAGAACTTCAATACGCTCAAGTCCGAAGTCATCGATCAGGAAGCCACCAAAGCCATAGCTAAAGTTCTGCAAACCATCGAGATAAGTGCCGTATTGAGTTGCTTCAAAACCGCGAATGTAAATCCAGTTTGTATCATTATCGACGCCAAACGGCTGCCCCATGACGCCAGCGGTATAACGCAGAGCTTCATCGATTTTCTGCGCGCCTGTCGCATTCATTTGATCACGACCAACAACTGCAACAGATTGCGGTATCTTTTCAATCGCAACACTATCTTTGGAGCCTGTGGTTGTGGCTTGGGGAACAAAGCCCTGAACAGGTGCAGTTCCATCGGAAGGCTTACCGTCGCCAGTCTGTACGACCACCGTATCGAGACGGATTGAAGTGTTGGCGTCCTGTGCCGCAGCAGGCATCAGCGAAAGCGGTAACACGGCTAGAGCCGTTCCGCTGGCAAGCAGCACCTTAAGCGTCAGCTTCATCGATCTCGTCATGTATTCAGCCCCTCAAATAATCTGGAGAGTGCTTGCTTCAAACGATTGGCTTTTTCGGATCGCAAGAAGCTGCTGGCACTATAATTGCGCCGATTGTTCGACGCAGCAAATTAATATGAGTGTTTACATCAGGATATGACGTGAAGATTGATCGTTATTACGCCAAATTGAATGATATTTCGCTAATATACTGGGGCCTATATCAGGCCTGCAAACGCAGCCAGGCTGCTGGCGTAGTCCCTGTCAACTTCTTGAATACGCGCGTAAAATGCGCCTGATCCGAAAACCCGGTAATCGTGGCTATATGCGGCAAAGATGCACGAGGCTGCAAAAGAAACCCCTGCGCACGCTCAATACGTCGCTTCATTTGCCATGCATGAGGGGAAATTCCGGTCGAAGCTTTGAATGCACTGCAGAAATAAGATTCTGAAAGCTCAGCTAGCGACGCGAGCTCCTGAAGTCGGATAATCCGGTGATAATTATCTTCGATGAAATCGGTCACGCGGCGCAACTGCCATGGTGACAGTTTGCTACTTCGCGATGGAACATCCCGGCGCACATCGAACAATTCGCTGACAAGCGCATTGATAAGACCTTCACCATAAAGATCGTGAAGGGGTGCGGGTGAAAGGCATTCATCCGCCAACAAGGATCCGATCTGCTCAATCTTTGAGTTTGAGAAGAGCAGACGAGGGCGCTCCAAATTACTTTTACTCAGCGCACCTCCAAGCCGTTGTTGAAGGACAGTCGTATCGAGATGCAGGTCGAGATGTCGTAGTTTTCCGGGTCGCGTGACACGGCTCCAGATCGTCATTCCTGCCGGGATATAGCAAAGTCGCAGCTGTTCGGTGTTCTGCACGATGGTGCGATCATTTTGCTCAGGCCGGATCGCAAGTTCCCCACGACTTTCAAGCACCAGAAAAAGCCGTGGCGCCTGTGAGACATACTCGCCTCGCGCTCCAGGACCACATTCGACCGTCCACACATCCGCAATCGCGCCATTCCAGACACGATAATGAAGATCGTCCAGCAAACGGACATCCTCAATGCGGCTTGTCATATGCGGATGGAACCCCAATAGCATTTTCCTGATTAAGCAATTTTAATATGTATATCTTCGTCAGGTTTTGCTATCAACCGGCGAAATGCTGCTTAAATGCAGAGCTGCTATCCGAAAACGGGATAAATTGATGACTTCCGCATTGTTTGAACTTGAGAATGTCAGCTTCGCAGTACCAGGGCGCACTTTGCTGCAGCCCCTGACAATGTCGATCCAAGCGGCAAGCCTAACAGCGCTCATTGGTCATAACGGATCGGGCAAGTCCACCTTGCTGAAAATTCTCGCGCGACAGCATCCGGCATCAGGCGGGACTGTGCGCTTTGCAGGCAAGCCATTGAATGAGTGGGGCGACCGTGAGTTTGCTCGCAAGCTCGCCTATCTGCCTCAGCAAACAGCTGCGGCATCCGGTATGCTGGTAAAAGAGTTGGTAGCGCTTGGTCGATACCCATGGCATGGCGCTCTTGGTCGCTTCGGAGCTGTTGACCGCCAGAAGGTTGAAGAAGCCATCGAGCTCACAGGCATCGCTCCTTTCACCGACCGTATGGTCGATACGCTTTCAGGGGGCGAACGGCAGCGCGTATGGCTTGCCATGCTGGTTGCACAAGATGCCGAATGCCTGCTGCTCGACGAGCCGACATCAGCTTTGGATATCGCGCATCAGATTGAAGTGCTTTCACTTGTGCAGAAATTATCGCACGAGAAAAAACTAAGTGTGTTTGTTGTCCTTCACGACGTCAACATGGCTTCCCGCTTCTGTGACGCGGTGTTTGCGCTGCATAGCGGTCGTCTTATCGCGCAGTCGACGCCAACCGGTATTATGGTGCCAGAACAGCTCGAAGAGATTTACGGCATTCCGATGGATGTCATGCGCCATGCATCGACAGGACATTTGATTGCCGCACCGCGATAATAAGCTAAATATTCAAGCTTCGGACTTGTAGTCTGAGCGGTTTATCCCGTGCCGTTGCATCTTGTCATAGAATGTTTTGCGAGGAATACCGAGAGATTCCAGTGTCTGCTGAATATCGCCATTATGCGCTGCGAGGGTCTCACGGATCAGCGAAGCTTCGTAACGCTCAAGCCGCTTTGGCAGCGTGGCTTGATCGTCTGGAACAGGGACTGTCTTCGCAGGTGTCGTGACACCAAGAGAAAATCGCTCGGCAAAATGCACGAGTTCTCGAACATTGCCGGGCCAGTTGTGTTCCATCAAATGGCGATGTGTAGCGGCATCGAGAGCTGGAATGTCTCGATTAAAACGTCGAGCTGCGCGCGCCAAAAAATGTGAGAAGAGCAGGGGAATATCTTCACGCCGTTCCCGTAGAGGTGGGATCGTCAGCGTAACCACGTTCAGCCGATAATAAAGGTCTTCGCGAAAATCACCCCGTTCCTGAGGATCGCCGAGATCGATTTTTGCAGCCGCCACAACACGAAGATCGACCGGACGGATTTCATTCGTGCCAAGCGGCGTGATCTCACGCATTTCCAGAACACGCAGAAGTTTCACCTGAGTTGCCGCAGGCATACTTTCGATTTCATCAAGAAAGAGAGTGCCACCACTCGCGTGTTCGATGCGTCCGACGCGCTTTTTCTGCGCTCCAGTGAAAGCTCCTGCCTCATGACCGAACAACTCGCTTTCAATGACAGTTTCGGGCAAAGCACCACAATTAAGCGCAACGAAGTTGCCTTTTTTTCGGCGGCCCCAATCATGCAGCAACTGAGCGACGACTTCTTTGCCGCTGCCGGTTTCTCCTGCAATGAGCACATCGACATCCGTATCAGCGATATCTCGGATCGTGCGGCGCAGATTTTCAATTGCCGGCGTCTGACCGATCAGAGGCATGTCGTGCTGTGCTTCATCCGCCAAATGGCGCAGGCTGCGATTTTCCAGAACAAGCTTTCGGCGCTCGCCCGCACGCAATACACTATGAACCAGTCTGTCAGTTGCGAAAGGCTTGGCGATAAAGTCGTAAGCACCATCCTGAATAGCCCGGACGGCCATTGGAATGTCGCCATGACCAGTAATCAGGATAACCGGCAAATCGGCGTCGATTTCGCGGATTCGGGCGAAAAGCTCCAATCCGTCGATCTGCGGCATACGCACATCTGTAACGATCACGCCTTCAAATGAAGAGTTGATTGCATTCAGCGCCTCGCTGGCGCTGCCAAAATCCAGCACTTCATAGCCCGCCAGCTCCAATGTTTGTCTGGTTGCACGGCGTAGTGCTTTGTCGTCATCGACAAGTATGACCGAAATATTCATCATGCTTTCTTGAATTCCACACGGAATAGAGTGCCATTTGCACTGCTTTTTACTGAAATCTTGCCGCCATAGTCGGTTAGAATTTCCTTGGCGATCACCAGTCCAAGCCCAAGGCCTCTTTCCTTGGATGTGTTGAATGGCGTGAATAGATTATCGAGAATATGCTGCGGAATGCCCGGGCCATTATCCGAAACCGTCAGTACAACACTCTTCGAAAGAGCTTTTGTGCGGACTTCTATGTGACCGTCATTCCCTTTGCTTTCAACTGCTTCCAACGCATTCTGAAACAGATTTATGAGAACTTGCTCAAGTCTGATTGAATGACCGAAAACACAAAGATCGGGCGCGGGGAGCTCGATATCCAGCTGATCCATGCTGCCTGCAAAGCGACTGCGCAAAAGAACAAGTGCGCCTGAAATCACCTGAGCTAGCGGCACTGGTTCTGAAGCACGATGTCCTTTACGTGCAAAGGCACAAAGATCACCGGTGATCGCACCAATACGTTCGGTCAGAGCGGCGATTTCAGCAAGGTTTTCCGCCGCATCATCCAGTCGCTTGCGATCAAGAAACGTCCGTGCATTATCGGCATAAGCGCGGATTGTCGCGACGGGCTGGTTGATCTCATGTGCAACGCCAGCCGCAACTTGTCCCATGATTGCCAAGCGGTTTGCATGTACCAGATCCTGCTGTACGCCTTGCAACATGCCTTCGGTTTTATGGTGTTCGTTTATCTCGGACTCCAGTCGGTCGCGCGCTGAAATGAGATCAAGCGTTCGCTCCGCTACACGTTGCTCGAGTTCAATTTGTCGACGTTGCGCATCGGCAATACGTGCAACAACACGCTGACGGCGGCGCAGCAGAATACCGGCCACGGTAGCAATACTTGCCAAGATAATGAAAGCGATAAGGCGTGCCTCACGTATTGCAGCTTCCACAGGCTGCCTGATCGGTGCGAGGCTATACATGAGCCAAGGCGTGCTTGGAACATGCGAGCGGATTGCCAGAAAATCTGTGCTCCGAGCCGACCCCGGCAGAATTGCATCAACCAGCACCATATCGTCTCCCGCCACAGGCTTTAGCGAAAGCGGCAGAGGCTTAAGAGGCGCATCACCAAACTGTAGACTGTTGCGAATGGTTTCAACTGTTTGAGGCTGAAGTTCACCAATGGTCATAAACCGCCATGAGGGCATGGTGGTGATCAGTACTATATTTCGATTATCTGTAACGAAAGTCGGACGGCCAGTTTCATTCCAATCGCTTTCCAGCTGATCGAAGGACAGTTTCACCACGACAACACCAAGTGGTCCATTTGGCCCATCGACACGGCGCGAAATATAAAGGCCAGGCCGCAGGCTGACATTACCAAGCGCAAAATATTCGGCGTTTGTGTTTTTCAATGCGTCATTGAAATAAGGCCTGAACTTATAATCGTTGCCGACAAAACTGTCCGGCTCGCGCCAGTTACTGGCGGAGATTGCATAGCCATGAAGTCCAACAAGATAGATGACCGCCGCTTGTGTGCCTTCAGCGAGCGCTTCCAGCTTACGGTTGAGCTGATCGATAGCCACCGCACTCGGCATTGCAAGCGCGTCGGCTAGCTCCTTGTCTTTGGAAAGGACCAGAGGTAGTGCGCGTTGCTTCTCAAGAACGGTTCGGAGGAGGGCCGTATTCAGATTTGCATCGATCCGGGTCTGCTCACCCAGTGAAAGCAAAGCACGATCACGCGCAGCATCGCCGACAACCCAGAAAGCCAGTGCAAAAATAGCAGCACAAATCGCGCCAAATATCCACCATGTCCGGCGATTATTGGCGGGCAGCGAAATTGCTTCAATTGTAGAAACCGATGCTTCATTCATGAAATCGATTGTGCATTAATCCGCACCGCATGAAAAGTAATATGTGCGATAATTCGCACAAACAGAAGAAAAAGACTCCCAACTAATTACTATTATATAATTATTTCAATAGCTTAATTCTAATAACAAAAACTGGCACGCAGCTTGCAATCATGATGTCAACAGCAGCGGGAGCTGTTGAACGACAGACTAGTGGCTCGGGAGGCTGGATGAGATCCGGGCTGAGCCGAACGGAGGACATCATGATCGCTGTACCGTCAGGCGCTGTGGCCGAGCCACGCCGCCCAATCCCTTTTTACAAGCACCTCTATGTGCAGGTTCTGGTAGCCATTGCTGCCGGTATTCTTCTTGGTCATTTTTATCCGGAGCTTGGCACGCAGCTAAAGCCACTGGGTGACGCTTTCATCAAGCTGGTGAAGATGATCATTGCCCCGGTAATCTTCCTGACCGTCGCGACCGGCATTGCCGGCATGACTGACATGAAGAAGGTGGGGCGCGTGGCCGGTAAGGCCATGATCTACTTCCTGACTTTTTCGACGCTTGCGTTGATCATTGGCCTTATCGTTGCCAATGTTGTGCAGCCGGGCGCAGGAATGCACATCGATCCTTCGTCGCTCGATCCGAAGGCAGTTGCAAACTACGCCGAAAAAGCTCACGAACAGACGATTACCGGCTTTCTGAGCAACATCATCCCAACCACCATCGTTGGCGCCTTCGCGTCTGGCGATATCCTTCAGGTTCTTTTCTTCTCGGTCCTGTTTGGTATTTCGCTCGCCATGGTTGGCGATAAAGGCAAGCCAGTCACCGACTTCCTACAGATGCTCACAGCACCTGTCTTCAAGCTGGTTTCGATCCTGATGAAGGCGGCTCCGATTGGTGCGTTCGGCGCCATGGCTTTCACCATCGGCAAATATGGTATCGGCTCGATTGCCAATCTGGCCTTGCTGATCGCGACGTTCTACATCACAGCTTTGCTATTCGTTCTGATCGTGCTTGGCGCGGTTGCACGCTATAACGGCTTCTCAATCCTGGCACTTATTCGCTACATCAAAGAAGAGCTCCTGCTGGTGCTTGGCACTTCATCGTCAGAAGCTGCTCTGCCAAGCCTCATGGACAAGATGGAAAAAGCGGGCTGTAAGCGCTCGGTCGTGGGCCTTGTCATTCCAACTGGCTATTCGTTCAACCTTGATGGCACGAATATCTACATGACGCTTGCTGCACTGTTCATCGCACAGGCAACGGATATTCCGCTTTCGCTCACTGATCAGATCCTGCTGCTTCTCGTGGCAATGCTTAGCTCGAAGGGCGCTGCTGGTATCACCGGTGCAGGCTTCATCACGCTTGCTGCAACGCTTTCGGTTGTTCCGGCAGTACCGGTTGCTGGTATGGCGCTGATCCTCGGCATTGATCGCTTCATGTCGGAATGCCGTGCACTGACCAATCTCGTCGGCAATGCCGTTGCAACCATCGTTGTGGCGCGTTGGGAAAACGAACTCGACACCGACATGTTGGCAGCAGCAATGAAGGGCGATGTGATCGACGTTCAGGGCACACCGGTTCTCGAAGCGGCGGAATAATTGGGCTGATCTTCTTTCTCAGGCAACCGGAACGGCCCGCTTTTGGCGGGCCGTTTTGTTTATTTGTTATCTTCGGCAGCTTTGCCCTGAGTAATCAGGCGCGCACTGTGCTGCCCGGATATAAATGTCCAGAGCCAACTCCAGGCAACGGCTGCGCGACTACGCGTGCCGATCAGGAAGAAGATATGGGCGATGCCCCATACCCACCAGGCAATTGCGCCTTTAAGCTTGATCCGCCCCATATCAACCACGGCAGCACCTCGACCAATAGTCGCGAGATTGCCCTGATGACGATAACGAAACGGCGCTGGAGCCGCACTACTTGAAACGCGACTGCGAATAACCTTTGCAATATAAGCGCCTTGCTGTTTTGCGGCAGGCGCAATACCCGGCACAGGCTTTCCGTCAGGTCCTTCAACCCAGGCTGTATCGCCAATCGCAAAGATGTTTTCGTGTCCCGGCACCGTAAGATCGGAAAGCACGCGAACGCGGCCCGCGCGATCGCTTTCCGCTCCGAGCCATGAAGCTGCAGGCGATGCAGCGACACCAGCAGCCCAGATAGCGGTTTTGCAGGGAATAAACTCTTCGCCAACGGTCACGCCATCTTCCGTGATCTCCTTGACAGGTACGCCGAGACGCACTTCCACGCCGATCTTCTGAAGGGCGTTTTGTGCGTAAGTCGATAAGTCTTCTGGAAATGCAGCCAGAATGCGTGGCCCTGCCTCCACCAGCAGCACACGCGCCTCACGCGTATCGATATTGCGGAACTCGGGCCACATTGTCTGCTTGGCCAGCTCTGCGATAATACCTGCCAGCTCCACGCCAGTTGGTCCCCCACCAACTACCGAGAAAGTAAGCAGTGCCTGCCGTCTCTCTGGATCTGTTTCGCGCTCTGCGCGTTCAAAAGCCAGAAGCAAGCGGCGGCGAATGGTCGTAGCGTCCTCCAACGCCTTAAGACCGGGTGCCAGCTTTTCCCATTGATCATTGCCGAAATAAGCGTGCCGTGCGCCAGTGGCCAGGACGAGCGTGTCATAATCAATCTTCGTGCCGTCTTCGAGCCGCACCTGCTTTGCGGATGCATCGACGCCCACGACAGTGCCAAGCAATGTCGTCACTTCCTTACGATCGCGGAAAAGATGGCGAATTGGCCAGGCTATTTCCGATGTCGCAAGGATTGTTGTTGCAACTTGATAAAGCAGCGGCTGAAAAAGATGATGATTGCGTTGATCGACAAGGGTTATGCGAACATTGGCACCTTTGAGATCATGAATTAATTGCAGGCCTCCGAAGCCTGCACCAACGACGAGGATATGGGCGGTATCCGGTCCGTTCATTGAAGTTATACCACCTGAGGTTGGCGTGAACCCGAGTCACGCTTTTCGTACGATAGTTGCACTTCGCAAACTAACGTTATCAGGCAGATGGTAAAGAGCCTAACGGCAAAGTGACATTAATTCTTGACGAAATAATTCAAGATTATTGCCGGAGAACGTGCTTTCGAGTTTTGCATGAGCCGATGTCCAAATAGGAACAGCTGATGCAAGAACCGTTTGTCCTTCAGATGTAAGCAAAAGAAGGCGTTGGCGGCGATCGTCGGGATTTACGACAATCTCCACCCAGCCATTGCGCTGCAAAGGCTTCAATGCTGCGGTGAGGGTGGTTTGATCCATAGCCAATAGTTCAGCCACCGGCTTCATAGGCGGCGGGCTGGGACGATTTAATGCCATTAGAAGCGAAAACTGACCATTATTGAGACCAGAAGGGCGAAGTTCCTCGTCAAAATAACGGGCAAGCGCACGGGCTGCACGCTGAACATGCAAACAAAGACAGGTATCACGCACAAGAAGCGTGGTTTCAAACGGAACGGCGCGACTATCTGGCATTACTTAGTAATGTTGATATCAATCTATTTCGTCAAGCCAGTTAGTAAGCCACGTCATCAACGGGCATCCCGAAAAGTGTGAAACAGTTTTCGGACAGAGATGCGCGTTAAACAGATGCCTAGAGCTCCGATCTGATCCAATCGGATCAATGTTCCAACATTCGAAGCTTTCAGGCGCAATCTGAATTACCGCTTAGAAATCATCACCATGATGCATGTGACGAAGGTAAGCGAAAGCAGTTCCGGCCAGAACCGGCAGAATGACAAGCGCCATCCAAAATATAATGTTGCTCATTTTTCCCTCCCTTTTACCAACAGTTTACCATACCAGGCGGATAAAAGAAAAACGCGTAATGCGACGGCTTGTTCCGCGCATGTATAAAGACAGTTCTTTTCGTCTTGGAGACGCTCTTTAAACCGGAGCAACTTTGCGCGTTAAATTGTTAGAATAAAATTCCATCACAGCCGAGTTACAAGCATTCAAACACTATTGCCAGGACGCAGGAGTTTGAGTAGAAGTAGCGTCACATCAAGAGTTGGGGCGACGCCCAACGCCAACCTGCCTTTCCGGGCAAGGTGGTACTTCCTAAAATGGAAGGATGTGGCCAACCGGCAAATATACGGATCAAGCCACACGCGTCCGCTCTGACATAACGAAGGACTGACGCGACATGCCTATTAAAATTCCTGACGATCTGCCCGCAACCAGTGTTCTCGAAGCCGAGGGCGTTATGGTCATGCGTGAGGCAGATGCTATCCGTCAGGATATCAGGCCGCTGAAAATCGGCCTTCTCAATCTCATGCCAAACAAGGTCACGACAGAGACGCAGATTGCGCGTCTTCTGGGTTCAACTCCATTGCAGCTGGAATTGACGCTTGTTCGTATCACCAATCACGTAGCGCGCCATACGCCTGCAGATCACATGCTTTCTTTCTATCGACCTTGGGAAGAGGTGCGGGACGAACGTTTCGACGGCTTTGTGATCACCGGTGCGCCAGTCGAGCGTATGCCGTTTGAAGAAGTCACATATTGGGACGAAATGCAGCGTGTCTTCGACTGGACACAGACCCATGTTCATCGGTCGCTCAATATCTGCTGGGCGGCACAGGCGGCTGTGCATCATTTCCATGGCATGAGCAAATATGACCTGCCCGGTAAAGCGTCAGGTGTTTACAGCCAACAAAACCTTGCTCCAGCATCGCCTTACCTGCGCGGATTTTCAGACGACTTTGCAATTCCTGTTTCTCGTTGGACGGAAGTGCGCAAAGACGACATCCCGGTAGATAGCAATCTGAAGGTTCTCGTCGATAGCCCTGAAAGCGGTCTTTGCTTGCTGGAAGACCCCAAGCACCGCGCGCTTCATATGTTCAATCACGTCGAATACGATACGACGTCGCTTGCTGATGAATATTTCCGGGATATCCAGCTGCAACCAGATACACCCGTACCAGCCAACTATTTCCCAAGCGACGATGCAAGCCGCAAACCACAGAACTGCTGGCGGGGCCATGCACATCTACTTTTCGGGAACTGGATCAATGAGATGTATCAATCGACGCCGTATGATCTGGCAAAGATCGGCAAGCCGGATTGAGCTTGCTGAGCATCAATAAATCACTATAAAAACAAGATATTATAGCGCTAATCTAATTTATTAGATTAGCGCTCTCTCAACTTCAACTCTAGAAATCAGCTTGCGAAGCGTCCGATCCACTGGTGCCACTGATCTTCACTTCCGTGGAAGACATTCAGATCGATCTTACCGTTTACACCCTGCGACAATCCTGAGCCGGAATACTGCCAGAAGACCCAGCGACGGCCCGGATAGACCTTGGATGGATGTTGCGCGACAGCACGCAGCCAGAACGGATAATCGGTAAACGCACCCTTCAAATTATCATCGTAAAAATCTGGTGCGGTGTAGATAACCGGACGCTTGCCATAATGGCGCTCAAGCGCATCCATGAAAACCTGCATCTTTTCACGAACCTGAGCAGGCGATGGACGACGCTTGCAAGACGAGTCGCCGTTCCATTCAACGTCGATAACCGGCGGCAGCGCATCTGGATCAACCGGCACGTTCCGAATGAACCAATCAGCCTGCTGACTGGCTACGCGGCACCAATAGAAGAAGTGATACGCACCACGCTTCAGGCCTGCGGCCTTGGCATCACGCCAGTTCTTGCGGAACATTGGATCGAGATGATCGCCGCCATCGGTCGCTTTGATATAGGCAAAATTCGCACCGTTCTGTCGCAACGTTGCCCAGTCAATGTCTCCCTGCCAACGCGAAACATCTACACCATGCACTGCATGCCTGCGTGGCGAAACACTACCGAAGTTGATCGGCTTCGCATCGCGGAAGCGCTGGCTGTAGACCTTATTGCGCGTTTGCCGATCAAGGCGAACAGGTGGATAAGCCGCGACTTCCGGCTTGGGAACCGAGATTGGAGCCACCACACGCTGCTCTGGACGCTGCGTCAATGGTGCAGGCGGCTCGTTTTTAAATGGGCCCGCATCAGGAACCGGACCAGCCCAGGCAAGAACTTCTTCCTGCGGTGCGGATGGCATCGATTGCGGGGCTCTCGCCATTTCTGTCAAAGGTGCAGAAGGCCTGACAACCGAGCTGGTCAGCTCTGCAGATGGCTGCGGCATGATACTGTCGATGCCGGAACTAGACGTGCAACCCGCCAAAGCGGTGCAGGCAAGGGCAATTGCTGACACAACCGAAAAACGCATGATACCCGTACACAAAACTCAGGCGCTCTACAGCCAAACCAAAACTGGTTGCAGAAATGCCATCAACCAACACCCGCAACGCTCCTCCCGAGCTATTTGCTAACCAAAGATTACCGCCAAAAGCTGAATCCAAAGTTTACGAAATGCTTAAACGGGCCGGGGTGAAAATGATTTCTGTGTTTTTGCGCTGATAATTTTTGCGAACTGTGTCAGGCACGCTTCGCTGGAAGATCGAAGTCCTGCGGAAAGAACTGTTCCGCATAAGGCTTAGGCTTAACGCTCTCAATCTGAAGCATCAGCTCGGCGATCTTTTCGGGGCTCGAAATACCGCATTCATAGATTTGGATAATTTCGCGCGACATCTCATCCTTTTGCGGAGAGGTGATCGGGCAGCGTCCGAGAACTTCACACGTCTTTAGATAGGCCGCCTGCAACTGTTCGAGCTCAGCGGGCTTGAAACGCTTAAAATAATAATCTCTCGAAAACGGCATATTGTTTCATTCGCAGTCTGGTCGTGATTGACCGGATTTCATAACCTGTGACGATACTTTTCAAGGCATGTCTTTAGTAAAACTGAACACTTTACTATCATACTTAGGGATAGTTTACATTCAGTAACTGGTTTCAACTGCGCATAAGTTCTACTCGCGCTGCGATTGCAGCAATTTTTTCTGGATCATGTTCACCAGATTCATATGTCCTGATGATCGCACGGGCGAGTTCGTTTTTCGCCTCATGGGTTGTCGGGCAGCGGTCTAACATGGCACAGCTGCGGTTATAGGCGGCTTGCAGAACTTGCAAGTCCTCAGGCGTGAACGTTCCGCGATATTGGCTGCCTCGAAATGGCATTTTTGCTCTCCCCAACTTTTTGATTGAAGCTCGAATTTAAGAGGAAAGCAACTGCATTTTGATGACGAGGTGATATACCAGCTTTGGAAGGCTAGCGGCCAGCTTCAAACCTTCACAAGACAAGGCGTGGTCGCTATAAACTTAAGTAAAAGCTCAATTAAAAGGATAAGATAGTGAAAATCGGCGTCGTTACAGTCTCAGACCGTGCAAGCCGCGGCGAATACGAAGATTTGAGCGGTCCTGCTATCGAAAACTGGCTAAAAAGCGCGATTGTAACGCCTTACGAAATTGATAAACGCGTCATTCCGGATGGTATGGAATCCGTGCGTGATACGCTTATCGATCTCGTCGATAATGTTGGGTGCGATTTGATCCTGACAACAGGCGGAACTGGCCCAAGCCCGCGCGATGAAACACCGGAGGCGATGAAGGCTGTTCTGCATAAGGAACTGCCGGGTTTTGGTGAACAAATGCGTCGTGCAAGTCTTGAGCAGACGCCGACAGCCGTTCTTTCGCGCCAGACGGCAGGAAGCCGTGGCAAAAGCTTCATTCTCAATCTGCCGGGGAAGCCAGTCTCGATCGCTATGACACTGCAGGCCGTGTTCCCTGCCATTCCTTATTGTCTCGATCTTATTGGTGCAGGGCGTATCGAAACCGATCCAGCTGTCGTCAAAGCACATCGTCCCGGTTGAAGCTCGCGGATTATCGCGAGCATTTAATCCGCTGTCGCGACGCAATTGCGCAACCCAGCTTTGCGCTTTTGCATAAATTGCACACTTGCATTTCCCTGATTTGAAGCCGACTATTGGTGAAAAAGAAGGGGAATTAAGTGAAGCCATTTGATGAGATGCTCAACCATGGCGGGAGTGTTCGCCAACCTTATGAATTTCTCAAGCAGTGGCTAGACCAGCAGGATCAGCACAAACTTCTGCAAAAAACACATGATGCGGAAAGCGTTTTTCGAAAAACCGGCATCACCTTTGCGGTCTATGGTGATCAGGACGCTGCGGAACGGCTTATTCCGTTCGATATTATTCCGCGTATCATTTCCGGTCAGGAATGGCGAAGGCTATCGCAAGGCATCGAACAGCGCGTGATGGCGCTCAACGCTTTTCTTGATGATATTTATCATCGTCAGGAAATAGTCCGGGCAGGGCGCATTCCAAAGGAACTCATCACCAATAATGAGGCATTCCTGCCCGAAATGATTGGATTTCGTCCGCCGGGCAATGTCTACACGCATATTATCGGTGTTGATATCGTGCGGACGGCTGAAAACCAGTTTTACGTGCTGGAAGACAATGCGCGCACGCCTTCCGGCGTTTCCTACATGTTGGAAAACCGCGAAACCATGATGCAGCTTTTTCCGGAGCTGTTTCAGAATGTGAAAGTTCGCCCGGTCGAGAACTATCCGCAACTGCTGCGTCAGTCATTGGCAAGCGTTGCACCACCCGGAACGCAAGGGGTGCCGACTGTCGCAGTTCTCACGCCGGGCATCTACAATTCAGCCTATTTCGAACATGCGTTTCTGGCTGACCAGATGGGCGTCGAACTGGTCGAGGGTAGCGACCTGCGCGTTGTGGATGGTCGTGTCGCGATGCGAACGACAAAGGGCTATCGCACCATTGATGTGCTTTACAGGCGCGTTGATGACGATTTTCTTGATCCGTTGACATTCCGTCCAGACTCAACGCTCGGCGTTGCGGGCATCATGGATGTCTACCGTGCTGGCAATATAACGATTGCCAATGCGCCGGGCACAGGAATTGCCGATGACAAGGCCATCTATTCCTACATGCCGGAAATTGTCGAGTTCTACACCGGCCGCAAGGCAATCCTCGAGAATGTGCCGACATGGCGCTGTTCGGAACCCGATAGTCTTGCCTATGTGCTCGATAATCTGGCCGATCTGGTGGTCAAGGAAGTGCATGGCTCAGGCGGCTACGGAATGCTGGTTGGGCCTGCCGCGACCAAAGCCGAGCGCGATGCGTTTGCTCAAAAACTCAAAGCACGTCCACGCAACTATATCGCACAGCCAACATTGGCACTCTCAACAACGCCAATCTTTACCGAAAGCGGCCTTGCGCCACGTCACGTCGATTTGCGTCCTTTCGTTCTCGTGTCAGATCGTATCCGGATCACGCCGGGCGGATTGACACGGGTGGCGCTCAAGGAAGGTTCGCTTGTTGTGAATTCCAGCCAGGGTGGCGGCACCAAGGATACTTGGGTACTCGACGATTAAAACACATAACACGCAGCAACTGACACGAAGATCAGAGCGTGAAAAGGGGAATGATTTTATGCTTCTTGGCCGTACGGCAAATGGGCTTTACTGGATGTT
>NZ_NNRM01000049.1 GCF_002252525.1 Brucella pseudogrignonensis
TATGCTTCTTGGCCGTACGGCAAATGGGCTTTACTGGATGTTTCGCTATATCGAGCGCGCCGAAAACATGGCACGTCTGGTGGATGCGGGGCTACGCATGGCGCTGACCAAAACTTCGGATGCACCGGAAGAGTGGTCTTCTGTGGTTGTGTCAGCTGGTGCAAGCCAGACATTTTCAGCCAAATATCACGCTTATAATGCAGCAAACGTCGCAGACTTTCTGCTGCGGGACATGGATAACCCTTCCAGCGTCATGTCCTGTATGGAAACCGCACGTTCAAATGGTCGCATGGTGAGAACAGCGCTCACCCGCGAAGCGTGGGAAAGTGTCAACGAAGCCTGGATGACGCTGAAGAAATCCCTCTGCAAACCGTTGAAAGAAGCCGATCTTCCACCGCTCCTTGATCAGATAAAGCGGGAAACGGCACTCATACGCGGCGCATTCCATGGGACAATGCTGCGCAACGAAATCTTCGATTTCGCGGGGCTTGGCACATTTATTGAACGCGCAGACAACACTGCGCGCATTCTCGATGTCAAATATTACGTACTGTTGCCCGCCGTCTCCTATGTCGGGACCACGCTCGACAACTATCAATGGGAGTCCATTCTACGCTCCGTTTCAGCGCATCGGTCTTATCGCTGGGTTTATGATGGTGATTATCGCCCATCGCATGTTGCTGATTATCTGATCCTGAATGGCCGTATGCCGCGCTCACTTAATCATTGCTACCAGTGCATAACCGGTCATCTCGGCTTTCTTGGCAAAGACTACGGCGAGAGTGCTGCCTGCCATGCGACTGCGGATAAAATCTACGGCAGCCTGCTAAATCAGGACATTAGTGCGATATTTGATGTCGGTCTGCACGAGTTTCTGACCGAATTCATTACGCGCAATAATCGGCTCGGCAATGAGATCGCCGAAACCTATAATTTTTATTGAGGTGTTCGCTTGCTGCTCAATATCCGGCACGTCTCGCATTATCGCTATGAAAATCCGGTTCCCTATGCGGTGCAGCGCCTGCGTTTGCGCCCACCGACGCTGCCGGGACAACTGGTCAAACATTGGGAGCTGAAAATAGAAGGCGGCGAGCCTGAAGTCTCCTATATTGACGGCTTCGGTAATAAAACCGACCTCGTGCAGCACGCACGAAACATCAACGAGATCATTATTACAGCCAGCGGCAGCGTCGAGGTTGAGGATCGCGTCGGCGTGCTTGGCCCGGTCTATGGTTATGCTCCGCTCTGGCTTTTTGAGCGAGAAACGCCGCTGACCGAACCCGGAGAGCGCATTCGAGCTCTCGCTGGCGATCTCAGCAAAGAGCAGGAGCGTCTTGCATTGCTGCACGAGCTGATGAATGCAGTTCATACAGCGGTCGCCTATATGCCCGGCACCACCAGTGTTGCCACAAATGCAGAAAGTGCGCTTGAGGCAGGCAAGGGCGTTTGTCAGGATCACAGCCACATCTTTCTGTCTGCAGCTCGCTTGCTGGGAATCCCCGCACGCTACATTTCCGGTTATCTGCTGATGGAAGGCATGGAAGAACAGACTGCAAGCCATGCATGGGTAGAAGCACATATCGATGGACTGGGCTGGGTCGGCTTTGATGCTGCAAACAATGTCTGCCCCAATGATCGCTATGTGCGGATTGCAACCGGCCTTGATTACCGTGATGCTGCACCAATTTCAGGAGTAAGGCTTGGAGGAGCGGTTGAAAGCCTTGCGGTACACATCAATGTAGGGCAGTGATTATTTCAATTTACGATTTGCCTGCCGGAAACTGTTGATGACCTATTGCGTTGGAATGAAGATTGATCGCGGCCTTGTGTTTATGTCCGATACCCGGACAAATGCGGGCCTCGACAATATCTCGAAATTCTCGAAAATGCGGAGCTGGACCAAGCCGGGCGAGCGCGTGATCGTGCTCCTGTCGGCAGGCAATCTAGCGACGACGCAAGCCGTTGCGAGCCTGCTTGAAGAGCGCATGAAGGCACCGGAAGAGCGCCATCCTTCGATATTCGAAGCGCCATCCATGTTTCAGGTTGCGCGGCTTATCGGTGATACGGTCAAAGAAGTCATCTCAAATTCGGCCACAGGTGGACAGAATGCGGATGCATTCGGTGCATCCTTCATTCTGGGTGGGCAGATCAAGGGCGGACAGCCACGCCTTTTTTACATCTATCCCGAGGGCAACTTCATCGAGAGTTCAGATGACACGCCGTTTTTCCAGATAGGCGAAAACAAATACGGCAAGCCCATTCTGGTACGAGCCTATCAGCCTGAAATGAGTTTTGAAGACGCGGTGAAACTGCTGTTGGTTTCGTTCGATTCAACGTTGAAGGCTAATCTCTCGGTTGGTCTGCCACTCGATATGCAGATCTATGAAAGCGACGATCTAAAGCTCGGTGAGCATCGCCGCTTTGAAGCGACCGATCCTTACTATCAGACTGTGTCTGAGAGCTGGTCCGAGGCGCTGAAATCGGCACTCGAACAATTACCTTCTTTCAGCTTCGAGAAATAAAGAGAAAGCCGGGCGTTTTATCACCCGGCTTTTTTTGTTTTAGTCCTTCGTCACTGTTGCAACATAGTTGGCATCCGCCACCATATTGAAATTGTGAACGTTGGAAGCCGTTACAGCCGTTTCGATCTGCTGATAGATGACAGTGATCGGACTATCTTCCTGAAATTTTTTCTGAAGATCGTGATACATGGCTTCGCGCTTGGCTGTATCGCGCTCCTCTGCTGCGGCCATTGTTTCCGCTGTCAGCTCGGGAATATCCCAAGAGGCCTGCCAGGCCGTGGTCCGCAAGTTTACCTCATCACCATTATTCGGGTTGTTGGTAAAGGTGACTGCATTTGTATGTGGGTCCCAATAGTCTGGTCCCCAGATGCCAAGCGCCATCTGATGCTTGCGCGCACGGACCTTGGTTGTCGTGAGCTTACCATCGCCCTGCAAAATTTCGACATTCACCCCAGCCTTCGCCATGGTTTGCTGTATGTTTTCTGCGATGCCGACATAAGGCTGTGAGTTGCGAACATCAAGCGTGATGCTGATGCCATCCTTTAGTCCAGCTTTTTCAAGCAGTTCTTTCGCTTTCGCAACATCATACTTGAACGGCTTGTCGTCAGTAGCACCAAACATGCCGAGCGGTAGGAATGACTGATGCGTACGGCCGATACCCTTGATCAGCGTGGCTTCAATCGTATCGTAATCAATCAGATACTTCAGTGCCTGACGCACTTCCGGCTTGGCCAGTTCTGGCACATTCTGGTTTGCGCTCAGAAAGTAGATGCGGCCTTTCGGAGCGTTGATGACGCTGAACTTACTGTCCTTGCCAAGCTCCTCGATGTCGCCCGGTTCAAGATTGCGTGCAATATCAATATCACCCGCCTGAAGCAGCAGGCGTTGCGACATGCCTTCCTTCACATGACGATAGATGACGCGCTTCATCTCAGGCTTCGCGTCTGTATAATTGTCGTTGCGCTCAAGCAGCAGCACTTCATTGGCGCGCCATTGCTTGACGGAAAACGGGCCGGAACCGGCATAACCGTTCTTCAGCCATCCATAACCAAAATCCGTTTCATATGGATTGGTATCGGTCTTTTCGATTTTCTGTTCGTGTTCCTTCACCAGTTTGCTGTCAACGATAGACGCGACACTAGAGGTCAGGCAGTTGAGAACGAAGCTTGGTGCAAAGGCTTTGCCAGTGGTGAAAACAAAAGTCTTATCGTCAACGGCGACCACATTCTGATCGACATTTTCCCGCGTGATACCGAACTGGCTCAATATGAATGCCGGGCTCATGTCGAGCTTGATCGCGCGTTGAATGGAGTAAGCGGCGTCCTGTGCGGTAATCGGATTGCCTGACGCAAATTTCAAACCGTCTCGGATTTTGAACGTGATCGACTTACCGTCGTCTGAAAATGTCCAGCTCTCAGCAATCTGCGGAATGATCTTCGTCGGGTCTTTGGTATCGGTCGTCACCAGGCGCTCGTAAGTACTGGTGAGCATTTCCGATGTTGTGATCTCAAAAATTTCTGCCGGATCGAGCGAAATGACATCATCGATGCTCATCGCGATCACAAGCGTGTCCGCTGGCGTGGCAGCTTCAACAGCCTTAGGCGAGGCCGAGAGGCAAAGCGCAAAGGCAAGTGCTGCCGGAATGCTCGCGCGCATCATTCGTGTCGCAACGACATTCTTATTAAAGCTGAAAAAGGAGGTTTGAGTGTTGGCTTTCATGCGGTGTCCCTCTGGAGATCAGAGCCTATCAAGGCAAATGATCGTCAATGCTCATTGCGTATCCGTCGCGTCTCCCCAGACAGCGACTCTCAAGCACGCGCGAGCATTAGATTCCGTTTTTTGAGGGGGCACAATGGCGGGAATAATTTAGCCGCAAAATAAAAACGGCTGGAAAATCCAGCCGTTAATCTAATGCTTTGAAATAAATTATCCGAAGACTTTAAAGCGGTCGGCATCGTCCATGAATGCCTTTTCGCCGAACGGCTGTTCGTTCGAACCGAAAGGCATCTGCGCGCGCAGTTTCCACGAAGCTGGAATGTTCCAGGTCTTGGCAACTTCTGCATCGATCAGCGGATTGTAGTGCTGAAGGCTTGCACCAATACCTGCATTGGCAAGAGCCGACCAAACCGAAAGCTGAGCCATGCCGCCAGCCTGTTCAGACCAGACTGGGAAATTGTCTGCATAAAGCGCGAAATTTTCCTGAAGACCCTTAACGACGTTCTGGTCTTCAAAGAACAGAACTGTACCCGCACCAGCTGCGAAGCTGTCGAGCTTGGCTTCAGTCTGAGCAAATGCGTCCGCAGGAACGATCTTGTGAAGCACTTCCTTGGCGATGTTCCAAACCTTGTCGCTTTCGGCGCCAAACAGCACAACTGCGCGCGAGCTCTGGGAGTTGAATGACGATGGCGAATGCTTGATGGCTTCGCGGATCAGTTCGGCGACGGAGTCCTGGGAGAGGGGAAGCGTCTTGCCAAGAGCATACTGTGTGCGGCGCTTCTTAAGGGATTCGATATAGCTATTGCTCATCATCAATGTCCTGTTGTTCTGCGATTCTATGCTGCGAACCAATCGCAGCGAGTGGGAAAACTTGTTGCAAATATTGTGATTTTCACACGAGGCGCCAGCCCGTGTTTCTGAAACACACTGTCAACAAATAGGGATGGACAGTCGTATCATTGTCATCCTTTGGTGAACCAAAGTTGCTACGTTTTGGCTGTCTTTAGGATTTTTTCTTTCCCGCCGGTTTAAAATCTGATCAAATTAGTAGGAAACAAGGGAATGCCCAAAATAACGGGTCGATGGATGCGATATCCGTAAACCAGCGACGGGCAATGAGGTCACGATAATTTGAAGTCAATTATTATTATTGGTGGTGGTGCGAGCGGTGTTTTGATGGCCGCGCAGTTGCTTGGACAATCGTCAGATACAAGCGTTCGCATATTCGAGCGATCAGGTGATATCGGGACAGGGATCGCCTATTCAACACAAAACCCCAACCATCTTTTAAATGTTCGCGCCAGTAATATGAGCGCTTTTCCGGAAAAGCCGGATCACTTTTTAAACTGGCTCACAACCAACACCGAAACGCTCAGTGCAAGCGAATGGCAGCCGCAATCTTTTGCACCGCGCGCGTTTTACCGACTTTATCTCCAAAACTTGCTGCAGCCATATCTGACGAGTGAACAGCAGCGTCTTTTTATCGAGTGTTCGGAAGTTTCAGATGTCGCGATTGAAAGCGGCCGTCCGCAGGTCACGAGCTCATCAGGTGAGCTTTTTCCTGCCGATGCCGTTATCATCGCGACAGGAAACGAAGCCGCAATTGCAACATCCGGAAATCATGTAACCGAATATTGGTCCAGCAATGGATATTTCGACATTCCGTCGAATGATTCAGTCGCTATTCTTGGCACTGGCCTATCCATGGTCGATAGCGTGATTTCGTTGCTCGATAGTGGACATAAGGGTGAGATCCACGCAATTTCACGACGCGGACTGCTACCGGCACGCCACGCACCGGCAGATGCTATGTCGATAGACGCAGAACAACTTCCCGTCGCTGATGGTTTGCCCGCTCTGCTGCGTGATGTTCGGCATATGATTGATCAGCGGGAAAACGAAGGCAAAAGCTGGCGCGACGTTATTGACGGATTGCGACCGCATACGAAAAACATCTGGTCTAGATTGCCGATCAGGCAACGCCAGAGTTTTTTGCGTCACTTGCGACCGTGGTGGGACGTGCATCGCCATCGAATGGCGCCCGTCATAGCAGATCGCATTGAAGCTGCACGACAGTCAGGGCAACTAAAAATCATTGCCGCACACCTCGTTTCAGTCAAAAACCAGGCAGAGCACATTTCCATTCTTTACCGACAACGTCGCGGGCTAGCGATAGAACAGCTTGATGCAGCGACGATCATCGATTGCCGTGGCGGTAGTTCCCGTTTTTCAACCACGCGCAACTCTGCACTGATCAGCCTGATGGAAAACGGCTTGGCAAAGCCGGACGCGCTGGATCTTGGTCTTGACGTCACTGCGGATCTGCAAGTTCTCAATGCGCGGGGAGAACCTTCAGGGCCGATCTTTGCCATCGGACCAGTGACCAAAGGCATCTATTGGGAAGTGACGGCTGTGCCTGATATCCGAGTGCAAGCTGATCGTCTGACGAAAGTCCTTCTTGAAGGTTAGGAATCACTCATAAATATCGATAATTCCTGCAACCGGCACTTGTCATTCAGATGCAAAATTTACGCGGCAATATGTCCAGGAAAAAGCGGATATGTGGAAAACCCATACCAAAGACGCGCATTTCCTGGCCATTTGCAGACTAAAATGATTCAAATCATTGCGATAAGCCATTGAAAGCTATTGCCATAATAACCGCTAGCCGGTCATAATAATGACATCGGAATATATGATTCCACTCGACAACTTACCGGAGCGTTTCTGTTGCTGTTTTCTTGAGCGGTGCCTGCTTCGGATCAACCAAGAATTCGGTTTAGGAGGCCTTTAGCGCATGACGATGGACGGCAGAATGCTTTTTTTGCTAGTCCTTCTTCCCTTTCTTGGCAGCGCTATAACAGGTCTATTCAGAGGCGTTGATCGTACAGGATCAGCCTGGTTCACCGCAGCGATCGCAATGGTCGCATTCGTTATAACGGCAAGCCTTTATCCTATCGTTTCAGATGGTGGTGTCATTCGTGGCACAATCGAGTGGCTGCCTGCTTACGGCCTCAACATCACGTTGCGAATGGATGGCTTTGCATGGCTGTTTGCCATGTTGATTACCGGCATCGGCTTGCTGGTCGTCATTTACGCACGCTATTACATGTCGCCGGAAGACCCCGTCCCGCGCTTCTTTTCTTTCCTGCTGTCCTTTATGGGCGCGATGCTCGGCGTGGTGCTTTCGGGCAATATCATTCTGCTCGCAGTCTTCTGGGAACTTACCAGTATTTTCTCATTCCTGCTCATCGGCTACTGGTATCAGAATGCCAGCGCCCGCGATGGCGCACGTATGGCACTCACCGTTACAGGTATTGGTGGATTCTGTCTGCTTGCAGGCGTGCTGCTATTGGGTCACATCGTTGGAAGCTACGATCTCGACAAGGTTCTTGAAGCCGGAAATGTTGTTCGCACGCACCCGCTTTATGTTGTAGCGCTTGTTCTCATTCTTCTGGCCGCATTCACAAAAAGTGCGCAGTTCCCGTTCCATTTCTGGCTGCCAAATGCGATGGCCGCCCCAACGCCAGTTTCGGCCTATCTGCATTCCGCGACAATGGTGAAAGCAGGTGTATTCCTGCTTGCGCGCTTGTGGCCGGTTTTTGCTGGCACTGAAGAATGGTTTTGGATACTCGGTCTCGCTGGCTTGACCACGTTGTTGATCGCGAGTTTCTTCGCTGTATTTCAGCAAGACCTCAAAGGCTTGCTTGCCTATTCGACCATCAGCAATCTTGGTCTCATTACAGCGCTTTTGAGCCTTGGTAGTCCGCTCGCTGCTGTGGCTGCGATCTTCCACATGGTCAACCATGCGATCTTTAAAGCATCGCTTTTCATGGCGGCTGGCATTATCGATCATGAAACCGGCACGCGCGATATGCGAAAGCTTAGCGGCCTGGCGCGAGCGATGCCCTATACGGCAACGCTGGCAATGGTTGCCAGCGCATCGATGGCCGGTGTTCCGCTGCTTAATGGCTTTATTTCCAAGGAAATGTTTTTTGCCGAAGCCGTTGAAACGCACATGGCTTCGTGGCTCGACACGATCACGCCTTATGTTGCAACGCTGGCAGGCATTTTCACGGTCGCCTATTCGATCCGTTTCATCTATTCGACCTTCTTTGGACCGCCGCCACACGACTTGCCAAAAGAGCCGCATGAGCCACCGCATTGGATGCGCCGTCCAATCGAGCTGCTGGTTCTGCTTTGTCTGCTAATCGGCATCATTCCAGCTCTGTCTATCGGTCCATTCCTGCATTCAGCTGTTCTCTCAGTGCTTGGCGATGCTACACCGCAATATAGTCTCTCGGTCTGGCATGGCTTCAACCTGCCACTGATGATGAGCTTTGTTGCGATGATCGGCGGTATCATCCTGTTCTGGGCGCTGAAAAACTATCTTGCGACGAGTGAAGATGGTCCTCCATTGTTCCGTCACCTGCAGGGCCAGCGTATTTTCGAGCGCGTGCTTGTCACGCTTTCATGGAACTGGGCTCGTAAGGCTGAAAGCTTCTTCAGCACACGGCGTCTGCAACCGCAGCTGCGTATTGTTGTTGCCGTTGCACTGGTCGCGGCCGCATGGCCAATTCTCGAAGACGGTATCCATGCCGGAATGCTGGGTGCTCAGCCTGTCGATCCGATTTTCGCAGGCCTATGGATATTGGGTGGAGCCTGCGCGATTGGTGCAGCCTATCAGGCAAAGTATCATCGCCTTGCAGCTCTTATACTCCTCGGCGGCGCTGGCCTGATCACCTGCATCACCTTCGTTTGGCTTTCTGCGCCTGATCTAGCCGTTACACAGCTGCTGGTGGAAATCGTCACAACGGTTCTGCTTCTGCTTGGCCTTCGTTGGCTGCCAAAGCGTTGGGAAGATCCAGATCCGATCCCCGTCAAGTTTGGTCCACGTCTGCGCCGCTATCGTGACTTTGCGCTGGCGATTGGCAGCGGGGTCGGTGTTTTCATCATTTCCTATGCCATGATGACCCGTCCTTCGCCTTTGAGCATCGGTGATTACTTCTTGCAGAACGCCTATTCAGGCGGTGGCGGCAAAAACGTGGTCAACGTTACTCTTGTTGATTTCCGGGCCTTCGATACTTTTGGTGAAATTGCCGTTCTTGGCATTGTGGGTCTCACAGTCTTCGCATTGCTGCGTCGTTTCCGTCCTGCTCCAGACAGCACCGGCTCAACCGCGCAGCAGAAGATTCAGGACGCCTATGATGAGGCAATGGAAGACCGCGAGAAGGGCGAAACGCTCACCGATTATCTCGCAGTGCCGTCCGTAATCATGCAGTGGCTTTTCCCGGTCATCATCGTGCTTGCAGTCCATCTGATCATGCGTGGTCATGATCTGCCGGGTGGCGGGTTTGCTGCGGGTATCACTTTGGCAATCGCGTTTATTCTGCAATATCTGGCAGCTGGTACGCGTTGGGTGGAAGATCACCTGCGCATCCTACCGGTACGCTGGATCGGCGTGGGTTTGCTTGTTTCGGCCGCGACAGGGGCGGGCGCCTGGATATTCGGTTATCCGTTCCTGACATCGTATTTCCAGTATGCCGACATTCCAAATATCGGGAAAATGCCGATTGCGAGTGCGCTTCTGTTTGATATCGGCGTATTTGCTCTGGTCGTGGGTGCCACAGTTCTGATGTTGATCGCGCTGGCTCACCAGTCCATCCGTAAACACCGTGTCGAAAAACTAGCCGCTGCGAAGGAGGAGAACTGATGGAACTTGTTCTCGCTATAGCAATCGGCGTCCTTATGTCGTCCGGCGTTTGGCTAATTCTGCGCCCCCGTACGTTCCAGGTAGCCATAGGTCTGGCGCTCGTCTCCTATGCCGTCAATCTGTTCATCTTTTCGATGGGTCGCCTGCGGACCAATGCACCACCAGTGCTTGACTCCGGTATCAATGTTCAGGCGGCTCAATATACCGACCCAGTGCCACAAGCACTGGTGTTGACTGCTATCGTTATCGGCTTTGCAATGACCGCACTTTTCCTTGTCGTGTTGCTCGCATCGCGCGGAATGACACGTACCGACCATGTCGACGGCAAGGAGAATTGATGATGGATTGGAAATCGCACCTCATCGTCGCTCCCATTCTCCTGCCGCTGGTAACGGCTGCATTGCTGCTGATGTTCGACGAACGCAAGCGCAAGCTGAAGATGGCGATCAACTCGATCTCCATCATAGGCCTGATTGTCATCGCCTTCACATTGCTGGGTGTCGCAAGCGACAAAGCGCCGGCAGCAGATGTTTATCTGATCGGTAACTGGCCAGCTCCATTCGGCATCGTGCTGGTTCTGGACAGACTTGCAGCGCTCATGCTGGTGCTGACAAGTGTACTCGCAATGGCAGCGCTCAGCTTTGCGCTGGCGCATTGGCACAAGGCCAGTCCGAATTTCCATACGATTTTCCAGCTGTTGCTGATGGGGTTGAACGGCGCTTTCCTGACGGGCGATCTATTCAACCTGTTCGTCTTCTTTGAAGTCATGCTGGCAGCGTCCTACGGCCTGGCGTTGCATGGCTCTGGCCCGGCACGCGTTAAAGCCGGTATGCATTATATTGCAGTCAATCTGGTTGCATCGTCCCTGTTCCTGATCGGCGTCAGTCTGATTTATGGTGTCACCGGAACGTTGAATATGGCTGACCTTGCGCAGAAGATTGCACAGGTTACGCCAGAAGATCGTATGCTATTGGAGGCAGGTGCTGCCATCCTTGCCGTCGCCTTCCTGGTGAAGGCGGGTATGTGGCCACTCAATTTCTGGCTCGTACCCGCATATACGGCTGCTGCTGCTCCAATTGCTGCGATCTTTGCAATTATGAGTAAGGTCGGCATTTATGTTCTGCTGCGTCTTTCGCCGCTTATGTTCGGCATTGGAGCAGGGGACTCTTACGGCTTCGGCAGTGACTGGCTTTATTACGGCGGCATGATCACACTGGCCTTTGGCCTTATCGGCGTTGTCGCTTCGCAGGCCATGGGCCGTCTTGCAAGCTACAGCATTCTGGTTTCTTCGGGCACGCTGTTGGCAGCTATTGGCAGTGGTAATACCGCTATGACCGGCGCTGCACTCTTCTATATGGTCAGCTCGACACTGACGATTGCAGCATTCTTCCTGCTGATCGAGCTGGTCGAGCGCGGGCAGGATGCGGCTGCAAACGTTCTCGCTGTTACCATGGAAGCCTATGGTGACGATGAAGAAGAGGACGATGAAGAGGAAGTCGGTGTTGTTTTGCCTGCAACCCTTGCGATCCTCGGAACCTGTTTTGCCATCGTGGCAATTCTGCTGATCGGCCTGCCGCCATTCTCCGGATTTATTGCCAAGTTCCTGATACTCGCAGCCGTATTCAATGGCGACGGGACAGCACCAACACTGGCCATGCCTGTCAGCCCGGCAAGCTGGGCGCTGATCGCGCTTATTCTTCTATCTGGTCTGTCGGCTTTGATTGCGATGACCCGTACCGGCATACGCACCTTCTGGGCATCCCTTGAAGGTAATGTCCCGCGCGTTCTCGTCCGCGAAGTTGTGCCAATCGCCGGTCTTCTGGCCGTGTGTCTGGCGCTCACAATCGCAGCTGGCCCGGCCATGCAATATATGGATGCAACGGCTCGATCATTGCATAGTCCAAAAGATTATATCGATAGTGTCCTGAATGCGCCTCGTGTGGGCCGTGAAACAGTGGAGGTAAAATGAGAAAAATTCTACCTTTCCCGCTGCTCTTCGTTTCGCTGATCATCTTTTGGCTTCTGTTGAACGGGTTTACACGCGCGCAGCTGATACTCGGCGTCTTCATTGCGCTGTTTGCCTGCCATGCAATGACAGCACTTCAGCCGCAGAAGAACCACTTGCGATCTGTACCAACCATGATCTGGCTGTTTGGCGCCGTAAGCCTTGATATTCTCACATCAAACCTTGCTGTGGTGAAACTGATCTTGTCGCCCCGTAAGGAGCGTCATCCAGGCTTCGTTGTTATTCCGCTCGATCTGGAAAACAGAACCGCCCTTGCGGTGCTTGCATGCATCATTACGACGACGCCCGGCACTGCCTGGGTGGATTACAACGTAGCGCGCAAGGCTTTGACAATCCATGTTCTGGATCTGGAAGATGCAAAGGCTTGGCGAACGACCATCAAGCAACGTTATGAGCAGCCGCTTATTCGCATATTCGGAGCAAGAGACATCGTAAAAGAGGAGCAATCGGCATGAGCGCAGTTATTCTTTTCTGGTCGCTGCTCGCTGCACAAGTCATGCTGATTGCTGCAATGGGCTGTGCTGTTTATCGCCTGCTTATCGGTCCGCGCGCGCAGGACCGCGTGCTTGCTACCGATGCGCTTTATCTCAATGCTCTTCTTCTGCTGCTCACATTTGGTATGCGAACTGGCAGCGTTATCTATTTTGAAGCCGCACTGATTATTTCGCTACTCGGTTTTGTTGCAACGGTAGCGCTTGCCAAATTCCTGATGCGCGGGGAGGTGATCGAATGATCGGAGCTGCTGATCTGCCCGTCTGGGCTGCAATCATTATTTCGTTTTTTCTTGTCGCCGGTGCTTTCCTGACGCTCGTCGGATGTATTGGACTTGTTCGTTTTAAGAGTTTTTATGAACGCATTCATGCACCAACGATCGGTTCTTCGTTCGGCGCAGGTGGAATCTTGATCGCTTCCATCATGTTTTTCTCCATCTTGCAATCCAAGCCGATTCTGCATGAAGTGTTGATTACCGTCTTTGTGGTCATCACAACGCCGGTAACGCTCATGTTGCTGAGCCGTGCGGTGATTCATCGTGATCAAACGCAGGACAGCAAAGAGCTCCCTTCATCTTCCGACCAGAAGTGATGGTTGGAAGCGTCGGCTTGAAGCATTTGGAGGAGTGCTAAGGGCTGCGGCCAATTGTCCATATGCGCCTTGCATCCAGACATGCGGATTGAAGGTTCAGGTCATTTGAATTATCTGAATTTCAGTAATTTCTGAAAATTCAGAATTTACGGGAGAGAGAACTTGGAATTATCGCCAATTGTTCAGTCGTTTGTTCTCCACTTTGGAGAGATGGGTAGCCGCTGGGGCATCAACCGCACGGTTGGGCAGATCTATGCGTTGCTCTTTCTATCGTCTGAACCCCTGTGTGCGGATGATATTGTTGATGCGCTTGGTGTTTCACGCTCCAACGTCTCGATGGGTATCCGCGAGTTGCAGGGCTGGAATCTTGTGCTGCTGAAGCACATACCCGGTGATCGCCGTGACTTCTTCACGACGCCGGGTGATGTGTGGGTGATTTTGCGAACGCTTGCCGAAGAGCGCAAGAAGCGCGAGATCGATCCGACCTTGTCCGTACTGCGCGAAGTTCTGATGGAACAGCCGCAGGACGCTGGCGACCGTTATGCGCAAGATCGCATGAAGGACATGTATGCGCTGATCGAGCGTCTTACTAACTGGTACGACGACGTCAAGAAACTCGATACCGACAGATTGACCAGCCTTCTGGCGCTCGGCGCCAAGGTTACCCGCTTTCTGGAGACGACCGATAGGATCGTGGCTCTGGGACGCGGAAGAACAGCGGCCAAGAAGGAGCCTAAACGCGAGTGAAACCCGTTGCCCCCCGAACGGAAGAAACGGCACAACAAGACGGCGAAACTCCTGGCGACAAACGTCGCCCGCCTCGGCGTCCAGTTCCGGCTCTGCTCAAAACGGGGGCTAGGTTTCAGGCAGTGGCAGCACTTTTATGGCTGCCACAAGCCGCACTTCTCGCCTATGGCGTAGGCTATCTGGCCGATACTGGTTTTGACGCCACCATCTATTATCTGGCTGCCGGATTGTTTCTTATAGGTTGCTTACGCAGCCTGCTCGATGCACGCGGCGCAACCAAGGCTTTCGACGCAGCTCGCAGTGAGCTTGCCAGCTTACGCGAAAAAGCAGTCATCGCCTTATCCAAGCGCTCTCCACTTGATACATCGCGTCCATCTTCCGGCGAAGCCGCCAGCATATTGGCCGAGCAGGCCGAGATGGTCGTTCCTTATCTCTCCCGCTTTGTGCCTGTGCGTATTCGCGTGATGCTGGTTCCACTGGCGATACTCGCAGTTGTCCTGTGGTTTTCATGGATAGCTGCGCTCATTCTGCTCATTGCCGCACCTCTGATCCCGATTTTCATGGCGCTCATTGGCTGGCGCGCAAAGGCTGCCAGCGAAAAACAACTCGTCGCTTTAGGCGATATGAATGGCTTCCTGCTTGATCGTCTACGTGGCCTTGCAACAATCCGCAGCTTCCATGCTGTAGATATGACCGCTACACGTTTGCGCGACAATGCCGAGACTTTGCGTCGCAAAACGATGATCGTTCTGCGCATCGCATTCCTCTCATCCGCAGTGCTCGAACTGTTTGCTGCCTTGGGTGTCGCCATGGTTGCCGTCTATATCGGTTTCCATCTGCTCGGCCCTCTGGATTTCGGTGCATGGGGGCACAAGCTCACACTTGCGGAAGGCTTGTTCATTCTTCTGCTTTCGCCAGCATTCTTCGAGCCTCTGCGTGATCTGTCGGCTGTCTGGCATGATCGCGCTTCGGGTGAAGCGGCAATTGATGCCCTAGAACAGCTTGCAAAGCATGAAATGCCGGTGGTGGGCACTATCAAGCCTATTGGCGACGTTACAAACGAACCCTCGGTGATGTTGCGTAATGTCCGTTTTCGCTATGCCACGGGCACCGCAGATATATTCAACAGTTTTAATCTTGATATCGAGCCGGGCGAGCATGTGGCTCTGCTTGCGCCAAGTGGGTATGGCAAATCGACCTTGCTGGCCCTGATCGCAGGTCTGGCCGCACCACAGGAAGGCGAAATCCGGGTTGGGAATATCGCTTTGAGCGATGAAACTGCTGCTGCAATTCGCACCCGCATGAGCTGGGTGGGTCAAAAGCCGCATATTTTCGCGGGCAGCGCCCGGTATAACATCAGTTTAGGCCGCGATGCTGATGTAATGAAAACATCATCCATCATCGATCAGATGGCACTCAGCCATGTCGCGGGTGTCACCGGCTCCGGAGTTATTGGCGAAAACGGCGCAGGCCTTTCTGGCGGCGAAGCGCTGCGATTAGCCCTCGCACGGATCGTCGTCGATGATCATGCAGACATTATTCTTGCCGATGAGCCAACCGCGCATCTTGACCAAGAAACAGCAGGCCGCATCGCCGACAGTCTGGTTAGTCTCGCCAAGGGCAAGACGCTGATCATCTCCACGCATGACGAGAAACTCGCTAGCCGTATGGATCGGATCGTCCGGCTTGATGATCTGAGCGCAAATGCGCAGCTCTGGCAGAAGAGGGCCGCAGAATGAACGGCCTTCAATCACTTCGTCCGATCCTTCAGCTCTTTTTCCGCACAAAGGGTACAGCACTTTATGCAGGCATAGCGGCAGCCACCGCGACTGTTCTGGCAGGCATAGCGTTGCTCGGCCTATCAGGTTGGTTCATCACAGCCACAGCGATTGCTGGTCTTAGCGTTGCAACAGCGGTCGTGTTTGATGTTTTTGCACCTGCTGCGGGCATTCGGCTGCTTGCCATTCTGCGTACTGGCGCGCGCTATCTTGAACGCCTCGTCACGCATGATGCGACGCTTGCAATTCTTGCAGCGCTCCGCGAAAAACTGTTTCGCGCCTGGGCGCGGCCTGCCGCAGCCAGCAGCTTGCTCAAAAGGCCTGCTCGGCTTCTCTTCAGGCTGACAGCGGATATCGACGCACTCGACTCCCTCTACCTGCGCGTGCTTGTTCCGGCAGGGGCAGCACTCGCAACAGCCTTTGTTGCTGGTATTGCAATTGGCCTCATGCATCCGCTTTTCGGATTGGTCATCGCGCTGACATTGCTTTGTGTCGGTCTTGGATTGCCACTTGTTGCGGCCAAACGCTCGGAAAAGCCGATGCGCCAACGCGCCAAAGGAACTGAAGCCCTGCGTGCGCGAACTGTCGATCTGGTGGCAGGTCAAACCGAACTCGTCATGGCCGGACGCATGGATCATCAGAACGCCTCGATCATGCGTGCCGATAGCTACATTGCCTCAAGTGACCGGATACTTAATCGTATCGAAGTTTCGACCGGGGCAGGGCTAGGCATTCTTCATGCAGGGCTCCTTGCCGGTGGTTTGATTGGCACTGGTTTGCTGATGCAGGCGGGCCTAATCAATGCGCCTGTTGCAGCACTTGGACTGTTGATAATTCTCGGTGCTATGGAGCCCTTTGCTGCGCTAAGACGCGGTGCAATGGAACTCGGCCGCACTATACTCGCTGCGCGTCGTGTTGCTCCGGCACTCCATGCGACGGATGCAATTCAAACGCTCACTTTGCCTGCCGAGGGCGATGCGGTCCAGCTTGAGAATGTAACTGTCCGCCACGAGGGCTCCAGCACGAAAGCGCTCAATGCCATTAATCTGAATATCGCGACTGGCGAACGCGTTGCGCTTATCGGAACCAGTGGGGCCGGTAAATCCACGCTGTTTAACGTGCTTGCGGGCGAAATTCGGGCCAAAAGCGGTGAGATTTACGTCCTTCCTGCACGGCTTCTCACACAGCGCACCGAGCTTTTCAAAGACAGTCTTCGAAACAATCTCAAGCTCGCAAAACCTGATGCCACCGATGCTGATTTGAATGCCGCATTGGAAGCTGCAGGGCTTGGCGACTTTATGAAAACCCAAGCCGAAGGACTGGATACAGTTCTGGGCGAAGGGGGACTGGGGCTTTCTGGCGGTCAGGCCAGACGCCTTGCTTTGGCTCGCCTGTTTCTGACCGACGCTCCGCTGTGGCTTCTGGATGAACCCACGGAAGGGCTTGATCAGGCAACCGCTGAGGATGTGCTTCGCCGCCTCAGTGAACAGGCAAAGGGCCGTAGCCTGTTGATAGCAACGCATATTCAGCGCGAGGCACAGATTTGTGATCGAGCGATTGTTTTGGATCAAGGCGTGCTGGTTCAATCGGTGAACAAAGGAGAGCCGTCGTTTGGCACAACCCTCAATTCCTTGAGGTGAAATTTGAGTAGGGGGGCTGTTTGCTGATATCATATCAGTGACAGCTCGTAACATCAGGAGGGCCGGATTTGCCGGCTTAAAGAGATGGAATTCGATATTGTCTCCCTGTCGCGATTGCAGTTTGCAATCACGGCACTTTATCACTTCCTCTTCGTACCTCTGACATTGGGTCTATCCGTGCTGCTTGCCATCATGGAAACCGTATATGTTATGACCGGAAGACTCATCTGGCGGCAGATGACGAAATTCTGGGGTACGCTGTTTGGTATTAACTTCGTTATGGGCGTCGCGACCGGCGTTGTGATGGAATTTCAGTTCGGCATGAACTGGAGCTATTACAGCCATTATGTCGGCGACATTTTCGGAGCGCCGCTGGCAATTGAAGGCATGATGGCCTTCTTCCTTGAAGCGACCTTCGTTGGTCTATTCTTCTTCGGCTGGGATAAACTGTCCAAAGTGGGCCACCTTATGGCCACTTATGCAGTCGCCGCCGGTTCCAATTTTTCTGCGCTTTGGATTCTGATTGCGAATGGCTGGATGCAAAATCCGGTTGGTTCGGCTTTCAATCCCGAAACCATGCGCATGGAAATCACCGATTTCTTCGCAGTTCTTATGAACCCGGTTGCGCAGGCGAAATTCGTGCATACGGTTTCGGCTGGCTATGTAACCGCTTCGATTTTCGTGCTCGGTGTTTCTGCCTGGTACTTGTTGAAAGGCCGCTCCACCGAACTCGCCAAGCGGTCGATGACAGTTGCCGCATCCTTTGGTCTGGCGGCATCGCTTTCTGTTGTCGTTCTGGGTGACGAAAGCGGTTATCTCGCCAACGAACATCAGAAGATGAAAATCGCGGCAATCGAAGCCATGTGGGAAACAGAGCCAGCTCCGGCTTCGTTCACAGCGTTTGGTTTCCCTGACCAGGAATCCCGCGAAACCCATTATGCCGTGCATATTCCTTGGGTTATGGGTCTGATTGGAACACGCTCGCTGACAACGCCGATTGAAGGTATTGAACAGCTTGTCGGGAACGCTGAGGGCCATATCCGCAAGGGTATTATTGCCTATGACGCGTTGCAGCAGATCCGCGCTGCTGGCGATACAAATGCTGTGTCACAAGAGGTGAAAGATACCTTTGCCGATAACAGTCAGTGGATGGGCTACGCGCTTCTTCTGAAGCGTTATGTCGATGATCCACGTCAGGCAACGGATGCACAGATTACGCAGGCTGCGAACGATACTGTTCCCGGAGTTCTGCCGCTGTTCTGGGCCTTCCGCATCATGGTGGGTATCGGCTTCTTCCTGATCCTGCTGACCGGCACATTCTTCGTGCTTTCAGCGCGCCGTGCGCTGGATCGTCATCGGTTCCTGCTGAAAGTCGCAGTCTTTGCCATTCCGCTTCCATGGATTGCAGCTGAAATGGGCTGGATTGTTGCCGAATTCGGGCGACAGCCATGGATTATTGAAGGCATTCTGCCAACCGCAGTCGCCGTCTCCAATCTTGGTGCTTCGACGGTTCTCTTCACCATCGTCGGCTTTGTCGCGATCTACACGGTCCTGTTCATCATCGAGATGGGCCTGATGCTGCGCGCGATCAAAGCCGGACCTGAACCCGACAGCAAACCGGAAGCAAAGCTTGCCCCTGCAAGCATTGCGCCAGCGGAGTAAAGATCATGATACTCAGCGATTTGTTGGACTATGAAACACTGCGCATCATCTGGTGGGTGCTGCTAGGGGTATTGTTGATCGGCTTTGCCGCAATGGATGGTTTCGACCTTGGTGTCGGTACACTTTTGCCATTCATCGGCAAAACCGACATTGAACGCCGTGTCATCATTAACACCATTGGCCCTGTCTGGGAAGGCAATCAGGTTTGGCTGATCCTTGGCGGCGGCGCAATTTTCGCCGCCTGGCCACCACTTTATGCGGTGTCTTTCTCTGGCTTCTATCTGGCGATGTTCGCCATATTGTTCGCGCTCATCCTGCGCCCGGTCGGCTTCAAATTCCGCTCCAAGCGGGACAGCGTGGCCTGGCGGACAGGCTGGGACTGGGCATTGTTCATCGGCGGTTTCGTGCCATCGTTGATCTTCGGTGTTGCCGTCGGCAATGTGCTTCAAGGCGTGCCGTTCCGCTTTAATGACGATCTCCAGATCTTCTACGACGGAACGTTCTTCGGCTTGCTCAATCCGTTTGCACTTCTTTGCGGTGTAATTTCATTGACCATGCTTATTATGCACGGTTCCGCATGGCTTGTTCTGAAGACAACGGGTGTCGTGCAAGCGAGGGCCCGTGCCTATGGCAGCATCGCCGCACTGCTAACCAGTGTTCTTTATGTCGTTGCCGGTGTCATCAGCTGGTATTGGGTTTCGGGCTACAAGATCACCAGCGCCGTCGTTACCGGAGGGCCATCCAATCCGCTACGCAAGGCTGTCGAGCTTGATCATGGTGCATGGTTCGTCAACTATATGAACTATCCGGTATTGCTGATCGCGCCAGCTCTGGGCATCCTGGGGCCATTGCTTCTGTTTGTTTTGTTCCGCAGCAAACGTGAAGTGGCACCATTGCTTATCGGTAAGCTGTCGATCTTCGGCATCATCTCATCGGTTGGCGTTTCGATGTTCCCATTCATCCTGCCATCGTCGGCCGATCCACGGTCAAGCCTGACAGTTTGGGATGCATCGTCGAGCCATATGACCCTGTTCATCATGCTGGTGGTTACGCTTATCTTCCTGCCGCTCATCGTCGCCTATACGTCGTGGGTCTACAAAGTACTTTGGGGCAAGGTTGAGCAGCGCGACATCGAGGATGAAAGCAACCACGCTTATTAATCTATCTGCGGGCGCTTGCAGCCCGCATAACCCCAATCAAGAAAGGAGAGCAAGATGTGGTATTTTTCCTGGCTTCTGGGCCTGCCGCTTGCTGCAGCTTTCGCAGTTCTGAATGCCATGTGGTACGAGTTGATGGATGACAGGGCGCGAAAGCGCCTTGCCGGAGACCCGACCGCCGATCTGGCGCGCGAAGGCAACAAGCATCACTGAATTGAGAAAAGCGGTCCGGAAACGGGCCGCTTCTTTTTCGTATCACGATACCGATTGAGCGACACAGCGCATGATGCATCTGTGGACAAAATGCCTCATCCCACGATCATTATTGCTTATAAAGGTTTGGTAAGCGCTCGAATAGTACCAATTGGTACTGACGTTATCGTCAATTATGCGCAATAATGTTGCGTTCTCGACATCAAATATTACCAGATAAAACATATATAAAAACAGTCGTATAAGCTTGTTTCGGGAAGGGCCGTACACCTTCATTCGGCCCACCGAGAACGCTTTTGGAATTCAGGCCCTGACGCCTTTGAAGAATAATCTTGCTTTATTCTGAAACCCGTTCCACCCTGACAAAAGTGAAATCGGAGGAGGAAACCGGCTTCACGTCGCATGGGAGGAAATGAAGCTGATCTCATCTGGATTGGCTCTCGGCTGCACTTAAAGCTCGCAGCCGGAACAAAACGCAATTTCTCCCGTTCGACATTTTGTGCAAGTTTACGAGGAACACCTGCATGAGCGATGATGTCGTACTTTCTCTGCATGTCCCAGAACCGGAGTGGCGCCCCGGCGATGCTCCAGATTTCTCCCACGTTAAAATTCCGCGGGCAGGGAGTGTCAGACGTCCGGAGATAGACGAAAAGCCGGAAGCCATGCGCGATCTGGCTTTCAGCATCATCCGTGTGCTGAACCGCGAAGGCGAGGCGGTTGGCCCCTGGGCGGGTACGCTGACCGATGACGAGCTGAAAGACGGTCTCCGCCACATGATGATCCTGCGTGCTTACGATGCCCGCATGATGATGGCGCAACGACAGGGTAAAACCTCGTTCTATATGCAGCATCTGGGTGAAGAGGCGGTCAGTTGCGCGTTCCGCAAGGCGCTGCGTAAAGGCGACATGAATTTCCCGACTTATCGGCAGGCAGGGCTTCTCATCGCCGACGACTACCCGCTCGTCACCATGATGAACCAGATTTTCTCCAATGAGCAGGACCCGCTTAAAGGTCGCCAGTTGCCGGTGATGTATTCCTCGAAAGAGCATGGCTTCTTCACCATTTCCGGCAATCTTGCCACGCAATACACGCAGGCTGTGGGCTGGGCGATGGCTTCAGCCATCAGCCATGACACCAAAATTGCAGCTGCATGGATTGGCGACGGCTCGACCGCTGAAAGTGACTTCCACGCGGCACTTGTTTTTGCATCCACCTATAAAGCCCCGGTGGTGATGAATATCGTCAACAACCAATGGGCAATCTCAACATTTCAGGGCATTGCACGCGGTGGTTCGGGCACTTTTGCGGCCCGCGGACATGGCTTTGGCATTCCGTCACTTCGCGTAGATGGCAACGACTATCTTGCGGTTCATGCGGTTGCGAAATGGGCAGTCGAACGCGCACGCCGTAATCTTGGCCCGACTATCATTGAATATGTCACCTATCGCGCTGGCGGGCACTCGACGTCTGACGATCCTTCCGCTTATCGTCCAAAGGCCGAAAGCGATGCCTGGCCTCTTGGTGATCCAGTCTTGCGACTCAAAAACCACCTGATCCTGCGTGGCGTATGGTCTGACGAACGGCACAAACAAGCAGAAGCGGAAATTCTGGATCTCGTCGTCAGTGCACAGCGCGAAGCAGAAGCTATCGGCACGCTTCATGATGGTCGGAAGCCGTCGATGCGCGACATGTTTGAAGATGTTTATGCCGAAACACCGCCGCACCTTATTCGCCAGCGTCAGGAGGCGGGGTTCTAATCATGACAAAACTAACGATGATTGAGGCGATCCAGAACGCCCACGACATTGCCATGGAGCGCGACCAGAAAGTCGTCGTGTTCGGCGAAGACGTTGGTTACTTCGGCGGCGTTTTCCGCTGCACAGCCGGTTTGCAGAAGAAATACGGCAAGGAGCGCTGCTTCGATGCACCAATCAGCGAGCTCGGCATTGTCGGCACCGCGATTGGCATGGCGTCTTACGGCTTGCGTCCATGCATTGAAGTGCAGTTCGCTGACTATGTCTATCCGGCCTATGACCAGATCGTTTCAGAAGCCGCACGCCTTCGCTATCGTTCTGCGGGCGAGTTTACCTGTCCTATTGTTATCCGTATGCCTTCAGGCGGTGGCATTTATGGTGGGCAGACGCACAGCCAAAGTCCGGAAGCGCTTTTCACCCATGTTTCCGGTCTGAAGACCGTGATGCCTTCAACGCCTGCCGATGCCAAAGGCCTGCTGCTGGCAGCAATTGAAGATCCCGATCCGGTCATCATGTTTGAGCCGAAGCGCCTTTATAACGGACCTTTTGACGGACATCACGACAAGCCCGTCACTTCTTGGAAAAAGCATGAGCTGGGCGAAGTGCCAGAAGGCTACTATACCGTGCCGCTTGGCAAGGCTGCAATCCGACGTGAAGGCAGCGATGTGACTGTTCTGGCCTATGGCACGATGGTTCATGTGGCATTAGCAGCGACTGAAGAAACCGGCGTCGATGCCGAAGTGATTGACCTGCGCACGCTGCTCCCGCTCGACACGGAAACAATTATGGCTTCCGTCAGGAAGACCGGGCGTTGCGTCATTGTGCATGAAGCAACATTGACCTGCGGTTACGGCGCCGAGCTTGCGGCACTCGTGCAGCGCGAATGTTTCTATCATCTCGAAGCACCGATCATCCGCGTGACCGGCTGGGATACGCCATACCCACACGCGCAGGAGTGGGCTTATTTTCCGGGGCCAGATCGCGTCGGTCGTGCACTCGTTTCAATCATGGAGGCTTAAATGGCTCATTTTGCGATCAAGCTCCCTGATGTTGGCGAAGGCGTTGCAGAGGCTGAACTTGTCGAATGGCATGTGAAGGTTGGCGATATCGTCCGGGAGGACGATCTGCTCGCTGCCGTCATGACCGATAAGGCAACAGTTGAAATCCCTTCCTCGCGCAGCGGTAAAGTCATCGCGGTGAATGGCGAAATCGGCGAGAAAATTGCTGTTGGCTCCGAACTGGTTCGCCTTGAAATAGAAGGTGGAAGCAGCGAACAAAAAGCGGAAGCGCCGGAACCTGTCGCTGCCGCTCCTGCTGAATCCCTCACGCCGCCAGCAGCCAGCGCGGACGCGCCTGTGCTGTTACAGACGCCGGTTCCACCTAAACCTGCTGCGCTGAAAAAAGAAACCTCAAGCCGGGCTTTTGCCGGAGCTGGGCCGGTGCGCGCAGAAGGTGAAAAACCGCTGGCAACACCATCGGTCAGGTTGCGCGCACGCGACGCAGGCATTGATTTAAGACGTGTCAAAGGTAGCGGCCCTGCAGGGCGCATTACGCATGAAGATCTGGACGCCTTTTTCCAGACTGAGAGCGGAGCCGCGTCTGCAGTGTCGGGTTATGTTGCAGACACCTCAATCAACGAGATCAAGGTTATCGGCCTGCGGCGCAAGATTGCAGAGCGTATGGCCGAAGCAAAACGCCATATTCCGCACATTACTATCGTTGAAGAAGTGGATGTGACACAGCTTGAAGACCTTCGCACGGGGCTTAACAATGAGAAGAAGGAAGGGCGTCCGCGCCTGACCTTGCTACCATTTGTTATCCGTACAATCGTCAAGGCAGTCAAAGAACAGCCTGGTCTCAACGCACATTTCGATGATGAAGCAGACATAATTCGCCAGTTTGGCGGTGTGCATGTGGGCATTGCCACACAGACGCCAAACGGTCTTATCGTGCCG
Source organism: Brucella pseudogrignonensis (assembly GCF_002252525.1). Taxonomy (GTDB): domain Bacteria; phylum Pseudomonadota; class Alphaproteobacteria; order Rhizobiales; family Rhizobiaceae; genus Brucella; species Brucella pseudogrignonensis. The sequence continues at coordinate 23,967 of NZ_NNRM01000049.1, forward strand.
GTGGTTCGCCACGCGGAAAGCCTTTCTGTATTTACCGCAGCATCGGAGTTTGTCCGAGTGACGGAAGCAGCGCGCAACGGCACAGCCAAGCGCGAAGAACTGACAGGCTCGACCATAACCATCACGTCATTGGGGCCACTTGGTGCGATCGCAACCACGCCGATTATCAACCGGCCCGAAGTGGCGATTATCGGCATCAACAAAATGGCCGTGCGCCCGATGTGGGACGGCACACAATTTGTGCCGCGTAAAATGATGAACCTGTCGTGCAGCTTCGACCATCGCGTTATCGATGGATGGGATGCGGCAGTATTCGTGCAGAAGCTGAAGAGCCTGCTTGAAACGCCTGCGATGATTTTTGTAGAGGGCTGATCGGATGAGTGAGATTTCCTGCAAACTTCTGATCATTGGCGGCGGTCCCGGCGGTTATGTCTGCGGTATTCGCGCAGGCCAGCTTGGTATCGATACGGTTCTGGTCGAAAAGAAGCGGCTGGGCGGTACCTGTCTTAATGTCGGCTGCATACCGTCCAAAGCTGTTATCCATGCCGCTGACGAGTTTCATCGCCTCACGACATTCGCGTCTAAAGGCGCGCTTGGCATCACAGCTGAAAGTCCTAAGATCGATTTTGCCAAAACGCTCGAATGGAAAGACGGGATCGTCAATCGCCTGAACAGCGGTGTCGCCGGACTTCTGAAACGCTCCCGCGTGCGAATGTTCCAGGGGCAGGCGCGTTTTATGGATGGTAAAACCGTTGTGGTGGATACCGATACCGGACGCCAGACTATCCATGCCGAGAACATCGTGATCGCAACAGGATCGGTGCCGGTTGAAATTCAGTCGCTGCCTTTTGGCGGTAATGTCATCTCCTCAACGGAAGCGCTTTCACTCGATAAGATCCCTGAAAAGCTTGCCATTGTTGGCGGTGGTTATATCGGGCTCGAAATCGGTACGGCCTTTGCAAAGCTTGGTGCAAAAGTGACCGTCGTTGAAGCTACTGATCGCATACTGCCGCAATATGATGCAGAGCTGACACGCCCGATTATGGCACGGCTGAAAACACTCGGCGTTGATGTGCTGACGAACACGTCTGCTAAAGGCTTATCCACCGATGGAAAAGCGCTGGATGTGTTGCTGGCCGATGGCGAGACGCATTCAATTCCTGCTGACAGGATTCTGGTCACGGTTGGCCGCAAGCCACAAACCGATGGCTGGGGTTTGAGCGAAATCCGGCTCGATATGGATGGGCGCTTTATCCGCATCGATGACAAATGCCGCACATCAATGCGCGGCGTTTATGCCATCGGCGATGTAACAGGTGAGCCCATGCTTGCGCATCGGGCTATGGTACAAGGCGAAATGGTTGCTGAAATCATCGCGGGTGGCAAACAGGCCTGGGATAAGCGCTGTATCCCGGCAGTCTGTTTTACTGATCCTGAGATCGTAACAGTCGGCCTATCTCCTGATGAAGCGCGCAAGGCAGGTCATAATATCCAGACCGGCATTTTCCCGTTTCAGGCCAATGGACGTGCGATGACTATTGAGCGGGAGGATGGCTTTATTCGGGTTGTTGCCCGCGCTGATAACCACCTGATACTTGGCATTCAGGCCGTGGGTGTAGGGATTTCCGAGCTGTCATCCGCCTTTGCGCTTGCTGTTGAAACAGGCACACGCCTTGAGGATATAGCAGGAACGATCCACGCCCATCCGACCCTTGGTGAAGGCTTTGCCGAGGCCAGCATGAAAGCACTCGGCCATGCGCTTCATATTTAGAGCATGTCTCTAGCCCGAAACCGGCTTCCACTTTGGGTAGACAAGCTTTAGTCCTTTGATTTGCGCTCGTACCGCCATACAAAAATGGCGGCACCGGCAATCATGGCAGCAAGCGCAAACCATGTGATTGCATAAGAAAGATGGTTGTTGCGGAAGGTAACAACCGTCAGTCCGCCAATGGGCACATTGCCAGGATTGGATTTGGCATCTGCATCAATGAAATAGGGCGCGACTGTACCCAAACCTTCTTTTTCTGCGAAAGCTTTGACATCACGCGAATTCCAGTCATTGCGGGCAGGGTCGTTGGGACGCAGGAAGAAGCCATCAGGCTCCGGCATACGCAGAAGACCAGTTACGGTCGTCTCGCCTGCGATTTGCGTTTCTACGCGTGAAGATGGATCGCGCTTGGTATCCGGAATGAAGCCACGATTGATGAAGGTCAGCGTACCATCATCTGAACGCAACGGCGTCAGCACCCAAAAGCCTGAACCGCGTTCGGTCAGCGCACGAACCAGCACTTCCTTGTCATTGAGGTAAGAGCCGGTCAGCGTAACATGCCGGTATTCGTCATCGGCCTGATTGACATTGGCCCAGTCGTCTTTGCCCGGAGCAGCGACCGGCTCCGCATGAACGCGCGCATCAACGCGGGCAATCAGATCAAGCTTCCATTGCAGGCGCTCCACCTGCCAGATGCCAAGGCTCAGAAACAATGCGAAAAACAGCGCCCCCAGAACAGCCATGAAGCCAAGGAAGAAGCGTGATTTCTTCTTTTGCGGTGTCGAACTGGCTTGCATGGGCGTTGTCATGATTATTCCTGGGAGATGGGGGAGAATTGCTGTTTGAAATACTCCAGATGCGCGCTGTAATAAAGGGCGGCCGGGGCAAAACTACGTGATTGATCAATAAGAAACAGCGCCGACATCCCTCTGACCGGATGCGGCGCTTGAATATTCTTAGATTTACAGCGGTTCCAGTTAAGAAAGGATCGTTGGAACCGCTGTAACTGTTTGTTTTTACGCATTATCCGACGCAAAACCGCTTCGCACTTTTGCTGGAAATGCTATAATTATGCGCTTTTATGAACTCTGCGTCTGCGATGTGAGTAACCGCCCTTAGAAAGACGTAGAACGTTGCAAACCTGTGTTTTATCGTCAGAAGGTTGCTGCATCTGAGTTTGAGCATTCTGCAGCATCTGTGTCGTTACAGGGGTCGGTTTTGCACTTGGTCCAATTGTGATGCTTCTCATCGATCATTCTCCCTGTTTTTGGGCGCGGTAGCAGCCTCAACGGCTACTCCGTCCAGTAGTCAAGAATGTGCGAATGAACTAAGTATTAACCTTATTGGGGTGGTTGACAAGCACCAAATACAACCCTGCGTAAGCCATTGCACCCGCATAGTAAAAAGCCGGATCGTTGGAACGACCCGGCTTCTGCTATCTATAATCCGATCACTTAATCACGGTTGCCAGTGAGGATTTCACGCTTACCAACATGGTTAGCCGCGCCGACAAGGCCTTCCTGTTCCATACGCTCAACAAGTGAAGCCGCGCGGTTGTAGCCAATGCCGAGGCGACGCTGGATGTAAGAAGTCGAGCACTTCTTATCACGCAAAACAACCTTCACAGCCTGCTCATAGACATCGTCACTGTCTTCCGAACCCATGGCCGAAGCGTCGAAGACTGCAGTGTCCTGCACGGCATCTTCGTCTTCCTCGTCTTCAGTAACAGTCGCCAGATAATCTGGACGGCCCTGTTCCTTCAGATGATTGACGACCTTTTCAACTTCTTCATCCGAAACGAATGGTCCATGGACGCGTACAATGCGGCCACCACCGGCCATATGCAGCATATCGCCCTGACCGAGAAGCTGTTCGGCACCCATTTCACCAAGAATGGTGCGGCTGTCGATCTTCGACGTGACCTGGAACGAAATACGGGTCGGGAAGTTAGCCTTGATCGTACCGGTGATAACGTCAACCGAAGGACGCTGCGTCGCCATGATAAGGTGGATACCAGCAGCACGCGCCATCTGTGCAAGACGCTGCACAGCACCTTCGATGTCCTTGCCGGCAACCATCATCAGGTCGGCCATTTCGTCTATAATCACGACGATATATGGCATTAGCGTCAGGTCGAGTTCTTCCTGAACATAGGTTGCTTCGCCGGTTTCCTTGTCAAAGCCGGACTGCACCGTGCACATGACGGTTTCGCCCTTGCCCTTAGCAGACGCTGCACGCTGATTGAAGCCTTCGATGTTGCGAACGCCCAGACGTGCCATCTTGCGATAGCGGTCTTCCATTTCGCGTACGGCCCATTTCAGAGCCACAACGGCCTTCTTCGGATCGGTCACGACCGGCGTCAGCAGGTGCGGAATGCCATCATAGATGGAGAGTTCCAGCATCTTAGGATCGACCATGATCAGGCGGCATTCTTCCGGCTTGAAGCGGTAAAGCAGCGACAGGATCATCGTATTGATGGCGACAGACTTACCCGAACCGGTGGTACCAGCTACGAGCAGATGAGGCATCTTTGCAAGTTCCGCAATGATCGGCTCGCCACCAATGCCTTTACCCAGGCAAAGCGGCAGGCGGTAGTTCGAGGATTCGAACGTGCGGGAGTCAATCATTTCGCGCAGATAGACGGTCTCGCGATTGGCATTTGGCAGTTCGATGCCAATGACGTTACGCCCCGGAACTACGGCAACACGCGCGGAGAGTGCCGACATCGAACGCGCAATATCATCAGCAAGACCGATCACGCGGGACGATTTAACGCCGGGAGCTGGTTCAAACTCATAGAGCGTGACGACAGGGCCGGGACGAACATGGATGATTTCACCACGCACACCGAAGTCTTCCAGCACGCTTTCGAGCAAGCCAGCGCTACGCTCAAGCATTTCCTGCGTGATGACATTGCCATCAAGCGAAGGCGGTTCCTGCAGCAGATCACGCGGCGGAAATTCATAGTCGCCATGCATGACGACAGCTTCTGTCCGGGGGAGGGGCTGCGGCTGATAAAGAGCAATTGAAGGGGCTGCCTTCGCAGGGGCTTCAACCTTTGGGGCTTCTGCAACAGGTGCAGGAGCCACAACTTCCTCGGCCACATGCTCTTCTGCTTCAGCGACAGTAAGCACGACTTCATCTTCCGTTGCTTCAGCAGCAACATCAGTGACGACCTCGACAGGTGCCTGAGGTGCAGCCACTTCGATAGGCGCACGAGGTGCTTCAATCTTCACTTCTGCAATGGGAGCAGCAACTGGCTGTGGAGCTGGAGCAACCTGAACAGGTTGAGCGACTTCAGCAACCGGAGCAGGCTGTTCTACGACAGCGGCAGGTGCCTCCTGAGGCTTGCCATTGTTCCATTCAACCGTGCGGAACTGTGCGATGATCGATTCAACAGTCGGCGCAGCACGTTTTGGCGCCGCAACTTCTGCAACAACGGCAACAGGCTGAACTGGCGCAGTATCGAAATCAAAGCTTTCCCAAAAAGCAAAATCCGACAAATGTGCGAATGCCGAGATAGCTGCGGCTACATTCGCTACAGGCTCAACCTCAATCGATTGGGCAGCCAAAACAGGCGCCACTTCTACAGGCTGGACCACGGTTTCGGCTGGTACGGTCGTCAGAACAGGCGGCACGGGTGCGACGGGTGTGCGAACCATATTCTGTGAAACGGACTGCTGAAGAGCTGCAACAGCCATTGGCTGAGCTTCTGCAACTTTTTCGATCTCGATCGGAGCATGATCAGCTTCCACCTCTGCAGGCTTCGCACGACCGTTGATATCCGGCAGATCTTCACCGCGACGACGCACCAGATCAATCTCTGGCGTGCGGGTGAAACGTACATTCGCACCAAGCGAAAAATACGATTTCCACGTCCCGTCCGAATTTGGCGAATGCGCTCCCAACGGGTCGCGCTGCGGCTTCTGCTCTGGAGCAGACTCTGCACGATTTCCATCTGTATGGGGAAGATTTTCTCTCAAATTACGCATGATACCCGAACCATAGATATGTCGCCTGAATGAGCCTTAGTAATAAAAAATGAAGGTTAACAACCCCCTTCATAATTCACTCAAAACCGACAAATTTCTTTCGTCACATCAATCGATCCAGGGCATTAACTTGTAGAATAAAACAACATTTTATTATTAAATAACAATGAGATAAAGATTTAAAATAATCTATTTTATTAAAAAATCAGAAAACTTCTGCTCGGTTTACGAGCCGTGGAAGCTGTACTGCCACGGCCCTTTCATCAGACTCAGTGAGACTCGGAACTTTTAAGCCAATCCGCCAAGGAAATACGGCGATTTCCGCCACGGCCAACAAAGGTTTCAGCCGCACACATGGAATTCAGCACAGCCTCCTGTGTGGCCTCTGCTGTGGCTCGGAAAAGAATGTCGATACGATTCTCGTTCAGAGCCTTTAATGAGATCAGGTCGGATGCTTCATCGTGATCGAATGTTGCAGCCGTTGAAAAACCAATCGCAATATCGCCGCTGCCATTGCCCCAGAAAGCACCGAGGCGAGCCAATCCCGCACCACAACGTTTCGAAATACGCTTTAATTGCCGATGTTCGAGCGGCACATCGGTTGCAAGCACTAGGATAACCGAGCCTCTTTCCGGTTGCGCAATGGTCTTTGGCGATGGCCTGCGCCCATCCGGCAGAATCAGATCGCCAGTGCGCCCAAAATTCGTGAGCGCCAGAATGCCAAGCTGATAGGTTTCGCCATCCAGATCAAACCGACGAGATGCACTACCAACACCACCCTTGAAACCGAAGCATGTCATGCCGGTTCCTGCACCGACATTGCCCTGAAGGAAATGATTGCTGGCATTTCCAAGTGCTAGCCGCGCATGATCCTCAGTTATCGCCAAAGCTTGAATGTCATTGAATGGCCCGTCATTACACTCGAGAACAACGGGATTGACGGTTGCGGTCGTCCTGCCGATATCAGGATTTGCGGCAATTGCCTCACGAATAAGGGCATTAGCGCAAGTTCCGATGCCAAACGTGTTAGTGAGCAAAATAGGGGTCTCGATAGTGCCCAATTCCTCCACCTGCATCAGACCGATGCTTTTGCCAAAGCCGTTGATGATATCGCAGGCTCCCAGAACTTTCTGCCGATAGAGATTGCCGCTGTGAGGCATGATGGCCGTGACGCCGGTATTGATGTTGCCGTCTTTAACTGTGTGATGCCCCACCAGAACACCGGGAACATCGGTGATATCGTTCTTTTCGCCTGTTGGCATTGTTCCACAAACGATACCAAAATCTCTTGCCCTATAGGTCATGCTCTCATCCCACCTCAATATATCAACAGTCCTAGACGTTTTTGAGATCGCGCGAAACTCACAAACAGACATTGAGGCGTGACCAGAAAACCGCACGTTAAAGATACTTATGCTCATTTTAAGCAAAAGTGTCTTATTTCGATCAAATCACGATTGACAGACGAGGCTGAGAGGCGCAGCAAAAGCACCGTAGAATTTCGGCCGGAAAGAGGGGATCATCGCGGCATGAAAGTTACTATCGAACAAACGCTCGATCAGGCCGGAGCCGGCCCCTTCCAGCGCAATCTTCTCGGTGTATTCGGACTTGTATGGGCTGCAGATGCCATGCAGGTGCTGGCGGTAGGTTTCACCGCAGCCTCAATCGCCGCAACCTTCGGCCTCACCGTTCCACAGGCATTGCAGACTGGTACGCTGTTCTTCTTCGGAATGCTGATTGGCGCAGCACTGTTTGGCAGGCTTGCCGACAAATATGGTCGCCGCCGCGTTCTTCTCATTACAGTTGCATGTGATGCAGTGTTTGGCTTGCTGTCTGCTTTCTCGCCGAACTTTGCTATTCTTCTCGGCCTTCGCTTTCTGACTGGTATTGCGGTCGGCGGAACCTTGCCCGTTGATTATGCAATGATGGCTGAATTTCTGCCATCCAAGAATCGTGGCCGCTGGCTGGTTATGCTCGAAGGTTTCTGGGCTGTTGGCACAGTGATCATTGCGCTTGCTGCGTGGGCCGCAAGCCTTGCAGGCGTGGCCGATGCGTGGCGCTACATTTTCGTCGTTACCGCCGCACCGGCTTTGATCGGCATCTGGCTGCGTATCTGGATTCCTGAATCCCCGATGCATTTGCTCAAAACCGGCCAGACACAAGAAGCAAAGAGTGTGATGAATCGCGTTCTGCGCCGTAACGGCAAGCCGGAGCTGCCGCCAAAGGCTGTTCTTGATGCACCGCTTCTGGTGACAAACGAAAAACTTCTTTCGCCAAATCTGCGTCAACGCACGCTGACCACGCTGGCGATATGGTTCCTTGTTTCTGTATCCTATTACGGCATCTTCACATGGATTCCGGCCAAGCTTGCGAGTGATGGCTTCGGCTTCGTGCGCGGTTATGGCTTCCTGGTGGTCGTTGCACTGGCACAGCTGCCCGGTTATGCGCTGGCCGCATATGGCGTCGAGGCTTGGGGCCGTCGTAAAACGCTGATCGGCTTCCTGTTCATAAGTGCCGCTGCCTGCGCGCTTTTCACTGTCGCCGGAAGCTCTGCCCTGGTTGGCGCATCGATCCTCATCATGAGCTTCGCTCTGCTCGGCACATGGGGCGCGCTTTATGCGTTTACGCCGGAGCTTTATCCGACAGCATTGCGTGCAAGCGGTATGGGCGCGGCCGGCGCTATGGCACGCCTTGGCGGATTGCTTGCACCTTCGGCGTTGGCGATTGTCGTCACACAGAGCTTCAATACGGCTGTTGCAATGTTTGCAGGCCTGCTGGCGCTTGCAGGAATAATCGCCTTCTTCATCAATGTGGAAACACGAGACAAGGCGCTCAACTGATAAAAAAGCGCCCGGATTTCAAACCAGAAATCCGGGCGCCTTCATTTTAAATTACTTTATTAATTAATGCTATCTAACCATTGTATTTTATAGTTTTTATATTTTTCATTAGCTGGATTAAAGATACGTTCAGCCATTGCCGGAACCGCAGCTCCGGCAAGTAAAGCAGCCCCCATCGCAGTCCCTGTCGTCCCTGAAACAGCAACCACAACTCGACCAGCGAAACCTGCCAGAGCATGAATATAGATGCTGTTTGCCGCGAATGGACCTTCGACGATTATCGGACCATCAGCACCCAGAAGCTCAAGGCAACTTTGCGTCATCAATGCTGCATAAAGGCAGGAAGCTACATAACGCTCCGCTGGGCTTGCATCTTCGGCGTTTAACCAGCGTAGCGAAGTATCCGGATATGGCCCGCAACCCGGGACAGCAGAAGGTAAAGCCATGATGCCGTGAACCAAAACCTGATCCAGAACGCGTTCATGCTCTTGTTCGCTCGGGGGCATCAGATTTGCAGTCATCATATCGAATTCGCGTCCGCCCATATAGCGGGCAGAGGGAACAGCGCGACCGTAGGCATCGACATTGGCGAGCGTATCGCGTTTCGGATCAAGCCCTTCGAGATCACCACCAACCGCAAAACTCACAACCCATGTACCCGTCGAGACAACCGAAAAGGGCGGCTCGCGATCCATCAGATGCGCAAGCAAGGAAGCGTTTGAATCATGGATGCCGCAATAAACCGGAACCGGGGCTATAAGCCCGATTTCCTGCGCGAGTTCGGGCAGCAGATTATCCAGCGCATCGAATGCCGATCGCAGCGGCGGAAACTTGCCCTCAAGGCCAAGGCTTTCGACCAGCGACGAATAAGTACCGCTTTTCGGCAGCCACAGATCCGTATGGCATCCGAGTGATGTCAGCTCGACCGCAGGAACCCCGGTCAACCTATATGCCCAATATTGCGGATAGGTCACGACCAGCGCTGTTTCGGCAAACTGTTCAGGAAAAACTGTCTTCAGGTAATGAAGCTGTGCGCCGACATTGAGCCCCAGCGAAAGTGTTGGCGAATAAGTCAGCGCGAAGTCCGGCTTGATGCGCGCATAGGCTTCGCGAGTTTCAGCACCATAATCATGCTCGTAATCAAGCATGGGCATGGCAAGCTCGCCATCCTTGTCGAGCAATACTGCACTCGCACCATGGGTTGTAATCGAAATAGCGTCAAAGCCCGGGGCTTTTGCAAACTCGGTAAGGCTTTTCAGGAAAAAGCCCCACAGCGTCTCCAGATCATAATGCGGATAGGGACCATCGTGCAGCACTGTGTTTGGGATGCGCCGCACGGCAACCTCTTCACCGCTTACAGCATCAAGCAGAACGGTCTTGGCATTGGTTTTGCCGACATCGAGAATGGCAATATGCTTCATGGCATATGAAAGACAGGTTTGAGGTCGATGGAAATCGGCGAATTATCGGCATTCGTTTCCATGATGTCGGCCATATGCGCCCACCATTTCTTCATGACCGGATGATCTGGCAGCGCTGCCATGTCATGCGTCTTGGTTCGGGTAAGCGTGCCGAAAAGGATATGTGTGTCTTCATCCAGCCATATCGAATAATCAGACACTCCGGATTGCTGCAGCAAATCGATAAGCTCGGGCCAGATTTCATCATGACGGCGCCGGTATTCTGCTTCCTGACCGGGATGAAGCTTCATACGGAAAGCATAGCGCTCACTGGTCATGGCTTTTGCCTCGCTTTGAATTTGCGCCCGAGGATTGGCAGCGAGATCGTGATGATCAGCAAAAGCCCGATGAAGATCGACATGACAATGCCCGGCACATTGAGAAGGCCGAGGCCGAAGGTCACAAGCCCCATCACAAAAGCCGCTATTACAACGCCGATGATGCTGCCTGCGCCGCCGAGGATCGACACACCGCCGAGCACAACCATCGTGATGATTTCAAGTTCCCAGCCCTGTGCGATGGATGGCCGGGTAGAGCCAAGGCGTGACGTGAGGCACACGGCAGCAATGCCACTCATCAGCCCCGTCAGGATGAACAATGTAAACTTCATGCGCTCAACAGGGATGCCCGAAAAGCGCGAAGCAAACTCATTATTGCCGATGGCATAAATGCGTCGTCCGAAAGTAGTGGCATGCAGCAGTATGCCGAAAATCAGTGCGAAAGCGATGAACAGCACAAATTCAAACGAGAAAACCCAGACGACATAGCCCTGTCCGAAATAAGCAAAGCTTTCCGGATAACCACCATAGGCTTTGTCGCCGAGCACAATATAGGAAATGCCACGAAACAGACTCATCGTACCGATGGTGACAACGATGGAGGGAAGCTTAAGTCCGGCCACGAGCCCGCCATTGATCGCCCCGCAAACAAGTCCTGTACCGATACCGATCAACACGAGACCGGGCGTGCCTATACCCATCTGTGCTGCGGCCCCCATGGCGGTCGATGCTAAAGCAATGATCGCAGCGACCGACAGGTCAATCTCGCCGGAGATGATGAGCAACGTCATTGCAAAGGCAATGAGCGCTTTTTCGGTGAAATTGAACGTTGCGTCTGAAAGGTTCCAGGCATTGAGGAAATATGGCGAGGCAAATGAATTGGCGATGAAAATCGCAATCGCTACGCCAAGCAACAACATTTCCCAACTGGCAAACAGCCGCGTGTAGGACGTTCCCAGCCGATCCGGGATATGACGGCGTTCCGTTATCTCGCTCACGCTGCTGGCTCCTCATAAGTCTTTGCGGCCTTGTCGCGCAGAATGATACGTCCGCCGCGTTTCTCCTGTCGGGCATTGAAGATCACGGCTGCGATGATAACCGCGCCGGAAATCGCCATTTGCCAGAAGGGTGAGATGTTGATGACGGGCAGGGCGTTTTTGATGACGCCTAGAAACAGCGCACCCAGCACTGCGCCAAAGGCCGTGCCAATGCCGCCGATGATTGAAATCCCGCCGATCACGCAGGCAGCAACGCTGTCGAGTTCAAATCCGTTGGCGATATCGACATAAGCAACCGCATAGCGTGAAACCCAGAGATAACCGCACAACCCTGCCAACGAGCCGGAAAGCACAAAGGCGAAGAAGCGCGTGCGGCCCACATCGATACCGGCATAGACCGCAGCCGTCGGATTGCCACCTGATGCATAAAGTGCTCGGCCAAAGAAGCTGCGAGTGAGCAGCACATAGATGACGCCGATGATGAGCAGTGCCGTCCAGCCAAGGAGCGGAAGTCCCAGAAAAACCGTGCGGGGTGTATTAAGAAACGGCCCGGTCATCTGATGAGCATTGACCCAGCCACCACCCGACAGAACAAAGGCCATGCCGCGATAGATGGTCAGTGTGCCAAGTGTGACCACAATAGCTGGAATATCCAGCTTCCAAACCAGAATGCCATTGATCGCACCCAGAATGGCACCAATACCTACGGCTGCAACAATCAGCACGACCAGCGGTATTTCGGGGTAGGCGGCATTGAGCATCGCCACCGCCATGCCGGTAAATGCCAGATTGGCAGCCACCGAAAGATCAATAGACTTTGTCAGGATCACCGACATCTGACCCAGAGCCAGAATAATCAGGATCGACGTGTCGTTGAAAATGTTCGCGAGATTGCGCGGCGAACTGAAACCCGGCGCACGCATTGAGAACAGCCCGATCATGATCGCAATGATGACAAGTAGCAGGAGTTCGCGCTGTTTGAGAAGCTGTTTCATATCTTACTCCGCATTCTCACCGGCATTTCCAGTGGCCGCACGCACCAGAACTTCGGCATCAAGGTCGGCACGATCAAAAATGCCTTCCACCAGCCCTTCGCGCATCACCATGACGCGATCCGACATACCTATAATTTCGGGTAGTTCGGACGAGATCATAATGATGCTCAGTCCTTCCGCAGCTAACTCGCTGATAAATTCATGCACGGCTGCTTTCGAGCCAATGTCGATGCCTTTGGTCGGTTCATCGAGAATGATGACCTTTGGATGGGTCGCGAGCCATTTACCGATAACCACTTTCTGCTGATTGCCGCCGGAAAGCGTTCCCACCGGCACAGAAAGTGCGGCGGCGCGCAAATCAAACCGCTCGGCATATTTGCGTGCGAGCTTGAATTCTTCCGCCATGCGCAGAAACCCGCGCCGCGATGTGCGCGTCAGTGAGGGGAGCGATACATTCTGAAAAATCGGCATCTGCAAAACCGCGCCATGCCGTCCGCGCTCTTCCGGCACATAGACAATGCCCTGAGCAATTGCATCGCCCGAGCGGCGGATTTTGATTTCCTTGCCTTCCAGCAAAACTTGACCGGATGAAGGCGTTGTCATGCCAAACAGCGATTGCGCGAACTCAGAACGACCAGCGCCCACCAGACCATAGACACCGAGGATTTCACCGCGCCGCAGTTCAAAGGATATGTCGCGAAACTCGGTCGGATGAGAATAGTTCGTAACCTTCAGCACCGTGTTGCCAAGCGCAACATCCTGCTTGGGAAATGCCTTTTCCACCGAACGTCCAACCATCAGCCGGACAATTTCGCGTTCATTCATCTCTGACAATAGTCCGTGCCCGACCGCACAACCATCGCGGAAAACCGCATACCGATCCGCTATCTCATAGACTTCATCGAATTTGTGGCTGATGAACAGGATTGCTTTGCCCTGTGATTTCAGCCGCTCGACGATGCGGAAAAGATCATCGACTTCCTTGCGCGACAGAGCTGCTGTCGGCTCATCCATGATGACGACGCGGGAATCCACCGAAAGCGCACGCGCAATCGCCACCAGATGCCGCTGCGCGATGGAAAGTTCTCGTAGCTTGATACGAGCATCAACCGTGATTTCCAGCGAAGAGAGCAGAGCCTGTGCCCGTGCAAAAACTGCCGCCCAATTGACGAAGCCAAGCTTCGTGCGGGGCGCGTGGCCGAGATAGATATTCTCGCCAACGGATAATTCGTCGAAAAGCACTGTTTCCTGATGAATGGCGGTTACACCGGCGTCGGTCGCATCCTGCGCAGTCGAAAAATGAACCGGCTGACCATCAATCAGAATTTCGCCTTCGTCCGGGTGATAAATTCCCGTCAGAATTTTGACAAGCGTCGACTTGCCCGCTCCGTTTTCGCCGATCAGTGCTGTTACCTGGCCTGGATAGAGCGCGATATTGACGTTATCGAGCGCTCGCACTCCGGGAAATGTCTTGGCAATGCCGCGCATTTCCAGCAAAGGCGTATCCGGATGGCTGGCAGGCAACACCGATTGCCCGCTTTTCTGCAAAGCTGCATTCATCAGAAATACCTGAATTCAATTCGGAAAATGATGGCGGTGCAAGATTATCTCTCGCACCGCCAGCCTCAGTCTTAAAATTAAAAGACCTTGGAGAATTCGTCGATGTTCGATGCGTCATAGACAAATGGATCGCTCATCGCGGCTTCGCCGTTTTCGCCAATCTTGATTTTGCCCATGCGACCGGCTTCGATTTCCGAGCCCGGCTTGCCGTCTGCATCACCCTTTACGAGATGATAGGCAATCTGCGTTGCAGAATAACCCAGATCGATCGGGTTCCAGATCGCGAATTCCTTGGTTGCACCCGACTTGATGGCGCCTGCCATTTCAGACGGCAGGCCAAGGCCGGTTACATAAACATCGCCGATTTTGCCTGCATCTTTGACAGCCTGCGAGGCAGCAAGCACGCCAACCGTAGTTGGAGCGACAATCACCTTCACATCAGGATTTGAGGTGAGGAGGCCCTGCGCTTCACGGTAGCTCTTGTCGGCAAGGTCATCACCGTAAACGGTGGTGACGAGATTAAGGCCCGGAAAATCCTTGAGCTGCTTCTTCATCTCGTCAATCCAGATATTCTGGTTGGTCGAGGTGGTCGTTGCCGAAAGGATCGCGAAATCACCCTTGCCATCTGGCAAATGATGCGCTGCGAGCGTGAGGCACATTTTGCCGATCAGATCGTTCGATGATGGATTGAGATGGACGATGCGGCCTTCAGGCGCGACACCGGAATCCCACGAGATAACCTTGATACCGCGCTGCGCAGCCTTCTTGAGTGCTGGAACAACCGCATCCGGATCGTTTGCCGAAATTGCAATTGCATCCACGCCTTGCGCAATCAGCGAATTGATGACTTCAATCTGACCTTCGGCAGTCGTTGTCGTTGGTCCGGTGTAGATGACTTCAACGCCACCCAGTTCCTTGGCAGCTTCCTGTGCGCCCTTATTGGCCGCTTCAAAAAAGCCATTGCCCAACGATTTCGCAACAAGTGCGATCTTCATGTCGGCAGCCTGTGCGGCATTCGCCATGAAAGCAACCGCCAGCGCTGTGCTCAATGCCAGTTTCGTGAAAAGTTTCATGTCCCATTCCTCCCGATTAAGAACATTCATATGTTTGGTTACAGCTTAGGCAACTTCTGTGGCTTCCCCCCGTTCGTCACCCTTGCCAGCATTTGCAGAGACCTGCGCTACGATGAGCTTGATGCCCGCATTCTCCACCATTCGCCGCGCATCATCCGAAATGCCTTCATCGGTGATCAGCGTGCTGACCCGATCAAGAGGGCAGAGGATAAGGCTTGAGCGACGTGTGAATTTCGATGAATCGACCATCAGGACAATTTCGTCCGCCTGGCCCATGAGTTTCTGCTCGCTCTGGATAATCAGGGCGTCAGCTTCCATCACGCCGAGAGGGCTGACACCCTGACAGCCCATGAACATGCGGCGTCCGTAGAAGTTACGGATCACATCATTATCGAATGGTGACAGAATAAGGCTCTGATCACGATAGATCGCGCCTCCCGGCACAATGACCGTGCTTTTCGACTGGCGCAAAAGATGTTCAGCGATGGCAAAGGAATTGGTCAACACCTGCAGACGACGCGCTGCGAGATAATGCACCATCTGAAAAGTCGTAGAACCACCGTTAATGATGATGCTGTCACCTTCTTCACAAAGCGAAACAGCTTCGCGAGCAATCGCGCGCTTGCAATCCGTGTTTTCCGATTCCGAAACCTTGAAAGGTCGGCCTGCAAGGCTGCCGAACTGCGGGGGATGGATAGCCTCCGCGCCGCCGCGAACCCGCTTGATACGGCCCTGCATGTGAAGCGATGCAATGTCGCGCCGAAGGGTCGCTTCCGACGCCTCCGTCAATTCCACCAGATCCTGAATGGTGATCACCGGCTTTTCCTGAACGGCACTCAGGATAATACGGTGGCGCTCTCTTTCGTGCATGGTTCCTCCTTTTTCTTGTATCGAACACAAATGCGGGCAGTGTCAATCATAAACAATCATCACAGCGCACAAAAATAACATATATGATTATTTATGATCGTTTTTGATTGACAATAATTTGCACAATACGCCATATCTTTTCCCAACATGATCGTTTGTGCGTGAAAAAGAAAGCACGCATTCCGGTCTTCACCATAAAACGGGAGGATGAAATGGTGGCCCAAAGCAGGCTCTTGGATAATCGCTGGGATGACGCCAAAGCGGCAACGTTGGATGAGCCAGGCAAGCTGCTTTATCGTTCAAACCTGCTCGGTTCCGATAAGCGCATCACCAATTATGGTGGCGGGAATACATCGGCAAAAGTACAGGAAATCGATCCGCTGACCGGCGAACAGGTTCCAGTGCTCTGGGTGAAGGGCTCGGGCGGCGATGTTGGCACCATTAAGCTCGACGGCTTTGCTACGCTTTATCAGGACAAGCTCGACGCGCTGAAAGGCATCTATAAGGGCGTTGAAGACGAAGACCGTATGGTCGGCTTTCTTCCGCACTGCACATTCAATCTCAATCCTCGTGCCGCTTCCATCGATACGCCGTTGCATGGTTTTGTACCATTCACCCATGTTGATCACATGCATCCTGATGCGATCATCGCAATTGCCGCATCAAAGAACTCACGCGAGCTGACTGCCGAGATTTTTGGTGATGAAATTGGCTGGCTGCCATGGCGTCGTCCGGGCTTCCAGCTTGGTCTCGACCTCGAATCCTTTGTGAAGTCAAATCCGAATGCAAAGGGCGTAGTCCTTGAAAGTCATGGTCTTTTTACTTGGGCCAATGATGCTAAGGACTGCTATGAACTGACGCTTGCCATTATTAACAAGGCTATAGAATGGCTTGATAAGAAGGGTGAAGGCAAGGCCGCTTTTGGCGGTTCCGTGACCCAAAGCCTGGATGTTTCGGAACGCCGTGCAATTGCTGCGCGTCTCATGCCAGAGATACGCGGGTTGATCGGAAAGGAAGAGCGCAAGCTTGGCCATTTCGATGATCAGGATGCGGTTCTGCAATTCGTAAATTCAAAAGAACTAGAGCCACTCGCACGCCTTGGCACATCTTGCCCGGATCACTTCCTGCGCACGAAAATTCGCCCGCTTGTGGTCGATTTCGATCCCGCTAAACCGGATGTTGATGGTGTCGTGGCTGGCCTTGAAGCTTCACTCGAAGCCTATCGCGCTGATTACACGCGCTATTATGAGAGCTGCAAGCACGACAATTCACCGAAAATGCGCGATCCCAACCCGGTCATTTTCCTGATCCCCGGTGTCGGCATGTTGTCTTTCGCACGCGACAAGGCGACAGCGCGTATTGCCGGCGAGTTCTACGTCAATGCGATCAATGTCATGCGCGGAGCATCATCCGTATCTGAATATCAGGGGCTGCCCGAACAGGAAGCCTTCGATATTGAATATTGGCTGCTTGAAGAAGCCAAACTCCAGCGTATGCCGAAGCCAAAAAGCCTAGCCGGGCGCATTGCGTTGATTACCGGCGGTGCAGGTGGTATCGGCTATGCCACCGCTGAACGTCTGGCAGGTGAGGGCGCTTGCGTGGTTCTGGCAGATATCGACGCAGAATCGCTCAAAACCGCTCACGCCAATCTCGCCAAGCGTTTTGGCTCCGATCAGGTTCGCAGCGTCGAGCTGAACGTCACCAATGAGGGTGCCGTCATCAATGCTTTCACAGAGGCAAGTGTTGAACTTGGCGGCATAGATATACTGGTTTCAAATGCTGGTATTGCATCGTCTGCTTCGGTCGAAAATACCGAGCTTTCGATGTGGAACCGAAATATCGACATACTTGCTACAGGATATTTTCTTGTTTCTCGTGAGGCATTCCGGCTTTTCCGGCGTCAAAAACTTGGCGGAAACGTGGTCTTCGTTGCTTCCAAGAATGGGCTCGCCGCTTCGCCGGGCGCATCCGCCTATTGCACGGCAAAGGCTGCGGAAATCCATCTGGCGCGTTGTCTCGCCCTTGAAGGTGCCGAAGCTGGCATTCGTGTGAACGTGGTCAACCCGGATGCTGTGCTGCGCGGTTCGAAAATCTGGGACGGCGAATGGCGCGAACAGCGTGCAGCGTCATCGAAGATTGATGTGACGGAACTGGAAGAACATTATCGCAAGCGCTCGCTGCTCAAGCTCAATGTACTCCCGGAAGATATTGCTGAAGCGATCTACTTCCTTTCAAGCGATGCATCTGCCAAGTCCACCGGAAACATCATCAATGTTGACGCCGGAAACCAGCAGAGTTTCCCGCGCTAATTACTCAGAAGGCAGGTGAGGCAATCTTGCCTTCCTGCCTTTTATCCAAGAAATTGAGGACATTCTGGGAGGAACCATGTCCGAACAACGTATTGCAGCCAATTTCATCGCTGAGCACAATTCCGGCTTTGAGAATGCACAAAAGAGCGACTATCAGGCTCTTGGCGAACAACTTGCTCGCCGCGGCATTGAAATTGAAAAAATCACTGAGAAAGTTGCAAAATATTTTGTCGCTGTACCCTCTTGGGGGACAGGAACGGGCGGTACACGCTTTGGCCGTTTCCCCGGTCGCGGTGAGCCGTGCGGGATTTTCGACAAACTCGACGACTGCTCGGTCATCAACGAACTTTCACGCGCAACGCCGAATGTTTCGCTGCACATTCCGTGGGACAAGGCTGATCCGAAAAAACTGAAAGCCCATGCGGAAGCACTCGGCCTTGGTTTTGACGCGATGAATTCCAACACGTTCTCGGATTCGGCTGATCAGCAGTATTCTTATAAATATGGCTCGCTTACCCATGTCGATCCGGCCGTGCGTGCTCAGGCTGTTGAACATAATATTGAGTGCATCGAGATCGGAAATGCCATTGGTTCCAAAGCTCTGACCGTCTGGCTCAGCGATGGTTCAAACTTCCCCGGCCAGCAGAATTTCACCCGTGCATTCGAGCGTTATCTGCATTCGATGGGTGAAATCTATAAGGCGCTTCCGGAGGACTGGCGGCTGTTCTCTGAACACAAAATGTATGAGCCAGCCTTCTATTCGACAGTCGTTCAGGATTGGGGCACGAATTACCTTATAGCCTCAACGCTTGGTCCAAAGGCACAATGTCTGGTCGATCTTGGCCACCATGCACCAAACACCAACATTGAAATGATCGTGGCGCGGTTGATCCAGTTCGGAAAGCTCGGTGGCTTCCATTTCAATGACAGCAAATATGGCGACGACGATCTCGATGCGGGATCGATTGATCCATACCGTCTGTTCCTCGTTTTCAACGAGCTGGTCGATGCAGATTATCGCGGTGTAAAGGATTTCCATCCTGAACATATGATCGATCAGTCGCATAATGTGACCGACCCGATTGAAAGCCTGATTTCGTCTGCCAATGAAATCCGCCGCGCTTATGCGCAGGCTTTGTTGGTGGATCGGGAAGCGCTGGAAACCTATCAGCAGGAAAACGATGCCCTGATGGCATCCGATACGTTGAAGCGCGCTTATCGTACCGACGTCGAGCCAATTCTGGCAGAAGCGCGTCGTCGTACCGGCGGAGCAATCGAGCCGATTGCGGCTTATCGCGCCAGCGGCTATCGCGAGAAGGTTGCGAAAGAACGCCCTGAAAGCAAAAGCGACGGCGGTGCGTTCAACTAGAGCGCGTTCGATCTGAATATTCGTTTTAACGCGCATCCCGAAAACCATTTCACCCTTTTCGGGATGCGCTCTAAATTATGTAGCGGAAAAAATGCGCGTTCCAATGAATGCGGCGAGTTAAAGAATCCACACATCTAATTGAAGTTATTTAGCTTTTCTGAATGTAAGATTATAGCGAATTCGACCAAGTTGCGGATACTCTCCATCCTTCAATGGCAGAATGCCATGATAGAAGAGTCGGGATGGTCCACCCCAAACGACCACATCGCCGTGGTGCAGCACGAATTTGCGTACCGGGTCACTGCGCTGCAATCCGCCGAATTGAAATGTCGCGGGTAGTCCCAGCGACACAGAAACAATCGGATTTTTGAAATCCTTCTCGTCCTTATCCTGATGCAAAGACATTTTTGCGCCGGGTTCATACCGATTGATGAGACAGGCATCCGGTAAGAAATCAGGATAACCGGCTTCGTCCGCAGCACTCTCTGCAAGATCGCGAAATGCCCCCGGCATTGAAGGCCACGGCTTTTCCGTTTCAGGATCAACGGCGCTGTAACGATAGCCCTTCCGGTCCGTCACCCAGCCAAAAGACCCGCAATTGGTCATAGCGACTGACATGCGAAATCCGCCTGGCGTCGTCATATTCCGAAAAGGTGCATCATTCTCAACATCTTGCATGGCGTTGAGAATTTCGGCTTCGTTTGCGAGCGCAAATCCCCGCAAAAGAACGGCGCCGTCGGCAAGCTTTTCTCGAGTTTCAAGCTGGGAAAACAGATCAATCATAAGGTCATTCTAACACAAAGCCGCACAAGAACTTCCCGAAAATTGCTTTCGTATTATCGCCTCTCTTGACAAAGTCGAAGACTCGTAACATATAAAGTTACATGAAAAAAGGTAGCAAACTTTCGGGCGTCCTCCACGTCCTCCTTCACATGGCTGAGTATAAAAAGCCCGTGACCTCCGAAGTCCTCGCAAAAGCGATGGGCACCAATCCCGTTGTCGTGCGTCGCGTCATGAGTGGTCTGCGAGAGCAGGGCTATGTGCGCTCCGAAAAAGGTCATGGCGGCGGATGGGAGATCGCTTGCGATCTTAGCAAAGTCACGCTGCATGACATTTACAACGCCATCGGCAAACCGTCGCTGCTTGCAATGAGCAATCGCACGGAAATGCCGGGTTGCCTCGTCGAGCAGGCCGTCAACGCATCGCTCAACAAGGCGTTCAGCGATGCAGAAGAGCTTTTATTGAAACGTTTTGGCGAAGTGACACTCGCCATGTTGAGCGCGGATTTTCATCAGCGCGCGATTGAACGCGGCGCAACTTTCGACTTGGAGACAGCCCATGACGCATCATGATGTGATTATTATCGGTGGCAGCTTTGCCGGACTTTCGGCGGCAACCTATGTGGCGCGCGGCAGACGCTCGGTTCGCGTGATCGATGCAGGCAAGCCACGCAACCGCTTTGCCGAACATTCACATGGTTTCTTCGCTCAGGATGGAAGCAGCCCGGTAGCAATGCTCGAAACGGCAAAAGAGCAGGTTAAAGCCTATCCGACTGTAAGAGTAACGGAGGGTAAAGCTGTAAACGGAACCGGGCAGATTGATGACTTCTCGATTGAACTGGATACAGGCGAAGTCGTCAGTGGGCGCAGACTGATCTTTGCCTTCGGCATTTCTGACGTTTTGCCAGATTTACCGGGGTTGGCTGAACGCTGGGGCAAATCGGTTATTCATTGCCCCTATTGCCATGGCTACGAGTTCAGCGGCAAAAAACTCGGCGTGTTGAACCTTTCGCCGATGTCGTCTCATCAAGCCATGCTTATCTCCGAATGGGGACCTACCACATTCTATCTGAATGGCGGTGAAGAGCCTGATGCTGCAACTTTGGCAGAACTCGAAAAGCGTGGCGTCACGATTGAAGCAAAACCAGTCGCAGGCATAAGAGGTGAGGGAACATCCATCTCCGAGATCGAACTTGCTGACGGTCGCCTGTTGCAAGCTGACGCATTATTCATTGGACCATCCAACCGCCTGAACAGCCCGCTCGCTGAGCAACTCGGCTGCACATTGGAAGACATGCCGCTTGGAAAAGCCATCAAAACTGATGAGATGAAAGCGACAAGCATTCAGGGTATCTATGCCGCCGGCGACATATCAAGGGGCGCACATAGTGTTGCATGGTCCGTTGCGGATGGTGTTTCGGCTGGCGTTTCGGCCCATCGGTCTTTGGTATTTTAGATTTATATCACTTTATAAGAAAACGGGGCCAACGCCCCGTTTTTATTTAATTTAGTCGTTTGTACCAAACCGCTCTTCGCTCAGCGCTGCGGCCATGAGAGCCTTCGTATAATCCTCATAGGGGTTATCGAAAACCTGTTCTGTATCGCCTTGCTCGACGATCTTTCCGTTCTTCATAACAATCACATAGTCGGACACGGCACGTACCACCGCCATGTCGTGACTGATGAAGAGATAGGAAAGCCCGTGTTCCTTCTGCAGATCACGCAAGAGCGTAACAATCTGCTTTTGTACGGAACGATCCAGCGCACTGGTCGGCTCATCAAGCACGATCACCTTTGGTTTCAGGATCATTGTGCGTGCGATGGCTATACGCTGACGCTGGCCGCCTGAAAACTCGTGCGGGTAGCGATTACGCATTGCCGGGTCCATGCCGACTTCTCGAAGCGCTTCCTGCGCGCGACGATCCCGTTCCTTTGCCGAAAGGTTCGGTTCATGGATAAGCAGACCTTCGGTGATGATCCGGCCGACGGTCATACGCGGGCTAAGCGATCCGAACGGATCCTGAAACACCAGCTGAAGCTCACGGCGCTTGGGCCGCATGGCCTGCGATTCCGTCGGTAACTCTTTGCCCAGATAAGCAATCCGACCTTCTGACGGAAGAAGGCGCAGGATCGCGCGGCCAAGCGTCGATTTGCCTGAACCGGATTCACCGACAATCCCGATTGTCTGGCCTTCCTTCAAGGTCAGAGAAACATCATTTACCGCCGTCATGTAGGTAGCGGCACCAAGCCAGGGCTTATTGATAAGGAAGTTCACCTTCACATTATCAGCACGGATAAGGACCGGCGCTTCTGCAGGCGGAGACAGCTTTTCTCCTTCCGGTTCAGCATCAAGCAGCATCTTCGTATAGGGATGCTCTGGTTCGGTAAAAAGCTTTTCCGTCTCGTTGGTTTCCACCACTTCACCTGAACGCATCACATAGACGCGGTCGGCAAAACGACGCACGATACCAAGATCATGGGTAATGAACACAACCGCCATCCCCAGCCGCTGCTGAAGATCAGCCAGCAGGTCGAGAATTTGCGCCTGAATGGTGACATCGAGCGCGGTTGTCGGCTCATCGGCAATGAGAATATCCGGCTCATTAGCCAGCGCCATGGCGATCATCACGCGCTGGCGCTGACCACCTGAAAGCTCGTAAGGGTAGCTATCGATACGGCGTTCCGGTTCAGGAATGCCGACCAGCTTCAGCAGTTCCAGAATACGTGGCCGTGCCTGCTTCTTGCTCAATCCGCGGTGATAGCGCAGGGGTTCTGCCAGCTGATCGCCAATCCGATAAAGTGGATCAAGCGATGTCATCGGCTCCTGAAAGATCATGGTGATCTTAGCACCACGGATTTTGTTCAGCGCCTTATCGGACATGCCGATAAGATCCTGACCGCGATAAAGCGCCTGTCCGGTGGCTTTACCGTTTTGCGCCAGCAATCCCATCATCGCCATGGTGGTCTGGCTTTTGCCAGAACCGGACTCACCTACGATTGCGATTGTTTCACCAGCTTTGACATCGAGATTGATGCCGCGCACAGCATCAACGGGACCGTCATGCGTGTCGAAAGTGACGCGAAGATCGCGAACGCTCAGAATATTTTCTTTTGTCATCTCAGCGATCCTTCGGGTCAAGACTGTCGCGCAGGCCGTCGCCAAGGAAGTTCAGCGCAAACAGGATGATGGTGAGGGTTGCGGCAGGCCAGATCAATTGCCAGCTTGCGCCGCGCATGTTCTGAGCGCCTTCCGAGATGAGGAGGCCGAGCGAGGTGAGGGGATCCTGCACGCCCAGGCCAAGGAACGAAAGCAGGCTTTCAAGCAGAATAGCCTTTGGCACCAGAAGCGTCACAAAGACAATAACCGGCCCCAATGCATTCGGGATAATATGGCGGGTGATGACGCCGCGACGGGTTGCGCCGAGCGCTTCTGCCGCCTGCACAAATTCCTGCCGTTTGAGGCTCAATGTTTGTCCACGCACGATGCGCGCCATATCCAGCCATTCGGTTGCACCAATGGCAATGAAGATGATGAAGATCGACCTCCCGAAGAAGACGAGCATCAATATGACGAAAAAGATGAAGGGCAGGGAATAAAGAATATCAACAAGTCGCATCATGATGTTGTCGGCACGGCCACCGAGATAGCCCGAAATAGCACCATAGCCAACGCCAAGTACCAGAGCCATGGCTGAAGCCAGCAGGCCGATTGCCAGCGACATGCGCACACCGATGAAGATGCGGGTCATCAGATCGCGGCCAAGATTATCTGTACCGAGCACAAAATAGTTGCGCGCGACATTCAATGTCAGCTTGCCACTCAAACCATCAGCAGCAAGTTCGATCTTAGGATTACTGAACAGGTCCGAGCGCTGGAAGTAGCGAAGAACGCGCTCATCGGTCGGGCGTTGCGTAGTGAAGTCGATGACCACATTGCTTCCGGTCAGTTCTGGTTCAGCTGATGCTGTGAGGCGAGCACGAGCCAATTCACGTTCCAGTCCCGGCATGATCGTGTCAGCGCGCGGATAGGCTTCCAGACTTGGGGCCACGCGGACAAACTGCGGATAGATCTTGTCATAGGGATGCGGGCTAAGCATCGGCCCGAAGATACCGACAAGTGCAAGCACGATCAGCACGATAGCACTTGTTACAGCTGCCTTGTTCTTGCGCAGGCGCAGCCATGCGTCCTGCCAGAGTGAACGGCTTTGTACTGAACCAAGCTTTTCCGTTTCAACGGCTGCAGTAAAATCAGTCATAGCGAACCCTCGGATCAAGCCATGCATAAAGAAGGTCGACGATGAGATTGAACACCACGACAAAAACGGAAATGACGACAACGGTTCCCATCACCATCGTATAATCGCGGCTCAGCGCGCCTTGCACGAAGTAACGGCCGATGCCGGGGATACCAAAGATCGTTTCAACGACAACCGAGCCAGTAAGGAGAGCAGCAGCTGTCGGCCCCAGATAGGAAACCGCCGGCAACATGGCAGCACGCAGAGCATGAACGCCAACGACCACGCGCGCGGGCAGGCCGTAAGCGCGAGCTGTCCGAACGTGATTGGCGCGCAAGGCTTCAATGGTTGCGCCGCGCACGAGGCGCGCAATAACGCCAACCTGCGGCAGCGCCAAAGTCAGCACTGGCAATATCCAGTAAAGGATATTGGCCGAAGACCAGCCACCCGCCGGCACCCATCCGAGGATGACGCCGAAAAGAAGGCTCAAAAGAGGAGCAACAACAAAATTCGGTGTGGTAATGCCAAAAGTGGCGAGTGCTACAACGAAATAATCAATCGGAGAATTCTGTTTCAGTGCCGCGATTGTACCGAGAAATGTTCCGATAATCGCAGCCAGACTAAGGGCCAGCGCACCAAGCATGATCGAAACCGGAAGGCCGGAAGCGAACAAGTCATTGACGGTGAAGTCGCGGCGCGTGAAGCTTGGGCCAAGATCACCGCGCAACAGATTGCCCAGATAAATCAGATACTGCTGCCAAAGCGGCGCATCCATATTGTAGGCTTTCTTGAGGTTTTCGAGGATCAGCGGATCAATCGGGCGCTCAAGGTCGAAAGGACCACCCGGCGCAAGCCGGATAAGGAAGAAAGTCAGTGTGACGATGATAAAGATAGTTGGTATTGCACTACCCAATCGTCGGAGCGTGTAGCCCAGCATTTTTATTTCCCTTCTTTGCCGGAACGCTCAAAAAGCGACCCGGCAAATCCCACTAAGGGCGTTCCTGTTTTTTGTTTAGCCTTTTATCGACAGCCAGTGTGTGGCGTGCGAATTCATCAGGTTGTCGTCGTAGCCTTTGACCTTGTCGGCAACCAATGCGGTAGATGAATAGTAGAGCAGAGGAATAGAAGCCCCGTCTTGAAGCAAAATCTTCTCTGCATTGGTGAGGATTTTCGCCCGTTCACCCAAATCTGCTGTGATGGCTGATTTCATCATCAGCGCGTCATAGTCCTTGTTCGACCATTGCGCGTAGTTGAAGTAGCTGTCGCTCGTGAAGAGTGACAGAAACGAGTTCGGATCATTGTAATCCCCAACCCAGCCATCGCGTGCGATATCGAACATGCCTTTCTGCTCAAGATAATTGAAATAGGTCGTGCCATCGACTTCGTCGAGCGTGGCATTGATACCAATATCCTTGAGCATGTCTGCAATCGCCGCCATCGTGTTCTTGTGATTTTCCGATGTGCTATATCTCAGCACTATCGACAGACTACCAGGTGTGACACCGGCATCTGCCAACAGCTTTTTTGCCTTGTCTTCGCGATCAAGAATGTCTTCTTTGGCGTAGCTTAGCTGCGGTCCGTCTTTAACGTAATTATTGATGCCGGGAGGCACCATCGAGCTGGCAGGGAGCATTGTACCGCGCCAGACTTCCTGTGCCAGAAAATCACGATCAATCGTCATTCCAATGGCTTGTCTGACACGAGGGTCGCGCAACTTGCTGGAAGGCTCACCTTTGATGTCGATGTAATAAATGCCCAGCAGCGGCGCCTGATGAAACCATTTACCGAGGTTCTGTTTCACATAGTCCATCTGCTCGGCGGCAACATCAGAGCAGATATCAACTTCTTTCGCCTCAAACCGGCGCATACAGCTGGAGCGGTCCTGAAACGGTATCCAGTTTACCTGATCAATCTGTACATGCTCCGCATCCCAATAATAGGGATTTTTCTTCATAACGATCTTGTCGTTCGGATTGAAACTGACAAGCTCATAAGCGCCATTGCTGACCATATGGCCTGGCTGGCTAAACTTTGACCCGAATTCCTTTACGGCTTTCGGATTGACCGGAAATCCGGTGTTATGGGTCAATAATTCAATGAAATATGGAGTAGGGGCGTTGAGCGTGATCTGGAGCGTTTTGTCGTCCAGTGCCTTCACGCCAAGCTGATCGACATACATATGACCCGTCGCGATCTGCTCGGAGTTTTTGATTGAATAAAAGACACTGGCGTAGCCCGCAGCCGTCTTAGGGTCCATCAGGCGGCGAAATGAAAACTCGAAATCGCCTGCCGTTACAGGATCGCCATTCGACCATTTTGCATTGTCGCGCATGTGAAAAGTATAGGTGAGGCCATCGGGCGAAATTTCCCATGATGTCGCCGCACCGGGAACTGCTCTGCCGTGGCTATCCTGCGCCACCAGCCCCTCATAAAGATCTTTTAAAACGCGGTCTTCCTGAACTGTAGTGGTGAGCTGCTGATCCAGCGTTGAAGGATCCATATCATTGCCACGGTTAAGCACAATTGCAGCAGACGCGGCGCTGCCAAGCGAAATCAGGCAAACGCCTGCCAATAAAATTTCGCGAACCATCGTGAAACTCCCATAAGTCTTAAAAAATATATGTCCCATGAAAAGAGGGACCCTCCGACCCTCCCAGGTCGAAAGAAAAAGGGGCCGCGCCGAAAGGCGCAGCCCGAACTGAAAATTTATTGTTTGAACGATAGCCAGCGGGTTTTGTGGCTGTCCATAAGGTTGTCGTTCCAGCCATCGATCTTGTCAGACACAAGAGCGCGCGAGGAATAATAAAGAATAGGAATATTGCTCATGTCATCGAGCTTGAGCTGCTCGGCTTCAGCCAGAACCTTGGCGCGGGCATCCAGATCAAGAATCTTCGCTGCTTCAGCCATCTTCGCATCATATTCCGGGTTTTTAACCTTGGAATAATTGAAGCTGACATCGCTCTGGGCAATGTAGAGGAAGTTCTGCGGATCGTTGTAATCGCCGATCCAGCCAGCGCGTGCGATATCGAACGGACCGTCTTCACGCAGGAAGTTGAAGTAGGTAGCGCCTTCGGTTTCGTTGAGCGTTGCCTTCACACCGATATTGCCAAGCTGATCGGCAATTGCTGCCATCGTGTTCTTGTTGTTTTCAGATGTGTTGTAGAGCAGCTCAATCGAAAGCGTGTTTGGCTCAACGCCTGCTTCCTTCAACAGCTCCTTGGCCTTGTCTTCACGATCCAACATGTCGTCGGAATAGTCGAGCTTAGGCGCATCCTTGACGTAGTGGTTGATACCTGGAGGAACCAGCGAATAACCTGGGAGCATGGTGCCCTGCCAGACCTGATCGGCAATGAAATCACGGTCGATCGCCATGGAAAGAGCCTGACGAACGCGCGGATCTTTCAGCTTGCTGTCAGCAGTCTTGCCTTTGACCGGCAGATAATAAACGCCGAGATAAGGTGCCATACGGAATTCGTTGGCGAGGTTCTTCTTCACATAATCCATCTGTTCGGCTGGAACGTCCGAGCAGACCTGAACTTCCTTGGCCTCGAAACGTCGCATGCAGCTGGCACGGTCTTCGAATGGAATCCAGTTGATGGTATCGATCTTGACCTGATCGGCTTCATAGTAGTTCGGGTTCTTCTTCATGACGATTTTGTCGTTCGGCGTGAAGCTGACCAGTTCGTAAGCGCCGTTCGTCACCATTTTCCCAGGTGTCGTGAACTTGTCGCCATTTTCTTCAACGCTCTTCTTATGCAGCGGGAAGCCGGTCTGGTGCGTCAGAAGTTCAAGGAAATAAGGAGCAGGGGAGTTGAGCGTCACCTTCAGCGTGTGATCGTCTACAGCTTCAACACCCAGCTCATCGACAGGCTTTTTACCACTAGCAACGTCTTCCGCGTTCTTGATGACAAACAACATGCTCGCATAGCCGGCAGCTGTCTTAGGGTCCATCAGACGGTGAAAAGCGAAGCTGAAATCACCAGCAGTTACCGGATCACCATTCGACCATTTCGCGTTATCGCGCAGATGGAAAGTGTAGACCAAACCGTCTTCCGAAATATCCCATGACTTCGCCACACCCGGTACGGCTTCACCATTCGCGTTCTGGATGGTCAAGCCATCATACAAATCGCGAAGGACGTTGCCTTCAGACACGGTGGACGTGCGATGATGATCAAGCGTTGCCGGATCAGTGTCATTGCCGCGATTAAGAACGACCTCAGCCGATGCCGCTCCCATCAGTGTCAGAAGACACACGCTTGTCAGTAGAGTTTTGCGAAACACGATGAACCCCTCCTAGGTAATTTTTGAAATGGCGTGCATCTTATGGATAAGATTGGTTCTTGCAAGAGAAGTTCTCAAGATACTGAATTAGTTACCAGATTGACTACGCTGCAGCTAATTTAGAAGGCAAAAAACTGGTACGCAGTGGCGATTTTAAAGCGCTTTTGAATGCAAACTCAGAGGAAGAAAAATCAAGAAAACTCCATATTTTGCGGCACTTTTATAAGCTGCTGCCAGCATTTTTATGCAGGCTACGACATCCGATTCGCTTAAATTTTCACCAGAGTTTTCGAGTTGTGGAAAACACGCAAAGGAAAGCCATTTGAACTTGGTTTGAGTGACCATCACCGCATCATATTGGGGCGGCCAGAAATGTTTCATCGCAACAAGATGCTGGCTTTTCATTCTTTTGTTCGTTCCATAACATACGTTATGCAATCAACCTTTGCAGTCCGGGTGGGTTCTAGTTTGAAGTGCGACTTGCAAATGATAAC
>NZ_NNRM01000050.1 GCF_002252525.1 Brucella pseudogrignonensis
GGTCAAGCGGCGTATTCGTGCGGGAAAGCATTCAGTTCCGGGTGCGCTGGCGCGTCTCTCAGACAACCCTGCTTTGCACTTGCTCTGCATTATCGGCGAAGCAACACAGGCGGCTTTGACCGCCGATGCGCCTTTGGCTGAACAAAATATCGTACCCGCAGTGAAAGAAGCAGCGGTCGAGGCCGAAGAGATTCAAAAGCCAAAGGAATTTGCTTTTGACCGAGACGGTGCACCAGCCCGCTTCATATGGAAGACGGATGCGGCCGGTTCATTTACCGAACTATCGCCAGAACTGGGCATCATTATCGGGCCTAATGCTGCCGATGTTATCGGTCGCCGCTTTGCGGAAGTTGCCAATGTATTTGGCTTCGACACAGATGGCGCCATCGCCGTTCTGCTGCAAAAGCGCGATACCTGGTCCGGTAAAAAGCTGCTTTGGCCGGTTGAGGGTACAAATCTCCGCGTGCCAGTAGAACTTGCCGCCCTTCCCGTTTACTCGCGTGATCGCGAATTTATCGGTTTCCGTGGTTTCGGCCTTGTGAACCCTCAGGATGCAGAAGCAGACCCTGAAACCATCGGTATTGTGCTGGCTGGCGGTGTTCCGCAGAAGCGGGTTCCAGAAGCACAACAGACCGCTCTGCCGCTCGACGGTGCGGACGATGATGTTCTGGCGCTTTCAGAAGAAGTTGCGAATGACGATCATCCTTCAGAAGCCAAATATCAGCCACCTGTGGTTCTGACTCCTAATCCGGGTCGTCGGGAATCCGACAAGGTGCTTGAGCTTCTCAACGCTGCGGCTCGCGAAAAAGTCGCGGCGGATCACGAAAAAGAACACAAGACGAAGACCGACAAACGCCCTGAAGGCGGCCTGACTGCCACCGAGCGCAATGCATTCCGCGAAATCGCTGATCGTTTGCGCAAGCAAGGTCTCGCAAACTCGCGTCAGGATCAAGATGCAACAGATGAGAAGCCGGTTGCAGCGGAGCAGATAAAACCTGCCGCCGAACGCGCCTCGCCTGTCGCGCTGGTTTCGGAACCTGCTCAAACAAATTCCGGCGAACAGCCTGCCACAGAGGCCACAACACCCGCTGTTTCTGAAGAAAAGGTGTTTGCTGACGAAACGGCTTTGCTTGCCAATCTGCCTGTGCCGGTGATTATTCAGTCTGGCGGCGATATCCATTACGTCAATCAGGCGCTGCTTGATCTGACGGGTTATGACGCGATTGAAGACATTCGCAAGGCTGGTGGCGTTGATGCGCTTTTCAACAGCGAAGCCGACGACAGTGAAAAGCGTCAGGGCATGGTGCTACGTCATGCCGATGGCCATGAAGAACCGGTCGATGCACATCTTAATGCGATCAACTGGCGTTCTGGCCGCGCATTGATGCTAAGCCTCATGCCTGTCGCGGTTGAAGCGACTGCACCTGTTCAAAGTACACCAGAACCGACCCTTGAGGATCGCTCTGAAAAGCAGGAACTGCAGGCCCATATCGAAGAGCTCAAGACCATTCTCGACACCGCAACCGATGGTGTTGTGCTGATTGATCCTGAGGGCCGTATTCGCTCGATGAACCATTCGGCCTCGGCGCTGTTTGGCTATGATCAGGACGATACGGAAGGCAAGTTCTTCTCCATGCTCTTTGCCATCGAAAGCCAGCGTGCGGCGATGGATTATCTGCATGGCCTTTCCGGTAATGGCGTTTTGAGTGTCCTCAATGATGGACGCGAGGTGATTGGTCGTGAAGCACAGGGCGGTTTCATTCCGCTGTTCATGACTATGGGCAAGCTACCGCATACAAACGGATATTGTGCAGTTCTGCGCGACATTACACAGTGGAAACGCACCGAGGAAGAACTGACCAATGCACGTCGCGAAGCCGAACGTGCATCCAGTCAAAAAACGGAATTCCTTGCGCGTATCAGCCATGAAATTCGCACGCCCCTCAATGCAATTATCGGTTTCTCGGAACTGATGTCCGATGAAAAATTCGGCCCGATCGGCAACGAGCGTTATCGCGACTATCTGCGTGACATCAACCGTTCCGGCAACCATGTACTGGCATTGGTCAACGATCTCCTTGATATTTCAAAGATCGAAGCCGGTGCGCTCGACATGCAGTTTGAAGCGGTTTCGCTCAATGACGCTATCGGCGAAGCCATTGCGCTCATGCAGCCGCAAGCCAATCGCGAACGTGTCATTATCCGTTCCAGCTTCCAGTCCAACCTGCCGGATATCGTCGCCGATGCGCGCTCGATCAAGCAGGTCGCACTCAACTTGCTCTCCAATGCCGTACGCTTCACCGCAACCGGCGGACAGGTTATCGTGTCGACGAATTACGAGCTGAATGGCGATGTCGTGATGCGTGTGCGTGATACCGGCGTCGGTATGACCAAGGCTGAAATCGAACAGGCACTGAAGCCGTTCCGTCAGGTCAACACCATGCAACGTCGTCAGGCCGAAAGCGCGAAAGACTGGCGCAACGAAGGCACGGGACTTGGACTTCCGCTGACCAAGGCGATGGTTGAAGCCAACCGCGCGCAGTTTGCCATCGACTCCACACCCGGTCAGGGAACTGTGGTGGAAATCGTTTTCCCACCCACACGCGTTCTAGCAGAGTAATCTATGCGTATCCCGAAAAGTGGGAACCGGCTTTCGGAAAAGATAAAGCATTTTCAATAGGAAATGCTCTAGATATGAATAAAAGCCCTCCAGCCGGAGGGCTTTTCATTTGCAAACAAAAAAAGCGCCGGCAAAAGCCAGCGCGATAAATCTCAGAGACAAAGACACGAAAGCAAGTGACAGATAAGCACAACAAGCGGCTCGATCATTACTCAGTGTTGCATTCTTTATCGCGCCTAGCTGGTTAATACGGCCTTAAAATCCAATGTCGGAATTTAGAGATTGGAAACTCCTGTAAAATCAGGGTTAATTTCTGAGAAACAATTGTTTAACCATAAGATGGAATCAGCATAGGCGGCTTTGCTTTGCCACAGTGCTGAGCTAGTTTAGATTACGGAATATGTCTCACTGATAGGATGGTTGATGCGCTGGCCGAAGTTTATGCGCCTTATTATTGCGCTCGTCATTCTGGGCGCGGCAGCGGTCGCCACCCTGCTCGCGATCATACCTTTCATCGTCTCAACCGATGCGATCCGCATTCGTGTGGCGCAGGAAATCAGTGCGTGGACCGGCTATAGTGTTGAACTGCGTGAAGCACCGCGCTTGCGCGTGTTTCCTGTTCTTCGGGCTTCGCTCGATGGCGTGACACTTAGCAAACTGTCCGATCAGGGTGCCAAGCCTTTCATGAGCGCCAACCGCATTGAAATCGAGCTTTCGCCGCTTGATGCTATCATGGGCAGGCTGTCATTCTCTGAAACACAGATTGTAAGGCCGCATTTTAACATTGGCGGTCCGGTCGATAATTTTTCTGAGCTGCTGGATGCGATTGCAAGTTCGAATGGTCGATTGGGCACAGCGATACGCGCGCAACGCGCCTTGCAGCAGCAAAATGGTGGCAATGACAAGACGCTTGCAACGCAGCAGGCTTCCCAGCCTTTTGGTCGCGTTGTGGTTCGCGACGGCACAATCTCGTTCAACCACCCGGATTCGGAAGAAGAACCGAAAGAAGACCAGCAGATCACCAAGGTGAATGCCACGCTCGAATGGCCACGCACATCGAGTGCTGCAACGCTTCGCGGCAGTGCGCTATGGCGCGGCGAAAACACCCAGTTCAGCCTGACTGCAGCGCAAGCCCTTCCGTTGCTCGCAGGTGGCACTTCTGACGTGACCGCGAGCTTTACGTCCAACCCGGTCAACATCACCTTTGAAGGCAAAGCCAATATTTCCAATGATCGCTTCTTTGAAGGCGCGTTGAGCGCCAAGACGCCTTCATTGAGCAATTCGCTGCGCTGGCTTGCCTTGCCACCTGTCGCGGGCAGCACAGAAATCGGCGCCTTCTCACTCGACTCCACCATCACCTCCACACCGCGTCGCTTGAAATTTGCCGATGTCGAGATGACGACGGATGAAAGCCCGGCCAAAGGTGTGATCGAGATTGGATTTGAGCAGGAAACGCCCGCCGTCACCGGAACACTCGCTTTTGAGAAACTGAACCTGCGTCGCCTGTTTTCGATCTTTGTGCCGCTGCCTGTAAGCCAGCCCCGCTCGCCGAGCGAACGTGATCAGAACGAACGCGACACCATTGATACAAGCTTCATCAATCGATCCGAGTTGGATTTGCGGCTGTCAGCACAGACGGCAACTGCCGGGCCTGTCTCCATGACGGGTGTGGCTGCAGCCGTCCAGATCAGAGGCGGCCGTGCGATGTTCGATATCGGCGACGCCAAAGCCTTCAATGGCATTCTTCAGGCCAATCTCCAGATTGTGCGCGATTTGAAAACAGCCAGCGGCGAATTGCGCTTTAATGCCTCCGACATCGATAGCTCGCAGCTCTTTGCGGCGCTCGGTTTTGACAAGCCTTTCATCAATGGCAAAGGCAATGTGTCGTTGTTCATGAAGGGACCGGCCAATCGCTGGTCCGGATTGCTCAACAATGCGCAGGGCAATGTCTCGGTACAGTTGAACAATGGCCAGATGCAGGGCTTTTCGGTTCAGGACTTTCTGACCAAGGCACAAAGCCAGGGCTTCTTTGCCCTTGAGCGACAGGACAATGTCTCGCTCGCCTTCAATCGCCTCGATATGAAAGCCAACCTCTCGGATGGCGTGGCATCGCTGGAAAATGCAACATTGGCAACGTCGGAAGGCACGCTCAACCTTGCTGGCATTGTGCCTTTTGTCGATCGCAGTCTGGCGCTGAGTGGCGAAGTTATTTTCCCTGACAGCCAGCCCCAGCAGAATGCCGACAATCAGCAGGGCCAGCCAGCCCAGGGCGATCCAAACGCTCAGGGCGCGGCAGCGAAGCCGCCGCTTCATTTCTTCGTTGGCGGCTCGTGGGATCGACCATTTATCTCCCCATCATCAACAGGAAGCGGAACGGGGCAGTAAACCTGCCCCGCCGCTTTTTTTTACAGATTATCCGATGCGGAATGCCGCCTGCTCATCGCGGCGGCGCTGCACTTCGCGGCGCTTGTTGACGACCGACGCAATGATAACACCTGTCGTCACCAGGGCGATAAGAATGGTACAAACCGCATTGATTTCCGGCGTCACACCGAGCCGCACCTGTGAGTAAATCTTCATCGGAAGCGTTGTTGCACCCGGACCCGATGTGAAGCTTGCAATCACCAGATCGTCGAGCGAAAGGGTGAAGGCCAGCATCCAGCCGGACACCACCGCAGGCAGGATAACCGGCAAAGTGATTTTCATGAATGTGGTTACGGGTGGCGCGCCAAGATCCATCGCCGCCTCTTCCAGTGAATGGTCAAAGCTCACCAGACGCGACTGCACAACGACAGCCACGAAACACATCGAGAAGGTGATGTGTGCAAGCGTTACCGTCCAGAAACCACGATCAAAGTTCATCGCCACAAACAAAAGCAGCAGCGAAAGACCGGTGATGACATCCGGCATGACCAGTGGCGCATAAACCATGCCCGAAAACAGGATGCGCCCGCGAAACCGCGTGTAGCGGGTCAATGCCAGGGCTGCCAGTGTGCCAAGCACGGTTGCAATCGTGGCCGACAAAAGCCCGACGCGGATCGTCACCCATGCCGCATCCATCAGCGCCTGATTGCGGAACAGTTCCACATACCATTTGGTCGAGAAGCCCGCCCAGACAGTGACCAGACGGGATTCATTGAACGAGTAGATAACCAGCAGAACTATCGGCAGGTAGAGAAAGGCAAAGCCGAGCGCGACTGACGCGATGTTAAAACGGGACCAGTTGTTCTGCATCTTATTTCCCCTTCTCCTGCTGGCGCGCCTGCGCTTGCTGGAAAATCACAATCGGCACGATAAGCAGGAGCAGCAGAACCACTGCCACCGCCGAAGAAACCGGCCAGTCGCGATTGGAGAAGAACTCACTCCAGATTGTTTTACCGATCATCAGTGTCTGCGAACCACCAAGAAGATCAGGGATCACGAACTCACCAACGGCCGGGATGAACACAAGGAAACAACCCGCCACGACACCTGCAAGTGACAACGGAAACGTGATTTTCCAGAAAGCCGAGAAAGCTGTGCAACCCAGATCCTGTGCCGCTTCGATCAGCGAATAATCCATCTTTTCGAGTGACGAATAGATCGGCAGGATCATGAACGGCAGGTAGGAATAGACGATACCGATAAAGACGGCCGTATCCGTGTTCAGAATGTTAAGCGGCGTATCGATGACATTGAGCCACATCAGGAACTGGTTAAGCAGGCCTTCAGGCTTGAGGATACCGATCCACGCATAAACGCGGATAAGGAACGATGTCCAGAACGGCAGAATGACCAGCATCAACAATGTCGGGCGAAGACTTTGCGGCGCACGCGCCATGCCATAGGCCATCGGATAAGCGACAAGCAACGTCAGGAACGTCGAGATTGCTGCAATCCGCACGCTGGAGAGATACGCCATATAGTAAAGCGGATCATCCATCAGCCAGAGGTAATTATCAAACGAGAGCTGCTTCACACGCTCCCATGCAAGGCTGAAGCCCTGCGTCAGATCAATGACCGGCTGATAAGGCGGGATCGCCATCGTGACTTCGGACAACGAAATCTTGAAGACGATGAAGAATGGAACCAGAAAGAAGATCAACAGCCACAGATAAGGCACTGCGATCACGAGGCGACTGGTTATGGAAGCAATGAGCTTTTGCATGTGCCTCCCCTCCTCAGGCTGTCAGCACCAGACCGGCATCGGTATCGAACGAAACCCATACGCGCTCATCATAGGTCAGCGGGTTTTCCGTCTTGCGCACGGCATTCAGGCTTGCAGCCTTGATGGTACGGCCGTTGTCGAGGCGAACGTGGAAAACCGTCATATCGCCAAAATAGGCAATATCCCAAAGCTCACCCTCAACCGCATTGACGGAGGTTTCTTCCGGCTTTTCGCGGGTGATGCGTGTCTTTTCAGGGCGCACCGCATACCAGACCTTCTGGCCAGCGCTCAGCTGCTCGCGAGTTTCGGTCTGAATATTGAAGCCGAATTTTTCGGTGGCTATTTCTGCCTCACCATTCGCGGCCTTCACCACTTCGCCTTCGATGATGTTCACGTTGCCGATGAAGTCGGCCACGAACTTCGAGCCGGGCGCTTCATATACTTCGGCAGGTGTTGCCACCTGCATGATACGGCCCTTGTCCATGACGGCGATACGATCGGACATTGTCATGGCTTCTTCCTGATCGTGGGTGACGACCATGAAAGTGAGACCAAGCTTGACCTGCAAATCCATCAGCTCGAACTGTGTTTCTTCGCGCAGCTTCTTGTCGAGCGCGCCAAGCGGTTCATCGAGCAGCAGCACTTTTGGACGTTTCGCAACGGCGCGGGCCAAGGCCACACGCTGGCGCTGACCGCCCGAAAGCTGATGCGGCTTGCGCTTGCCATATTGCTCAAGCTTCACGAGCTTAAGCATTTCAGCAACGCGGGCATCGATTTCCGATTTTGCCATGCCGTCCTGCTTGAGACCGAAAGCTATATTGTTTTCAACCGTCATATGCGGGAACAGCGCATAGGACTGGAACATCATGTTTACCGGACGCTTATAGGGAGGAATGCCGCGCATATCCTGACCATCAAGGGTGATACGACCAGATGTCGGTTCTTCAAAACCAGCCAACATGCGCATCAGCGTGGTCTTGCCGCAACCGGACGCCCCTAGCAGCGCGAAGAACTCTCGATTGAAAACATTCAGCGACAGATTATCAACAGCAGTAAAATCGCCGAAAATCTTGGTCACATTTTCAAAAGAAATATAAGGCTTCGCCGCCGGATCATTCCAGGGTGCGAATTTGCGGCGAAAGCTGCCAAAAGATTCCATTCCGTTCCCCTATCGACTTATCAGGAACCTGACATTCACAGGCACAGCCTGCCATTGATCTACTACAAGACGTAGAGCGGCCCAGCTGTACGAACAGTGAGCCGCTCTAAATTTCAACGGGCAAACCCGCGTCAGCTAATAATAGCCGTCATATTATCCGACTGTTACTGGCCTGTGACGATCTTGGTCCAGGCGCGTGTAACAACGCGCTGCACCTTGGTGTCATAAGGCGTCGGTACGAAGAGCTTCTTCAGAACTTCATCGCTTGGATAGATAGCCGGATCATCAAGAATTTCCTTGTCGATGAATTCCTGCGATGCCTTGTTGCCGTTAGCATAGAACACGAAGTTCGACGCCTTGGCTGCAACTTCCGGACGCATGATATAGTTCATGAACTCAAGCGCTTCAGGCACATTCTTCGCGTCTGCCGGGATCGCCATCTGGTCGAACCACATCAGCGCGCCCTCCTTCGGGATCGAGTAACCAATCTCTACGCCCTGTTTTGCCTTCTCTGCACGATCACGCGCCTGGAAGATATCACCCGAATAGCCAACGGCCATGCAGATATCGCCGTTAGCCAGCGCATTGATATATTCCGACGAATGGAACTTGCGGATATTCGGACGAATCTTGAGATAAAGTTCCTGCGCCTTTTCGAGATCTTCCGGCGATGGGGAATTTGGATCAAGTCCGAGATAGTTCAGAGCCGGGCGCAGCATTTCACTGGCTGAATCGAGCAGGTAAATGCCGCAGCCTTTAAGCTTTGCCGATTTTTCCGGATCGAAAAGAACGTCCCACGAGTCAATCGTGTCGGTGCCGAGCGCTTCCTTGATCTTGGCCTTGTTATAGCCAATGCCGGTCGTGCCCCACATGTAGTTGATGGAATATTCGTTGCCCGGATCGTAGGTCGCGGCACGGGTCGAGATTTCGTCCCACATGTTCTTGAGGTTCGGGAGCTTGTCTTTATCGAGCTTCAGGAACACGCCCGCCGGGATCTGACGGCCAAGGAATTCGCCCGATGGCACTACGAGATCGTAGCCGCTGCCGCCTGCAAGCAGCTTGGTTTCAAGAATTTCGTTGGAATCGTATACGTCGTAAACGACCTTGATGCCGGTTTCCTTGGTGAAATCCT
Organism: Brucella pseudogrignonensis; assembly: GCF_002252525.1. Taxonomy (GTDB): domain Bacteria; phylum Pseudomonadota; class Alphaproteobacteria; order Rhizobiales; family Rhizobiaceae; genus Brucella; species Brucella pseudogrignonensis. The sequence goes on from NZ_NNRM01000050.1 coordinate 9,059, forward strand.
TAAGGATCGAATCGTCGATGTAATCCGACCAGTTATAGATATTGACCACCCGCTCCTGCGCGCTTGCGGGAAATACGGCGGCGCTTACAAGGCCAGAAACCATTGTAGTCGCCAGAAGAAAGGATTTCATCCTCATCGCTTGCTCCATTCTGCACCGTGATTCCAGGTACAGCTCAAGGGTGGGTAAACTGTTTCAACTTCATAGTTTTTTAGATTGTGCAGCATTCGTCAACCGGCTGATGACAAGACGAACACAAAAATTGCGATGTCGCGCCATTTGCAGACCGTCAGAGCCAAAATCTTCCGGCTCTACTGGAAGTCGAAAGCTGACAATCCCGCCACCATTTCATCAAGGCCTAATGGACGCGTAAGCGGCGGCTCGGCCCGTGTGATACAGCCCTGTCGCTCACAAAGGCGACAGGCCGGACCGATTTCCGCGCGCGGAGCACTATTCGCACCATAAATTGTCTCAGAACCTGCATCGAGCGAGCAGCCGAGAAGAATGGCAGTGCGCCGCGGACGTTCATTGAAAGCGCCTTGCGGTCCTTCAAGTGTTCGCGCAACCGTCAGAAAAGCGGAACCATCGGGCAATTCGGCTGGCTCCACCAACACCTGCCCCGCTTGTGTGAAGGCCGCATAGACCGGCAGCTTGGGACATTGCCCTCCAAATCTAACGGGAAACCCTTCGGCACCCGCCATGCGCAAGCGATTGCCCGCATGGTCGATTTCCATCAAAAAAAACGGCAAAGCAGAGTTACCCTGTCGTTGAAGCGTTGTGAGCCGGTTCGCCGCCTGCTGAAACGACACACCAAAGCGCGAGCGCAACACGTCAACATCGTAGCGCGCCCGCACAGCCGCATCGCGAAACTGCCGATAGGGCATCATCAACGCCTGCGCCGCATAACGCGCCAGTTCAAAACGAGCGATGCGCTTTGCTTCACTGGACGAGAGTTTCAGCGCTTCCGTTTCGGCACCGATCATCACCTGCATACGGATAAGCGCCGCTTCCATGGCAATTTCCTGCAACTGATCAAAGGGCGACAATCGCTCCGATATAAACAGTCGCTGCGAATGCCGGTCATAACGTCTGCGCCAGTTCGGCATGGTCGCGACGGGCAGCGTACGCACAGTAATGCCATGCTCGCGTCGCAGCCATTCTTTCAGTGCGCCCGACAGGTCGCCATCGGGCTTCAGCAGACCATAAAAACTCTCGGCCTCTTCTTCGATACGCGGATAATGATTGGGCCGCCGCGCCATGACATCACGGACCTCATCGAGCGGCAACCGCGTAGCGGAAAGCTGCGCATCGCTGCCTTCGTGCGAAAGCAACTGCGACAAATCGGAAAGGCGCTGCTGCTGCTCACGATAGGCGCGATAAAGTTTGACGATCCCACTAGCAGCATTGGGTGCTGCCTCGCCAATTTCCACCAGCTCCTGATCGCCCGGCAATTCTCCCGTCAGCAGCGGATCGGAAAACACTTCCTTCAGGCCCGCAACAGTCGTGCCGCTTTCTGCCTGCAGGCTATCGAGATCGAGCTTGTAAACACTGGCAAGCTTTAACAAGAGCTGCACTGTAAGCGGACGCTGATTGCGCTCAATGAGATTGAGATAGGACGGCGAAATACCAAGCGCCTCGGCCATGGATGTCTGCGTCAGACCGCGCTCGTTGCGGATGCGCCTGATGCGTGGACCGGCAAAAATCTTGCGTTCGCTCATCAGGTCCTCCCAAACCAGCAATGATGAGTTTTACAACTCGTGACAAAATAGCTTCAAATTTCACCTTTGACAATATTTACAAATTTACAGATCAGCCCAGTCAATTTTCAGACAGCATTACCTCAATTATTTGGCCTTTTTGCTGCTTTTTCTGGCCGCTTAAGCAGTGGGATTGTAAATCTAGTCACAGAAAGAGCGACGATAATCTGCTCTTCAAAAACCTGATCCAAGTGTGAGGAGACACCGAAATGACAGATTTTTACAGCCTCATCCCTTCGGCACCGAAGGGCCGCTTTGACGGCATCCAGCGTGCGCATACAGCCGAAGACGTGAAAAGGCTGCGCGGTTCGGTGGAGATCAAGTATTCGCTGGCCGAGATGGGTGCAAACCGTCTGTGGAAGCTCATCCACGAGGAAGATTTCGTCAACGCACTTGGCGCGCTTTCCGGCAATCAGGCTATGCAAATGGTTCGCGCAGGCCTCAAGGCGATTTACCTTTCCGGTTGGCAGGTTGCAGCGGATGCGAACACGGCTTCAGCCATGTATCCCGATCAGTCGCTTTATCCGGCTAATGCCGCACCTGAACTCGCCAAGCGCATCAACAAGACGTTGCAGCGTGCCGACCAGATTGAAACAGCAGAAGGCAAAGGACTGTCGGTCGATACGTGGTTTGCGCCAATTGTTGCCGATGCGGAAGCAGGCTTCGGTGGACCGCTGAATGCTTTCGAAATCATGAAAGCCTTCATCGAAGCGGGCGCTGCCGGTGTGCATTATGAAGACCAGCTGGCATCTGAAAAGAAGTGCGGCCATCTGGGCGGCAAAGTTTTGATCCCGACTGCGGCCCATATCCGTAACCTTAATGCGGCACGCCTGGCTGCTGACGTTATGGGAACTTCCACGCTGGTTATCGCCCGCACGGATGCGGAAGCCGCCAAGCTTCTGACATCGGATATTGACGAACGCGATCAGCCTTTCGTTGATTATGATGCGGGCCGCACTGCGGAAGGATTTTATCAGGTGAAGAGCGGCATCGAGCCGTGCATCGCCCGTGCGATTGCCTATGCGCCCTATTGCGATCTGATCTGGATGGAAACGTCCAAGCCCGATCTCGAACAGGCTCGTCGCTTCGCGGAAGCCGTGCACAAGGCGCATCCGGGCAAGAAGCTCGCTTACAACTGTTCACCGTCATTCAACTGGAAAAAGAATCTCGACGACGCAACGATTGCCAAGTTCCAGCGTGAGCTGGGCGCGATGGGCTATAAGTTTCAGTTCATCACGCTGGCTGGCTTCCACCAGCTCAACTTCGGCATGTTCGAACTGGCACGCGGCTACAAGGATCGTCAGATGGCAGCCTATTCCGAGCTGCAACAAGCGGAATTTGCGGCCGAGGCCAACGGTTACACCGCAACCAAACACCAGCGCGAAGTCGGCACCGGCTATTTCGATGCCGTATCACTCGCAATCACCGGCGGCCAGTCTTCGACCACCGCCATGAAGGAATCCACCGAAACAGCACAGTTCCGTCCAGCTGCTGAGTGACGCCCAATTCTTGAGAGGAGAATAACAATGGCTTCGATTGCACGCGTTAAGGAAAGAGCAGAAGAGCAATCAACCTCGATGAGCACCGATCAGCAAAGCGCGATCCGTATGCTTGCCAATGACCTGCACCGCCTCAATCAGTCGGTTATGAATGCAGTCGAGGCCGGTGTTTCGGTTGAGCTGGTTCGCTCCGCTCGACATCATGGCGGCGAAGGCAACTGGGGGGATCTGCTAATCCCGGTTATCGTTACCCGAAACCCATGATGACACTCACGACAATTGCCTTCGCCGCTGTATTATTTACTTCGGCGAAGCTGCGGCGACAGGAACTGACGAGCGTAAATGTCGCATACCGGTCGTTTCATCCAAAGAAAGTCGATTAGACCTTGATATACCAGTTCATCCATGTTGGACTGCCCGCACTGACCTCCCCGGCTGGCTCTGCCAGTCGGGTTCTTTTTTACATGAGCAGGTAATCTTTCGGCTGCGGCAGGTCTGGCAAATTCGTTTCACCCAATGCCTCGCGCAGATTGATCTCGATCGTATCAGCGATCGCGCCGATCGGAAGATCATTAGGCAGCGTGCCAAAGGGTTCTTCCAGCTCATCGCCCAGTGCATCAAGACCGAAGAAGGTGTAAGCGACCAGCGTGGTCGCAAAAGGCGTCCCCCAACCCAGCATATCTGCAAAACCAAAGGGAATAAAAAAGCAGAACAGATAGGCCGTGCGGTGCAACAGCAACGTGTAGCCAAACGGCACCGGCGTAAAGCGCAGACGCTCACAGGCCGCCTGCACTTCGGCAAGGTTTTTCACCGTTTCATCAAGTGTCTGGAAATCTATCGCATCAACGCGCCCTGCTCCGCGCAATTCTGCAAGTATCTCACCAATTTTGCGCAGAACGAAATCCGGTCCGTTGCGGCTTGCAGTAAAGGCTGCTTGCTCATCAGAATTAAGCCACTTGTGGGCTTTTGCCTGTCCATCATCTGGCCGAAGATGCGGCACCATAGACTGCGTGAATGCAATCACATAGTGAAGAAGCTTCGCACGCGCGCCTTGCGCACCCGGCAGTTGGTCCAGCACCATTGTCTGACGCGCAAAGCTGCGTGCCACATGCACAAGTTTGCCCCAGACTTTGCGCGCTTCCCACCAGCGGTCGTAGCAAGCATTGTTGCGGAAGCCCAAGAAGATCGAAAGCGCAATGCCAAGCAGCGCGAAGGCTGTGCCATTGTTGAATGCCGGAACCCAGCCCGGAAAGGCGCGATGCGCCCAGACCACGACGAGCGACAGTACGAAAACCGCAAAGATTTGTGGCAATATCCGCGTGACAATAGAGCCTTTGAGGATGAAGAATAATTTCCACAAGGGCGGACGCGGACGAACGATCATTTTAGTGCTTATCCCAGAATGTTACGGGCGATGCTTATAGTCTTTGCGCTTCTTCGCCAAGCATCGCAAGTTCTGAACTCGATCAAATCTTGATGCGTTCTTGACAATTGCCATCAATAAGCAGGGCCCATAAAACCGTCGCAGGACGCAATCAGGAGCCACTATGTCCATTCAATCGCTCGTCGACACCGTTGCAAATCGGGTCAATATCGATCAGCCGCTTGCCGAAAAACTGACCGGATCAGTTTTTTCCGTGCTGCAACACAGCACACCGGAAATTGGAGAGAAAGTGTTCGAGCTTTTACCCGATGCGAAGCCGCTGGCGGAAAGCCATGACGTGCTCGCCACGGGAAGCAGCGGTTTTCTCGGTGTTTTTTCAGGTTTGATGGACACAATTGCTGGCGAAAAGATGAGCGCGTTGCTCAAAGCTGCTGCCAATCTCCGCACAAGCGGCCTTTCAAGCGAGCAGATCACCGATGCTGGAAATCAGGTGTTTCTATATATTCGTGAACGCGATCCAAATCTGGTGGACCAACTGATTATTGCAGCTCCATCCATCAAAGAGCATTTCGGACTTTAAAACGATAGCGCGCCGTCAAAGATATTTCGATGGCGCGCTATTCAGATTATTTAAGTGTCTTTTCCAGTATCGACCATTGCTCGTCACGCGTCACCGGCCCCATACCCGCATTATGCGCCAGCATATTTCGGTTCAGGCGCACAAATACGACTTTTTCATCGCCTTTCTCAGCCCATCCGACATACCAGCCAAATTGACGACGCCGATCCGGCTTGCCCTTGGGACCTGTTTCAAACGCCGAACCGGTTTTGCCATGAGCTGTCCAGCCGTTTGAAAGCTTATGGCTGGGCAGAATGGCCATGGTTTTGGTCATTGCAGCTTCCGAGAACGGCAGCTTGTTATTGACCATTTTCATCAGAAAATCCGCCTGCTCATTGGGCGATATTGTCAGCGACGAGGAAATCCATGAGCGCAACATGCCGTTATTCTTGCCCGGATCGCCACGCAGATCACGATTGCCGTAATTGAGCTGGTCTGTGTATTCCTGAAACTTTTCTTTTCCGAGCTTCCGCGTCAGCTCCTGTGAGAACCAGACTACCGACTGGTCTTCCCAATAGGTCGGATCGACAGATTGTTTCCAGGATTCACGCCACGCCGGATAACCCTCCTTGTAAGGCCAGGACGGGTTGTGGCTATCTTTTAATATGCCGCTTTCAAAACCCATCAGCGCCAATGGCACTTTGAAGGTTGATGCCGGGCTGTTGCGCTTGTCGCAAATCTCGCCCTCTTTGGCGATGACCTCACCGCTGTTCGCATTGAGGATGATCATGCAGGTGAGTTTTTGACCTGCAGCCGAGGCCTGCCCTTGCAGGGCGAGCATCGCAAGCAAGGTGCCGCCTGCCAATCCGAAAGCCGCTTTGATCGTTCTTTGCATAAAGAAAATCTCCAAAAAAATGCATTCGGGAATTTTTCTCTCAAACGTGGCGCCAACATTACGCAAAAGTGGCAATCCACATCTTTGCCCCTGTTTGCAACTGAGCTGCTCACATGCTGACACAGCGGATGTTAACGAAGGGTGCCGGTCGTCCAACGTGGCTAACCTAGCCCGCAAAATACGCCACAATATTTAATGTTGTTGTTGCTCAAAGGTCATTTGTCATTGTCGAATGTCCCCGCTATCATGCGGACATACGAAATCATTTTTTGGTGTTGGATGTCTGCTGATACGACGGAGAAGAAGGTTACGCGTGCGCCGCGTCGCCGTACGCCTGCTTATGTCAAATCGCTTCGCGGCGTGAAGAACTGGAAGCAAGCCACAGAATGGCTGGCATGGCGAGACATTGAAGACATCGAATGCATCACCCCTGATCAGGCGGGCGTTGCCCGCGGCAAGATGATGCCATCGAAGAAGTTCACATCGAACACTTCGCTGGCGCTTCCATCGGCGGTATTCATGACCACGATTTCGGGCGATTATCCGGAAGACGGACACGGCTTCCAATATCCCGAAGACGACGGCGATCTGCGACTCTTACCAGACCTTTCCACGCTCTCCGCCGTTCCATGGGAATCCGACGCGACGGCGCAGGTTATCTGCGATCTGGTTTATCAGGATGGACGCGCCGTTGAGTTCACCCCGCGCAATGTCCTGCGCTCTGTGGTCGCTGCTTATAACAAGCGCGGCCTCAAGCCGGTCGTGGCACCCGAAATCGAGTTTTATCTGGTCCGCAAAAACCCCGACCCGGATTACCCGCTCACACCTCCGGTCGGCCGGTCCGGTCGCGCCATTGGCGGCGGTCAGGGCTATTCGATTGCTGGCGTCAACGAGTTCGACGAACTGATCGACGACATCTATCATTTCTCTGAAGGCCAAGGCCTTGAGATCGATACGCTGATCCACGAAGAAGGTGCAGCTCAGCTTGAAATCAACCTGCGCCATGGCGATCCGGTTGAACTGGCCGATCAGGTATTTTTGTTCAAGCGCACGATCCGTGAAGCAGCGCTCAAGCATGATATGTATGCAACCTTCATGGCCAAGCCTATTCAGGGCCAGCCGGGTTCGGCGATGCATATTCATCAGTCGATTGTCGACAAGAAGACCGGGCGCAACATTTTCTCCAATGAAGATGGCAGTGAAAGCGAAGCCTTCCGCCATTTCATCGGCGGTATGCAACGCCATGTGCCGAACGCGCTCGTAATGTTCGCTCCCTATGTAAACTCTTATCGTCGCCTGACACCGTCCGCATCGGCTCCTGTCAACGTGAAATGGGGCTACGACAACCGCACGACTGCATTCCGCGTACCGCGGTCTGAGCCAGGTGGTCGACGCGTTGAAAACCGCATTCCATCGTCTGATGCAAATCCCTATCTGGCGCTTGCTGCTTCGCTTGCCTGCGGACTGATTGGCCTGGTCAATAAGATCGAGGCGGATCAGCCAGCTTCAACCAGCGTCAACACCAAGGAAATCGACCTGCCACGCGGCCTGATCGACGCGGTAGAACTGTTTGAAAACGATCAGGAGTTACGCAATCTGTTCGGTAATTCATTCGTCACAACCTATGCGGCGATCAAGCGTGCCGAATTTGAAACCTTCATGGAAGTCATCAGCCCGTGGGAACGTGAGTTCCTGCTGCTCAACGTCTGACCGGTTCCGCATGGCTAATCAACGGCCCTATCAAAGCCCAATCTCGCCCGGATTCTCGTGGTACGAAGCGAGTGTTCCAGAACGCCCGCAATATGAAGAACTCGACGGCGCCCGTCAGGCGGATGTCGTGGTTATTGGCGGCGGCTATACGGGGCTTTCAGCGGCTTATCATCTGGCAAAGCAGGGAGCCGATGTCGTACTGATCGAAGCTGCACGCTTCGGTGATGGGGCATCGGGCCGCAATGGCGGTCAATTCGGCACAGGGCAGCGTATCTGGGCCGAAGATCTCGAAAAGCAATATGGCTTTGAACGTGCCAAAGCCCTGTTTGACGTTGCGGAAGAAGCCAAGACTTATTTGCTTGGCTTTGCCCGCGAGCACAATATCGACATGGAATATATGCCCGGCCAGATTTCGGCCGTACATAAGCCGCGCTATCTCAAAAACTATCAGGACCATGCGGAACTGATGGCTACGCGTTTCAACTACCCTCACATTCGCTATGTCGAACGCAACGAAATGGCCACGCTTCTCGGTTCAAACCGCTATCACGGCGGGGTCTATGATGCCGGAACAGGGCATATTCACCCGCTGAAATTGCTGGTTGGTCTGGCGAAGACAGCACAAGCTGCCGGTGCGCACCTGTTTGAGAACACCAAAGCCACGAAGATAACGACCGCAAGCGGTCGCGTTGAAGTTCAAACCCCGCGTGGCACGATTTCAGCAAAAAACGCTTTTCTTGCGGTCAATGCGCATGGCGGCGATCTGGAGCCTACCAGCGCTGCCCATGTCATGCCGATCCGTTCGTTCATCGGCGCAACGGCACCCTTGGGCGATAACAGCCCGGTCATTCCCGGCGGGGAGTCGGTTGATGACTCACGCTTCGTCGTTCGCTATTTCCGCAAATCCAAGGATGGTCGCCTGCTGTTTGGTGGTCGCGAAGCCTATACGGCAGACAATCCGCGCGACATCAGCGAACATATCCGCCGACAGATCGCGGAAATCTATCCCGCACTCGACAAGGTCGAAATCACGCAGGCCTGGGGCGGATCCGTTGGCATAACCATGCCGCGCCAGCCATTTGTGCGTGAAGTGATGCCCGGTGTCATTTCCGCAGGTGGCTATTCCGGCCATGGGGTCATGCTCGCCAATTATATGGGCAGGCTCTATGCGGAAGGCATTTCCGGCAAGCGCGACAAGCTCAAGCTCTTTGAAGAGTTGCGCATTCCGGCGTTTCCGGGTGGCCGCACGTTCCGGGCACCCCTCCTCTTCCTTGCACTGTCATGGTACGCGCTGATGGATCGGATTTAAAAAAAAGCGGGCGACACATCAGAGGATGTATCGCCCGCAAGTTTAATTGCCCTGTTACTCTAAGTGACACTTACTCAGGCATTATTACTTCATGAATTACGCATCGTGTTTTCCAAAAATCGAAATTGATTTCTGGGCCGATGGTGTAGCCAATCTCTGATAGGTTTCTTCCACGACATCGCGCATGGGCAGCACGCCGCTCATACACAGCAAAGCGTGCATGTGTTCCCGTGCGCCTTCATAGCCCATGATCGGCGCGAAAGGTGTCATGGTCACACGCGGTTCATCAGCATAGAGCTGCTGATACTCAGCGAAATTCGTGAAGCTCAGATAGTTTTCGTCGCGCATCAGATAGGTTTCAACCGCCACACCCTCTGCAAAAACCACATCGTGGCTGTCGAGCACGATGTTGTAATAATCGATGGCGTCATCTTCTGAAATGCGTGCAATCGAATGCCCATTGACCAGATCTTTTACGCGGATGAGAACGCCGTCGATCAACAAGGCATGGTTTGGCGAAAGATAAAGATCACGCCGGGGAAGTTTACCGCCAAGCGCATGACGCTTGACGCGGATTGGCATGATGCTCTCATTCCACTCCGCGCCAGAGCTTACGAGACACTGCCACCCAATCCATTTAACCGGTAGCGTTTCACCGCGAACCGTTTTGACAAGATCACCTATCGCCAGCTTTTCGACGGGAACAGGCCCCTTTGGCGTATCGATGAGCGTGCCTTTGAGAAGGCAATTGGCGCCCGAACCACCGCCATTCTCCCACCATTTCGTGCCCATGGCACGCGCAGGCAGTGATGAAATTGACGAAGCCAAAGCGCCAAGCGCCGCAGCTTTTGCAGCCATTCCTGCGGCAGCGCCTAAAAAGTGTCGTCGCGCGCGATTGCGAGGCGAGTGCGGGTTATTATCTGATGACATGGATCCCTCCGCTCTTCGAATGCCAGGCATCGGCTAAAATCAACTTGGATTTTTGCAAAGCACGATGCGTCAAATCAAAAATCTGAAGCTTCCAATCCGTGTTACGCGGATGGTCTGCTTCTGTTGCTTCGCCCCAAGATTACGAATCTGATCATAGCCGATGACCCAACCGAAAATATTCCAGCAATCCGGGCTAAAGCCTCCACGAATAGGCGTAGGCTCTACCTCAAAGGGGGATTTTTTCGGCGGGATTTGAGCGGTCTGAAAACTAGAAAATGTTGATCGAGATTAAGTGGTGATCTGTTTTACCCGTTCCAGAAATGCCCGATGTTCGGAACCACTTCGCATATTCGTTCATTAAAGATGTCTGGACTGCTTTTATTGACGATACTTGCATTTGCTGCGGCAAATCTTGGCTTTGCGCAGCTTTGAAACTGCTTGTGCCCGGAATGAGGAGGACTCGATGCAAAATCCGATCGACAATGCGGGCGAAGAAAAAACTGAACTGAAACGGGTGATGGGGCCCGGTCTTCTTTTACTTTTCATCATTGGCGACGTGCTGGGTACAGGCATCTATGCCTTGACCGGTGAAGTTGCGGCAGAAGTCGGTGGCGTTGTGTGGCTACCCTTTCTGATCGCGTTCGTGGTCGCGCTGCTAACTGCGTGTAGCTATCTTGAGCTTGTCACCAAATATCCGCGTGCGGCAGGCGCAGCACTCTATACGCACAAAGCCTTCGGCGTTCACTTCGTTACCTTTCTTGTGGCTTTCGCTGTCATGTCTTCGGGCATCACATCCGCGTCCACAGCCTCACGCGCCTTTGCTGCAAACTTCGAGGCATCGCTGGGCCTGGCTTTCGGTGAGTGGGGCATACCGCTCATTGCTGTCGGCTTTATCGCACTGATTGCGGCCGTCAATTTTCGCGGCGTTGGCGAGAGCGTGAAAATGAACGTCGTTCTCACTGTTGTTGAAGTCACAGGCCTGCTCATAATTATCGGCATAGGCCTCTGGGCAATTGCTGGCGGCCAGGGCGATGTATCGCGCGCCTGGACTTTCGAAACGCCTGAAGGCAGTGGCTATTTCTGGCCTGTTATCGCCGCAACCACCCTCGCCTTCTTCGCGATGGTCGGCTTTGAAGACTCCGTCAACATGGCTGAGGAATGCAAAGAACCAAGTCGCCTTTTCCCGAAAGTGCTCCTCACAGGCCTAGCCATTACGGGTATTGTCTATGTGCTCGTTTCCATTTCGGCCATTACGCTGGTTTCCGCCGCCGAACTTGGTGAAGGCGACACCCCGCTTCTCAAGGTTATTCAGGCTGGCGCACCGGGCTTCCCGATTGGTGTCTTTGCTCTGATCACAATGTTTGCCGTTGCCAACTCCGCATTGATCAACATGATGATGGCAAGCCGCCTTATCTACGGCATGGCGCGTGAAGGCGTGGTTCCGGACGTGTTGGGCAAGGTGCATAAGGGTCGCCGCACGCCACATATCGCGATTATCTTCACTTCGCTGCTGGCGGTTGGCCTTATTCTGTTTGCAGGTGGTGTTCCAGCGCTCGGCGGTACGACCGCATTATTGCTTCTCTGTGTGTTCGCGGTGGTCAATGTCGCAGTATTGGTTTTGCGCAACGACCATGTCGATCACAAGCATTTCCGCACACCCACGATTCTGCCGATACTGGGTGCAATCAGCTGCACATTCCTTGCCGGTCCCTGGACCGGACGCGATACGGAACAATATGCAATTGCCGCTGTGCTGCTCGGCATTGGCGTGGTGCTGTGGTTTGCAACAGTTCGCTATATGCGCGCCGCCAACCAGCCTGCATAATACCTAAACTCTACGAGTATGACTCATGGAGCTTTGGTTAGCCCGAGTAGCGTTCGAACTTTCTAAAGACGTGATGCGTCAGCATCTCGAGCCGCCTTGGTATAAGACACGGCTTTCAGACCTTCAGCTTTGATCCATTTGCCTGCATCCAGCAGGCAAGTGAATCAAGCGTATCACGCAGGGTTTTGCCTAACGGCGTCACCTCATAATCCACTCGTGGCGGCATTTCCGGATAAACGACGCGGGTAATCAACCCGCGCGTTTCAAACAGCCGGAGCTTGTGAGGTCATGCTGAAGCGCGACTTTTGCCGTTTGAGTTTACGCAAAACGAT
>NZ_NNRM01000005.1 GCF_002252525.1 Brucella pseudogrignonensis
GTGACGGTTTGCAGTTTCATATTCAACGTGAGCCGTCGAAATGGTGATACCGCGAGCGCGTTCTTCTGGTGCAGCATCGATCTGGTCGTATGCCTTGAATTCACCGAAGAACTTGGTGATCGCTGCCGTCAGCGAGGTCTTGCCATGGTCAACGTGACCAATGGTGCCGATGTTTACGTGGGGCTTATTACGTTCAAACTTGCTCTTTGCCATCTGAGCTCTCCTAAAATTACAGCCTGCTCAGGCTTTTTAATGTTTGGCGTAACCCGGAGGTTACGCGAACTTCTTCTGGATTTCCTGTGCGACTGCAGTCGGGACCGGCTCATAATGGTCAAACTGCATCGTGTACTGGGCGCGGCCCTGAGACATCGAACGCAGGTTGTTCACATAACCAAACATGTTGGCCAGTGGAACATTTGCGTTGACGACCGTAGCGATACCGCGTGCTTCGGTGCCAGAAATCTGACCACGACGCGAATTCAGGTCACCGATAACGTCACCGACGTAATCTTCAGGTGTTACCACCTCAACCTTCATGATTGGCTCGAGAAGCTGTGCGCCAGCCTTCTGTGCGCCTTCACGGAATGCTGCACGCGACGCGATTTCGAACGCGAGAACCGAGGAGTCAACGTCGTGGTATGCGCCGTCGATCAGGGTTGCCTTCACGCCGAGCATCGGGAAGCCTGCCAGCGGGCCTGCACCCATGACGCTTTCGATACCCTTCTGAACGCCTGGGATGTATTCCTTAGGAACAGCACCACCAACGATCTTGGATTCGAAGATGAAATCGTCGCCGTCATGCGGTTCGAAGATAATCTTGACGCGAGCGAACTGACCCGAACCACCCGACTGCTTCTTATGCGTGTAGTCGATTTCAGCCTGACGGGTGATCGATTCACGGTAAGCAACCTGCGGAGCACCGACGTTAGCTTCAACCTTGAATTCGCGCTTCATGCGATCGACGAGAATGTCGAGGTGAAGTTCGCCCATGCCGGCGATGATGGTCTGACCCGATTCTTCATCCGACTTAACGCGGAACGAAGGATCTTCAGCAGCCAGACGGTTGAGCGCGATGCCCATCTTTTCCTGGTCAGCCTTGGTCTTTGGTTCGATCGCGATTTCGATAACCGGATCTGGGAATTCCATACGTTCAAGAATAACCGGCTTCAGCGGATCGCAGAGCGTATCGCCAGTGGTGGTTTCCTTGAGGCCAGCCAGAGCAACGATATCGCCTGCAAAAGCTTCTTCGATGTCTTCACGGCTGTTCGAGTGCATCTGCAGCATACGGCCGATGCGCTCACGCTTGCCCTTAACAGTGTTTTCGAGCGAAATGCCCTTGGTCATCTTGCCCGAGTAGATACGAGCGAAGGTCAGCGAACCAACGAACGGATCGTTCATGATCTTGAATGCGAGCATCGAGAGGGGGGCTTCATCCGAAGATTCACGGGTTGTTTCGGTTTCCGTCTTAACGTCGATGCCCTTAATTGCAGGAACATCGGTTGGAGCTGGAAGGAAAGAAACAACAGCGTCGAGAAGCGGCTGAATGCCACGGTTCTTGAACGCAGTACCGCAAAGAACCGGATGGAACTTAACGTCGATCGTGCCCTTACGGATCAGTGCGCGGAGCTGGTCGTTCGTAGGCATGGTGCCTTCGAGGTAAGCTTCCATCGCAGCTTCGTCGATTTCCACGGCCAGCTCGATGAGCTTTTCGCGGTATTCTTCAGCCTGATCCTTGAGGTCTGCAGGAATTTCGCCAACGGTCGCAGCTGCGCCGATCGTGCCATCCCAAGTCAGAGCCTTCATTTCGATAAGGTCGATAACGCCTTCGAACTCGTTTTCAGCGCCGATTGGCAGCTGAACTGGGAGAGCGATTGCGCCAAGACGCGAGCCAACCATTTCTACGCAACGGTAGAAGTCAGCACCGATCTTGTCCATCTTGTTGACGAAGACCATACGTGGAACGTGGTACTTCTCAGCCTGACGCCATACGGTTTCAGTCTGCGGCTCAACGCCAGCATTCGCATCGAGAAGAGCGATTGCGCCATCGAGAACGCGGAGCGAACGCTCAACTTCAATGGTGAAGTCAACGTGGCCCGGGGTGTCGATGATGTTGAAGCGACGCTTCTTGCCATCCTGACCCTGCCAAAACGTGGTCGTGGCAGCGGACGTGATGGTGATACCGCGTTCCTGTTCCTGCTCCATCCAATCCATGGTGGACGCGCCATCATGGGTTTCACCGATCTTGTGGTTCTTACCGGTGTAGAACAGAATGCGCTCGGTCATCGTCGTCTTACCGGCGTCGATGTGAGCCATAATACCGAAATTGCGGTAGTCTTCGATTTTATATTCGCGGGCCATGTTTTTGCTCTTTGAATAGGGTTCGACGATTACCAGCGGTAATGCGAGAACGCGCGGTTGGCTTCTGCCATGCGGTGCGTGTCTTCACGCTTCTTGACAGCGGAACCACGATTGTTTGCCGCATCCAGCAGTTCGCCGGAGAGACGGTCAATCATCGTCGTTTCATTGCGACCACGAGCTGCATTGATCAGCCAGCGAATGGCAAGTGCCTGGCGGCGTTCTGAACGCACATCGACCGGAACCTGATAGGTTGCACCACCAACGCGGCGCGAACGGACTTCAACGTGCGGAGCAACATTGTCGAGCGCCTGATGGAACAGCGCGACCGGCTCTGACTTCGCCTTGGCTTCGATTGCAGAGAGTGCACCGTAAACGATGCTTTCAGCAACCGACTTCTTACCATGAAGCATAACTGCATTCATGAACTTCGTGATAACGAGATCGCCGAACTTTGGATCCGGATTAATCTCACGCTTCTCAGCTTTATGGCGTCTGGACATTTCGTCTCAACTTTCAATTACATCGGGCTCAACTCGCCATTCCGGCGGCCGGTATCCCCGGAAAATTCTTACTTAGGACGCTTCGCACCGTACTTCGAACGACGCTGCTTGCGGTTCTTAACACCCTGGGTATCGAGAACGCCGCGGATGATGTGGTAACGCACACCCGGCAAATCCTTTACGCGACCGCCGCGGATCATGACCACGGAGTGCTCCTGAAGGTTGTGACCTTCACCAGGGATGTAACCGATGACTTCAAAGCCATTGGTCAGACGGATCTTGGCGACCTTACGGAGAGCCGAGTTTGGCTTCTTAGGGGTCGTTGTATAAACGCGGGTGCAAACGCCGCGCTTCTGTGGGTTTGCCTGCAGAGCAGGAACCTTATTACGCTTTACCGGCGCAGTGCGCGGCTTGCGGATCAACTGGTTTACGGTAGGCATTGAACCTTCCTCTATAAAAAATCTCGTATCGGCGCCCAATAAGGGCCGTTTCACCGGAGTGCTCATGCACAAATTCGGGACGAGCCACTCCATCAGCGGCCACCCGAACAAAAGCAGAGGAAGCATAAGCTTCATGCGAACGGCAAGTTGCATTTCGATCGTAAAACGAACCCTGTTTGAGGCGAACTCCAGAGCGCGTCGCTCCGAAAATGCCAGCCTCACATCGGCTCAGATGGGCTGCTGATACGTGTTTACAGGCGTTTCGTCAAGGGCAGGACGTTAAGTTTCTTATCCAAAAGGCCGCTCGGGGGCGTTTTGGGGTCCGCCGGACAGGTTATTGCGCCGCATTAGGCTTCATATCGCTAATATTTCGCGGCAAAACTGTCATTTTCGTATGCCAGCATAGCGCCAGACATCAACAGTCGCTATTGAAGCACATCCGAGTCGAAACGCAACACAATATTAAGGGATTCTCAATGTCATCCACCACCACATCCACAGAGAACGATTCGCCGATTGTTCACCTGGTGATCGCCGACGTCTGGAACGAAGGTGAAGAGGAATCTATCGAAGTCCATATCCTGCTGAAATCCGATGAAGACGAAGATCTCGTTCAGACGGTTCTCGCGATCCTGGCGGAAGAAGGTTATCACGAAGCAGAGCTGGTCGAGATGGGTACCATCACGGAAGAACCAGAAGAAGAACCACACAAGAGCGCATGGCACACCGCCCTCACCGGCGAAGTGGCACTGATTGAATTCGAAGGCGATGAAGAAGAATAAGTTCGACGTAAGCGAGCACCGAAAAATGTGGAGCATCTTCCGCTTTGCATAATGTTCAAGGGCGGTTTTAAACCGCCCTTTCTTTTTGAAATTTGCATAACAAAAAAGCCGCCTCGAAAGGCGGCCTTTTCTTTGTTGATTGCTTTCCGATTACTCGGCAGCGTTGTTGGTCATATCGGCCAGCATCACGTTGGCTTCCGAAGAACCGGTCGACTTGCGGCGCTCGTCGATGATCAGTTCGTCGCGAGCAGTTGCAATGCGACGGATCTGGTTGGTCATGCCACCTGTACCAGCTGGGATGAGACGACCGACGATGACGTTTTCCTTGAGACCCTGCAACGTATCCATCTTGCCTGCAACTGCAGCTTCGGTGAGTACGCGAGTGGTTTCCTGGAACGATGCCGCCGAGATGAACGAAGGAGTCTGAAGCGACGCCTTGGTAATACCAAGAAGAACTGGATTACCCGAACCTGGCTTCTTGCCTTCTTCGATCAGACGATCATTGATTTCGTCCAGTTCGATGCGGTCGACGTGATCGCCCGGAATGTAGCCGGTATCACCGGATTCCGTGATCTCGATCTTCTGCAGCATCTGACGGACAATCACTTCGATGTGCTTGTCGTTGATGAGAACACCCTGCAAACGATAGACTTCCTGGATTTCGTTCACGAGGTACGAAGCGAGTGCTTCAACGCCCTTGATCGCCAGAATGTCATGCGGTGCCGGGTTACCGTCGAGGATATATTCACCCTTTTCGATAACGTCACCGTCCTGAAGATGGAACGGCTTGCCCTTAGGGATCAGATACTCAACAGGCTCGATCGTATCGTCGTTTGGCTCGATGATGATGCGACGCTTGTTCTTGTAATCGCGACCAAAACGAACGGTACCATCGATCTCTGCGATGACGGCGTGGTCCTTCGGACGACGAGCTTCGAACAGTTCCGCAACGCGTGGCAGACCACCGGTAATATCCTTGGTCTTCGCGCTTTCCATCGGCAGACGCGCAATAACGTCACCAGCATTAACATGTGCACCAGGTTCGAACGAAAGGATCGTTTCTACCGAAAGCAGGAAGCGAGCTTCGCCACCCTTCGAGAGCTTCGCGATCTTGCCGCTCTTATCCTTGATGACCATAGCAGGCTTGAGGTCGGCACCGCGTGGTGTCGAACGCCAGTCAATGATGACGCGTTTCGTGATCCCGGTCGACTCGTCCGCTGTTTCCGAAACCGAAAGGCCATCAACGAGATCTTCGAACTCGATGTAACCTTCAACTTCCGTCAAGATTGGACGGGTGTACGGATCCCATTCAGCAATACGCTGGCCGCGCTTGACTGCATCACCTTCGTCAACGAACAGGCGTGAACCGTAGGTTACGCGGTGAACCGCACGTTCCTTGCCGGTCGAGTCGAGGATCAGGACAGCCATGTTACGGCCCATCACCACGAGATTGCCATCGGAGTTGCGAACCACGTTGCGGTTACGCAGCTTGACGGTGCCTTCGTACGAAGCTTCCAGGTACGACGAGTCAACAACCTGTGCAGTACCACCAAGGTGGAACGTACGCATGGTCAGCTGAGTGCCAGGCTCACCGATCGACTGAGCAGCGATAACGCCAACTGCTTCACCCTGGTTAACAGGCGTACCGCGTGCAAGGTCACGACCATAGCACTTGGCGCAAACGCCGTTACGGGTTTCACAGGTCAGAGCCGAACGAATACGGATCGACTGGATGCCGGCCTTTTCGATGACTTCAACGTCCTTTTCCTCGATCATACGGCCAGCTTCGACGATGACTTCGCCGGTTGCTGGATTGATGATCGGATCAAGTGCCGTACGGCCCAGAACGCGCTGTCCGATTGGAGCAACGATCTGACCAGCATCAACGATTGGCTGCATGGTGAGACCGATTTCGGCGCCGCAATCGACTTCCGAAATAATCGCATCCTGTGCAACGTCAACGAGACGACGTGTCAGATAACCCGAGTTAGCGGTCTTCAACGCGGTATCGGCAAGACCTTTACGGGCACCGTGTGTCGAGTTGAAGTATTCGTTAACCGTCAGGCCTTCCTTGAAGTTCGAAATGATCGGGGTTTCGATGATTTCACCCGACGGCTTGGCCATAAGACCACGCATCCCGCCCAGCTGACGCATCTGGTTGACCGAACCACGGGCACCCGAATGAGACATCATGTAGACCGAGTTCATCTGCTTCTGACGTCCGGTCACCGGATCGAATTCAACGGCCTTAATACGGGCCATCATTTCTTCGGTGATCTTGTCAGTCGCCTTACCCCAGGCATCAACGACCTTGTTGTACTTTTCGCCCTGAGTAATCAGACCGTCATTGTACTGCTGTTCGTATTCAGTCGTCAGAGCTTCGGTTTCTGCAACGATCTTGGCCTTCGAGTCTGGAATGACCATGTCATCCTTACCGAAGGAAATACCGGCGCGACATGCATGGGCGAAGCCGAGCTGCATGATGCGATCGCAGAAGATAACCGTCTCTTTCTGACCGCAATGGCGGTAGACGTGGTCGATCATCTTGGAGATGTTCTTCTTCGTCATCTCCTGATTGCAGATATCGAAAGGCACATTGGCGTGCTTCGGCAGAAGCTCACCAGTAATCATGCGACCAGGTGTGGTGTCGTAAACCTTGGAAACAGGCTTGCCTTCCGCATCAACCGTCTTGAAACGGCCTTTGATCTTGGTGTGCAGCGTGACAACCTTGTTCTCAAGTGCATGCTGAAGTTCGCCCATATCGGCAAACACCATGCCCTCACCCGGCTCCTTGTCTGCCACGATCGACAGATAGTAGAGGCCGAGAACCATGTCCTGCGAAGGAACGATGATTGGTGCGCCGTTCGCTGGGTGCAAGATGTTGTTGGTCGACATCATGAGCACGCGCGCTTCAAGCTGAGCTTCAAGCGACAGCGGAACGTGAACAGCCATCTGGTCACCGTCGAAGTCAGCGTTGAACGCTGTACAAACGAGTGGATGCAGCTGAATGGCCTTGCCTTCGATCAGCGTGGGTTCGAATGCCTGAATACCAAGACGGTGCAGCGTAGGCGCACGGTTCAGAAGAACCGGATGCTCACGGATCACTTCGTCAAGAATATCCCAAACTTCCGGACGTTCCTTTTCAACAAGCTTCTTCGCCTGCTTGACAGTCGAGGAGTAACCCTTGGCGTCAAGACGAGCGTAGATGAATGGCTTGAAGAGTTCGAGCGCCATCTTTTTCGGCAGGCCGCACTGGTGCAGCTTCAGTTCAGGACCGGTCACGATAACCGAACGACCAGAATAGTCGACGCGCTTACCGAGAAGGTTCTGACGGAAACGCCCCTGCTTACCCTTGAGCATATCGGAGAGCGACTTCAACGGACGCTTATTAGCACCGGTGATGACGCGGCCACGACGGCCGTTATCGAACAGCGCGTCAACAGCTTCCTGCAACATACGCTTTTCGTTACGGATAATGATGCCAGGAGCGCGCAGTTCAATGAGACGCTTCAGACGGTTGTTACGGTTGATCACACGACGGTAAAGGTCGTTGAGATCGGACGTAGCAAAACGACCGCCATCCAGTGGAACCAGAGGGCGCAGATCCGGTGGAATGACCGGAACGATCTTCATGATCATCCATTCAGGACGATTGCCGGATTCCATGAAGTTCTCAACGATCTTGAGACGCTTCATCAGCTTCTTCGTCTTGAGTTCCGAAGTGGTTTCTGCAAGTTCAACGCGCAGGTCTGCAGCGATGTTTGGCAGATCCATCGAAGCCAGGAGTTCAAAGATAGCTTCAGCACCGATAAGGGCTGTGAACTGATCTTCGCCGAACTCGTCGACAGCGATCATGTATTCTTCTTCCGAAAGAAGCTGATGCTCCTTAAGCGAAGTCAGACCTGGTTCGGTCACGATGTAGTTTTCGAAGTACAGGACGCGCTCGATATCCTTGAGCGTCATGTCCAGCAGCGTGCCGATACGGCTTGGCAGCGACTTCAGAAACCAGATGTGAGCAACAGGCGCTGCGAGTTCGATGTGACCCATGCGCTCGCGACGAACGCGCGAGAGCGTGACTTCCACGCCGCACTTTTCGCAGATAATGCCCTTGTATTTCATACGCTTGTACTTGCCGCACAAGCATTCATAATCCTTGATCGGGCCAAAGATACGCGCGCAGAAGAGACCATCGCGTTCAGGCTTGAACGTACGATAGTTGATCGTCTCCGGCTTCTTGATCTCGCCGTATGACCAGGACAGAATCTTCTCAGGGCTGGCAATCGAGATTCTGATGGAATCGAACGTCTGTGCCGGAGCCTGAGGATTGAAAAGATTCATGACCTCTTGGTTCATGCCGTTCTCCTTGAGGGCGATCCGCCGCCCTGTGTGTCGTCGATGACAGGTTGAAAGTCCCTGCCATCTTGAAAAGAAATCGCGGTATTAAGCAGTTTGAAACTGCACATTCCGTTTCAGCATTTCCGTTACGCAAATCACTTCTTGCATTGTCTGGAAACACCTTACGGGCGCGCCACGGCAATACCATGGCGCGCCTTGATGTTTTTTTATTCCGCCGCGTCCGGAAGTGCCGGCTGCTCGTCGCGTGTGTCGTCCAGCTCAACATTGAGACCGAGCGAACGCATTTCCTTGACCAGAACGTTGAAGCTTTCTGGAATACCAGCTTCGAACGTATCGTCACCACGAACGATGGCTTCATAGACCTTGGTACGGCCGGCAACGTCGTCGGACTTGACCGTAAGCATTTCCTGCAGCGTGTAAGCTGCACCGTATGCTTCCAGAGCCCAGACCTCCATTTCACCGAAGCGCTGACCACCGAACTGCGCCTTACCACCAAGCGGCTGCTGAGTGACGAGCGAGTAAGGTCCGATCGAACGAGCATGGATCTTGTCGTCAACCAGGTGATGGAGCTTCAACATATAGATGTAGCCCATTGTCACCTGACGGTCGAACGGCTCACCCGTACGTCCATCATACAGCGTCGACTGACCCGAGGTCGCAAGACCTGCATCCGTCAACATCGCATTGATGTCAGCTTCCACCGCACCGTCGAAGACCGGCGTTGCGATAGACACGCCGCGCTTGACCTGGTTCGCCAGCATTATGACTGAATCATCGTCATAAGAGCGAACAGGCTCATTGCGGTCATTGTCCGGATAGATGTGCTCGAGCGTATCACGCAGCGGCTGAATGTCTGCCGTCTTGCGATAAACATCGATCAGCTCACCGATCTTCTTGCCCATACCTGCGCAAGCCCAGCCAAGATGTGTTTCCAGAATCTGGCCCACATTCATACGGCTCGGCACGCCAAGCGGGTTAAGAACGATATCGGCATGCGTACCGTCTTCGAGGAATGGCATGTCTTCGACAGGAAGAATGCGGGAAACCACACCCTTATTGCCGTGACGGCCAGCCATCTTATCACCCGGCTGGATCTTGCGCTTAACAGCGACAAAGACCTTGACCATCTTCATGACGCCTGGAGGCATCTCGTCGCCGCGCTGAACCTTTTCGACCTTGTCCATGAACCGTGCTTCAAGCAGCTTCTTGGATTCATCGTACTGGCCACGCAGAGCTTCGAGTTCACCCTGCTGCTTTTCATCTTCAACAGCAAACTGCCACCACTGCGAACGCGGATACTCGGTCATGATATCGCGAGTAATGGTCGTGCCCTTCTTGAAGCCCTTAGGGCCTGCAGCAGCAACCTTACCATCGATCATGTCGGCGAGACGGCCGTAAACGTTACGGTCGAGAATAGCCTGTTCGTCGTCACGGTCCTTGGCAAGACGTTCGATCTCTTCGCGTTCGATCGCCATTGCACGTTCGTCTTTTTCAACGCCGTGGCGATTGAAAACGCGAACTTCAACAACAGTACCGTAAGTACCTGGAGGCATACGCATCGAGGTGTCACGAACATCGGACGCCTTTTCACCGAAGATAGCGCGCAGAAGCTTTTCTTCCGGCGTCATCGGGCTTTCGCCCTTCGGCGTGATCTTACCGACAAGGATGTCGCCAGGATGCACTTCAGCACCGATATAAACGATACCTGCTTCGTCGAGATTCTTCAGCGCTTCTTCCGACACATTCGGAATATCGCGTGTGATTTCCTCAGGTCCAAGCTTCGTGTCGCGTGCAGCTACTTCAAATTCCTCAATGTGGATCGAGGTGAAGACGTCGTCCGAAACAATCTTCTCGGAAAGAAGGATCGAATCTTCGTAGTTATAGCCATTCCAAGGCATGAACGCGACAAGCACGTTACGACCAAGAGCCAGATCGCCCAGATCAGTCGATGGGCCATCAGCAATGATGTCGCCCTTACCGATAGGATCACCAACGCGTACAAGCGGACGCTGGTTGATACAGGTGCTCTGGTTCGAGCGCTGGAACTTCTGCAGACGATAGATATCAACGCCAGACTTAGAAGGATCGAGATCCTCAGTAGCGCGGATAACGATACGCGTTGCGTCAACTTGGTCAACCACACCACCGCGGCGAGCGGCAATAGCAGCACCTGAGTCACGTGCAACAACTGCTTCCATACCGGTTCCAACGAACGGAGCTTCCGCACGAACGAGTGGAACGGCCTGACGCTGCATGTTCGAACCCATGAGAGCACGGTTAGCATCGTCGTTTTCAAGGAACGGAATAAGAGCTGCTGCAACCGAAACGAGCTGCTTCGGCGAAACGTCCATCAGGTCCACGTTTTCACGCGGCGCCATCATAACTTCGCCTGCGTGACGGCAGATGACGAATTCGTCAACAAAACCGCCCTGCTCGTCCAGCTCAACGTTTGCCTGAGCAACCGAGTGCTTCGCCTCTTCCATAGCCGAAAGGTAAACAACGTCGCTCGTTACCTTACCGTCGACAACCTTACGATACGGGCTTTCAATAAAGCCGTACTTGTTGACGCGGGCAAAAGTTGCAAGCGAATTGATCAGACCGATATTCGGGCCTTCCGGCGTTTCAATCGGGCAGATACGGCCATAGTGGGTCGGATGCACGTCGCGGACTTCGAAGCCAGCACGCTCACGGGTAAGACCACCAGGTCCAAGAGCCGAAAGACGGCGCTTGTGGGTGATTTCCGAAAGCGGGTTGGTCTGATCCATAAACTGCGACAGCTGCGAAGAACCGAAGAATTCGCGCACTGCTGCGGCTGCAGGCTTCGCGTTAATCAGATCCTGCGGCATAACCGTGTCGATTTCGATCGAGGACATACGTTCCTTGATCGCACGCTCCATACGGAGCAAACCAACGCGGTACTGATTTTCCATCAGTTCGCCAACCGAACGCACACGACGGTTACCGAGGTTATCGATGTCATCAACTTCGCCGCGGCCATCGCGCAGTTCAACCAGCATCTTGACCACAGCAAGGATATCTTCCTTGCGCAGAACACGCACGGTGTCTTCTGCATCTAGATCAAGACGCATGTTCATCTTCACGCGACCAACAGCAGAAAGGTCATAGCGTTCCGAATCGAAGAACAGCGAATGGAACATGGCTTCAGCCGAGTCCATTGTCGGCGGCTCACCTGGACGCATAACGCGATAGATGTCGAACAGAGCTTCCTGACGACTTTCGTTCTTGTCGACAGCGAGCGTGTTGCGGATATACGCACCGATATTGACATGGTCGATATCGAGAACGTTGATCTCTTCAACACCGGTGTCGAGAAGCGTCTTGAGAACCTTTTCGTCGATTTCGTCACCAGCTTCCAGATAAATCTCGCCGGTAGCGTAATTGACGATGTCTTCTGCAAGGTACGAGCCGAACAGATCGTCTTCAGTCGCCTTGATAGCCTTGAGGCCCTTCTCAGCGAGCTGCTTTGCCGAGCGAGCGGTCAACTTCTTGCCAGCTTCGAGAACGACTTCTCCGGTGTCCGCATCGACGAGATCAGAAATGATCTTCATACCCTTGAAGCGGTCAGCCGAATAAGGAATGCGCCAGTTATCACCGTCACGCGAATAGGTGACAGTTTTATAGAACGTCGACAGAATCTCTTCGCCGTCCATGCCAAGCGCCATCAACAGCGTCGTAGCTGGAAGCTTACGGCGACGGTCGATACGTGCATAGACTACGTCCTTGGCATCGAATTCGATGTCAAGCCACGAACCGCGATAAGGAATAACGCGAGCTGCGAACAAAAGCTTACCCGACGAATGGGTTTTGCCCTTGTCGTGATCGAAGAATACGCCCGGCGAACGGTGCATCTGCGAAACGATAACGCGTTCTGTACCGTTGACGATGAAGGTGCCGTTGTCCGTCATGAGCGGCATATCGCCCATGTAAACGTCCTGCTCCTTAATGTCCTTGATGGACTTCGCACCGGTATCTTCATCAATATCGAACACGATCAGACGCAGCGTCACCTTGAGAGGTGCCGAATACGTCAAATCGCGCTGACGGCATTCGTCAACGTCGAATTTTGGTGCATCGAATTCGTAGCGAACGAATTCGAGCATTGAAGCGCCGGAGAAATCCTGAATTGGGAAAACAGACTTGAAAACCGCCTGCAAACCCTCGTCAGAACGCCCGCCAGCTGGTTCCTCAACCATGAGGAACTGGTCGTAAGATGCCTTTTGAACCTCGATGAGGTTAGGCATTTCCGCGACCTCGGGAATCTTGCCGAAAAATTTGCGTACGCGCTTGCGACCATTGAAAGAATGGGTCTGAGCCATCGTCGCTCCTCGTTCTATAGCCTTACGGCTTGCTCACGCCTTGCGGCCTTTATCGTGCGCCGCCTTTCGGCGGTCCTTCTAACGGGCTAAAACCCGTTTTCTGAAAGCCCCTTCAAGGCCATCAGAAAAAGGGTTCAACAGGATCAGAACGCTCTTCAAATATCCGTTCCGATTATGAGATGCACAAATCAAAGCGAATTCCGCACTTTTCGTTTCTTTTCATGCATTTACTCCAGATGCAAGTCCAGAGTGAAACCGACGGACGGAAACCGTCCGCCGGAATTTTCGAACTTACTTGAGTTCGACCTTAGCGCCAGCTGCTTCGAGCTGTGCCTTGATCTTCTCAGCTTCGTCCTTCGAAGCGCCTTCCTTAACTGCCTTTGGAGCAGCTTCAACAAGGTCCTTAGCTTCCTTGAGGCCGAGACCGGTGATTGCGCGAACTTCCTTGATCACGTTGATCTTGTTTGCGCCACCGTCAGCGAGGACGACGTCGAATTCAGTCTTTTCTTCAGCAGCAGCAGCTGGAGCAGCGCCACCAGCAGCAGCAACTGCTACAGGAGCAGCAGCCGAAACGCCCCACTTCTCTTCGAGAAGCTTCGAAAGCTCTGCAGCTTCGAGAACGGTCAGTGCCGACAGGTCGTCAACGATCTTTGCGAGATCAGCCATTTTGGTATTTCCTTAGTTTCAAGGTTTGAACAATTGACAGCGAAAAACGGCCTTACGCCGCCTCGTTCTTCCGGGCGTGCGCGCCAATAACGCGAGCGATCTGGCCCGCTGGTGCGCTGGTAAGTACTGCGAGACGCTGAGCCGGGGTCTGGATCATTCCAACCAGCTTTGCGCGCAGTTCGTCGAGCGATGGGAGCGAAGCAAGCGACTTTACGCCATCGGCGTTAAGTGTCGTTGCGCCCATTGCACCGCCGAGGATAACGAGCTTGTCGTTAGCCTTAGCGAATTCGACGGCTACTTTCGGAGCGGTAATTGGGTCGTTTGCATAAGCAACAACCGTCTGACCTGTAAACAGATCAGAGATACCTTCCGATTCCGTGCCCTGAAGAGCGATCTTGGCAAGGCGGTTTTTCGCGACTTTAACGGTACCACCAGCATCGCGCATCTTTGAGCGAAGATCGCTCATCTGCGCAACAGTGAGACCGGTATAGTGGGCCACGACGACCGAACCGGAATCTTTAAAAGCTCCGTTCAGCCACGAGACAAATTCGCGTTTTTCCGCTCTATCCACTGTCTCTCTCCAGTAGACAGGACCACATGGTCCTGCCGGGTTGCCTTTGCCGGACGAACTTCACAGTCAGTCCGACGTTCGAGGATCCTGTCCCCTTCAGCTATCCTGGAAACCAGGCATCACTCAAAGGCAACTACGGTTCAAACCTTGCATGCACATTCATGCGAAACAGGGTTATTCCACGTCTCATGCAGGCCATATGTTTAAGGACAATCACCCGAAGATGAATGTCCGCCTGCAATCTCGGACAGGATAACCGGACTTTCGTCCGGCTATCCGGATCTTGCGATCCGGAATTCTTGCACTTTTGACCGCTTTCACGATGCAGGTGTGCCACCATTCGCCCTTCTCGAAGAAAGGCTAAGCTCCGGCGAGCCGGAGCCTAAATAACTTAAGCGACAACCTTAACGGTTGACGGGTCGACCTTGACGCCAACGCCCATGGTCGAAGAAATCGATACGCGCTTGACGTATTCACCCTTAGCAGCCGAAGGCTTAGCCTTGATAACTGCATCGGCAAAAGCCTTGATGTTTTCTTCGAGCTTCTGATTGTCGAAGGAAACCTTGCCAATACCGGCGTGGATGATACCAGCCTTTTCAACGCGGAATTCAACTGCGCCGCCCTTAGAAGCGGTAACTGCAGCTGCAACGTCGACAGTAACAGTACCAACCTTAGGGTTTGGCATCAGGCCACGCGGGCCGAGCACCTTACCAAGACGACCGACGAGTGGCATCATGTCTGGGGTTGCAATGCAACGATCAAAGTCGATCTTGCCGCCGTTGACGATTTCGAACAGTTCTTCCGCACCAACGATGTCAGCGCCAGCCTTCTTGGCTTCTTCAGCCTTGTCGCCGCGTGCAAAAACAGCAACGCGAACAGTACGGCCGGTGCCGTTTGGAAGGTTAACAACGCCACGAACCATCTGATCAGCATGACGTGGGTCAACGCCGAGGTTCATTGCGATTTCGATGGTTTCGGCGAACTTGGCAACTGCACGTTCCTTAACCAGGCCGATAGCATCGGACAGGTCATAGAGCTTGTTGACGTCAACGCCTTCGCGGATCTTAGCTACACGCTTGGAAATCTTTGCCATGGTCTTAGCTCACCACTTCCAGGCCCATCGAACGGGCAGAACCTTCGATCATACGCATAGCCGCTTCCACGTCAGATGCGTTCAGATCCTTCATCTTAACAAGAGCGATTTCGCGAACTTTATCACGCGCAATCGTGCCTGCCTTTTCCTTGCCAGGCGCCTTGGAACCCGACTTGAGGTTGGCAGCCTTCTTAAGGAAGTAGGTTACCGGAGGGGTCTTCATCACAAAAGTGAAAGACTTGTCCTGGTAGTATGTGATCACGACTGGAATCGGCGAACCTTTTTCCAGTTCCTGTGTGGCAGCGTTAAATGCCTTACAGAATTCCATGATGTTGATGCCGCGCTGACCCAGTGCTGGGCCAATCGGAGGCGATGGGTTGGCCGCACCTGCTGCTACCTGGAGCTTCAGCTGGCCTGCAATTTTCTTAGCCATTGCATTCTGCCTTCATAAAAATACCGGAAACCGGCGTTCTCGATTAATGCCGGAAATCCGGCTCTCGACTGACGTCAGTAAAACTGACTGGCAGTTCGGTGGTTCGAGATCAGTGACCGGCTAAAGCCACCTACCCTTCCACCCTTTTCACCTGTAACGGTGAACGCCCTCGCGGGCTAAACGATCAGAGCTTATCGACCTGACCGTATTCAAGATCAACAGGCGTAGCACGCCCGAAGATGGAAACTTCAACCTTGAGGCGCGCGCGCTCTTCGTCGACTTCCTGCACAATGCCATTGAACGAGGCAAACGGACCATCGGAAACGCGAACATTTTCGCCGATTTCGAAGGTCACAGAAGTCTTTGGACGCTCTGCACCATCCTGAACCTGGTTCAGAATCTGATCTACTTCCTTCTGTGAAACCGGAACAGGCTTGGAATCACCAAGGAAGCCAGTCACGCGAGGCGTATTCTTGATCAGCGAGAATACAGCATCAGTCAGGGTAGCCTGAACGAGAACATAACCCGGGAAGAACTTGCGTTCAGCATCAACCTTGCGGCCACGGCGAACTTCAACAACCTTCTCAGTCGGCACGACAATCTGCTCAATAAGGCCAGAAAGACCCTTCTGTGCAGCCTTAGCCTGAATATCCTCAGCCACCTTCTTTTCGAAGTTGGAATAGGCGTGAACGATGTACCAGCGCGCTGTCATCTCGTAACTCCCCAATCCTGCTTAGCGGCCAAGGCCAAGTATAAATTCTACGCCATAGGCCATAAGCTGATCGGCAAGAAAAAAGAATGCAGCAGCAAAAAAAGCCATGACAACCACCATAATGGTGGAAATGACTGTTTCACGCCGGGTCGGCCAGCTCACCTTCGCCGTTTCGGCGCGAACCTGCTGAAGAAAGGTGATCGGATTCGTCTTAGATGCCATCTGCCACTCTGTTCTTGCTTGAGGAAACCGGACCGTTCAAAACGAATCAGAACCCGATACCCATGCGTATACGGCACGTAAAGCTGAAGATTCAGCCCCACGCACCGCGTGTCTGTTGACGTTACATAGAATCGATTCCCAAAAAAAACAAGCCCAATAGTTAAAAGAATACCATACAGGCTTATCGGAAATCCGATCCTTACGAACATCGCTTGCTGCACCATTCAATCGTGCCGCCGCGACCTCCCCTGCCCGATCTGAATAACCGGCGGAAAGTTATCGATATCTGACTTCGCTGCCAAAAGGCCAGAGCGCTAATCAGAATAGTCAGCGAAACCGCTAACTCTTAATACAAAAAACGAGCACTCACAGTCAAGCCATGAGTACTCGTTTTAAATGGCAGGGGCAGCAGGGTTCGAACCCGCGACCTACGGTTTTGGAGACCGTCGCTCTACCAACTGAGCTATACCCCTATTTGGCATTCAAGATGCCAGACCGGCGGCATAACCGCCAGTCAAATTCTTTACTCGATGATCGAAGCGACGATGCCTGCACCGACGGTGCGGCCACCTTCACGGATAGCGAAGCGGAGCTTCTCTTCCATCGCGATCGGCACGATCAGCGTGACGTCTACAGTGACGTTATCGCCAGGCATAACCATTTCCGTGCCTTCTGGCAGGGTAACAACACCGGTCACGTCAGTTGTACGGAAGTAGAACTGTGGACGGTAGTTGGTGAAGAATGGT
>NZ_NNRM01000051.1 GCF_002252525.1 Brucella pseudogrignonensis
TGCGGATTGCGGCCTTGTGGTCGAGCCGGATTCCGGCCAACTAGCCGATATTGCCACGCAGTCAGCAGACTCTTATGAACAGCTAACCGGGAAAGATCCGGCGGTCGCGATGCTTTCATTTTCGACTGGTGGCAGCGCCGCACATGAACGCGTATCAAAAGTTATTCAGGCGACCAACACTGTGCGTGCAAGGAGACCAGATCTTTGTGTTGATGGGGAGCTGCAATTCGACACTGCATTTGTTGAAGCAATCAGTCATGCGAAATCACCAGAGTCTCCGCTCAAAGGTAATGCAAATGTCTTTGTGTTTCCCAATCTGGAAGCCGCCAATATAGGCTACAAAATTGCGCAGCGCATCGGCGGAGCACAAGCCATCGGCCCCGTGCTTCAAGGCCTTGCTAAACCCGCCAACGACCTCTCACGCGGATGTAGCGCCGATGATATTCTTCACATGATCGCAATTACCGTCAATCAGGCAGGTTGAAAAATATCCGCTACATATGATTTCAACGAAAGCATCGAGGCCTTCTCGCGCGCCGATGCAGCTCTGCCAACCGATGTAAAAATACAAATAGCAACGCGATGAGCGCCCAAAGGATTTACAGTCAGTTGATGAGTTTTCAGATCTCACTAATTAATTTCAAATACGAAAGAACCCGAGTGAGGAATTTTGAGTTCCTGGGGAAAAGAGAGCGACGGTCGGAGGGGACAAGAACTCGGCTGCCATTTCGTTGGCCACAGGAAGAAACCGAAAAAATGCCCTTGTTTTCTATAGGCTCGCGTTCGGTTGACACGGCCATCACTCCCACTAGAAAAATGAGGAAAGTGGTGAACTGTTCCTCAAGCGTTCAAGTGCATGTCGAAATGTTAGAAAACCTCATTCCTCCTGACATCAACACCCTTACTTAGCCCAGCGACCTTCGTATTTAAATTCCGGTGCTTTCTGTATTTCATCTTTGGTCGAATTCATAACTGCGGACCATTTTTTCTCATCGTCAAAATACGTGATATCTACTGCTTCTGGGCTAACAACGACATATTTTTCCCCCACTCCCAGAAAACCACCTACAGATATGATATATCCTGCAAGGTGGCCGTCAGAAATAATCAAGTCCTTGATTTCACCAATCGTAGTATTGTCGCCGTTTAAAATGCTAAGGCCAATCAGATTATAGCTAAGAACATCCGTTGGCTTTGCTGTTACAAAAACTTCTGTTTCCGTTTCTTCAGTCATCGTAGCGGTCTGGGCATTCGCAAACGACACGATAGCGATTGTAGCGGCGGCAGACAGGATAAAACGGCGCATATTCATTCTCCGAAACGGCATTATGACGTGTTTGTCACGACCGAAATGCACCTGATGAGACTTTTGTTCCGATAAAACCTTTCTGCAAAGCAGCAGGCACGCATGAGTTGAATCCACATTCAAATATCCACGAGAAATGAGCACTCGCAGCTCCCGTAAATATAAAGACCGTAACCTTACGTTACTGGATATCTGGATAATTTTATTCAAGTACGAGCTAATATTCCGCTAGATGACACATCCTTCCTCCCAATAACCAAAGATGTTAAATCTATGAGTGACAATTACACATTGCCGGATTTGTCTGGCGTTATCCCTGTCCGACCAATTCAAATTAAAAAGCACGGATTTGCGGATAGATGGAAATTGCTATTACTGGCAATCATATTCGCAATCATCTCAGTTGTTGTAACGGTTGTCTGGGGACCGGGACTTTACTCTGATTATCTAATCAAGAACGACCCTCTTATTATTGAAGATTCCACCATTTTTGATGGAAGCTGCCGCAGCAAAAAGATGATCACCGATTGCAAAGCCACGCTTTCTTATCGTTACGAAGGAGAGACAAAACTCAAGACTGTCGACTTTTCCTTTGTAAGTCTGTCGAGTGGTGATTATGAGACAGACGTCGTCGTACAGAAATCCAACCCAGACAATGCGACACTTACTTTAGCTCTCGATGAATTCTGGAATCGTCTGAGCGTAGGCGTTTTGCTTGTTGGCATCATGGTTGGCTGCGTCATCCTCTTTATTAAACGCTTTCTCCAAATTTCGAGCGCCATTTCCGCAGCGAAAACAGCATCACCGCTTCAGCTTTGCTGGGCAAAGATTGTCTCGCGCAAAGACAGCATGGGGCGCGTCAAAGTTGGTTATACTCCTTTGCTAAAAGCTCATAAGAAGCGGACTATTCTTTCAAGCTTCGCAAAGACCGAGACGCCTTATCTTTATTATGATGAAAAAACTAACGAGACTTTTGGCCTGGTCGTGGCCCGCGCTGAAGGTACGTTACCTGTTCTGCTGGACGATCGGTTTGAGCGGATCGATCTGATGCCAAACGAACGTGAAAAAGCGGAACAGCTACTCACAAGTCGACTCGCCAGCTAATTGCAAAAGAAACAGCCATAGACCCGTTACTTGAAAACATGTTGGCGTTCGCGAGCGCCCCTTGTCGAAACAACTTCCTGATACATATCGTTAAATATCTTGTCAGACAGGGAGCACTGAAATGGGTGACGCAGGTATAGGCTGGATAGCAGCAATTATCATTGGTGGTCTTGCAGGCTGGATCGCATCCAACTTCATGAATAGCGACACCGGCATATTCATGAATATCATTCTTGGTATTATCGGCGCTGCTATTGCGAGCTTTATTTTCGGCTTCCTTGGCGTATCCTTTGGCGGATGGCTTGGTTATCTGGTAGCGGGCTTCATAGGTGCCTGCATTCTCATATGGATCGGGCGAGCGATCAGTTGACATGTTTTGAAAATTCAAAAGCCCCGTTTTCGGGGCTTTTTTGTTGAATACATATTCTTCCCATCTAGAAAAAATGCATCAACAAATAGTGCTAATGAATATGGCTCAATTTTAGTTTTCTTTTACATTGAAACCTACCAAACATTCCGTCTATTAAAGGTCACATAAACAGATTTCGGAGTGGTGGGGTGATACGGATACTGTTTCTTCTGCTTGGTCGCGAGATCATACAGCGGCATTGGAGGACATTGCTTGCGATCTCCATCCTCTGGATCGTCGGCGGAGCGCTCATCATCATCGATGCTCTGGATGGCAAAACCGTTATTTCAGCACGCCTATTTGGCTATTTTCTCCTGCCCGAAGCCGCCTTGTGCCTGTTTGCAGCCTTTGCCAGTTACGGCACGGCCCGAAGAATGCGTATCGTACAGGGTGTAGCCCTCCTTGGCGTCAGCATATTGATTATTAGCTCAACACCGGCGAGCAATTTCGCGCTCGCTATACTGTTCGGACTATGCTTCCTCATTGACGGCATAGTCCGCATTGGCAGCGCTTGGGTTGTACGTTATCCACGCTGGAAAGTAGGGCTGATCGGCGGCATCGTCGAAGTTTTGCTGGCCATCGCAACACTCCAGCCTTGGCCTACCTGGTATGAAGGTACTGTTGGCACCAATGTCGGCGCGGTACTTGTACTGACTGGCATCGGGCTTCTGAACATAGCCTTCCGGATAAAGCGCCTCGAGGATGGTGCATCACTCACAAGCATTCTGAGCCGCAATCCTTTCAATCACCGTGCCGCACAGCTTTATAGAAAGCGCAATGCCAGAAATCGCAAGCAGTTGACCGTTCATGTCTGGACGCCAACTGGTACAGCAATGACATCTCTCCGTCAGCGAGCGATCAACCGTTATATTGCCGCCATCGACGGCAACGGCGTTATCTCGACCGGTCATGCCGCACTTGAAATGTCCCCTGATCTTTACATCAGCCATTATCCCGCTGCCGAAATCGACCGCAATCCCGACGAGTTCAGCCGCACTTTGCGAGCTACAGCTGATAACAACGTACCCGGTCGCTTTCTCCCGAGTTATGAAGTTGAATCAGCCGAATGGTGCCCTTCAACGGTTCAAGTTGAGATCAAAAATATCGATGCAGCTCGACTACGCGCATTCTGGAAACATTATCGCGCTAACGACACCTATAATCTGACAAACAGAAACTGCTCCAGCGCCGTTGCGGATGCTCTCGATGCAGCTCTCGAAGGTGTTTATCGCGAACATAGATGGCCGGTTTTCAGAGCCTTACAGGCAATCGTTTTTCCTGAGTTGTGGGCAGCGGGTTTGATGCGTAAACGTGCTGAATCCATGGCCTGGACGCCGGGCCTTGTACTTGATTATGCGCGAGCGCTATCCGCATTGGTCGACTCTTCCGGCCGTT
Organism: Brucella pseudogrignonensis; assembly: GCF_002252525.1. Taxonomy (GTDB): domain Bacteria; phylum Pseudomonadota; class Alphaproteobacteria; order Rhizobiales; family Rhizobiaceae; genus Brucella; species Brucella pseudogrignonensis. The sequence goes on from NZ_NNRM01000051.1 coordinate 4,215, forward strand.
CGTCTCACAAGCAAAGCTTCCGTCTTGTAAAGAAGTATTCTCGACGCAATTCGAAAGCGACCATCAGCTGAAGCCTAAAGCTTAGTATGATCTACAGCACTTCATTTAACTTGATTAATTTTCTCATATTAAATAAATTTGATTGATCGAATTCATGGCATCAATCGGATCAAACAGTCGTGCATTTTCCCAATCATATTCATGCAAGCGTCGTAAAACTGCTGTTTACGTTGTTTGTCCTTGTCAGCTTGCCGCAGGCACCTGCTCTCGCGGAAACCAAAGAGGCATCACGCATTGTCTCGCTCGGCCCGGATGTCACGGAAATCATCTTTGCATTGGGGGCAGGTGATAAGATCATCGCGGTTGATCGCAGCAGCAAATACCCAGCCGAGACCGCCACGAAAGCCAATGTCGGCTATCGCCGTAGCCTGTCGCCTGAAGGCATCCTGACACTCAACACAGATCTCATCATTGCATCTGAAGACATTGGGCCACCGGAAACAACCGATGTGCTCAACCAGTCAGCAGTCGAGATCCTTTATATTCCGGTCGATAACAGTCGTGCGGGCTTGGTCAAAAAGATCGGGCTCATTGCAAAACGCCTCGACCTCGAAAAAGAAGGTGATGCTCTGGCGCAGAAAGTCATCGACGATTTCGATGCCGCGACGGCTTATGCCAGCAAGATATCGTCAGACAAGCAAAAGAAAGTGGTCTTCTTCCATGGCTTGGCACGTCTGAGCGGCGCGGGCAGTGATACGGCTGCCGATGCATTCATCCGTTATGCAGGCGGGATCAATCCGCTGTCCGTCTATTCCGGCTATAAGCCTGTATCGGAAGAATGGCTGGTCAAGGCTGAACCCGACGTCGTTCTGATGCTTTCGGACGGAAATGGTGGGCCAACCCGTGAAGATGTATTCTCGCACAAAGCCTTGCAGCAAACTCCAGCTGCTAAAAGCCAGTCGCTCGTCGTGCTTGATGGGCCATATATGCTTGGTTTTGGTCCACGTACCGCCGAGGCCATACGAAAACTAGCCGCAGCGCTTTATGAATAACCAGTAAAAAAGCCCCTCCAATAGAGGGGCTTTCTGTTTTGTATTTACGCGATTACGCGAAGTCTTCTGGCAGAAGTTCCTTCGGGAAGTTCTGATAGGAAACCGGGCGCAGGAAGCGACGGATCGACATCGTGCCAACGCTGGTTGCACCAAAGTTGGTGGATGCCGGGTATGGTCCGCCATGAACCATCGAGTCGACCACTTCAACGCCAGTTGGGAAGCCATTGACGAGAACACGACCTGCCTTGCGTTCCAGCACTGGAAGCAGCTTCTGTGCAGAGGCGATGTCACCACCGTCCATATGAATGGTCGTGGTCAGCTGGCCTTCAAAGCCGCGCGCGAGCTTTTCCATCTCGTCGACCGAACCCACACGGACAACAAGTCCGAGAGGACCGAACACTTCTTCACCAAGCGCGTGATCGGACAGGAAGCGTTCGCCGGTGGTCTCAAACAGATTTGGTGAAACCTGACGACCTGACGACTCCGTCTCATACAGTGGCTTAACAGCGTTGCGCGTTTCAAAACGCTCTTTGCCGTCATGATATGCCTGCGCAATACCGTCGGTCAGCATGGTCTGCGGAGCAACCTTCTTGAGACCTTCGACAGCAGCTGTTGTGAAGGTATCTGCATCAGCTCCGTCAAGAACGACTGCGATGCCAGGATTGGTGCAGAACTGTCCTGCGCCCATGGTCAGCGAACCGGCCCAGCCCTGTCCGAGCGTTTCAGCACGGGCTTTCATGGCTTCTGGCAGCAGGAACATCGGATTGACCGAACCAAGCTCACCAAAGAATGGAATTGGCTCAGGACGTGCTGCGCAAAGGTCGAACAATGCACGGCCACCAGCCAGCGAACCGGTGAATCCAACAGCCTTGATGTTTGGATTCTGAACCAGCGCGTGACCGACATCGCGGCGTCCGCCCTGAATGAGCGAGAACACGCCCGGGTGAACGCCCGTCTTGGCAATAGCTGCTTCAACAGCCTGTGCCACGATTTCACCCGTTCCCGGATGCGCTGAATGGCCCTTTACGACCACAGGGCAACCGGCAGCGAGGGCTGCTGCGGTGTCACCACCGGCAGTCGAAAATGCCATTGGGAAGTTCGATGCACCAAAAACCGCTACAGGCCCGATTGGACGCTGAACCAGACGGATTTCAGGACGTGGCGCTGGCTGACGATCAGGAAGCGCTGCATCAAAACGGCGATCAAGATAATCGCCTTTTTCGATATGGTCAGCAAACAGGCGCAGCTGGCCGGTAGTACGGCCGGTTTCGCCCTGAAGGCGCGCTTCGGGCAAACCGGTTTCCTGCGAACCGATCACGACGATATCAGCAATCCGTGCTTCAATTTCATCAGCGATTGCACGCAGGAAAGTAGCGCGTTCGGCGCGGGTCGAATAACCGTAAGACCAGAAAGCGTCTTCGGCTGCTTCGCAGGCGCGATTCACCAGATCGACTGTACCGACTGCAAACGAATGAGCAGGCCCACTTGCTGGTGAAGATTCAAAAGTGCCGGCTCCGTCGAGCCATTCGCCAGCAACAAGGTGTTTTCCTTTGGGCGTAAATGCCATTCGTACATCCTCCTGTAGAAATCGACGTGCAATTAAGCCAGTATCCGGCTGCATCTAAATTGCACTTGCCTAATGATTGTATACCCCAAATGTTTGTATACAGTGTGTGCGCAGATATCAATTGCCTGTGGGCCCCTCCCGTCAGGCGCAGCCATGAAAGACGCATGATGAGCGAGACTACCATCCTGAGCATTGCCACGCTTCACGAACGCGTAGAGGCGATTTTTCGTAAAGCAGGGTTGAACGCTATACAGGCTGCGGCCGTCGCTCGTGTGATTGTTGCGGGTGAACGCGATCACTGCAAATCTCACGGCATATACCGTATCGAGGGTGCGCTTCGCACAGTCAAGGCCGGGAAGGTAAAAGCAGACGCAATTCCAGAAATCGTGAAAGACGAAGCCTCCAGCATCGTGCGCGTCAATGCGAATTTCGGCTTTGCAAACCCGGCTTTCGAACTGGGCGTACCAGCACTTGCCGAACGCACGCGTAGAAACGGTATCGCAGCGCTTGTCATCAATGACTGCACGCATTTTTCGGCACTCTGGCCTGAAGTTGAAGCGCTGACGAGCGAAGGCCTTGCCGCACTCGTCATGTGCCCGAGCTATGCAACCGTGGCACCCACCGGCGGCAACAAGCCTTTGCTCGGCACCAATCCTTTTGCCTTTGGTTGGCCACGCAAGGAAACATCGCCTTACGTCTTTGACTTTGCGACCTCTGTTGCGGCGCGTGGCGAGATCGAACTTCATCGTCGCGCTGGTAAACAATTGCCGGAAGGCTGGGCGCTGGATGCGGAAGGCAACCCAACGACTGACCCGGAAACAGCACTTGCGGGTGCTATGCTACCGTTTGGCGGGCATAAGGGTTCCGCGATCAGCACGATGGTCGAACTGCTCGCTGCCATCATGATCGGCGACCTGACCAGTCCCGAAGTGCTCGATTTCCTTGGTACCACCACATTGTCGCCGGTGCATGGCGAACTCATCATTGCATTTTCACCGGAAGCCTTTGCCAAGGGCCGACCCGGCGATCCATTTGCCCGTGCGGAAGCATTCTTTGAGGCAATCGTCGGTCAGGGCGCGCGCCTGCCGTCACAACGCCGCTTCAAGGCACGCGCGGAATCTGACAGCGAAGGCGTCAAGCTTACCAAAGCGGAAATCGATCAGCTTGATCTGCTGCTGGAAAAAGGGTTGGATGCGATCTCCTAATACAAAAAAGCCCTCCGAAAGGAGGGCTTTTTACTTTCAGGCTATATTCAAGCCGCGTATTTCTGAACAGCACCCGGGAGCTTGCTCCACTCGGCATACCAGCTGTTGAACAGCTTGAACTGCGCTTCGACATAGCCGCGCTGGCTGTCGGAAAGAGCATCTGTTTCGTTGAAGTGCAGCGTGTATTCCTTGTCGCCCTTCAGAACCATCATGTGCTTGAAATAGAGCACCAGGTCCGGACCTTCATCGAAGGACGAAAGCACAGCAAGCGCCTGTTCGAGTTCAAGCGCACGCTGGCGTGCATCAGCATCGCCCGCAGCTGCAGCCTGCGACAGCTTGCACATCTGAATGACTTCCTTCGGCAGAACATTGCCGATGCCGGTGATGGCGCCGGTTGCACCGCAATTGACGAAGCCGTGGAACACAGCCGTATCAACACCGATCATCAGCGTGACATCATCATCGCGGCTGGTGATGTTTTCAGCTGCATAACGCATGTCGGCAGGGCCGCCGAATTCCTTGAAGCCAACAAGGTTCGGATGCTCTGCGCGCAAAGCGAAGAAAAGATCCGCGCGAGTGGCAAAGCCATAATAAGGGCTGTTGTAGATAACGGCAGGCAGATCAGGTGCAGCCGACAGGATGGCCTTGAAATGCGCTTTCTGCGCTGCAATCACCGAACCACGCGACAGGACGCGCGGGATGACCATAAGGCCCTTGGCGCCAACCTTCTGCGCGTGTGCTGCATGCGCTGCGGCAACGGCTGTGTTCACAGCGCCGGTTCCAACGATAACAGGAATACCAGCAGCGGTCAGGCGTGCAACGCCTTCCATGCGCTGTTCATCTGTGAGGAGCGGCCAGTCGCCCATCGAACCACAATAAACGACAGCCGACATACCAGCGGCGATCAGTTCCTTACCCTTGCGCACCAGCGCATCATAATCGGGTGTGCGATCATCCTTGCAAGGGGTCATCAGAGCCGGAATCACGCCGGAAAAGATATTGGCAGCCATCTAAAACTCCTCTCAGAGCATTTCCGTCATGCGCGAAGCGACGTGGATCGGAAAATGCAACAAAACAAAACCAGAGTGACTGAAGCACTGGCGACGCAATGCCGCCTGTCAGCCTCTGTAACTGATATATCAGTCTGTATTTTATTTGTCGACAGAAATTATGTGGGGCTACAAACTTATTTCCAGACGGTCATCGCGCATTACCAGTTTCTGAACCTGACGCACGATCTGTTCTGCATGTTCATGAGCCAGCTGTTCGGCCAGCTTCATGTCCCGTGCAGCGATTGCTGCGATCATTTCTTCATGCTCCTCCACAAAGCGGCGGGGCAACTGATCATTATAGGACTGATAATAAAGTCGCAGAATGCGCCGACCTTCATCCAGCAAACGTTTGAAAAGGCTCGTGAAATAGGGATTGCGCCCAGCCTCTGCAATTGCAAGATGAAGTTCCGCATTGGTCGCAATCATCAAAAGCGCATCCTGCGCTTCCACAGCCTTGGTGAACTCGGCCTGATGCAACGCGATGATATCCAGATCTTCCTGGCGATGGTTCTTGGCTGCAAGCTGGGTTGTGACGCGATACATCAAAGTCAGCGCGTCGAAATAGGTATGCATGTTGAGGAAATCGATGTTCGACACCATGGTCGAGCGATTTGGCAGGGTGTCGATTAGGCCCTCGCCTGCCAGCCGCACCAAAGCCTCACGGATTGGCGTACGGGACATTTTGAACCGCTCTGCAAGCTGTACCTCGTCGATCGGGCTGCCGGGAGGCAGCACCAGATCGAGGATTTCATCGCGCAGCAGGTCATAGACCATTTTCCCGCCAGAACCGCGCTTGCGTTCAGGGATGGCGTTTGTATCGCTTTCCGTCATCGGCATCTCCTTTAAAGCATTTCCAGCAAAAGTGCGTAGCGGTTTTGCGTAGGATAATGCGACAAACAAAAATCACGCAAATGGTTCGGTTGGTCCCTTGGCGGGCTGCGTAAACCACTGCGCGCCTTCAGCGCTCATGTAAATATGATCTTCCAGACGCACGCCAAACTGTCCCGGCACGACGATCATCGGTTCATTTGAGAAGCACATACCCGGTTGCAGCGGCAACTGATTGCCACGAACAATATAAGGTGCTTCATGGATTTCCAGTCCCAGACCGTGCCCCGCACGATGCGGAAGACCGGGGAGCTGATAATCTGGCCCTAAGCCATGCTTGACCAGCACGGCGCGAGCGGCATCATCGAGGCTGGAACAGGCAGCACCAATCTTCGCAGCATCGAACACGGCTTGCTGCGCCTGCCGTTCAATTGTCCAGATGCGTTCAAAATCGGCTGTCGGCTCGTCCAGCATATAGGTGCGGGTCAGATCGGAATGATAACCATCGATCCGGCAACCGGTATCCACTAGAATAACATCGCCATTTTTATAGAACTGTTCGCCATCCGCGCCATGAGGCAGAGAGGTGGCCTCGCCAAAGGAAACGATACAGAAGGTCGAGCCGCCGCCAGCGCCCAATTCACGATGCTGCTCGTCGATAAAGCGCACAACATCGGAGGCGGCTATGCCCGGACGAATAAACTGATGTGCGCGGCGATGCACTTCCAGCGTCAGCCCCATGGCATATTTGATGATGTCGATTTCGGTCTGCGACTTGACGATACGCTGTTCACGAATGATCGGGCCAGCATCCACAAGACGGTCGGCGCCAATTTGTCCACGCAAAGCGATATAAACAAAGAGCGGCACAGCATCGTCAACGGCGAGCGTTTCGCCGGCTTTCAGCAGTGAGGCAACGAGGGCTGCACTGTTTTGCTCTTCCTGCCAGATGCGGATTTCACCAGCCAAATGCGGAAGGCTTTCCACACGGCTCTGCTCAAAACCCGGAACGATATAGACAATCTCGCTTTGCGTAATCACTGCGCCAAGCAGGCGCTCGCTCGAATGCCAGACAAGGCCCGTGTAATAAAGCAGGCTCTCGGTCGACCCAAGCAGCAAGGCACCAATGTTTGTTTCGCTAAGACGACGACGCAATACGTCGATACGCTCCAGCCGCTCATCATTGGAAATGCTTGGATATTGGGTGGTGAGAGACATTGCTTATTCCTTTCAGCCCGCCACGGACTCTGTGACGCGCTGAAAGGATAAATCTCTGTACGCAATTTGTCGACAGGCAGAGCATTTCCAGCAAAAGTCCGAAGCGGTTTTGCGTTGGATAATGCGAAAACGAAAGAAAAAAAGCGGTTCTGGAAATTCGGCTTCCACAAGAACCGCTTTAGGTTTTCACCAAACCTGTGCGCTTGAGCAGTCCCATAAGAAGAAGCGGCAGCAGTGTCGTCAACAGGATCGCAATGAACGCCATGGCCATGCCAAGTCCAATTGATCCCTGTTCAAACTGACGCCAGATAAAGATGGAGATCGTCTGCATACCGACAGGCGCCACCAGAATGGAAGCAACCAGCTCACGCGTTGCCACCGCAAAGACCAACAGCATCGCGGTAATCAGGCTTGGTGCGATCAGCGGCAGCATGATGCGGCGGAAAGTCGTAAAACTGCTTGCTCCACAGACACGCGCCGCAGCTTCGAGATTATCACCAATCTGATGAAACGCCGCCGTTGCATAACGGATTGGCTGCGGCAGCAAGATACAGCAATAGGCAAGCAACAGAATGAGCGGCGTATTGTAAGGTGAAATGAGCAGTGATGGCTGGTTCCACGCAAGGATAAGACCGACCGCAACAACAACACCGGGAAGCGAATTTGGCAGCACTGTTAGAACATCGAGCCAGAAACGCCCACGGAAACGCATTTTCACAACTGCATAGGCAGCGATAGCACCCAGCAAACCGGTCAGAAGCGCACTTGCGACACCCAATGAAAGACTGTTGGTAAGCGCTCGCATAGCGCCCGCGCTGTTGTCAGCGATATCTGCAAAATTATCAAAACCGAGATTAGACAGCGTTAGCCCGCCGGAAATGGTCTTCGACATGGCCGTTGCGAGAATGGCAAGGAGCGGCACGCCGGTTGCAGCAAATGCAACCACACCAAACAGGATGATGACAGGAACCTTGAACGCACCGAGATCACGTTTGTCTTTGTTCTGCGGTTTACCGCCAGTCGTCACATAAGAACGGCGCGTCAAAATCCAGCGTTGAAGCATGAAAGCCGCAAGAGATAACAACACCAGTGCCAGCGAGAACACAGCTGCACCCGAAAGATCAATCGGCCAGTCAGATATGCGAAGGTCGATTTCCGTTACCAGCACGTCGAAGCCCGAACGACTTCCAAGTGCAGCTGGTGTGCCATATTCCTCGATTGCCGAAGCGAATACGAGCAGCAGACTTGCTGCAAGTCCCGGTGTTGCCAACGGCAGCGTGATGCGGAAGAAAGAACGCCATGGCGACGCGCCAAACACACGGCCCACATCGGAATAGCGTGCGCCAACCGCTTCAATCGTGCGCGACACCGCGAAATAGACCAGCGGAAACGTGTTGAGCGCCATCACGAATGTCATACCGCCAAGCGAAAACAGAAACGGTGCGAGGTTGAAGCCAGCAAGCTGATCGAGATAACCGCGCGGCTGCAAAGTCATGATCCAGCCAAGCGTCGCAATATAGGGCGGGATCATGAAGGGCACGAGCATCAGCACGTCCCAGACCAGCGCAAACGGCACTTTATAAAGCGCCCGGAACACGGCGAGCGGCACTGCGATGATAGCCGACAGCACGACGACGCTGACACCGAGCAAAATGGTGTTGCCGATCATGCGCAGGAGCTTTGGATCTTCAAACAATGCAGGCAAATGCACAAAAGGCGCGCTGAACACGCCCTGCCCGATCTGCGGAAAAATGGCCTGCAAAACAATGAAAATAAACGGAACCGCGACGACAATGGCAAGGCCGATGACGGCTACAAGCCCAAGCGGATTTGCAGCGGTAGCGGTCTTAGCACTCATGATTGCCTCTGCGGTATTCCCGCCGCCTTGGAAAAGGCAGCGTTTTAAAAACAAAACAAAATGAAGCGGCTCTCCTCAACAAGTGAGGAGAGCCGCCCGTTCATTACTTTTTCGCGCCGAAGATCGCGTTGAATTCCTTCAGCGTTTCGTTGCGCTTGCCATAAACAGCTTCTGCATCGATCTTCAGAATTTTGAGATCGCTGATCAGAGGACGGTTTGCTGCTACGTCGGAACGTGCAGGCATCAAATAGGCCTTTGCAACCATTTCCTGGCCTTCATCGGAAAGCATGTAATCGATGAACTGCTTGGCTTCGTCCTGATTTTTCGACCAGTTGAGGATCATGGCCGGACGCGGCGCAATGACGGTGCCCGATGTTGGGAAGATCACGTCAATGGCTTCACCCTTAGCCTTGCCTGCAAGCGAGATGTAATCGACAGCGCCAAAAACAGCAGCTTTCGCGCCCTGAAGCACAGGGTTCAGCGCTTCTGCATTGGCACCGGCAGCAACCGCGCCGTTTTCATGCAGATGCTTGAACAAGTCCCAGCCCTGCTCCGCCTGCAAAGCTGCAACGAGTTCGAAAGTTGCGCCCGACTGCGATGGATCTGGCAGGTTCACCAGATCCTTATATTCCGGCTTGGCAAGGTCGGCCCATTCGGTTGGCTTTGGCGTCTTGCTGTTCGGGTTCCATGCGATGCCGAGAGCAGAAACGCCCTGTGCAACAGCGGTTTCATTCTTCAGAAAATCAGGAACTTTTTCAGCGTTCAGGCTGGTGTAAGCCACGAGCCAGTCGCGCTTGGCGAAATCGGTTGCTGTGTCCCAGGAAGCCGAAATCAGAACGTCGACAACAGGGTTGGCAGCTTCAGCTTCGATACGAGCCATGACCTTGCCAGTGGTTGCCTGAAAGATATTGACCTTCGTGCCGGTCTTGGCCGTGAAGCCAGCGGCCAGACCTTCAATCAGCTTGCCAGGACCAGCCGAATAAACGGTGATGTCGGCAAAAGCGGCCGTGCTTGCAAGCAGTGCTGCGGCGAATGCCATGCCTGCACCGAAAAGGGACTTCTTCATTAATCTCTCCTGAGATGTGCCTGAGATGAAAGAGCTATTAGGCGAACCAGCGAAGTTGTTCCGCATCGATTGCAATGCCCACCGGAACACCCAGAGAATGACGAGCGCTATCGAGATAGGTCAGTTCGTGACCTTTATGCTGCGAACCGATGCGGACTGTTGTGAGATGTCCATCACCACGGAACTGCGTGCGCAGAACGGTGGCAGGAATAGATGCGTCGCTCATTTCGACGCTGCGAACTGAGCGTGACGGCAACAGCACATGTGTCGCCATTGCGGGCGCGGCATGGTGCGACAGGTGGATTTCCGTTTGCGCTATGCGATAGCCGGCATTTGCGCGTTCAACAGGCATCACACAACCCAGCCGCAGAAAATCCGCAACTGCTGGCGTAGACGGCTGCGCAACAAGCATTTCGGGTGCTGCAAGCTGTTCGATAACGCCCGCCCGCATGATTGCAACCTGATGCGCCAGCGAGAAAGCCTCGCTTTGGTCATGCGTCACATAGATGGCGGTGAGACCGAGATTGGCGACGAGCTGGCCGATTTCGCTGACCATGTTTTCGCGCAATTCACGATCAAGATTGGAGAGGGGCTCATCAAACAATACGAGGCCCGGCTCGGCAACGATTGCACGCGCAATCGCCACACGCTGTTGCTGTCCGCCAGACATATCGCTGATCGAGCGATCGCCGAAGCCAGTAAGACCAACGCGGTCGAGTGCAGATTTCACACGCGCTTCGCGCTCGGCACGCCCGACACCACGCATTTCGAGCGGAAACGAGACATTTCCATAGACCGACATGTGCGGCCAGAGTGCGTAGTCTTGAAACACCATGCCGAGGTGGCGCTTTTCAGGCGGCGCAAAACGACCACTCGCCGCATCAGCAACCTGCACACCATTGATCGTGACAGAACCCCTGGTCGGCGCAAGCAAACCGGCTACGAGACGCAGAAGAGTTGTCTTCCCACATCCTGACGGGCCAAGCAGAGCAAGCGTCTGACCTTTTGGCAGTGCCAGATCAATGTTCTTGAGGATCGTATTGCTACCATAGGCAAGGCTTAAACCTTCTGCCTTTACAGCAACATCCGCGTGTATTTTGGTTTCATGTAACATAAGCGTGCAATCTGAATGGTTTGCGCGCTTTTATTCCGCCTGCGTGACAGTCAGATGACATCAGCACTCACAATCCACCGCCGGATACGGGAATCAGTCATCCAATCACCACATGACAAAATTTCTTTTCTTTACGTGAAGACAACCCTACAAACGAAAATCCAAGTCAATATGAACATCTATAAATAGTACAATATCGATTTTTATTGTTTAATTTTGACATTTTAAGTTGAATAAAAACTGCAAAAGATAATGAATTTAACGAAAACTGCACCAATATTCATCAGCATGATTGCTATATAAAATTTTCTAACAATTCCACCAAATGAACATTGATATGGATTTGGAATACCCATAGAATTCCAAATCAGTGAAGTGAAATAGATACATATACTTGTGATGCGAACAACATCGGAGGACGGCTGATATCAGTCTGTTTTCGGCATACAGGAGGGAATATGTGTATTAAGTTTAGTACGCTTTTAGCTTCTTTGGCGGCGGCGGCAGTTCTATCTCCGTCAATCGTCTTTGCTCAGACAACAACTGCGCAGTTTACAGTGCAGATAACGATTGCTGGCGCCTGCCAGATCAATTCAGCGACCAACATGGATTTTGGCTCTCATGGGGTGCTCACGACGAACACCGATGCGACCAGTCTTGTTACAGTGCAATGCACAAACACCACGCCCTTTAATCTGGCACTCAGTGCTGGCAGCGGCGGCTCAGGCGCAACAGTTACCAATCGCCTTATGACAGGCACTGGCGGCGCAACAGTTACCTATTCTCTTTATCGGACAGCTGCGAGAGACACTGTCTGGGGCACGACTGTCGGCACCAACACACTCGCGGGAACTGGCACCGGCGCACCGCAACAGTTCACTGTCTATGGCCGCGTGCCACCTCAGAACACCCCCGCGCCGGGCGTCTATACCGATACGGTAACGGCGACGATCACGTACTGAGCATAAAGGAAAAATATCATGCGTAGTCTAGTGTTAGCGGCGGCATTACTTGCCGGTCTGCACGTAACTCCTGCGTTTTCGCAAAGCGTATCGTTGCGTGTTTCACCGGTGCTTGTCGATCTTAGCGCGCCGACGGCAGCATCGAGCGTACGTATATCCAATGATGCGAAACGCCCAATCAGCGTGCAGGTAAGAATCTTCAAATGGAGCCAGAGCAACGGCGTTGACACCTATACCCCGGCCACCGATGTCGCAGTAAGCCCGCCAATTTCACAGCTCAAACCGGGCGGTGAAAATATGGTTCGCGTGGTGCGTACATCCAAGCGCCCGGTCAAGGCCGAAGAAAGCTATCGTTTGATTGTCGATGAACTGCCAAGTGCTTCCAGAAAGAAATCCGGAACCGTTACCTTCGTCGTTCGGCATTCCATTCCGGTATTTTTCTCGCCGCCGGAAAATTCCGGCGCTGCTGTAGCCTGGAGCGCACAGCCAAAGTCAGGCGGCTATCAGGTAACAGCACGCAATACCGGCGACAAACGGCTGCGCGTTTCCGATCTGGCTGTAAAAAGCAAAGGCGGCGCATCAGTCGCACAGCAAAAGGGACTTGTCGGATACGTCCTGGGTAATTCCAGCGCTTCCTGGTTCATACCGGGAACAAGTGGCAATCGAGGTGGTGGCTCGCTGATAATCTCGGCACAAAGCGAAGCTGGCCCGTTTAATGCTCAAGCGAACGCCAAGGGCGGTTGACCTTGCTGTTCTGACGATTGCCGGTATGACGATCTTCTCAGCCTTTCCGAAGGCTGCGGCTCAGGATTTGCCACCCCCGTTGGCGGAATTAAATCATTCTGACAGCGAATTTCTGGAGCTGCAACTTGAAGTCTTCGTGAATGGTTCGCCTAGTGAGTTGATTGCTGCCTTTCGTCAAACACCCGACGGGCTCCTTTTGATCGAGCCAGAGCAACTGAAGAATGTGGGCATCAAGCCTGCGAAAGAAGCAATAAGAGAGGATGGCTGGGTTGATATAGGTCGGCTACCCGGTGTGGTGGCGACTTATGATGAAGAAAACCAGACTGTGAGTTTTGATGCAGTGGAGGGAAGCCGTGCAGCGCGCGTGATCGACGCGCAGGCTGACGACGTTCCGCCCACAGAAGAGGAGGAAAAGCCTGTCATAACCAGCAATATGGGAGGGTTGGTCAACTACACCATCTATGGCTCGACTGGCGGCCCGAAATGGGACGACCTCACATCATTCCAGGGTGTTTCCAGCTTGCTTGAAGGTCGATTGTTCGGACCCTATGGCGTTCTCACCTCATCGCAAATTCTAAGCTCGTCAGATGCAGAAAACTTCGGTACGACGCGCCTTGATACGCGCTGGTCTTACTCCGATCCAGATCGCCTGATGACGTATAATGTTGGTGACATCATCTCCGGCGGCCTTTCCTGGACCCGTCCTACCCGTCTGGGTGGCATACAGATACGCCGCAATTTCAATCTTCGCCCTGATCTGGTGACGATGCCTTTGCCCGAGCTTTCAGGTTCCGCAGCAGTTCCATCAACTGTCGATGTCTATGTCGATAATGCCCAGCGTGCGTCACGCTCGGTGCCGTCCGGTCCATTCTCCATTACCAATCTGCCGATTGTGACCGGCTCGGGCACCGCACGGCTGGTTGTGCGCGACGCACTTGGCCGCGAAACGGTTTCCGAAACCCCGTTCTATGCATCCTCTGACCTTCTGGCGAAGGGGCTGGCAGATTTCTCCGCTGAAATAGGCTTTGCGCGTCGCTATTACGGCGTTGAGTCAAACGATTACGATCAAAGGCCCGTTGGTTCAGCTACACTGCGCTATGGTCTCACCAATCAACTGACCCTCGAAGCCCATGTCGAAGGTGCCGAAGATTTTTACAATGGAGGCGCAGGTGGCGTCTTCAATATCGGCACTTTCGGCATTGGCTCCGTAGCTGCATCTGCCAGCCGTTTTGGTGACGAGACAGGCTATCAGGTTGCAGCCAGTCTTGAAGCCGAACTCTGGGACATCAAGTTTTTTGCCAGAACGCAGCGTACTTTTGGTGATTTCAACGATATCGCTTCCGTCACCGCCGACATCGCAAAGTTCGGACTCCCTTCAACAATCTATAGTGCCAAACCTCCGCGATCGCTTGATCAGGCATCGGTTTCCCTGCCGCCGATATTTGAAAATATGAACCTCAATTTTTCCTATGCGCAGCTTGAAACAGCGGATTTCGACAAATCGCGCATCCTCAGCATTACAGCAACGAAGGGGATTGGACACAAAGGCAACGTCTTTTTATCAACCTTCACGGACCTGGAACGCAAAGGATCATTTGGTGTCTTTGCGGGCCTGTCATGGACGCTGGACGGCAACATCACAGCCTCAAGCGGCATATCCTCAGACGATAAAGGCACCAGTGTCACCGCAGAGCTGATGAAATCAGAACAACCCGTCGTTGGAAGCACCGGCTGGCGCGTGCGAGGCTCCTACGGTCAGAACGATATCGTGGCGGCGAGCGGAAGCTACCGCAGCGCTATCGGTCGCGCGGAAGCAGGCGTCGAAAAATATAACGACAACGTAAGGGCGAATGCGCAGTTTGAAGGCTCGATTATCGCAGCTGGTGGCGGCGTGTTCTTGTCTAACCGCGTCGATGATGCCTTCAGCGTGGTGGATGTCGGCGCGCCTGACGTTGAAGTATTTTACGAAAACCGCCCCATTGGAAAAACCGACAAGCGCGGTAAGTTCCTGGTGACGGATCTCCGTTCTTATGAGGCCAATGCCATCTCGATCGACCCTTCGAACCTGCCGCTTGATGCCAGCGTTGAAACAACCCGCCAGGTCGTTCGTCCAAGTGATCGCAGCGGCGCAGTCGTTGATTTCAATGTCTCTGCCGAGAACACGCCGGTTCTTGTTACCATCCGTGACGAGGCAGGCGAATATATTGAAACAGGCGCTTCCGCTAAGCTCAACGGTAGCGAGGATACAATCGTTGGCTATGAGGGACAGGTCTATATCGAGAATGCAGCCAGTTCCAATACGCTTAGCGTACAGCAATCAAACGGTGAAAACTGCACCGTCACATTCAATGCCCCTGCAACTGCAAGCGGACGCACCACAATACCTGATGCCGTGTGCCGGAAAGACCAATGAGAAAACAATTTCTGACGATCATTGCCACAATATTCCTGAGCCTCACGGGTATGAGTGTAGCGCTCGCTCAAACTTGTACGGCCAGCATCACCGACATGAATTTCGGCACCGTCAATCTCCAGTCAGGTGCTGCGGTGGACACAACTGCAACATTGAGTGTCACCTGCACGAGTTCACTCAATCTCGCCCTTCTTATGCGCTTGTGCCCAAACCTTGACGCCGGTAGCGGCGGAAGTTCTGGCGGCAATCGCCTGATGTTGAATGGCACTAATAATTTGACTTACCAATTTTATCAGGATGCGAACCGCACGATCCCGTGGGGCTCATCGACAAACGCGACTTTGGGAACAGTGCCTCCAATTGATGTTATCGCTCCTATTCTGGGTCCGGGAACGGCAACCCGCACGATTTATGGTCGTATTCTGGGCTCGCAGGCATCGAAACTCGCAGGGACTTACCTATCAACATTTGCTGGCGGGCAAGCGCGCGTAAACTATGTTCGCTATCTGTTGGGAGCACCTGACTGCTCGACGGTTGTAGACAACCCTATTCAACCAACCTTTACCGTTCAGGCAAACATCAACCGCTCCTGCACGGTTTCCGCAACAAACATCAATTTCGGCTCACAGAGTAATCTCCTCAACAACGTCGATGCAACGGGCACCCTGACCATCAACTGCACACTTGGACTGCCATACAGTATTGCTTTGAGTGGTGGCCTGAGCAATGCTCAGCCTACACAGCGCAGAATGACACTTGGGTCAAATGCGATCATCTATGGACTTTACTCAAATGCTGCCCGCACCGTGGCATGGGGCAGCGCTGCGAACCAGATCGTTCCCGGCACAGGAACAGGGGCAGTGCAAAATGTTACTATTTATGGCCGCGTTGCACCACAAACAACGCCCACTTCAGGCACTTATACGGACACGGTAATCGTCACTATCAATTACTAAAAAAGAGCCCGACCATTAAGGCCGGGCCAAGTTCACGACGGACGGAGATAGGTAAAACTATCAGTCGTGTTTATGTTCTGTGTGCTTATGTTCCTCGTGCTTGTGTCCCTCGTGGTTATGGCCTTCTTCGCCTTCATGGACCTTGCCGGAACCACCAACCGCAACGATATTAAAAGGCTTGCCCTCAACCTTGATATCGCCAGCCTTTTCAAATGAAACAGCATTGACGAGGTGCAGCTTGCTCTGGAGAGGATCGCTCACCACAACGTTGTCTCCCGCGACGGCGATGCGCGGACGCGGATCGCTCCAGTGACCATCCATCGAGTAAGGCTCGGTCAACTTGATGGAATGAATGATTTCACCCTTCAGAATATCGATCTGGTGCAGCTGGCCGTCCTCCGTGAAGACATAGGCAAACTTTGGGCGCACCGGATCGACAGCAAAATGCACGCGACGGGTCGGCAATTGCACGAGACGGAAACCACCATCCGCTTCAGATGGATCAACCAAAACGATACGGTCAGGTCCGTAGTTGCCCGCGAAATACTGCAGACCCTTGCCGCCGATCAAAGTTGAAGCGCTGGCTTTAGGCAGCGATGGATCATAAGGAAGATGCTTGATGACAGGCTTGTCGCCGTCCTGCGAGATCAGCAACAGGCCGGTATCACAGGCAAGAGCATAAATGCTTCCCGATCCGGCAGAACCGTGCAAGCCGGGGCAAGCAACGTCTTCACCAACCTTATTCCCATCAAAGTCAACAATTCGCGCACCGATCGGACGCTTGGATGCATCGTCCGGATTTGGGATCGTGACGACGGCATATTTATCATAAGGAACGGCAACGCCATGGTGTGCAGCACCAACGCTGGCCGTTTTCACATCCAGCTTGCCATCTTCAACGGCCTTTTCGGTGAAAAAACGTGCCTGGTCTTCACCGTCGAACCACTGAGCTATATTACCCTGACGTTCGACAAAATGCGCAGGCTTCGTTCCCGTCAGCGATACGTCCAGAAGCTTTGCATCATCGATATCGATATCTGCATGATCGCCGTGATCGTGGAACGAAATTCCCGATGAAATCGCTGAAACTGTGCCGTCAGCACCCTGTACGGCATAAACAGTCTCACCGCTTTCGCTGCGATAAAGCGAAGCCGGGCCTTTCACCTTGAAGCTGGCAAGCTTGTCGCCATCAAGCGCATCAATCACGTTGACGACAGGCTCTGCATGATCCGAGACAAAGAGCCGCCATGCGGTTACGTCATCCTCTGCTTTCGCGCTTCCGCCAGCCAAAACCGCTGCCATGGCAATCGCCGAGGCTGTCAGCATAAGCTTCTTCATAGAACTCTCCTATTTAATGATATTACATAACATTCAAAGCCACAGCCGTAGTGATATGAGCTGCGCTTATTGGGGGATGATTGCGTTGCGAATGGTTTCGGCATTGTGCCGCATCATGTCGATATAAGTCGCGGCTGGACCATCAGCGGCAGACAGGGCATCCGAATAGAGAACACCACCAAGCTTGAGCCCGGATTCAGATGCGATTTGTTCGACAAGCCGGGAGTCGGCAATATTTTCTGCGAAAACTGCTGAAGCGTGATCTTGTTTGATATCACGAACCACGCCAGCAACATCGGCAGCTGACGCTTCAGATTCCGTAGAGACCCCCTGTGGCGACAGGAACTTTATGCCATAGTCATTCTCAAAATACCGAAACGCATTATGAGCGACGACAACCACGCGCTTTTCCTGCGGAATTGACCCGACCGTATTCTTGATTTCGGTATCCAGCTTGTCGAGATCGGCTTTATAGGCAGATGCATTCTGCTTGTAGGTATCGCAACCATTCGCATCTGCCGCACAAAAGGCATCGGCAATGTTCTGCACATAGACCTTGGCATTGCCGACCGACTGCCATGCGTGCGGATCAAAGGGCGCTTCGTGGAACACAGCCTTTGTGCCGTAATAGTGGTAGTGACCGCCATGCGGATCGCGCAATATATTCGCACCCTTGGTTGCTTCGAGGATGACTGCTTTCGTTTCGCTCGCCTCAACGAGACGGGACAGAAAACCCTCAAGCTGCAGCCCGTTGACCAGCACGACATCAGCTTTTGCCATGGCAATAGCGTCCGAAGGCTTGGGCTCATAAACATGTGCATCACCATTTGGACCGACCAGTGTGCGGAGTTCAATGCGATCTCCGCCAACCTTTTGCGCCATATCGCCAAGGATGGAGAAGCTTGCGATGACATTCAGCTTCTTATCCGCAGCCATGGCTGGGAGGCAGATTGACGCGACCGCAATACTGGTCGCAAGGGCAAGTTTCCATTGCCTCATCATTTGGTTCGTCCTTCTTTCAATTAAGCTATTCTATGCGCGCGTCGGGTTCGCCGCGTGAGCAAAAGCCCGCGCGTTCCAGCGATCACCGACACGAAATAAAGCCCTCCGGCAGACAGGATGATTGCCGGTCCTGATGGCAGAGAGAGGTGGTAAGACAACAGTAGACCGAACAGCGACGCTGCCAAGCCGAACAATGTCGCCAGAATGCACATTGTCTCGACCCGGTTTGTCCAGAACCGCGCTGCCGCAGCAGGAAGGATCATCAACCCAACCGAAAGCAGCGTTCCCAGCGCCTGAAAACCTGCAACGAGATTGAACACCACAAGCCCGAGAAAGATGAAATGCACAGGCGAACCCAACCGCGAGACCGAGCGTAGAAACAGCGGATCAAGGCACTCCGCGATCAATGCCCGCCAGAGAGTTGTCAGTGCGGATAAGGTCACAACCGCAGCCAATCCGATGAGAACCAGCGCATCATTGTTGAGTGCCAATACTGTCCCAAACAGAACATGCATGAGATCAACACTCGATCCACGCATGGAGACGAGCAGCACGCCAATCGCCAGTGAAATCAGATAGAAAGCAGCCATGGAGGCATCTTCTTTCTGTATTGTTAGTCTGGACACGACGCCTGCGGAGAGTGCCACGATGACGCCTGCAATCATTCCGCCAATCGTCATGGGGACAATTTCCAGTCCGTAAAACAGGAAACCTGCAGCCGCACCCGGCAGTATGGCATGGGACATCGCATCACCAGTCAGGCTCATGCGTCGCAACATCAGAAACACGCCCACCGGGCATGCGCTGATCGAGAGCATGATCGCACCAGCCAAGGCACGCTGCATAAAGGCAAATTCGAGAAACGGGCTTATCAGCCATTCTTGGATCATGGACATCAGGCAGCTTCCCTGCCCGACAGAGCGGCATGTTCCTGATGCTTCGCGTTCCCCACATCGCACCAATGCGCCGTCTCATCCCATGCTTCGTTGAAGTGCCGGGCGCGTGCAAGATTTTCTGATGTCAGCACTTCGCGTGTGTTACCCCAGGCAACGGGTCGGCGCGCCAGAAGCAATGCATCCGGAAAATGGTCACGCACCAGATCGAGATCATGCGCGACCACCAGCACCGTGCGCTTTTCACAATGCCACGCCCTGATAAGCTCTATCAGATCAGCGACCGTGTTTTCATCGACTGCATTGAATGGTTCATCCAGCAAAATCAGATCAGCATTCTGAACCAGAACACGCGCAAAAAGTGTACGCTGCAACTGCCCCCCAGACAGACTATCAAGCGAACGGTTTTCAAAGCCCTCGAGACCAACCGCAATCAACGCATCAGCAAGAGCCTTGCGGTCTTCGGCAGTACGACGGCTCAAAAGCCCGAGCCTGGGCCACAAACCAAGCCCTACCAGATCAATAACGCGTGCGGGGAAGGAACGGTCAAGTTCCGATTGCTGCGGCAGGTAAGCAATGCTTTTTCCTTCCTGGACGATGCAGCTTCCCGCCATGGGCCGCAGAATACCGGCAATGCCCTTCATCAAGGTCGATTTTCCGCAACCATTAGCGCCGACAATCGCAGTCAGTGAGCCAATTTGGATTGCACCGCTGAGATGGTGAACCGCCGGGTGGCTGTTATAGCCAAGCGTCAGATCGCGAAAAGTCAGGCAGGCGTCACTCATAAGCTCAGGCATTCTTTCAAAATTGGGACATGGTCAAAACCAATGCTTGTAATGTTATTACATTAATATTCACCTTCGCAAGGGTTGAATTCGAAAATTCACAGCCGATAGCCAAATTGAGAAATACGCCATGCAACTTAAAATAGAGAAAAGCCTAAATATGTAACGATAAGTCTATTTTCAGTAATAAAAGGAATTTTTCATAAAAATTGCAGCCAAAATTCTGGATATTATTGTCAAAAGATGGATAATACCAAGCCTATCCATAGATCACCTCAGCACAGTCTTGCGTGCAAAAAGGCGGCAACAATCAGAACACCAGGCAACACAAACAAACTTCGGGGCCAAGTTTGGACAGTATCGGTGAGTCTTACCGTATCTATTCGGAAGCAGACTGCGCAGACGCGTCAGCTCTGGACTGGCCCTTTGCCTGTGCCATGGATCTTCTCAAACTCCCTATCGACACTGCAATAGCCGAGTTTCTTCGCTTTGTTGGCAATGTATCCGGCGCAGATCGAGCCTGGATGATCGAATATGGACAAGATCTCCTGCGTTTTCGCAATACGCATGAATGGTGCCGCGTTGAAACGACCTCTTATCTAGAAGAGCTTCAGGAAACACCCACAACACTGATAGCGTGGCTGCATCGTTATCTTGCAGCGGGCAGTGCTGTTGCGGTCAACAATGTTCATAATCTCCCGCGCGCAGCGCGGGCGATACAGGTCGAGTTCATTCGTCAGGGCAATAAGAGCATCCTCAGCATCCCGATCTTTCATAACGAGCGTCTGCGCGGGATTATCGGCTTCGATACCACGCATGAATACCAGAACTGGTCCGGCTCAGAGGTAAAGGCCATGTTTCATTGCGCAAGACTTATTGCGCAGGCACGTTATGCCCCACGCGAAAACCACATGCCGGAACCGGAAATCACCGACGAGACAGCAGCACTTGTTTATCTGAGAAAACGCGGCGTTGTGCGTGGTGTCGGCCCTGAAACCATCGTCGGCGTGCGGTCTGCAGGAAACTACAGTGAAATCTGGCTCAGTGATGGTTCAATGGTGCTTGATTCACGCGCACTTGGCATATGGATGAGCATATTACCGGAAAGCCTCTTCTTCCGAGTGCATCGCACGGCCTTCGTAAACGTTCTGCATGTCTCGGATGTTGATCGCAGCAAGCCGGATAAATGGTTGATCAAAATGCGCGCCATACAGCAGTCTTGGCCAGTTTCTCGCGTTTATCGTAAACCATTGCGCGAAAGACTTGGCGTGTAATACAACCCAATCATTCAACATTCAAAACACAAAGACCACTCATCCAACGGGCAGGTTGATTCATCCTTCTGTTATTGCTCGGGACGAGGCTTGTTTTCAATGCTTGCGGCATGAAAATAGCGACGCCAGTTTGTGAACAGGGGATCAACATGCGTTCGAGCCAATCGTTTGACTATCGCACTTCAAGCCTTATCCGCGCTTTGCTGATATCGAGCAGTTTGGTCGTCATGGCGACCCAGCAATCCAGTGCTGAGGACCTCGCTTTAAAGGACGCCGTCTCCATGACCGGCATGGCACTGTTCCTCAATTCCGGCGCGCCAGCACTCACCATCGCAGTGGTTCGCGGCGACGAAAGTATCGTTCAAGGTTTTGGCGAGACCGTGCCCGGCAACGATACGGAGCCAAACGGGAAATCGATATTTCGATTGGGTTCTATCTCGAAGGTGTTCGCAACCGATGTGCTTACCTCGCTGGCAGCCGATGGTAAATTGAAGCTGACAGACCCGCTCGCGAAGTACGCTCCAGATGGTGCAAGCGTGAAGCAGACGGGTCGACCAATTACATTACTTGATCTTGCCACGCATTCTGCAGGCTTGCCACGCGAGCTTGCAGATCCGAGCGCAAAACCTTCCGACAATCCGTTTGATGCCTTTAATCGCAACTATTACTGGAAATGGATCGGATCAAATGCACCTGCTTACGTGCCCGGCACGACCACGCTCTATTCCAATTTCGGTTATGGACTTATGGGGGATGCACTCGCCAAAGCAGGCAATAGCAGCTTTGCCGATCTGCTGAAGAGTAGAGTATTTGAAGCTGCGAGCATGGCTGACACAACAACAGTGCTGAACGACGAGCAGAAAAAGCGCATGATGGTTGGCCTTGATCCATTCAACAAGAATGATCCGAACAACATCGTACCAGACATTATGTATGCCAGTGCCGGTGTTTATTCGACGGCCGATGACATGGTGAAGTGGATGCAATGGCATCTCAATCCAACCGCTACAACAATGGAAGCACATACGCTCGACCATACAATGTGGTTACCTTATGACGGCCTCGAACGTGTCGTTGGCACGGAAGTGACCGGCGGGGAAGGAATGGGCCTCGGCTGGGTTGTAACGATGCCACGCAATGGTACACCTATGCTTCTGGGTAAGAGCGGCGGCCTCGGCGGCTTTATGACTTATGTGGTACTTTCACCCAACCGTAAACTCGGTATTTTGGTCGTCGCAAACCGCGTTAATTTCGGGATGTTCAATGATATTCGCTCAAGCGTTCACGAACTCGCTGCAGAGCTTGGGCCACAATAGCCCAAGCTCGCGTTTCTACCATTTGTAACGAAGCACGCCCTTGCCAGCATAATTGGCACTGGCACCTGAAAACTCGGCATCAAAAGCTGCTCCGAGTGAAAGGCCATTGGTCCAGCTCATCTCGGCTGAAATGCTGGCAAGTCCAACATCTTTGGGCGGCAATGCGCCATTGACCACAAAGCCTGCTCCGGGCAGGGCGTTTATTGCAGCGAAGACACTTCGCTCATTGTTGAAATTGCGGGCCCAAGCAAGGCGTCCACGGGCTGTAAACACACCGTCGGAAAGTGCGATAGACTTGTCGAGGCTCAAGCCCAGTTCGCTGCGTCCAACCGTTTCCTTTTGAGAAGAATAGCTAAGCGCATAGGTGTCACTGCCTGCATAGGCTTTTTCCGAATAGGATGGCAGATCGAAGCTCACAAACTGGCCCGCAGCATAAGGCGTTATGCCGAGCCATGGCGTTTCAAAGCGATAGCCAGCCTCAAGTCGCCCAGACCATGAATTGGCACGATAGCTGCCATTGAGCTGATCCGCTTCGTGGAATGAAACTGTACGTTCGGTATCAATGCTCTGCCAACCATAAGCAAGCGCACCAGTGATATAGGCATTGCCAATATTATGTCTGCCGTAGATACCTGCCTGGAACAGATCGGAGTCACCACTACCCATGCCATCTGCGAGGCTGAATTTGGTGCCTCCCCCAGCAACTGCAAAGCCTATGATCGTATCGGGCGAAACCAGATAGTCCGCGCCAACAGCTACGCCATAAACGCGACCGCGAGTATCATGCGAACCTATAGTCGCATTGCCATCGGTTGAACGAGCGCTACCGTAGCCAGCACCCCAAACACTCCAGCGATTTTCAAAAGCGCTCGCATCCGTTGTTTGTGATGTTGTGATACGTCCGGCTCGACCCGTTACCAGCGGATCGGCAAGCGTATTCATAAACTGGCTCATAGCATCAACGGTGGTTTGCTGCGCTGCTGTTGCAAGTTCTCCGGAAACCGCGCTCAGCCCATCCGCGTCTAATGCTCCGAAGGCGACGGGAATCTGGCCGTTCTCGTCAAAGTAGTTGACGAGTGCTGTCGAAACATTTTGCTGGTTTACATTCAAACCACCAATGCTCATTTCGAGATCAAGATAAACATTATTGGCATCATATCGCAGAAGCGAGGCGAAATTCTCTGGCAGATCTGTTGTTACTTCTTCGCCAAAGGTTGTGCCTGAAAGGCCACCGTTCGCGGAGAGAATATTGTAACGCTTCATTATGTAAGCGCCAGGATCAAACATAGCCTGGACAGTGGCACCGCCCAAATCCGCTTGTCCTGAAACGTTGACCTTATCTGAATTGGTCGGTGAAACCTCAACCTGATAAGCGGATGATGCGGTAAGCTGCAGATCACCTGCTACGTTTAAGGTGCCGATTGAATTGCCGGGTGCAAGTGTGCCGCCATCGACAAAGGTTTGCCCGACAGTACCGTTGCCGCCAAGTTCTGCACCTTCGTACACTGTTGTCAGTATCGAAGAACTGATGGAACCATTAACCGCAAGCCGCCCGGCCAGTACATCGGTAGCCCCTGTGTAACTGCTATCTCCTGTGAGAATGACAGCGCCTTCGCCTTTCTGCTGAAAGCCGCCGGTCCCGCTGATTTTCCCTGCAAATTCAAATGCGTCAGAGCGATTGAAGGCCAGCGTTCCATTGTTGGCAACATCGCCTGTGATCCAGCCTGATTTGCCACCGCTGCCGATCTGAAGCGTGCCGCTCTCGATGCTCGTTCCACTGGTATAGTAATTATCGGCATCAAGGATAAGTGCGCCGGACCCTGCCTGCACCAGTGCGCCGGTACCGACGATCAGACCTGAAAAAGTATAATCATCGTTGCGATTGAATGCGAGCGTGCCATCATTGAGCACGTAGCCGCTAATCGATCCGGTTTCGCCGCCGTTACCGACCTGTAACGTACCTGAAGTGATGAATGTGTTGCCGGTATAGCTGTGATCGCCGCTCAGGATGGTTGTCCCCGAGCCTGCCTGAAGAACCGCGCCTTCTCCGGAGATGACGCCGTTGTAAGTATAGGTGTTTGAGCGATCAAAGGTCAGTAGGCTGTTGTTGGCGATATTGCCTGTAAGGGAGCCGGTCGTGCCTCCATCACCAATTTGCAATATGCCGCCAGCAATTACAGTTCCCTGACCATAGGTGCCATTGCCAGAGATGATGAGCCGTCCGGCGCCATCCTTGTAGAGCGTGCCCAAAGATCCGGTTATTGGGCCGCTTAATTCGAGTGTTGTGCCGAAGATTGTATTGATTGTGGCATTTCCAACCAAAGTCACCTGACGATTAAGCTCGATATCGGCAAGAGTTATCAGCGCAGTGTTATTGTTTATCTCAAGTCTGGAAGAGCCAGCGTTAAGCCCAATGTTCCGTGCATCGGAGATCGCAAGCGAGCCACCGTAAATTGTGGTGCTGCCGTAATAAGAACTATTGCCGGTAAGCACGAGCATTCCGTTGCCGGTTTTGATCAGATTGCTGTCAAAGTTGTTGCCGGTTATTCTTCCAGCGAAAATAGTATCGGTATCCTGCGCGATTGTGAGTGTGGAAGCATTAATCGAAATTTCGCCGTCACTTCCGATCAGCGAACGCATCCGCAAATCCATACCATTGAGGTCGAGCAAGCCGCCCGTGATCACATAGTCGGAGTTGTAAGCGATCGCCGAATAGTTACCCTCTTCGATACGCAACGTACCGTCGTTAATCCAAGTGCCACCGGACCAGCTGTTAGCTCCACTGAGCAGAAGCGTACCGCCGCCGTCCTTGAACAACATACCATCGCCGGTAACGCCGCCCGAAAGCTTCATTTCTTCGCCGAGGAGAACATTAATCGTCGACACGCCGCCAAGCGTTATGGCCTGGGTCATGTCAAAGCTGTTCGCGGTTCGTAGCATGGCATTGTCGATAATGAGAGTATTGCTCGATGCACCAAGGTTCTGCATCGAGGCTATTTGAAGTATGCCACCGCTGACGTAAGTATTGCCGCTATATGTGTTGTTTCCCCATAGAACGAGCAGGCCGTCTCCGGTTTTTTCAAGACCTGATGTGCCGGTAATATCGGCGCTGATCACAGCCCCTTCATTGTTGAGGACACGTATTTCCGGCACATCAATTTCAAGGCCGGGACCGCTGTAGCCCACCAGATTGAGTGTGGCACCTGAACTCCCATCAATTCTGTAATTGCCGCCCGCAAACTGCAATCCGACCGCTGATTGAGCGCCTTCAATCGTGACCAGACCACCAAACCCGCGGAAGATGGCATAGCCATGGCCCCATGTTGTGTCAGCCGTGCCGCCAATTGGGTCTGACCAGTTCTGGCTTGCAGTGTTCCATGTGCCATCCTGATTGTTGCCACCAGGAATGCCGCCATCCCACAGCTGGAGAATATTCAGCCCCTGAGGACTGACAAGCAGGTCAACTGACCGCGAAACGGAAGTGTCGATGGCATAATTGTAGCCAAAAGGTGTGGTGTCAGGCGTTGAACCTACATTCAGTCCGCCATTCTCCTGCGTAAGGCTACCTGTATAGGAGATCAAGCGGTGATAACCGATTGCTGGTTCACCTGAGATATTCAAGGTCGTACCATTCAAAGCAACGTTACCGTTAACGACAGTTGTTGCGCTGGTCGCTATCCCACCAACGGCGAGATTATAATTATAAGCCGCGCCGCTATTAAACGTCGCATTGCCGTTCACGATGAGTGAGGCTGTATCGCTTGGTAAAAATGCCCCGCCGGAATTCAGTGTGAGATCACCATTGATGGTCATCGACCGCGTGCCGCTCGGTGCGAGAGTGCCACCTGCATTAATGATTGTCGTTCCGACCTGGCCTGAACCCTCCAGACGACCGGCACTGCCGACCGTCAGCGTACCACCGAGTTTTGCTCTTTCGGCCATGTTCAGGGTACTATTGGTGACGGTCGCATTGCCGTTGAAAAGCGAACTGTCACCCGTCAGTTTCGTTGTTCCCGAAAGAAATTTGAGGTTTGCAAAACCCGATATCGACGCATCAAAACTGTAGTCAGTTGCATTGTGATTAAAGACTGCGTCTGTAAAGGGAGCGAGCAGAAGATCACTTCCGACGAAGAAGCCTGGTGCTACTGCGTTCTCTCCTTCGGCAGCGCCGATATTCACAACCCCATAGGCCCCATGATCACCAACATCGATCATACCGCGTGGCGCACCAATCGTTGCGCCATCCGAAATGGTCAGTGAGCCACGACCGCCATCATTATCAACATTGCCGCCGCTGACAAAGATTTCCTGCGCGGTCCATTTTGTACCTGTGCCAGTGACGACAACAGAGCCTATTGAACCAGAGTTTCGTCCGATAGCAACTTTACCGGATTGAACCTGTGCGCCGTCAGAAACAGTCATGGATCCCTGACCGGAATCGCCAACGGCCAACATGCCACCTACAGTGAGTTTCGACTGCGAGCCGGTAATATTGACCATACCCGAGACAGAATTATTCTCGCCGATCAGCAGATCTTTTCCAACTTTGACAGTGCCACCATCGGAAATCTCAAGGCTGCCTGTATTGATATTGCCAACGAGAAGAGACTGATCGACAGTCCATTTCGCGGAATCTGCAGTGCCGTTTCCATTGACGGCAACTTCACCACCATCAACGAAACCAATGTCGGATTTCAGATAAGACTGGCTTCCAACCACCAAACGGCCAGCACTAACGCTCACATCCGCAAAGCGTGAACTGGATTTTCCGTTGAGTGTCCAAGTGCTTCCATCCTGCTTCATCAGATGGTTCAAGCCCAGATACTGGGTTCCAATACCACTGAGATCAAAGGTCGCATTCTCACTACCTGCCAAGGAAAGCATGACATCAGTGCCCAGATTGACTTC
Source organism: Brucella pseudogrignonensis (assembly GCF_002252525.1). GTDB lineage: Bacteria > Pseudomonadota > Alphaproteobacteria > Rhizobiales > Rhizobiaceae > Brucella > Brucella pseudogrignonensis. The sequence continues at coordinate 31,766 of NZ_NNRM01000051.1, forward strand.
ACCGACCAATTGATAGCCATTGCGAAGCTGCAGCACATTGTCCGTGCCATTGATGGAAACAGCGTTTGCGCGTGTTCCATCAGAACCAAGGCCACCGGACACTATTCCCGCCACACCGACGATGGATTGGGATGCAGAACCTTCAATCCCGATGCCGCCAGTTGAACCGTCGCCGCCCTGAATAACTGCGCCTTTACCGACATCTATTCGCAAGTCGGCGCCAGAGTTGAGCCATATGCCCTGACCGCCCTTGCCCGCCAGACCTGGTTTGCCATTGCTTGGCGACATCGTGCCTTCCTGGACTGAACCATGGTCTCCACGAAATCCCCGGTCTCCGCCCTGCCCACCTTTAACGCTTGCGCCTTCGCCCAGAATGATATGGCTATGATCCGCATTCAGGCCACCCAATACAATGCC
>NZ_NNRM01000052.1 GCF_002252525.1 Brucella pseudogrignonensis
CCGCCGTATCCGCCATCGCCGCCGGTGCCCCCAGTAATATTGGCTGAAATATTTGCGGCAACCTGATCGGCAGGCAGGTAACCTTGCGTGGACGATGTAAAATACAGTCCGGCTCCACCACCACCACCGCCGCCGCCTGCACCACCACCGCCGCCGGTCCCATCCCAGTATGACGAAAAGGGGAAATATGCTGCTGAATAACCTATCCCGCCAACGGCACCATTTCCACCTGTGCCACCAACGCCTCCAACCATAGAGTTGGAAATATTGTGAATAAGTCCCGATGGGAGTGGCGATGGAGAGCCGCCACCTCCACCGCCGCCGCCACTTCCCCCGTCATGGCCGAAATTGCCCGGTGCCCAGATCCAGCCTTTTCCGACACCATCCGCACCCTTCGTACCATCGTGACCCGGGCTGTTATACGACCCACCCACACCTCCGCCCCGGGCATGTGGCCCGCTTCCACCATGCCCGCCGATACCACCGGATGCCGAGGTTGCGTTCTTTCCACCGCCTCCACCGCCTCCACCACCTGAATAAGAGGTGGCAGCGGCTCCAGAGCCCCCTGCCCGAGGAGGGCTGATTGCGTGCTGTCCCCCAGCTCCTCCCTGCCCCGAAACCTGCTGGGCTGACGTCGGGCTTGTTGACAAAATTAGACCGGAAAACGCCGCTACAATAGCGATCATGGCAAGAACGCACGGCATAGCGGTCGACGCCTTGAGTTCTTGCATTCTCAATTGAATATTGGGTGTTAAAGGAACAACGAAGTTTGCCTGTCCAAGATGGTGTTGAATATGAGTATTATTCTTCCCAAAAACAAAAACAGTCATTCCGCCGCCCCGAAATATATTCAAATCGGCATTTATGTTCTGATCTGTTTGCCTAAATCAGCAATAGCTTTAGGACCAATCGACATGCGGGTTCTATGAATCGACAATTCTGCAGTGTCAAAAGAAAATCCTCACCATCGCATAAGACGGTGAGGGTCAAACTTTCGACGGCAGTAAGGCCGAAGCATGACTTCAGCCACTACATTTCAGCAATTCCGATTAAGCAAATACCGTTGTAATCGCTTTTGCCGTTGCATCAACGACCTTATCGGCTTCTTCGCGTGTCAAGCAGAGTGGAGGTGCAAAGCCAAGGATATCGCCCTCCGGCATGGCGCGAGCAATGACGCCGTTGGCCAGAAGTGCCGTCGAAACCTGTGCACCGATCTTCAGCGAAGCGTCAAAGAATTTACGATCATCACGATCTTCGACAAACTCAACCGCCGTCATCAGACCTTCCCCGCGCACATCACCTACATGCTTGTGACCACCAATTGCGTCCTCAAGCGCCTTACGGAAATAGACACCAGTCGAGCCTGCGTTTTCAACAAGGTTCAGCTCATCAATTAACTTGAGATTGGCTATACCTGCAGCCGCACAGATCGGATGCGCTGAATATGTCCAGCCATGACCAATTGGCCCCATTTTATCCGATCCTTGCACCAAAACCTGCCACATACGATCGGAAACAATCGAACCCGAAAGCGGGGCATAGGCCGAGGTCAATCCTTTCGCGATAGTAATGAGATCCGGCTTCATTCCGTAATGATCAGAACCAAACACGCTACCAAGCCGGCCGAACCCTGTGACGACTTCGTCGGCAACAAGCAGGATATCATATCGATCCAAAACAGCTTGTATCTTTTGCCAGTAACCAGCGGGTGGTGGCACAATGCCGCCCGTGCCCAGAACTGGTTCGCCGATGAAGGCTGCAATTGTATCGGGTCCTTCAGCCAGGATCATCTCTTCAAGCTTGTCAGCACAATGTTGCGAAAACTGCTCTTCGCTCATAGAGCGATCCGCGCGACGGAAATAGTAAGGTGACTCTGTATGAAGGATCGGGGCACGCGGCAAGTCGAAGGCATTGTGGAAGGTTGCGAGGCCGGTCAGGCTACCTGTCATCACGCCTGAGCCATGATAGCCACGCCAACGCGAGATGATTTTCTTCTTTTCCGGACGACCAAGAATATTATTGTAGTACCAGATCAGTTTGATGTTTGTTTCGTTGGCATCCGAACCTGAGAGACCAAAATAAACACGGCTCATATGCGCAGGCGCACGATCTATAATCATTTTGGCGAGCGTGATCGATACTTCAGTGCCATGCCCCACATAAGCATGATAATAGGCAAGCTTACGCGCCTGTTCTGCAATCGCATCGGCGATTTCCGTGCGACCATAACCAACATTGACGCAATAGAGCCCCGCAAAGGCATCAAGACTTTTACGACCATTCACATCAGTGATGAAAACGCCTTCACCACCTTCCAATACGCGTATTGGAGTTTCACCACGAGCGTGCATTCCCATGTGTGTAGAAGGATGGAAAAAATGATCGCGATCCCAGGCAGTGAGTTCATTACTATTGTTCAACATGGTCATGTTCCTTTCTAATCGCCACGTTTTCACGCGGCGGTATCAATGCAGAGATATTTGAGTTCGGTGAAAGCCTCGATACCCTGATGAGAGCCTTCGCGACCGAGACCCGATTGTTTCCAGCCACCAAATGGGATCGGAGCGCCGGTAATTTTCGCGCGATTTATTGCGATCATTCCGTATTCCAGTGCGCGGCCCATGCGTAGCTGGCGTGCACCATTTGTGGTCACGACATAAGCGACGAGACCATATTGCGTTGCATTAGCGCGTGCGATCACCTCGTCTTCGTCATCAAAAACAGACATTGCCGCGACCGGGCCAAAAGTTTCCTCATGCATAATTGCAGCATCATCGGGCACCTTGGTCAGCAGTGTTGGTTCGAAGAACAGAGATTGTTTCTCAATACGGTTGCCACCAATTTCAATTTTGGCACCACGTTTGACTGCGTCGCGAACATGCGCTTCAATTTTGTCAACGGCCCGACTATGCATCATCGGGCCAATTTCGACATCCGCATCAAGACCGTTGCCCACCTTCAAAGAGTTTATGCGCGCGCCAAAGGCTTTAGTGAACGCTGGAAGAATACTTCGCTGGACAAAAATTCGGTTCGCCGCAAGACAATCCTGGCCAGATGTTGCAAATTTGGCAGCCATAGCAACATCGACCGCGCGCTCGATATCGGCATCATCAAAAACAATCAGAGGTGCATGGCCACCAAGCTCCATCACCAGACGCTTGAGAGTGGCTGCGCATTTTGCGGCGATGAGTTTTCCAATTTCCGTAGAGCCTGTGAAGCTTATTGCACGCACGCGTTCATCCCGACACAATGCGTCAACAATTGGCCCAGCTTTTCCTGTAATGACATTGAAAAGACCTGCTGGCATTCCGGCACGTTCCGCGAGCTCAGCCAATGCAAGCGCCGATAACGGTGTCTCTGACGAAGGATGCACTACAACCGGGCAACCTGCAGCAATAGCTGCTGCCGCTTTGCGAGTAATCATTGCATTTGGAAAATTCCACGGGGTCACCAACCCTACAACACCCAGTGCTTCTGGCCGCACCAGCATTTCGGCATTGCGCAAGTGGCTTGCTATGGCCTCACCATTAAGCCGTTTGCCTTCTTCGGCAAACCATTCGATGAACGCAGCACCATAGTCTATCTCACCACGGGATTCATTCAGCGGTTTGCCTTGCTCCAGTGTCATCAGCAAAGCGAGATCTTCGCGATTTGCCAAAATGAGCTCATACCACCGACGTAAGATCGCAGCCCGCTCTTGAGGCAATTTGTTGCGCCACTGCGGGAAAATCGCTTGAGCTGCATCAATAGCAAGATGGGTTTGAACTTCGTTTAAACTAGCCACTCGCGCCAGTCGCTTTCCCGTAGCTGGATCAGACAAAGCAAAAGTCTCGGCCTTATCGCCAGCAACCCAACGGCCGTTGACATAGCTCAATTCGCGAAAGAGATGTTTGTCCCGAAGCCTGTTAAGCCCGTCATGTTGTGTCGGATGATCCAGAACAGCATTCATTGTGCTTCTCCCAATTCGGGAAGAAACATCTCATATTTTGAGCCCATGTTCGGACCAAATGCGCATTCGGGAACAGTAGGATTGGTCTAAACTTTGTTGGTTAAACAGATCGTTTAGACTATTCGATATCGTCTGCGAGGATCGACAACGGCGTTCCAGTTCTCTCGTCTTTTACCAGCTTGGTCACAATGTAAGTGAAATAGCGCTCTATACCTATATTCTGGTCAAGAAGGCGATCGATGAGGCGTTGATATGCATCAACGTCACGCGCCATAATCATCAGGAAATAATCAACGCCCCCCCCGACAGACCAGCACGAAACAATCTCAGGAATGACCGTGATCGCGCGCTCGAACCGGTCAAAATCACTCTGACGATGATTGCCGAGCGTAATCTGCACCATGATATGCGCGATGGGAGCAATTTTGCGAAAAGCGATACGCGCATGATAGCCTGTGACAACACCCGCCTCTTCAAGCTTACGCAGCCGCAGCCAGCAAGGGGTTGGCGACAGTCCGACCTTTTCGGCCAAAGCAATCTTAGTGATCCGCGCATTTTCCTGCACAGCTTCGAGAATACGAAGATCAACAGCGTCTAGCTTGAGGGCGGATTTCATTCAACCGGTCCAATGTGAGTGCGTCTATGCTCCATTCTCATTGGCATGGTCGCCACCACCATTCAAGAGCAAGCCGTCGAAAGTCATTTCAGAGCTTAATTGTAATGATCCAATATAATTATTGACATGATCTATTTGGTCTACCAATCTTAGTCTCAACGATAAAAACAAGCATATGGGGAACGAGAACGCGGCCTTACGGTTTCGCAGAAGGTGTATCTTTGCGCCTAATTTCAGCTCGTTTACTGCGCGGCCAAAACTCAAGCGGCGCAACGTTTCTCCATTTTTTGCGATTGAGTGAGAGGCGGAAGACGTGTCTGAGAATGTTGGCCTTTTTGAAATAGAAAAAGCGCGCGAAAGGCTGCGAGGCCATATCGCACGAACGCCGCTTGTGCGCTCAGAAAGCCTGACCGAGCATTCAGGAGCCCCTGTGTTTCTCAAGCTTGAAAATCATCAGCAGACTGGCAGCTTCAAACTACGCGGTGCAACCAACGCCATTCTCACCATCGCACCAAATGAACGGCAGAATGGAGTTGTCACAGCATCTACCGGCAATCATGGGCGCGCACTTGCACATGCTGCATCTATTCAAGGCCTGACCACAACAATATGTCTGTCCTCCCTTGTTCCACACAACAAGATCGAGGCGATACGCGATCTGGGAGCTGACATCCGCATTATTGGCAAATCGCAGGATGATGCTATGGAGGAAGTCTCCCGCCTTGTATTAGAAGAAGGCATGAAGGCTGTTCCGCCTTTTGATGACCCTCGCGTGATCGCGGGTCAGGGCACCATCGGACTTGAAATAATAGATGATCTTTCAGATGTGGACACCGTCCTTATACCGCTTTCTGGCGGCGGCTTGGCGGCGGGCATCGCTGCAGCAATGAAAGCAAAGCGCCCACGGACCCGCATCATTGGCATCTCAATGAAGCGAGGGGCAGCGATGAATGCAAGCCTTAAAGCGGGCAAGCCAATTAACGTCGAAGAGCTGGATACGCTGGCGGATTCTCTTGGCGGAGGCATCGGGATTAACAACCGCTGGACCTTTACGATGTGCAGGGCGTTGCTGGACGACGTAATCCTTCTCGATGAAGAAGAAATCGCTGCAGGTGTAAGGCATTCCGCATTGCAAGAGGGGCAAATCATTGAGGGAGCCGCAGCGGTTGGTATAGGCGCCTTGGTTAGCGGCAAAATTCGACCTGCCGGACAAACAGCCATCATTATATCTGGAGGCAACATCGATCCAGAGCAACACCGCGCAATCATGAACAACCAATATCTGAGGGCTGGCTGATGGCCGAAATGAGAATCCTGACCGAAGCCGATCTTCGAGAGATCATATCTCTTGATCTTGAAAGCATTGCTTGCGTGGAAGATGCGTTTCGTGCGCTTGCAGATGGCGACGTCAGTATGCCGCCTATCCTACGTCTCGACATTCCTGCTCAACGTGGGGAAGTAGACGTCAAAACCGCTTATATTCCGGGCTTAGACAGCTTTGCCATTAAGATAAGCCCCGGCTTTTTTAATAATCCATCAATCGGCCTTCCATCCACAAACGGGCTGATGATCCAGTTTTCCGCCAAGACAGGATTGATTGAAGCGCTTTTGCTCGACAACGGATATCTGACCGATATACGCACGGCTGCAGCAGGCGCAGTTGCCGCAAAATATCTCGCCCGAGAGAATGCACATATTGCAACGATTTTTGGTGCAGGGATGCAGGCGAAACTCCAGTTGCAGGCGCTTGCTCTGGTGCGCCCCATCACCGAAGCGCGCATCTGGGCGCGCGATCCAGAGAAAGCAGCACGTACCGCGCAAGAGCTTATGGATACGCTCGGCTTTTTCGTTACGGCTAAATCGGATGCCAAAGATGCCTGTCAAGGTGCAGATATCATCGTAACAACCACACCGTCTCAAACACCGATCCTTTTGGCTGAGTGGCTGGAGGAAGGGCAGCACGTCACGGCGATGGGCTCAGATGCTGAACATAAAAACGAGCTCGACCCTGCGATTTTCAAGCTCCCAATAATCTATGTCGCGGATAGCACAAACCAGACCAGCAGACTTGGGGAACTCCATCACGCCATAAGTGCCGGTACTGTCAAATCCGAAGCCAATCTCTTGGAACTAGGCCAGATCATTCTTGATCCTGGTACAGCAAAACGCGAGCCTAATGCCATTACTGTTTGTGACCTGACTGGAACTGGCGTTCAGGACACCGCCATTGCCCGCCTCGCTACACAACGCGCCATCCTTGTCGATGTCGGTGCAAAGATTGATTCAAGCAAAAACGCAGGAGCCAGCCAATGAGTGTGGAACTCAATTTCAGCCGCGGGGAATACGACGAGCGAATTGCCAAAACCCGGCGCGCTATGGAGAAGGCAGGCTTTGACGTCATTATCGTCACCGATCCGTCCAACATGCATTGGCTGACCGGATATGATGGCTGGTCGTTCTACGTCCACCAATGCGTTGTGCTTGCCATGGACGGTGAGCCACTCTGGTATGGGCGCGGTCAGGACGGCAACGGCGCAAAGCGCACTGCCTGGATCAGCCATGATAGTATTATCGGCTACCCCGATCATTATGTGCAGTCGCTGGAACGACACCCAATGGATTTGCTTGCGTCCATTCTTGAAGACAGGGGTTGGGGTAAAAAAACCATCGCAGTCGAATTCGATAATTATTGGTACACCGCTGCCGCCCACCATGCACTGCAAAAACATTTGCCGAACGCTCATTTCAAAGACGCGCAGGGTCTTGTGAACTGGCAACGCGCAATCAAAAGCCCGACCGAAATCGACTATATGCGTAAGGCCGGTCGTATAGTTGAAGTAATGCATCAGCGAATTGTCGAAAAGATCGAACCGGGTATGCGCAAATGTGATCTGGTCGCAGAAATCTATGACGCCGGAACTCGTGGCGTTGATGGATTTGGCGGCGATTATCCCGCAATCGTTCCCCTTTTGCCATCAGGCGCTGACGCCTCTGCACCCCACCTTACCTGGAACGATCTACCTATGAAATCGGGCGAAGGCACATTCTTCGAGATCGCAGGTTGCTTCAAGCGATATCACTGCCCGCTCTCCCGAACAGTCTTTCTCGGTAAGCCCACCCAGGCATTTCTTGATGCGGAAAAAGCAACATTGGAGGGCATGGAAGCGGGCCTTTTAGCGGCACGCCCGGGCAACACATGCGAAGACATCGCTAACGGATTTTTTGCCGTATTAAAAAAATATGGGATCATCAAAGACAACCGTACCGGCTATTCGATCGGGCTTTCTTATCCACCCGATTGGGGCGAACGTACAATGAGCCTGCGTCCCGGTGACCGCACGGAACTCAAACCCGGCATGACATTCCACTTCATGACAGGTCTTTGGCTTGAGACAATGGGTCTCGAAATAACAGAAAGCATTGTGATTACAGAAACAGGTGTCGAATGTCTTTCTAACGTACCACGCAAGCTGGTTGTAAAGGATTAGGGTGCCATGATGATGCACGCATCCCCTCCGTCCCGACCCTCACCTATTACACTGAGTGTTGATCTTAATCGCGACGGTGTGCAGCACGGTCACTTACGTCTGCCGTGGTCTAGAGATGATTCAGCCTGGGGATCATTAATGCTTCCCATCTGTGTGATCCGCAATGGTGATGGCCCGACCGCGCTTTTGACAGGAGGCAATCATGGTGACGAGTATGAAGGTCCAGTTGCACTTTTTGATCTCGCTTCCAGTCTAAAGCCTGAGCAGATTACCGGTCGCATTATCATTGTACCGGCGATGAACTATCCGGCATTTATAGCTGGTACACGTACATCGCCTATAGATAAGGGTAATCTCAATCGCAGCTTTCCGGGGCGTCCGGATGGTTCGGTTACGGAAAAAATTGCTGACTATTTTACCCGCTATCTATTGCCCACCGCAGACATCGTAATGGATTTTCACTCGGGCGGTCGGACATTGGATTTTCTACCCTATGCAGCAGCACATGCCTTGCCAGATAAGGCTCAGGAAGCGCGCTGCTTTGCCGCCGTCAAAGCTTTTTCAGCACCCTTTTCTATGCAGATGATTGAGATCGATGCAGTTGGAATGTACGACACTACAGCTGAAGAAGCAGGCAAAGTCTTTGTTACGACTGAGCTTTCTGGTGGTGGCACGATCTCAGCCTATACGGCGACAATCGCCAAACGTGGTATTCGCAATCTTTTGCGCCATGCAGGAATTATGGAAGGCGAAGTCGAGCTATCGCCGACCACCTGGCTTGATATGCCATCGCAGGAATGTTTTGGTTTTGCAGATACGGATGGGCTTTTAGAGCCTTTAGTTGATTTAGGTGCTGAGCTTCGTAAAGGTGATGTTATCGCCCGCGTCCATTCGGTGACGCGTACGGGAGCAGTACCACAGGAATATCGTGCGGCCCTCGATGGTATCCTTGCCGCCCGCCACTTTCCAGGTCTTATCAAGATGGGCGATTGCCTCTCAGTTATCGCGACCATAAGCGGAGAGCCCGCTTCCGGATAAGAAGATAATTACCATCCAATTGACAAGCCGGAACAAAAATCAACCGGCATTCATAAAGAGGAGTGAACACAATGCGTATTAAACTCACTGAAATCTCTACCCTGCTTGCGACTGTAGTTGTCGTTGTAATGGCTCTCCCGTCACAGGCAACCACGATTGATGACTTGAAAAGCGCGGGCTTTGTTCGCGGGGCAACCGCAAACGAAGTTCCTTACGGATATATGGATGCCAGCGGCGCTGCTAAGGGTATCGGTCCGGATGTTGCCGCAGCAGTTTTTAAGAAACTTGGTATTGAGGAAATTGATTGGACAGTAACCCCATTTGGTTCGCTTATTCCGGGGTTAAAGGCCAAACGCTTTGAATTTGTGGGAGCGGAGCAGAACGTCCTGCCGGATCGCTGCAAGCAGGTCCAGTTTACTGTCGCAAATTCAAGCTATGGCGAGGGCCTTCTGGTTCCCAAAGGCAACCCGAAAAACATCCATTCCTATGACGACATCAAGAAAGACCCATCGCTGAAGGTTGCCATTGTTTCGGGTGCCGATCAGATCGACTTTCTGCATGGTATGGGCATTGATGAATCCCAGATCGTTATGATCCAAGGCAATGCCGACGCACCATCAACGGTTCAAACCGGCCGTGCTGATGCCTATGCAGCCACTGAATTGACCGTAGCAAAGCTCGTGGAAAACTCGCCGGAGCTTGAACAGGCGCACCCGTTTACCGATCCAGTTGTGGATGGAAAATCCGCGCGCAGTTTTGGAGCATTCAGCTTCCGCCCGGAAGACAAAGAATTCTATGAAGCGTTCAACACGGCGCTGATCGAATTTAAAAAAACTGACGACTACGAGAAAATTCTGATGACATATGGGCTTAGCGAAGAAAGCGTTGAAGCCGCGCGCACCGTCGATACAGCAAGCCTCTGCAACGCAAAGTAATGTTTTTGCTGTCTGCCAGGCTTGAGAACGGCTTGGCAGACTTCATCTCATCTTAGACGGGAGAGGACCATATGCACTGGACGGAATATCTTCCCGCCCTGTTCAAAGGGGCTCAAATCACAATTGTCCTCGCGCTAAGTTCGATGGCCATAGGTACTATACTCGCATTTGCTGCTGGCATTGCCCGGTTTGCCGGTGGGCCGATCCTTTCTACAGTTGCCATCATATATATCGAGATTTTTCGCGGTACGTCGCTGCTCGTACAATTGTTCTGGCTCTATTACGCGCTTCCTTTGGTGGGCATTTCTTTCGACCCTATCACCACTGGTATCATGGGGCTTGGGCTGAACATCGGAGCTTATGGCGCGGAAGTGGTGCGTGGAGCACTTCAGGCAGTACCGGAGGCGCAGCATGAAGCAGCGCGCGCATTAAACTTCGGCAAAACCCACACGCTGTTTCACATCGTTTTACCTCAGGCCATCGTTGAAATGATGCCTGCTTTTGGCAATCTCGCTATTCACAATCTCAAAGACACGGCTCTTGCTTCACTCATTGCGATAAGCGATCTCACCTTCCAAGCTCAACGTCTGCGTAATCTGACACTTGATAATGTCACGATTTATTCTCTGACGCTGCTTGGCTACTTCGCTATGGCACTCGTTCTTGCCACAGCCATTCGCTGGCTCGAAAGGCACCTTCGTCGCAAAACGATGGCCGGAGGTTTCGCATGATTTACGGATACGCCTGGGACACTTCGTCTACACTCTCTTTTGCTATTTCCATTCTGCCCATTCTGGCGGTTGGCCTGACGGTAACGCTTAAGGCAGCTGCCACTGGTTTTGCCATCGCGCTAGTGCTTGGTCTTGTTTTTGCGCTTTTGCGGCGCAGCCCATACAAGATCATTTCCTGGCCAACAGTGGTTGTAGTGGAATTTCTGCGTGACACACCGCTGCTAGTTCAATTGTTCTTTCTCTATTACGTGCTGCCCGTGTACGGTATCGTGTTACCTGCATTCCTCACCGGTGCTTTAGCACTCGGTTTACAGTATTCAGCTTATACATCTGAGGTCTATCGCAGCGGTATAGAAGCAATTCCGCGTGGCCAGTGGGAAGCAGCGCGTGCGTTAAACCTCACGCCCTGGCGCACCTATCGGGATATTATTGTTCCGCAGGCCATCCCGCGCATTATGCCTGCAATGGGAAATTACCTCGTCTCCATGCTCAAAGAGACGCCGGTTTTATCGGTTGTCAGCATTGTGGATATGCTCAACCTAGCCAATCTGATTGGTGATCGAACCTTCGAATATCTGGTTCCACTATCCATGGTCGGCCTGATCTTCCTAGTGCTGACACTCATCTGTTCAGCTCTAATCCGTCTGCTCGAACGCACACTTCCAAAGAACGGGATTGCTCTTAAATGACCAAGGAAATTATCCGCTTTAAGGACGTAACGAAACGCTTTGGTGCGCTGACCGTGCTTGATCGCTTCAATTTCTCGGTCAAAACGGGCGAGAAAGTCACGCTGATTGGGCCATCCGGTTCCGGGAAGTCGACAGTGCTTCGAATTTTGATGACGCTCGAGCCATTTCAGGAAGGCAGCTTAGAGCTTTCTGGGGAGCCCTATCATGAACCCAGCGGTAAAGGACATTTTAAGGCAAGTGAAACGCATTTGCGCAAGATCAGATCCCATGTCGGGATGGTCTTCCAAAGCTTCAATCTTTTCCCGCATATGTCTGTTCTCAGAAACATCATAGAAGCCCCTATACATGTACTGGGCATGAAACGTGGAGAAGCTGAGGCCCGTGCCCTTGAACTCTTATCGCTTGTTGGCCTCACCGATAAAAAGGACCATTATCCGTCTCAGCTCTCTGGCGGTCAGCAGCAACGTGTGGCAATTGCCCGTTCACTTGCAATGCGACCACGCGTTCTTCTCTTCGATGAACCGACCTCCGCGCTTGATCCTCAGCTTGTGGGCGAAGTGTTATCCGTTATTCGCAGCCTCGCAAAAGAACATGATCTGACTATGCTTCTAGTCACCCACGAGATGCGATTTGCACGCGAAGTATCAGATCGAGTGTGTTTCTTCGATAAAGGGCGAATTTGCGAGGAAGGCACGCCCGAAAAGATTTTCCAGGCGCCAAGTGAAGCACGAACCAAAGAGTTTTTGCAATCAGTACTCTGATCTCAGGCGATTGAACTCACGTCATAAACCGGCGGCAACTGTGCGAATGTCTCGCGAATTGTCTCAAGCGCCATCTGCAAGGCGGACTGTGAAAGCCTTCCGCCAAGGCAGATACGGATACCACCATTGCCCCGTTCTGCACCGGCAACAAATGGATCGGACGGTGTCACTGCGACACCTTTGCTGGCCAAGGCCCGGACTAATCCATCCTCAGACCAGTTACGTGGAATCTGCAACCAGGCACATAGCGACAGCGGATTGCTTCCAATGACATGCGTTCCGAGAATGTCGCTTACCAGAGACTGTCTCAGGCGCAGTTCATTCCGCTGGATTTCTAGCAGTTGTGTTGCGGTGCCATCTTCAATCCAGCGACTGGCCATTTCTGCAACCAGATTAACGCCGCTCCAACTCGTCACACGCAGGATCGACGTTACTCGGATAGAGTAATTTGCCGGAACAACCAGATAGCCTGTACGCAATCCCGTCATCACTGTCTTGGTGAAACTGGTGACGAAAAAGCCAAGCTCTGGCAATAATTCTGGCATTGATGGCAATCGCTCCTCAAGGATAGGCTTATAGACTTCGTCCTCGATGACAAAAACACCGTATCGGCGAGCGATATCAGCCACTGTGATACGTCTTTCTGCGCTCATCAGATGACTGGTCGGATTCCCAAGTGTTGGAATGATTACCAGCGCTTTCACATCACCCGCTTTACATGCGGTTTCTAGGGCTTCAGGTAATATACCCTCTCGATCAGTTGGAAGACCGCGCAGCGTAAAACCCAGCACATTGGCCATACCGATGATACCGTGATCAGTTAGGTTTTCTGTCAGAACTACTTCGCCGGGCTGCACCACAGCAGCGACGGCGAGGAAAAGCCCATGTGCTGCGCCATTCGTGATAATCACTCGACCGGGATCAACGTCGACCGATAAGCCACGCAGCCATTCACAAGCCACATTGCGATGGAGATCGAGACCAGCAATTGGACGACAGGGCCGCATGAAGCTCGCATTATCTGTCTGGCTCATCTCTTCAAAAAGTTTTCGAGAAGCGCGCTCATGAGCGCCCATATAGACAGCGCGTATGATAGAAAGATCAGCTGTACCGCTTGGATCGCGATCAAGCATGAAGCGATCAGCCCGTTCTGTCACACGATTACAAACATAGGTGCCGCGTCCAACTTCGCCGCGCAAGTAACCACGTCGCTCAGCCTCTTTATAGCTGATACTCACTGTCTGAACGGACAACCCGAGCCTATGTGCCAAATCGCGATGCGTTGGCATCTGCGTCTCGGGTTTAAGCACACCTTTTTCAATATCTTCCACGATCTTGTCTGTTAGGAGGCGATGCTTGGTCGAACCTTTGCGCAATTCCAGAACAGGTTGCCATACATCGAAGGTCACAGGATCATTACAAGACATTGATTGTCCTATTTATAGGAACTCCACCCATGACAATTTACCCTTCTATCAATGCGATTTGAAGGGATTAATTCATCAGGACAGAGATTAATCGATACTCTTTTCAGACAATACAAATGAAGTCGGCTGGACTTCAGCTTCAATCAAACTCTTTCTTAATTTTATCATGTGCGGTCACAGCATTGCGGAATCGTTCGATACTGAAGTCTCCTACGGGGGTATTTGAGCCGCCTTGTAAAATCATCTCCGACAAAACGACACCAACTCCCGGTGCGATCTGAAAGCCGTGGCCGCAACAACCGAAGGCGTGAAATAGGCCTGGTGTTGTAGCACTTGGGCCAATTATAGGGATCATGTCTGGTAAGTAACCCTCCATGCCAGACCACACCCGAATGATCTGCGCATTTCTCAGAATAGGTGCTACTTCGGCAAGGTTCTGCATCCCAGCTAAAGTTTTATGTGGCGGCACCACTGTACGCTGATTTTTGAGATCACTCGCCGTGCGCGGATACCCCGCAACAATGACATTGCCACGCGATATTTGTCGGAAAATCACATTGCCAGCCACAGCTTGCACAGATGGCCGAATGAAGTATGGAAGCGGCTCTGTTACGAATTGCGGTGGCCCCGCAGAAAAGAGCGGCGTTTCCTCGCCAAATTGCAGTGCAACGGCCCCTCCCCACGCTCCAGCAGCATTCACCAACTGCTCTGAACGAAACATGCCGTGTTCACGCGTTTCTATTACAAAGCCGCCAGGTGCAGGCTTTGTATCGAGCACCTCGCAATTCTCAATCAGCTCGGCACCATAAGCTTTTGCAGCACGCATAACTGCTGGCGTTGCTAGACGTGGATTGGCCGTTGCATCGCGAGCTGAATAAGTACCAGCAACGATATTCTTGCTTAGATAGGGAAAACGCTTGCGTATCTCCGCCCCGTCAACATCCTCGATATCGAGCCCAAAATTGCGAGAATTTATCGCATAAGCTTCAAGTTTACTAACGTCCTCGTCATTATATGCGAGGTAGATGTGGCCTGAGCGGTCATACTCACATGTATCACCAGTCAGGTGATCAAGCTGCTCCCACAGCTCCTGCGAACGCATTGATAATGGGTATTGCCGAACATCGCGGCCCTGAAGGCGGAGGTTGCCGAAGTTTGCGCCGCTGGACTGAGCGCCCACAAATGCTTTTTCCAGTACCGTAACGCGATGGCCAGCACGCGCTAAAAAGAAAGCAGTAAATGCACCGTTTAAACCGCCGCCAATGATAAGCGTTTGCGTTTCTTTGGGTGACGTCATGTTGAGCTAACCAGAGTGGCAGCAGCAACATTCAATGGTTTGACGGGCGCTTGCGCACGTAACCGACCAACTTCTTCGATCTTAAGACCAGTCGCCTGAGACGTAATTTCAGCAAGAGCCAAACCACAGAATCGTCCTTGGCAGCGACCCATCCCGCAACGGGTGATAGCCTTCACGCGGTTTACCTCGACGGGACCAACTTGTTGGGTGATGCTTTTGCGGATTTCACCAGCTGAAACACCTTCGCAACGGCAGACAACAGTATCGTCACCAATTACCGATACCTTATCACTCGGCCAGCGAAAAATTTTGGCAAGGTTACGCTGAAATGAACGATATCGAGCCACGGCACACGCTGCTTGAAGCTTCTTTTGGCGCAAAGCCATTCGTTGTTCATGCCGCAATTCTATGTTTGCCTGTGCCGCGATATCCTCGAGCATTGCAAAGGCAGCAAGCCTTCCACTTTGAATGGCGCAGTCGGCGCCCCCAATTGAAGCGCCATCACCTGCCAGATAGACACCTTTGCCTCCGCGACCATCGTTATCTGTCACAGGTAACCACTGACGAAAATCCGGATCAAACTCAAATTGGCAGCCTGCTAATTCTGCAAGCTGTGTTTCGGCACGCAGTCCATAACCAAGAGCAACTGCATCGCAGGAAAGACTAAAGCGTTTGCCTTTCCGATCACGAAAACTTAGACCTTCAACACTTGTGGTACCTTTAATCTCATCGAGAGAGACGCCGCTGTAAACCGGAATACACGCACGTTTCAGCTCAGCCATATAGCGCGCGCCCTGAAATGCGGTCTTGAAGCTGTGTCGAAGCCCAGCCAGCCCCTTAAGCTTGCTACAGAGCGGTGTCGTATCCAGCACGACAATATTCTTTGCACCCAGACGATGATATTGCAGTGCCGCGAGAAGTAGCAAAGGCGAACTTCCTGCAAAAATTACTTTTCGGCCAATAAAACTGCCCTGATCTTTCAACGCAACCTGAGAGCCTCCGAGAGAGTAAACGCCGGGTAAGGTCCAACCTTTTGTCGGAATGATCTTGTCTGTTGCACCGGTGGCAATGATGACGTGCGAATAGGCCAGTTCATCCACTTGGCCAGCACTCTCCACAAAAGCTGTGCCTTCATATAGAGACCACACTGTGGTCAGCGGGCGATAGTCTATTTGTCCTATCAGCCTATTGGCCTGAATATGGAAATTCAGGTATTTTTCCTCTTCATTGCGAAAGAGTTTCTGCGGATCAAATTGCATTTGGGCATTGAGCCTGCGTAACCCTTGCCCGCCGGGAAACGGTGCCTCGCTCAATAAAGTTGGTTCGATTGGTTGACCGATAAGCGCAGCGTTCTCAATCAGTGTTTGTGCAGCACTAATACCCGCCGGTCCCGATCCGATAATAAGAGGACGTATCATTGCTGTCCCCACGCTTCAAAAGCACTCAGCAACTCCATACCTTGGCGCAGCACGGTTGAGCACGAACGCAAACGCTTGCCTTCAACTGTCCAAACCCAGCAATCCTGACAAGCAGCCATTAAACAGAACCCTGCACGCGGCATTCCGTCGAACTCAGAATATCGCAAAACCTTGCCACTTTGCAGAAGTGCCGCGAGAACTGACTGCCCCTCAAACCCCTGAAATTCAACTCCGTCAAAAGTAAACGTCAGCGGGCTCCCTAGTGACGCGACTGCGGCAACAAGCTGCCCTTTTCCAAGAGTGGCATTCATCGGGCTTCCCATTAAGTATTGCAATGCAATATTTGCTATTTTAATGCAAACATTCCGTACCGCGTCAATTCTGTCAACAGTGTTTTTGGGGACTGCGACAGAGTGGGATAGTGTTTAGACTTTTGATAAAAGTCGTAGCCTTGTCTCAGGCTTTGGAAATTGTCCTTGAAGCTGCAATTACATAAGGGCTGAAACGCGACACGATATCTTTACGCGAGTATCGAGCCAAAGATGCTGCAATGTTGATCGCCGCAATAGGTCGTCCATCCGGTCCGGTGATCGCCGAGGCAATTGATCCATCGCCGTGATAGACCTGTTCGAAGGCCGTCGCATAACCATCTTCGCGGAAGCGACGAATATCATTCATGATCGATTTTGGATCGGTGATCGTATTGGCATTATAACTACGAAAGTGTGTCTGATCGAGAATCGCCTGTGCTTCGCTTTCCGGCAAACGCGACAGAATAGCCAAACCGGGTGCTGTGCAATAAGCAGGCATACGCGTCCCGATAATGACGTCTGTATTCAGCACATGGCGGCTCAGAAAACGCGAAACGAACACAATTTCGGTGCCATCGGGCACGGTTAAATTAATCGTCTCTTCAGTTTCTTTACTCAGATGCTGCAGATAAGGCATCGCACGATCTATCAGCTTGTTCGCTCGAACGTAATGAAAACCCAAATCCAGCGTCTTCGCAGTCAACTCGAACTGACGCGTGATTGGGTCTTTAGCGAGAAAACCAAGCTTCATCAGCGTATGCGTAAAGCGCTGCGCAGCGCTCATATCTAGATCGGTCAAGCTGACAATCTGAGAAAGACTCAGTGTGGACTGGTCAGAATTAAAAGCTCCCAATACACGGAATGCTTTTTCAACCGAACGCACCATGAGCGCATCGCCGCGACCTGAAGCTTCACCGCCAATATCTGCCAAATCTTCCGACGATCTCAACTGTTTTTCTTTTGTCAAATTCAATGGTTCTTTCATTATCGCGCCTTGCATTAAGGAGAGCTTTGCCCTCTGAACCGTTGCCCGCGTAGGCGGCCCATCTCCAAATTTTTACCTGTTTATACATCATCAGATCAGCCTTGAAACGGTCGAGCAATTCTCCCGTCTCATCACGGGTTTTCCATAAATTAGTAAAACGGCCTTGACAAACTGCAATTGCAATATTCAAAATACAATAACAATTATTGCATTACAATAGTAAGTGGGAACACATTGATGTCTGAGTTCATCCTCACCTCTCTCAAAAATTCGGTTCTAACGATCACTTTGAACCGACCGGAAGTGATGAATGCCTGGAACACTGCGATGCGCGATCAGCTGATCAAGGCATTTCAGGCCGCGGAAGATAACGCTGAAGTTAAGGCCGTCATTCTGACCGGCGCTGGCAATCGCGCATTCGGAGCGGGTCAGGACCTAAATGAAACCAAGACATTCGACGCAGATCGTGCAGAAGTCTGGATGGGGGAATGGGAACGCCTCTACACACGGATCAGAACCCTATCCAAGCCTATCATTGCTGCACTTAACGGTGTCGCAGCGGGATCGGCTTTTCAGGTGGCTCTTCTCTGCGATATTCGTATCGCACATGCTGATGTCCGTATCGGCCAGCCGGAAATCAATTCCGGCATTCCAACCACGACCGGCTCTTGGATTATGCGGGAAATGATCGGCTTTGCCCGCACTGTCGATCTGGTTTTAACGGGACGTCTGCTTGATTCCGACGAGGCGCACCGCATCGGCCTCATCAACACCATTGTTCCACAGGATCAGGTTCACGCTGCAGCTCAATCACTTGGTGAAGAATTGGCTGCCAAGCCACCAGTGGCCATGCGCCTCAATCGCCAGCGTTTCTATGAAATGACCGAAGCGGGCCTACAGGATGCACTTTCTTCTGGTGTTCGCATTCAGCGCGAAGCCTATGCGACAGGGGAACCTGCTCGCATGATGGAAGCCTTCTTTGCTGCACGTAAGGCGCGAAAAGCTTCATAACTTAACGCCGTCAAACATTGCGGGATGGGTACCGCCTGTCCCGCACCATAAGATCGGCAAACCGATCATAATCAAAACTGCTCAAGGCAGGGGAACCCACTCAAAACATCAGAACGGTTTTGAAACAATAATAAAGGGAGCACCATGACTACGAAATCGTCTTTCACGCTAACCCGCCGCACGCTGCTTGCAGGTGCGAGTGCGGTACTCGCAACACCCGCTATTCTGCGCCCCGCACTGGCTCAGACAACACTCACCCTGGCTGACCCAGGCGGCCCTTTCAATAGCGCGTTTCGCAAAGCGTTTTACGATCCATTTGAAAAAGAAACTGGCATCAAGATCGTCAATGTCGCCCGTGAAGCGGAGCCGACAGCGCAGTTCAAGTCGATTGTTGAAACAAAAAGCTACATATGGGATTTGAGTACCCTAACGCTTTCAGCACGTAAGATTCTTTCGGAATCCGGACTTCTGGAACCAACCGGCATCACCAAAGATCAAGTACCTGATATTATGCCGGAGGCAGTTTTTGATGACTTCCTCGGCATCACAATCTATTGCCATATTTTTGCAACCCGCACTGACCTGCTAAAAGACAATATTCCGCAAAATTGGGCCGACTACTGGAATGTCGAGAAATTCCCTGGTCGTCGTTCCTTGCGCAAAAATCCAATCGACACATTGGAACAGGCTCTCCTTGCCGATGGTGTGCCGCTCGCTGAGCTTTATCCGCTGGACGTAGACCGCGCTTTTGCGAGCCTTGATAAGATTAAGGACCACATCTCGGTCTGGTGGACTGGCGGCGCACAATCAACACAACTGCTCCAGAGCGGTGAAGTTTCGATGATCAGCGGCTGGAATGCTCGATTACAATCAGCCATCGATGGCAATGTGCCCGCAGAGATTCACTGGGACCAGGGACTTTACTCCATTGAAGGTTGGGCCATTCCTAAAGGTAACCCGCGCGCGGATCAGGCACGCGAATTCATTAAGTTCTGCTCGCGCGCCGAACAGCAGGCCTTGTTCACCGAAGAACTCGCCTATGGCCCTACGAACAAGAAAGCCTACGACTTTATTCCAGCTGAGCGCGCTAAAATTCTGCCAACTGCGCCACAGAACATTAGCAAGATGCGTCTTGCCGATGAGGATTGGTGGAGCGCAAATCGTGCAGAGATGACCGAGCGGTTCAACAGCTGGCTGCTGTTTTAAAGCCCGTCAGCTTATGCGGCCAGATAGGCACATCGATTTGCTTTTGCACCATAAGTAAGAGTAGCGGCCAGTGCCTGTCTGATCCCTTCCCCTACTTCCATATACTAAATTGCGCTGTTTGCAGCGCATCAGGGCTTCAACATGAATGCAGTGACATCACAACAAACTCCAAAGATGCTGATAAAAGGGTTGGGCAAAGAGTATGGCAGCGTTACCGCGCTTGAACCTAGCAATCTGACTGTTAACACTGGTGAGTTCGTCACCCTTCTCGGCCCCTCCGGTTCTGGAAAAACAACGCTTTTACAGATGATCTCTGGTTTGGTAGACCCCACTCATGGTGAGCTTTGGGTCGACGGAAAAAACTACACACATACCGCTGTAAACAAGCGTGACATGGGATTGGTTTTCCAACATTACGCGCTGTTTCCTCATATGACAGTCAGCGAAAACATCGCCTTTCCATTAAAAATGCGCGGCACCTCAAGCACGGAAGTAAGCGCGCGCGTTACCGAAACACTGGCCAAGGTGCAGCTCGAAAAATTCGCATCACGCTTTCCGCGCGAGCTTTCAGGTGGGCAGCAACAGCGTGTTGCGCTTGCCCGATGCTTTGTTTATCGCCCGCAAATCATTTTGATGGATGAGCCGCTCGGCGCGCTGGACAAAAACCTGCGCGAGCATATGCAGTTTGAAATCAAACGCCTGCATCGTGAATTCGGTACTACAGTCATTTACGTGACGCATGATCAGGAAGAGGCACTTGTTCTCTCGGATCGCATCTGCCTTATGAACCACGCCAAAATCGAACAGCTTGGAACACCACGCGAGATCTATAGCGAACCAACAAGTGTGTTTGCTGCAAAGTTCATCGGCATGTCCAATATCCTTGACGGCAAAATCGTTGAGCAGTCTGGTGATTCCGCGCTTGTCGAAACGCAACACGGACGGTTCCCAGTTCTGAACAGGAACAAGTTGCCGGTCGGTAGCGTGGCGCATATTGTTTTGCGCCCCGAACAGATGAAACAGGGAAGCAGTGAAAGTGCCTATGTCAGCAATATCAACGGCACCGTTTCCGAAGTGGTTTATGTTGGTTCGGACACGCGTTTCCTCGTGACACTGAGGGATGGGGCGACTCTGATCGTTCTCCACGATGGTACAAGTACCATGCCTGCCGTCGGTGATCCGATTACCTATCATTGGTCAAACCAACAGGCGGCGTTGGTGGCATGAATATAGCAACAAATACTTCACGCACTCTGTTCCTGAGATCAGGCCCGTTCAGGTTTGGTCCTTTGTGGCTCGCGCTACCCGCGATTGCCTTTCTTTGCATTTTTTTTCTTGTGCCGGTGTTTCGGCTCTTGGCATTGAGCGTACAAGATGCAGACGGCAGTCTGACGACCCTGCATTATGCCAAACTGGTCGATAGAGAAGTTTACTGGCGCATTCTGAGTATCACATTCCGTATAGCAGCACTGACTGCTTTCTTCTCGCTCCTTTTGGGATACCCTCTCGCTTATTGGTTGTCTGGCCTCAAAGAAAGCCGCCGCAATCAGATGCTCCTTCTGGTCCTTGTCCCATTCTGGACCAGCTACCTCGTCAAGACATTTTCTTGGATGCTACTTCTTGGCAATGATGGCATTCTAAACCGTCTACTCAGTGGTGCAGGTCTCATAAGCGGACCTCTACCGCTGATGTATAATGAGTTTGGCGTCATTGTCGGCATGGTTCATGCCATGATGCCGCTCGCCGTTCTCACAATGATGCCTGTTATGGCGGGCATTGATCGCAGGCTTGGCCAAGCAGCAGGAACTCTTGGAGCAGGTAATTCACATCGCTTTTGGATGGTCTATTTCCCCTTGTCTATTCCGGGTATGGCCGCAGGTGGTTTGCTCACCTTCATTACATCACTCGGCTTCTTTATCGTTCCGGCATTCCTGGGTGGTCGTCAACAGACAATGTTGGCACAGTTGATCATCGTACAAGTGCAGGAATTGGTAAATTGGGCATGTGCAGGTGTACTTGCTACCATGTTGCTTGTTACAGCCATGCTTGCATGCTGGATTTATAACCATCTCTTTGGTTTGTCTTCACTTTCATCAGGTGCAGGAACCCGTGATGCATCGTCGGATGGAATTTTGCGTCGCTGGGGACTTGTTTTTCTCGAAAAGCTTGCAAGTGTAACGGCGATCTTCAGCGATCATCTACCATCACGTCTGCGCGTTCTGCCGACTTATGTGACCGCTGTTTTGGTGTTCTTGATTGCTCCGACACTGCTGGTTATCCCGATTGCCTTTACTAGTTCTAACTTTCTAGAGTTCCCACCACCCGGCTATAGTCTTCGCTGGTTCGAGACCTACTTCAATTCTCCGATCTGGACTTCCGCCACTATACGATCATTTGGCGTTGCCTTCGTTACGGCTATCCTTGCGACGCTCATTGGCGGATTTGCGGCACTTGCTGTTGCGCGCTCGCGGTCACGCTGGAGTGGATTGATCTTCGCCTTCATGCTTGCACCAATGATTGTTCCGCGGATCGTTATAGCAGTCGGCCTCTTCTATCTTTTCGCCCAAATCGGGCTGGTGGCGACTAATGCAGGATTGGTAATCGGCCACACTGTCCTCTCTATTCCTTTCACCTTTGTCGCAATTGCAGCGGTTTTAAAGAGTTATGACTGGCGACTTGACCAAGCAGCTCAGTCGCTGGGTGCCGGTCGCTTCCAGACCTTACGTCTCATCACAGTTCCACTGATCAGTGGTGGCATTGTTTCAGCGTTTCTGTTTGCTTTTGTCACGTCCTTTGACGAACTCACAATTGCGATCTTCGTAAGTGGTGGGCTGAAATCAACGCTGCCAAAACAGATGTGGGATGACATGATCCTCCAGCTCAACCCAACATTGGCTGCAGTATCAGTTGTGGTTCTGACTATTGTCACGGTGATCCTGCTGCTCGCTGATAAACTGAAGCGGAGCTGAGCTTTCTAAATTTCGAAACATCCTCCCAAATTCTTTCTCGGCTGTTGGCCTTCTTTATGAGGCCGACAGCCTGTGACGAGATAATCCAGATTTACAGGTTTAGAGACCATGCTGACCTCCCATACTTATGTCGACCTTCTGCTTGAAAAAGCGGCAAAAACACCTGAACAACTTTTTGCACGACACCCGACCGGCGACATCAGCTTTGCAAAGCTCGAAAACGCCTCAGCAATCTTCGCTCAAAAACTGCGTGACAGCGGCATCAAGCCAAAGGACCGTGTGGCAGTGATGATGCGCAACAGCCCAGCTGCTTTAGCGATGATCTATGCGATAACCCGCTCGGGCGCATCCTGGGTGCCGGTCAACACGGCACTTAAAGGGGCTGGGCTCGAATACATTGTTAGCCATAGTCAGCCTGCACTGATTATTGCCGACAGCGAGTATTGCCCAATTATCACCGAGTGCGGTGCTTCGAATTTACCGAGCGTCGTAGAAATTGATAATCAAGCAATGCCAGATTTAGATGCCGCAGTACAGTTCGTGGCAAAACTGCCTACTGCCGACGATGTCGCTGCAATTATGTACACGTCGGGTACAACTGGCCCTGCAAAGGGCGTGTTGGTGACACACAGAATGTTGCGGTTAGCAGCAGAAGCTGTAGCAGTTTGTTCAGACGCTAAGGATCAAGACAATTTTTACATGTGGGAGCCATTCTTCCACATTGGTGGTGCTCAGGTTTTACTTCTGCCATTGGTGCGCAATGTCACCCTCACCATCTCCGATCGTTTTAGTGCAAGCCGCTTTTGGGATGAACTGCGACAGGCGGGATCGACGCATATCCACCATCTCGGTGGCATAGTTCAAATCCTTTTGAAACAACCAGTATCGGAGAAAGATCGCGATCATAACGTGCGGATTGCATGGGGTGGTGGTTGTGCCATCGAAGTATGGCGCGCATTCGAAGAACGCTTCGGTGTGCAAATCCGTGAGTGTTACGGCATGACCGAAGCCTCGAGCCTTACCACATTCAATGATAGGGGTGTTGTTGGTTCAGTCGGGCGCACAGTTCCATGGTTTACAGTCAAACTCATTGACAAGCATGGTGCGATCGTCAGACAGGGGAAAGGTGAAATCGTCGTCAACACTTCCATCGATGGCGCTATTTTTCCCGGCTATTACCGCAACCCCGGAGCAACTGCCAAGGCATTGCGCGCCGAAGGCTTTTTTACCGGTGATCTGGGATCATGGGATGAAGATGGCAACCTTTTCTTCCACGGGCGCATGACCGATAGTGTGCGTTGCAAAGGCGAAAATGTTTCCGCTTGGGAAGTCGAGCATGTGGTCGCTGATCATCCAGATGTAGAAGACTGCGCGATGATCGGCGTTGCAGCCGAGATCGGTGAGCAGGATATCAAGCTTTTTGTCCAGCTAAAGAGCGGAAGCATCCCTGATGCCCATGAGTTAAACGACTGGCTGAAAAGCCGTCTCGCACATTATCAGCTGCCCCGTTACATCGCATTCGTCAGTTCGTTCGAACGAACACCCAGCCAACGCATCATGAAACACAAGTTGCCAAACGACGGCGTCGACGTCTGGGATAGACTCAATCAATAAAAGGGAGGAACACCACCATGGCTTCACCACTTGAGAAACCGAAGACCGACATTCTGATTTCCGGCACGGGTGCCTTTTCGGGCCGCATTGCGTTAGACCTTGCCACTACATCTCAGGAACCCCTGCATGTAGTGATCGCCGGCCGCAACCGTGATCGTCTCATATGGCTTAAGACAGCGTGCAATGCACGCGCCTCCATGTTCAGCAAACCTATCACTTTCGATACTTATGAGATCGATCTGGTGAAGGAAGGGGCAACAGAGCAACTGATCGCAGATACGCGACCGACCATAGCTGTGCAAGGTGCCTCTATTCAGACTTCCAGCGTTATTTCCGATACTGGCAACCAATGGACAGCGCTTGTCGCGGAAGGTGGACTTTCAGCGACAGCGGTATTTCAGGCGCTCATTTCAAGCCGCATGGCACGCTCTATCAGTAAGTTTTCACCTGAAACTGCGTTGATTAATTGTGGCTTTCCCGACGTCGTGAACGGCATCATCTCAGCACTTGGTTTCAACGTTTTGAGCGGCACAGGCAATGTCGCCATTCTCTCAAATGTTTTTGCGGGCGCAAAAGGAATCACAGACCAAGCCCGCATTCAAGTGATAGCGCATTATCAGAATCTCGCAGCATGGCGCAGGCCGTCGTCGGAGCGAGTGGGCACTCGCCCTTGTCGTGTCTTCATCGATGGTAAGGAAGTAGCAGACGTCTTCAAAGAATTTGAAGGCGTCAAGCTTACAACTGAACCGGCAATTGAAATATCAGGCGCAAGCGGTGTCACACTCATTGCCGCCTATGCAGCAAACAAACCATGGACTGGCCATGTGCCTGGTCCGAATGGCTTGCCGGGCGGCTACCCGGTAAAACTCCAAGACAGAGTTTTACACTTGAACCTGCCACACAGTGTTACCGAACAAGAAGCCATTGCTTGGAATGCCTCTTTTGAAGAAGAAAAAGGGCTTATCATTAGAAATGGTCGCGTTGAATATACCGGCGACTTAAAGACCGCTCTTACTCGTCATGGTTTCCGCTATGCAGACGGCTTCGAAGTCGCTGATCTGGAGGAAGTTTGTGCAGATATGTTGAAATTGCGCGACACACTCAGCCAGCAAAAGCACTAAGCCGCCCCGATAATTAAAGCATTTGGCGCTGTTGTGATCAGCTCCAAATGCTCTTTATCTGACTATGAGTCCGCGTAGAATCGTCTCGGTTATTGTCTTGGCGGCTTTCGCATAATCATCTTCTCCCAGCTGACTGACATCGAGTGCATCACAGGCGAGAGCTTCAAACTCGACATAAAATTGCGTCGCAGACCAAAGCAAAATGAAAAGATGACGCGCATCAACAGGCACAATTTTACCCGCAGCAGCCCATGCATCGATCACGCCCGCTTTTTCTGAGGTGACCCTACGCATGTGCTCTCGGGCATCTGTAGAGAGATGTTCTGCGCCCTGCAGAATCTCATTGGCAAAAAGTCGCGTTTCCGCTGCATTTTCCCACGCATGATTAAGCTTGGCACGAACATAGGCTTCGATTGCCTCAGCCGGTTCACGTTCGGCTGATATGTGTCTGAAAGCATCATCCCAGCTGTGGATCAGCCGGTCTATAGCAGCATTATAAATCTCTTCTTTGGACGAGAAATAATAATAGACATTTCCCTTTGGCAGTCCCGAAGCCTTTGCAATCTCAACGATACGTGCACCATCAAGGCCCTTGCGAGAAAAAATCTCAACAGCGGCAGTGAGAATTTTAAGAACGTTTCGTGCTCTGATCGGCTCATCCGAAGCCACTTGGTTTTCTGGCTCCATCTCAACCGATCTGCTTTGGTCTACCATTGGTTATCCCATTATTTCCAAATATCTTTTTCCGGTTCATTCGCCCCGGTCATTAACGTGCATTCAATCAAAAGCTCGACGCAAGTCTGACTAAACAACTCTACGGGACCTTTGGAATCGAAGCACCAATAAAAAAGAAGTTGACAAAATGGTCAACTTCTTTTCATAAAAAGCTGACAAAACGGTCAGGTTCTTGAAATTTCCTGACCACGCAACCTTGGGGAGGGTGCGAATGACTGTGCGATTAAAAGCTGCAATGGAGGAATTTCTGGCGGAATGGCCTGCCGATCTGAGCGAACCCTGGCGTTCGTTCCTCGGTAATGTCACCCTTGATTTCGATGGCATTTCGCCTGAGCTCGAACTGGAAATCTGGGAGCCGATTTTTCCCGTTCGTCGTGGAAAGCATTTTCCGGGAATGCCTCAAGGCACACATTGCCTTCGCGCATTTGATGGCATTTTGCCTGACAATGTTCGTTGCGTCGTTCTGGGACAGGACCCTTATCCAGAACCGGGCTTTGCCACCGGACGGGCATTTGAGGCGGGTAACCTCACAGGCTGGAACGAGCTCGACAAGATGTTTTCCAAAAGCATCCGCGCATACACCCAGCAGATAATCGCAGCTCGCACAGGCGACTTGTCCTATGCAAGAAGCTTCGCCGATTGGCCAAAGACTTTGGACGCAATAGAAAATGGTACGGTGGAGCTGGAACAGCCTTCCGAGATTGCAGATCGGTGGGTTAACGAAGGCGCGCTGCTTCTTAACGCGTCGCTAACGCTTACGCGTTTCAAGGTGGATATCGACCCACATCAGTCTCAGGGACATCTCGTGCTTTGGCGTCCGCTGATCGTTAAAACGCTCCGTTTACTTGCTGCGCGCGGAAAACCATTGGTGTTTCTAGGTTTTGGTGATGCCGCGGCACAGGCACTTAAACTGGCAGGCATTGACGAAACCATTGGCGGCAATGTGCGCTGTGTTCTGCGTGAACACCCAGCGCGGGCCGATGAAGTTCTGGCGCTCCCCAACCCATTCGTTCTTTGCAACAATTTTCTAGAGGAAATGGGTTCCAAACCCATTGCTTGGTAATATGGCCGCAACCAAGACATTCGATTACATCATCATTGGTGCCGGTTCGGCAGGCTGCGTGCTTGCAAACCGTCTTTCGGCCGATCCTGCCAATAAAGTATTATTGCTCGAAGCAGGCGGTCGCGACCTGAACCCCTTGTTTCGCCTTCCAATGCTGATGGGAAAGCTCTTTCACTCAGGCATCTATAATTGGCATTACCATACCGAACCCGAACCTCATCTTAATGGGCGCTCGCTCTATTGGCCGCGTGGCAAAGTGCTTGGTGGGACCTCTACCATCAATGGCATGATCTATGTGCGCGGTAATCGCCATGATTATGATCGCTGGGCGCAGATGGGGGCTAACGGCTGGTCTTATGACGAAGTGTTACCAGCATTTCTTCGTTCCGAAACCCATGTGCAACGCAAGGATGCCTTTCATAGCACCGAAGGCGAGCTAACTGTCTGCCGCGCGCGGGGCTGGAACGGACTGCTGAATGTTTTCAACGAAGCAGGCGAGCAAGCAGGCTACCCGCTCAATGATGACTTCAACGGTGCAGAACAGGAGGGTTTTGGTCGCTATGATTTCACCATCACCAAAGGTAAGCGCTGTTCAACTGCCTATGCTTTCCTGCACCCGGCGAAGTCGCGGCCCAATCTCACCATCGTTACGCGAGCGCATACAAGGCGCATTCTCATTGAGAATGGCCGCGCGATCGGCGTCGAATACGCGCGCAAAGGCAATGTCATCAAGGCTCATGCAAACCGGGAGGTGATCCTCTCGGCCGGCGTCGTCAACTCACCGCAAATCCTTATGCTTTCCGGCATTGGCGCCGCAGACGAACTAACGCCACACAATATTCATGTTGTTCAGGATCTGCCAGGCGTTGGCAAAAACCTTCAGGATCATGTCGATTGCGTCATGGCCTATGAATGCCGCGAACCGGTCACGCTTTATTCTGATCTGCGAGCCGACAAGCTCACATGGTCCGTCATTCAGGGTATGTTGTTTGGGGAAGGTATCACCACAACCTTCCCTTACGAAGCAGGCGCATTCGTCAAGTCGCGTACCGATCTAGCGGCACCTGATATCCAGCTTCACTTTATGCCCGCACTGGAAAAGACTGCAAATCTACACTTTCCCAACCCGTTCAAGAAAGAGCGTGTTGAAGCCAATCACGGCTTCTCCTTGCGTGTCGGTCCGGTAAATCCGGAAAGCCGCGGCGAAATCCGTTTGCGTTCTGCCGATCCGGCAGATCGCCCACGCATTAACGCAAACTACCTTCAGACCGAATTTGACATTCTCACGATGATCAACGCGATACGTATGACACGCGACATTATCCAGCAGAAAGCATTCGACAAATATCGCGGCAAGGAACTCGCACCAGGGCCAGCCGTCGAAAGCGATGCCGAACTCATCAAATGGCTACGTGCCAATGCAATGACAACTTTCCATCCCGTTGGCACCTGCAAGATGGGTAACGACCCGATGTCTGTGGTCGATGCTCGATTAAAAGTCCACGGCATTGAAGGGCTGCGCGTCGCAGACGCATCAATCATGCCAATTATATCCAGCGGCAACACCAATGCTCCGGCGATCATGATCGGCGAGCGCGCTGCCGAATTCATTCTCAAGGAGGCCTCCCTGTGATTGTCGAACATCGCACATATACATTCAAGCCAGGCACTGTCGATGGCTGGCTCAAAAAGTATGAAACCGAAGGCTTGCCGATTCAGAAGCGGCACCTCAACACGTTTCTAGGCCTTTACGTCAGCGAGATCGGTCATCTGCACCGCACCGTTTTAATGTGGCGCTATGACAGCCTCGCCGATCGTGAAGCAAGACGTGCCGCCATGTATGCGGACCCGGAATGGCAGAGCTTCATTGCGGGTGTCTGGGCGCTCGATGCAATTCAGACGCAGGATGTGATGATTATGAACCCGGCATCGTTTTCGCCCGGCGCATAAATCATTCGGCTGCGATTGGGCAGCTGCAAAACCAAGGGCGGCATAAAAGCCGCCCCAATAAAAAACTAATACCGAACTTCCAGAGCAAGGAAATGGGAACATGACAAACAGAAATTCAACAGAACTCAACCTTCTGCGTCGGTCAATCGACCGCAGAAATTTCCTCAAGTCCACTGCGGGCCTGGCAGCTTTCAGCATGAGCAGCGGCCTTTTAACCGCAGCTGCACACGCCGCTGGTGGCCTCGTCGCACTCGTGCACACGCAAGCCGCAGGTGACGCAAGCGCCGTAGATTCGATGATCGCTAAGCTCAAGCAACTTGCGGACGAACATGGCTTTCAGTCGCGCGCCGTCTATGCGCAGGATCCCGCAACCTATGAAACCATTTTCCGCACACTTGGTGATGCTGGCGCTTCAGTGATTGTTTCGACATTCAATGAAGTTGCGGAACCTTTCAAAGCACTCGCACCATCTTATCCGAACACCAAATGGGTTCAGCTCTTCGCCGATCCGTTTGAACCTGCAATTCCAAATGTCGTAACCGTCTCTTACGACTATTATCTCGGCTGCTATCTATCGGGCATTTTTGCAGCACGTATAAGCAAATCCGGCAAACTTGGCTTTATTGGCGGCGTATCCATTCCGCCGATCAATGCTGACTATAACGCGTTCAAGGCAGGTGCACTGTCGGTCCGGCCTGATGCATCGGTTGCGGTTGCCTTTGCGGGCTCGTTTCAGGACCCCGCGAAGGGGCAGGAAATCGCAACGCAAATGTATTCAAGCGGTATTGATTTCATCCAGACCGACGCAGCCGCAACCGATTTCGGTATTATTGCCGCCGCTAAGGAAGGCGAAGGTCGCCTCGTGAGTGTGCTTGATCCGGCGCAGTTCCCGCAAGGCCCGAAGAACGTTGTTTCCATCGTCGGGCTGGACTTCGGCAACTCACTTTACAACGAGGTGACCAAAGCTGTTGGCGATAACTTTGCTGGTGGCACACATGAACACACCGGGCTGGGAACAGGCGTGATCGACTTTATACCTTCACCATTGTTTGCAGAACAGGGACCCGCGGATCTCGTCGCCAACGCGAAGGAAATCGAACCGGAAATCGCCGCAGCGCGTGCAGCGATCCTCGATGGATCTCTCAAAGTCCCGTTCAACACAACTCTCTGATCTGTGACGAGAACATGCTGCTATGAACAAGGCCAGCCCTCCAATATTTGAATGCAATGATGTAACCGTTCGATATGGTTCCATCATTGCGCTCTCCGATGTCGGCATCGTCTTCGAGCGTGGAAAAATCCACGCCGTTGTCGGCCAGAACGGCGCCGGAAAGACGACCTTCGCCAGAGTGCTGGCTGGCCTTGTCCGCCCCACTTCCGGAGAACTTAAGATCGGCGGCCGCCCACTCCTGGGAGGCAATGTTAAAGATGCACGACGCTCCGGTGTCGAACTGGTTCATCAAAGCTTTGCACTACCACCCTCTTTCACTGTGGCAGAAGCCATGCAGTTCGGTGCAGAAGGTGGAAGCCTGTTTTCCAAAGCCCAACTGGAAAAACGCTGGCAACCACATCTCGACGCGCTCGATGTAAAGGTTAAAGCCCGACAACGGATCCGTGATCTTCCGGTCGAGACGCAGCAAGGCGTTGAAATCGCTCGCGCTCTTGTTTCCGACGCAAAACTTCTCATCCTCGATGAACCCACAGCAGTTCTTTCACCTGAAGGCGCAGACAAATTATTCGAGCGTGTACGCCGTCTGAAAGAACGCGGTGTGACCGTTATCCTTATTTTGCACAAAATCAGAGAAGTTTTGGCAATTGCAGATACGGTCACGGTGTTACGCGGCGGTAAGCTCGTCGATGGGCCGTTACCATGCGACGGTATTGATGCGGATAAACTGGCCGAACTGATTATCGGATCGGCTGCTGCAAAAAAGCTTAATGCTGACGACAAGGCTGCCCTCACAGGCACAAGCATAACGCCCCATATGCATGAACCAGCTGTGGATCAGGGCAGCGCGCCGATACTGCGCATGACCAAGGTTTCGACGCGACCAGATTCAGAGGGTCCCGCACTCGATCAGGTCAGTCTCGACATTCGTTCTGGCGAAATTATCGGCGTGGCAGGCGTGGAAGGCAATGGACAGCGCACACTTGTTCGCGCAATTGCCGCGATGGCCGATGTGGTTGACGGCAATATCATCAACGACAACCAGAATTTGACCACCGCGCCACTGGCTGCAAGGCGCAGTGCGGGCCTGCGTATCATTCCTTTTGAACGCAATGTCGAAGGCTTAAGCCTGACCAGTTCACTCTGGGAAAACTGGGCAGCACGCAGCCTCCTCCAGAATTCACTGTTATCAACGATCAGCCCGTCAGCGATCCGCAAACAATGCGACACGGCGCTCAAAGAATGGGACGTGCGTTATTCCGAAGTAGGTCAGCGGGCAGGTTCGCTCTCTGGCGGCAATGCGCAAAAAGTAATCCTTTCTCGTGAAATGGATCAGGATGCGCGGCTC
This sequence comes from Brucella pseudogrignonensis, assembly GCF_002252525.1. Taxonomy (GTDB): domain Bacteria; phylum Pseudomonadota; class Alphaproteobacteria; order Rhizobiales; family Rhizobiaceae; genus Brucella; species Brucella pseudogrignonensis. The sequence goes on from NZ_NNRM01000052.1 coordinate 31,831, forward strand.
ATACTTGCTGCGCAGCCAACACGCGGCCTTGATATCGGCGCTACCTCCTTCGTTTGGGATTCAATGCGCAAAGCACGGATTCGCGGTTGCGGTCTTTTGTTCATCTCATCTGACTTAGATGAAATCTTCGATATCTCCGACCGCGTCATCGTCATGCTTTCGGGACGCATTGTTGCCGAATTCCGTCCGCCCTATGACCTTGCTGCGGTGGGAGCCGCTATGACAGGAGTCCATCAATGATTGACCGGCTCGTCTCCGTTTTCCGCGCGCTGATCTTCATTCTGATCGGCCTCATATTGTGTGGTATCATCTTTCAAACTGCGGGCTACTCGACAAGCCTGATGTTCCAGTCGATTGCTGAGGGCGCCTTCCTTCGGCCCGGGGCGTTGCAGCAGGCTTTGCGATGGGGTTTACCACTCTTCATTACTGCGGTTGGTGTTGCGGTGTCATTCCGCGCCGGCTATTTCAACATTGGCGCGCAGGGACAGTTTTACATGGGTGCCATCGCGGCCGCATTCATGGCCGAAAGGCTTAACGGTGCCCCAGCACCTATCCTCATTGCCATGTGTTTTCTTGCGGGTATGACGGGTGGTGCACTCTGGGCGCTGTGGCCAGGGCTGCTACGTCTGAAATCAGGAACGGATGAAGTCATTACCACGCTGATGGGAAACTTCATCGCCGGACTTTTCCTACTCTATGTCACAGCCGGACCTCTCAAAGATCCATCTGGCACTGGTCAGCAATCGTCAAGCCGCCCATTGGCAAGCGCCTATCGTATCAGCGACTCTTTGGGGCTATCACCAACAATCATCGCAATCGCTGTAATCGTTGGTCTGGCCATGTGGTTACTTGTCAACCGTACAGCCTTTGGCGTGCTTTCGGGCCTGGCTGGTCGCAACCCTACCATGGTACAATGGCAAGGAGCACGAACATGGCGCATCGGCCTTTCAAGCTTTCTGCTAAGCGGCGCGCTTGCTGGCCTCGCCGGAACGATTGAGTTCATGGGCCCCAACGGCCGCCTGACAGGCGGCTTCCTGCCCGGACATGGATTTACCGCCATTTTGATTGCGCTTGTTGCGAATTTCTCAGTCGTAGGAACAGCTTTTGTCTCGTTGTTCTTTGGCGGACTGGCATCCGCAGCGCTTTATCTGCCAATCATGGCTGGCTTACCCTCGTCGGCAATCGACATCATCAACGCATCCATTGCTCTCTTCATCACCGCAAAATCCAGTGTCGTCGACCGGATCGCAAAACTCGGAGGACGGATATGGAAGACTTCCTAATCGCTATCCTGCGTTCAGGCACGCCGCTCATTTACGTCACGCTTGCAGGTGTTATTGCACAGCGTACCGGCATCTGGCATCTCGGCCTTGAAGGACTCATGATTGTGGGTGCCTGTGCAACTATTCTGGGTATTGTGCTCACACAATCAATCTGGCTTGCGCTTTTAAGTGCTATAATCGTCTGCGTGATCGGTTCAATCCTGTTTTGGTTTGTTGTCGAGAAGCTCAAAGCCAACCAGATAATTGCCGGACTAGGACTCACCGGCTTGGGGCTCGGCGGCACTGCACTCGCGGTTCAATCGATTTTCGGGACACAGGCAGCAATCAGTGCCCCCTTTGGGCTTCCGCGTATCGGTGTGGCCTTCGGTGCTTTTGGCTCCCTTTCAATCCTTGTTCTTCTCATGCCTTTTGTTGCATTCGCGATGTGGGTCACTTTGCGGCGTACTCGCTTTGGATTGCGCTTGGCTGCCGCCGGTGAACATCCCTTCGCCGCACGAAGCGTCGGTGTAAACCCAGCTATTATGCGTCTGGTAGCCCTGATGATTGGCGGCGTATTGTGTGCGTTAGCTGGTGCGGAACTTGCAGCCGGAAGTCTTCAGATCTTTGCCCAGAACATGACTGCCGGACGTGGCTTCATGGGCTTCGCAGCAGTCATTTTTGGTGCGGGGCATCCAATCGGTGCAAGTCTGGCTGCGGCCTTCTTCGCAATTGTCGGCGCACTTGGCATCAGGGCGCAGCTTACCTTTGGTAATCGTGTTCCACACGACCTGCTGCTTGCACTACCCTATATCGCCACAGTTGTCGGTGTCTGGCTAAGCACGCAATTGCGCGGTGGCACAAAAGCAGCCAGCGGTTTCAGTGAACTGCGGGATCAGTAAAAGTACCAGGATAAGCCCATGACTTTTAAACAGAAGCAGACGCTAATCAGGAACGCGACCATTCTTACAATGTGCGCGAACCAAGGAAGCCGCCCGTTCGAGGGCGACATTCTGATAGAAGGCAGCAAAATTTCAGCTATCGGTCAGAACTTGCCTTCTGCTCCGGATGCTTCCGTCATCGAAGGCAAAAACCGTCTGGTGATGCCAGGGCTGATTAATGCCCATACGCATTCCAGCGAGACCTTTTTCCGAGGACGATATGAAGGCGTGCCACTGGAAATCTGGTTGCTCTATGCATATCCACTACTGATGGGCCCCGTAATTGGCGAAAGATTGCTTTATCTGCGCAGCCTGCTTCTAGCTATCGAGTCATTACGCAACGGCGTCACGACAATTTGCGACGACTTTTTCGACCCTCCAACTCACGATCTCTCACGGCTTACGACTGTTTTCAAAGCATATGAAGATGCGGGCATTCGTGCTAATGTTTCGAGCGCCGCTATGAATATCCATACGCTTGACGCCCTGCCGTATGCGCGTGAGGTTATGCCGCCTGCTCTGCAAGAACAGCTCGATTTCGGGCCGCCCATGTCCGCCGATGCCTATATTGATTATTGCCAATCCGCATTTTCAACGCTGCACGGCAAAGCGGGCCGTCTCAATTTTATGCTGGCACCGTCGGCACCACAGCGCTGCACAGCAGATTTGCTGCAGGCTTGTCATGAGCTCGCGATCAAGATGCGCGTGCCTTTGCATACTCATGTGCTTGAAACCAAAACTCAAGCCGTCACCGGCCATGAACTCTATGGCAAGAGCCTAATCGCCTATATGGATGACCTTGGCGTTCTTTCACGCAATACAACCGTTGCACATTCCGTATGGGTGAGCCCTCACGACATCGAACTGATGGGCGCTGCAAAATGCTCTGTCGCTCATAACGCAATATCCAATCAAAAGCTTGGCGCCGGCATTGCTCCCATTCGCCAGTTGATGGACGCAGGTGTCACCATTGCCCTGGGAACAGATGGGGTTTCTTCAAATGATACCGCACGTATTTTTGACGTCATGCGAGTTGCAGGATTGATACACAGTGTATCCGGCCCGGATTACAAGCAGTGGATCTATGCTGATGAGATTCTCAAAATGGCCACGATTAATGGTGCACGCAGCGCTCTTCTTGAAGACATCACAGGATCGCTTGAAATCGGCAAAGCTGCCGACTTACTGATACTCGACCTGACAACGTTAAGCTTTATGCCACTCAATGATGTAGCCAAGCACCTTGTTTATGCCGAAAACGGTTCATCAATCGAGACCGTCATGGTGGCTGGCGACATTGTCGTTAATCATGGGCGCATGTGTTCCATTGATGAAGCCGCAATCCTTGCTGAAATCCGCGAGCTCGTACCAGCTCATCTGGCAGAACATGCAAAGCTTGAACAGCGCAACGCAGCGTTTCATTCAACGATGGCTGAAATACATCGCCGCGCCACATCAAAGAACATTGGCATGAACCGTTATGTTAGCACGCCTGACGCGAGATAGCTTTAAAAAGCCAGTTGAACTTTCATGGACTGGTTCCTGTCACCCGCAATTTCGAATGCCGCAAGAATATCTTCCAACGGATAAACTGAACTCAAAAGCGGCTTCACATCGACAGCCTTCCGATTAATCATATCAACCGCGAGGCCGAACTCTTCGTGAAAGCGGAAAGAACCACGCATATCAATTTCTTTAGAGACGACGATATTTTGCGGAATCGATACATCCCCGCCAAGCCCGACTTGCACCAAAATGCCAAGAGGTTTTAGCACTTCAAGTCCTGCCCGCATGGCACGTTCATTGCCCGATGCCTCAAACATAATGTCGAAATAGCCTTTATTTGCCGCATAGTTTGCTAACTGCTCTGGATCTTCCGCTACATTGATGGTGCGATCGACCCCAATTTCGCGTGCCTTTTTCAGAACTGGCTCCATGACATCTGTTACAATCACTTCGCGAGCGCCGTGAGCACGAGCGGCAATGATGATTAATGCACCAATTGGCCCACATCCCGTCACAAGAACACGCTTGTTCAGCAATGAACCGGCGCGTGTCACAGCATGAAGTGTAACGGCTAATGGTTCGGCAAATGCCGCCTCATGGATAGAGATGCCGTTATCAACCTTGTGGCACTGCCAGCTCTCAGCAACCAGCTTCTGGCGAAACGCCCCCTGAATGTGGGGCGTCGGCATAGCACTACCATAAAAGCGCATATTCAGGCAGTGGTTCTGCATACCTTTCAGGCAATATTGGCAAGCATTGCAGGGCCTGCTTGGCGATACAGCTACCTGATCACCAACCGTCAAACCAACCACACCACTGCCCAGCGCGGTAATTGTTCCCGCTACTTCATGCCCCAATATCATCGGTTCGCGCAGCCGAATGGCACCGATACCGCCATGATTGTAATAATGGAGATCGGAGCCACAAATACCACCCGCTTGAATGGCAACCTCAACCTGGCCCGACCCAACGGCTTCGACGTCACACTCTTCAAGCCGAAGGTCTTTGGCGGCGTGAATGACAACAGTTTTCATGCGCTCCTCCCTGTTGAAACTTGCATATGTTATCGATAACATTTATGCAAGGCTAATCACATGAAACACCATTCGTGCGTCATATTACCCGGGAGGAACTCATGACATTTCCGCTGTTCGATTTGTCGGGCAAACTGGCTTTGATAACCGGTTCGAGCCAGGGCATTGGGTTGGCCCTTGCAAAAGGATTGGCCGAACACGGCGCGGAGTTGATTATAAACGGCCGCGATCCGACCAAAGTTGAAGCAGCGGTAAAAGACCTTCGCGATGCAGGTCATAAAGCACATGTATCCAAATTCGATGTCACCGACATCGAGGCTGTAAAAGCGGATGTGAACGCAATCGAGCGCGAGATAGGTGCGATAGAAATTCTCATCAACAATGCCGGAATGCAGTTTCGTGCACCACTCGAGGATTTCCCGGAAGATAAGTGGCAGCAACTGCTTCAAACCAATATTTCCAGTGTCTTCTATGTCGGTCAGGCTGTGGCGCGTCATATGATCGGACGCAAACACGGCAAGATAATAAACATTGCGTCAGTACAAAGCGAATTGGCTCGCCCGTCCATCGCACCTTATACCGCAACAAAGGGGGCCGTTCGCAATCTGACACGCGGCATGGCGACAGATTGGGCAAAGCACGGTCTACAGATCAATGCCATTGCGCCAGGCTACTTCAAGACACCACTCAATCAAGCGCTCGTAGACAATCCCGAGTTTACCGGCTGGTTGGAAAAGCGCACACCGGCAGGTCGTTGGGGCAATGTTGAAGAGTTGGTTGGGGCGGCAGTTTATCTGAGCAGCAACGCCTCGTCTTTTGTCAATGGTCAAGTGCTTCATGTCGATGGCGGTATGACCGCTAGCGTTTGAGCAAAGAATTCACGTCAATCATGGGAGAAGATTGATGAATAAGACATCAGATGTCGCAGTTATTGGTGCGGGTATTATGGGTACGGCCATCGCCACGCGACTGCTGGAAACCGGTAATCGGGTGAGAGTTTTTGACCTTGATAAAGACAAAATAACGAAACTTGCCGAAAGAGGAGCAGCGGCCTCGAAATCTCCGGGTGAAGCCACCAAAGACAGCGACTTCGTTATCCTGAGCCTCAACCATGCTGATATTGTACGTAATGTTGTTTTCGGCCAGAACGGAGTAGCTACCGCTGCGACGGCTGGAAAAACGCTCATTGACATGTCTTCTGTCGATCCAGCTGAGACTGCGAAAATGGCAAGCCAACTCGCGTCTGAAACCGGCATGAAATGGGTTGATTGTCCACTTTCAGGTGGTGCACCACGCGCACTCACCGGTGAATTGACTATTATGGCTGGTGGTGAGAAAGCGGATTTCGATAACGCCTTTGCCGTCATGCAACATCTTAGTGCAAACTACACATTGATGGGACCAAGTGGCGCTGGACAGACAACCAAGCTCATCAACCAGCTCTTCTGCGCGGTAGCATTTCAGGCCGTCGCGGAGGCCGTAAAGCTTGCAGAAGCTGGGGGTGTGAACCCCACCATTATTCCACAAGCACTCGCAGGTGGACGCGCCGACAACCACATTATGCAAGAGTTCATGGGCAAATTCGCCGCGCGCGATTACAGCCCCACAGGCCGCATAGACAACATGCTGAAAGACCTGGACTCTCTTCAGGCATTTGCTATGAAAACCAAAACTCCGTTGCCAATGACCGGTCAAGTCGTGGAAATCCATCGACTGCTGTGTGCAGCAGGATTAGGAGACAAGGATTCAGCCGAAATGATGCGCCTGCTTGACGGTAAGCTTTCATAAAAAAGCGGCCAATGGCCGCTTTTCCGTCAGTGTTTTGTTAAACAACCGGTGTCACCAGTTCCTTACCGCTAAAATGTGCACTTAAATTCGCCAGCACCAGATCAGCCATTGCTTTACGGGTCTGGTGCGTACCACTGCCGATATGTGGTGTCAGCACAACATTCGACATCTCATAGAGCTCTAGAGGTACGTTGGGCTCATCTTCAAAAACATCCAACCCCGCCCCGCCAAGCTGACCTAGTTGCAAAGCCTTGACCAGCGCCCCTTCATCAACGAGCGAACCGCGTGCAATATTGATCAGAACACCATCCGGACCGAGCGCCGCAAGCACTGCAGCGTCGATCGAATGGCGCGTTTCTGCACTGGCCGCAGCCGCGATCACCAGCACATCACAATTTTTAGCAAGCTCAGTCAGGCTTGGATAATAGTCATAGCCGACATCCTGTTTTGCGCGACCCGTATAGCTGATCTTACCCTCAAACCCTTCCAATCGTTTGGCAATCGCTTTCCCGATGCGACCGAGACCAAATATGCCATAGCGCCGCCCACTTACGCGCGTACCCAGGCCGATTTCCGACTTCGACCAGCCTCCCTTGCGCACATGCGCGTCAGCCGCCGCTATATGGCGAGCCTGTGCGATGATGAGACCAATCGCAGTGTCAGCTACATCGGTCGTGAGAACATCTGGTGTGTTAGAAACGCGATAGCCACGTTGTCGAGCTTTCGACAGATCGACCTTGTCAAAACCAACACCGTTAATGGCCACAATTTCAAGTGCGGGCAAGCGATCTGCCAGCTCATTTGGAATACCTATATGACCGCCAGTGACGACGCCTCTAATCCGATTACCATTGGCATTCAAAAATTCGCTTTGATCCGCCATCTCAAACCAGCGGTGGACTTCGTATTGTTCATTCAGACTTTGCTCCATTGCAGGGATCAAAGGGCAAAGCTGTAGTATTTCGACTGACATAATGTGGCTCTTTATTTCATGTTGGGGAGTTACTTGACGTCTGACTTCACGAACTGGCGCAGCTCAGCAGTCTTGGGATTAGCGAACAGCTCTGCTGAAGGTCCTTCTTCCCAAATCTTACCTTGATGCATGAAGATCGTCTGTGTCGCCACGCGCCGGGCAAAGGCCATTTCGTGAGTGACGAGGATCATCGTCATACCACCGCGCGCCAGCTCCTCCATTACGTTCAGCACTTCCTCGGTCAGCTCAGGATCAAGCGCAGAAGTCACTTCATCAAACAGCATCACCTTAGGCTGCATAGCCAAAGAACGAGCAATGGCGACACGCTGTTGCTGACCACCCGACAACTGATCTGGATAGGCATCAAACTTTTCAGACAGACCAACAAGCTTCAGGACCTCTTCCGCCTTCTTGCGGGCTTCAGCCTTCGAAACATCCTTCACAATCTTTGGCGCGAGCATGATATTTTCACCCACCGTAAGATGCGGAAAAAGATTGTAGCTTTGGAAGACAATGCCGACATCCTTGCGTAGTTTTCGCAACTGTGCCGCATCACTTGTTACCTTGTGACCAGCAATTTCGATCTCGCCTGAATTGATCTTCTCAAGCCCGTTTATGCAGCGCAGCAGTGTACTTTTCCCCGAGCCGGAACGCCCGATGAGAGCAATGACTTCACCGCGCTCGACTGTCAGTGAAACACCCTTGAGGACTTCCACATCACCGAAGCTTTTATGAACATTATTGATGACGACTTCAGACATTGAGTCTCCTTTCCAGCCAACGCGACAGCAATGAAAGCGGGTAGCAAACGGCAAAATAGAGCGCTGCAACCACGATAAAGACGCGGAACGGCTGGAATGTTGCGTTATTAATAAGCGTGCCTGCACGGGCAAGTTCGACAAAGCCGATAATCGACGCGATCGAAGTGTTTTTGACCACCTGAACGGCGAAACCAACTGTCGACGGCAGCGATATACGCACGGCTTGGGGTAGGATCACATAGCGATATTGCTGCGACCTCGTCATGGCGAGAGACTCAGATGCTTCCCACTGCTGCTTAGGAACCGACTGAATACAACCACGCCAGATTTCTGCCAGATAACCCGATGCATATATCGACATCGATGCCCCTGCAGCCAGCAGCGGGTGCAGATCAAATCCTGCAAGGCTCAACCCATAATAGGATAGAAACAGGATCATCAACACAGGAATACCCTGAATGATCTGGATATAGGTGCCAGCGAACACACGCAGCCATTTGAACGTTGAGACCCGCGCGAGCGCAATCAGAAAGCCAGCAAGGCCACCACCTATCAGGGCTATGGCTGTCAGCAGAACGGTCCATTGTAAGCCCGTCAATAGAAAGAGAAATTCGTCTGGTCCGAAACTTCTGAAATTCATGCTGAAGCCTCCGGAATGGCAACCACCGAGCGGCGAGCGACACGACGGCCAAAGAGCCAGAGACCTACCAATGCAAGTACTGCGCGCAAGCACAAAGCCAGCAGAAGATAGATCAGCGTAACGACAATATAGACCTCGAATGAGCGGTAGGTCTGCGACTCAACAAACGCTGCAGATGCCGCAAGCTCTTGGGTCGAAATAACCGAGCAAACACTGGATGCGAGCATCATAAGAACGAACTGACTGCAAAGAGCCGGATAGACCTTTGCCAAGGCCGGTAAAATAATGACATGGCGATAAATCTGCAGCCGTGTAAAGCCGAGCGCTTCGCCAGCTTCGATCTGTGATCTGTGTACCGCCTCGATACCGGAGCGAATGATTTCGGTCGAATAGGCTGTCAAATTAATGGTCATACCAATGAGCGCTGCAACTTCCGCACCCACGCGAAAACCCACCGCCGGTAAACCGAAATAGATGATAAACAACTGCACCAGAAATGGTGTATTGCGGATAATTTCGACATAGGCATCAATCAAGAAGCGGATTATCCCGCTGTTCATCGAGCGCAAAGAGGCAAAGAGAATACCGCCCGCGCAGCCAAGAATGATCGACATGATCGACAGTTTAATAGTCAGCCAAATGCCAGCAAGAAGGGCATCCTGATATTGGGCGATGACTCCAAACTGAAATGTATAGGACATGGTCCGGCCTCCCGCTGAATGTCAGCGCTTGTGCGGATATCTCTATGCAAGAGCGTGAAAAATCCCGTCAGAACGGCTAGAGCATTTTTCGAGATGCACTCTAACCGCCGACGGAGCCATCAATTAGAAAGATGGCAGATCAGGCATAGGGCGACCTGTCCACTTGACGGCAATCTTGTCCAAATCTCCGGAAATCTTCATAAGATAGATTGCTGTATTGAGCCATTGACGTAGCTCAAAATCTTCAAGCTTGGTCGCCATGGAATTGCCCTGCTGGAAGAATGTAAAGCCAACCTTCAAACCCGCTTCTGGGCGCTGCTTAATAATAGCCTCACCCACAGTGGAAGGTAGCGCTACAGCATCCACCTGCCCCGCGATCAATGCCTGCGCGCTTGTGGAATCATCCTCGTAAACCACGATTTCAAGGCCCTGAATTGCTGCTTTGCGAAGCGCTGTTTCCTGCGTGGAACCACGGTTCACAGATACACGCTTCCCAGCAAGATCTTCGAGCTTTGCAAAGTTCTGATCAGGACCGGAAATGATATCCATATTGAATGCATTATATGGCTGAGTGAACATCACTGTCTTTGCTCGTTCACCAGTAGGAGATAGCGTTGCTACAAGAAAGTCTACCTTGCCTGTTTGTAGTGCGGGGATACGTGCTGGTGGGGTCAGCGGAACAACTTCAACAGGCAAATTGAGATAGGTACCAAGCAGATTGGCCACGTCCACGTCATAGCCGGTTGGATTGCCCTTTTCATCAACCATGCCCATCGGAGGAGCACCGGTCAACACACCAATCTTGACGGTGCCTCGTGCCGTAATGTCACTGATCGTCACGGCGTGAGCATCTACCACACCTGCCATGCCCACCATGGTCAAACCCATGGCAATGTTACGAATTGCTTTCAGAATATGCATGATCGCTCCTCCAGTTTCTCGCTTTCAATCAATCCTCCTTGAGTGAAAGCAAGACATTATCGCTATATGGTGAAATTCGCTTTTTTGACTTATCGTTTGATGTTTTCGATAACACTGAGAAATCGAGAGAGGGCAGCTAGTAGAATGCTACTTGATTCTCAATTTCTCTCCAGAAAAGCACCGTCTAACCGGTAAATATCATCCTGTAGACGGCAATTTCTAATACATCTCCCCCAGTATTTAAATCTGCTGAGAATGAACAAGTCCTCATTCTTACTGCTTGCAATAGTGCATGTTATCGATATCATTGCAACATAAAATGGGTAATGGGAAATTTCCATGCATACACGTTCAGCAATTTTCGAAGGTACAATTCACCCAGGCCGAGAAGAGGAATTCTTTCGCATTGTGAAAGAGCAACTACTTCCCGTTTGGAAACGAATGCCAAACGCACAGGCAGTGCGTGTTATGCGTATGATGAATGTCGACCCCGGTTCACCACCTATCGCCATGGTTCAGGAAATAGACTATCCGTCCATGCAAGCGGTTGAGGAAGCTTTGGCATCTCCGGTACGACTAGAAGGGCGCGTTATTACAGACCGAATGATGGAAATGTTCGACGGACGTTTCTACCACGTTGTCTATGAGCGCATCCCCACGGGCGACCTGAGGCAAACCGCCTGATGAAACAACAGACCGGACAGGACTTTGAATGATCGCCTCGCCCCCTAGAAAAGCAACTATGCGAGATGTCTCACGTCTTGCAGGCGTATCGCAAATGACTGTCTCGCGCGTTCTTGCAGATCCGGAACTGGTATCTGAAGCTACCCGCAAGCGAGTGATGGAAGCTATCGAGCAGCTAAGTTATGTACCAGACCGAGTTGCCGGCAGTCTCTCATCACGGCGTACGAATTTCATCACCGCCATTCTACCGACGCTGACCAACTCCAATTTTGCGGATACCGCCCAGGGACTTGCAGAGTCGTTGCGTCCAAAAGGTTATCAGCTGCTTATCGGCTTTACGATGTATAAGCTCGAGGAAGAAGAGCGTATTATTCGAGCGATGCTTGAACGACGTCCTGATGCAATTGTAGTTGCAGGTACGGTCCATACAAAAGCTGCCACGGAAATGCTGTTGCGTGCCGATATTCCGATCGTCGAAATATGGGGGAAACCCGACAAGCCAATCGATCATTCTGTAGGCTTTTCTAACTATGAAGTTGGGCGCGCCGCCGCACGCCATCTTTTATCACTTGGCCATCGTCGCATAGGGGCACTTGGCTCTCGTACAGACGCGGACGCTATAGATCTTCGCGGCGAAAGTCGATTGATGGGATTTGCCTCCGTGTTGCGTGAGGCGGGAGTGAGCGATGAACTAATAGTGCGTGAAGGAACAGCACCTGTTTCGCATGATCACGGCGCGCGGACCATATCAACTCTGCTAGAGCGCGCACCAGATGTGGAAGCTGTATTCGCAGTTTCGGATATTTCGGCTTTTGGTGCACTTATGGAATGCCATCGTCGCGGTATTAAGGTGCCCGATCAACTATCATTGATGGGGTTCGGCGACTTCGATATTGCGCGTCAGTGCGTTCCGGCAATGACAACGATACGTGTCGATGCTGTTGGGATTGGTGTGAAAACAGGTGAATTGTTACTTAATCTTTTTGAAAAAAGCGATACCGAAGAAATATCGGCAGCCGCATCGTCACTAATTGATGTTGGGTTCAAACTGATCGAGCGCCAGACAGTGGCGAGACGAAAGGTGTAAAATCAAAATTGATCGCAAACTTAAAATGCGACCAAGCTTCAACGTGCTGAAAGCTCGGTCGCGTTTTGAATTCAATAAATAAAATTAGCCGCTATGGAAGCCGCCATCAACCGGCAGTGTAACGCCAGTGATGAAGTTTGCCGCAGGCGAAGCAAGAAAGAGTGCCGCACCAACCAGATCGTCGGTCTCACCCCAACGTTTTAAGGCTGAACGCTGTGCTATTGGCAGCTCTGTTGCCGGATTTTCCCAAAGAGCGCGGGTCATATCCGTGCGATGATAGCCCGGTCCGATTGCGTTGACGCGCACACCGTCTGGACCAAATTTATGTGCCAGAACGCGCGTAAGGCCAAGAATGCCTGTCTTACTCGCGGTATAAGATGGCACACCAGCGTCGGCCAGGTAGCTCAGCATCGAAGCAATCGCGATAACCGAGCCTTTGCTTTCTTTCAGCTTTGGATATGCCGCCATAGACAGGCGGAAGACGCTGTTCAGATTGACGTCCATGACGTCGTTAAAAACGTCATTCTCCCATTCGGTCTGGTCACGCGCGATGCCCTGTGCATTGACCAGCACGTCAATACGTGGCTGCTTTGACATAAATGCAATAGCATTGTCATTGCTGCGCACGTCGAGTTCATAGAACTCAATGCCCTTATTGGCTTCGTCCTTCTCCGCCTTTTCAATCTTCGCGACAGAGCTGCCGCTTGCGGCAACCGAAGCGCCCAGCGCCGCAAAGCCGCGTGCGATTTCAAGACCGATACCACTCGTTGCGCCCGAAACCAGCACGCGCTTGCCTGCAAACAGGTCTTTGGCGAAAGACGAAATAACTTCCTGCATGATAACCTCCCGATAAATGCTAGATAAGCTGCTTTAGTGCGGCGACGACCATGTCCGGCGTTACCTTGATCGGCTCATTGTGAATGATTTCACCTGCACGGCAGGCGCGCTTGGCAACGATTTCAAGCTTCTCGTCCGTCGCGTCTTCAATACCAATATCGGCAAGACGCGTTGGAAGACGTACGGAAAGGCAGAACTCGCGTACCTTCTGAAATTCTTCTTCTGCGCCGTGCAGCTTTAGGCCAGCGAGAACACCGATGGCAACTTTTTCGCCATGCAGATGATGATGAACATCATCCAACTCGCAAAGACCATGATGGATAGCATGGGCTGCTGCAACGCCGCCGGACTCAAAGCCAACGCCGGAAAGCAGAATGTTCGCTTCGATCACACGCTCCATCGCAGGACCGGCCTGCTTGGCATCGCATTCCTTGAGCGATGCTGCACCAAACTCAAAGATTGTATCGCGGCAGAAACGCGCAACTTCATAGGCCAGGCTCACGCCCTGCATCTTCATGCAGTTGAAAGCGCCCGACTGACGGCAAGAGTCCGCTTCGTAGAAGGTTGCAAGCGCATCACCTATACCGGCAGCGAGGAAGCGTGCAGGTGCCTGTGCAATCAGCGCCGTATCAACCAAAACTAGATTAGGGTTGCTTGGCAGGAAGGTATCGTAAGCCACCGATCCATCGTCATTATAAACGACGGCAAGCGCACTGCACGGTGCATCAGATGCTGCAATTGTCGGGAAGATGATCGACGGAAGGCCAAGATCGCGTGCAGCAGCCTTTGCCGTATCAAGCGCCTTACCGCCGCCAACGCCGATAACGACCTTTGCACCGGCTTCACGGGCTTGCGCCACAAGTGCCGCAATCTGACTTTCCGAGCATTCGCCGCCATGGCGAACGATACGCGCCTCTGGACCAGATACGAAAGCTGCATCGACCTTTGGCTTTAGAATATCGAAAATGCCATTATCGAGAAGAACAACAGCCTTGTCGCCAAAGCTTGCAGCTTCTTCGCCAAGACGCGCGATAACGCCAGCGCCCTGAATATAACGACCCGGAAAACGTGCACCGCGCACGGTTGAAGCTGCATTTACCAGCATACATAGCCTCCATCGGCCAGAACAATCGAGCCAGTCATGAGGCTCGATGCTTCGCTTGCAAGGAAGAGAATGACAGACGCGACTTCATCCGTCCGGCCAAGGCGGTTCATTGGCGTACCGCCAACCCAATGGCGGTACATTTCAGGATCGTCATAAACGTATTTGTTCATTTCGGTGTCGATGTAAGTCGGCGCGACCGAGTTAACACGAACGCCACGCGCACCCCATTCAGCAGCCAGCGAACGCGTCAAATGATGCACAGCGGCCTTGGAAGCGTTGTAATTTGCCTGTTCCTGCGGACGGTTGACGATAAAACCGGACATGGAACCAACATTGACAATGTTGCCCGAACCATTCTCGAGCATCGTCTTACCGAACGCGCGGCAGCACCAAAATACGCCGTTGAGATTAACGTCGATGACCTTGTTCCAGACGTGATCTGCCATTGTCTCGGCTGGATGATTGCTGATCGCGATACCGGCATTGTTGACGAGAATATCGACGCGGCCATGACGCGCAATAACCGCATCATGCACACGCTGAACGCCTTCAACATCAGTCACATCCAGCAATTCGCCTTCAACGCTGTAACCTTTGGCGGATAGCTCGGCCAGAGCCTTGTCCAGCAGTTCCTGGCTCATGTCGGTGAGCACAACCTTCGCGCCAGCTTCTGCCAGCGCCTCAGAGGCAGAAAGGCCGATGCCGCGCGCGGCACCTGTGACGACTGCAATCTTGCCGTCAATTCTGAACTTTTCGAGAAACATGGAAATGCTATCCTTGTCTGACTTGCTATTGGACAACCGCGCTTAAAAGCGGCTGTAAACTGGAAAGAAGGTTTTCAGGATCGGCGATTAGAACACCATTTGGAAAAATAAGATCGGTGCGATGCGGCTCTGGCCATCCGATAACGGTCATGCCTGCCGCAAGACCTGAATGAGCACCCGGCACGCTATCTTCAACAACGATGCATTGCGAAGACTCGACACCAAGCAGATAGGCCCCACGCAAATAGGGTTCCGCCGAAGGTTTGCCCTCGCGCACATCATTGCGTGATACACTTATGAAATCAGGACGCTGCAACCCGACTGCACGCAGATTTGCATCCATGAGCATACGGTCCGAATTGGAAACAATGGCGTAAGGAATGCCGGCCTTATCGAGATAGGCCAGTACTTCCGCCGCACCGGGGCGCAGTTTCAACCGGATTGCCCCACTGACATAAGCTGCATATTTCGCTGTGACGAACGCATCGAGATCAGCCGTAAAGCCGGTCTCGTTCCGCAGCAGGGCGTGGCAATCGGCAATGGTTGTGCCGGTTACGCGGTTTTCGAAATTATCCGGAACCACACCCGAAAAGGCCGCTATAGCTTCTAAAAGCGTTTCATAATGAAATGGCTCGCTATCAACGAGCGTGCCATCCATATCGAAAAGAACTGCGCGTGCACTCATTGCGGCAACCTGTCGAGATCGTCATAGAGCGACTGGCTATGCATATAGAGCTTCTCAAAGAAGGCCTGCATCGGCGCATAGATCTCTGACCATTGCGGGGCGGGCTTGATCTCGGTCGAATATTGTACAAGCGCATCGGCAGCATCTTCAACGCTTGAATAACGTCCGGTTGCTGCCGCCGTCATGATCGCGCAACCAACTAGACCGCATTCCGCTTCCTTCGGCACAAGAATCGGAATGCCATAGACGCTGGCTTTGATTTTCAGCCACAACTCCGTCTTCGCACCACCGCCGGAGGCAATCACGCGCTCAAGCTTGGAACCGGAAATGCTGTCGAGAATATTGATATGCCGTTTGACGGCGAAGGCTACGCCTTCCAGCACCGAACGGTGAAGATGCTCAATGCCATGTGCAGCGCCGATACCAAAATACTGTGCCCGCGCATTACGATGTTCGCCAAGGCGTTCGCCGGCAAGATATGGCATGAAGAATAGACGCTCGGAACCGGCAGGCGCTTCTGCGGCTTTTGCGACGATTTCCTCATAGGAAACCTGCTTGTCATGAAAAGCGCGGCGCGCCCAGCGCATAGCATCGCCGCCTGATTCCAGCAGCATGAACGCGCCCCAATTGCCTTCCACCGTGCCGACATTGCAAACGGATGGATCAAGCAAAGGCTTTTCAGTAATCGCGGTGATGATTGCAGAAGTCCCCATAACTTCGGAGCCGACACCCGGACGGCATACACCGGAGCCGAGCAAGGCAACAGGATAATCCGCACCGCCAACCAAAACTGGCGTACCCTCGCGAAGACCTGTCTCGCGTGCGGCTTCTGCCGTGATAGTACCAAGGATTTCCGTGGGATTGCGCAATGGTGCCAGTTGCTTGCGCTCAAGCCCAAGCAGATCAACCATATGCTGCGACCAGTCGCCGGTACGCGGGTCCATGAGGAAGCTCGCGCCGCCATCATTGCGATCCATCGCAATTTCACCAGTGAACTTCAGATTGATATAATCCTTCGGCATCAAAACGGCCGCAGTCCGAGCAAAGGCCTGCGCATCATGATCCCTCAGCCATTGCAGCTTGAAACCCGGCCATGAAGGTGCCGCTGGATTGGCGCTGTGCGCAAGATAATCTGCCGGGCGGTGTTTTGCCTCAAAGGCCGTTACATAATCAACGGTGCGCTTGTCATTCCACAAAGGCGCGGTATCTCGAACCAATTCGCCCTTATCACCAACGAGAACTGTGCCATGCATCTGCCCACATGCAGCAACGGCTATGATCCGATCACGAGCGTCTGGAACCTTATCCAACACATCGCGGATAGAAGCGGCCACGCCCTGCCACCAATCCGCCGGACGCTGTTCCGACCAGCCAAATTGCGGCACGATCTGCTCGTGTTCACGGGCAGCTACTGCAACGACATTGCCACGACCATCCATGAGGGCAGCGCGCACGCTGCCCGTTCCGACGTCGATTGCAAGTGAGAGTTCATTTGGCATGGAACACGTCATCGGGTTTGGAGGAGGATATAATCGGCTTAGTTCTTACGCAGCCAGGTTGATGCATATTGCAGAAGCATCGCGCCGATAATAATGCAGCCCATGAAGACCTGCTGATGATAACCCGGGACGCGGGCAAGGTTCATCATATTGGCGATAATGCCAAGAATGATAACGCCGATGAAAGTGTTGAACGCACCGCCGCGACCACCCATCAGGCTTGCGCCACCAATAACAACCGCCGCGATTGCATCAAGCTCTGCACCGACGCTGATATTGGCCGAACCAATACCAGTACGACTGGTCGAAATGATACCCGCAGCGGCGGCAAGCACGCCCGAAATCACGTAAACCGAAAGCGTATAATAAGAGACCGAAATGCCCGACAGGCGAACAGCTTCGGAGTTAGAACCAATTGCCTTAACCAGACGACCAAAACGGGTGAAGGTCAGAACCGCACCGGCAATCAGGAACACAACGATCATAAGAATGACCGGATACGGCACACTGCCAAGTGTACCCGAACCAAACGCGGTTACGGCAGAACCAGCATCGCCCATCATGATCGGCTGACCGGACGAGAAGATGAACGCAAGACCGCGTGCAATGGTCATAACGGCAAGCGTCGTCACGAAAGGCGGCAGCTTGAGATAGGCAACCAGAATACCAGAAACCAGACCACAGGCAGCACCGGCCAACAGCACACCGCCGATAGCCATTCCGGTTCCATATTGCTGAATGAGGATTGCGGACAACACGCTGCCAAGTGCAGCCACAGAACCAACCGACAAATCAATACCGCGTGTCAGAATAACAAACAACATACCAACTGCCATGAGGCTTGGACCTGCCACCTGACGCAACACGTTCATGATGTTGCGTTCTGTCAGGAAGACATTAGACAAGGAAGTAGCCACGATCAGAACTGCAATCAGAATGGCCACGGTGCCATAACGATTAAGAAGAGCTCCGGCATTGAAAGTTTTCTTCGGCGTTTCAACAACTTCGGTCACGGTTTTACCCAATCAATTAGCTAATGCAGAAGGCTCAGTGCTGGCCGTATTGACCATGGCAAGCTTCAGCAAATTTTCTTCGGAATATTCCTCTGGGTGCAACGAGCCTGTCACCGCGCCTTCACGCATGACCAAAATCCGGTCGCACAGACCGAAAAGCTCAAGATGCTCGGAGGAGATCACCACAACCGCCCGGCCCTCAGCCGCGAGCGATTTGATCAGCGAGTAGATTTCTGTCTTTGCACCAACATCGACGCCGCGGGTCGGCTCGTCGAAAATCAACACATCGCCATCGGCATGAAACCACTTTGCGAGAACGACTTTCTGCTGGTTGCCACCAGACAAGCTTGATGCCGGATCTTCGATGCTGCCAGCTTTAAGACGCAGACGCTTTGAAAGCGTTTCGACCGTAGAGCGTTCGGCGCGCGCCTTCACGAAACCAAACAAGTTCACCAAAGGCGAAAGCTTTGCCATGGTGGAATTAACGCGGATCGGGAAATCAAGGATCAAGCCCTGATCCTTGCGGCTTTCCGGCACAAGACCGATACCAGCCTTCACACCATCACGCGGATTGCGAATGGTCTTTTCTTTGCCATGAATGAAAATACGCCCGGATTTCGCGCGTTCTGCACCAAAGACCAGTCGCATCAATTCCGTGCGCCCTGCCCCGACCAGACCGCCAAGTCCGATGATCTCACCAGCTTTGACCGTCAGCGACACGCCCTTGATGCGTGAGCCATCGGAGAGTTCTTCAAGGCGCAGAACTTCATTACCAACCTTGCGTTCAACGTCTTCGCCGAAAAGCGCCTTTAGCGGACGCCCAACCATAAGACGAATTACATCGTCAACGGTCACGGATGCACATTCTGTGGTGGTGACAGAAGCGCCGTCCTTCATGATCGTGATACGATCAGCAATGCTGAACACTTCATCAAGGCGATGCGAGATATAGATAATTCCAACGCCGCGTTCGCGCAGTGTACGGATGATATCAAGCAGACGATTTGCATCGCGTGCAGACAAGACTGCGGTCGGCTCGTCAAACACCATCACTTGCGCATTGCGCGACAAAGCTTTGGCGATTTCAACGACCTGTTGATGTGCGATCGGGAGATCGCCAACAATAGCACTTGGTGAAATGGAAAAACCCAGACTGGTAATCAGCTCTTTTGCGCGTTTGTTGAGTTCCGGCCATGAGATGACCGAAGGCAACATCCACATGAAGATGTTTTCAGCAACGGTCAGGTCCGTTGCCAGCGCCATTTCCTGATGGATAACGGCAATGCCCTTGGACATAGCATCCATCGGCCCGCGAAAATGCTGCTCTTCATCGCCAACCTTGACCGTGCCCCGGGTCGGGATAAATTCACCGCCGAGAACGCGCATCAGCGTCGATTTACCAGCACCATTTTCACCCAGCAAGGCATGAACCTCACCAGCGCGGAGCGAAAAATCGACACCACGAAGTGCATGAACGCCGCCAAACGACTTCGCTATGCCCGTCAGCTCTACAAGATTTTCCATTTCAATCATTCCAGATCGTCAAGATCCAGGACGCTCCACCCGTATTTCATTTTAGCCCGGAAGAAATGATCTCAATACGACCGCTTTCACGAACACAACTGACACATAACATCAGTCTCGCCGGCCTCCTCAGGCATTCCCATAATGCAGCCGATGCTTAAGTACCAGACCGGCTGCATTATGAAGGCGGGCATTCTTAGAATACAGCGTCTGGCTTGTAATACTTGTCCACATTATCCTTGGTGATGGCGACTGGTGTTGTATAGGTGATCTTTGAGGTATCGGCTGGCAGCGCGCCATCGATTGCCTTCTTCGCTAGATCAACTGCGGTTGCAGCTACAAGTGCTGGATCATTAAGGCCGGTCGCGCCGTAATTGCCTTCTTTGATCATCGCCATGGCTTCTTTCTGGCCATCGGCTGCGGCAACGAGAACAACGCCGTCGAGCTGATTGGACTGCTCCAATGCTTTGCGTGCACCAAGTACCATTGAATCGTTTTCACCCAAGACAACATTAATGTCCGGATTTGCGGTCAGAAGGTCTTCCATAGCCTTCAGGCCACCTTCGTTGTTCCACATGCCCCAGCCCTGACCGACAACTTCAAAACGGACGCGGCCTTCGTTGCGCAACTGGCCTTCAACGAGACCTGCAAGCACACCAAGACGACGCTCTTGACCAACTTCATTGCCCTTGTCGCCGGAAATCAGAGCAATCTTGAGATCTTTGCCCTTGGTCTGGTTTGCAAGCCATTGACCAACGAGCTGACCGTTATTGGCATTAGAAGACTGAACCAGCGTTACGAAATTGGCCGATGGATCAAGCGTGGAATCAACCACGAAAACTTTTACGCCAGCAGCAGTCGCAGCGTTAACAGCTGGAACAAGGCCCTTGCTGTCGCGTGGATTGATGATGAGCGCATTGATGCCCTGCGCAACCATATCTTCAACGTCCGAAACCTGCTTGTTGAGATCATTCTGACCGTCGGCGGTCAATACTTCACAACCCAGCTCTTCCGCGCGTTTCTTCGCCGAAACTTCCTGCGCTGCAAAATAAGGCGCATCGAGCGTCTTCATCGAGATACCAATCTTGCAATCAGCAGCCTGCGCGGCGGCAAGCGCGACAAAAGACGTGGCAACGGCCAGCGATAATTTCAGCGTGACGGACTTCAAAGAATGCATACGGGCTTCTCCTCCTGGATATGGATCGGCTCCTACCGATCTTATGTCGTATTTGGGTAGCATAATTACACAAAAATTCTACGTCAACAAAATTAACAGCAATTTCGTAACGTTTTTACCAATATATAACCGAAATTACCCACTTGATTGTGTTCATATCATATTTTATGTAATTTCACTACTAAATGGAGGAATAAATGTTACGCGAACCTGTAGCGAGCGTGGTCGATCCGAAATCTGGCGGCATGAGCGGCAATACTGGCCGCTACGAAAAACGCCTGAATGACCTTGTTGGTCTCTATGGTGACGAACAAGCTTTTAAAGTCTTGCGCGAAACGCATGGAAATACGGTTGTTTACGATGTCGAGGACTTCAAGCCCGGCAGCCATAGCGGTGACCTGATCTATGGTGTTACCCGCATGAATCCGGGCCGCGTTGGAAACGAGTTCTTTCTTACCCGCGGTCATATTCATGCCAAGGCTGATCGTCCGGAAATTTACTACGGACAGAGCGGACACGGACTGATGCAGCTCGAATCGCCCGCAGGCGAAACCCGCATCGTTGAGATCAAGGCACAGACAATCTGCTACGTGCCGCCATTCTGGATCCATCGCTCGATCAATATAGGCGATACCGACCTCGTTATGGTCTTCGCCTATCCGTCCGACAGCGGGCAGGACTATGGAATCATCGAGAAGTCGAACGGGATGCGCCATCGCGTGATCGCCAAGGCAGACGGCGGCTGGGAGCTGATCGAAAACCCGAATTACAAGTCGCGCGATGCAGCGACCGTCGATGCGCTGATGCGCGAATACGCCTGAAAATTCAACTTGAAGGATATTGCCATGAGCAATCCTATTGACCTAATCGCCAGCCTTGGCGTCGTCCCTGTGATCGCGATTGAGCGCGTCGAAGATGCCGTTCCTCTGGCCGATGCACTGCTCGAAGGCGGCTTGCCGGTTGCTGAAATCACGTTCCGTACCGAAGCCGCGGCAGATGTTCTGGCGGCAATCCGCGATGCACGTCCTGAACTTTGCATTGGCGCGGGCACGATTCTTGACACAGCCAATCTTGATAAAGCAATCGAAAGCGGCGCACGTTTTGGTTTGGCACCGGGCTACGACCCGCGCGTCGTTGATGCTGCATCCAAGGCCAATCTGCCATTCTGCCCCGGCATCATGACACCAACCGACCTGACACTTGCGACCGCGCAGGGTGTGCGTTTGGCAAAATTCTTCCCGGCGGGTGTTGCAGGCGGACCGAAAGCACTTTCCGGCATTGCAGCACCATTCGCTCATCTTGGCGTGCGTTTCATCCCGACCGGTGGCGTTACAGAAGGCACAATCGGCGACTGGCTTGCGATCAAACAAGTCGTGGCCGTTGGCGGCACATGGATCGCCAAGACCGAAGACATTCGCGAAGGCCGCTTTGACGAAATCAAGAAGAATGCCGCCAGCGCCGTGAAAGTGGCGCGCGAAGCTCTGGAGAAGCGCGCATGAGCAAGTATCAGCCAGCCACCCAGCCGACACTCTATTTCATCGGCGTCACCACCGGCAAAAGCTCGATCATGAAGGTTTTTCCGGCTTGGGCTGAATATCTTGGCCTTAAAGACGCTGTGATCAAGGGCATCGATTTCAAGCTGCATGATGACCCGGAAGCCTATCGTGAAGCGGTTGAATTCATTCGCAACGACCCGCTTTCGATGGGCGCGCTTGTCACCACGCACAAGATTGATCTCTTCCATGCTTGCCGCGATATGTTCGATGTGATCGATCCGCACGCGCTACTTATGGACGAAACAAGCTGCATTTCCAAAAAAGACGGCAAGCTTATCTGTCATGCTAAAGACCCGATTTCTTCAGGTCTTTCTATCGACGGTTTCCTTGGTGCAGATTATTTCGAACGTACCGACGCCGATCTTTTCTCGATGGGTGCAGGTGGCTCAACCATTGCAATCACATGGCACCTGATGCGTCAGTCGCGTGGTAAAAATGTGCCGGGTCGCATTATTGTGTCTAACCGCAGTCAGCATCGCCTTGATGAAATCAAGCGTATTCACTCAGAAGTCGCCAGCGACGTTCCAGTTGAATATATTCTGGCTCCACGCCCGGAAGACAATGACGCTGTGCTTAACAGCCTCAAGCCCGGTTCATTCATCATCAATGCGACAGGCCTCGGCAAAGATGCGCCCGGCTCGCCTTTGTCTGATGCGGCCATTTTCCCGGAAAAGTCAGTCGTCTGGGATCTCAACTATCGTGGCAATCTCGTTTTCCTTGCTCAGGCGCGCGCGCAAGAACAGGAAAAGTCGCTGCAAGTTGTGGATGGCTGGACCTACTTCATCCACGGCTGGACGCAGGTGATCGCGGAAGTCTTCCATATCGACATTCCAACAAGCGGTCCTGCTTTCGACCGCATTTCGGAAATCGCTATTGAGGCGGCAGGACGGTAATGATGGCACAGCGTATTCTCGTTACGCCGCGCTCGCTTACTGCCGAGCCGCATCCACACATCGAAAGCCTGCGCAATTCAGGCTTCGAAATCGTCTATTCCACGCCGGGAAAAACGCCCGACGAGGACGAACTTGTGCGTCTTGTAAGCGATGTTTCGGGTTGGCTGGCGGGTGTGGAGCCCGTCTCGCCGCGCGTCATCGAAGCGGCACGTTCGCTCAAAGCCATCAGCCGCAATGGAGTTGGGACCGATAATTTGCCGGTCGAACTTCTAACCGAACGCGGTATCAAGGTGCTGATTGCAGAAGGTGCGAATTCGCTCGGCGTTGCAGAACTGGCCATAGGCCTAATCTTCAGCGCACTACGCTCCATTCCACAAGCTGATACGGGCATCAAGGCCGGTGGCTGGCCCCGTCAGCGTGGCATCGAAATTCGTGGTCGCACCGTTGGCGTTATCGGCTGCGGCGCGATCGGCCGCGAAGTTGCGCGTATGTTGGTGGCAGTTGGTGCGAAGGTGCTGGGCTATGACCCGCTCAAGCCTGACCTTGCTCTTCCGGCTGACAAGTTCAGCTTTGCCGAAATTGACGACATCATCGCTCAGGCCGATATTGTGACGCTACATTGTCCGGCACCGCGTGATGGCTCGACATTAATTTCGCGTGAACGACTTGCGACTGCAAAGCCAGGGCTTATCCTCGTCAACACTGCCCGCGCGAAGCTGGTAGATGATCAAGCGATTATCGACGCTCTCAACAGCGGGCAACTGTCAAATTACGCAACAGATGTGTTCGAGCAAGAGCCGCCTTTGTCACTGGACCTTGCCTCGCACCCAGCCGTTATTGCAACAAGCCATATTGGCGGGTTCACTGCGGAAAGCGTTGACAGAGCCACCAAAATTGCTGCTGACAATCTAGTCGCTGCGTTAAAGAATTAAGGACTTCGATATGCCGGGATGTTTGCAGGAAATCGCTGAGACCCTTCCACTGGAAGAATATCTGCGTAAACCGCCGCAACCCGGCATTCGCCTTTTCTGGCTGGGGCAAGCGGGTTTTGCGCTCGAAGCACACGAAAAGCGCATCGTCATTGACCCTTATCTGTCTAATAGTTTGGCCGAAAAATACAAAGGCACACCGCGCCCACATATACGCATGATGCCGCCGCCGGTTTCACCCGATGGCATTCATTATGTCCATCTGGTGGCATGTACGCATGCGCACACGGACCATATGGACCCCGGCACTTTGCCGACACTTCTCAAGCAAAATCCAAATGCAATTTTGCTTAGCCCTCGCGCGATGAAAGAACAGGCCCTTATCCGCTCAGACGTATCAGAAGACCGTATGACTTTGATTGATGCGGGAGAAGCATACGAACTCGGATCGATCAAAATCACAGCAACTCGCGCCGCCCACGAAACACTAGAAACCGACACAAACGGCGACCACAAATTTCTAGGCTATGTATTTGATTGCGGTGCTTTACGCATCTGGCACTCTGGCGACTGTATTCCCTATGAAGGCTTGGAAGCCGAAGTTGCCGCTTACAATCCCGATGTAGCATTGTTACCGGTAAATGGCCGCAAACCCGAACTCTCGAACAATGGCGTTCCGGGCAACTTCACGCTTGTAGAAGCGATTATGCTAGCACGAACACTTCAATGCACAGACATGATCGCCCATCATTACGGTATGTTTGACTTCAACACCGAAGCACCGGAAAACATTGACTCTGCAGTTAAGGCAACGAATGACGTCGCTATTCATAGAGCGCGCACAAACCTAGCTTTTGTAAGTCGCGCCCTAACCTATTGAATATTTGTCAAAAACCGATTCCGGTTTGCGAATTGATGCTGTAACATATTGAGAATGCGGCCGAAACACGCGGCCGCGAGAGGGATTTTTGAATGGATATTGAAGGGCGCAGCGAGACACGTGGCCTCAACAGCCGCAATATTATTGAAGTCATTCGCACCATGCGACCTGAATTGCGCAAATCAGACCGCAAGGTCGCCGATGTTGTGCTTGAAGATCCTCATCGTATCATGAACGCAACGGTCAGCGAGACCGCAACGCTTGCAGACGTCAGCCAACCGACAGTCCTGCGTTTTGCAACCGCAGTTGGCTGCACAGGTTTTCAGGATTTAAAAATCAAACTGGCGCAGAGCCTCGCACTTGGCACACCGGCAACGCACTCGGTTCTGGTCGAAACCGACGAACCGGAAATAGTTGCAGAAAAAATCTTCGACTATACGATGACCAGTCTCGACTGGGCACGGTCGCGCCTAGATAAAGATGCGCTGCATAAAGCAATCGATATCCTGTCGAACTGCAATGCAATCATGTTTTTTGGCTTCGGCGCGTCAGGTATTGTCGCCCGCGATGCACAGCAGAAATTCCCGCTTTTTGGAGTCCCTTGCGGCGCTGAACTCGACTCGCACCAGCAATTGATGGTTGCGTCGATGATGAAACCGGGCGCGGTAGCCTTTGTCATATCCAATACTGGCACCACCCGCTCCATTATTGAGATTGCCCGTATCGCACGCGAAAACGGTGCAGCGGTAATCTGTCTGACTGGCTCGGACACGCCGCTTACCAATTATTGCGATGTTTCGCTCATTGTCGAAACACTCGAAAATACCAATATGTACACGCCGACCATTTCGCGCATTGCCGCTTTGGTGGTGATCGATATTCTCTCGACCAGCGTTGCCATGCGCCGCCCGACGGGCGAGCAAGACCGCATTCACCGCATGAAGCGTTTGCTCAGCGATATGCGCAAGATGCAACCCATCTGAATTCGAGATAAAAAAGTGCCGGAATTGTAGGAGCAATTCCGGCGAGTTGTTCTCCAGGTAGAGAATTCTTGAGCACCCCGTTAAAGAGTCTTGAGCATCCCGCCATCAACAAAATAAGTCGAACCAACGCTGTAGCTTGCGCGCGGCGAGCACAGGAAGACAAAGAAGTGCGCCAGCTCTTCCGGCGTGCCGAAACGCTTGGAGGCAGCGTGTTCATTGGCTACATCCTGCAGATAGCCTTCCCAGTCTCCGCCCTTATCGGCAGTGAGCTGCTTGGCTGTCTTCACCCAATCAGGCGTCAGGATGAGGCCAGGATTAACGCAGTTGACACGGATATTGTCGCCAATGACTTCGGTAGAAAGCGTCTTCGAGAACATCATCAAGGCTGACTTGGTGACGTTGTAAATCGGCTCATACCAAAGCGGCTGCACAGCACAGATCGAAGCATTATGCAGCACAACACCGCCGCCCTTAGCCTTCATCTGCGGCACCAATCCACGCGCTAGGCGAACTGCGGCCATGACATGCAGGTCCCAATAGAATTGCCACTTTTCATCCGGCGCTTCCATGATGGTCTCATTGGAGCCAGTACCTGCATTGTTGATGAGAATATCTGCACCACCTGCGGAAGCTGCGGCGGCGATAACGGCGTCTGTGCCTTCTACAGTCGCCATATCAGCAGAAACGCCAATAGCATTGATACCAAACTTTTCAGCGATGCGCAGTGCTTCAGCTTCCACGCGTTCTTTACCGCGTGCCACGAGCACAAGATTGGTGCCTTCTGCGGCCAATCCTTCAGCGATAGCCAAACCGATGCCGACCGACGCGCCGGTGATGACGGCGGTCTTTCCCTTTAATTGCAGATCCATAATAACTCCTGCGATACAGCCGCAAGGCTGCCTATTTTGCGATGAGGATATTGTCGCGATCCATAGTGACAGCGACGGTTAGAATGAGCACAGCACCAAAAACGATCTGCTGGGCGAAGATGTCGATGCCGACAAATGTCATGCCAATGCGCACGACCGACACGATCAGCGCCCCGACCAGTGTGCGCCCAACACCACCAAGTCCGCCAGTAATTGGCGTACCGCCTACGAGGACTGCGGCGATGGCTGGAAGCAGCAACTGGCTGGCACCTGTTGGCGAACCGCTGGTCATGCGCGCTGCCAGCATGACGCCTGCAACCGCAGCAAAGAGAGCAGACAAAACGAACGCACAGACTTTTTGACGATCCACATGGATACCGGCAGCAATTGCAGCGGGTTCGCCAGCACCGATGGCGTAGCAATAGCGCCCGAAGCGGGTATAGCGCTGGATGTAAATACCGATGAGACACATCAGCAGGCCAAGCAGAATGATGTTTGGAACACCAAGCGTCGTACCGGCAATCCAGTTGAGCATTGGACGATCAGCTGCGCTGATACCAATGCTGCGCGCTTTGGAAAGATAAAGTGCAATACCTGAAACCACGCCGCCCGTCGCAAGCGTTGCGATAAAGGAGGGAATTTTCAGACGCACATGCACAAGGCCACTGAACAATCCGGCACCAACCCCGCAAAGAAGCGCGATTGGAAAGGCCAACAGCCCGACTTCAGGCAAGAGCATGGCCGTCACCACGCTTGCAAGCGAAGCCACCGCTGGCAGGCTCAGATCAATGCCACCGATTACGATGACAAAGGACAGACCAGCGGCAAGCGTGAACAGCGCCATAGTATCTGCGAGCAAAATCAAACCGGTATTGACGCTGGCAAAGCCCGGCGAATAGGCCGAAATGAGCACCACCATAACGACCAGAAAGCCGAGCGGTGCATATTGACGTAATTGTGCAGCAGTAAACAATGTAGATGCACCTGAAACGTTGGGGAGAGCGGTTTTCTCGTTCATAATCACACCATGTGCTCGACCAGTTGCACCTGCGACGGCTTTGCGCCTGTCGAAGCGGGAATGCGTGCGGTGACTTCTCCATCACGCATGACAAGAATGTTGTGCGACAGACCGATAGTCTCTTCGAGAGTGTCGGCGATAAGGATGATCGCATAACCCTCGCGGCTTAGCTGACGCATCAGGCGGAAGATTTCTTCCTTCGCACCCACATCCACGCCGCGCGTTGGATGATCTAGGATGAGAATGCGGGAGCCTGCCGTCAGCCACTTGGCCAAAACGACCTTCTGCTGATTACCGCCGCTCAATGCCTGACACAGAGCATGAGGCCCCGGCGCACGGATCGAGAGTTTCTTGATCCAATCTTCAGCCAGTGTCGTCTCGCGGCTATGCTGAATACCAATCGGGCCTTCCACAACATCAAGACGCGATAGCGTGATGTTGGAGGCAATCGGCATCATCATCACGAGGCCTTCGAGCCTGCGTTCGCTAGGAATATACCCTATGCCGCGCGCCACAGCCTCGGTAGGATTGGCGAGTTTAACCACCTTGCCATTAAGAAGCATCTCACCCGACGTTGGTGTCTCAAAGCCAAAGAAACTACGGATAAGTTCTTCTCGCCCAGAGCCAATGACACCGGCAATTCCAAGTATCTCACCTTCGCGAAGCGACAGATCGACATTGTGATATTTGCCCGTACAGGACAGATTGCGCGCTTCGAGCGCAATATTGTCGCTCGGTTCGGTTTGCTCAGACTCCAGATAATATTCGGTGTGCATTTCGCGGCCCACCATGATCCGGTGAAGATCAGCACCATCGACGCCCGCCGCATCCATCGTGGCAACGCCCTGCCCGTCTTTCATCACATAGATGCGGTCGCTGATTTCCAGCACTTCATCAAGGCGATGCGAAACAAAGACAAAGCTTGCACGTGATTTGAGCGCCCGAACACGATCAAACAGAATATCGATTTCTGATTGCTCCAGAACCGATGTCGGCTCATCAAGCAGAATGATCAGATCGCCTTCGACGCGATCCGCCAATGACAGCGCTTTCGCAAGCTCGACCATCTGACGCTCGGCAAATGAGAGATCACCTGCAAGCGTCGCCGGATCAGCATGAATACCGACCTGCGTCAAGTGCTTGGCGGCTACTTCATTCATTTTGCGCCAGTTAACAAGACCAAAACGGATAAAACGCTGTTCTTGTCCTAGAAATATATTCTGCGCGATGGAGAGGTTCAGCAGCAGCGACTGCTCCTGAAACACCATGGCGACGCCCTGCTCATTCGCCTGTTGCGGCGAGTTGACGGCAAATGGCTTTCCGTTACGGGTGATTGTGCCAGTGCTAGGGCGCTGGGTGCCAGCGAGAATGCGCATCAACGTGGATTTACCCGCGCCGTTTTCGCCCACAAGTCCAACCACTTCGCCCGGGCGAATTTCCAGATCCACGCCCTTGAGAGCATGAACACTGCCAAATGATTTTGTCAGTCCACTGATCGTCAACATGGCTTATTTCACAATCTTGAAGCGGGTGCGGCGCGTGGCATAAGCAACGGCTCCGATGATCATCAGACCAAGAAATGCCTGTTGCAGATAAGGCGGGATGCCGAGCAAAACCATTCCGTTGGCCAGCACCGAAACGATCAGCACGCCGATGAGCGATTGCAGAACGCCTCCTTGCCCGCCCAGAAGCGAGGTTCCACCAACAACAACAGCCGTGATCGTCGTGAACAGGCGACCGGTACCAATATCGGCATTGCCCTGCCCAAGCTGCGCAGCGGCAAGCACAGCACCGAGGCCATAAAATGCACCAGCCATTGCGAAAACAAACAACTTGGTGCGCAGGACCGATACACCGGAAAGAACCGCAATGTCCTCGCCGCCACCAAGCGCATAGATATGGCGACCAAGGCGCGTATGGTTTTGTACCACCCAAGCGACGAACAAGGCCGCAAGCGCAATCCAGACGGTAAACGGAAGCCCTGCAAAACGCTCCAAAGCGAAACTGCGTACCGCGGCTTCACGAATAGCAATCGTTCCGCCGCCAACCATCAAAGTGGCAATGCCAAGCCCGATAAACCACATGCCAAGCGTCACCATGAAAGACGGTATGCGCAGGACGACATGCAACAGGCCGGAAAAAGCACCCATTGCAGCACCCACGGCAATTGCCGCGATTACGCCCAACACACTGCCCAACCATGAACTGTCCGCGGCCACCATAGATGCAAGCACCACGCCTGCCAGCGCCATGACGCCTTCTACGGAAAGATCGATGCTGCCAAGCAGGATCACAAACGTTGCGCCAAGCGTCAGCACCACTGGAATGGACGAAGCTGATGCAATGCGTACGAAATTATTGACCGAAAAGAAGTTGGGGCTGATCAATCCCAAACTAATGCATAGAACGACTAACACGATAAGAGGTGCGAGCCGACGCATCAGCTCCGGCATTCGGCTTTGAGGGCCGTTTTTAGATATGGCTGCGCCTTTAGCGTCAGCCGGACTGAGACCCTGGCTCGCAACTCTCATATGCTTTTCCTGTCAGGCAGTATTTCGCCAAATACGGCGTGTCGCATCAGATCGTGAGGGCCTTAGCCCTCGCGGATCTGTCCGCTTGCACGCCCCCAAATATCCTTGAAATCAAGGTTTGGCGTGTTCTTGATGTTGTGTTCGTAAAAATCATCAACATTGTCTTTGGTCACAACCAAAGCAGTGCCGTAGAACTCGCGATGATCTTTCGGCTCCTTCGATGGATCGAAGACACCAGCGCGCGCGCTGTAAGGAATTGCAAGCCCCATAGCGCCCTGCCAGAACGGATCAGACGACACGGTCGCGGCAAACTCGCCATTCTTCACAGCTTCAACAGCTGTTCCGATGCCATCAACGCCGGTGATTGGAATCTGCCCGGCGAGGCCTTCCGCACGCAATGCTTCCAGCGCGCCGATACCCATATCATCATTCGCGCACCAGATGCCTTTGATGTCATCGCCAAAACGGGTCAGCCATGCACTGACAACGTCGAACGCTTTGCTTGACTGCCAATCAGCAACCTGAAAATCCAGAAGCTGCACATCAGGATGTGCTGCAAGCGCCTTCTCAAGGCCCTGACGACGATCAATCGCAACTGTGTTCGACAGTGTGCCGCCAAGACCCAGAATTCCGCCCTTGCCACCAATGGAATTAATGAGGATTTCGGCGGTCTCCGCGCCATAGCGCTGACCATCGAAGCTCACATGCGCGACGTAATAAGGATCGTGATCCCAAGGATGCAGATCGGCAGGTTTATTCCACTGCGTCAGCACATGTGCCTTGGCTGCGGCGCACGCTTCCACGATAGGACGCGCATCGGCAGCGTCGTTTGGATCGACATTGATAACCGCATTACCGCCAGTACGTGCCAAAATTGCACGAATATCGGCAATGCCCTTCTCGCTATCGCCTTCAGTAACGAGCGTCACATAGTCCAGACCAAGCGACTTTGCGAAAGCTTCGCCGCCCTTGTTCCATGCAGCGTGATATGGATTTGAAAGCGAACGGATCGCATTCACCAGCGTTGGCTTCTGCTCGGCAAGTGCGCGCAGCGAAGACATTCCACTGAAAGCTGAAAGTGCACCAAGACCTGCAGCACCCTTCATGAAGGCGCGCCTGCTGAATGGCGTCGTACGAATTAGGCTCATGCGTTTTTCCTCCCAAAACCCGCATTGACTAGCTAGTCACTAGTAGTGCATAGCTATGCAAAGAGATTGCGTGTCGTCAATAGAAAATTTTTGGTGATTGCTATCTGACAACGCGAAAGTCAGTTCAAATCCTTGAAAGCATTTGAACATAATGGCAAAACGAAACCTGATGATTGTTCAAAAACGGGACATGAAGCCGCAAAGGATATGGAATGAAACGTGATAAGCCCTACGCATCATCCACTGATGTGGCGAGACTGGCAGGCGTTTCTCAATCCGCTGTTTCACGAACCTTTAAGCCGGGCGCTAGCGTTTCACCCGAAACGCGCAAAAAAGTCTTGGCTGCAGCGGAAGAACTGGGTTATCGCCCAAGCTTCATCCCGAGCATCATGCTAAGCCATCGCTCTCGACTAGTAGCGGTGGTAATAGGCGGCCTATACAACCCCTTCTATACATCCGTTCTTGAAACCTTCTCCAAGATGCTCCAGGCAGAAGGCTGGCGCATCTTGCTGGTGCACGTCGAAAGCGGACACACTTTCGATGATATTGTGCCAATGCTGGCAGGCTATCGTGTTGATGCCATCGTCAGCGCACTCGCGGTTCTTAGTCCAGAAGCGCTGGAACAATTATCGCAACTGCGCGTACCAGTAATCTCTTTTAACACCCGCTTTTCCGGCGAATGGGTGCATTCGATTAGCTGCGATAGTGTTGGTGCATCGCGTGTTATGGCCGAGCATTTCATTGAACGTGGCGCACGCAAGTTTGCCTATATTACCGGCCCAGTCGACAGTCAGGCAAACATTGATCGACAGTTCGGTTTTTGTAAGCGTCTTGAGGAAACTGGCTTCGAGCCCCCTCTCATTTTAGAGGGCAACTATCGCTATGAAGCGGGATATGCTGCGATCAAACAGCTTAAAGACATGATGAGTTCGACAAAAGAGCTACCAGATGCGATTTACTGTGCAAACGACCTATTGGCGCTTGGCGCTATAGATGCTTTACGGAAGGAAATCGGTGTTCGCATCCCTGATGACATCATCGTTGGAGGTTATGACAATATAGCAGAAGCTGGCTGGGCATCTTACAACCTTACCACACTGGTTCACGACGGCGAAAAAATGGTTGAGCGCGCGATAGAAATCCTCGCTGAAAGCGAGCCCGGGCAGATTGGCGAGCGCGACCACCAATCTGTTATCGCGTCTCCACTAATTATTCGAAACAGTACAGGCGGGTCTCAGCCAGCAGGCGAGACAAAACTATAAAATTCCGCCTTTATCAGCTCGCTGCAAAAAAAGAGGGTAAAACGATAAGAATAGACTGAAGAACACGCACGAAACTGCTAGTGGCTTAAAGGTGGATATAAGGAGAAATCATGCGCTTGATTATCATGGCAGCTATGATGCTGGTGGTTACGGGAATTGCAAATGCAGCTGATAAACCTATTGACACTTATTACGCCCGTTTAAGCGAGCGCGACCACTATAGTTCATCTGGCCAGCGCCTTACAAAAGTTGCAGGCATCATCCGACAGGACCGAGCTAATGTGCACCAGTTTGGCAAAGTCGACGCAGAAGACGAAAAAGATAAATTCTTCAGCAGCAAAGAGAACCGCGCCAAACTGGAGAATATGCTTGCGAACGTTCGAATCTCACCGATTGATCAGGCGACCATTATCAATGCAACGCCCGTGATTTTCGTTGAGGTCTATCCGACCTATGTCGTTGTAACAATGAAGTAATAACCCCCTTCAGCGTAGGCATCTTCAACGCGCTCTCAGCATTATTTTAGTTGTGGTCACCTTATCAATACGTTCTCTTGAATAGAGCAGTGGAACTGGGCTTGCTTCCTGCCAATTTGCTAGAAGATCCTTATAGTGCTCCGATGAAGGCAAACCCGATTGTCCGGGATTGTTGACAAACAAACTGTTATCCCAATCCCCCACATCAATGACCATCCGGACAGATGGACCTGCGACAACCGAGAAGTCGTGCAATCGGTACGTGGCATAATTAAGCGTCGAACTGCTACCACCCAAAGCTAACGGCTCAATCGACCAGTCGTCCTCTGTCAACGACTGTAAGGGATGGCGCAGCTCAAGCTTATGGATGTCACCCCATGCCCATTGCGTAGCATCCGCCCCCATCAAAGAGGCGCATTCAGCCCAGGCATCGGTGAGACTTTGTTGAATTGCCGCAATATGCCTGGAGGATGTTTCCGCATTTTCCAGCCATGACACAATGCTCGGTGAATCGAATGGCATGAGCAGTGGTACAACTTCCGGGGTCGCACCCTCGGCCTTTGCAACAAGCGGTCCAAGATACTTGTTCAGCCAGACTTCAAAAAGCGCTGCCGTTGCAGATTTTGCCGAAAGGTCCGCACCCCAATCGCGAAGAAGCAGCACAGCCGGATCATTACTATGCTGGAACAGTCCCTTGAGGCTTTTTAGTGTCCGCGCGGCAATGGGTGAAAAAGTGGAGGCTTGCAGGCGCGCGCAGTCTTCAAGCGATATTGGCGCTTTGCGCGACAGCGCTTGATGCAAGGTGTTGTGACGACTGCTATCCAGCCATTCATAACCAATCGCCGGATTAGCAGCTGTCCACGCATCAGGCACGTTCATGGCGTTGGCGGTCGCGATAAAGCCGCGTTCTGGATTAACTTCAACAGGGCCAGACTGCGGAGCCAGATAGCCATTCCACTCATAACACCCATCACCGGGGACAGGTAAAAGTCCGTCCCAGTTCTCGCGAACAGGCGTGGCCCCTGAAGGCTTCCATGCAATGGTGTTTGTGGTATCTGCATAGATGTGATTAACCGACGGGCATCCCCAGCCATCCAGCGCTCTGGCATAATCAGCATAGTTTTTAGCCCGCATAACGGACAGGCTGGCCATATAAGGTGCCATGCCCGCATCCATCCAGACTGTACGCAGGCCAAAAGCGCGGTTGTTCGCTTTATCCTCATAGAGCACAGGACCATGCCTCGTGAATTTGAGTTCGACGGTTTGATCCAGATGCCCTTTAACGGGGATGGCTTCAGTAATCGTCGTGAACCGCTCCCAATTGCCTTGATAGGCATATTGGTCGTGGTTGTTTTCATCAGTCTGATAAACGTAGATATCTTCCTGATCGGCTCCAAAGATGGTGAGGCCAAAGGCAGCGGTACCGTTATGCCCCATGGATATTCCGGGAACCATAGGTTCACCTGCACCGATCACATCAAGGCCCGGCATGGTGAGATGAACGACGTAGCGTATCGATGGCAAACCATGGGCCCGGTGGGGATCGAGTGCCAGTATCGGTCGCCCGGTCGTGGTCTTTTCAGCTGCGATTGCCCAATTATTGGAACCCTCTTCAAAAGAGGCGCGCGCGATGTCGCCGGACGCCGAAACGACCGTCCAGAGACCTGCTTCATCAAGTGTTGCAGCCAAGCGTTCTTTGGAGAAGGTGGCGGGACTGACAGCGAGCTGGAAGTCACGCAAAACCCTGTCAGTCATGATGTTGGGATCAAAGCCGTCGACCGGCTTTGGCACCACGCCATGCGACAATTCCTTGCGCAACTGATCGAGCTTACCACCCAGCTCCACACCCGCTTTTGCCATGACTTTTGAGCGTAGAAGCTCTGATGATGCATTTCGTGTCAGCGAATGGGTGCGTACGCGAATGACATCTACAGCACACCAACGATCAGGCTTGTGACCGAGCAGAGAGAACTCCGGCGGAAGTGCCCGCTCGCCTGCTTCACAGGCATCGATATATGCATTGATGCCTTGAGCAAAAGCCGTGCATATCTGTTCCGAATCCGGACCATAGGCCGTCCATTCCGGCGCCATGTCTCCGCGATAAAGCAGGAGGCGTGCAGCCCTGTCCTGCTCAAGATAGCCGGGGCCAAAATCACGCGCCAGCAGACCAAGCCCGCGCTTGCGTGCTATATCGATCTGCCAGAGCCGATCGCGCG
This sequence comes from Brucella pseudogrignonensis, assembly GCF_002252525.1. Classification (GTDB taxonomy): domain Bacteria; phylum Pseudomonadota; class Alphaproteobacteria; order Rhizobiales; family Rhizobiaceae; genus Brucella; species Brucella pseudogrignonensis. The sequence goes on from NZ_NNRM01000052.1 coordinate 67,491, forward strand.
CGGCATTAAAACCTTGCGCGAAAAACAGATCATGCAGGTTCTCTGCCCTGATATGGGCGACGCCCCATTGATCCACATTGATCGTGACTTCGCTCAGCAAACCCGCAATGCGGGTTGCCGTTGATCTTGTAGCATCGGCCATGGCCGCACCTCTGGCTGTTATTCCAGTGAGAGAAACAGGCCCGCATGAAGGCGAGCACGTTCGACCAGACTGTCTTCGAAAATATGTTCGCCCAGCGTATGCAGGCCTTCGCCACGCACGCCGATTGAATCGATTGTCGGGACACCAAGCGCGCCGGTAAAATTACCGTCCGAGCCGCCGCCCGAACTTTGAACGGACATGGTGAAGCCGATCTCCTTTGCGATATCATTGGCAAAGTTGAAGAGCTTCATATCCTGCGGCTGACCCGGCTCCCACACAGGACGCGTGACGCCACGGGTGATGATCAATTCAACCCCATCTTTGTCTCCGCCAAGCGCCATGATCCGCGCAACGCCGTCTTCCAGGTCTTTTTGCGTTTTGGCCATGCTAAGCGCTTCGGCGTTACAGCTTGATGAGACGCAATTGACCCATTGGCCTGCATGAATGACTCCAACCGAGAAGGTGCAATCGTCTGTTGTGAGCGCTTCGATCTCGATAATTTTTTCGGCCATACGACGGATTGCCGAGCGGCCTTCTTTGAGAAGCCAACCGGCATGGCTTGGCTTGCCTACAGTCTCAAGATTGTATCGCGCGATTGCATAACGACCGACAACCGCTCCGCCATCACGCAATGCTGGCTCCGGCACCAGAACATATTTATTCTTGAGCGCTTCCTGCTCAATCAGATCGCGGGTTGACGGTGTGCCGACTTCTTCATCCGGTGTCAAAAGAAACGTAACGGGAAGCTTTGTTGCAAGACCGCTCCGTGCGATCTCACGCATGGCTTCAAGCGCCACGAAGTTGCCGCCCTTCATATCCTGAATGCCGGGGCCGTAAAGTTTACCGTCCTCGCGGCGATAGGGATTGATGTTGATCACACCGAGCGGATGAACCGTATCAAGATGGCCTGACACAAGAATACCCGGCTTGCCCTGATCCTTATGCGGGAAACGAGCGCGCAGGGAGCCGCCGAACCCCATGCGACCCGGAATGAATTCAATTGTGGCACCAGCCGCAGCAAAATCATAAGCGGCAACCTCAACCATGCGATTAACTGCACTTGCATCGAAGGTCGGGCTTTCCGTTTCGATCCAAGGGCGCAGGCGCGCAATCATGTCATCGAGGTTAAATGGCAATTCATGCGTACTCATGCTGCTAAGTCCTTGTTTACTGGCAGGCGGGTTTCCACGATCCGGGCATAGATCGACGCTCCGATTGGCAGTGTTTCAGGCTCAAGCACGAAAGCAGGATTATGCAGCGCAGCTTTACCGCCATGCATCACATTGATGTAAGCACCCGGTACACGCGCGAGCATGTCGGCAAAATCCTCACTGCCCATAAAGGCCGGGCAATCATCGCTCACATTGTCTTCACCCAGCACATCGCGCGCTGCCGCCATATAAGCGTCGGAGAGTTCATGGTCGTTGCGCAGGACGTCAAAGACGTTGCGAAGATCGACATCAACCGTGATACCGTAACCCGCAGCCACACCTGCACAGATTTCACGGATACGGCTTTCCGCAAGCTCACAGACACGCTGCTCGAAATAGCGGATGGTGCCGGTGATGGTTGCCACTTCCGGCACGATATTGTAGGCGCTGCCGGTATGAAACTGCGTGCAGGATACAACGCAGGCATCCGTTGCCGGGATGTTGCGTGACACAATGGTCTGCAACTGGCCAACCAGGTCAGCGCCAATCACCAGCACGTCGCGGGCATTGTGCGGCTGGGCTGCATGGCTTCCCTTGCCGGTCAGTTTGATGTCGAAGAAGCTTGCGCCAGCCATAGCCGCACCCTTGCGGATAAGCGCTTTGCCTAGTGTGCCCATCGGCTGGTTGTGCATTCCGTAGATTTCATCGCAAGGGAAACGCTCAAACAGTCCTTCGGCGATCATGCCGCGTGCTCCACCAAGACCTTCTTCGGCGGGCTGGAAAACAAAGACGGCAGTGCCTTCGAAATTGCGCGTCTCAGCAAGATATTGAGCCGCACCAAGCAGCATGGTTGTATGACCATCATGCCCACAGGCATGCATCCGGCCGGGATTTTGCGACGTGTAAGACACGCCCGAAATCTCGTCGATCGGCAGCGCATCCATATCTGCCCGCAGACCCACACGGCGATTGCCTGGATTTCTGCCTTTCAGAATGCCAACGACACCGGTTTTGGCGATGCCGGTATGCACCTCGTCAAAGCCCCATTTTTCTAAGAGTTCCGCTACAACGCCTGAAGCATGTTGTTCCTCAAAGCCAATTTGCGGATGACGATGCAGATCTTCGAAAACCGCGCGCATCTCGCCGGCTTTCTCCTCAATAAACGGTATGATGGGCATGATTTCATTCCTGTCTGAAATACTGAAGATAATTCAAGCGGCCGGACGTCCCGCCGCAAAATCCCAGAAGCGACCGGGCGCCGCCTCTATCAAAGATCGCGTATATTCATGCGAAGGCTTGCCAAGCACGTCGGAAGCATTGCCCTGCTCAACAACCTGTCCGCGTTTCATCACCAAGACTTCATCGCAAATCTGCGCGGCCACTCGCAGATCGTGGGTGATGAAAATGATGGCAATGCCGGTATCGCGCTGCAATTCGGCGAGAAGTTCGAGAACCTGCGCCTGTACCGAAACGTCGAGGGCAGACACAGCCTCGTCGGCCACCAGAATGTCCGGTCGAAGGGCTACCGCACGCGCAATGGCGATACGCTGTCGCTGGCCACCGGAAAACTGATGCGGATAACGCTTCAGCGAATCCTCCGGAAGCGAAACGATCTTCAAGAGACGTTTGGCTTCAGCGACTGCCTCTTCATAAGGAACACCATAATTGACAGGGCCTTCCGTCAAGCTTTGCTCAATTGTCCAACGCGGGTTCAATGAGCGGAACGGGTCCTGAAACACGACCTGAAGCTTCTTGCGAAAAGGCTTCATTTCACGTTTCCCAAGATGCGCAATATCACGCCCGTCCACGACGATTTCACCCTCAGTCGGTTCGATCAAACGCATGATCGAGCGGGCAACAGTGGTTTTGCCGGAACCGGATTCGCCGACAATTCCAAGTGTTCTTCCAGGCTGAAGCTCGAAGTTCACTTCATATGAAGCTTTAACTCCGGGCTTTGTGCTGAACAGTCCACCAGCTTTATAGGTCATGCCAAGGTCACGAACACGGATCACCGCTTCACGTCCCTGTGGCTCACGCGCCAGCCGCGGAATGAGGCTTGGCACTGAGCCAAGCAGGTCTTTGGTATATTGCTGCTGTGGCGATGTCAGAACCTCACGGATGGTCCCTCGTTCCACGATCTCACCGCTGCGCATGACACAGACACGATCAGCAATTTCAGCAACCACGCCCATATCATGGGTGATGAACAGCACGGCTGTTCCATGCTTCTCCTGCAATTCTGCAATAAGCGACAGGATTTGTTTTTGTGTTGTCACGTCAAGCGCGGTGGTCGGCTCATCGGCAATCAGAACCACCGGCTCCAGAATGAGTGCCATAGCGATCATGATACGTTGACGCTGTCCGCCTGAAAGCTGGTGCGGATAGCTTTGATAAATCCGCTCTACATCCGGCAGGTGTACCTGCTCCATGATGTTGATGACTTTGGCACGCTTGGCCTCTGACGAAAGGCTGGTATGAACATCCAGAACTTCCGTGATCTGCTCACCCACCCGCATAACAGGATTAAGCGCCGTCATCGGTTCCTGAAAGATCATGGAGATACGTGTTGCACGCATCTTTTTCATGTCCGCAGCCGACAGCTTGAGCAAATCGGTGCCGTCGAGCCTGATCGCGCCTTCTTTGACCAGAAGTGCATCTTTCGGCAAGAGCCCCATTGCGGTAAGCGACGTTACCGACTTACCTGAACCGGATTCGCCCACGAGACAGACGGTCTCGCCCTTGCGAATGTCAAAGCTTACGCTACGCAGAACTGGTGTGCCGCCGGGAAGTGCCACAACAAGATTTTCGACTTCCAGAACGACGGGTTCATGTGTGAAATCACGATTGCGCAGTTCCATATCAGCCCTCCCGCTTTTTCAGACGTGGGTCGAGTGTATCGCGCGCTGCGTCACCCAATAGATTGATCGACAAAACGCAGAGTGTCAGCAACAGACCCGGCCACAGCACGATCGATGGCTTGATCCGGAAAAACTGGCGACCTTCTGCCATGATGTTGCCCCAGGTCGGGATTTCCGTGCTGATACCGGCACCAAGAAACGACAGGATTGCTTCGGTCAGGATTGCCGACGCAATGATGTAAGTGCCCTGCACGATGAGCGGTGCCATCGTATTGGGCAGCAGATGCCGGAACAGAATCTTCGGTGCGCTTGAACCAAGTGCTAAAGCTGCTTCAACATACGGTTCCTCACGCGCGGTCAGAATGACAGAGCGAACCAGACGCACGACGCGGGGAATTTCGGGAATGGTGATCGCTATGATGACAGAACCAATCGATGGACCGTTGAGAGCGACCAGAGCAATCGCGATCAGGATCGATGGCATCGCCATCAAAGCATCCATCATACGCATGATGATGGCATCCGCAGTACGGAAGAAACCGGCAATAAGGCCGATGATCACGCCAACACCAATAGATGCGGCGGCTGCCAGAAGTCCGATCAGCAGCGAAATACGGCCACCGAGGATCATGCGCGAAAACAGATCGCGACCATAATTGTCAGTTCCAAGCAGATATTCATCCGATGCAGGCTTAAGCCGCATCATGGGGTTCATGGCGAGCGGATCGTGTGGAGCAATCCACGGAGAAATGAGGGTGAGAAGCAGGATTGCACCGAGAAGAATGGCGGCAATCATTGGCCCGATACCAACGCGTGCAACGCGCGGCAGCGAGAACATGCGGAGCATCCAATGCATACCCGCTGATGTTTTTTCTGAGCGCATCAATAACGAATCCTTGGGTCGAACAGAGTATAGGAAAGGTCGATCAGCAGATTGACGAACACATAAAGCGCACTTGTCAGTAGGATCATCGCCTGAATGACCGGATAATCGCGCGCGAGAACTGCATCCACCGTCAGGCGCCCGATGCCCGGGATATTGAAAATGCTCTCGGTTACGACCACACCGGAAATCAGCAGGGCAAAGCCAGTGCCAACGATGGTCACGACCGGCACGGCTGCGTTTTTGAGCGCGTGAACGAAGAGCAGGCGGCGATCACTCACGCCTTTGGCACGGGCGGTGCGAATATAATCTTCGCCAAGTACATCTAGCATTGCCGCACGGGTCATGCGGGCGATCAGCGCGATGTAGATCGAAGCAAGTGTAAGAGCAGGCAGGATTGCGCGCTCCAGAAAGCCACCCAAGCCTGATGAAATCGGCTTGAAGCCCTGTACCGGAAGCCAGCCAAGATTGACCGAGAAAATCAACAGTAGCACATAGCCAACAAGAAAGACCGGGACGGAAAAGCCAAGAACTGAAAAGCTCATGACAAGATAGTCTGCCCATGAACGGTGGCGCCATGCAGCAATCACACCCATTGGAATAGCGACAAGCACTGCAATGATAATGGTCAGCACAGCGATAGAGATTGTGGGGCCGATACGCTGCGAAACCATATCGAGAACTGGTACGCCCGAAATCAGCGACACTCCGAGATCGCCCTGCATGATCTTACCCATCCAGGTGAAATACTGGGTGAGGATTGGCTCGTTAAGGCCCATGGCTTCGCGGATGCGTTCAAGCTGTTCGGTGGTGGCGGCATCGCCAGCCAGAATTGCAGCCGGATCACCCGGCGTCAGTCTCAGGAGGAGGAATACAAACACCGATACCAGCAACAAAACCGGCACGAGTGCGAAGATGCGTTTTAACAGATAGACAGCCATATGCGCGTCCCGCTTGAGGTGGGACCGACAGAGCGTCGGACCCACGTTGAACTGGGAGCTATCGCACTAAGCGCGATAGCTGCGGGCGGATTACTCTTCGGTCTTTTTCACATTCCAGAAGACCGGAACAGGCGAACCAAGCATATCGACGACATTGGTTCTGCGGCCCTGCGGCGGGTTATATTCACCCAGCGGAATGTAGAGAACATTTTCCAGTGTCTGAGCTTGTATCTTCTCTACCGCAGCTTTCTGCTCCTCAGGCGTCTTGGCCGCGATATATTCCTTTTTCAGGGCTTCAATCTTCTCGTCTTCCGGCCAGCCAAACCAGGCCTGATCTCCACGACCATTGAGCATGACCGAATTCAAAGGTGTTGCAATTTCTGGAATCTGCCAGTTGGTGAAGAACATATTCCAGCCGCCCTTTGCAGGCTCATCTTTCGATGCGCGGCGACCGACAAGGGTTTGCCAGTCCATTGGCTGCATATCGACCGTAAAGCCAGCTGCCCGCAGTTGTTGAGCTGCAACAACTGGCTGCGGTGACAGACTGGACACGTCAGTTGGCTGCATCAGGACAACCGGCTTACCATCATAGCCAGCCTTCTTAAGAAGCTCTTTTGCTTCTTCGATATTGCCCTTTGCTACAAGGCTTTCAGAGCCGACATCTGTGGCGTTCGGGGTGCCGCAACCAAAAATCGCACCACAAACCTTATAGTAATTTGGATCAGCCATCAGAGCTGCCAGCACTGGCTCCTGCGACATGGCAAGGAACGCTGCGCGGCGAATATCCGGATTATCAAAAGGCGGATGCTTGAAATTGAGGCGGCCCATGGTCTGATAGCCAAGCGGATCGCGCTGCTCCAGAACGACTGTGTCATCGCCTTCAAAAAGCGGCACAAGATCAACCGGAACCTGCTCGATATAGTCGATTTCACCACTTGTCAGCGCATTCGAAGCCGTCTGAGCATCGGTCATCGTGACCCAACGCACCTTATCGACGTTGACGACCTTACCGCCTGCCATCCAGCTCGCTGGCTCGCTGCGCGGTACATAATCTTCATTCTTGATGTAAGTCACGCCGACGCCCGGCTGGAACTCGGCAGGTACGAACTTGAACGGTCCCGAACCAATATGTTCGGTGATTGCAGTATCAGCAGGCGTTGCCGCGATACGCGCTGGCATAATGAATGGAGGTAATGCGGACTGCTTGGCAATCGTATCGAGGAACGGTGCAAAAGGTTCCTTTAGCGTCCAGACGATTGTTTTATCGTCGTTTGCTTTGAGCGAATCTGTGATGTCCATGATCAGCTGGCCGCCGGTATCGCGCTTGGCCCAGCGTTCAAGCGAAGCGACAACGTCAGTAGCCGTTACCGGCGCACCATCATGAAATTTGAGACCATCGCGTAAGGTGAATGTATAGGTCTTACCGTCATCTGAGACGGTCCACTCTGCCATTTGCGGCTGAGGTTTGAAGTTTTCATCAACGGCAATCAGCACGTCATAAATCATATAGGCATGATCGCGCGTAATGTGAGCGGTAGTGATTACCGGGTCGAGCATACGCAGATCCGAGTGCATAACAGCAGTTAGTGTTGTTTCTGCTGCGGCTTGGCCAGCACTGAGCGCAATCAGCGAAGCGGCAATGCCATATTTAAGTTTGCGGAGGATAGGCCCAGTGTGTGGTGGTTTAAAAAACGTCATATACTTGGTTCCTCTGAAGGTTGTTATTATTGTTTTATTTGAATGTGTCTCCCAGCGGCTCAAGCCGGATGCCTGAACGCAAATTCTTCCACGTCAATTGTGCAGGGCTGAGAGGCATTGCGCCGGGAGCGGTGCAAACGAGAAGCTTTTCGGCGATTGGTGCAAAATCCGCCCTGAAATGTACCGAACTTTTATTGACCAGAATGGCTTCCTGTTCAGGCTCGATACCAACCATGCGATAAAGCGCACGATCCGCCATCTGCGCCAGATTTGTGGTCACGACAACCCGCGTTCCGCCGAGCCGCAAACAAGCGGATGGTCCCATGTCGAGCCATGTTCCGCCATAATAGGGACCAGTTGCATGTGCCTTGCCGTCGGACAGTTTTTCAACGATGAACTTTGCTCGATAGGGCTTATCACCTGCAATACCCGACTTGCCGCCGAGTGCGATTTCAACTTCCGCACCCTCACCTGCCTGATGTGCAATCTTTGCTGCTTCTGCGTCGTGAATACAGCCGATGGCAGCGCGTTCCGCGCCACCAGAAACGAGTGCGCGTAGCATTCCTGTGGTATCTGAACTACCACCCGCACCGGGATTATCCTGTGTATCAGCAATGACGATCGGACGGCTTGCATCGCGGGAAAGCTCAATGGCTTTCGCAACGCCTTCTTCAGGCTGATAGGCTGTGCCCGCAAAGGCAGGCTCTGCCGCAGACAGGGCTGCCATGATCTCATCGGCACAGGCTTCAACCGCCTGGCCGTTCCAGCCATAGGCAAAGACTGAGGGGCCGCATTCGGCAAAATCAGCCGCAGGAAAGCCCATGAACAGCGAAGCCGTCAGTACATTTTCCGGCAGATCAATGGTCATGCCGTAAAGGCCTTTGGCAGGCTGTTCATCTGTGCACTGCCACGCAATCGGAATGAGATAATCACCTTGTCGCATTGCCTTATGCCAGCCATGAGGCTTGTCCATCAGCGCCTGCAACGCATCCGCCGCACGATAACCGGTTTCGGCCATATCGATATGCGGATAGGTGCGGAAGCCAACCATGACATCTGCATGGTCGAACATGCGCTTTGTGATATTGCCATGCAGATCCAGCGCTACTGATAGCGGCTCACTTGGGCGCACCGCACGCACACGTTCCAGAAGTTCGCCTTCTCCATCATCGATGTGCTCGGCAACCATGGCGCCATGAAGGTCGATGAAGATACCATCAAGCGGACCGCATCCCTTTAAGCCTTCGACAATCTCAGAGACGATTGTTTCATAAGCGTCCTTTGTGACAGGAGCGGAAGGAATGGCGCCAGCCCATAGGATTGGCACAATTTCCCAGCCCGCTTCATGCGCAAATTTCAGCGCCCCGGCGATACCAAGATTGACGTTCTGCGCATTTTTGAAAATCGCGTCACCGCGCGAAAGCGGGATATATCCGCCACCCTGAACGAACGCTGCCAATGTTGCTGGAGTTGCAGCAAAAGTGTTCGTTTCATGCAAAAAGCCAGCTACAGCCACGCGTTTTGACACGAGCGTACTCCCATTTTCCTGATTTGCCCCCTCGGGCTATTACGTGTATCTGTCAGCGATACATCTATATTGATTTTTTATGATAGGGACCAACTTTGACGCTTGTCAATCATTGAATCTGGATTAAAGCTTTTTCTCATGAACACATTTCGAGACCTGCGCGGCATATCCACTTTCGACCCGGATGAAGCAGACGCCTTCGCGGATGATCCGCTATTCTTGCGGTCAGTCGCGCGAACGGTAGCGGTGATGTCAGCATTTCAAACTGCACGACATCCCCTGTCGCTGAGCCAGGTAGCCGGTGCTGCTGGCATTGATCGAAGTGCTGCACAAAGAATTGTCCATACGCTGCTCAAGCTGAATATGCTGGCGCGAGACCCGGACGATCGCGGTTATCTGCCGGGCTTGCGCACTCTCGATATGACCCACGATCTTTTGCGACTCAACCCCATGTTGCAGCGTGCAAATCCTGTTATGTTGGAACTACGGCGACGTGTCAGTGAGCGTGTTGATCTATCGCTTTTCGATGATGTGCGCGTGATCTACGCACTGCGTATGCCCTCCAAACATGAGGTGTTCAGCGCGACGATTGTTGGGAATGCTGTGCCGACTTACTGCACCGCAGGTGGCGTGGCGATACTTTCGCGCCTGTCGGACGAAATTATTGCCGATATCGTCAGCCGCTCTGATCTTACCCCATTTACGCAGCACACCGTTCGCGATTTGGAAGGTGTGATGGAATACGTACGCGCCACACGTGAACGCGGACACTCACTGTTGTGTAAACAATTGCTCAATCATGAAGTGGTCATCGGTGCCCCAATCATGGATTGGAGAGGCACGCCCGTTGGTGCAATCCATGTGGCGGGAAGCCTTCAAGAATGGACTGCTGAAGGCTTTAGCGATAGTTTTGGGCCACTGATCCAAAATGCTGCGCAGACAATTTCGGAGAAATCGTCTCCCTCCGGTAAGTGACGCATCGACGCTGATTGAAAGCTTTACCGAACAAAAATGCCGGGCTTTTAGCCCGGCATTTTCATCTATTAGTCTTCCTTGATCAGGCTGTCTTTGCTGGTATCGCGCATCCGAAGATAAACGATCAGCGAAATACCGATCATGACAGTGACGTACCAGTAAAAGCCGCGTTCCCAGCCGCCATTCTTAAAGCTCAGCGCAACATATTCAGCCGTTCCGCCAAACAATGTGTTGGCGAGAGCATAAGGCAGCGCCACGCCAAGTGCGCGGATATGAGCCGGGAAGAGTTCAGCTTTCACCACCGCATTGATCGAGGTGTAACCCGTAACAATGATCAACGCGCCCATGACCAGCAAACCAGCGATGATCGGATCACGCGTCTGCTCAAGCGTCGAGAAGATCGGATATGTGAACAACACACCCGCTGCACCAAAAGCAACCATCAGCGGCTTACGGCCAATCTTGTCGGAAAGAGCACCCGCGATCGGTTGCAGGCACATGAAGATGAACAGTGTGATTGCGTTGATCTGGCTGGCGATTTCACGGCTGAAACCGGACGTGTTGACGAGAAACTTCTGCATGTAGATCGAGTACGCATAGAAAGCGAGCGTGCCACCGGCGGTCAGAAGCATGACCAGCGCGGTTTCCTTCGGGTGATACTTGATCAGCGTCCAGAAGCCCGACTTTGGTGCATCCTTGGTTTTTGCGTTCTTGAAGCTTTCGGTTTCAGCAAGGCCGCGACGCAGCCAGAAAACGACAACTGCAAGCAGTGCACCAATGAAGAAAGGAATACGCCAGCCCCAGGATTCGAGCGCCGACGTTTCCATCGTGCTCTGAAGCACGATCAACAACAGAATTGCCAGAAGCTGACCGGAAATAAGCGTCACATACTGGAAAGACGAGAAGAAACCACGGCGGCTCTTGCCAGCCATTTCGGACAGATAAGTCGCGCTCGCACCATATTCACCGCCAACCGACAGGCCCTGCATCAAACGTGCAAGTACCAGAAGAGCCGGAGCGACAAGACCGATGGTTTCGTAACCGGGGGTCACTGCAATAATGAGCGAACCCGCGCACATCAGCGTAACGGATAGAGCCAGACCCGCTTTACGACCCTTGCGATCGGCATAAATACCCATGATCCACGCACCAATCGGGCGCATGATGAAGCCAACGGCAAAAACTGCGGCAGCACTCAGAAGCTGCGCAGTCTGACTTTCCGACGGAAAGAAATGCGGCGCAAAATAAAGAGTAAAAGCTGCATAAACATACCAGTCGAACCATTCGACAAGATTACCGGTCGATCCGCCGATGATGGATTTGAGCCGGCTATTGGTGCTTTGCGCATCACTCCGTTCGGATGTTATTGAGACCATGCGGTTGCTCCTTCAAATCTCTCGATCTTTGAGGTTCACCCGTTGTATGAGCGCGAAGCCGCGCTTGTTCCGGGTGTTTTGACTGCTTTCAGGGTGGTCCGCTGCGCATCTTTCAGATGCTTTGAAACCGAACCCTCCCCGAAGCGATTGCTAAATGGTGGGGTTTCTAAATCCGTGCCCCTCGACCGGTTCGGTCTTCGCTCGTTTGCGCATAGAAAAATACGCACGCCTGAATTTCAGAAAACTGAGCGCCAAAAAGATCATATTCTTGCGGTTGCACGGATTAGCTCCTCCCTACGAAACTCCCATTTTCGAAGTGGCGCTAAAATGCGGGACAAGATTTGCGACCGCTATAGCCGGGGATTAAAAAGTTTAGTTTGTTGAATTAACTCAATTAATCTCAATTTTGACACAATCGGAAAAGGATTTTGTGTAAAATTCTGCGTGACTTTTTCAATATTAGTGCATAATCCTGCACAAATGAGGATATCGTGGAACGCGACCAGAATCCTTCTCGTTGCTTTGGCAGTGCTTTTGGCAACGATATTCTGGACAGCCGCAAAACTTTGGACAGAGACGGATGCGCTTGATCGGTTGAGCGAGGACGCGACCCTTGTTGCGCGACAGCAGACGAGGCTGATTGACAGCGAGCTGGCCAAGTTTCGCCTGCTACCGGTGGTGCTTAAAGAATATAGCGATTTGCACGATGTTCTGGATGGAGGCTCGCGGGACGCAACAGCGCGATTGAACGAAAAGCTCGAATTCCTTGCAGAACAGATCGGCTCTCCGATCATCTATGTGATCAAGCGCGACGGCATGGTGATAGCCTCCTCGAATGCAAACACGCCTGAGAGTTTTGTCGGTCGTAATTACGGCTATCGACCATATTTTCAGGGCGCAATGTCGGCGGGTGCCGCCGAATATTATGCCATTGGTGATCTTAGCGGACGTTTCGGTCTGTTTCTTTCCAGACGGATCGGCGATGAGGCTAATCCAGTCGGTGTTGTGGTCGTTAAGTTTGAATTTCACCGACTGGTGCGAACCTGGTCGAACGATCCCGGCCAGACATTCGTTATCGATCCGCGCGGCATTATTCTCGCCTCGACCGATAAGGCGGAGGATTTGCGGTCATTCCAGCCCATTTCAGCCGAAGAACGTACGAAAATCAGCCAGAGCGGACAATTCAGCGTCGCAGACCTTCAGCCAAGCCACTACGCATTCGAACCTGAAAACATGATGCGTGGTCCATCTGGCTCCAAGTTCCTCGCCGTTGATGAGCCAATAGCCGGGACCGAACTTAAACTCATGCATATCGAAGCAGTCGCACCTTCCATGCGTGCTGCCCATGATCTGGCCCGCCTCATCACCGTTGCAGTGCTTCTGATTGCCATGACGCTTGTTGGCGCGATTTACTGGCGCATCACCCGTGCGGCACGTCTGGCTGCGGATCGTGCGGCACTGGAAACAGCTGTTAGCGAACGCACAGCAGAACTGAGCGCGGAAATGGTGCGGCGCGAACGCGCGGATAAACGCTTTCGCGAAGCGCGAGAAGAACTTGCGCAAGCCAACAGGCTCGCGTCGCTGGGCTCGATTACCGCCGGCCTCGTCCATGAGATCAACCAGCCAGTGGCTACCATTCAGACACTGGCGGAAAACGCACAACATCATCTTGGCAAAGGCAAACTCGAGAAAGTTGCAGCCAATCTTTCAACGACCGTGGAGCTAACAGCTCGCATCGGTTTCATCACGCAGGAAATGCGGCGCTTTGCACGGCGCGGACATCGCGAACTTGCCCCTACCCGGCTGGATGAATTGCTGGAAGGCACGCTTCTTATCATGGGTGATCGTTTCCGGAGTGCAGGCGTGACGCTCGAAACGCCGAACGGGTGCGATTTTCAGGTCTTTGCAAATCGCGTTCGTCTCGAACAGGTGCTGGTCAATCTGTTTCAGAACGCTCTTGATGCGGTAGCAAACCAACCAAAACCGCGCATCGCCTTATTCATCTCAGAAGAAGACCAGCACGTAACGCTGACTGTCGCCGATAACGGTCCTGGCATCGATCCCGCATTGGGCGATGAAGTGTTCAGCCCTTTTGTGACCGGCAAGCCTGAAGGACTGGGTCTCGGTCTGGGCATTGCACGCGATATTATGACAGAACTTGAAGGCACCCTGCGTATTGTGCCTTCACCTTTGGGAGGTGCCGCCTTCGCAGCCATTGTGAAGCGAGCAAAACAAGCATGACAGGCATAGAACCACTCCGCGTAGTGTTGGTCGATGACGACATGGCCTTTCGCACAGCATTGGCGGATTCCTTTGAAATAGCCGGGCTCGACATCGAAACCTATGGGGACGGACAATCCGCCCTCGCCAATCTGAGCGCTGACTTTCCGGGCATAGTCGTTACCGATATTCGGATGCCGAAAATCGACGGCCATGCAGTGATGGAAGCGTTGCTGGCGCGCGATCCTGAACTGCCGGTCATTCTGATGACCGGGCACGGAGACATCGGCATGGCCGTGGCGGCTCTCAAAAAAGGCGCGTTTGATTTTATCGCAAAGCCTTTTGCGGCCGATCACATGATCTCAAGCGTCCGGCGTGCGTTAGAAATGCGGCGGCTCGTGCTGGAAAACCGGAGACTGCGAAAGGCTGCAGCAGAAGCCGAGCAGGACTTCCCGCTCTTTGGCGAAACCCCGGTCATGGTAAGGCTGCGTGAAACAATCCGACAGCTTGCGAGTGTCGACGTTGATGTCTTGATTGAGGGCGAGACGGGAACCGGCAAAGAACTCGTGGCGCGGCTGCTTCACCGCTGGAGTTCACGTCATGCACGCGGCTTCGTTGCAATTGACTGCGCGGCATTGCCCGATGCCATTGCGGATGATGTGCTGTTCGGCAATCGCATTCAGCGCGGGAGGATCGCCGATGCTGATCGCGGCACGCTTTTTCTCGATGAAATCGACAGCATGTCCTCTTCTTTACAGGGCAAGCTTCTGCGTGTTGTTGAAGAGCGCGAATTGCCCAGCACAACTGGTGAGCCGAGAGCAGTGAACCTGCGGATCATTGCTGCTGCGAAGGGCGATCTGGAAGATGCGGTAAAAGCTGGCCGCTTCCGTTCGGACCTCCTGTATCGGCTGGAAACAGTCAGGCTGCGTGTTCCCCCTTTGCGAGAACGTCGCAAGGACATCGGACTGCTTTTCTCCTATTTCCTTGATGAAGCTGCTGCCCAATTTGGCCAGCCGCGCCCAACAATAGATGCAGCAGTTGAAACACGTCTGAACTCGGATGACTGGCCGGGAAATGTGCGTGAATTACGCAATTTTGCCAAACAGGTTGTTCTTGGGCTTGGGAGCAGTCCGGCAAAAGAGGCAAACCAGTTGCCGCTTGCCGAACAAATGGATCAGTTTGAGGCGAAAGTCTTGCGCGAAACACTGGAGCGCTTGAACGGCGATGTCGGTGAGGCTGCGAAAATTCTGCAGCTCCCACGACGCAGCCTTTATGCGCGCTTGCAAAAGCTCGGTATCGATGCATCATCTTTCAGAAAGAAAGACGCGCTTTAGGCACTCTCACGCTTTACGACATCATAACCAATATCAAGCACGGGTTCGTATGCCTTAATTTCTGATACACGGTCGAGGATCATCTCCATGCTCTTCGCACCCATCTCATAGGCATTTGGCTGTATGGTCGAAAGACCAGGTGTTATTTCGGATGCGATTTCATAATCACCCCAGCCAGTCACCGCCAACCGTTCAGGCACACGCCAACCCAAGCGGGTGCATTCAAAAATTACGCCAGCAGCAACAATGTCGGTGGGGCAGATGACTCCATCGACCTCAGGATCAATAAGACGCAATGCGTCGAGCGCCTTCGGACCCGCTCCAAACCCATCTGCCTCATCTATAAAACAGACACGATGATGTTCTAGCCCAGCTTCTGCCATCGTCGCTTGGAATGCTGGCAAACGGTCGCTATATCGTCGGGCAGAGATGCCGCCATAACCGACAAACCCGATACGTTGACAACCCCGTTCAATAAGTAACAGCGCCATGGCACGCGTGGCATCGGTCATTGAATAGCCGACGGCCATATCAAGCACATTGTCCGTGACCCAACCTTCTACAACCGGCGTTTCCGTCTTGCGGATAAGGTCTATTGCCTCTTCGGAATGCTGATTACCAACCAACGAAATTCCCGCAACACGCAAACCGATAAAGGTCTGAATAGCGGCCGTCTCGTCCTGTCTAGTTTCGGCAAGTTTCAAGATCAGTTCATAGCCGCTTTCACCGGCGCGATCCTGCATTCCGCGCACATATTTATAAAAGCTTGAATTCTTCATTGAGGGAATAACAGCACCGATAACCCGGCTTTGTCCCGAGGACAAAATGCCCGCAGAGTGATTAGGCACATAGCCAAGTTCAGCGGCGATTTGAAACACACGAAGCCGCGTTTCTTCCAGCACCCGCTCAGGGTAGCGAAAGGCGTTTGATACAGTCATGGGCGACACGCCAGCGGCTTTCGCTACTGACTGCATCGTTATAACGTTTTTGCTGCGGACTAAGTTATTCATGGCTTATTGCACAAATTATTCTCACGAGACACTCTTCTCAAGGTTTTTTGTACTCATAAAAAGCTATATCGCAAAAAACCTATCCTTGACGAAAACAGCCTAAAGACCGATTGTAGCGCTACAATATATTGTAAGTTTTGGAAATGCACATGGTCTTTAGCGTTAATAAAGGGGCAGATTGCGAGATGCCCTCATGAATTCTTTTCCAGGCGATACAGCCAGTACGCTAGTGCTGCGCACTCTGACGAAACGTTACGGCTCAAGCCTTGCTGTCGACAATCTTGATCTGACCATCGAAGCAGGCAAGCTTGTCTCGCTACTTGGGCCTTCGGGGTGTGGTAAGACGACCACCTTGCGCATGGTTGCAGGCTTTGAGCGTCCTGATGCCGGAATAATTCAAATCGGTGCAACCAACGTAACCGCCCTTCCCCCGCACCAGCGCCAACTCGGCATGGTCTTTCAAAATTACAGCCTGTTTCCACATCGCACAGTGGCCGAGAACATTGGCTTTGGCCTGAAGATGCAAGGTCTTGGCCGCGGTGCTCGTGATGAGCGTGTCAAATCCATGCTCGATCTTATTCAATTGTCCGGTCGCGGAGACACCTACCCCGCTAAGCTTTCTGGTGGTCAACAACAGCGCGTTGCCCTTGCCCGCTCGCTTGTGGTCAACCCAAAGATTCTGTTGCTGGATGAGCCCCTGAGCGCACTCGACAAATCATTACGTGAAAGCATGCAGTTCGAAATTCGGGCCGTGCAGGCGCGTCTTGGCATTACGACTTTGCTTGTCACGCACGATCAGGAGGAAGCGCTTTCCATGGCCGATCAGGTGGCTGTGATGAAAAGCGGACGCATCCTCCAGCTCGGCACGCCGAGCGATATTTACGACAGACCGCAAAGCCGTTTTGTTGCCGAATTTCTCGGCGCCTCAAACATTTTTGAAGGCACGACATCTGGCGATGGCACAGCACTTCACATACCCGGCCCCCAGAGCTCAATAGCTATCCCGCTCGCAACCCTGCAGCCAACAGAGAAACCACTGACGCTATCCATTCGTCCAGAACGCATCGTGCCTGTCGCGAAGGGCGAAGGATTCTTGGACGGGCGTGTCGTTGGCGCTGTTTTCCGTGGCAATTACG
Source organism: Brucella pseudogrignonensis (assembly GCF_002252525.1). Lineage (GTDB taxonomy): Bacteria > Pseudomonadota > Alphaproteobacteria > Rhizobiales > Rhizobiaceae > Brucella > Brucella pseudogrignonensis. The sequence continues at coordinate 84,743 of NZ_NNRM01000052.1, forward strand.
CCGCATATCAGATCGAAATTCCCGCGCTGGGTCGTGAGGTTTTCATCTATCGGCAAGCCGAAAGCAGCCTCGGTGAGCTTGCCTATCACCTTAATCAAGAAATTACGCTCGGTTGGAAATCAGAAGATGCCGTCGTCGTAACACCGGAATAAACTGAAAGCTTGGCATATGCAGAAGAATGGCGCCCGTATTGGCATCGATGTAGGTGGAACATTTACAGATTTTGTTCTGTTCGATCCTGACCAAAAAAGCCTGATCCACTATAAAGAACCGTCGACACCTGACGAGCCATCGCGTGCTTTGATCGTCGGGCTGCAGGCGCTTTTGAAAAAAGCCGATCGCAAGGCGGATCAAATCGATACGCTGATGCATGGCACAACGATTGGCCTCAACGCGATCATTCAGCGTCGAGGCGCAAAAATCGCCTTGATCGTCAGCGAAGGCTATCGCGATATTCTTGAAATCGCGCGCAGCCGCATGCCCTCCTCCTTCGATTTTCATGCCAGCAAGGAAGAGCCCCTCGTCCCGCGCCATCGTATCATCGAAATTGGCGCCAGGCTTTCCGCGCATGGTGCAACCTCACAGTTTCCGGACGATGTAGCTCTAGAAGATGTTGCTGAAAAACTGAAAGCGCTTGATGTTGAGGCCGCAGCTCTTGTGCTTATCAATGGCTATACCAACCCCGCTATCGAGCAAGAGCTTGCAGCGAAGATTTCTGCCAAATCAAATGGTCTTTCAGTTACTTCCGCCGCTGTCATTTGGCCTGAAATTCGTGAATATGAGCGCACACTTGTTGCCTGCCTCAACGCCTATATCCAACCACTGATGGGACGCTATTTCGACGGACTGAAAGCCGGACTTGCCCGCGATGGGGTGACTGCCCCCATCCTTGTCACTGCATCCAATGGCGGTTCACTCAGCCTCTCATCTGCGCAAGAGCGTCCGGTTGAAACCATTCTTTCCGGACCTGCCTCCGGCGTCATGGCAGCAGCCCGCCTTGCCGAAATATCCGGCGCGCGATCGATCATTACATTCGACATGGGGGGGACCTCCTCAGATATAGCGGTAGCCCAAGATGGTGCCGCACAATTGGCGACCAAGACCGACATTGGTGGCTTGCCGCTAGTTCTGCCGGTCGTGGATGTTTCCGCAATTGGCGCAGGCGGCGGTTCAATCATCTGGGTTGACGATCATGGTGTTTTGAAAGTCGGACCTCGCAGCGCAGGTGCCTCACCAGGCCCCGTTTCATATGGACGTGGAGGCGTGGAGCCTGCCGTCACCGACTGCTACCTCGCACTGGGTTATATTGACCCAATGGGCTTCCTCGGTGGGCGTATGCAGCTTGACAGTCGGGCCGCCAAAGACGCGCTGACGATCATCGGTAATCGTATTGGTTTTGATGATGATAATGCAGCTGCAAAAGCCGCAGAAGGCGCGCTTGCTGTAACGACAGCTGGCATGGCCACTGAACTATATAAGACACTCGCATCGCGTGGTCTTGATCCGGCGACCTTTGCCCTCGTGCCTTTCGGTGGCGCAGGCCCAACCCACGCCAATCTTCTGGCTGAAGAAGTTGGGATCGCCCATATTATCATTCCACCTGCAGCAGGCACGTTCTGTGCGCTGGGTGCAGCTGCGGCGGACCTACGCCGCGACTTCGTTCGCAGCCTGCGTCGTCCACTCGACAAAGCAAGTGCTGCCTTGCTGAACGAAACATTCAAGCTGCTTCAATCGGAAGGCATTGAATGGCTGGATAAGGAAGGAGAACAGAGCACAGGGCGCCTGTTCGAAAAAGCCGCCGACATGCGCTATGTCGGCCAGGCCTATGAGCTCCGCGTCACCCTCAACGACGTTGCAACTGATCCTGTTTCACTTGCAGAGGCTTTTCATCGCGAACACGAACGCATTTATGGTTTTCGTGACACACAGGCCGAGGTGGAGCTTGGCACAGCCCGTCTCGCAGTGATCGGCGTCACCCCCAATATTGCCCCGCCTGACTTTGCTGCGGGCACCGGTGTTCCTGCAACCAAAGGCATGCGCCCGCTATTCCATAAGGGCGCGTGGCTTGATGCGGCAGTGCTCAATCGCAGCTCTTTTGGGAATGGTGATCTAATCACTGGCCCTGCAATCATTGAACAGGATGACACCACCACAGTTGTCCTGCCCAACTGGACTGCGCGTTGCGACAAATCCGGAAATTTGCATCTTGAAAGGCTGGCCAAATGAAACTCGATCCGGTCACACTTGCCATTCTAGGCAACAAGCTTGCAGCCATCAGCGAAGAGATGTGTCTTACGCTCCAGCGTACAGGACGCACGCTCTACGTCAAAGAAACAGCCGATTTTGCTTGCGCGCTGGCAGGGCTCGATGGTCGTTTCTTCGCCTATCCTCGCTCTATTGGCGTTTCAGGATTTGTCGGGCTTGAATGCGGTCCGACTATTGAAGCAGTCGGTAAACTTGAGCCCGGCGATGTTATTCTAACCAACGACCCGTACCGTTCTGAGGGTCTTGCGACCCATTTGCCTGACCTGCATATGATCGAACCCTATTTCCATGAGGGCCGCATCGTCGCTTACGGATGGTGCTTCGTACATTGCTCGGATGTCGGCGGACGTGTGCCTTCAAGCATCTCACCGGTCAATACAGAAATCTTTCAGGAAGGCCTGCGCATTCCACCCGTCAAGCTGATGAAGCGAGGGGAAATGTCGCCGGAAGTGAAGCTGTTTCTCGATGCAAACAGCCGCACACCGGAAGCCAATATGGGCGACATTCGCGCCATGCTCGCAGCTCTTGCTGCCGGTCGCCGTCGCTTCGAGCAGGCAATCACGCAGCACGGTGTCGACGCAGTTTCCACCGCAAGTATCGATCTTGTTTCCTATGCTGCTGAAAAAGCCCGCTCGGTACTGAGTAAAGTCCCAGCCGGGACCTATAAGTTCTCGGATTATCTTGATGACGATGCAGCAGGAAAACTGCCCGTCCGCATAGCCTTGAAGGTGACGTTCGACGACGGCAGAGTACATCTCGATTTCACTGGCACCGACCCACAAGTGGCGACAGCGATGAACATTCCATCGCGCGGACGGCCGCACGCATGGCTGACGCTTCGTGTCCTTGCATTGGTCAACACACTTGATTCAACAGTCCCACTCAATGTTGGTTTGCTTGATCCGGTTCGCATCACCGCGCCCGAAGGAACTTTGGTCAATCCGCAGGAACCTGCTGCAACGGGCGTTCGTCATGCAGCGGCCATTCGCGTCAATGACGTACTCAATGGTGCTTTTGGTCAAGCTCTGCCAGCGATCATGCCTGCAGCTTCATCCGGAACCGTTATTCCGGTGGTGATGGCTGAACCCGATGGCAAGGGTGGCCGCCGCGTGCAGGTGATTGAACCAATGATCGGTGGCACCGGTGCGCGTTCAGGGCAAGATGGTGTTGATGGTCGCGACAGCGGCATCTCAAACCTCGCAAACAATCCCGTCGAGACGGTTGAAGCAGAACTCGGCATTGAGATTATGCGCTATGCTTTGCGCCCGAATTCAGGTGGCGCAGGTCAATGGCGTGGCGGTTGCGGCATGGAACTGACTTTCCGCGTGCTGACGGATGATAGCAATGTGCTTGGACGTGGCATGGAGCGTCTGCTGTTTCGCCCATGGGGCGCCCACGGCGGCAAAGCGGGATTACCCGGTGAGCTGATCGTTAATCGCGGTAAACCCGATGAGCGCAGATTGGGTAAGATAGACGTTTTAATCGTCAATGCAGGCGACACAGTTACATTTCTAACGCCGGGTGCTGGTGGCTGGGGCAATCCGTATGACCGTGACCCGGCAGCTGTGATGCGGGATGTTCAAGACGGCTTCGTCTCTGTCGACGCAGCCCTCGCCGACTATGGCGTAGCAATCAAAGACGGAGAACTCGATCCGACAACCACCAGGCAGTGCCGTTTAAACCCATCCAAAGGCAAGTCAACAGATAGCCAAGGACCTGAGCGTCGACGGTGGGATGAAGTCTTTGAACCAGCTCTGATGGACCAACTTAACCAAGCATTGGTTGCATTACCTGCAACCGTACGGCAGCGGCGTCGCAAAGACATCTTCGATTTCGTTCTAAGTAAATTGCCGGATGAATTTCCCCGTATTGATGCAACAGCAGTCGCCACATCAACAGCACATGCGGCTCTCGCATCGGCTGTAGAAAACCTGCTCGAAAACACCTGACCCTTTTGATCGGAGAACCGAAATGCCTATTTTGACAAGACGCAACTTCCTCGGCTCCGGTGCCCTGCTTGGACTGGGGTTCGCGGCTGGTAATCTGCCCCGCTTTGCTCAAGCACAGAGTGCAAAAGAAATTACCGTCACTGCATTTGGAGGTGTGTGGGAAGAAGCGGTTCGCACCTGCTTCGTCACACCATTTGAAGCCAAGTCAGGAGCCAAAGCGAGCGTTGCCCTCGGCGGCCCACCACAATGGCTGGCACAGATAGAAGCAGCCCCTCAGAAGCCACCACTTGACGTGCTCATCATGACACCGGATCTCGCCTTAACTGCCGCGAAAGCCGGGCTCGTTGATGAATTTACACACGAAAAACTACCGAACCTTGCAAAAACCCCACAAGAATTAACGGATTCCGTCGAAGGCAAAGGCACACTGTTCGATTATGGTGTAGCCGGCATTACCTACAATAAGGATCGGGTGAAAAACCCACCAAAATCATTTGCCGAATTTGTAGACCGTGTTGCCAGTGGAGAGTTCGTCGCCTCGATCCCATCGATTAGCTACGCGGTGACCCCTATCATGCTCATCTGGGCGATGGCGAAAGCGCTCGGCGGCGGCGCTGACAATGTTGACCCATTTTTCAAGGCTGTTGAGAAGATGAAGGATAATCTCATCTACTGGGCTAGCCCCAACGACTTTTTCAATCATCTGTCCTCGGGTGAAGCTGATATCGGTATCTATTTCGATGGTCGCACCTGGAACCATTATGATGCGGGTGCAACCTGGATCGACTTCATCAACCCTGAAGAAGGCGGTTCGCTCAACGGACTTGCTGTGCAAAAGCCAAAAAATGCCAATCCGCTCGCTTGGGACTACATTAACGAAGTGCTTGATGCAGCCAACCAGACTAAGTTTGCTGATATCATGAATTACGGCGTTACCAATGTGGACGTGGTCTACAGTGAGAAGCTGAAGCCGCGCATTACACCATGGCAGAAAACCGCTTTCCCACCCTATGAACAGATTGCACAGGTTCGCAATGAATGGGTTGATCGCTGGAACCGGGAAATCGGCCAGTAAGACAGTGCTTTGGCACTTCTTGGAGTGGAAATATGAGCCAGACGGAAACATCAGACACAATTTCAGCAAAGGGGCTGGCCCTGCCGGGTTGGCTACTTGCCCTGCCCGCTTTGGCCTTTCTGCTGGCATTCTTCGTACTTCCACTTTTTGACAACAGCATCCGCAGTTTTGTCGATGCTGAAGGTGATCTGACGGTCACTCGCTACCTCACGCTGCTCAGCGACCCGTTCTACTTGCGCATTATTGGTGAAACGCTTCTGCTTTCCGGTGGCGTGACACTGATATGCGTGGTGATTGGATATCCTGTCGCTTATTTTCTGGTGCGCAAGGCTGGCCGGTGGGCAAGCCTGATCGTTTTTTTGCTAATCGCACCACTCCTGACATCCATCATTATGCGTACCTTCGGTTGGCAGGTTCTGTTTGCGAGACGCGGCCTCATCAACAATCTGCTGGTGGACCAGCTTGGTATTCTTTCAGTGCCTTTGCGTTTTACCAATTCACCTGAAATTACCATCGCTGCGCTAGTGCATGTTTTGGTTCCATTCATGGTGCTGTCTATCAGCACGGTTCTGCAAGGGATTGATCGTCGCCTTGAAGAATCTGCAAAAATTCTGGGCGCAAGCCGCCTCCGAACATTCTGGGAAGTGACACTACCACTTTCACTCGACGGCATCGGTACCGGAGCAATTCTGGTATTCATGATCGCTAATGGTAGCTTCGTGACACTCGTAATGCTGGGTGGTGGTTTGCAGACCTTACCATTGATGATCTATCAGCAATTCAACACCACGCGCGATTTCGGCATGGCAAGTGCGATGAGCACAATCCTTCTGATAATCGCAGTCGCGTGTCTCTTCCTGCAACTTCGCCTCGTGCGACAGCGGGGAGCGTGAAATGATGAAGCCATTTGACAAAGACTGGACCGGTTTAGCGCTAACCATTTTCGTTGTGGTCTTCTTCATTTTTATGCTGGCACCAATTCTGGTGGTCGTCGTGGTCTCCTTCACCTCAGCCGGTTATGTCGCTTTTCCAATCCCCGGTTGGTCCCTAAAATGGTTTGCGAACATTTTCGCTTATCAGCCTTTTGTCGATGCGATGATCGTGAGCCTAAAGATCGGTCTGGGTGCAACCATTCTCTCCAGTCTCATCGGGATTCCAGCTTGCCTGTATCTTGCGCGTTCTCGTGCTGGATGGGCGAGCGCGATCATGACCTTTCTGCTATCGCCGTTGTCTATGCCCATGATCGTGATCGGTTTTGCATCGCTTTTCTTCATGAGTTGGCTTGGGCTCGGCATTTCTTTCACCGCGCTGCTCATTACCCACACCGTGGTCTGTCTGCCTTACGTTGTGCGAACGGTTGCGGGTGTTTATGGCAACTTACCGCGTCGTTATGAAGAAGCTGCAGCCATCCTCGGTGCCAATCCCTTACAGGTTTTCTGGCACGTCACGCTGCCACTAATCCGTCCAGGCGTTATGGCTGGATCGCTATTTTCCTTCCTCACATCTTTCGACAATCTGCCGGTCAGCTATTTCTTCGCCAGCGCCAAAACCAACACATTACCTGTCGTTATGCTGAGCTATCTCGAACATCAATTTGACCCGACAATCGCGGCATTAAGTTCGTTGCAACTGCTTATGGCAATCATCACGCTAGTCATTGTCGACCGCATTTATGGCATTCGCAAAATGACGGTGGCAGCATGAGCTTCAATCTCCCCATCGACCACGTTATCATTCTGGCAAGTGATCTCGCTCAAGCTGGAAAAGCTTTCGAGAATATCGGGTTCTCCGTAACGCCAATCGCAAAGCATAGTGCTGTCATGGGCACCGCAAATCGCTGTGTTATGCTGGATGGTTCCTATATTGAAATCCTCGCAATAGTGGAGCCAACAGAAGCCAATGCCAGGTGGCGCAGGCTTCTCGATAAGGGATCAGGTTTGGGCGGCGTTGCTCTGCGGAGCAAAGACATTGATAACGACGCTCAAACCTTTGAACAGAATTCGATCGGAATGGAAACAGTTCGGCACTTTTCGCGGCAAACAGATATTGGAGAGTTACGGTTTTCGATAAGTCGCTTCAAAGATAGTGTCACGCCCTCCTATCAATGCTTACTCTGTCAGCATCACACCCCCGAGCTGCTTTGGTTATCCGACGCTTTAAAACACTCAAATGGAGCGCGACGTCTGCTATCGGTTTCCACACCAAACGCATCCGAACTTGGTGCGCTATCGAGTACCAACTCTTCGGACACAATTGTCTCAACAGGGCAGGATCGCCTGACCCTTACGGGAAACAGTGATGCTCTTTTTGATTTGCGCGCGAGTTGTGGATTGGAAATAGCGATGGTACGCGCATGAAATCCTGGCCATCAGATAAGCCGTCACCACTATGGATGACACTTTCACGCGAGACATTTGAGAGCAACCCACTTGAAGGGGCGGCTCACACCGAGATCGCTATCATCGGCGGCGGAATTGCTGGTCTGGCCGCAGCTATCGAGCTTGCGAGACGCGGTCGAAAGGTCACGGTGCTCGAAGCTGCCAAAGTGGGTCATGGTGCTTCTGGTCGCGCCAATGGACAGGTTATCTCAGCGCTAACACGCCACGGTCCAAACGCGTTGCGGAATATTTGGCCGGGAGAACAAGCCGAAAAATTTATCGAGCTCGTAAAAGGTGCGGCCGACAAACTTTATGCCTTGGCCGACCGTTACAGCATTGATTGCGATTTAAGCCGTGCTGGATGGCTGCAACCAGCGCACAGTCCTGGCCGTTTCAAACGCGTTTCAGCGCTCGCAGCACAATGGGCAGAAGTAGGCGCACCAACTGGAACTATTTCTCATGATGAGATGACTGAACGGCTAGGCACCAAAGCCTATGATGGGGGTTGGGAACATCGTGGCGGCGGTCACATCAACCCATATGCATTTACAGTTGGGCTTGCGCGTGGTGCAGCTTCAGAAGGTGTTGCAATATACGAGCAAAGCCCAGCACTTAATCTGAAGCGAACGCATACAGGCTGGCAGATCAAGACTCCAAACGGCGAAATTCACGCTGAAAAAGTCGTGCTCGCAACCGCAGCACACACTGGTAATCTCTGGCCAGAGCTTCAGCGTTCCATTGTCCCCGTTACCTCTTACCAAGTAGCTACTGAGCCTCTAGGTGACTTGGCTCATACAATCCTGCCGGGCAATGAAGCATCGTCGGACACCCGCTTTGACCTCCGTTACTTCCGTAAGGATCGTGAGGGACGACTGGTTTCTGGCGGCGCGCTTGCCATTCAGGCCGGTGCAGCATATCGGCTGCCCAAGATGGTCGACCGTCGTTTGCACGAACTTTTCCCTTGCCTGCCGCGCAACACAGTGAAAGCCTTCTGGGGTGGCCGTATCGCCATGACGGTTGATCGTTTACCGCATCTACACAGACGCGAAGACGGTCTTTACAGCTGGATTGGCTGTAACGGTCGCGGACTGGCACTTGCTTGTGCCATGGCGGATGTAATCGCAGACGCGGTGTGTGGTGTCGCTGACAATCAACTTGCCCTACGCCCGACACCAATCCCACAAGTAGCATTTCACCCAATTGTTAGCCGAACGGCGCGCTTCATTCTGCCCTATCTGCGATGGCAGGACAGTCGTGAAGTCTGATCGTAACTAAAGGAAAGTCGATGCCCCGTGCTGCCGTTATACAACTCTTTCACGAAGCCAATGCATTCACACCTGTCAAAGCAAACTATGACGGCTTCCTATCAGCGCAATATTTTCAGGGCGAAGATGTAAGGCGTGAATTCGGCTCGACCAGCAATTGGCTCGGCGGAGTAACTGAAGCGCTTGATGAAGCCGGTTACGAGATTGCTTATGGCGTATGTACAGGGTGCCTGCCCGGCGGAACGCTTGAAGCAGAAAGTTACCATCGGATCGTGGCTGAAATCATTCGGTCGCTGGAACATATTGCCGCCAATGGTCCGATCGATGTTGTAGCACTGTTGCTGCATGGGGCTTTGGTCGTTGAAGGTCTAGCCACACCTGAAACTGATCTTGCACGCAAAGTACGTAAAATCGTCGGGCCTGATGTCCGCATAGCGGTTCCGCTCGATTTTCATGCCAATGTCGAGCCAATGTTGCCACAGGTTGTTGACGTCGTTATCGGCGGCAAGCTCTATCCGCACGCCGACACACATGCGCGCGGAAAAAAATTGATGCAGTTGACACTTGATCCCACCGCCTGGCGCACGCGACGCTTCCGTTTACCAGTAGCGGCCCCCATGAGCGCTCAAACCAGCGACGCGGAGCCCTTCAAAAGCCTCGTTGCGCTTTCCAACGAAATCGAGCTTCGAGACGGGCTGGCCGATGTCGTCGTGATGGGAGGTTTCCCTTATGTGGATTCCGATGATGTTGGAAGCTCGGTTCTCGTCACAGGCAACAACGAAGAAGCTATGAAAAAGGCCTATCGCGACATGGCCGAAGTCATATGGCAACAGCGAGAAGCAATCACTCGCCCGGCACCTTCATTTGAAGAAGCAGCAGCAGAGATCTATGCGTGTGCAGTCAAAGGCCGCGTCGTCATTGGCGACGCAGGCGATAATCCTGGGTCGGGTGGGGTAGCTAATGTCGCCGATGTTTTCGCCAGTCTAGCAGCGCAGGATCTGCCCTTTGCTGCAGGTTTCATGGTTGATGGCAAGGCGGTTCTGGATGCTCAGATGATTGGCGAAGGCAATCGCGGCAGGGTTGCCATGGGGCGTTTGCAGAACGGCGAACCATTTATCGTGGATGCATTTGTGGAGCGCGTTACCGAGGTTCGCTACCGCAATGAAGGCGCAAATCTGCATGGTGAACTGCTGGAAGGCGGTTTAGGAGCAGTCCTTCGTATTCGCGATGGCGGCCATATCGTAATCGTTACAGAACGCATTCAGGCATATGATACCCAGGCTTTCCGTAGTATGAGCATCAATCTCGAAAGCAAGGCGATTATTCACGTCAAATCGAGCAACCATTTCCGCACATCCTTTACTCCACTGGCTGAGCAAGGTGTATTTGTGGTCGATAGTGGCGGCTTTGCTTCGACAGATGCCACCAAGTTTCCTTTCACCAAACGGGCGACCCGCATTCTTCCACTCACCCCACTCGATAAAAACGAATGGGATAGTCAGGTTACAGAAGAATGCGAGATAGCATTTCGAAAGCTATGAAAGGTAGCTTTTGACGACTGCGCCACCTTGGATGACGAGCTGCAGATGATCGGCAAAACTCTCCAGAACCCCCTTATCAAGCGGATTGGCTGAGAGAATATTGAGGTCGGCGCGGTAATTTTCCTTAACGTGTCCGATTTCATGTTCGAGGCGCACGAGTTCTGCTGCAGTGCTTGTTGCAGCCCGCAACAGATCGAGCGGCGGGACTACGTCAGCACGCAATTCAAACTCGTGCAGCTGTCGAGAATGCATCGGGCCGATGAGATCTGTACCATAAGCCATGGGCACGCCCGCGCGGTAAGCAAGTTCGACTGCATGAAGCCCAGAATCGAGCACCAGCTTGATCTTGTCCATTCGGTCTTTTGGAAAGCCACTCTCCGCACCCACTTCGGCAAGCGCACGAAAGCAGGAAAGCGTCGGTGTCAGATAACTTCCGGCTCCTTTCATAAGTGCGACCGTCTCTTCGTCCAAAAGATTGCCATGCTCAATTGAGCGGACGCCATTGCGCACAGCACGCGCAACAGAACGAGCGGTATAGGTATGCGACACCACGTAGAGATTGGCCATGTTGGCCTCATCGACAATGGCCGCAATCTCTTCTTCTGAAAACTGATCTGATGTGATGCGGTCAGTTGGCGAAGATATGCCTCCATTTGCCATGATTTTGATATGGTGGGCGCCGCGTCTAATTTCATCTCGCGCGGCTCGGCGAACGTCATCAACTCCATCGCAACGTCGACCAAGGCTCACTTGAGCATAGGTTTCATCGGACCGATCTACACCCACGGATCGATGGTCGCCATGACCACCACTCGCGGAAAGCGCCTTACCACCATAAAGAAGCCTTGGCCCTGAAATCAGTCTTTCTTCAACAGATTGCGCAAGACCAAATTCTGCCCCCCCGACATCCCGTACAGTCGTAAAACCACGCGAAAGCATTCCATCAAGCACCTTCGCTGCACGCGCAGCCACATACATTGGAGACTGACGAGGCAGTTCACCCAGATTGGCAGTGTAGGCTGTAACATGAACATGGGCATCAATGAGACCCGGAATAACGTAAGAGCCTTTGAGATCGATCCGGTTGGCATCTGAATGCGAAGGTTTGGCTTCGCTAAGTTCGCGAATAAAACCGTTTTCCAGAACGAGGTTCTGGTCGGCGAGAATAATACCGTTTTCAACGTCAACGACATTAGCATTTTCGAGAATTGTAATCACTGCATTGTGTTCCTGAGGTGAAACTTGGAAACGGTAAAAGCCGGACTACATATGTGCCCGGCTTTCTGGTTTCTTAATCCGACTTATTTTTCCGACCAGCCAACGCGGTTGAGGAAGAGGTTCTCATTTGGTAGCGGGGTAAACTCCACACTCTTGGCTGCACCATAAATCACTGATGCCTGATAGAGCGGAATAATATAGTTTTCTGCAGCGACAATCTCATGCACAGACTTATAAAGTTCAAGGCGCCGTTCAGGATTGATGACGTTTCTTGCTTCATCAAGTGCCTTGTCCAAACGGTCATCTTTGATGGTCGACCAGCTGCTGGACGAGTGCAAGAGCGGATAAAGCGTACCATCAGCATCCTGACAACCACAGCTCCACCGACCAAACGCGGCGGATGGAATTGTATCGGCGCCTGATTGCATCTGTTGCATCCAGTTGCCCATATCGGTGGTAACGATTTTTACATTCAAACCGACCTCGTTAAGCATCTGCTGAATTGCCTGCACCACACGCTGATCGTATGTTGGTGTCGTGAGTAGTGTGATCTCAGTTTTTGCCTCATCACCCACTTCAGCCACAAGCTCTTTGGCCTTTTCTGGATTGTAGTCCGGCGCTTTGATGCCTTCGACAAAGCCGAATGAAACCGGAGAGGTCAACTCATCAAGTGGTGCGTCATAGCCACCGAGAATACCTTCAACGATGCCCTGTTTATCAATCGCATGAGCGATAGCCAGGCGAATACGCGGATCATTAAGCGGCGCTTTATTGATGTTGAGCGAGAAAAAGGCAATGCGTTCACCGCGAACTGGCAGAACGTTCCCCTGGCCAGAGGCTTCGAGCTGTGCCGCTAGATCATTATCGAGATTACTGACAAGATCGGTCGTTCCGGCCTGCAAGTTTGCGATACGGGTTGAACCATCCGGCACGGCACGAAATGCAACTTTAGGAAATTCACCCTTCTTGCCCCAATAATCATCATTGCGCGCAAGCAGTACTTCGACACCGCGATTCCAGTTTGCAAGCTTATAAGGACCGGAGCCCACGGGCTTGATGTTAAACTCATCCTTGCTGACTGTTTCAACCACATGCTTTGGCACGATGGAAAGCTTGGTCAATTGTGCAAGCAGTACCGGATAAGGACCCTTTGTGGTGACGACAACGGTCGTACCATCTTTAGCTACAGCGTCATTGATCTGGTTGAACTGACCAATCTGCGGACTTGCGAAGGCCGGATCAATAATGCGCTTGATGCTGAAGGCAACGTCATCAGCAGTTAGCGGCTTTCCGTCATGAAATTTTACATCATTGCGGATTTTAAACTCTATTTCTGAATCGGATAAATATTTCCACTCCGTTGCGATTTGCGGGGCAATTTCCCCCTTGTCATCACGGGTGAGAAGGTTATCGAAGATATTGCGATAAACATTAAAGCTATCGGTGTTCCACTGCACATGCGGGTCAAGCGAGCTTGGCTCTGCTATGAAATCCACCGCCAACAAATCCTTGGCGCCAGCATTTTGCGGCAAAGCCGCCAGAGCTGTCGCGGCAAGCAGTGCGGCGAAGAGTGCGTTTCTAAAGCGCATCAAATTATCTCCCCTAAGGTTTCCCCGATTATCATGACTGCGGAAAACAAATTGCAAATCAAAGAGTCATTTTGACATCTCAGTTTTATTATTTGCAATATTAATAATTGATACTGTCACCTTATAGAAATTGCCGCAACCGGTGTATTTTCTAAAACTGCGCGCAATAGAAAAATGTCATTTCATTTTTTCACCTTAAAGAGAAATGGTTGATTTATAGGAACAGTGAAGGCAACATGACACTGTTTCTTTCGGAGCGCGATATGGAGATAATTTCTTCACTTAAGCGATCAGGAACAGAAAATATGCCCTTTAAAATAGATAAAAGAGATTTCAAAATATGAAACTGAGAGGTCAGTTATAAATGTTGGATAATGATGCCTATACGTCTCCCGTATCGCTTGAAGGCAAGGGAGATTTGGCGGAAAAGGCGCTGCGAAGTGCGATTGTGAACTGTGTTCTGGCACCGGGTGAACGGCTGTCGGAATCTGCACTTGCAACCGAATTTGCGCTTGGACGCGGAGCACTTCGCGCAGCGCTCGCACGTCTTAAAGCAAGTGGATTGGTATCGTCCTCAGCGCGCAGCGGTTGGGTCGTCACACCAATTTCTGCAGGTGAAATCCGTGAACTAAGCGCAGCAAGACGGCATTTGGAGCCACTCCTTTTCGCGGCAGTGTTGGATGAGACCTCCATCCAGCGGCTGAATGCGCTCGGTGAAATGCATCTTGCGCTAACGCAACGCAATGAACTTGGCGGCGACATTCTTCCGACAATCCGCCGCTACGAACGTGAAATATTGGAGCTTCTTGCTACCCGTCTCAACATGCCGATCGTTTCCGGCTGGCTGACCGATCTTTGGGATCGTGCGGTACGACTGGTCAATTTCTTTGAAAAGACAGGCCGAGTGAAACTAATCCCCGCCAATCGATCACTGTTAATCAGTGCAATTATCGAAGGGCGAAAAAGTGAAGCTCTGGAACTGTTTGGCGCTGCCAACACGGCACTCGAAACATATCTCCTCGACCGCTTTCTTGAATCAGAAGCAATGGTCGGCGCAAAACCTGCCCGCCGCAACGCGAGCAAAAACAAAACCGAGAAGCAATCTCGTCCAGAACCGCATTTGGACAAACCAGGGGCATTATAAATATGAAAGTAGTCAGCCGTTCGATCCGTTCCGCCATTGCAGGCCTCATTCTGGCCTGTTCACCGCTTGCAATGACCACGGCTTTTGCCAAGGATCAGCTAGTTATTGACCTTGTGAACGAACCGTCATCACTTGATCCACACAAGCAATGGAATCCGGACAGCTACTACGTTTATCGCAACATTTTCGACAATCTGGTGACACGCAGCGATGCGGGTGAAATCGCTCCGCAGATTGCTACCGAATGGAAATACAATTCCGATACGGAAATTGTCTTCAAGCTACGCGATGATGTGAAGTTTCACGATGGCTCTCCGCTGACAGCGAACGATGTTGCCTTCAGCATCAATCGTATCATCAACCCGGCTTTTGCCAGCCCGCAGCTCGGCCAGTTCAACAAGATCGTATCGGCAGAAGCAACAGGTGAGCATGAGGTAACCGTCAAAACCGACGGTGCTTATCCGGCGCTCCTCGCCCAGCTCGTTAAACTTTCCATCGTTCCGGAAAAAATCGTGGAAGCCAAAGGCGACGATGCTTTCAATGCCGCCCCCGTTGGCTCCGGCCCATATAAATTTGTAAATTGGCAACGTGGCGTATCCGTTGCACTGGAACGCAATGACGATTACTGGGGCGACAAGGGCGCATTCAAAACCGCCGAATTCCGCGCGGTCCCCGATGCTGCAACCCGAATTGCCAATCTGCAATCCGGCACTACCGATTTGGCAGTTGGTCTTGATGCCGATCTCGCAGCACAGATCGAAGGCTCCGCAAACGCCAAACCGCTCTCTGTTTTGACCGAACGCGTCGGCTATGTGAAGCTTAATCCAAATCTTCCGCCTTTCGATGATAAACGCGTCCGCGAGGCCGTAGCGCGCGCAATCGATAAGGAAGCAATTACTGAAGGTCTTCTGGGTGGTGTCGATCAACCTGTTGCCCAGATGGTGACGCCATCGCATTTCGGCTATGTCGAAGGCATTGAAGGCTATGCCTACGATCTCGATAAAGCAAAACAACTCATCAAGGATGCAGGTGCACCCGGCAAGGCAGTAAGCTTCGCCACAGCCCCCACTTTCGACCAGCGCATTGTGCAGGCAGTGGCACAGATGGTCGGCGAAACGGGGCTTACCGTTAACATCGAAATGACCGATATGGCGACCTATCTGAAAAGCGCGCAGAGTGAACCTAAAAGCCAGCCCGCTATCGCTTTTGGCCGTTGGTCCTGTGCCTGTCAGGATGCAGACGGCGTGCTTTTCCCGTTGCTGCATTCTTCAAGTTCATGGTCGTCGACGAACAATCCTGAGATCAACAAGGCACTGGAAGCCGCACGCGGCACTCTGGACGAAAAGACCCGCCTTGAAAACTACAAGACCGTCAGCACGTTTGTTGCCCAGGAAGTCCCACTCGTGCCGCTTTATCAGGCTGCGATTATTTATGGCGCGGCAAAGCAGCTTCAGTGGAAACCAACCGCAAATGAAAGCCTCTTCCTGAACCGCATGAGCTGGCAGGACTAAAAAGCCAAAGGCCGGCGCAGTCATGCGCCGGCTCTAAATAAAAATAACAAGGGAACTATAGACGCGTGCCAGCCTTTTTTGTGACCCGCATTGTGCAGGCTTTGATCGCCATTCTCGGCGTCATGACGCTCATTTTCTTTCTACAACGTCTCGCAGGCGATCCCGTTCTGCTGCTTGTTCCACAGAATGCGACACAGGCCGATATTGAAGCTATGCGCTCGGCACTTGGCTTTGATCGCCCGCTCGCCATTCAATACCTCGAATATTTGCGCGGTCTGCTGACTTTCGATCTTGGTCGTTCCTACGTGCAAAATGTGTCGGTCTGGACACTTATAGCAAGCCGCCTGCCCTACACTCTCATGCTTGCCGGAGGCGCTCTTCTCGTGGCGATTGGCCTCGGTATTCCGCTTGGCGTTATCATGGCTGTACGTCGGGGACGGGCTGAATCAAAAGCCATTATGGGCTTTGTGTTGGCCGGGCAATCCATGCCGACATTCTGGAGCGCGATCCTGATGATCATGGTCTTCGCGGTCTGGCTTGGATGGTTGCCGCCTTCAGGTGCCCGTGACTGGCCAAGCCTGATTATGCCGTCCATTGCGCTTGGGCTTTTGTCGATGGCAACATTTGCTCGCGTAGCGCGTACAGCAGTTCTCGATGAACTGGAAAAAGATTATGTGCGCACCGCTCATGCCAAGGGCGTTCCAATAACGCGCATCGTTATTCGTCATTTGTTGCGCAACGCTTCCATTCCAGTCGTGACTGTCGCAGCACTCGAAATTGCCAATCTTCTGGCCGGAGCTGTGATTGTCGAAACTGTTTTCGCCTGGCCGGGTCTCGGACAATTGACCGTACAGGCAATCGCCGCGCGGGATTTCATGCTTGTTCAAGGGGTTGTTCTGCTGGGCGCGGTCACCGCAATTGCACTCAATCTTGTTGCCGATGTGCTTTACAGTATCATCGACCCGCGCATTCGGATGGGAGGTCAGGCATGACGTCCCTCACTTCATCATCCGGTACATTTGCCAAATGGTCGAAAAAGCTACCGCTCACGGTTTCCCCTTTTCTCGCGATCTTGGTTCTCTTGCTCCTGATCGCAATTTTTGCGCCCTTGTTTGCTCCCATGGATCCAAACAAGCAGAACCTCCTGGCTCGCCTCAAGGCGCCGGGTTTTGAAAGCCGTGGTATCGTTTATTATCTTGGCTCCGATGAACTGGGCCGCGATGTTTTAAGCCGCCTGATTTATGGCGCGCGTATTTCGCTACTGGTTGCTGTTTCCTCAGTCGTGCTTTCGGGCATTCTGGGAAGTATTCTGGGTATGCTGGCTGCATTTTATCGTGGCTGGACTGAAACCATCATTATGCGGCTGGTGGACATGGTTCTGTCAGTTCCCGCCATTCTTCTGGCAATCATCACCGTGGCCATTCTAGGGCCGAGCCTTGCCAATGTCGTTATCGTACTCGCGCTCACACGCTGGCCGCGTTATGCGCGTGTTGCCTATGGGCAGACGCTTTCAATTGCAAACATGCCTTATGTCCGCCTGTCTCGTTTCATGGGCGCGGGCTGGTTTCGTCTCTTGTGGCGGCACATTCTGCCCAATATTGCAGGCGCGCTTATTGTCGTTGCTACACTCGAGTTCGGGCTGATGGTGCTGTTTGAAGCCGGACTATCCTTTCTTGGATTAGGCGTACAGCCACCAACCGCAAGCTGGGGCGCGATGCTTTCAACGGGGCGCAACTATGTCGCCTCTGCGTGGTGGATAGCGACATTTCCAGGCCTCGCTCTGTTCCTGCTCGTCCTTTCCATCAACCTTATCGGCGATCATGTCCGCGACCGGCTCGATCCGCGCGGCAGATAGGAGTTTTATCCGTGAATTTTGAGAATGAATTCCAAGGCAAAAAAGTTATCGTAACCGGCGCTGGAGGCATAATTGGCGGATGGATTGCCAAAGCTTTTGCAAAGGAAGGCGCAATCCTCTGCCTTACCGATCAGGATCAGTCAAAACTTGATTCACGCGTCGCGGAACTTCCCGGCGAAGGCCATTTCGGTATTGTCTCAGACCTCACCGATGCGGCCTCGATCACCAGCTTTGCAGACGCAGTTGCGGCACGCTGGGGCGCACCGGACATTCTCGTCAACAACGCAGGCATATATCCGTCAGGCTTCCTGCTCGATATTTCGGTGGAAGACTGGGACCGCATCATGGGCGTCAATCTGCGCGCGCCATTTCTGCTGTCACAGCTTTTCGCAAAACAGATGGTTGCTACACAAACCACCGGTTCCATCGTTAACATCTCGTCGGGTGCCGCTCGCAAAATGCGGACTACAGCCGTTCCTTATTGCACCTCTAAAACCGCTCTCGACCGCCTCACAAAAGGTTTCGCTCTTGAGCTTGCTGAATATGGCATCCGCGTCAATGCGGTGGAACCGGGCTTTGCAGCCGGAAGTGATGTCAGCTCCTTATCCGATGAGCATGTGAAGACCGTCACTGCATCGATCCCGCTTGGACGCGCATCGTCCGCTCCTGATGTGGCATCCGCTGTTCTTTATGTCACATCGTCGGCCGCCGCCTATGTCACCGGCGCTACATTGACGGTCGATGGCGGCAACTCCATCGGCTCACTTGCCGTTTTCCAGCAAAAGAAGAATGCGCTATGACCGAAGGGCTAAACATCAAATCACCTTGGCCCAGCTATCAATGGCCAGCCGGAAAGCAATCTGCAACGCTTCTGTCAGTTGATGTGGATGCGCAGGTGCCGTTCATGTGGGCGCACCGCGACGGCCTTCCTGATCGACTTGCGACGCTCGAAATCCGTAACTTCGGACCACGCACAGGGCTTTATCGACTGATTGACCTTTTTGCTCGTTATAACGTCAAAGCGAGCTTCTACGTTCCTGGGCTGACCGCAGAAACCAATCCGGAAATCCTGCCAGCCCTCGTTGAAGCCGGGCACGAGGTTGGTCTGCATGGCTATTTTCATGAAATCGTTGCCGACGCATCAGATGCGGAATTCACCGGCGCGCTGGAAGCAAGCATAGAACTATTCTTCAAACAAACCGGCAAGAACCCGGTCGGCTTTCGTTCGCCCGCATGGGAAATTACACCGCATATGCTGCGTGAAATCAAGCGTATGGGATTGGCTTATGACTCCTCGCTCTCCGGCTTTGACCATCCCTATGAGATCGATGGTGTTACGGAAATTCCGGTGCAGTGGGCAACCGATGACGCCATTTTCTTCAAGTTTGAAGGTGGCGGACGCGACAAGTGGCCGTTTCAATCCGGACAGGCAATATTGCAAGACTGGATTTCCGAATGGCGCACACTGCACCGCTTTGGCGGATTGTTTACGCTGACCGTGCATGACTGGATTTCGGGTCGGGCGCAACGCATCGCTCTTCTGGAAGAACTGCTGGATAATATCGCCGGCCAGTCAGACGCGTGGGTTGCCACGGCGAAAGAGATCGCAGCGCACCATGCTTCGTCCGCCAATGCAGGGCGCTTTGCTGTCGGGGCGAAAATACCCGACGCTATCGGAAACCGCAGATTTGGACAGACGCATGGCTGAGAACTGGGAAATCCAGAAAAAGCAAATCCGCAGCGAAGGCGGCATGGTCGCCTGCCAGAACTGGCTCGCCGCCGAAGCAGGTGCCGCCGTTTTACGCCGTGGCGGCAATGCCATGGATGCCGCAGTAACCACAGCACTTACCTTGAGTGTTGTTGAGCCATGGCTTTCCGGTGTTGGTGGAGGCGGCTTTTTGCTGCGTGCGGATGGCAAAGACGGAAGTGTTGACGCGCTTGATTTCAACGTGGTGTCCGCGAGCCGTCTTGACCCCAACGATTATCCGGTAGCAGCCGGCAGTGACGGCGATTGGTTTAACTGGCCCAAAGTTGTCGAAGACCGGAACCTTATAGGTTACAGCTCCATATGTGTGCCGGGCGCCATCGCGGGCCTCGCATCTGCGCTGGAACGCTTTGGTTCCATCAGCTTCGCCGATGCGCTGCAGCCAGCAATCGACCATGCCCGACGGGGATTGCAAATCGACTGGTTCACCACGCTTTGTCTGGCTATCGATAGCGAAGGCTTAAACCGTTTTCCTGCATCAAGTGCGCTCTTTCTCGATAATGGCCGTGCGCCTCGTGTGCCGGAAACAGGCTCGCCGCGCAGTATTCCCATGCCGAGAAAGGCTGCAATGCTGGAACGGCTGGCACAAGCAGGCGCACGCGATTTCTACGAAGGTCAAATCGCCGAAACTCTCATTACCGATTTACGTGCTGGTGGCAGTCGCATTGAAAGCGACGATCTGCGCGACTTCCAGCCGGAGTGGAAGAAGCCGCTGACGATTGATTATCGCAACTCCTCCGTCCACGCCATGCCTGGGCTTTCCGGCGGACCGACACTGGCACGCGTTCTTGAAGAACTCGACAGGACATTGCCGCAGGAAAATGCATTTTCGGGAAAAACTGCGCTCGCCTTTGCAAGAGCCATTCGGCGCGCATCCGAAGACCGGCTTCGCACTCTCGGTCATGGCAGCAGTGGGGAAAGCTGCACGACACATATCAGTGTTGTTGATCGTGATGGCACCATGGTTTCACTCACCAACACGTTATTATCGCGCTTTGGTTCGAAGGCCGTCGCGCCGTCGCTCGATCTTCTCATGAACAATGGCATGATGTGGTTCGACCCTCGTCCCGGCCAGCCAAACTCAATTGCAGCTGGCGTGAAGCCCCTTGCCAATATGTGCCCCATTATTGCCAGTAAAGATGGCATACCTCATTTGGCGCTCGGCGGTGCAGGTGGGCGGCAGATTATGCCCGCTGTGGCACAGATATTGTCATATATCGATGTATTCGGCATTTCGCCGGAGGCAGCGCTGCACGCGCCACGGATAGATGCCAGCGGCGTAAAGCTTCGCGTCAGCGAGCGCGCACGGGCGGATGTTGCCACGCGGCTGAGCGAGGAATTTCCTGTCGAGATCATCGAAGACACACTCTATCCGGTGAACTTCTCCATCCCTTCTGTTGTCATGCGTGAAGACGGCCACAATATTGGTATGGCGCATCCTTACAGTCCTTGGGCAGCCGTGGGTACGGAGGCGGAATGACAAAACCTGTGCTCAAAGTTGATGAACTTGTCGTTCACATTGCGGATCAGCCGGTCGTGGATGGCGTCAGTTTTCAAGTCAACGAAGGAGAGATCCTGTCCGTTGTAGGCGAGTCCGGTTGCGGAAAATCCCTGACTGCGTTTTCCGTGATGGGCTTGCTCCCCAAAGTGGCTAAAATTGCATCCGGCAGCATTTGGTTCGGCGAAAGTGATCTGGTCAGCATCTCCGATAAAGCGCGGCGAGGCCTGCGTGGCAATGATCTTGCGATCATTTTTCAGGAACCCGTTGCTTCACTTAACCCGCTGATGAAAATTGGCAGGCAGATAGAGGAAAGCCTCGTCGTGCATCGCAACTTGAGCGGCAAAGCAGCCCGCCATGCTGCTATTGCCATGCTCGAAGAAGTGGGCATTCCGGAGCCGGAAATTCGTTTCGGGCAATATCCGTTCGAGCTGTCCGGCGGCATGTGCCAGCGTGCCATGATTGCTATGGCTTTGATCTGCCGCCCCCGTCTTCTAATCGCCGACGAGCCGACGACAGCGCTTGACGTTACCATTCAGGCGCAGATCCTTGACCTTATGAAAAAACTCCGCGATGAGACCGGAACGGCGATACTGCTCATCACCCACGATATGGGCGTTGTTGCGGACATGGCAGACCGTGTGGCAGTGATGTATGCGGGGCGCATCATCGAACAAGCTCCGGTCGAAGCGATCTTCGCACGACAAGAGCATCCTTATACGAAGCTTTTGCTTTCGACCATTCCGCGTCTCGATGGTGAACCTAAAACGCATTTGCGAACGATTGAAGGTATCGTACCCAAAATCGGTTCATGGCCTGAAGGCTGTCGCTTTGCACCGCGTTGCCCCATTGCAGAAGATCAATGTCATGAGGTCGCTCCAAAGCTTTCAACACGAATTGATGTTGGTGCTGCTGCCTGCTGGCGTTCGCAACAAGTGGGAGCGCTGCTATGAGCGAGACACTGCTTTCGGTCGACAATCTTAAAGTTCATTATCCTATTCGTGGTGGCTTGCTAGGGCGCACCGTCAACTTCGTCAAAGCTGTCGATGGGGTCAGTCTCAATATCGCACGCGGGGAAAGCGTTGCACTTGTTGGTGAGTCAGGCTGTGGCAAGTCCACGCTCGGCACTGCAATCCTCGGCATGACGAAAGCGACATCGGGCAATATCAGTTTTGATGGAAAGCCGGTTGCTCATGGCTTGTCAGAAACAATCCGCGGACTTTCACGCGACATTCAGATCGTCTTTCAGGATCCGGCATCGGCACTGAACCCAAAGCTCACAATAGGCGAAAGCATTGCCGAACCGCTTGCAATCCATAATATCGGGACAGCGGCGGAGCAACGCGCTCGTGTCGCCGAGCTGCTCAAGCTGGTCGGGCTGCATCCGGAACATGCAATGAGAAAACCCGGCGCTTTTTCGGGCGGACAAAGGCAGCGCATCGTGATTGCCAGAGCGCTTGCGCTCAACCCAAAACTAATGATTTTGGATGAGCCTGTTTCAGCGCTTGATGTTTCCATCCGCTCGCAAATACTCAACCTGCTTCTCGATCTTCAGCGCCAATTTGGACTGTCCTATCTGTTCATCAGTCACGATCTTTCAGTTGTAAGGCATTTCGCGGATCGCGTAGCTGTCATGTATCTGGGGCGCATCGTTGAAACCGGCGAAACCTCCGATGTTTTTGATCGTCCAGAACATCCCTATACTGAAGCACTGATATCAGCCATTCCATTGCCTGACCCAATCGCCCAACGGCAACGCAAGCGAATTGTATTGCGCGGTGATCTGCCAAGTCCGGCCAACCCGCCGAAGGGCTGCGGCTTCTCGACAAGATGTCCTCTCGCTGTCGCAGAATGTCGTGAAGCCCCGCCATCGCTTGTCGAGCGAAACACCAACCGGCATCTCGCATGTTTTGTCCGCGCGGCATGAGAATGCGAAAACAGAAACACTAAGGGTTAAACGTTTCGAGACAATTGGGTGCAGCCACAATCGTCCGCTTCTCAGCGATAACATGCTTATCGCTCATCTCGACCCAGCCTCTATGCACTCTCTTTCGCTTTTCGCTTTCGATAAGCGCGCGCACTTGCCTGATCTCCACAGGGAGACATGGCACACCAAACCCGATTACCTGCCCGTGATTTATCAACGAACATGACATGACAACGTGGCGACGCGCATTGCTTGATACGCGTGCGATATGGCCCGGTGAAAACGTCGATCGCATCACGCGCGATCAAGCCAAGAATTTCGTTCATTTCGGCTGCATCAGGCGGCTCGGTACTGCAGCCATCACAGGCGATACGCAAAACCGGCATACCTGAACGGGCATGAGCGTTGATCAAAGCAATATCCGATACCGATATCTCACCTTGATTGATGCGATTATCCGCCAGCCTGAATATTGCCTCTCGCAAAGACTTTGTCTTTGCAAGTTCCTCGTCCGTCACAGAACCGGCAAGCGGTGGTAACTCCGCTTCACAAAGCCATCTGTCCAGCAGTGAAGGCTCTGAAAAGCGGTCAATCCCCTTGGCCCTGTCTTTTGAAGCAGCGACGGTCGCAACAAGATTGAGCGCAACACTGTCCGAGCGGAACAGGAAGCGCCAGCTTCCCTTTTTCCGGCGTTCTTTCGGATGCGTGGATTTTGCGTCAGTTATGTCCATCAGTTCGCTCTTTGCTTGACAGGCCCGTCCAGCTTTGAAAGCTGGACGATACTTATGAGATAAGTGCTGACAAAATCAACTGTTCGCCGAAGGCGTCGCCAACTCAAGATCAACGGCATATCTGCCAATTTCCTGTATTTTTACAGCCACAGGATCATGCAGCGTGTAGATGCGAGCATCACGCCAATAGCGATCCAGCCCTTGTTTCAAAGTCGCGGAACGCGCGCCAACGGCTTCAAAAATGCGCGATGTTACTGAGAGCGCTGCTGCGTCCGAAGCAACCTTGGCCTGTGATATGAGATCAGCAATCTCGCCACGGCGTTCCGGTGTCAGACGGTTCTCATCAATGTCTGCAACCAGTTCGCCAAACGCCTTGTTGGCGACAGTTGAAAGCGCAAAAGATGCATTGGCTGTGGTGATAGAATTGCCAATTGTATCGGCGATATAGTCCGGCACTGATGTGTTCTGGCCGTTTTTGCGCAAGTGCAATTGCGACAATGCAGTATCAATTGCCCCTAACGCCGTTCCATTGAGAAAATTGACGAACATGATCTGAAAGGCCAGCGAGCCTATCGATTCATTGAGGGGACGCTTTGTTGGATCGGCTGCCGATGTGCTGAAAATCGCATCATCCGGTATAAATACATTTTCAAATACCAGACTGCCTGAAGCGGAGCGACGCGCACCAATGCCATCCCAGTCATTAGCATGGACAATGCCCGGTGTTGACGCATCAAGAACGAACGTCAAACGTTTCTCATGGCCATCGGGCGCGCGATAGCTTTCGCCGACGACCAAACGGTCAGCTGTTTGTGCAGCGGTTGCGAAGCTTTTCCTGCCATTGGCAATATATCCACCATCAACCCGCTTGAGGTCTGCGGCAGGACCACCTGGATTGTTGGCACCACCCCAAAGCGTCGGCGTCTGCAACGAATCTGCCACGGCTTTTGAGAACACCGGCCCACGCCCGGCAATCTCAATACGCAGCAAATGCATGTAATTATAACCGAGAAGTGCTGCACTCGATAAATCGATGCGTGAAATTTCCCGGATCGCAAAAAGGGCATGTTGCCAGCGTGCGCCTATCGCTGCCCGGCGGTCGTCAGCTTTACGAAACAGCGCCAGACCATTATCAATCGTTAGTGCAGCCAGACCGGACTGCCGAAGAAGCGATGCTTCCTCAACGGGGGCGGAACCTTTACGGTCCCGCCCTACCACATGCGGCGCAAGCTCAGTTTTCACCTGCTCGACACGCGCCCGGATGTCCGCCTCGATTGGCGGATCAAACCATTGCGTATGCCGGGAGGATTGGGCATGTGCATTCATGGTTTCACATCCAGAACGGCCTTACCATGCAAACGCCGGTCAAGAAGGGCCGCGACAGCCTGGTCAAATTGGTTCCAGTCGCCACGCCATTTCACTTCTGTCTTGAGCTTGCCCTCGGCCAGCCATCGCAGCAGTGCCGTGAGATAAGAGCCCACCCGATACTCGGAAATCAGGAAGCCATGAATGTGACGCCCAACCGGACCAACCGTGCCTAGATGACCAAAAACGGCGTCTTCGCCTGAAGCCCAGCCGAGGCTCTGCACATTGCCATGCCGGTTAAGAAGCTTGAAGGATTGCACGAGCTGCGCCCCGCCAACACTCTCGATCACCAGATCAATACCTTCCTTCACATCATCAAGGCTGGTCACAACAAGGTCTGCACCAAGTTTTGTCAGACCCGCTGCACTGGCTTCCGATCCCACAGAAGCGATAACACGCGCACCACCCAGTCGTGCAAGCTGAATTGCAAAGCGGCCTACACCGCCAGAAGCACCGGTGATGAGAACTGTCTTGCCGAGAATTGGCCCACCAAGCTGCAAGGTCGCCAGCGCCGTAACAGCTGCCGTTGGCAGGGTTGCAGCTTCTGCCGGATCGACACCCTCCGGAATGACCGCGATATCCTCAACATGTGCAATGCGCTTTTCTGCCCAGGCACCAAGTGGGGCGCGTGTGACAACCACTGTTCCAATGGGAGGCGCTTTGGTTTGTGGACCAACGGCTACAATCACACCGGACGCATCCCATCCAAGAACCGTACCATCAGCCTCAAGACCGCGCGCACCACGCCGGGTTTCACCGAAATTCAGCGAGGTGTGTGTGACATCGATAAGCACTTCCCCATAACCCGGCTCAGGGGTCGCTCGTGTGGCGAAACGCAGACCGCCGGACGTTGCCTTATCTGTTTCGATAACTCGAATGGTCATGCGGTGATCCTTTCCAGATGTCCTGCAATCGAAGCGCCTCGGGTAACGACGTTATAAACAAAGCTGTTAAGCTCAACACGCTGGCGCAGGTCTTCCAGCTCAGCGTCAGATGCGGGAGACTGGATTTTCGCGGTGTAGCGAAGTTCCAGATCGACTGGCTCGCTTGAGCCTGTTCCGATTTGTCCCGGCTTGCTCACAGCTTCAGCGACAACTTCCAGCGCATCGATCTCGATATCGAGCAGGGATGCCTGAATAAGAAAGCCATGATTGAGGCAACCAGCAACAGCGCCGATCAGCAATTCACCCGGGGCCGGACCAAGATCAAAGCCACCGCCGGCGGGCGATCCATCGGTGATAATCTGAAAATCACGAATGAAAAGACGACGGATACCGCTGCGTCCTTCAGCAACAACGCGGGCGGAAAGCTGGCCGGTGCCTGCTGGCTGTCCCTTTCGTGCGTCGTACAGCTTTCTCTTGTGTCGGATATATTTCGTCAGACCACTGGTCATAGGTATTTCCTGTATTCGGTATGTTGGAAGAGAGGCTTACTCAGCAGGTTTGATTTCGTATGGCAGCGTCCAGTCATCCCGGCGGATGTCCCATACGACTTTGTTGCTGTAGGCATAGGTTTGCGGCAGATCCCAAAGGAAGACGGCAAGCGCTTCGTCAGATGCCACTTCGGTCGCGCGTTTGACTGATGCAAGCTCGGCGTCCTTGGTGAGTGCGCCTTTTGCCTGCTTCACTGCTTCGTCAAAGGCGGCTGGGACGGGTCCAATTGTCTGAAAATGCGTGCTGCCGAGATAGGTCAGTGTTTCAGCAGCAATGCTTGCCGTATCGGCGTAACCAAACCACGTCAGGCCAGCGGCTTTGTCAGACGCCGCGCGCTCGGCATGGGACGAGGCAGGCAGAATATTGAGCTGCGCACGTACTCCAACCGCTGCAAGCTGGGCCGCGATAATCTGCGCTGCCTGCTCTCCACCGACATAGGTGCCTTTGCCAAACACCATCTCGACATCAAAGCCATCCGGATACCCCGCTTCCGCAAGCAGCGCTTTGGCCTTCTCGGGATCATAAGGCCACGGCTTCAGGTCTGTGTTGTAGCCCTCATGGAAGCTGGTGATGATCTGGCTGTTGGCAGGGCTTACCAATCCCTTGAACAGCGCCTTTGTAATAGCTTCCTTATCAATGGCGTAGTTCAAAGCCTGCCGCACACGCGCATCATCAAGCGGCTTGATATTGGTGTTGAAACGGATGATCTGTACGCGCGTACTTGGGCGCGCACCTGCCACCAGATTACCATTGCTTTCGAGCTGTGCGAGATCCTGCGGAGCGATAACCGCTGCGGCATCAATCTCGCCGGATTTCAGGCCGTTAATCTTGGCTGCAGCATCGACCACAACTCGGAACTGCGCCTTGGTGAAGGGTGCTGCCTTGCCGAAGTAATGTTCATTGGCTTCAAGGCGAACTTCGCCCTCTGGATTATAGCTCACCAGCTTATAGGGGCCGGTGCCAAGAGCCTCAATCGCTGGGTTGTGTGACTTGGCCCATTCAGGTTCCAGATAGAAAATGCCTGCCAGCCGTTTGGGAAACTCAATGTCGGGCGCTTTCAGCGTAAAGGCAACCTGATGCGGTGAAAGGACTTCAACCTTATCAACCGCCTTCATCGACGAGACGATCCAGCTTGGCTTTTCTGACGACAGGATGCGCTCGATGTTCCACTTAACGACTTGAGCATCAAATGGCACATTGTTGGAGAAAACTACGTCGTCGCGCAGATCGAACACCCAACGCGTATCCGACTCCTGTTTCCAGTCCTTGGCCAGAACACCCACCAGTTTGCCTTCACCATCAAGGCGCGTCAGTGGCGAATAGATTGAGGCGATGATGCTCAGATCGCCGCGCAAATTGCCCCCAACGGCTGGATCAAGGGTCTGCAAGGCATAAGGCAGCGCCACCACCAATTCATGGGTCTTGCCATAGTCCGCAGGTGCCTGCGCGTGGGTCGCCGATAGCGTTGCAGACATGAGAAGCAGGCTTGCTCCCATCAGTCTCAATGCGTGCAATGATCGTTTTACAATCATGTGTCTTTTTCCAGTTTTTGTGTTCAGATTCAGAACTTGGGAGCGACAAGCGGCTTTCTGCCGGGAATGGCCGCAAGCAACTGTCGAGTGTAAGGATGAGCCGGAGCCTCAAAGATCCGGCGGGTTTCGCCGCGCTCAACGATTTCACCGCCGCGCATCACCACGACCTCGCGACAAAGCCGTGCAATGACCGATAGATCGTGAGAAATGAGCATTTGCGCAGTGCCATGCCGACGCTGCATGTCTTCCATCAAGGCAAGCACGCGCTCCCGCGATGTGGAGTCGAGTGCAGCAACTGGCTCATCGGCGATGAGAAGTTTGGGGCTGGGTGCAATCGCCCGCGCGAAACCTACGCGCTGGCGCTGTCCTCCCGATAAACGTCCCGGCAAGCGATGCCACAAAGCGGGATGGATACCGACTTCTTCAAGCAAGCCTTGCGCAATTCTCAAAGCTTCAGCTTTGCGAAGCCCCTTGGCAAGCAAGGGTTCCGCCACTGTGTTCACGATGCTTATGCGTGGATCGAGAGACGAATACGGGTCCTGAAACACATATTGTACGTGGTCTGAGCGTGTCCGCGGAGGTCGAACATTGCCATCAATCAGGATATGGCCGTCATCTGCGCGCTCCAGTCCAGCAATAATCCGCGCCAGCGTGGTTTTACCCGAACCACTCTCGCCGACAATCCCCAGTGTCGTTCCAGACTTCACCAAAATATCGACACCACCAAGCGCGCGCGGGCCATTGCGGAATGTCTTTTGAAGAGCCTTCACTTCAACAAGTGGAGGTTGGGAAGCAGCATCATGAAGCACACCACTCGCGGTCGCAAAAACCAGCTCGCTTGCCTTCAGAAGTGATCGCGCAGCGCGGCTCTTGGGATTTGTAAAAAGATTGAGCGTAGCGCCGCTTTCAACGATCGCCCCGCCATCCATGACAGCAACACTATCCGCTCGATCCCGGATCACGCCCATGTCGTGGGTAATCAGCAGAACACCGAACCCATGACGTTTTTGCAGTCGGGCAATGAGATCAAGAATTTGCGCCTGCACCGTTACATCAAGTGCTGTCGTCGGCTCATCCGCGATAAGCAGTTTCGGCTGCCGCGCCAAAGCCATCGCAATGACAACGCGCTGCGCCAGCCCGCCCGAAAGTTCATGTGGCCAAGCGGTGAGCTTCTTCACCGGCTCGCTGATGCCCACCTCTTCCAAAAGGTGCAGGCAGATAGTCGCAGCCTTGGCCTTATCGCCGCGCATGGCAGGCGACAGGGCTTCAAACAGCTGAGCGCCAACGCTCAGCCGCGGATTAAGAGCCGTTGTCGGGTTTTGAAAAACCACACCAATCTGTGACGTTCTAAAGTCACGACCACGATCAGATATGCCAAGCGCGAGTGGTGCCCCATCGAGATAACTCTGTCCATCGGCATGAAGGCTCTGCGGCAGAAGCCCGGCAATAGCCATTGCCGTGAGGGTTTTACCGGAACCGGATTCACCAACAATCCCAAGCGTTTCGCCTTGTTTCAGCGTGAATGACACCGGACCTGCAAGTGCCGTTTCATTTGACCTGACAACCAGCCCTTCAACGGACAGAAGCGTGTTGATAATTGTCATGCTGGCTCTCCTGTTTCGCGCGCGGAAAGCCTGCTTGAAAGGGCATCACCCAAAAGCTGCACACCAAAGAGAAGGCTGAGCAGAGCGAGAGCTGGCATAAGCGACAGCCACCAGGCGGCGCCTAGCTGCGATTTTCCCTGGGCGATCATCAGACCCCAATCGGCAGTTGGCGGCTGAATACCCAAACCAATGAAGCTGAGACCGGCTTCTGTCATGATGATGAAGGCGGCACTTATCGTGGACGTTGCAATCAGCAGCGGCAACAGGCCTGGCACGATATGGCGCAGAACGGACTTCCACAGCGGAACACCTGCAAGCCATGCGGCTTCCATATAGCCCTGATTGCGCGCATTTAGCGTATAGGAACGCGCGACGCGGAAATGCAGAGGCCAGCTTTCAAGCGCCAGAATAAGGATCAGGTTCTCAAGCCTTGAACCAAATAATGCCAGTGCAAGAAGCGCCAAAACCAGACCGGGAATTGTCAGCTGAATTTCAGCGATCCGGGCAATGATCTGGTCGAGCAAACGATTGCTCAATCCTGCAACAATACCCAACAAACTTCCGATCAAAGCAGAAAGAAGCGTTGCAACGGTTGCAACCAGCAGAACAGGTCGCGCGCCGTAGAAGACCCTGCTTAAAATATCTCGTCCAAGATCATCGGTACCGAGCCAATGCCCGTTATTGAATGACGGCTCTTGCAGGAACGCCATCAGATCACTGGAGTTGGGCTCGTAAGGTGCAAGGAGTGGCGCAAAGATGGCAGCCACCACCCAGAGCAGGATGATCAGCAAGCCGAACTTGCCTCTCAACGCCAGTCTTGGCGTTGGAATTTCGCGCGGGCTACCAGCGATTTCAGAAGTGGAAATATTGCTCATTTTGTCACCGCACTTCGTGGATCGACAACAGCGATGAAAAGATCAGCGAGCAGATTGCAGAAACTGACGGTCAGGGCGATCAAGACAATCGCCGCCAGAATGACTGGGTAATCTTTCATAGCAACGGCGCTAACCAGAACTGTACCAACACCCGGCCAGCCAAAGACTGTTTCTGTCAGAACAGCGCCGCCCAACAGGGTTCCCGTTTGCGTGCCCAAGAGTGCGATCACAGGAACCAGGGCATTGATTGCGATGTGCCTGAAACGCACACGACCGAGCGAAATCTGTTTTGATAAAGCAGTGCGGACATGGTCTGCGCCCTGCTGCTGTTTAAGACTGGTGCGAAACAGTCGCGCTACGGGTGGAGCAATCAGCAGAGACAAAGTCAAAGCAGGTAAAACGAGATGACGCAGGCTTCCACTGCCCCCCGTTGGCAGCCAGCCAAGCGTCAATGAGAAGAATAGAACCGCAAGAATGCCGGTCACAAAAACAGGCGTCGACTGTACAACGGTCAAAAGTGCCAGCGGACCTTCACGGAGAAACCGGTTTGATGAGGTGGCCGATAGATAACCAGCTATCAGCCCTAATGCTGAACCGATCAAAAGTGCCGCCAAAACCAGCACTAGCGTCAGTGGGATAGCAGGCGCCAGAACATCAACAGCAGGGATGTCAAAACGCAATGATTTTGGAAACTCGCCACGCAGGGTGTTAAACAGGAATTGCCCATATTGCTCAATCACAGGGCGATCAAACCCATAGCTGGCATTCAGCGCTGCGATTTCTTCTTTCGTCGCCTGTCCGCCCGCGAGCAAAGTAGCCGGGCTGCCGGTTGCAAAAATCAGAAAGAAAACCAGAGACACTGAACCAAGAACAGAAATTACCGTCGCACCGAGCCTTTGCAGGATAAAAGATGGGCGAATATCGCGCCGCCGACGCGGCAGCTTGCGCAAGACAATCCGCTGAGTCTGTCCGCTATGAGCGCCCTCTTCGGCCTGCAGCCAGAACTCCTGTTCACGCGATGTGATGTTCATAACGAGCTTTCGATAATTAATTCTAGTGAATTTATAGATTATCAATCGTCAGCTATTAAGCACCTGACGTTTCGTTTGAAACGCCAACACCGAAACAATTTCCCAAACATGCGTCAGCTCTTAGGTTGAAAACATCAGCATCTCAGATGCTGACGAAACCGTAGCTACAAACGATCCAATTTTTGGGGAAATATGAGAATGAAGGCGGTGCGTTTAGGCTTTGTCGCCTCGCCGATCCCGCAGTCTATGCCTAGAAACAGAAGACTTCTGGCGCACTTAACCGAGGGCTCTATACGTCAGTTCCGCATTGAGCCGATACGTCTGCCGGACATCAGCCAGTTTGTTTGGGACTGATATCCTACAAGGTTCAATAATTGAAATCATATGAGGACGCGGGAAACTCGAGTAATATTCTATTATTACGATCCTACTTCCGCTTTTAAGCCAGCCCTCAGCTCTTTGCCGATGCCGCCATCGCCTGCAGGATGATGACCGTCGATGCAGCCCCTGGATCAATGTGACCAAGCGAACGTTCGCGAAGACGCGCGGCACGCCCTTTGGCTGCAATCATGGATCGGGTCGTGTTGGCACCGGCCGTGGCAGCTGAGACAATCCTATTCCAGAATTCGCCCGCGCTTTGATTTTCATTCACCGCCGTTTGCGCGGCTTCGGCGGCAGGCAGCCAGGCATCAAGCATTGTCTTGTCGCCACGCTGTCCGTGGCCTCGCTCACGAATGCCAACGCCGATGGCCTCAATGATGATCGCACAAGTCACCAGATCAAGATCGTTGCGGCCTGCCGTTGCCTGCGCTGCACGGCGGAAGCCAGTGGCATAAAGCGGCCCAGTCGATGCACCGACCGCATTAATGAATGCGGTCGCCGCCGTATTGAGAACCGTCGAAATGTCGGTTTCATCAAGATTAAGCTTCGACAATTCACTGCGCACGGCCTGAAAGCCCAGGGCCATTGTCGTTCCATGGTCGCCGTCACCGATCGCGCCGTCGAGTTCGGATAGCCGATCGCGTTCCGCTTCAAGCGACGCAGACACAGCATCAAACATATGGGCAAGACGACGAGCCGCAGTTTCCGACATGGATTTTCTCCTCAAACCTTACAACTGCAACGCGCGTCGCTCGTCATAAGGCGTATGCTAATTTACTTTCAGGCACCGTGAAACGATAGAACCCAAACACAGCCTTTAGCTGATTTTGAGGCCTGCCGTTTCACATGGATGCAGCAGCAGCT
Organism: Brucella pseudogrignonensis; assembly: GCF_002252525.1. Lineage (GTDB taxonomy): Bacteria > Pseudomonadota > Alphaproteobacteria > Rhizobiales > Rhizobiaceae > Brucella > Brucella pseudogrignonensis. The sequence continues at coordinate 117,539 of NZ_NNRM01000052.1, forward strand.
CCGACAGCTCATGATCGAGATGCATGATTGATATCGATGCTCCGACCATATCAAGAGACGTGCAATAATGCCCGATCCAGTTGGCTTCAATGTGAATATTCTTGGCTTCAAGTCGCTGCGCCACACGCCGATAGAGAACGTAAAGTTCCATCAGCGGTGTCGCTCCGAATGAGTTGACCAGAACCGCCACGCGATCACCCGGAACAGCCTTCATTTCGTTGAAGATTCTGTCCATGATGCCGTCAACAATTTCATCGGCCTGACGAATGCGATCACGCGATACACCCGGCTCGCCGTGAATGCCAACGCCGATTTCCATATCTTCGGGGCCGATTTCAAAATTATGCCGACCGGTTTGCGGCAACGAACCCGGCTCAAGTGCCACACCGATCGTATAAGTCCGCGAATTGGCCTTGCGGGTAACGATCTCACAGGCATCGAGCGACAAACCCTTGTCGCAGGCAGCCCCTGCCACCTTGAAGACGAAGAAATTACCTGCCACGCCGCGGCGTCCGTCCTTGTCGTCGATTGGCGATGAGGCAATATCGTCGGTAGTCAGAACCCTCTTGATCCTGACGCCCTTTTCCTCGGCTATTTCAGCCGCCATCTCGAAGTTCATAACGTCGCCGGCATAATTGCCATAGACGAAGAGAACGCCTTCGCCGTTGGAAGCTGCCAGCGCGCATTGCACAATCGGATCGGGCGGAGGCGATGAGAAGACATTGCCGACCGCAACAGCGTCAGCCAGTCCCTTGCCCACATAGCCCACAAAGCATGGCTCGTGACCGGCACCACCGCCAATGACAAGCCCCACCTTGCCGGGGCGCGGACCATCTCGCGCGACCAGTGCCCGGTTGGAGCCGCCAATCGGCTGCACGAATTTGCTATGGGCCCGAACAATACCGTCGAGCATTTCCTCAACCACTTCGTTTGGATTGTTGAGGAGCTTCTTCACCCGCACGCGAAAAGCTGTAGGAACCTGATTGGTCTTGGGCTTCTGCGAAAGACGCGCATCAAGATCAATCACACCATCGGCGCGCAAAATACCGAGTCCTGTCGCAGCATCGGTCACAAGCACATTGATGAAACCGCCGCGGAGCGCTGCCAGAAGTGCTGGCACTTTGTCGAAACCGCCTGCAACCGCAATACGGGTATGAATCTGCCGCAGCTTATCCAGTGAGATGCCGATTGTCCGCTCATCGAGCGGACCTGCAACCGGTTTCCCACGCTCATCGATGAAACGGCCTGCCACAACACCGACAGCGCCCGCTGCAAGATATTGCTGCAGAGAAACCGATTCAAAAAAGCCGCTGGTGTGAATGGTAGAATTGGAACGAAGCGACGAAACGCCGAAAAGAATGCGATTGGCATTCTCAAGGGTCGCAAATTGTTCCTGAAGCAAAGGCTCTTCGAGCAACACATCCCGAGTCTGTTGCGAACGCACCATGGCGGGCGCCATAATATTCACGCAGCGTGCCGAGACGGCTTCTGCAAGCGCTGCCGCACAACGTTCGGGCGTATAGGGAAATGACGCCGTGGTGCCGCCTGTCGCCTGCACGACTGTCATGTCCTGCAAAGAGCCGATGGCAGTTTGCTCGCCGACCGAAAGCACCGTCCGTCCCCAGGCAACCGCGAGTGTATCGCCGGATTTGAGAATCTTGTTAAGCGCATGTGCGCCCGCAACCCCAAGTCGATCAATCAACGGGCGGGCATTGTCGTCATGCGGAATGATAAGGCAGTCTGTCAGGCCGAAATGGCGCTTCAACTCCTGAGCAACAGACAGCGATTCCAACCGCCCACCCTCAAGGGAGATGTTGACGATGCCCTTATCGCGCGCTTCGGCCAAATAGCTGTTCACGGTTGCGCGCGAAATGCCCATGACATCGGCAATCTCGCTCTGCGTCAGGCCGTCTTCGTAATAAAGCCAGCAGGCCCATACATAGGGATCATCGCCATAACGCATGGGAATCGTGATCGAATTCTCGCTTGTACCGGTCTTTGGTTTGCCGACCTTGCGCGATGGGTTGGGCTTGAGCGTCATGCGATTTTCTGTTGCCTCTCTCCTGCGCAGCAAACATGAAAGCGTTCAAACGCAATTGCAACATGATGAAACGAATTTGGCGCCTGAACGTGTGGACCCACACAGTTTTCAGACGCCAAACTCAAAATCGGGACAGAAAGCCTTACTGCAAGCGGCTCTTTGCCTGTGCTGCGAGATCAGTCAGAATCAGTGCGCAGGATGTTGCGCCCGCATCAAGGACACCCAGTGAACGCTCACCAAGACGGCTTGCGCGACCGATCTTTGCCACGAGATTAAGTGTGGAGTCGCGACCGACTTCAGCAGCTGCCGACAAAGCGTCCAGGCTTTCAGCAAAAGACTGACCCTTGCCATTTGCTTCGTCAAAAGCATTGATTGCCGGGATCAGCGTGTCGAGCAGTGTCTTGTCACCAAGCTTTGCCGAACCGATCGACTGGATGCCTTCAAGACCTGCATGAAGCATGGTGCTGAACGTGGCTGCATCAATATTTTCGATGCCTTCCAGCTTTTCTGCAAACTCGTTGAACATCACGCCATAAAGCGGACCCATCGAGCCACCGATTTCGGTCAGCAAAACTGTTCCGAGCGTATCAAGACCTTCAGCAAGGGTTACATCCTTGCCGCGCAGGCGTTCGGCCGCGAGGCCGAAACCCTTGGCCATGTTCACACCATGGTCGCCATCGCCGATCTTGCCGTCGATTTCGCTTAAGTAAGCTTTGTTTTCGATAATCCGGTCTGCAAGCGAAAGAACGATCTCACCCGATCCGGCATTCTTGAATGTCTGCATGATATGCCTCTTTCTTACAAAACCGCCGTGCAGCGGGCTTCTACATCCAGCAGTGCTTTCAGTTCATCATCCAACGCCATGACTGTCAGCGTCGCACCAACCATTTCGAGCGACGTGAAGTAATTGCCGACATAGGTGCGATAAACCTTGAGGCCGCGCGCGGTAATTTCCTGCTCGATGGTATCGTTGAGGATATAAAGCTCGTTGATCGGCGTTGCGCCAAGTCCGGAAACCAGAACCGCAACTTCGGTGCCTTCGGGCAAATTGTGATCTTCGAGAACGATCTTGCTCATGTCCTTGGCAACTTCGTCAGCACGCTTCAACGGCTCGACGCGGACGCCCGGCTCGCCATGATGGCCGATACCGACTTCCATCGTACCCGGCTCGATCTGAAAGTTCGGATGGCCGACAGCTGGCAGCGTGCACGGACCAAGGCCAACGCCGATAGAACGACAATTGTCGATGGCCTTCTGTGCCGTTGCCTGTACTTCCTGAAGGCTTGCACCCGATGCAGCTTTTGCACCGCCAACCTTCCACATGAAGATTTCGCCAGCAACGCCGCGACGCTTTTCGCGCTCGCTAGCAGGCGCAGAGCAGACATCGTCATTGGCAACGACGGTCAAAACTTCAATTCCGGCCTTGGCAGCAAGCTTGATCGCCATTTTGACGTTCATGTTGTCGCCAGCATAGTTGCCATAAAGACAGACGACGCCTTTACCACCATTGGCTTCACGAGCGGCATCATAGAAGCTCTTGGCAGTTGGCGAGGAGAACAGTTCGCCAACGGCAACAGCATCAAGCAGGTTCTTGCCGGTATAGCCGATGAAGGCAGGCTCATGGCCCGAGCCACCACCGGTAATAACGCCAACTTTCCCCTCGATAGGTGCATCTTTCGCGACAACCACGCGAGGATTTTCCGTCGAAAGCCGGACCAGGTCTTTATGCGCCTTGATGAAACCCTTGACGGTATCTTCGACCACTTCATCAGGGTTATTGATAAATCTTTGCATTTTGCACCTATCGAAGGCGAGAGATGAGTTCCCGCTCTATAATTTTAAAGCCGTGTTTTCGGCCCCGAACAATCGTCAGACCGTTCGCTTTGTTAAAGAATTGTGTAGCCACCATCGATCAGAAGGTCGGCACCATTTATCATGTTCGCACCGCTTGACGCCAGAAAGACTGCGGCGGCTGCAATTTCTTCCGGAAACGCGAAGCGTCCGGTTGGAATGCGCTTCTTGGCGGCTTCGCCCTTTTCGCCGTTCCAGGCCTTCTTGCCCAGTTCCGTGAGAACAATGGTCGGAGAGATCGTGTTGACGGTGATGCCGTATTTGCCCCATTCGGCAGCAAAGGTTTTCGACATGCCGATAACACCGAACTTCGACGCGCAGTAAGCAACATGCTCTTCAATCGCAACAGTACCGGCCTGCGAGGCGAGATTGACGATCTTGCCGCCTTTGCCTGCAGCGATCATTGCACGGCCCACTTCCTGCGTGACGAGGAAGCTGCCCTTGAGGTTGATTGCAATCGTGCGATCCCAATCGGAAATGGTCAGATCTTCGGCGGGAGCGAGGAAAACAACACCGGCGCTGTTTACAGCGATATCGATCTGTCCGAATGCCTCGACCACGCCTGATACCGCAGCCTTCACCGAAGCCGGATCAGATACGTCGCAGACGAAAGGCTTTGCATCCGCTCCAAGCGCTTCTGCCTTGGCACGCGCCTGATCAGCATTGATATCAAGCACAGCAACCTTTGCACCCTTGGCAGCGAAGGCTTCAGCAACGGCCGCGCCAATACCGGAAGCAGCGCCAGTTACCAGAGCAACTTTACCGTTGAGGGGGAAGTTCAGGTCGATTTGGGGAGATTGGTCGGACATTGTTTGATCCTCGGTGTTGAGGGTAGCGGAATGTTTGGGTTGCGGGATGAGCTGGATGCCCATCCCGCAGTTCTCTATTACTTGCGTGCTTCGAGCAGCTTGTCGACATTGTCGGCAGTTACTGGCGTCCAAGGAACATTGTATTCCTTGTCCTTACCGTCGTTGAACGGCATGTCAGGATACTGAGCCCAGATATCGGACTGTGGCTTGTAGTCGCCCTTCTTCGCGTGGAAGATTGCGAGATCCATTGCACCCTGCGCCTGAGCGCGAGCATCCTGCAGGATCGACGTCATGGTACCGGCCTTAACTGCATTAAGCGCATCGGTCACACCGTCGATACCGGCGATAGCAAAGTCATCAACCTTAAGGCCTGCCGACTTGATCGCTTCAATCGCGCCGAGAGCCATTTCGTCGTTCTGGCCGATTACACCGTTGATTTCGCCCTTGTGTGCGGTCAACCAGTTTTCCATCAGCGTCTGTGCTTCAGCGCGCGACCAGTTTGCGGTCTGCTGTTCAAGAACCTTCACGTCCGGGCATTCAGCAAGCGCCTTCTTGTTGCCTTCGAGGCGCGAAACCTGCGACGACTGACCAATCGGGCCTTCGATGATGACGACATTGCCCTTGCAACCGATTTTGTCGAGAACGGTCTTGGCTTCCATGTAGCCGGAAACCGCATCGTCAGAACCGACATAAGAAGCCAGAAGATCAGAGTTTACGCGGGTGTTGGAACCAACAACCGGAATGTTTGCATCGGCAGCTGCCTGAACGGCAGTCGCACCGGCTTCAACATCGATCGGCACGAAAATGATCGCGTCGAACTGCTGGGTGATCATGGTGTTGAACTGTTCCTGCTGAACGAGCGCGTCATAGCGACCGTCGAAAACCGTCAACGAAACTTCGCCGCTCTTCACAGCTGGATGTTCTTTCAGCGCTTCAGACCAGATCTGCATGAATTCAGCATTCAGGCCGTAAGGGGCTGCGCCAATCTTCAGCTTTTCCTGAGCATTTGCGGCGCCTGCGAGCAGAGCCGTAGCCGATGCCAGGGCAATCAGCAGTTTCTTCATTGGTATTCTCCTCCACAATATCCGCGATGATTGAATGTGCGGCTTTGGTTGCGCCATGAAACTGGCAGTTCAGACTTTTTAGAAATCAGGCGCTCTGGTTGCGTTTCTGATCGAGCATGACTGCACCGACGATCAACGCACCTTTGAGAACCTGCTGGTAGTAAGATTCGATACCCATCAGATCGAGACCATTATTCATGACGCCAATAATGAGCGCGCCAATCAGCGTTCCCGTGACACGGCCTACGCCGCCCGAAAGACTGGTGCCGCCGATAACAACCGCAGCAATTGCATCCAGTTCGTAAGCAATACCGGCCTGTGGCAGCGCGGAGCCGGTGCGGGCAGCAAGCATCATACCTGCAAGGCCGGAAAGTGCGCCGGAGATGACATAGACAGAGAAACGAACGCGAGTGACGTTGATACCCGATGTCTTTGCTGCATGTGGATTACCGCCAACAGCATAGACATAACGGCCGAAGCGCGTGCGCGTGAGAACCCACCAGGCACCGATGAAGACAATCGCCAGAATAATGACAGGCATCGGGATGCCCATAATCTTGGCAGTTCCGATCCAGCGGAAATCCGGGATCAGTGCAGGCACAGGCTTACCGCCACCGTAGATAAGCGTCATGCCGCGTGCAGCCGACAGCATACCGAGCGTTGCTACGAATGCTGGCACCGAGAAACGCGAAACAATCCAGCCAACCAGTGCGCCGCAGGCACAACCAACTGCAAGACCGGCAGCAATGGCGACGATTGCCGGATAAGGGCCGCCCGCAACGCTTGCAGCGGCAGATGTCGTGGCGAGGCTCGCTGCAACAATACCTGTGAGCGCTGCAACTGAGCCGACAGATAGGTCAATGCCCCGCGTCAGAATAACAAACGTCATACCGATCGCCAGCACACCGTTGATCGAGGTTTGCAGGAGGACGTTTGAAATATTGCCCGTTGTCAGGAAGTATGGATTCGACACCGACAGAATGAAGACCAGAAGCAGGAAGGCTAGGAAAATGCCGTATTCCTGAATGATCAACCGGCGCTTCTCGGAAGCGAACCAGCTGTTCGTTTGTGTTTTCTCGATATTGCTCACGTTTTCCAGCCTCTTCCCAGCCTGCCAGTGTCAGGCCTAATCTCAATCAAGCGTGCAGAGCATTGCATTACGCGCATCCCGAAAACCGGTTCCCGCTTTTTGGGATGCGCTTAGATCAACGCCCGCCATCAGGTTGACAGATGCACCAGCTTTTGTGCGTCAGTGTCGGCCCTGTCATAGACGCCAGCCGACCGGCCCTGCCGCATCACGAGGATACGGTCGGACATGCCCAGAACCTCGTCGATTTCAGATGAAATCATTACGACGGTGCCGCCTGACGCAGTGAATTCGCAGATAATGCGATAGATTTCGCGTTTTGCGCCCACATCCACACCGCGTGTCGGCTCATCAAGCAACAACAGGCGCGGATTGCGCAGGAACCATTTGCCCAGCACAACTTTCTGCTGGTTGCCGCCCGAAAGACCGGAAACCGGCATCGTGTCGCGTGCTGCCTTGATGCCGAAATGCGCGATCATCTTAGCGCTTGCTTCAGCTTCTTCGCGCTGACGCATGGCAAATGACGGGCTCATTTCAGGAAGACTGGCAAGGCAGATATTGGCGCGCACACTGTCTGTGAGGTTAAGTCCCGTTAGCTTGCGGTCTTCGGTGACAAAGGCAATGCCTTCAGCCATTGCATCAGCAGGCTTGCCCACTTTGAGCGCGCAGCCCTCAAGTCGAATCTCGCCCTTGCTTGCCTTTTCGAGACCGAAGATGCAGTTGAAAATTTCGGAACGACCAGAACCCATCAGGCCATAAATGCCAAAGATTTCGCCCTTGCGGACCGAGAAGGAAATATCTTCGATCTTGCCAGGAAGAGCGAGATCGGAAACCTCGAAGCCAATCTGATCGGTAGGCTCGTTGGTCTTGATGAATTCTTCGCCAAGCTCACGCCCGACGATCAGACGGATCAGTTCGGCACGGTCGATATCGCTCAGCGCGCCCGAGCCGACATAACCGCCGTCGCGGAAAACCGTATAGGAATCTGCGATCTGGAAAATCTCGGACAGGCGATGCGAGACATAAACAATGCCTTTACCTTCAGCCTTGAGACGCTCGACCGCCTTGAACAGCTGCTGCGCTTCCTTTTCACCGATGGCCGATGTCGGCTCATCCATGAAGATCACATCGGCATTGTGGCTGAACGCCTTGGCGATTTCCACGAGCTGCATCTGTGCAACCGACAACTGGCTCATCACCTGTGTCGCGCGAATGTCAAACTCCAGACGATCCAGAAGCGCCTGCGCTTCATTGTTCATCTTCTTGAAGTCAATGCCGCCAAATCGTGCTGAAGGTTCACGACCAAGAAAGATATTCTCTGCAACACTCATATGCGGAACAGGGCTCAGCTCCTGTTCGATAATCGCGATACCGGATTTAAGCGCTTCCGCAGGCGTCGAATACTGAACCTCTTCGCCGCGCAGCCAAATCTTGCCGCCGTCGCGCTGCTGGATACCCATCAGAATGGAGAGGAACGTGGATTTGCCTGCGCCATTGCCGCCGCAAAGCGCATGGACCGAACCTGCACGCAGTTCCAGCTGGCCATTGCGAAGTGCTGCAACACCGCTGAACGATTTTTTCAGGCTCTCAACTTTCAATAGCGTCTGCACGGTATCCTCCTTGACCACGCACGACAAAAATCACTCATTGATCGACATATGTCAATAAGCTCATTTTACATTTGATTGATAATCACCGGCTTTTGTCAAAATTAAATCCAGGCGCACCCTCAATCTATTATCGAAGGCGACAAAGGTCTTCGGTGAAGGAATGTACAACTAGTTGTAATTTAACGATTATAGTTAGGTCTAGTCCGCATATGTATGTCATAAAAATCAGTTAAGCGGATCATCAAACTTATAGACGTGTAATGTGTATGCTGCGCGAAAGACGCTCCAGCAGTCTTCAGTAATCAATCTCTGAAGAGCTTTAAACTTATAGGTTCTCATAAAAACTGCATTATAGCGATCAACATCACGATGCCGGCGCGCCCCTTCGTCGAACGCGCTGACACCGAACCCACCGCACGTT
>NZ_NNRM01000053.1 GCF_002252525.1 Brucella pseudogrignonensis
TAAAGACACAACGCGGCGCTTTTGAAAAAGTGGCTTTGAAACTATATACTAACCCAACTAGTAAGCTCGTAACAGGTCCGTTGACATCACTACTGCCAGTGAAGCGCGCAGTGCATATGGTTATTCTTGTTCAGAACCGCTCAATCTCCTCTTTGGCGGTTTCGAATTTTTGATTATGAATGGGCTTATATCATTATTGAAGGTGTGTTTCGAATGCGCTTCTGCCTGATCGCTGCCCTTGCATTGTCGCCGAGTATTGCTTTGGCTGAAGCCGATCAGGATCATATCTCGTATATATGCGATCATGAAAATGCGATTGAGATTATTACTTCGCAAGACAAGCCCGAACAGATCATTCTAAATGCTTTTGGACGTGAACGTTCGCTTGAGAAAACAACGGATGCTCCTCATAAGACTTTCGTAGGTGAGGGGTACGAGATATCGTTCACCACTATGGAAAAAATATTTGTTACATCTCAGGGTGCAACGCTGACCTGCAACGTAGATGCTATCGAGTAATATTACTTCGCTAGGTCTCGACCACTCATCACTTGAAGTCTGCCTATTAATTGCGGCTTCGCAGGCTTACTTAAGACATAATGTCGCGGCTCATTATATTCTCCCTAACGATTGGCGGAGAACTCATGAAAAGCGCTTCTACAGCATCGGCATTAGCGGCATTTGCATCGCTCCTGTTTGCCACGGCATCCTTTGCCGAGCCAACCTCCCAGCAGGTATCAACCCAACCCAAACGCATTGAAGTGGCCTTCGTACTCGATACCACAGGGTCAATGGTAGATTTGCTTGAGGGAGCGAAGCGCAAAATCTGGTCGATTGCGAATACAATCGTCGATGTGCAGCCTGATGCAGATATAAGAATGGCACTTATCGGATATCGTGATCGTGGTGACGATTATGTGGTCAAATCCTTTGACATGAGCAAAGATTTGCAGTCACTTTACGCAAATCTGAGGCGCTTTGAGGCTGATGGCGGCGGTGATGATCCTGAATCCGTCAATGAGGCGCTTGATAATGCGATTGGGCGACTGACATGGAGCGAAGGCTCCGCAACCCAGAGAATTGTGTTCCTGGTCGGCGATGCCCCACCTCACATGGATTATAAGGGTGAGCGCAAATATCCTGAGATTTTGGCCGAAGCAAAAAGCCGAAATATTCGCGTGAATGCCGTCCAAGCGGGTAACTCTGAAGAAACCCGCAACTTCTGGAAGGATATCGCGGAGCGTGGATCAGGTCGCTATATCCAGATTGCGCAGGATGGTGGACGTATTGATGAAGTCAAAACACCCTATGATCAGGAGATCATTACGGTTCAGCAGAACATCGATAACACAATCATGCCATACGGTAATGCCGCGATCAGGCAAGAGCTCAACAGCAAACTAGCCGCGAAAGCCGCAGCACCGATGGAGGCGCAGGTCGAGAACTCCAAGTTCTATTCCAAGCGATCATCAATGAAGGAGGTTGTTACGGGTGGCGGCGATCTTCTTGACGATATCCGCAACAAGAACCTGAAATGGGACGAAGTCAAAGAAAGCGAGCTGCCAGCCTCGTTGAAGGACAAATCCCATGCGGAGCAGAAGAAGATTATCGATGAAACCCTGAATGTGAGAACCGAGCTTGAGCGCCAGATGACGGATCTTGTCCAGAAGCGGGATGAGTATGTTGAAAGTGAAATGCAGAAGAACGCGAAAAATGGTGATGTTTCTTTTGATAAGGTCGTCGCCGATATGTTGAAGCAGCAGCTTGCTCAGCAATAGTCGGCAATCCCGCTATCCAGCTTCGATAACAGTGAAGTCGAGTGGCGAAAATTGAGCCGCTCGATAAGGCTTGAACGCTTGTTCGAGCTAAGAAGGTTCAATCTGAACCTGAAATTATGAAAATATTTCAATTAGATACTGGTGCATGCGGCTGTTTAAGGCTGAATGCTTTCATCCTGAATTCACTCTTGGATGAAATTTATTTGCAATGGCTCCATTTTAGCTTCGTAGCCCGCAGCAATGATGCAGGCTGAGAGCACGGAAAGGTGAAGCCAATGTCTGTAGTTGAATTCAAAAATTCCTCGCGTAATGAGTTTGCAGACATAACGGAATTGGCATTCGAGTATGAGGAAAAGCTGCCCCAACGCATTCTGGTACCGATATGGCTGACCATGGTCACTGGATGCCTGACATTCTGGATCGCGGCGTTAAGCTTCATGATTTCCGGCGTCTAAAGGAATACGCTGTTGACTGCTCTGAAAGTTGAACAGTTTAAAACGCTACCCTGGTAGCGAAGCAGGCAAGGCCTCGGATACCCTCGTATGGTTGAGGTCAGGCGCTCCCGATCGGCATTGGCAACGCCCCCGCAACAGCCGTCGGTCGGGAGACAGTTAAACCGTCGATTTGTTCGACCCTACTCTCGTGATGACAACTCAAACGGATGGAAGTCAAAATGAAAAACTTGATCATATCTGCAATCGCAGCTCTGGTTCTTGGTACTGCCACTGTCTCGGCTGCCGAACTTGAAGAGAAAAACATTTCGCTGGCAACTGCCAATGAAATCGCCAGCGAAGCCGTCAAGATCTGCACGGCCAAGGGCTACAATGTATCGGTTGCTGTTGTTGACCGTGCCGGTTTGCTCCGTTCCCTGATGCGTGCAGACAAAGCTGGCCCGCACACGATTGATGCTGCGCAGGCAAAGGCGTTCACATCCGCATCCGCCCGCACCCCAACCAGCATGATGGCTGAGAATGTGCAGAAAAATCCTGGTGCTGCACAGCTTGTATCTATCCCGGGCTTCCTCGTGCTGGCTGGTGGCGTTCCGATCAAGATTGGTGATGACACCATCGGCGCAATCGGCATTGGTGGCGCACCAGGTGGCAATCTTGACGAAGCTTGCGCGGTTGAAGCGCTGGATTTGTTCAAAGACAAGCTGAAGTAATAAGTCACAAAGTAAAGGCAGCGCGAAGAGCGCTGCCTTTTTGATTCAATGCGTTGCGCTCAAAGGGAGTTGGGGGAGTTGGGTGGGGAGCAAGCCAGATGATCAATATTGTTTCACTGTACCTCTTGTCATCGCTGCTCTGGGCAAGTCCTGTCGAGCCGTTGAATGTGGCGGCCGTGTCGCCCGATCTGCAGAAGCTGGAAGAGATGCTGCTGTTTGGTCTGCCTGCCTCGCGTCAAAGACAATTTATTGAAGCGAGAACCGCATGGCGAAAATATCGGGATGCGGAATGTGGATTCAGACAGGTCAATTTCCCGATGTGGACATCAGTAGAAGAATGCAAACATTTGATGCTTCATCAACGTGCAACTGATATTCGCCTGCAGTTGCGATGGCAGCATGGGTTGCCCGGCAATGTAAGATAGCGCGTCAAAGCAATTGCGGTCTGTTTGTTAGTAATTCTGCTATTTATTGCTTAGTCTGAGATGCCATACTTTGGGAGACAGATGGAACGTCTGACTAAAATCGACCGCCGGACCATGCGAGCCTATTGGTTTGCTGCGACCTTTGTCATCCTGATCGCATCACTTGGCGCAACGACGATCATCTACCGCGACTATACAAACCGTGTTGATAGTGCGGGCCAGCAAGTCATGTCTCTGGCCCAGGCGCTTGCGGAATATACGACGCAGGTTTTCACAAAGCTCGATGCGCTAAGCCGAGCAGTGATGGAAGATCGTGCTGACCGAATTGTCTATGAAGGTCTTCTGTCGGAAGTCATGCGTCGCCGCGCAGCCGCAGAGCCTGCTGCCATGGGAATTGCCATTATAGACAGAAGCGGCAAAGTCTATGCCAGCGGCATGGATGATTATCCGGTCGGGCGCGATCTGAGCCATGCCGTCGATTTCAAGGCGTTGAGCCGACCGAATGCCGCTGATTTCTACATCAGCAAGCCCTATAAATCTGAACTGAGTGTGCCGGGCGACTTTAGCGGATGGGCTATGAGTTATGCGCGTCGCATCAGTGACGGCAATGGCAACTTCGATGGCTATGTCCTGATTGTTGTTGATGAGGCCTATCTCAATGGCTTTTACAGTCAGCTCGACGAACAGCCAGGCATGGTTTTCGGATTGATGGGAACGGATGGCACCATCCGTGCTTCGAGTTCACCCGCTGTCGTCGGACAGAATGTTTCAGCTTACATTCCAGAGCAATTGGCTGCTGGTAAAGGCATCAGAATTAACCCGTCCGTCAAAACAGGGACGGAGCGGATTTTTGCCTATTATCGTTCGTCCGCTGCGCCTCTCGTTGCCTATGTGGGATTGCCAACGCAACCGATCTATAAGGCTTGGCTGACCGCATCCTCGTTGATTGTCGCCGCACTTTTGGCTTTGTTTGCAGCACTTGGCGTTCTTGGCGTGATCCTCGGCAAATATATGCAAAATAGAAGTTCGCTCGTGCATGTCATGATTGAGGCTGCAAACCAACGACGCGAAAAAGAGTTCCTCGAAACAATCGTCAATACGGGCGGTGTTTTGATGGCCGTAACGGATGCTGAGGGGCGCTTGATTGTTGCTAATCAGGCCATGCACGAGTTGTTTCCCGAGATGGAAACCCTGAAATCGGAGGTTGGTGCTATTGCCGGGCCACTCGGCGAACAGCTTTCAGCGGTTGTCGATAATCTCCCATGGCAAGCCGTGAACAATATCACTTTGGCAGACGGGCGAAAACGTGCGCTTTCCTGGTCTGTCTCGCCCATCAAAACCAATGACGGTGAGATAAAGAACCTGGTGGCCGTCGGTCTCGATATTACTGAGCGGCGCGAGGCGGAGCTGTCAATCTATCAGGCAGGCAAGCTTGTGACGCTGGGAGAGGTTGCAACCGGGATCGCGCATGAGATCAATCAGCCTCTCGCAACGCTTGCAATGGCGGTCGACAATCTTCATGCGCGGGTTTCCGGTGGCAATCTCGATCAGGCGATGATTGTCGATGGCCTCGATCTTGCCAGTCGGCAGATTGATCGCGCTGCCAATATCGTCCGGCATATGCGCATTTACGGCCATCGCAGTGATGGCTCATTGCGCCCGGTTGATCCGGCAGAAGCGGTAGATGGCGTGCTTGCCATTGCTGGAACACAGATTGAAAATCAGGGCATTTCAATCCGCAAAGAGTACCGCGCCGGTGATTACAAAATGACTGCGGATCTTGTGCTAATTGAGCAGATTGTTCTTAACCTGTTGCTGAATGCGCGAGATGCTATCGTGGAAAGCCGACCACAGGACGATGGGCGTGAGGTGCGGGGCGAGGACGATTTTATCGCAATCCGCTTTGAACAAGCGAACGATGACATGATTGCCGTCGTTGTCGAGGATTCCGGCCCAGGCATACCGCTAGCTAATCTTGATCGCTTGTTCGAGCCGTTTTTCACGACCAAGTCCGTCGGTAAAGGCACGGGACTGGGACTATCGCTAAGCTATGGCATGGCCCGCGATATGGGCGGTCGGCTGGAAGTCAAAAACGGTACAAAAGGCGCAGAGTTTCGACTGATCCTGCGTGCGGCAAAAGACGAAAAGGAGGGGGCAGAAAATGGATAATTCGCCAGCCAATACAACGGTCCTTCTGATCGACGATGAAGAGGCATTGCTCGATGTTCTGGGAACGGCGCTTACCGACGCGGGCTATAATTGCCTGCGTGCCTCTGCCGCTATGGCAGCGTTGAAATTGCTCGACAGAACACCAGAGATAGACGTGGTGGTCAGTGATATTCGGATGCCGGGGATGGATGGTATCGAGTTGCTCAGGGCAATCCGCGAACGATACACGGATCGAAATTGGTTGCAGGTTATTTTTGTAACCGGCCATGCGACGCTTGATAATTCTGTTGAAGCGCTACGACTGAACGCAGTGGATTTTCTTCACAAACCGGTGCGTCGTGTGCCGTTTCTGGAATCCGTCGAAAAGGCAGCGACCAAAGCCTATGAGCTGCGCGCGAAAGCGGCGCAATGGTCTCAAGGCCACGAACGGCTCTCGCGTTTGATGCAGGAGGCGCAGCAACTGGGCGCGATGCTGGAAACATTGCAGCCAATGACATCAAGCGGCTCGGAGCGGCAAAGTGCTCAAGGTTTATCTCATAATGATGAGCCGAACGCTCTTGCCAACGCCCCATCTAAAGAACGGATGCTTGAGCTTCTGCGCATACGCGATATCAAGACGCGCTATTTTTCTGACAAGTTGTTTGTTGACCCCGCCTGGCACATGCTTCTCGATTTGATGGAAAACCATCTTCAAGACAAGCAGGTTTCTGTCTCCTCTCTCTACATCGTGTCAGGCGTTTCGGCTGCGACCGCGTCGCGGCGGCTAGACGAAATGGAGGGTGTTGGCCTGGTTCGACGCTGGCTCGATCCTGATGATGGACGGCGCCAGTTTGTAGCGCTTTCCGATCATTCGATAGAACTGATGACATCCTATCTCTGTGCGCTTGATCAGCAGATGCAGGGAAAGCCATAGCAAAGCGGCTTTCCTTTTCATTTTGAATCAAAAAAATGTTTGTATTATCAATTAGATAAGCGATCCTTTTGCGGGTTTCGCCCTGTTCCCTTTCATTCTGAAATCATCTCGACGTGAAGTTTGTGCTTTTCGCAGCCATTTACGCTGTGACCGGCGAATTCAAGGCTAAGGAATTCAAAGCTTCCGTCGCGCGCAAGGTGACGGATAGCGACTGGAAGGACCGAGTACCCGCCGGTTCTCGGTTCTTCCAGTTCGAAGTTTCAAAGCAGCATAGTTCAGCGCATCGACCCGACGGCTTGGGATGGAGAAGTGCGCGCCAAACTTACCCGAAGAGACGCCCCTTCGAAAGGAACAGCATCATGTCAGCCAATAATGGCCTCGCACAGCGCAATACCGTTCGCAGCTCGATAAAACGACTTTGGCTATCGACAGCGGTCTTATCACTGCTTAGTTCGCCGAGTTTCGCGCAGCAGGTAATCGCGAATGGAACTGTGGTTGACGTTCCAAGCGATACAACCATCGATACCGGCCTGATCAATGGGGATGCGGGGATTGGTTTATACGCCATCTGGAATGGCGAAATCAAAACGCATGGTCCGGTTACTGTCGTAACGGGCGGTGAGGCAGCAGTGGGCGCGCAGGCGTATTTCGGTGGTGTGATAAACCTGCAGGCAGGCTCTTCTATCGCTACCGCCGGCAACTATGCAGCAGGCATTGTTGCAGCACTTCGGGATTCATCTGTAACGGCGGTTGATACTTCCATTCATACCAAGGGTGATTATGCACAGGGTGTCTATGTCCAGGAAGGGAAGGCCGATCTCACCAATGTCAGCATTGTTACTGAGGGTACCGCTTCCGTTGGAGTGAGTGCGGAAACCTCATCAACCGTGACCATGACTGGCGGAACGGTCACAACACATGGTGACACGTCAAGCGGAATATTGGTAAGCAATGCCGGAGCTATTCTGAACGCAGATGGAGTGGTTGTTTCAACGAATGGTGATAGGTCGCACGGGGTAGTTGCGTCTCAGGGCGCCATCCTCACCCTCACAAACAGCTCGGTTTCAACCAGTCGCGACAATTCGATGGGCGTGATTGCAAGTAACGAGAATGCTTTTGCAAATTTGATTGATACCGAAGTCACAACGACTGGTGATGGGTCGCATGGCATTGATATTTATTCCGGTGGCACAGTCAACGCCACCAATGTGGATGTAACAACAGCGGGCGATTGGGCCTATGGGCTATCCGCAGATGGGGATAAGGCTCAAGGCAATATCTATGGCGGCAGCTATTCGACCGGCGGCTTTCGTGCAGATGGTATCAATGCTGCAAACGGTGGCGAGATCAATATCGGTCGAGACTTGCGAACGGGCGAAGCCACGCTCATTCGAACGACGGGCGACGGTGCTGCAGGTGTGCGGTCCTCGGCTGGCAGTGTCGTCAATCTGGATGGTGCAACCATTATCACTGAAGGCAATGGCACAGGTAATTCCTGGGCAGTGGGAGTGATTGTAGCCAATGGCGGCACTGCCAAGCTGAACAACACGAATATTGTGACTTCCGGAGAACGTGGTGCAGGCTTCAATGTTACGGATACTGGCTCTCATCTCGAGATGAGTGGTGGCAGCATCACCACATCCGGCGTCAATGCGGGTGGCGCAGTCGCTTATAATAGTGGAACAGCAAATCTGAACAATGTCGTGATTACCACCGCAAATAGTCGCGGTGTCGTTGCAGGCGATATCGGCGGAATTCTCACCATGAATGGTGGCAGCGTAACAACAAAAGGCGACGATCTTAATGGGTCTGCAGCCTATGCCGTGCGCGGGGGACTGGTTGATCTGACGAATGTTGAGTTGCGCACGGAAGGCGCAGATGCGCGTGGCCTCCATGCATTTGGAGCTGGTTCAACTGTCAGCGCCAAGGGTTCACGCGTCACCACGACGGGAGCAGGCGCACATGGTGCATTTGCGAGTGGCGGTGGTGCAGTCACCGTGGCGAACAGCTCGGTCCAAACGGAGGGCATTGGCGCACATGGTCTGGTTGCCCAGAATGGCAGCACAGTTCAAGTTACAAACACGATCGCGCGTGTTTCGGGTGTAAATGGCGCGGGTATCGCTTTGGCGAGCGATAGCATGGCCGTTGTAGACGGTTCTCTGATTGCGACAGCAAATGGCCCGGCTTTAAAAACGTCCGGCGGAAGTGTGGGCTTCGAACTCAAGAACGGAACGCAGGTTGTCGGCGGCAATGGCACTTTGCTACAGGCGGCGGCTGGCTCAACCACCATGTTGGCGGCAGATGGCAATGTTGTGCTTTCTGGCGATATGGTTGTTGAATCTAATGATGCGGTTATCGATGCTAGTTTATCCAACAGCAGCATCTGGACTGGTGCGGGCAA
The DNA here is from genome assembly GCF_002252525.1 of Brucella pseudogrignonensis. Lineage (GTDB taxonomy): Bacteria > Pseudomonadota > Alphaproteobacteria > Rhizobiales > Rhizobiaceae > Brucella > Brucella pseudogrignonensis. Next base: position 8,849 of record NZ_NNRM01000053.1, read on the forward strand.
AGGCGTGACGAGCGTTGCGGTTGATAGCACTTCATATTGGCTGATGTCCGGTTCTTCAGATGTCGGTGCTCTTACCAATGACGGCACAATCGAATTTGATTCAGCCACTCCATATAAGGCGCTCACAGTTGGTAGTCTTACGATGGACAACGGATCGTTCGTGCTGAATACCAAGCTCAACGAAGGTGGAGCTGCAAGCGAAACTGATAAGATTGTTGTGACGGGCGACACAACAGGTCTTGGTGTGGTCAATGTCCGTAACAATGGCGGCATTGGAGCCTTCACCGGAACCGGCGCAACGGACGGTATCCAGATTGTTGAAGTTGGTGGTCAAAGCGATGCCGAGTTCAAACTCGGTTCGGCGGCAATCGTCGGCATCTATGATTATCAGCTTCGCAAGGCCGATGGACAGAACTGGTATCTGCAGACCGATGGCAAGGATGTTATTGAGCCGCCAGTCTGCACTCCGGATGTCGATTGCCCGGTTGAGCCTCCCGTCAATCCCGGCCCGGGTACGGGACACGTTGTCGATATCGTTCCGGGATATAACATTGCTCTTGCTGCAGCCCAGAACCATGTTTTGACAACGCTTGATACATTTCACGAACGTCTAGGCGAACTGCGCGCCGAAGATCTGCGAGACGGCTATAATGTCTGGATGCGCGGCATCGGCAAGACAGGATCTTATTCACCGAAAAGCATCACGGGCTATAACGGTCATGGCTTTGACATGACGACAGCCGGTGTTCAGATTGGTGTCGATTATTCGAAGGGGGATGTGTTTATTGCCGGTGACAAGCTCACGGTTGGCATTTTCGGCGAATATGCAAATTCGAGCTTTGATGTGCGTGGCCGCACAGCAGACGGATCGATTTCGTCCAAGGGCCTCGGTGGTTATGTAACCTGGCAACAGGTCGCTCCAAGCGACTATAAGCCTGGCACGGGTGCTTATGTTGATGCCGTTATCAAACATGACTGGATAGACTTTGGTGTCAGTGCAAAATCGGTTTCCGGGTTTGCGCTTCAGAATAGCTACAAGGGACGTGCAACGACGGCATCCATTGAAGCCGGTTATGGTTTTGATCTCGGCAACAATGTCGTACTGCAACCTCAAGCTCAGTTGATCTATTCGAAAATCAAAGCAGATAGCTTTACAGATACTTACGGCATTCATGTTTACGACCAGTCGGCTAAATCTCTTATTGGTCGTGTTGGCGTGCGTCTGGAAAAGACCATCTATTTTGGTGACGAAGAAGAGGTATCCAAGCCTGCGTCAAGCGCGATAAAGGGCAGAAAAGGCTCGGTGACTAAGAAGGTTCCGGCAGTTTTGCCGGACGCACCCCAAAAGAAAAAGTTCGTAAAGTCTGTCACGACTTATGCCGACGCAAACGTCAAGCGCGAGTTCAAGGGCAAAAACGGGCTCGTCGCGTCGGGAGCCAGCATCGGTAACGACATGAGCGGTACAGCCTATGATGTTGGTGTTGGTGTCGTTGCGCGCGTTTCGGAAAATGTGAGCCTCTATGCTCGGGGTGCTGTCGAATTTGGCGGTTCCACGAATGTTGCAGGCAAAGCCTCTGGCGGCCTCAAGATAAGCTGGTGATTGATCTGAAGGCTTAGGCCGATAAATAAAAGGGCGCTCAACCCATGACGGGGAGCGCCCTTTTTTACCCCGGACAGCCTCAAACACCGCATTGATTAGTGCGGCAGGAAGCGTCTTGACGGGAAGTGTTCCTTAATTGGTAATTACTTTCACCACTTACAAGACCTTCGCATCACATCGCGGCCAGTGAATCGAGAAAGACCGTCTCTGTTCCTGTTTTGCCGGATTTGAAGAAGAAGATGATCTGGTCATTGCCTGCACTGCGACAGAAACCGGTTCCAATCCCATTATCAGGGAGGGCGCGTAGTCGCTGCAAGCCAAGGCGCTTGATGACACCACCTGATGTTTCACCACCAACCACGATAAGCTTGTCGACACCGAGTTCGGAAATTGCTGCAGCAAGCTCAGATATAAGCTTTTCACCCTTTTCGCTTGCGCCGCGAACGCCCAGCTCTGTCTGGATTTCTTTGACACGAGTATCACTGACCGCCGTTGAAATGAGGTAAGGCTGTTTGCCGTGATGATCTTTTGCCCATTCCATTGCTTTTGACACCATGGCGTCGATATCGCCATCTTTTGTAAGGTCCAGAGTCAAAACCGGGTGCTGTTTGGCAAAAACCGCAATCTGTCCGTCCGCAATTGGACCAACTGTTCCCACCAGAACCGCGGCAGTGCCGTGGCTTGGTAATGGTGGTGCAATGGTGATGGCTGGCTTGGGCGCAAAGCGATCAATTCCAAGCTGAATGAGAACAGCGTCGGAGCTGACCATTGTTGGCTGTGCCCGTGCCAGTTCGGCGGCTATCCTGACGTCACCGTCATCGCTCGCATCGACAACGCAATAGCATTTGCCTGCATTTGCGAGCTCATCAAGATGTGCTTGTGCTGCGTCTTTGCCTTTAAGCAGTACGGAGTGGGGCAAAAGTCCGATCGGCTCGTTCGTCTGTTTTCCGATGAAACGCACCATGTCGGGATCGCTCATAGGAGTGGCCGGGTCATAGCGCTTGACGGATTCAGAGATGAGGCGGCTTCGATAGAAGAGATAGCCTTGATGAACCGTGGCGTTAAACTTGGGAAAGCCGGGGCAGAATAGAAGACTGCTGGGATTATAGCGTGCGCGCAACAGATCGGCAGCAGGCCCAACATTGCCCTGTTCTGTTGAATCGAAACTGGCACAGACTTTGTAAATGACCTGATCGCAACCGATTGCATCAAATGCATCAGCTGCGCGTGTGATCTGTCGTTTTGCTTCATCAGGCTCAGCAAGACGCGTTCTGCCGGCCCATATGACGACAGCTTCGCCTGCACATTCGCTGATAGCTTCGATATCAGTCACGACAGCGGTTCTAATGCCTGCTGTTTCATAATAAGCAGCGACCATCAACGCGCCTGTCATATCGTCGGCGATGATCCCAAGAGTGCCGTTATTCCCCATTTTTATCCTCGTATCATGCCATGCGTAATTGCGCGCCATAGATAATGAAATTTAATTCCAATTAAGTATCATTTTGATGGACCGCGTCAATTGCCGGGATTATGAAGTTAGGCATCATCACAAACTCTTGGCTGCCAACAACGGGGAACAGACGATGCCAACCGATTATGATCAGAGCCTTACAGCACGTCGCGCCATCGTGGATGCGATGCGTCACATGGAACAGAAGGGCTTCAATCACGGCAGCAGCGGTAATATCAGTATTCGGGAAGGCGAACATATCTGGGTTACGCCGACTGGCGCCACATCGCTTATGAAGCCTGAAGATATGAGTCTCGTTTCTGTGGAAGGCGAGCATCTTGCGGGCAAGGTGCCTTCCAGCGAATGGCGCATCCACACAGAAATTATGCGCAATCATCCTGAAGCAGGCGCGGTCATCCATTCGCATGCGGATAGCTGTGTTGCATTGTCGTGTCTGCGTAAGCCATTGCCCGCTTTCCATTATATGATTGCTTCATTTGGCGGGAACGAAGTTCCCTGTGCTGATTACCGCGTATTTGGTTCTGATGCTTTGGCCTATGAAATCGTGCGCGCTATGGGCAACCATCGCGCCTGTCTGATGGCAAGCCATGGAATGGTGGTGTGGGGCCGGGATATGGCCCACGCAACATTACTGGCAGAGAAACTTGAAACGCTGGCACGCCAGTACATATTGGCTTGTCAGATTGGCGAACCGGTTCTTTTGAGTGAGGCTGAGCTAGATGAAGTTCGCGCGCGTTATGGATATTACGGCAGCAAACCGATGCCGCGCTGATCGCCGATAGGAACAGGCCCGAATGAAAATTCGGGCCTGATTTGCGTTATGGATCAGGCGCGGGAAGGTCCCGTTTCCTGAAACCGGTCCAGCACATTGCGGGTAATGGTAGTGGTATAGGCGCAGTTGCGCTTGAGGCCCATTACCCATTCACAAAGCCCGGCGGTTATCACTTCACCGTCACCTTGCTTCATGGAGACGAGCATACCCGCACCATGTGCCAGGCGCTTGCGCGCCGCTTCATAGCCATCAGGCGCCATTTCGCAGATGCCTTGCAGATCGCTATCGCGAACATAGTAACGATGTCCCTGACCGTCGAGTTCATATTCGTAGATCGATGCTGGCGTCATGGCGAGAATTTCGATCTTTTCGGTCGGTACGCCATGCTCTTCAACGGCATAGGGGAAGCCGTTCTTGAATGAATAGTTGAGCCCGTCGACCTCATAACCGAAGATCTGGGCTTCGTGACCAAAGATATCCGCATAACGCAGATGCGTGCCTTCGAAGATCCAATGCTCTGGTTGGTAGACGGTAAGCCCGCGAGAGCCGCGGGGAGAGAAACCGCCCCAGCTGCCATACATTCCGTTTTCACCGTTAACACCGACAGTCGAAGCCCCCGGCCAGTTAACCGCGCCACTTGCCCAGTTCGCCGTGCATAGGTGTTTCTGATCGGTTTGCATGATGGGGTCTTGTGTAGGCGCTTTGGTTTTCCAGCAAACCTGTGTCTGGCCATCATTCTCAAGACGGATCTGCCAGAGGAAGTTGCCGCCAAAGCGCGCGAGATGCCCGCCGCGAGCGACGAAATCCTCGACGGTTTTGCGCATGTCCCATGACCAATATTCATCATGGCCAACGGTGACCAGACAATTGTAATCGTCGAGAATGCCGGGATTATAGTGGAGATCAGTCTGGGTTATATAGTCGATCTGATAGCCTGCTGCCTCGGCCCAGGTTACGAAATAACGTTCGTATTGGGCATAACCCGCAGATGAGTAATATTGCGAGAACCCCATCGTATAGCCCCATTCCTTGGATGGGTATCGGGTCGCATCGCCCATGTCCTGCCAGACCGGGTTACAAACGCGCGCAGCTCCCTGCGGCAACCAGATCATGCCTTTCGACCATGGGCGGCGCAGGCTCAAGATCGGCGAACCTTCGTTCTTATTTGGACCCCATGTTCCAAAATAGTGGTTCGCACCGCCCCAATCATTATAGGCAGTCCAGGTGCCAGTTGCGAACATGAGGAGAATGCGGCCCGAACGGGTCTTCTTCGTCGGGCGGACCACAACGAAATGATGTTGAACGAAGCGCTCGCCATCGGGGCGCATACATGTCGAGACAACGCGATAGAAGCCCGAGCGGGCATCGTCGGGAATTTTCCAGCTATAAAGAACTGGCCAGTCGCAGCCATCCATATAGGCTGTTTCTGATGTTTTGGTGAAGCTGCCGGGAAGGTCGAAAGCCTCGTCCATCATTTGAGGTTCGTGGCCGTCGCGATATATCTGGATCGACCATGTTTTGGCTGTGGTGGAGCCATGAAACTCGACCGTTTCACCGGGGTCGTAAGACATCTTCTCGGTGTAGACGAAAACTTCGGGCAGAGCAGGGTCTTCACGCGGAAACTGATAGCGATAGTCTGAAAGAAAGTGCTCGTCCGCAAAGCCTTTGCGAACCGCCCATGGCTTGATCGCATGTGGCCCCATTTCGGGAAAATTGAACTTGTCGCGGGACATTGTGAGCTTCCTCCTTGAATCAAAAATTCTGATTGCTGTTCAATGCTGAACGATCGGCATCGCCGGGATTGTCTTGTTCGTATTGCTGAAGGCGCTTCAGAAGGGCAGCGCCTCCTTCTATGAGGTCGAGTTGGACGGCGAGGCGTAACGCATAGCTGTCGCGGTTGCTGAGCGCCGTTAAAATGTTCTCGTGCTGGTGGCGTCCGGGATAACTCGGTTTTGCCGTTGGATAGAGCTCCGAAACGAGCGGACCAACCCTGATCCAGAGACTTTCAAGCACGTCTATCAGATGTGCCATCCGGCTTTGTTTGTAGAGCGCGAAATGGAAATCCGAATTTATCTGTAGGGCCGCGCGCCAATCTTCCGTGCGTTCCGCTTCGGTCAGATGCTGATGAATGGTTTCCAGTCTGGTGATGGTTTCATCGGATATGTTTGTCAGCGCATGTTCGGCTGCGAGAGGCTCCAGAACGAGCCTCATTGCGCGGATTTCCTTGTACTCAGCCAGCGTTAAACGCCGTACGCGAATATAAAAGCGCGGTTTGATTTCAATCGCGCCTTCGCGTGACAACTGCATGAGCGCTTCGCGAACAGGTGTCTCCGATGTGCCCAGATCCTGAGCCAGTTGACGAACTTTGAACCGCTGATGCGGTTTGAACTGTGCCCGCAGCAGCCCTGATTTGAGCTGCTGGTACACAATGTCTGAAAGGTTATCCCTTTCGTCGCCCGGCTGTTCGCTCACGCTTTTTCCTTACCGGGTGGAGATTGCCTTGAAAGCGTCTTCCGTCCGGGAAAGAGCGTCGTCGATCACCGCATCCGTGTGTGCGCAGGAGATGAACATGTTGTGCTTGTGGTGCAGGTAAACGCCGCGGTTCAGCGCTTCGCGACAGAAACGTGCGCCAAGCTGTGCATCCGTATCGCCGACAAATTGCACCAGCGGCATTGCGGCAGGTCCGGTTTGCAGCAGCTCAAAACCATGTGCGCGTGCCTGAGCATCAAGACCGGTGCGCAGGCGTTCGCCCGCATGTTTCATGCGTGCAGGACCATCAATACGCTTCAGTTCCTTGATGGTGGCAACCGCCGCTGCCATGGATGCACCAGCATACCAAAACGAACCAGTCATGTAAGCTTGTCCTGCAGATTCACGGAAACGGTTGGTTCCGGTGACCGCTGCAAGCGAATAACCATTGGCGATTGCCTTGGAATAAGCAGCAAGGTCAGGCTCAACGCCGGTTCCGCGCCAGCTTCCACCCAGATCAATGCGGAAGCCGCCACGCACGTCATCAAGAATGAGCGCCGCACCCGCCGCATCGCAAAGGGCGCGTGCCGTTTTGGCGAATTCTGTGGTGGGAAGTTCCTGCGGGATGGCAAGGTCGTGCTTGAAGGCGGAGACAATGATTGCAGCCAGATCGTCACCGGCTTGTTTTGCGGCGGCAGTGAGGCTTTCAACATCATTGTAAACATAGTGGACGAGGTGAGCACGATCTTCGGCCGTTACGCCGACCAGTGATGGCGTACACCATGGCACAGCACCGTGATAGGCACCCTTAGCGACCAGAACCTTGCGGCGTTTGGTTGCGCCGCGTGCGATTGTTACGCAGCTGGTCGTGGCGTCGGTGCCGTTCTTCTGCAGTAATGCCCAGTCGGCATGGGGTACCGTTTCAACGAGCAGCTCTGCAAGTTCAACAGCGTGCGCTGTTGGACCGTTGAGGCAATCGCCTGCCTTTATCTGGCTGAGTGCTGCAGCGTCCACGAGTTCATGACGGTGGCCCAGAATGATCGGTCCCCAAGCACACATGAAATCAATATAGCTGTTGCCGTTTACATCCGTAACATGAGCACCTTCGCCCGATGCAAAATACTGCGGATATCCCTCTGGAAGCGACGCTGCGCGCTGATGGCCCCACATGCCGTTCGGGATCACGCGTTCGGCGCGTGCACGAAGCTCTGCGTCTGGATTGTGTTCGCTCAGGGTTTGGGCTGAAGTGGAATGCGCAGGCATTGGTAGTCTCCCATTTGATGACGCTTTTACGTTCATCACCTCAAATTATGATATATCAAAAATGATCCTTGTCGCGATGATATGTCAAGAGAGATTCCAAAAATTGAGATAAATATTCCCGCTGCGAGGCATTCCATCGGTTTCTGTATGAGAATTTAGGCATTTTACCGCGTTATCTGGCAAAAACATCAGGCAAAACAGCGTTGAAGATGGTGCTCAGCCATTTTGATCAATAAATTTGATATATCATTATAGACATAGACGCGAAATGCGGGTTAAGCTCTGCCAACAACAAAAAGATCAGGGGAAAGCATGGCTAGCCAGAAGAGCACGCCCGATTCCGGGCTGGGTATTAGCATTCAGGGAGTGACTAAAAATTATGGGAGCTTCACAGCGGTAGACGGTCTCGACATGGAGATCGCGCCGGGTGAATTCCTTGCCCTGCTGGGGCCTTCGGGTTCCGGCAAATCAACTATCCTGATGATGCTGGCCGGTTTCGAGCGTCCCGACAAAGGACGTATTCTGTTTGGCAGCAGCGATTACACCCGCGTACCGCCGCATAAACGCAATATCGGCATGGTGTTTCAGCACTACACGCTGTTTCCCAATATGACGGTGCTCGATAATGTGGCTTTCCCACTTAAAACAAGGGGTGTGCCAAAAGAAGAACGGCACCGTATTGCCCGCGAGGCACTTGCTCGCGTGCGACTTGCCGATTTCGCCAATCGCAGTCCGAAGCAATTGTCGGGAGGGCAGCAGCAGCGTGTTGCGCTGGCTCGCGCTATTGTCTATTCGCCGCGCGTTCTTTTGATGGATGAACCCTTGTCGGCGCTGGACAAGAATCTGCGTGAAGAAATGCAGATCGAGATCAAACGCCTTCATTCCGAATTGGGCATGACCATCGTATTCGTCACCCATGATCAGGGTGAAGCGCTGACAATGGCGGATCGCGTTGCGATCCTGCAAGGCGGACATATTCAGCAAGTCGCCAGCGCGCGCGAACTCTATAACCGGCCCGCCAATCTGTTTTCTGCAAGCTTCATCGGTGAAATGAACCTCATCCCGATCGTATGGGATGGGACCAAGGCGCAAGCCGCTGACGGCACCGTGGTTTCGATACCCTCTGAAAATGTCATGGGAGCCAAATCCGGCAATGCGTTGATGGCAGTTCGTCCGGAACGCTTAATTCCTGCGGAGCACGGATTGGAAATCACCGTTCGTGATGTGATCTATGCCGGTCCGGACACTGCTATTCTAGGGGCAATGGCCGACGGAACAGAACTGCGCGCAAGACTGGCGAGTGCAGCGGTTCCTGACATTGGCGCAGGCCAAAAACTGCGATTGGGCTTTGCTCCCGAAGCAAGTCTCGTCTATTCCCGTGCGAGCTGAGCCGATGTTGAAAATGTTCTTTGAGCCAGACGGGCGCAAGCTATCGAAAGGCGGAATGCTTCTTCTGCTTTTGCCGTTCTTCTCGCTGCTATTGCTGTTCTTTATCTATCCGTTGGTCAGTCTGCTCGCTTTGTCCGTGACAGAGCCATCGGTTTCGTTGGACAATTATCAGCGGGTTTTCTCAAATCCGGTTTATCTCAATGTGCTGGGACGCACTGTTTTGATTGCCGCGCTGGTCAGCGTGATCGCACTGCTGATGGCCTACCCCATCGCATGGCTGATGGCGCATTCGAGCGGACCAAAACTGATCTTCATAACCGCCTGCATTCTGTTGCCGTTCTGGTCGTCTGTGCTGGTGCGAACCGCAGCCTGGGCAGTGCTTTTGCAGCGTAATGGATTGGTCAATCAAGGTTTGCTTCAACTTGGCCTCATAGATCAACCGCTGAAGCTGCTTTATACCCAAACCGCAGTTCTCATTGCTATGACGCATGTTCTCCTGCCGTTTGTGGTTCTGCCGATCTATGGCGCTATTCGCAACGTGCCGCGGGATTATGCGAGAGCTGCTGCCATCCTTGGAGCCGGCCCAATACGAACCTTTTTCGAGGTCATTTTTCCGCTCACCCTGCCGGGAGTTATGGGCGGGATGATCCTAACCTTTCTCACAGCACTTGGCTATTTCATCACGCCTTCGCTGCTTGGTTCGCCGAAAGAAATGATGATTGCAACGCTGATTTCCCAGCAGCTGCGCGAAACACTGGATTGGCCATTCGCAGCAGCACTGGTGGGTATTCTTACACTTCTGGTGATGGCTGTTTCGCTGGTCTTCGGTCGAGTGTTCAAGTTCAACCGGATGATGGGAGGCAATGCATGAACAGCCGCAATTTGCTCCTCAATGCCTATGTCTATCTGGTGCTGTGTTTTCTCGTTGTGCCGATCCTTATCATTCTGCCAATGGCGTTTAGTGAGACGGATTACATCACGTTTCCGCCTCGCGGGTTTACGTGGCAGTGGTTTGGTGCCTTCTTTCAGTCTGCACAATGGATGAGTGCAACGGCATTCAGCGCGAAGATTGCATTTTTCACGGCGATTTCGAGTGCAATTATTGGGTTATGTGCAAGCTATGCGATAGTTCGCGGCAAGGGTGCGCTCGCGACCATTTTCCAGACTTTGCTCATTGGCCCCATCGTTGTGCCGCATATCGCCCTGGCGATTGCGCTCTATCTGATGTTTCAAAGTGTCGGACTGACAGAGACAACGGCCGGTTACGTTTTTGCGCACACAATTATAGCATTGCCTTTCAGCGTGTTTACGATCGTAGCAGCGCTCTCGCAGGTCGATCCCGCTTTGGAAGATGCGGCAATGTGTTGTGGCGCCAATCGCTTTTTGGCTTTTCGCGCCGTGACCTTGCCGCTGATATGGCCGAATGTCTTATCGGGCGCGTTGTTTGCTTTCGTCATATCGTTTGATGAACCGGTAATTTCGTTCTTTCTCGCAGGTGTGCGCGACAAGACCCTACCGCGCATGATGTTCGATGATATCGAGCAGAACCTGACACCGATTATCCCAGCGATTGCCGTGATGCTCACGCTGCTTTCCATCATTGTTCTGGTGGGGGCCGCAGGGCTGCGCGCGCTTGCTACGCGTTCACAGCAGGCTGTGTCTGAAGAATAAGAAAACCATAGAAGTGAGGGAAACATGTTCAAGAAAACTACCAGATTACTGATGTGCGCTGGGTTGCTGCTTGCAGCCGGATCGATAGTGGCCAAAGCTGACAGCGTTGTTTATGCGACGACTGGCGGACAGATGCGCCAGACGCTTGAGAAAGAGTTCTACGGGCCTTTCAAGGAAGAAAGCGGCACGGATGTCGTGCCGTTTGATATTGAGGTGCCGGATCAATGGGCGCGTGTCGAAGCCATGAAGCGCGCCAACAAATTTGAGTTTGATATTGTTACGGCAACGGGTCCCGATCTGGTCGACAAAGCCGATCTTCTTTTGACGATTGATTGCTCGAAACTACCGAATGTCGAAGCGAAAGGCGTCGAAGGCTCCTGCAAGGAAAAGGGTGTTGCAAGAACGACGGGCGGTATGCTGCTCGCCTATGACACATCCGTTTACAAGGACAAGGTGCCTCAGACCTGGGCTGATTTCTGGGACGTGAACACGTTTCCCGGCCCGCGTGGATTGCCGGATACTGGTGATCGTGACTGGTGGTTGCCGGCTATCGCGCTGATCGCTGATGGCGTGCCGCGCGACAAGATCTTCCCGATGGATCTGGACCGGGCCTATAAAAAGCTCGACGAGATCAAGCCGCATATCAGCGTGTGGTGGAAGACGGGCAATCAGGTGGCACAGATCATGCGCGACCAGGAAGTCGCCATGACGATGTCCTATTCCGGCAGAGCATTGAGCGCCATGAATGATGGTGCGCCATTCAATGTAAGCTGGAATGATGCGGTGATGGACACAGGCTATTTCGCTATCCTGAAAGATGCCCCTAATCCGGAAGGCGCCCTGAAGTTTATCAATTACTTCTATGGTCATGCAGAAGGCCATCCGGCCTTCATCAAGACAGCAAACTACGCGACCCATTCAAAAGAAGGCGTGGCTTTGCTGCCTGAAGCTGAGCAGAAGAACTACGCAACTTCGCCGGATAATTACAAGCTGCTGCTTGTTCCGGATTTCAAATGGATCGGCGAGAACCGCAACATGCTGCGTGAACGCTGGCAGAACTGGCTTGCTGAATAAGCAAAGGTCCCAAAAGAATCTCAGGCCGACGCCCTCGTGGGGTCGGCCTTTTGTTTGGATCAATCTGTATAGGCTGACGATTTCAGATGCCTGACGAGAGCTGCTCCACCTTCGATCAGGTCCATGCGAATAGCCATGCGCAGAGCATAGGAGTCCCGATCGCGCAAGGCAGCCAGAACTTGTTCGTGCTGGTGAGGGCCGGCATAGGTTGGCATTGCGTTGGGATAAAGTTCCGAAAGGATCGGCCCGATACGCATCCAGAGCGCTTCAAGCACATCAATCAGATGTTTCATGCCTGAACGACGATAGATGATAAAATGGAAATCAAAGTTGGTCTGCAATGCTTCCGGCCAGTCGCCGCTTTTTTCTGCAGCAACCAGCCGATTATGCAGATCTTCAAGCTGAAGAATGTCTTCTTCAGTGATATGCGGTAATGCGCGTTCCGCCGCCATGGGTTCAAGTTCCAGACGCATCGCACGAATTTCTTCGTATTCATCGGCCGAAAGCTTGCGCACGCGGATGTAATAGCGCGGCTTGATCTCGATGGCACCTTCGCGCGAAAGCTGAATCAGAGCTTCACGCACAGGGGTCTCAGATGTTCCTAACGAGCGCGCAAGATCGCGGACCTTGAGCCGCTGAAGCGGAAGGAGCTGCGCCTGCATCAGCTGCGATTTGAGCGTATTGTAAACGGTGTTGGACAACACCTCGCCAGATTCCGTCTGCGCTTCTTCAGCGATAACATCATCAGCTTCAGTCAAGCTGTTGTCCGGTTCATTTACAAAATTCATCAATAGGCTCCAATTGCCGGACGCATCCTTATCGAGCGGTCGAATATATCAATTCATCATCACGACTCAAATGCCCATATGTTTGCATGCCAGAGCCATCTGTGCATCAAGCATCGGAACACCATTGATGATCCTGCATCCTTTGGCTTGGGCCAATTCCAGCCAGCGCGTCATCGGTGGATTGACGATGATGTCGGATATTATGGTGTCGGAGGAAATCCCTGTCAGATCCAGCGGAAGCTCGTCTTGCTCGGCCATGCCAAGCGATGTCGTATTGACGATGAGGTCGAAGTGGTTGCCGTGATCGGGTCCACTTTGGAGGGAGCAGTCTTTATAAGCAGATTGTATATCCGTGGCGAGCGCTGCAGCTTTTGCAGTATCGCGATTGGCGATCCACAAGGAACGCGCGCCCGCTTTTGCCAGCCCAAAGCCCACAGCACGCCCGGCGCCGCCTGCTCCCAGCATCAAAACAGACATGCCTTTAGGTTCGATACCATTGCTGCGCAATCCTTCGATAAAGCCGGGGCCATCCAAATTGTCACCAACAAGGCGACCACTTTCCTCCCGGCGCACGAAGTTGACGGCACCAATTTCTTGCGCTGCATCTGTCACAGCATCGAGAAGCGGAATGATTGCGATTTTGTGTGGGATAGTCACACCAAATCCGCTTACATTGCCCATTTTGCGAATGGATTGCGTAACTTGCGCAAGATCATCAGGATGAACGTGCAAGGGAACTGCCGCTGCGTTCTTCCCTGTCTTGTTGAAGTGGGTATTGAAGACGTGGCTTGCCCGCACATGACCGATTGGATGTGCCAGAACGAAAAGGATTTTGCTCTTGCCGGTAACTTCCATGGGTTAAGCCCTCGTCATTTCGCGTGCGATGATGATCCGCTGAATTTGTGACGTGCCTTCATAAAGACGGAACAGGCGCACGTCGCGATAGAAATGCTCGACAGCATAGTCCTGCATATAGCCGGAGCCACCATGTATCTGCACGGCGTGATCGGCGACGCGTCCCACCATTTCAGAGCAATAGAGTTTGCAGCTTGCCGCCTTGCGAATGATTGCGGGGTCTCCATCATCGAAAGCACGCGCTGAATCGAGTACCATGCATCGTGCGGCATAGGCTTCGGTGCTCATATCCGCCAGCATTGCCTGTATCATCTGGTGTTCTGCAATGGGCTTGCCGAATTGAACACGGGTTTTGGCAAAACCGACGGCTTCATCAATCAATCGCTCTGCCATGCCTGTGCAGACGGAGGATATATGCAGCCGACCACGGTTGAGAACTTTCATTGCTGTCTTGAAGCCACGGCCTTCCACACCACCAATGATGTTTTCCGCAGGGACACGAACATTCTCCAGATAGACATCACAGGTCTGCGTGCCGCGTTGTCCCATCTTATGGTCCGCCTTACCAACGGTGAGGCCGGGTGAATTGCGGTCAACCAGAAATGCTGTGACGCCGGAAGGTCCGGCTTCGCCTGTTCGTGCCATGAGCGTGAATACGCCAGCAATTGGCGCATTGGTTATGAAGCGTTTTACGCCATTGAGAATGTAAGCATCGCCGTCTTTTACTGCCGTGGTTTTGACCGCACCTGCATCGGACCCCACATCGGGTTCTGTCAGGGCGAATGAGCCAATGATTTCTCCACTGGCAAGTCTCGGCAACCAATAGGTTTTCTGGGCGTCGGTGCCGTCAGCGATAATCCCCTGCGACCCGATACCGTTGTTTGTGCCGATGACAGAACGAAATGCCGGAGAGGTGTAGCCGAGCTCAAAACCGACGAGGACCTCTTCCTCCATCGTCAACCCAAGTCCATCATATTGTTCGGGAATTGAGAGGCCGAACAGGCCCATGGCACGCATGTCGTCTATGACATCGGTGGGGATGCTGTTTGTTTCTTCCACCTGTCTTTCGACGGGCATCAACCGCTCTCTGACAAAGCGTCTGATCGTATCTAAGAGTGATTGAAAGGTCTCCGGGTCGCGGATCATGAAGTGCCCCTTCGCGGGTGATTTCAACAAAGATGAAACACGTCGCGTTTTGCAGAAATATCCTATTGCTAAGGGAATGTTTCATAGATTAAAGTTCGAGACAATATAAAATGAAATTAAATTCCATTTGTGGTTTTGCTATGATTGGAATGGGTTCAGGGGAAGTTGGGGAGAGGATGACCGAGCTTACCGATGTGGTGATCGAAAGCCGTCCGGCGGCAGGTGTGGCCTTACTGGAAATCAATCGTCCAGAAGCACTCAATGCATTGAATATGGATATCCGCCAGAAACTGTCAGAAGCAGTTGATCGGCTTGCGAGTGATGCGGAAGCGCGGGTTATCGTCATTGCGGGCAAAGGTGGAAATTTCGCCGCTGGTTCAGATGTTAAAGTGTTTGCACAAACTGGCGCGGGAGAAATTCTCGCCCAGCGGCTTCATCGTTACTGGGAGAGCCTCGCTCGTTGCCCCAAGCCTGTGATCGCTGCCGTGGAAGGCTATGCGTTGGGCGGTGGTTGTGAGCTTGCAATGCACGCCGATATTATCGTTGCATCAAAAACAGCAAATTTCGGTCAGCCGGAAATCAAGCTCGGATTGATGCCTGGCGCAGGGGGTACGCAGCGGCTTTTACGCGCGATAGGCAAATATAAAACTATGCTGCTTGCTCTGACGGGAGAAATGCTCTCGGCGGTGGACGCGGAACGATACGGTCTCGTCAGCCGATTGACGGACGAAGGGCAGGCGTTGGAAGAAGCGCTAAAGCTTGCTGGAAAAATTGCCCTGATGCCACCGCTTGCAGCGGAACAAATCAAAGAGGCTGTCACTCACGGCGAAGATGCACCTCTTGAAACAGCTCTGAGATTGGAGCGTAAAGCGTTCCAGCTTCTCTTCGACACGGAAGATAAGCGGGAAGGCATTGACGCCTTCCTGTCCAAACGCAAGCCTCAGTTCAAGGGGCGCTAGTATGGCTGCGATGTCGGAGCAATATCGTCTTATCAATAGAGTTGGTATCGTTGGTGCCGGGATTATGGGGATCGGCATAGCCGAAACCATGGCTGCGGCTGGCCTGACTGTTCATATATTCGACCAATTTCCCGGAAAAGCCGAGGCTTCAAAACAGGAGCTTGCAAAGCGCCTGGATAGCCGGGTTTCGCGCGGGAAACTGGACTCGGATACGGCGGCAGGTGTTCTTGATCGGATCACACCTGTTGATGCTCTTGGCGATTTGGCTGAGGTCAATCTTGTCATAGAAGCTGTTGTTGAAGACATTGGCGTGAAGCGAGAGCTGATTGCTGCGCTTGAAAAATGTCTTCCGCCTGAAGCGATCATCGCAACGAACACATCGTCTTTGTCGGTAACTGCAATTGCCGGTAAAGCTCAAAATCCGCAGCGCATAGCCGGGTTTCACTTTTTCAATCCCGTTCCGCTAATGCGCGTTGTGGAAGTAATCAAAGCTGCGCTGACGGATGCCAGGGTTCTTGATGTTCTGAAGGAGCTTGCAGTACGGGTTGGTCATCGACCCGTTATGGCTTCCGATACACCGGGTTTTATCGTCAACCACGCTGGTCGTGCTTATGGCACGGAAGCGCTTGCGATGATCCGGGAAAATATCGCTGATTTCACTACGATTGATGCAATTCTGCGGGACGCTGCCGGGTTCCGCATGGGGCCTTTCGAGCTTCTTGATCTGACGGGACTTGATGTGTCGCATCCCGTCATGGAAGCGATCTACGGGCAATATTATCACGAACCCCGTTATCGTCCGTCGGTTATCACACGGCAGCGCCTTGATGCAGGTCTGCTTGGACGCAAAAGCGGCCGCGGCTTTTATGATTATTCAGACGATGCCACGACAGCTGTAGCAAGCGATGGCGCGCGGAGCCTGCCCAAATCGGTGACGATTATCGGCGATACACCTGACAAGGCGCTGCATAAGATCGCGAAGCAGGCAGGCGTTCCAGTCATCAATGATGTAAGTGCGAGCGCGCTGGTTCTGATCGGTTTGATTGGCGATGATCTAACCTCGGCAATAGTGCGGGAAGGTCTGAACTCTGCCAACACCATCGGCTTTGATCCGGTATTTGGCATCCACAGACACCGAACGCTGGTCGCTTCACCGGGAGCAACGGACCTTACGCGGCAAGAGGCTCTCGCTTTGGCGCAGTCCGATGGAGTCAAAGCGTCGCTGGTTGAAGATACATGCGGAACTGTTTGCCAGCGTGTTTTGGCTATGATTGTGAATATCGCAGCCGATATCGTTCATCAAAACATAGCATCAGTCGATGACCTCGATGCTGCCGTGCGTCTGGGACTCGGCTATCCATATGGCCCGCTTGAATGGGGCGACCGGATCGGAGCCGATATCGTCGTCCATATTCTGGATCGCATGTTTGGGAGAACTGGAGATCCGCGATATCGCGCCAGCCTGTGGCTGCGCCGCAGGGCAGAACTGAAACTGCCATTGGCAGAATGCAATTAGGGAACCTTTATCATGGCCGAGAAAATTGAACTGAAACCTTCTGCGCCCTGGTATCGGCTCAATGTGACGGAAGATGACTGGCGCGCTGCAAATGCCGGTGATCTGTTAAAGTGGTATAGCCAGATGAAGCTCATCCGGCGCTTTGAGGAAAAAATACTCGACTTTGAGAAAGCGGGGCTGGTTCATGGTCCGGCTCATGCCAGTATTGGGCAGGAAGCTGCGGCAGTGGGCGCCATGTCGATGCTCGGTTCTAATGACCAGATCAATGGTACACATCGTGCGCATCACCAGGTGTTGACGAAGCTGATCAATGCACAGACACCATCGGATTTCGATATTCTTCAATCCGATTTTACCGACGACATGAATGATGCCGTCTATCGTTTGATGGCAGAGATTATGGGGCTTAACCCCGGCTATTGCGGTGGTCGTGGCGGCTCCATGCATATGCGCGATGCCGCATCCGGCATTGCAGGCACAAGTGCTATCGTTGGTGGCAATATTCCTCATGCTGCCGGTTATGCGCTCGCCGATAAACTGCTTGGCAGAAAAGGCATATCGGTCGCATTCTTTGGCGATGGCGCTTCCTTACAGGGAGCGACCTATGAAGCGATGAACATCGCTGCACTCTATCGTTTGCCCGTGATTTTCTACGTCGAAAACAATCTCTACGCGGTATCGACACACATTCAGGATGCCACGCGCGAAACACGCATTGCGTCGCGCGGCCCAATGCTGGGCTTCCCTGGCATTGAGTGCGACGGAATGGATGTTGTGGCTGTTCATCAGGCAATGCGTGATGCCTGTCAGATCATTGAAGAAGAAGGCGGCCCGGTCGTTATTGAAGCGCAATGCTATCGCTACCTTCATCAAAGCGGGAGCAAGGCCGGGAGCGATTTCGGATATCGTACAGGCGAAGAAGAGGAAGAGTGGAAGCGCCGTGATCCAATCGCGCAGGCAGAGCGGCGTTTGAAGGAACTTGGCATTGTCAGCGATGCAGAGCTTGCCGAGATCGACGTGAAAGTCAGCGCTGCAGTACAGGCTGCGGGATCTCGCCTGACTGAAACAGCACCCGGTAGCAATGTGCTGCGGATACCTGATGCTCTATGGCCTTCAGCAGAAAGCGTCGATGAAGGCATACTTGGCGACGGGCAGGAGTTCTCTGATGCTCGCTTTAGCGAGATTGAGGACTATTCCGCTGACGAGCTTGTGAAGGTGCGTTTTGCGGCGGCTGCGTCCGACGTTCTTGGTCGGGCAATGGAGAAGGACCCGACAATCATCGTCATGGGTGAGGATGTTCACCGTTTTGCCGGTGGCGTCAGCGGGTTCACCAAGAACGCACTTGAGCTGTTCCCGGGAAGAGTGCTCGCCATGCCGATTGCGGAAAATGGTTTTACGGGTGTCGCACTGGGAGCGGCCTTGCGGGGTCTGCGCCCGGTTGTGGAAATCATGTTCGGTGACTTCTGCTTTGTTGCGGCTGATCAGATCGCCAATGGTATTTCCAAAGTCCGTCATATGTTCGGCGATGGTTTTCCTGTGCCGATTGTGATGCGCGTTCGCGTGTCGCCGCACACTGGCTACGGCTCACAGCATTCGGGTGATCCATCGGCATTGTTTGCCATGTTTCCGGGATGGCGTGTCGTATCCCCTACCAATGCCTTTGACTATGTCGGGTTGATGAACAGCGCGCTCAAGTCAAATGATCCGGTGGCCATTATCGAACATGTTGAGTTTTATCAGCGTGAAAGCCTCGTGCCCAAGGAAGACCGTGATTATTGTATTCCTCTCGGGAAGGCCCGCATCGTGAGATCAGGCTCGGCATGTACGGTGCTTGCAACATCTGTGATGGTACAGGCCTCGGTTAAAGCCGCGGAAGAATCCGGCATAGATGCCGAGATTATCGACATGCGCAGCCTCGATATGACGGGCATTGATTGGGAGCTTATCGGCCAGTCTATAGCCAAGACCAATCGTGTGGTGATTGCCGAGCAGGTCGCGAGCGGGCTTTCGCTCGGACGCCATTGGGCTGCTGAAATTCAGCGGCGTTTCTTCAACGATCTTGACCATGAAATTCTCCATGTGACCGGCAGTTTGTCGTCGCCTGTGGTTTCACTGGTCTTGAATAAGGCGGCTCTTGGGTCGTCGGAAAAGGTTCGGGCGGCGCTGGAAACAATCACGCGCAATGCCTGATGAGTTTGAACATAAGAAGAGAAAAACGAGGAACGAAATGAAAAATGGGAAAACAGGGCTAAACCGCCTTTTGATGACGAATTTCAAAAGCCTGATGATGGCTGCGACGTTGCTGACTGCGGTTCCCGCAGCCTATGCGCAAAATGCAGATTCTCTTGTGATCGCGCGCAATATGGACATCAACTCGCTCGATCCGCATCGCACCTTCTGCGACACCTGCCAGATTTATGACTCGGCAGTTTATGAAGGTCTTTTGTCGCTCGACAAAGATAACAAGGTCGTGCCGGTGCTCGCCGAGAGCTATACCGCAAATGGCGATCAGACCGAATTTACCTTCAAGATAAATCCGAAAGCTGTGTTCTCGGATGGCTCGAAGGTTGAAGCCAAGGACGTTAAGTGGTCCTGGGAGCGCCTCAAGAATGTGAAGGCAAGCCCTTCATTTCTGGCAGATACGATTGCTTCCATCGATACGCCTGATGAGGCAACCGTGGTCGTAAAGACCAAGGCGCCCAATTCGGAGTTCTTCAATGTTGTGGCTTCGCCATATTTCGGCATCGTCAATAGTGAAGTTGCTACGTCTGAAGCCAAGGCCGTCAATGGTGAAGATGCTGCAGAAAAGGACAATGCTGAAGCCTGGTTTCTCGCCAATTCTGCAGGTAGTGGCCCGTTTGTTCTGGCCGCTTACGAACCCAATTCCGAACTTCGCCTGAAGCGTAATGAAAAATACTGGGGCGAGGCTGCGAAAGTAGGGGAAGTCGTTATCCGTCAGGTTAAGGATGCGGTTGCTCAGGCGCAAATGCTTGAAAATGGCTCTGCAGATATTGCCATGCAGATCGATCCGGAAACTGCCAAGACCATCCGCAATCCCGATGTGAAGATTGACTCCATTCATTCCTATAACTTCATTTATATCGCGCTCTCACCGGGTGCAAAATCGAATGAAGTGCCTCTGACACCGGAAGTTCGTGAAGCCATTTCCACGGCAATTGATCGTGAAACACTGCTCGATTTCATGTTGGGTGACAAAGGCCAGTTGATTGGTGCCGCTATTCCAATCGGCTTCCCGGGTGGCTCTGATCACAAGATACCTGAATACAACCCCGACAAGGCAAAGGAACTGCTTGCAAAGGCAGGGCACCCGGATGGTTTCAAGCTGGAGGCAACCTATCCAAACCTCAACGTCTACGGTGTTGATTTCACGCAGATGATGCAGAAGATCCAGCAGGATCTGTCCAAGGTGAATATCAAGGTTGAGCTGCAGCCTGTTTCTTTTGCAACGTGGCGTGAGAAGGTGAATGGTGACGGCACGCCGCTGACTGTCGTCTATTATGCACCTGACTTCTATGGCACATCGCAATATGTCGATGCATTCGGTCTGGCAAAGGGTAGCCTCTGGGCCAAGCGCGCGGGTGAAGCGCGTGACCCGTCATTCGTGATCGGCGATATTCAGCAGGTTATGGCCGATGCTCTTAAAGCGCCTGCCGATCAGGCTGATAAAGTCTGGTTCCAGGCTGGTGAGAAAATGGCCGCTGCCAATGTCATCATTCCGATGCTGAGCCCAGATGTCATTCTGGCATATAATAGCAAGGTGAACGGCGTGCGCTATTCGGCTTGCTGCAATCTGCCATTGGCTGAGATTTCAGTCGCCAAATAAGCTATCGAGATGAAACAAAAAAGGCCGGAGAGAAATCTCCGGCCTTTTTTGTTGCCATGATGTTTTAGTTCCGAACAGAGTTTGCAAGCTCCTGCAGGATACGGAGCGACAGGCCGCGTTTTTCCAAATGAGGCATGTGTCCACAGGCGTCAAAAGCGTGGAGCGCTACATTATCCGGCAGATTGCGGCTGTGTTTGAAAGGCAGGATGCGATCCTGTTTTCCAAAGACAACTCGAACCGGTATTTCGAGCGATGCAAGGTCGTTCGTGATTGATATGATTTGTGTTCCATCCGCAAAGAACTGTTTTGCAAAAGCGCTCATCGCGTCACTCAGCGGCTGGTTCTGTCGCTGTTGCACCACGGCTGAAATGAAGGCGTCTGAAATTGCGTCCTTTGCATGAACAAGTTCATGCAGCCAAGGTATGACGCTTTCTTTGGATTTGGCTTTAACGAAGTTCTCGACAAAGCCATTATTGATTTCCGGCCCCAGACCCGCTGGTGAAAACAATCCGAGCGCACGGATATCGATATTCCCTCGGACTGCCAGTCGGGCGCTCACTGCCGCGCCAAAAGAATGCCCGACAACTATCGTTTGCGAGAAGTTGAGCCGTTGGATTGTCGTTTCTACGCGTTCTGCAATTGCGTCGAGGTCGCCAACAACGTCAAGCGGTGAGGCACCATGCGATGGCAGATCAATCGCCAGCAAGGGTTGCTGCCATTGGGTGCCGGCAAACAAGCCACGCCAGTTATTATGATCCGAGGCAAAGCCATGCAGAAGGACAATCGGCGTTCCATCTCCCTTGCGCAGCCATACCGCGTTCAGCTCAGTACCGTTGATAGGTTGGGACGAGATGCTTGCCGCAGGCTGCTGCGTTTCGATGGCAGCAACAACATCTTTCTTCTGTATGCGCCCGCTCGGCCCGCTACCGTTGATCTGCGAAAGATCAATTCCAGCGTTTCCGGCCAGACGTTTTGCAAGTGGTGTTGCTACAGTCCTGCCGACTTGTGTGGTGTGTGAACGGATATCCAACGCCGGAGTTTCCGAAGACTTTGTGGCTTCAGGTGACGAAACGGCAGCGGGTTCCGATGCGGGTTTTGAAGTGGCCGAGGAAATAGCTTCGCCTTCAAGAAAAAGGCTTGCCACACTCTGGCCGACGTCGATTTCATCTGATGTCGAAGGCTTTAGAATTTTAAGTATTCCACTGTGAGGCGCGTCCACCTCAACAACGGTTTTATCGTTGTCTATTTCAAAAAGGAGCTGTCCTTGGCTGACTGTATCACCGTCTTTCGCGTGCCAACGAGAGATTGTGCCGGAATTGGTTTCCAGACTGACTTTTGGATATAGAATATCGGTGGCCATGAGATTTCCTGCAACAATCTGCTACGTCGCGTTGGCGATGATTAGGGTAAGGTGTGTGAAGGTGCTTCCAGCTTGCCGACAAGCCGCTCCTGCAGCTCGATGGTCAACTGTTTGAGTGCGGGGCCAATTTCGCCATAACAGACATCGCGTGGCGCAATGTCGGTAATGCCGCCACAGGTAATTGCCACAAGCTGGGTGCCATCAGTCGGGCTGAATGGAACGCCAACCGCATTTATATAGCTGTACCAGTCGCCGCATGATGCAACGAAGCCATCTCTCGCAAAATCTTCGAGTGCATTGCTTGTGAGGCGACGAATTTTCTCGGCCTGTTCCGGCTCGGCTGCAAGCATTTGCTCAAGCAGAGACTCACGCTGCGTTTCTTCCATGCCCGCATAATAGGAAAGTCCCATTGCAGTCCGCCAGATTGGCAACCTTGAGCCAACATTGAGGCGCAGGGAAACAGGGTTTTCAGAGCGCGCATTGGCGACATAGACCATTTCGCGTTGCTCACGCAGTCCCATGGCAACGGCGACACCGGTTTTTTCCGCAAGTTTCCGCATGAGCGGCATCGCCATATAAACAACAGCATTTGCACTGAGGCCTGAGTAGCCCAGCGAAATTGTCGCGGGGCCAATGCTATAGCGCCCGAGATTTTCATCGTAATTAAGATAACCCAGATTGACCAGGGTTAGTGTCAGGCGTGAAACGGTGGCTTTCGGCAAGCCTGTCCGATCAATAAGATCCTGATTTCCAAGAGAAATATCATTTGGGGTGAAGCTTCGCAAAATTTCCAGACCCCTTACGAGGGCACTGGAAACCTGAGCGCTGTCTTTATCGAGGTCCAATGAGCTGGGCTTCGTTCTCTTCTTCACGTTGTCTCCTGGGCGTGTGTCGTTTTCAGTTTAGAGGAATGCCGTTCCAGAAAATGAAATTTAATTTCATTTATATTGACGGCGTCAAATTTGCTTGTCAATACTATGTGCAAGGACGCACAAAAACTGCGCCAGATTTCCAAAATGGGAACCGTGCATGTCAAATTATCTCTTTAAGCGCCTAATTGCGATGCCATTTCTAATTCTTGGCATCGTGACCATGGCCTTTGCGCTCACGACGATAACCAAGGGTGATCCGCTTACATCCATTGTGGCCGAGCAGCAGATGAACAACCCGGAAGTTGTGGCTGCTGCAAAAGCAAAGTGGGGGCTCGATCGCAGTCTGCCAGAGCGCTATGTCATCTATCTCAAAAACCTTCTGTCTGGCGACATGGGGACCTCGTTCGTCACGAAGCGTCCTGTCAGCACAGACTTGATGGCCCGTTTGCCAGCCACGATGGAGCTGGTTTTATCGGCCATGGTTCTGGGATCTATTGTCGGTATCCTGCTTGGTATTCTGGCGGCTTATTATCGCGACAGCGCGATTGATCATGTGGCGCGCCTTTTTGCGCTGCTGGGATCATCTTTGCCCGTCTTCTGGCTGGGGCTTGCCGTTCTCTTCATCTTTTCAGTGCAGTTTGAGTTGCTGCCCGGACCGGGCCGACTTGATCCACGCATGGCGCCGCCTGCTGCCATCACAGGCCTCATGACAATCGACAGTCTGCTCGCAGGAAATTTCGCGGCTTTCAAAAATGCCCTCGCACATCTGATTCTCCCTGCGACAGTGCTTGGCTGGACCGTGGCGGGTACGATTTCGCGTCTCGTTCGCGCCAATATGCTTGATGTAATCGGGCGTGAATTCATCCTCACCGCGCGCGCCAAAGGTGCAGGCGAACTTCGTGTGGTGTTCCGCCATGCCCTACGCAACATTCTTGTGCCGGTTCTGACAGTCATCAGTTATTCGTTTGCTTATCTCATCACAGGTGCCGTGCTGACCGAAACAATTTTCGCCTGGCCTGGCATGGGATCTTATGCGGTTGAGGCTGCGCGATCACTGGATTTCCCAGCAATCATTGGTGTTACCATCGTCGGTGGCGTGATGTTCCTGATTACGAACCTGCTCACCGATGTTGCCTATGTTCTCGCAAATCCGCGCGTGCGCCTGGGCTAAGGGGAAAGCAAATGGTTGCAGCAGCAAACACCTCATCACGTCAGCTTAAATTCAGAATACCGCGCTGGTTTACCTTGCCGGTGGCAATCGGAATTATTGTCGTCGCCTTCTGGATCATTGCGACATTCTTTGCGCCATATATGACGCCCTACGACCCGCTCGACATGGTTGGACGCCGCCTGCAGGCACCAAGCTGGTCGCACTGGCTTGGAACCGATGCTCTGGGACGCGATGTGTTGACGCGCACGCTCTACGGAGCCAAGCATTCGCTGCCAATTGCCCTTTTGGTGGTGGTAAGTGCGGTTATCATTGGTGCGTTGGCTGGTGCTATCTCAGGCTATAAAGGTGGATTGATCGGCTCAGCCATTATGCGGCTCGTCGATATCACACTGTCATTTCCTCCGATGCTTCTCGCAATGGCGGTTGCCGCATCGCTCGGACCCGGGCTTGAAAACGCTGCGATTGCCATGGTCATTGTTTGGTGGCCTGTCTATGCGCGCCTCATGCGGGCACAGGTGCTGGAAGTGCGTGAGCGTGAGCATGTGGAGGCCGCGATAGCATCTGGCGCCAGCAGCTCCCGTGTTCTGTTCAAGCATATTCTGCCGCTCTGCTGGACCCCGATTTTGATCAGCGCAACGATGGATCTAGGGCAGGTCATTCTGCTTGCGGCATCGCTCAGCTTTATCGGTCTTGGCGCAACGCCGCCCACGCCGGAATGGGGCTCCATGATCGCCGAGGGTGCTGTCTATTTCTACAACTGGTGGATCGCGATGGGGCCGGGCCTTGCTATCCTGACCATCGTTCTTGGTTTCAATTTCATCGGCGATGGTCTTCGCGACTATTTCGACCCGCGTTCGAAGTGATTGGAGAACAAAATGACAAATCCAAATGAGAACACCAGTCTCTTTCGAATTGAAAACCTGCGTGTCGGCTTTGGCCGCGATGGTGTGGTGCTTGATGCGGTCAGAGGCATCAATCTTGAACTCAAGCGGCGCGAAGTTTTGGGGATCGTTGGCGAGTCCGGCTCCGGCAAGTCTATCGGGATGCTGGCCTCAATCGGCCTGACGCCGCCCAATGCCAAGGTTTCAGGCTCGGTTACGTTTCAGGGCGAAGAACTGGTTGGCAAGTCGCGGCGCGAAATGCGAAGCCTTCGCGGCTCGAAAATTGCGATGATCTTTCAGGACCCGCTGTCTTCTCTCAATCCGGTGATGAAGGTAGGCGATCAGCTGATCGAGGCCTTGCAGCTTCATCAGAAAAAGCTCAACCGGAAAGCCGCTATGGCGCGGGCGATTGAGTTGCTGGAGCTCGTCTCCATTCCGCAACCTGATCAGCGTGTGAAACAATACCCGCATGAGTTTTCAGGTGGGATGCGGCAGCGCGTGATGATCGCCATGGCTGTCGCTAATGATCCGGACCTATTGATTGCGGACGAACCTACCACGGCACTTGATGTCACGGTTCAGGCGCAGATCATGGCAGTATTGCGGGACTTGCAGAATAAACTTGGTCTGGGACTTATCCTCATCACACACGATCTTGGTGTGCTTGCGGGCCATGCTGACCGTGTTGCCGTTGTCTATGCTGGTGAAGTGGTCGAGGAAGCGGATGTCTTTGAACTTTTCGACAATCCTCGTCATCCATATACGCGCGGGCTGATCGCTTCGATCCCGACACTAAATGATAGCGGCGGCAAACTCTATTCCATTGATGGTGCGCCGCCTGTTCTGGGTGCTTTCCCCAAAGGATGTGCGTTTCATCCGCGATGCGCACATGCACAGGAAATCTGCAAGACAACGGCTCCCACATATCAGCAATTCGGACGCCACATATCGGCGTGCCACTTTGCCGACAGTCTGCCTGCATATCAACGAAAGGCCGACATACCGGTCAGTAACGAGGCCGCGCTATGAACCAGAGTTTTTCATCGCAAACAGCTCCATCCTCTGTGTCGGATGCCGCTCTTTCGGTCCGCAATCTTCGCAAATCGTTTCCGATCAAAGGCGGCACGATCTTTCAGCGTGATGTGGCTGAGGTTAAAGCGGTCGACGATATTTCGTTTGATCTGGCCAAGGGTGAGACGCTTGGCCTAGTCGGTGAATCCGGCTGCGGAAAATCCACACTCGGGCGTTGCCTGCTCAGGCTGATCGAGCCGACGAGCGGAGAGGTTCTGTTTCAGGGACAGAACGTGGCGCAGTTCTCGCCGAAAGAAATGCGCGCTGCACGCAAGCATCTGCAATTCGTGTTTCAGGATCCGTTTGCTTCACTTCATCCGCGTATGCGCATCGAAGAAAGCATCGCCGAGCCGCTTCGTATCAGTGATCTTTCACAACAGCAGCGTAAAGAGCGTGTCCAGGAAATGCTGCGACTTGTCCGGCTCAACCCGGAGCACGGCAAGCGTTATCCGCATGAGCTGTCAGGCGGCCAGCGGCAACGTGTCGTGATCGCACGCGCCTTGGCGCTTAACCCGCAGGTTATGGTGCTCGATGAACCTGTCTCGGCGCTCGACGTTTCGGTGCAGGCTGGGGTGCTGAATCTCTTGCAGGAAATTCAGGCGGAGTTCGGCACGTCCTACATCTTCATTGCGCATGATCTGTCAGTCGTGCGGCATATCTCGCACACGGTTGCAGTGATGTATCTTGGGCGGATCGTTGAGAAGGCTCCGGCTGGAGAACTCTATAACCGACCGCTGCACCCTTACACGCAGGCTTTGATGTCGGCTGTTCCGCTGGCCGATCCGGTCATTGAGCGAAAGCGGCAGCAAATTCTGCTCAAGGGCGATGTGCCGAGCCCGATCAATCCCCCATCCGGTTGCCCGTTCAGAACCCGCTGTTTCAGGGCGGAAGCGATCTGCGCGGAAGTCAGGCCGGAATTGCAGCTTCAGGGAGGCGGACACGCGGTCGCGTGTCACTTCCCGCAGGAATGGCGATCACCTCAGTAATTCCCGTGACTAATTTTGACTATCAGGTGCCGCTTATCGCGGATGTTTGAGAAGGACGTGACCTTGAAAATAATGAACGAACTTGAGGTTCCTGTTATGGGCGATAACAACTCTGCCCTTCCGCTGGCTGGAATAAAGGTTCTTGATCTTTCGCGCGTTCTTGCCGGTCCCTGGACCACGATGAGCCTTGCTGATCTTGGAGCCGAAGTCTGGAAAATCGAGAATATTCAAGGCGGTGATGACACGCGCGCGTGGTCGGTTCCCAATTATAAAGGAGCAAGTACCTATTTTCTCTGTGCTAACCGCGGCAAGAAAAGCCTGGCGCTCGATCTGAAGTCGCCAGAAGGCCTCGATATAATTTATGAACTGGCCAAGCAGGCGGATGTTGTGGTCGAGAACTTTCGTGCCGGAACTGTCGAACGCCTGAAAATTGATTACGCGACTTTGAAGGCGCTCAATCCCGGGCTCATCTATTGCTCAATATCCGGTTATGGCCAAACCGGCCCGGAAGCACGCCGCCCCGGCTATGACTTCGTGGTTCAAGCTGAAAGCGGCCTGATGTCGATCACCGGACAAACCGATGGCGAGCCGATGCGCATCGGCGTTGCTATGACCGATATCGTGGCGGGTATGGTTGGAACGCAATCCATTCTGGCAGCGCTTTATCAGCGCAAGACCACAGGTCTCGGACAGTTTGTCGATATTTCTCTGTTTGAATGCGCGCTCAATACGCTTATCAATATTGGTAGTGCACATCTGAATGGCGGGCATATTCCCAAACGCTTTGGTAATGCCCATCCGACCGTGGTGCCCTATCAGATTTTCGAGTGTTCCGATGGTGCCTTTGCCCTCGCTGTCGGTAACGACCGTCAGTTTGCAATCCTCTGCGAAAAGATCATTGGCCTGCCAGAACTTGCAGCGGACGATCGTTTCAAGACGGCAAGCGGGCGAGCGCTTAATCGTTCCGAACTGATACCGCCAATGGCTGAGCGTTTCCGCACCCAAACGCGCGAATATTGGATGGCTGAATGCCTGAAGATGGGCGTTCCTGCGGGGCAGGTGAAAACTGTTCCAGAAGCTTTTGAAAGTCCCAATGTTGTGGCACGGAATGTGGTGCAAACATTGGAAAGCCCACATCTGGGGCCGGTCTCTCTTGTGCGCCCAGCCCAAGGATTAGAGGCACAGAAACATGCTTCCTATAAGGCGCCGCCAATGTTGGGTGAAGATAGTACCTCCATTCTGGAGGACGTTCTTCAATTCGATAAATCCAAACTGGCAGAGCTGATCGACGCCGGTGTCATCCATCAATATCAGGCAACAGTTTGAGGAGAGAGTGATGACGAACACTCAAGTGGAATATTCCAATATCAAGCTGTTCATTGATGGAACATGGCGCGATGGTAGTTCTGGTGAAACGGTTGACGTCCTGAACCCGGCGACCAACGACGTTATCGGACATATTGCTAAAGCCACGACAGCAGATCTTGATGACGCTTTGGCTGCCGCCGAGCGTGGCTTTGAGATTTGGCGCAAGGTATCGGCCTTTGATCGTTATAAGATGCTGCGCAAGGCTGCAGACATTTTTCGGGCTCGCGGCGAGGGCGTTGCGCGCTTGCTGACGATTGAGCAGGGCAAGCCTCTGGCGGAAGCGCGTGCCGAGGCTGCTGCGGCCGGTGACCTGATCGACTGGTTTGCAGAAGAAGCCCGGCGCAGCTATGGGCGTATCGTTCCGCCACGCTTTGCAAATGTGATGCAATCGGAAGTCAAAGAGCCGGTCGGTCCAGTGGCTGCGTTTACTCCTTGGAACTTTCCAATCAACCAGTCGGTTCGCAAAATATCTGCGGCTCTGGCTGCTGGCTGCTCCATCATTTTGAAAGCTGCTGAAGATACGCCGGCAGCCCCAGCCGAACTGGTGCGCGCCTTTGCTGATGCTGGTTTGCCTGATGGTGTTATCAACCTCGTTTATGGCGATCCGGCAGAGATCTCGTCTTACCTCATACCTCATCCTGTGATTAAGAAAGTGTCATTTACGGGTTCGACGCAGGTGGGAAAGCAGCTTGCAGCGTTGAGTGGTTTGCACATGAAGCGGGCCACGATGGAGCTTGGTGGACATGCGCCGGTTGTCATCCTGGCAGATGCCGATGTGGAGCAGGCAATCAAGGTGGCAGCTGCAGCCAAGTTCAGAAATGCAGGCCAGATTTGCATCGCACCCACTCGGTTTCTGATTGAAGAACCAGTCTACGATCAGGTGATCGAAGGTCTTTCAACTTACGCCCGTTCGTTGAAAGTCGGAGATGGGCTCGATGCCGAAACGACAATGGGACCGCTGGTCAATGCGCGCCGGGTCAACGCCATGGAGCGCTTGATTGGTGATGCGAAGGAACACAAGGCCAAAGTGGTTACGGGCGGCGAACGCATTGGCAATCGCGGCAATTTCTTTGAGCCAACGATCCTTGCAGATGTGCCGCGTGATGCGGCAATCATGAACGAGGAGCCGTTTGGTCCGGTGGCACTTCTCAATAGCTTTCAGTCACTTGACGAGGCTTTGGTGGAAGCCAACAGGCTCAATTATGGTCTTGCTGCTTATGCTTTTACTGGATCATCGGCCAATGCTGCAAAAATCTCTTCTTCTGTTCGCAGCGGAATGATCACTATCAATCACTACGGGTTGGCACTGCCGGAAGTACCTTTCGGTGGCATCAACGATTCCGGCTACGGAACCGAAGGCGGAGCCGACGCGCTGGATGCCTACCAGAATACGAAATTCGTTTCGCATTTGCAGGCATAGGCCCTGCACCGGCAACCATCATCATTCCCGAAATACGAGACCTCATTATGAGTGAAGCCTTTATCTGTGATTATGTTCGTACACCGATCGGTCGTTTTGGTGGTTCCCTTTCATCTGTGAGAACGGATGATCTAGGGGCTATTCCGCTTCGCTCGTTAATGGAGCGTAATGGGGCTGTTGATTGGGAAGCGGTGGACGATGTTATTTTCGGTTCTGCTAATCAGGCAGGCGAAGACAATCGCAATGTTGCACGTATGTCGCTGTTGCTCGCCGGACTGCCAGTCAGCATAACGGGAACGACTATCAATCGTTTATGCGGGTCTGGAATGGACGCCATTATTAGTGCAGCGCGGGCGATTAAGGCCGGTGAAGCTGATCTGATGGTTGCGGGTGGCGTTGAAAGCATGAGCCGGGCTCCTTTCGTTATGCCAAAGGCTGATGCCGCCTTTTCGCGACGGGCTGAAATATACGATACGACAATTGGCTGGCGCTTCATAAACCCGCTGATGAAGAAGCAATATGGTGTCGAGTCGATGCCTGAAACCGGTGAGAACGTTGCGGCAGACTACCAGATTTCGCGCGAGGATCAGGACGCCTTTGCGATGCGCAGTCAGGAAAAAGCTGCGGCCGCGCAGGCTAACGGCAGGCTGGCCAAGGAGATCGTAAACGTCACCATCCCGCAACGCAAAAGTGCTGCGCTGGTGGTCGAGCATGATGAACATCCGCGCGCAACATCCATCGACGCCCTTTCAAAAATGGGTACGCCTTTTCGGGCTGGCGGTACGGTTACGGCGGGCAACGCTTCTGGGGTCAATGATGGTGCTGCAGCCCTGATCATTGCCTCTGAAGAAGCAATCAAGAAATATGCCCTGAAACCTCTGGCGAGAATAATGGGCGGTGCCACTGCCGGTGTGCCACCGAGGATTATGGGTATAGGCCCAGCGCCCGCAACACAGAAACTTCTGGTCAGGCTCGGGCTTGCCATCGATGCAATGGACGTCATCGAACTCAATGAGGCTTTCGCCTCTCAGGGGCTTGCTGTCTTGCGCGAACTTGGCGTTACTGACGACGATCACCGGGTTAACCCGAACGGCGGTGCGATTGCGCTGGGTCATCCGCTTGGCATGTCGGGCGCACGGATCACAGGATCAGCAGCGCTCGAACTTTCTTTGAACGGCGGTCGTTATGCGCTGGCGACAATGTGCATCGGTGTGGGTCAAGGGATTGCAATCGCTCTGGAAAAAGTTTGAGCAGGCGCGGTGCGTTAGCCGTAACGGTCATACGTCCTCTGCACCCGAGCGGCTGATATGGCGTTTGAGCAGGGCTGCAGCAAATTCAAAGTCTCTATTCTCGATGGCTTCGAGAATACCTAAGTGATCTTTGCAAGCCTTGCGGATACGCTCTTCGCCCAAACGATCGAAGTCGGAATATTCCGTCATGCGGCGAAGATGGTTCTGCCACCGGACTGATTGCGTGAAAAACCGATTATTCGCCCACGAAACAATGGTTTCGTGAAAGTTTGCATTGGCGTTGAACCAGAGATCCCGTGTGAGGCTCTGGATCGGCAAGACCGATATTTCATTCTGCTCGCGTTGCAAAGCTGCGAGCTGGCTGAGATCAGGCGCGTAGTCGGGTTGCGAAAGCGCACCGCATTCGATCACCAGGCGGAAGGCGTAGCTTTCATTGACCGCGCGCTCATTATCGAGCGACTCGGCAAAGCGCCAGCCATGGCCCGGAAGACGCTCTGCGAGACCTTCGGTGGCAAAACGCATCAGAACCCGGCGCACCGCGCCGCGCGTTGCACCCAGCTGATCGGCAAGTTCGGCTTCCGACACTTCGTCACCAACAGCACCAGAGGCGCGCGCACTCATCAGACGCCGGTAGAGCTCTTCCGCCTCCGATGGCGGCAGCAGGTTGTCGTTAAGTTCGTCCGGCTCTGGAATGCGATGCAGCTGATATCCGCGATTGGGTGTCTGGCTGACAATACCCTGCTGCACAAGAAGATTGAGCACCTGACGCACGGGCGACCGCGATACACGAAGCTCTTTTGCAATGGCAGCATCCGACAGCCGGTCGCCGATATTCCAGCGTGCAGCGGATATGAGCGAGACCATTTTATGTGCGACTTCCGCCTGAAGACTGCTCAGGCCGGATTCGCCTTCCGTTGATCTCTTAACGTCCATATTCACGCGCAGCGCCCCCTGAATGTGCGTTCTCCCATGAACCTATGCTCAAAGAATACGGGATATTTCGCAATAGGCCATTTCTTTCTCGTATAGCCTATCCCATTGGAATGACAGGCTGACTCTCTGTAGGAAGGGTATAAATCAAATTGTTCCATATTCTAATAAAAAACTATTGACTCCGCAATGATTGAATGTGAATTGTATTAAGCAGATACAAAATACAAAATATGGATTGAGTATGTCAGTTACCCCATTTCCATTCATTACAGTTTCGGGCGTACCGGAAGAGCGCGGGCGCCAATATGGGGTGCTGGCGGCGGAACGCATCCGGCGCAGCGCTGGTCTTTATTCCAGCACGCTCGACGCGTTTGGTCTTTCGCCTGAGCGCAGGCAAGGTCTCATCGAAGAATTTGCCGGCCGGATCGAGGAATTCGACGCGTCTTATGTCGAGGAAATGCGCGGCATCGCCAAAGGTGCGGATGTGCCGTTTGAGCAGATCGTCATGATCAATGCACGCACGGAAGTCGTTGCGATGGCGCGTGCGGAAACGGGGTCGCCTGATCCCGAAGAGCAGGATGATGGCTGCACCGGTGCTCTCATCATGCCTGCGAAAAGTGCTTCTGGTAATCTGGTTCATGGCCAGAACTGGGACTGGCGTTCTGAATGTGTGGAAACCGGCATTGTGCTGCGTGTTCGCAACAATAACGGTCCCGATTTTGTAACGTTTGTCGAGGCTGGTGGGCTGGCGCGCAGCGGCTTCAATGAAGCGGGAATCTCGATCACCGCCAATTATCTCGAATGCGAACGCGACTATAAGAAGCTAGGCGTTCCTTTGGGGCTCGTGCGCCGCAAGGTGCTTGAGCAGGAGCATTTTGCGAAAGCAATCAAGGCTGTGGCTTCGACACCAAAATCCTGCTCAAACAATATCATGATTGCGACGAGCGCCGGTTTCGGCATCGATTTTGAATGTGCGCCGGATGAGTCCTTCCCGATCTTGCCGGAGAATGATCTGATCGTTCATGCCAATCATTGGGTCAGCCCAATTGCGCTGACAAAGCTGCGCGACACCGGCATCCCGTTCGTACCTGAAAGCTTCTACCGTGATTGGCGCGTTCGCCAGTCTCTTGAATCACATGGTGGAAAAATTGGTCGCAAGGAGCTGAAAGAAGCACTGTTCGACGACTTCCTGACACCTTATGCAGTCTGCCGCCCGCCGCGTCCCGGCAATCACGACAATATCACGGCCACAGTTGCCATGGTGGTGATGGAAGCAGCGCTTGGCATGATGGAAATCGCGCCGCTGCCTGCTTTGAACCGCCAGTTTGCGACCTACTGTCTGCAGGATTATACGCCGCTACCGTCTGATGCCGCGCCACGCGCGAAATCCCTCTTTATCGAAGGCTAAAGAAATGCTGCGCTTTGCGCTTTCCAGAATAGGCATGGCCATTCCAACATTGCTGATCGTGGCAGTGGCTGTGTTTGTGATTGTCCGGTTGATACCGGGCGATCCTGCAGCCCTGATGCTGGGCGATTCTGCGGATGCTGCGACGCTGGCCGCGCTGCGCGAGCAGCTGGGCCTCAATCACAGCGTCTTTACCCAGTTTTTGATCTGGGGAGGCAATGTTCTGCATGGTGATCTCGGTGTCTCCATTGCCAACCAGCAGCCGGTTCTTTCGCTGGTTCTGGAGCGCTTTTCGGTCAGTGCGCGTATCGTCTTGTCAGCAGTTATGCTTTCTACGCTTGTCGCTGTTCCGCTTGGAATGATCGCAGCCTGGAAGCAGAACAGCCTGACCGATCTGACGCTTGTGACCTGCGCCACCTTGCTGCTTTCGGTTCCGACATTCTGGATGGGCTTGCTGCTGTTGCTGGCCTTTGGCCTCAAGCTCGGCTGGTTGCCGATTGTCGGCTATGTCAGCTTTGGTGAGAACCCATGGAAAGCGTGTCTCTATCTGGTTTTGCCGATCACCACACTGTTTCTGCATGAAATCGGCGTCATTCTGCGGATGGCACGCGCCTCGACGCTTGAAGTGTTGAATCTGGATTACATCACCCATGCCCGCGCCAAGGGACTGTCGGAAGCAACCGTGATGTGGCGTCATGCTTTCCGTAATGCGTTTGGCCCGACCTGGACACTGTTGGGGCTGATCCTTGGCAATCTGCTTGGCGGTATTGCAGTTGTGGAAACGGTTTTCACGATTCCCGGACTTGGCAGGCTTCTGGTTGATGCAATCTTTGCTCGCGATTATCCCGTCATTCAGGGCTGCTTGCTGTTCACGGCCTGCGTTTATGTGCTGGTCAATCTGATCGTGGACCTTCTCTATCCGTTCTTCGACCCGAAGGTGACGGCGAAATGAAAAATCTCTCTCTCAACGCGATTATTGGCGGAACTCTGACCGCAACGCTTCTCACGATAGCGGTGGTAGGTTCCTTCTGGACGCCTTACAACCCGCTTGCCCTCGACTTTGCCGCGCGCCTTGCGCCGCCAAGCGCTGCGCATTGGCTGGGTACGGATGAATTTGGGCGCGACCAGCTAAGCCGTCTTATGAGAGGCGCATCGGCCAGTGTTTCAATCAGCGTGTTCACAGTCTTTCTCGCCACCCTCGGCGGAGTGCTTATCGGGGCGATCAGCGGCTTCTTGCGTGGCTGGTTCGACCGGCTGTTGATGATGGTCAATGATGCTTTGCTGGCATTCCCCGGCATATTGATGGCGCTTGGTTTGCTGGCCGTCTTTGGTGCCAACAAGAACGGCATCATCTTAGCACTTGCTTTGGCCTATATGTCTTCGGTGATCCGCGTGGTCCGTGGCACGGTTTTGAGCCTGCGTGAACGGGAGTTCGTTGAGGCCTCCCGCGTCATGGGAAACTCGGAAATCTATACGATGGTGCGCCATATTCTGCCCAACTGTCTGGCACCTGTTCTGGTCATGGCAACGTCCATGTGCGGCTGGGCAATTCTCGCAGAAAGCTCGCTTAGCTTTCTGGGGCTGGGTGTGCCGCCGCCAGCGCCGACTTGGGGCAATATGCTGGCGGGAAGCCGCAATTTCATTGAGCAGGCCGTTTGGCTTGGTATCTTCCCCGGCCTTGCAATTTCGCTGTCGCTGCTTGGTATTAATCTTCTTGGTGACGCGTTGCGCGACCGCCTCGACCCACGCATGAGGAAGCGCTCATGACTTCCGCACCCTTGCTTGAAATCGACGATGTCAGCCTGCGTGTTGGCGATAGTGCGCTGGAGATCGTCAAGCGCGCTTCCTTCTCCATAAAAGCTGGCGAAATTCTCGGCATCGTTGGTGAATCCGGCTCCGGCAAAACCATGCTCGCGCGGGCGGTCATGGGGCTGGTTCCGGCGTCCATTAAAACAAGTCATGGTGCGATCCGCTTCAAGGGGCAGAACGTGTCAACGATGTCGTCGACCGCTTTGCGCGGGCTGCGTGGCGATGGTATTGCCATGATCTTTCAGGAGCCGATGACTTCGCTTACCCCGTCACTGACTATCGGGCGGCAGCTTGAAGAAGGGCTTGAACTGCACTTTCCAGCCGAGAAGGCACAACATGCCGACTGGATCAGAGCCATGTTGTTGCGTGTTGGCATTGCCGATCCTGATCGGGCAATTGAGGCGTTCCCACATGAGTTCTCAGGTGGAATGCGCCAGCGCATCATGATCGCCTGCGCGATGCTCATGAAGCCTGATCTGCTGATCGCGGACGAGCCGACCACTGCGCTTGATGCGGTTATCCAGCGCGAGGTTATGGAGTTGTTGGTCGATCTCACGCGGGAACGTGGCACGACCGTTTTGCTGATCAGTCACGATCTTCCAATGATTGCGCGCTATTCCAAACGTGTGGTTGTGATGCGCCATGGTGAAGTGGTTGAAACGGGCGATACCGCGGATGTTCTGGCAAAGCCCCGGCATGATTACACCCGCAAATTGCTTTCGACATTGCCGGTTCGTGGGCCTGCGCGCCTGGTTCCAAAGGCTGATCCGCTGATCAGCGTGCGCGATCTTGTTGTCGATTTTGAAGGCCGGGGTGGCTGGTTCAAGAAAGCTGGCGGCAAACGAGCTCTGCATGGGGTTACGATTGATGTTCTGCCCAACGAGGTTGTTGCAGTGGTTGGCGGCTCGGGTTCGGGCAAGACCACGGCCGCGCGCGTGATGGCCGGGCTAATCAAGCCGAGCGAAGGGAAGTTGCTGTTCAAGGGACAGCCTGTCGAGAGACGTTCATCCCATTATCAGGATTATCGTTATCACACGCAGATGGTGTTTCAGGACCCTTATTCATCACTCGATCCGCGTATGAAAGTGGGCGAGTTGGTCGGTGAGGCGCTGCGCTTCTCGAAAGAGCTTTCGTCCAGCCAGAAAGTGGATCGTGTTCGCGAGACACTGGAGGATGTTGGCCTCGGTGGAGATTATGCCAATCGTTATGCGCATGAAATGTCGGGTGGTCAGCGTCAGCGTGTGGCGATTGCGCGTGCGCTCGTTCGCCGTCCCGCTTTTGTCATTGCCGATGAAGCAGTCTCGGCGCTTGACGTAACGGTGCGTGCGCAGGTTCTCGATCTCTTTGCCAAGTTGCAGCAGAGCTATGGCTTCGGTTGCCTGTTCATTACCCATGATCTGGGCGTGGTTGAACAAATTGCCGATCGTGTGGTCGTGATGAATGACGGTCGCATTATCGAGCAGGGAACGCGCGACGAGATTTTTGACGCGCCGCAAAACGACTATACCCGCCGTCTTCTGTCAGCCATTCCAATGCTCGAACTGACGGGTGAGGGCGGCGTCAAACTCAAATGGCGCGGCGATAGTGCAAATACGAAGTCTGAAGAGGAGGGCGGTCATGTCCATCACTGAGGAAAAGCCTGTTACTAAACGGCAGGGCCATGGCAAAAAACTCAGCTTCTACGATTTCGGAGCGACCACGTTTTTTGCAAGTCAGTTCGATCAGCGTTTCAGTTACTGCCTTTATGTCCCCGAGGACTATGATGAAGACGGCACCGAAACGCACGAACTGATCGTCATCATTCACGGGACGGGGCGGACGGCGGCACAGTACCGCGACCACTTTGCAAATTTTGCGCGAGAGAACCGCTGCATTGTTCTGGCGCCGCTGTTTCCTGCGGGCATCGTCGTGCAGGGCGATCTTGCCAACTACAAGCGCATCGAGTTTCACGGCATTCGCTTTGATCATATTCTGCTGTCGATGATCGACGAAGTGGCCGCCAAATATCGCCTCAAAAGCAATCGCGCCATCATGTACGGCTTTTCGGGCGGCGGGCAGTTCTGCCAGCGCTTTTTCATGCTGCATCCTCATAGGCTCAAGGCTGTCTCTATCGGAGCACCGGGCGTCGTAACTCTGCTCAATTCTGATTATGACTGGTGGGTTGGCGTTCGCGATGTTGAAGCACGTTTTGGCTGCCGCATTGATCTTGAAGCGATGAAGGCTGTTACGGTTCATACAGTGATCGGCGAGGAAGATACCGCGACTTGGGAAATCGCCATCCCGCGTGACAGCGCCTTCTGGATGGACGGCGCCGATCTTCAGGGCGATTGCCGGATCGACCGCATTGAAGCACTGGCCAAGTCGTTTGAAGCGCATGGAATCGCGGTTCGCAGGGACAGGGTGCCGGGCGTGGCTCATGAGCCTTTCAAAGTGCTGGAGCCGGTCGAAGCATTTTTCGCGGACGTGTTGAGGTCACAAAGCTGACCATACCGCTAAATCAAAAACAAAAAGGGGAAACCAAAATGTTCAATCCAATTTCAATCCGCTCTGCACTCAGCATTGCGCTTCTTGGCCTCAGCGCCACATCCTTCCAAGCACATGCTGCAGACGATGAGACCTTGCGCGTCGCCATTCACTCTGATGTTGCGAGCATCAATCCGGGCGTCAATCGCGATGCCAATGCCGATATGGTTGTTGCCCATATTGCCGAAGGTCTGGTCGCTTATGGCGACGATCTCGCAATCAAGCCGATGCTGGCTGAGAGCTGGACCTCGAATGCCGATCATACGGTCTATGAATTCAAATTGCGCAAAGGCGTCAAGTTCCAGAATGGCAAAGACCTGACTGCCAAGGATGTCGTCTGGAATTTCGAGCGTTATCTCAAGCCGGATACAGCGTTTCAATGCGTCAATCGCTATAATGGCAAGGTCGATTCCGAGTTGAAGACGGTCGAGGCTGTTGATGACAACACGGTGCGCTTCAGCTTCGCAGCTCCTGCGCCAAACTTTGTCATCACCATGGCTACCATCCAGTGTACCCCTTGGATACTGAGCCCGGAATCCGTTGATGCGGATGGCAAGTTTGTAAAGCCGATTGGTACAGGTCCCTATGCTTTTTCCAAATGGGAGCGTGGCCGTTATCTGGACCTGACCCGTTTCGATGATTATTCGGCTCTGTCCGGCGATCTCGACGGTCTGGGAGGGAACAAGAAAGGTCATGTAAAGACCATTCAGTTCATGACTGTTCCAGATTCCAGCACGCGCACGAATGGTCTGCTTTCCGGTGAGATCGACTTCATCGATGAAGTGGAGCCAACTGGTGTCAAGGATCTGGAAGCGAAGGGCATGAAGGTCAATGTGCAGCAGACGCCTTCATGGATGGTGCTTCAAATTCAGTCCACTTCCGATAAGCTGAAAGATCCGCAGATGCGTCAGGCGATTGCTCACGCCATCGATCTTAACCAGCTGGCAACGGCGATCGGTGAGGGCATTTATGCGCCAAACCCGTCGGTCATTGCACCAAACACAATCTATTCGGATAATCAGGCGGCTGCCTGGCCTGCATACGATCCAGCCAAAGCGCAGGAGCTGCTGACCAAGGCAGGATATAAGGGCGAACCGATCAGCCTTCTGGTCGCCAACCGACAGAACCGCGTGCAGGTTGCCACGATTGTTCAGGCATTTCTTGCAGCCTCCGGCATCAATGC
Organism: Brucella pseudogrignonensis; assembly: GCF_002252525.1. Lineage (GTDB taxonomy): Bacteria > Pseudomonadota > Alphaproteobacteria > Rhizobiales > Rhizobiaceae > Brucella > Brucella pseudogrignonensis. The sequence goes on from NZ_NNRM01000053.1 coordinate 47,901, forward strand.
GCAGCTCGAAGTGCGCGACTGGGCGACCCAGCTCGATCAGTATCGTCGTGGCGCCTATGAACTTGCTGTTTTCGCTTATTCAGCCCGCCTTGATCCGCTGTTGTCTTTCCAGTCGATGATCGGTGACAAGAAGGTCGATGCCGCACGCCAGTGGGACGATGCCAAGGCGGAAGACCTTCTCAAGCAGGTTTCTGCGAAAAGCGACGTCGAAGAACGCAAGAAGCTCTTCAACGAACTCAACACGCTGATGGGTGAGCAGGTTCCGATCCTTGGTCTGGTAAACTTGCCATCGATCACCGCTGCCGGTCCAAAAGTGAACGATTTCAAGGGCTGGGCTGGTGATACGCTTCGCTTCTGGACGATCAGCAAGGCACAGTAAACGCTCCGCTTCACGAGCTTAGCATTGGGATAACCCCATGACGTCTACATCCTTTGACTACACCCGGACCGACGCTATCGGTCTGGGAGAGGCCATTCGCGCAAAAATTCTGTCGCCGCGTGAGGCTGTTCATGAGGCATTTGCAGCGATTGATCGGTGCAATCCTAAGCTGAATGCTGTGATCCACGAGATGCGCGATCAGGCGGAAGAACAGCTTAAATCGCTGCTGCCAGAGGGTCCGCTTAGCGGTGTTCCGGTTCTGTTGAAGGATGATTGCCCTTCCTATGCCGGTGCAGCAATGTCCTTTGGATGTCGTGCGGCAAAGGGAAATATCTCGCAGCGCGATCATGAACTCGTCAAACGCTATAAGTCCGCTGGTCTGGTGGTGGTGGGTAAAACCAATTTGCCGGAGTTTTCCTGCAATATCGCAACGGAATCCTCGCTTCATGGAACGGCACTCAATCCCTGGGATGTGACACGCAGCATTGGCGGTTCTTCCGGCGGTGCGGCAGCGGCAGTTGCCGCGCGTATGGTGCCTGTGGCCTATGGCAATGACGGAGCAGGCTCGATCCGTATCCCCGCATCTTGTGGCGGGCTTTTCGGGCTGCGTCCGTCGCGCGGGCGTGTCCCATGCGGTCCGGTTTCGACAGAAAACTGGGGCGGAATGGTCAGCCATCATGTGTTGACGCGCTCGGTTCGCGATTCTGCAATGATGCTTGATCTGACAGATGCGCTTGAACCGGGTTCGCTTTACGCAGCCCCGGCCAAGACGGACTTGTTCGTAAACAGTGTCAGAATGGCCCCGCGGAAACTTCGTATCGGCGTCTGGCAGAAGTCTGATCTGCGTCATGATCTGGATGAGGAGACAGTCGCAGCACTTGAGGCGACGATTGCGTTGTGCGAACGGCTCGGACATAACGTTGTTCGGGTGAAGCCTGATTTTGACGGCGTTGAGCTTGCGGGTGCCGTACAAAAACTGATCGCCGTTTACACCGCAATTGAAGTGGCCGATGTTGCCGCGACAATGGCAAAGCCTGCCAACGACCTCTATTTTGAGCCTTCAAATCTGGGATTGGCCGCTTACGGCGATGGCTTGGCTGCGACAGAGGTTATTCAAGCGCGTTTGACCGCAAACAGTACGGCGCGCAGTTTTAGTCGTCTGTTTGAAGAATGCGATGTGGTGTTAAGCCCGGTCATGCCGGTTGGATCATTTCCGCTTGGGATGCTCGACATGCGATCACCCGACTGGAAGGGGTTTGCCCGGCAGTTTCTCGAGCTGACAACCTTCACCCATCCGGTAAACGCTGCTGGCTTGCCTGCGATGAGTGTCCCACTTCACGAAACGTCTGATGGTTTGCCAATCGGCAGCCAGTTCATTGCTCCTTATGGGGCCGAAAATCTGCTATTCGAACTTGCAGGTCAGTTGGAAGCCATGTGCCCATGGTCTGATCGACTACCCGCCATTCACGCCTGAAATCAAGAGACAAGCGATGCTCTATACAAAGCCCTATTTCCAGCCGTCCGATACGACCGAGGTTTTCGATCTCGTTGATAGAACGGTGCTTGGTACTTTGATCACCAGCCATGAGGGAGGCGTTGCTATATCGCACCCTGTCTTCATGATGGATCGAACACGCGGCGAAAACGGCACGCTGGTCTCGCATGTTGCTGCATCCAACGATCATGTTGAGTTTTTGAAACGCGGCCTGCCATCAATCGCAATCCTGATGGATGCTGGTCATTATGTATCATCGTCATGGTATCCGGGTTATCCGGAAAGGGACAGCGCGCCAACCTGGAGCTTCATGGTTGCTCATATCCATGGCGCGCCCAAAATCCTGTCGGAAGCAGCGACCGCCAAACATCTCCACGAGCTCGTCAAGCATATGGAAAAGGGTCGTGACAAGCCTTGGCAGATGAAGGAACTCGGTCCCGGTGGTCTGGAGCGGCGTCTGCCCAATATCGTCGGCTACGAAATGCCGATTGAGAAGATGGAAATCAAGTTCAAGCTCGGGCAGGACGAACGGTCGGCAGATATGAGTGCTGCGATCAAAAAACTGCGCGAAGAGGGGCGGGAAGACGTTGCCGAAATGATGGCGCGTCACTGCAAGCTTTAGAGTGCCATGTGCCTGTTTTGGCGTGTGCAGCTCTCTATAAAACTTTGTAAATGCTGAATAATTTAACCTTAACCCGTTCCGGGTTTAAGGAAGTTACAATAAAATCCAGATGGGGGATTTGAGTTGATGACGGGGCGGGGCGCTTTGTCGATATCAGGCACGTAATCCAGCATTCACAGTCATAGCAGGCCGCCGGTTTTAGTGAGTTCCGGCAGTCTGTTCTCAGCACGACGGAAAGTCTCTTTCCGCCGAAAAACTCCTATTGTCTAAAATCAAAGGGGACACTTACTCAAATGAAGAAAATTCTAGCTGCATCGGTCGCTGTTCTAGCAATGTCGCAAGTTGCATCGGCTGCCGATACCATTGTTGCACCTGAGCCTGAAGCTGTTGAATATGTTCGCGTTTGCGATGCCTATGGCAAGGGTTATTTCTATATTCCCGGAACCGAAACCTGCCTGCGTTTTGCTGGTTATGTGCGTTATGATGTCAGTGGTGGCGATAATGCTTATGCGCGCGTACCGAGCACCCGGGATATGGATACTTATGCGCAGCTGACCCGTTTCACTTTCCGCTCATTTACTGGAACCGAAACCGAACTTGGTACACTCAAGACAGTCACTGAAGTTCGTTATCAGTGGTACAATGGTGCAGATTCTTCATCGTCAGGCTCCCTGCGTCTCGGCTTTATCGAGCTGGGTGGTTTGCGCGTCGGTCTCGATCAATCGGCCTTTGTGACATTCACGGACTATTTGGGCAATGTGCTCAATGATGACGTCATTCTTGCCGGTGGTTATCGCACGAACCTCATCAGCTATACCTACAAAAACAAGGAGGGCTTCTCGGCTACCTTGTCACTTGAACAGGGTGGAAACACAGATGCGGACGTCGATGTTACCATCGATGATTACATGCCGCATGTGGTGGGTGGTCTGAAATATGCACAGTCATGGGGTAGCATTGCAGGTGTAGCGGCCTATGACGCGCGCAACGAAGAATGGGCAGGTAAGGTCAAGGTCGACCTCAAATTGAACGACAAGTTCTCGGTCTGGTCGCAGTTCGCCTATAAATCCAATGATGACCATTACAAAGCCAATGCCAATGGCGAAGTCTATCGTATGGTGGACAGCTTCTACGGTACATGGGGTGGCGATTGGGCTTTGTGGGGCGGTCTTGCCTATCAGGCAACAGAAAAGGCAAAGCTCAACCTGCAGGTTGGTTATGATGCCAGCGAAACGCTGATGGCGACCGGCAATGTGAGCTATGCACTGGTGCCGGGCTTCAACATCACCCCGGAACTCACCTATGTTCAGTGGAATAACAAGCGTATTGCGCTTGATGGTGAAGACGCATTCGGTTTGAAAGTCCGCTTCCAGCGTTCATTCTAAGTGGTCAAAGAGAACTGGCGCTGTCTGTATGCAGGCAGCGCCAGCGGCTAACCATCAGGCGCTGTCTTTGAAGAGGACGCTCTGGTCGAAAAGATAGCGATGGGAGAGCGGCAGGCTTGCAGCGCCCATCGCTTTTCCATGAACACCGACTTTCCCTTCAATGATTTCGGGTGCCGAAAGACCTTGCAGGTCGATGCGCGTTAGCTCAAGCTTAGTTGCTTCGACGATGCTGTGGCGGACATTTTCTGGCAACCAGCCGTCAATAATCGCTGCAGGGAAATCAATCACAGATGCGGCTGCAACTGCCGCATGGGCCAGGCCGCGCGCCGCCAATGCAACCCACTCGTCTAGTAATTGACCGAAATCCGGCCAGCTTTCCGGGGAAAGCCACAGCTCTTCCGACGAGATACCGTGCTCACGCAACATGCGTTCAAGCACGAAGAGCGAGGCAGTATCGATCAACTGAATTGTTTCGCGAGCATCGTCTGTTCCGCGCATACGCATAGGCATGGAGCCAAGCGCTCCAGCGTTGCCGGTGCGACCCGGATAGAGTGTGTTGTTTAGAACCACACCGCCACCGATAAATGACCCGATTGAGAAATAGACAAAATCGGTAAATTCAGGCCCGCGCCCGAATGTCAGCTCGGCGCCGCAGGCGGCAGTTCCGTCATTTTGCAGAAAAACAGGAAATGGCAAAGCTGACCCGAAATCATGGATCAGATCGGCATCAAGCCAAGCATTCATATCGGCGGCAGGTGCACCAACTTCCTCGACCCAGTTCCAGAGTTCGAACGGAAGCGCAATACCGAGGCCCGCAATACGGGTGCGTTTATCTGCATCAAGGGCTACCGTAAACTCATTGATACTATCGAAAGCGAATTGGCGAATTTTATCGGGAACGGGCCAGGAATATGTGACGTGGCGGCGCTGCCGGATGTGACCGAGAAAATCCATCAGGATGATCTCTGCACTGCGCCGTCCAATCTTGAGGCCAAAGGAAAAGACACCATCGGCAGCAAGCCGCATGGGCATGGATGGTTGCCCCACACGCCCGCGCACGCGTTCGCCTTGTGTAATGAGGCCATCTTTTTCGAGTTCGCGAATGATCACAGAAATGGTTTGTGCGGAAAGCCCGGTCTTCCTCGCAATATCAGCGCGCGCCATTGCACCATGTCGGCGCACCAGCGCCAGTACAAGGCGTTCATTATAGGCGCGAACGCCAATTTGATTGGATCCACGATTAATACTCGCCCCGGTTTCGGCAAATTGTGGCAAAGCGGATCCAGCTGCTGCGGGTTCGCCGCGCTGCTCAGAACCACGTTCTGAAGTGTGCCTGACCATATCCTCTCCCAAGGTCCCGCATGTTGAAATCGCGCCCGGAAATGTGTGAAACGATCTTCGGAACAAGATGCGCGAATAAACATAAGCTTAGCGCGTCGATCTGGTTCAATCAGATCCAAGCGCGCTTTATCGTCGATTGGCCTACTCCATTCGATGAAGCAGAAAAAGCCCTCATTTGTCGAACATGTTAAATAAAAACATCAACTTAAGCGCCGGAATCGTACTTTAAGCAAACAAGCCAGCCTTAATCTCCCAGCCAGAGAGTGGCACAGCAAATTAATAAATCAAGTGGATTTATTAATTGACTCTGTTGCGAAGCCGTGTTTTGCTTTCATCACGCCGGGGGAAGAGGAACCGGTTTCACTCTGGGAGGAGTTCATGAAGAAGACAGTTCTCTCGGCAGCGGTTGCTGCCTTTACGCTTGGTGTGGCCGCTTCGGTTGCAGGCCTAGCCAATGCGGCGGATGTTGGTGCTTGCCTGATTACCAAGACCGACACCAATCCCTTCTTCGTCAAGATGAAGGAAGGCGCGATTGCAAAAGCCAAGGAGCTAGGCGTCAATCTCAAGACTTATGCAGGTAAGATCGACGGCGATTCCGAAAGTCAGGTCGCGGCAATCGAAACCTGTATTGCGGATGGTGCCAAGGGCATTCTGATTACCGCTTCTGACACAAAGGGCATCGTACCGTCGCTGCAAAAAGCTCGTGACGCGGGTGCGTTGATCATTGCGCTTGATACGCCGCTAGAACCAGCGGATGCAGCAGATGCCACTTTCGCGACAGACAACTTCCTTGCGGGCGAACTAGTCGGCAAATGGGCTGCGGCAACGCTTGGCGATAAGGTCAAGGATGCGCGCGTGGCGTTCCTTAACCTCACCGCGTCGCAGCCAAGCGTTGACGTTCTGCGCGATCAGGGTTTTGCCGTTGGCTTTGGCATCGACCCGAAAGACAAGACCAAGCTTGGTGATGAAGATGATCCACGCATTGTAGGTCGTGATTTGACTGATGGTAATGAAGAAGGTGGCCGTCGCGCGATGGAAAACCTTCTCCAGAAAGATCCGACCATCAATGTCGTTCATACGATCAACGAACCTGCTGCAGCTGGTGCTTATGAAGCACTCAAGGCCGTAGGCCGTGAAAAAGACGTGCTTATCGTTTCGATCGATGGCGGTTGCCCAGGCGTTAAAAACGTCGAAGCTGGTGTAATTGGTGCAACGTCGCAGCAATACCCGCTGCAGATGGCAGCGCTTGGCATCGAAGCTATCAAAAAATTCGCGGATAGCGGCGAAAAGCCAAAGCCGACAGAAGGCAAGACCTTCGTCGATACGGGCGTGGCGCTGGTCACTGACAAGCCAGTCGAGGGTGTGGAATCAATCGACACCAAAACTGCGCTCGGCAAGTGCTGGGGTTAAAAGCTTAGAGCATTTCCGGTTTTGATTGAGTCATTGGAAATGCTCTACCCATTTGTTTTTACGCGCTTCTTGTTCCGAAAACCGCTTCGCTCGTTTCGAGATGCGTTCTAGTGATAACTCGCATCCGGCAGCTTTTGCCGGATGCTCTTGCGCCTTAGAGCGCGGTTCGATCTGATTGGATCAGATCGGCGCTCTAAAAGTTTGTTTTAACGCGCATCTTTATCCGAAAACCGTTTCACACTTTTCGGGATGCGCTCTAAAGCAGGAGATAGATATGAGTGAGCCGCAGGCGACGACCACCCCTGTAAAAGCATCAATGCAGGAATATGAAAAATCGCTCTCCCAAAGCGCAAGCGATGTCGCATCTTTCGATGCGGGTGATCAGTCTTTGCTCTATCGCCTCCGGCATTTTCTGCATCACAATCCCGCGGCTGTACCGCTGATTGTGCTGGTTATGTCGTTGCTGGTCTTCGGCATAACGCTTGGTGGAAAGTTTTTCTCCGCTTTCGCGCTGACACTTATTCTACAGCAAGTCGCGATTACAGGCATCGTGGCTGCGGCGCAGACTTTGGTGATCCTTACCGCCGGCATCGATCTCTCGGTTGGCGCAATCATGGTCTTATCTTCCGTGGTCATGGGGCAGTTCACATTCCGCTATGGCTTGCCTGCAGAGCTTTCCATCCTGTTCGGCTTTGCTACCGGTGCGCTTTGCGGCTTCATCAACGGGTTCTTGATCGCTTATGTGCGGTTGCCACCATTTATTGTCACGCTTGGCATGTGGCAGGTGATCCTGGCGACGAATTTTCTTTATTCCTCGAATGAAACCATTCGTGCACAGGAGATTACGGCAGAGGCGCCTATCCTGCAGTTTTTTGGAGAAAGCATTCGCGTAGGTGGGGCGGTCTTCACCTATGGCGTTATCGCGATGGTACTTTTGGTTTTGTTGCTCTGGTTCGTGCTAAATCACACGGCCTGGGGGCGCCATGTCTATGCCATAGGCGATGATCCGGAGGCTGCAAAACTATCAGGCGTTTCGGTTAAGCCGATACTCATGTCGGTTTATGTTCTGGCAGGTCTTATTTGCGCACTTGCTGGCTGGGCTATGATCGGGCGCTTGGGTTCTGTGTCACCAACCGCTGGGCAGTTTGCCAACATTGAATCCATTACGGCTGTCGTGATTGGTGGGATTTCGCTCTTCGGCGGACGTGGGTCCATCCTTGGCACAATGTTTGGCGCGCTGATTGTTGGTGTTTTTTCGCTGGGCTTGCGCTTGTGGGGTACAGATCCGCAATGGACCTATCTCCTTATTGGTGTTCTTATTATTGCTGCCGTTGCCATTGACCAATGGATCAGAAAGGCTGCCGCATGAAAACCTCTACAACACCGGTTCTTTCCGCACGCGGTCTCGTCAAGCGTTATGGGCGCGTCACTGCACTCGATCATGCCGACTTTGACCTCTATCCGGGAGAAATCCTTGCTGTCATTGGCGACAACGGCGCTGGCAAATCTTCGCTTATTAAAGCGCTGTCAGGGGCCATCCGTCCCGATGAAGGCGAGATATTGCTTGATGGCAAGCCAGTCAGTTTCCATTCGCCAATGGAAGCGCGCCATGCAGGTATTGAGACGGTTTATCAGAATCTTGCTCTTTCTCCTGCGCTTTCCATTGCGGATAATTTGTTTCTTGGACGCGAAATCCGCCGCAAGGGACCGCTTGGTTCATTACTCAGGATGCTTGATCGTGGAGCGATGGAAAAGATCGCGCGTGAAAAGCTGTCTGAACTCGGCCTGATGACCATCCAGAATATTGGTCAGGCGGTGGAAACGCTCTCCGGCGGTCAACGGCAAGGTGTCGCGGTTGCACGCGCGGCGGCCTTCGGTTCAAAGGTCGTCATCATGGATGAGCCGACGGCGGCACTTGGCGTAAAGGAATCCCGCCGCGTTCTGGAGCTTATTCAGGATGTGAAGGCACGAGGAATGCCGATTGTGCTGATCTCGCACAACATGCCGCATGTTTTTGAAGTGGCTGATCGCATCCATATTCATCGTCTTGGTAAGCGACTGACGGTAGTCGATCCGAAGGAATATTCGATGTCGGATGCAGTGGCCTTGATGACAGGCGCAATGGCGCCGCGTTCTGAGGCCGCCTGATCCGCTACTCTGTGAACATCACATCAAGCGGCAGATGCGCTTTGACGATCGGTGATTTGAGGACAACGAAGCTAAAATATTTATCTATGCCGATATCCATATCGATCAGGCGTTCCATGATCGTCTGATACTCGACAATTCCGGCGGTGACGAACTTCATCAGATAATCGTAGCCGCCGGAAACCAGATGACACTCAATAACGGAATCGATCTTCTCGACGGTGGCAAGAAATCGCGCAAAATCGATCTGACGATGGTTTTTGAGCGTAATCTCAGTGAAAACCGTCAATGTCTGTCCAAGCTTCGAAACATTGATTTGCGCGGAATAGCCGGTAATATAACCTTCAGATTGCAGTTTTTTCACCCGCATGAGGCAGGGACTGGGTGAAAGGTTGACGAGTTCTGCAAGCTCGACATTGGTTATCCGCCCATTCTTCTGCATTTCGGATAGAATTTTGATGTCGATTTTATCGAGCTTCATAGCAAAACCAGTTATTCGGTACTTTCGGTTGAGATTATTATCTTTTTCCCCGGAAGCTGCAATCGCGCCATGCTCTGTTTCTGATATTCAGTAGAGCCACGCACTGCACGCTGTTTGGGCGCAATAATCGCCTGTCAAAACGACGCCAAACCATACGAAATTCTGTGTAAAGACGAACTCCAACGCATCAAGCGGAACGTACAGCACTAGGATATGCGAAACATTGGAGTCCTGCGCATGTCTGCACCGCTTTTACACATCGAAACCAGTCCAACCTTGCCAAGTGAGGCGGATGTCGTTGTGATTGGTGGTGGCGTAGTGGGCGTTTTCACAGCCTATTATCTAGCGCGTAGCGGCGTAAAAGTGGCTCTTGTTGAAAAGGGGCGTATCGCTGCGGAGCAATCGAGCCGAAACTGGGGCTGGTGTCGACAACAAAACCGCGATGCCCGTGAGCTTCCGATGGCTACAAAAAGCCTCGAGCTTTGGGACAAGATTGCAGAAGAAACCGGAGAAGATCCCGGTTTTCGCCGGTGCGGCCTTCTTTATCTGTCGCAGGATGAGGCGGAGATTGCGGGCTGGGCCCGCTGGCGGGATTTTGCAAAAACAGTGGGCGTTACCACGCATATGCTCAGCACGGGTGAGGCCGCTGAGCGCGGCAAAGCAACCGGGCAGAGCTGGAAAGGTGGTGTTTTCTCGCCAACTGACGGAATTGCTGATCCGTCACGCGCAGTTCCTGTGGTGGCTCGAGGTATCATGGCAGCCGGCGGAACTGTTCATCAGAACTGTGCCGCCCGTGGACTTGAATTAAGCGGTGGTCGTGTCAGCGGTGTTGTAACGGAGTCGGGTACCATCCGCACAAAGACTGTTGTAATGGCGGGTGGTGCATGGGCATCCTCCTTCTGCAACCAGCTTGGCATTCGTTTTCCGCAGGCCGCAGTTCGTGCTTCCATTTTATCCGTCGCATCCGGCGTTGTTGGTTTGCCCGATGCATTGCATACGGCTCAAGTGTCGCTGACGCGCCGTATGGATGGGGGTTATACACTTGCGATCAGCGGTCGCGCGCGCGTTGACGTGACGCCGCAGCAATTGCGTTTCAGCCGTGAGTTTGTACCGATGTTCATGCGCCGCTGGCGCAGCCTTGCTCCCGGCGGCATTCAAGGCTGGTGTTCTGGGCATGAAACATTGACCAAGTGGCGGTTGGATGAAGTGACGCCGATGGAGCGCAATCGCATTCTCAACCCCAAGCCCGACGAAGGGCAGATTGGTTTAACGTATCAAAGGGCGCAGGAACTATTACCAGCGCTAGCTGGAGTGCCAATTGCAAATCGCTGGGCTGGTTATATCGACAGCACGCCCGATGGCGTACCGGCAATAGGAGAAATTGAAACTGTTCCGGGTTTCATTCTGGCGGCAGGCTTCAGTGGTCATGGTTTTGGCATTGGCCCTGGTGCCGGGCATATGATTGCCGATGTCATTTTGGGACGCAAGCCGATTGTCGAGCCGAGCTCATATAAGCCCGAACGCTTGAATAAAAGCGCATGGGGTAAGGTGGCAGATTTTTAGTTCCCGCATCTGATGTGATCAAAATCACAAAATATCAGCCAAACGGAGCGCCAGCACTTACGGAATGATCGAAAACTAGCTAAATAAGGTGAATTCCCCGCCTGCATGGCGCGGAAATGCGAAACCGTAACAAGGCTGGACGATGTTTGAGTTTGATGACCCGCGATTTCGACCTCTGTGGATACGGGTATTGATCTCAGGAAGTTGTCTGGCATGGGCTGCATTTGAGATTTCGATGGGCGCAGTCGGTTGGGCCATGCTGTTCGGAGCGCTTGGCCTCTGGTCGGCCTACCGCTTCTTTGTGACATTTGATCCTGACAAGAAAAAGCAGGATTAACAGGGCTCTTAGCTTTTAAGCCTAGCAAAGCGCAATTCGCTGCGACACCAAAAATTCGCTTCAATATTTGAAAAGAGAGCGGGGAATCGACCCGGGTTCAGGCCTTCCTCATGTGTTTCGTGTGAGGAAATGACGCTGCGTATCTCTAATTAACATCATTTTAAAACATATTATCACATTTAAATCGTTATAATGTTATCCACATGATTGTGATGATATCAGAACGGTGTTACGTCCTCCGTGTCTCGGCCCACTATCGGGCGTGTCTTGAAGACATACGCATGGAGATTGCCAGTAAATGAATTCCGTTTCCCCCGCTTCCAACGTGCTGCAACTGCCTCTTTTTAAGGAGCAGGGCCAATGACGATGGTAGGTAATTTCGCACCACTGGTTCTCGCAGGCGACAATGACCGTGTGGATGCGCAGGCTGCTGGCGAGTATCTGGACACTTGGGCAGGTCAGGATGGCCTGCGTCTTGCAACGAGCAACGTCATCAAGGCCATTCTTGCAGGGTCAGGCCGTCTCGCTGGTCGCATCGCGCGCGGCTCGCTACCGGGTGATCCGGGTAAGCTGGTTGGCGTCAACAGCGATTCTGATCAGCAGAAGAGCATCGATGTCGGCTCACACAATCTCTTCGTTGAACTGCTGATTGCGGCGGGTGCTGCATCAGTTCTGTCCGAAGAAGCGGATCTTCCTGTTAAGGGTAAAGCGGATGGTCTGGTTGCGGTTGCAATCGACCCGCTCGATGGTTCCGGTAATGTGGGCCTCGGCGCGCCGCTCGGTACCATTTTCTCGATCTTCCCTGCGGATACGGCAGAGCCATTCCTTCAGCCCGGCAATCGCCAGCTGGCAGCAGGTTATGTCTCGTTCGGCAATTCGATTGATCTCGCCTTCTCGGTCGGCGAAGGCGTTCTTTTCGCGACGCTTGATCCGGTCAGCGGTATCTTCCAGATCACCCGCAAGAATGTGACTCTTCCAGAGCGCACGTCCGATCTCGCCTATAACGCATCCGTTTATCGTCATCTTTCGGCTGGCATGAAGGCCTATGTCGATGATTGCTACAACGGCAAGGACGGTCCGCGCGGACGCAATTTCAATATGCGCTGGTTGGGTGCAGCTGTCGGAGACATGCATCGCATCATGCAGCGCGGCGGCATCTTCTTCTACGTAGACGATGCGCGTCCGGGTTATGAAAAAGGCCGTCTGCGCCTCGTTTATGAAGCCAATCCGATTGCTTTCCTCAGCCAGCAGGCTGGTGGCAAGGCGACCAACGGTTCCACACCGATCCTCGATATCGTTCCCGAAACCTACCACGAGCGCAGCGCGCTGGTGTTCGGTGTTGCGGAAGAAGTCGATGTTCTCGGCGAATATTACGCGCGTCCGCGCAATTAACTAAGAGGAAACTCAGATGGCACGTATTACGCTGCGTCAATTGCTCGACCACGCTGCTGAACACAGCTATGGCGTTCCGGCTTTCAACATCAACAACATGGAGCAGGCGCTCGCCATCATGGAAGCGGCGGATGCGACCAATGCGCCGGTTATCCTGCAGGCTTCGCGCGGTGCGCGTTCCTATGCAAATGATATCATGCTGCGCCACATGATGGATGCGGTCACGGAAATCTATCCGCATATTCCGGTTTGCGTGCATCTCGATCACGGCAACGAAGCTGCCACTTGCATGACTGCAATTCAGGCAGGCTTTACCTCCGTCATGATGGACGGCTCGCTCAAGGCTGATGGCAAGACCCCTGCCGACTGGGACTACAACGTCTCCGTTACGCGTCAGGTCAGTGAAATGTCTCATCTTGGCGGCATTTCGGTTGAAGGTGAGCTTGGTGTTCTCGGTTCGCTCGAAACTGGTATGGGTGAGGCAGAAGACGGTCATGGTGCGGAAGGTCAGCTTTCGCATGACCAGCTTCTGACAGACCCGGAAGAAGCCGTGAAATTCGTGCGTGAAACCAAGGTCGATGCACTGGCAATCGCTATGGGCACCTCGCATGGCGCTTACAAGTTCAGCCGCAAGCCTGATGGTTCCGTGCTTGCAATGAACGTGATTGAGGAGATTCACCGTAAGCTTCCAAACACGCATCTTGTCATGCATGGGTCGTCTTCGGTGCCGGAAGATTTGCAGGAAATCATCAACAAGTATGGCGGCAATATGAAGCCAACCTGGGGTGTGCCTGTTGAAGAAATCCAGCGCGGTATCAAGCATGGCGTGCGCAAGATCAACATCGACACCGATAACCGCATGGCGCTGACGGGCCAGATCCGCCGCGTGCTGCAGGAAGACCCGAGCGAGTTCGATCCGCGCAAGTATCTCAAGCCTGCAATGGCTGCGATGACCAAGCTTTGCAAGGATCGCTTCGAGCAGTTCGGCACCGCTGGCCATGCTCAGTCAATTCGTCCGATCCCGCTGTCGGATATGGCAAAGCGTTATCGCGATGGTTCGCTGGATCCGAAGTTCAGCTAAAATAGTCTAGCTTCAATATAAAAAAAGCGGCGGGAAAACCCGCCGCTTTTTGTGTTTTGGGGTGTTGCTTTAGACAATCAGCACTTGTTGTACTTGGCGTCGACTTCGTTGATCGCGTCAACATTGCCAGCCGAGCGGCCATTTTCGTCAAAGGTCTGGGCAAGGAACGCGTCAGCAATGGTCTTTGCAACTTCCGAACCGATAACGCGTGCGCCCATGGTGATGATCTGCGCGTTGTTGGAGAGTGCTGCACGTTCTGCCGAATAGGTGTCGTGGGTCAGCGCTGCGCGGATGCCAGGAACCTTGTTGGCTGCAATGCAAACACCGATACCGGTGCCGCAAACCAGAATTGCGCGGTCATAGGTGCCGTCGAGAACGGCGGATGCAACGCGGTCCGAGAGGTTTGCGTAGAATGTGTCTGCGCCAGCGTCCGTGCGGGAGATTTCGGACACTTCAAAACGATCCTTCAGATAATCTGCAAGAACCTTGGCCAGACCTTCACCGGCGCTATCGCCTGCTACTGCTACTTTCATGATATTGCTCCTTAATTAGCTTTGATGGTTTTGGCGCATTTCGCCAAAATATCGAGATAGCCTTCCACGTTCCATGCCGAACGGCCAATGAACAGGCCGTCGATATGCGGGCAGGCAATGAGTTCTTCGCAGTTGCCGGGATTGACCGAGCCGCCATAGAGACATGGCACGCGACGGCCAAGGATACCTTCAGCAACAGCAATAATTTCGGCCTGGCGGGCATCGGCGTAATCTGCCGAGGCTGGAATGCCATTTTCACCAATCGCCCAGACAGGCTCATAGGCAAACAGGATTTCGGCCTTTTTCTGTTCGTCCGAAAGCTTGGAAAGTGCACCGCGCACTTCTTCAGCAAGCACTTCCGCAGCACGTCCGCTTTCGCGGTCTTCGAGCGTTTCGCCAATGCAGATAAGCGGGATCAGGCCGTGACGAACGGCTGCTTCAACCTTGAGGCCAACAGTTTCGTTGGTTTCGCCAAAGTTTGCGCGGCGTTCTGAATGGCCGAGTTCTACGATGTCGAGGTTGCAATCTTTCAGCATCAACGGCGAAATTTCGCCAGTCCATGCACCCTGATCAGCCCAGTGCATGTTCTGCGCGCCAACCTTGACGGAGGTTTCCGACAGAATTTCCTTCACTTCACGAACATAAGTAAACGGCGGAATGACGAAGCGCTGAATGTCTGCCGAGCGGTCAGCATCGGCGTCTTTCAGTGCGTCCGCGAAAACGCGTGCTTCCGCAAGCGTCTTGTTCATTTTCCAGCTCGTACCTACCCAGAATTTGGACATGCTTGAATGGTCTTTCTTCTCGTGTGTTATTCTGCAATTGTCAGTTTGATGCCTGCCGGCTCAAGTTCGGCCACAAGTGCATCGCCCGGTGATTTATCCGTGATGATCGCGTCGAAATCGCCAAGATCAGCCATCACATGCAGGGCCGTGCGCCGGAAACGCTGATGATTGACCAGCAGGCATGTGCGGGTTGCCGACGCAGTCATGGCGCGCTTGGTGCGGACGACGTTTTCATCCATATGGTAGACCAGACGCCCATTGACCGCAGGCGCGGAAATGAAGGCAATATCTGCGCTGAGTTTTGACAGCGCTTCTTCGGTCAGCAGGCCAAAGAACGCATTGAACTTTGCCGAAAATACCCCGCCGAGCGCGATCAGATTGATGCCGCCTTCGCCTTTGAGGTTTTCGATGATGACCGCATTGTTGGTAATCACCGTCAGCGGGCGTTTTTCGATCAACATGCTTCCGAGAACTGCGGCGGTGGAACCGTCATTAATCATCACGGTCATGCCAGGTTCGATCAGGTCAAGGGCCGCGCGGCCCATCTCGATCTTGGCTTCGTTATCCTGCTGGACGCGAAAACGGAAATCGCTTTCAAACTGAGAGCCAGCATCCATGGTTGCGCCGCCGCGTACTTTGCGCAGCACGCCGGATTCTTCAAGAGAATCCAGATCGCGATGGATGGTCATTTTGGAGACAGCAAAGCGCTCGGAAAGATCATCGAGATCGACTGCATGATTTTCAATCAGCAGATTGATGATCGCCTGTCTTCTTTCGTCGCGTTTCACGGAATTTCCGATCTCAGAGCGTGTTTGTTTATCACACAAACTTAAATCACAAAATCACAAAACAATCCATATAAAATGTGATTTTGTGATATTTTGTTGATCGACGTTGTGGCTATTGCAGAAGTGCTTTGGCCGTACGCTCGTCGGTAATCAGCCCATAAAGCCGACCACTCCTAAGCACCGAACGGATAGCGTCTGCTTTGGAGAGCCCGCCAGCGAGGCCGATAATGCGGCTCATATCGGCATTTTCCACCGAAGCGGCAATGGTGCGTGCCGTCAGCCCTGTTTCAAGCCGCGTGCCATTGATGTCGAAGAAATGCCCCAGCATTTCACCGACAGCGCCACGCTCTGCGATCTCTTCCATCTCCGACAGATCAATCACCCCTGATGTGACGAGCTGCGCATGGGCGTCGACAGTACCGATACCGACAATCTTGAGTTCGGCCTGACACCCCATTTCAAAGACGCTGGTAACACCCTTCTGGGCCAGCAGCACTTCGCGATCTTCTGCCGTATTTGCAAAGAAAGGCACTGGCATCACATAAGCAGGTCTGCCGGTCTTTTCTGCAATGCGATGCATCACATCATGCGGATTGGCTGCAAAATTTCGCGTCAGACCACCGAGCAGCGACACAAATTGCAAATCCTTGGCCGCCACGCGCGGCATGTGATTGACCGCTGCTGAAAGCGTGCGGCCATGGCCGAGGCCGATCACTTCATGATCGCCATGCTCAATTTCGCGGCGCAGAAATTCCGCACCCGCACTTCCGAGAGACAAGAGAGGCAAGGCATCTTCGCCGAGATCGGGAGCGACTTCGCAATATTCAAGATTATATTGCTCTGCGAGCCGGTTTTCGAGGTCGATACATTCGGTGATATCGCCGTCGATTGTCACTTTAACTGCGCCATCAGCAACGGCTTTGGCGATCAATCGGTGTGCCTTCACAGATGGTAAGCCCAGGCGCTTTGCAACGGCTGACTGGGTCATGCCAGCAATGAAATGGAGCCAGGCTGCACGAAGGGCCAAGGAATCGTCTGAATCTGCCATTTTCGTGCTGCCTGCTCCCGATTCTTTATTCTTTTCTTGTAGTTATATTTTCAAATCGCCTGCACCCGTGTCAATGTGCGGCGCCCAGAAGGCCACACTTTCCGCAATCTGCGGAATAACTTCACGGTCGTTTGGATCACGTTCCTTGAATGAGAGTTCAAGGCAGATTTCGTTATCCACCGCACCGCCTTCGGCAAAAGCCTTGAGCAAAGGTTCAGGCTGGATACGGCCCTTGGCATTGAAAGCAGCGGTGAAAGGACGATGGCCACCCTTATCCATAAGGCTCTGCTTGATGTGAATGATCGGTGAGACCTTCGGCACGGCACGCGCCCAAGCATAGGGGTCGAAATCGTCCGGGTTAGCGGAGGTGACATCGCCATGATCGATGTCGGCCATCATCCACATTGGAATTGCCATATTGGCGGCGGTCAGTCGATCCTGAAGCTTGATGCTTTCAGCGATTGTGTCTCCAAATTCACGACCAATGCTCATTGGTTCCCAGAAGACATATTCCAGACCGGAACGGCTCGCATGTTCGGCAACTTCCGCCCAGCAGTCGATCGCAATCTTAATCAGCTCTTCGCGGCGTTCAGGATTGTCAAAATCCTTGTAGGTGAAAATCGCAAACTGTGTTCCCACCGACTTGCCACCGAGATCGCCGATAATATCGGCAAATGTCTTGAACCAGTCGACATAGTAGCGGCGCACTTCGGCATCCGGATGGCCGAAATGGTTGAGGCGGCCATAGGGGCCCGTCATGCCCGACGTTACACGGACACCGGTGCGCTCTAGTGCCTTGTCCATGTCGCGGGTCAGGCGACGAATGGTCGAAGCCTGCCAGCTCGGATTGATGAACTCGTGCGTGAGCTGCAGATCGCGCAGGCGCAGGTCGCGCGCAACGGTTTCGATCAGATCATCCGGCTCTGCAAAGCGGTTCACAAGCGGATTGGTGTTCAGCGAAAGCGTAAGGGCCATGGTGTCCTCGGTTGTCGCGCTTTATGCAGCAAGTTTGGCATTGTCGAACCATGCAATGAAAGCAGTACGTTCGGCTTCGGTCAGGTGCAGATAGTGCTTGGTGCGGCGGTAGAGAATGTCGTTCGCCGTCTTCGCCCATTCTTTCGACACGAGATAGCGAACTTCAGCCTCATAGAGATTGCCGCCGAAATGCTGTCCAAGTCCGTTAAGATCGGATGCACCTGCAACGATGTCCTTGGTGCGGGCACCATAGAGACGTCCGTGGTGATGGACGAGCTTGCGCGGCATCCATGGATAGCTGTCGCGGAGGCTATTTGCGAAGGTTTCGTAATCCGCATTCGGGATTTCGCCGCCCGGAAGCGGTGCGCCATGTGTCCAGTCTCCGCCCATATTCGGGAAGATGTGCTTCAAGCGATGCATACCGCGCTCTGCGAGCTCGCGGAATGTGGTGATCTTGCCACCAAACACGTTCAGCAGTGGCGCGTCGTTGGTCTCATCCAGATCGAAAACATAGTCGCGGGTGACAGCTGATGGATTGCCCTTACCGTCATCAAACAGCGGACGCACACCAGAGAAGCTGTGCAGCACGTCTTCGCGGCGCAGCTTTTCCTTGAAATAGCGGTTTACTGCGGTGAGCAGGTAATCGATTTCTTTTTCGTCTGCGCTGACGTCTTCGGCACGGCCTTCATAAGCGATATCGGTGGTGCCGATGAGCGCCTTGTCGCCTTCATATGGATTGATGAAGATCACGCGCTTGTCGTGGTTTTGAACCAGATAGGCATTCGCACCCGACCAGAATTTTGGCACGATGATATGGCTGCCCTTGACCAGACGCACATTGCGCGAAGAATTTGAGCCAGCCACATTGGTGATAACGTCTGTAACCCACGGGCCTGCGCAATTGACGATGCAGCGTGCGTGGAAACTGCGCACTTCGCCAGTGTCGCGGTTTTTGGTTTCAACGACCCAGCCGCCTTTTTCGCGACGTGCGGAGGTAACAGGCGTACGGGTCAGAATGGTCGCGCCTTTTTCAGCGGCGCCCACAGCATTGAGAACGACGAGGCGGGCGTCATCCACCCAGCAATCGGAATACTCGAAGCCCTTGGTATATTGATCGAGAATCGGTGTGCCTTCCGGGTCGCGCTTCAGATCAAGTGTGCGGGTTCCGGGCAGCTTCTTGCGACCGCCAAGATGGTCGTAAAGGAACAGGCCGAGGCGAACGAGCCAAGCCGGGCGATCCTGCGGGCTGTGCGGCAGAACAAAGCGCATCGGCCAGATGATATGCGGTGCCGCATTAAGCAGAACTTCGCGCTCGATCAACGCTTCGCGGACAAGGCGAAATTCGTAATATTCGAGATAACGCAGGCCACCATGCACAAGCTTGCCTGAGCGGGACGAGGTGCCTTCGGCGAGGTCGTCTTTTTCCGCCAGCACAACCTTGAGGCCGCGCCCGGCTGCATCGCGAGCCACGCCCGCGCCGTTGATCCCACCACCAATCACAAACAGATCGTAGATTTCCGGTTCAGCCATTTCATGCTCCTTCGGATGCCGGCATTCCGGCAAAATAATATGTAATTTCAGCCGATTGTCTAATTATCTATCAGCTGCGAGCTTGTCCCAGATAGGCTCTAAAGCCAGTCTTGCGTCCTTGTAGGCCGTGAAGAGTTCTTCATAGCGTTTCGCCTGCACTTCATCAGGCGCTTCAGTGGCTCCAAGCAGCGGGGCCACCCATTCGGATATACAGTCATCCATCGTCTTATAAGCGCCGATCGCAACCGCAGCCATCATGGCTGCACCTGCCGCACCAGCTTCTTCACGCGATGAAACGCGCACAGGTGCGTTGACCGCTGCAGACAAGGTGCTGCGCAGTGCGCGCGAGCGAGCGGCGCCGCCTGTCAGGCGCAATTCGGCGGGCATATCACCCATGGCCGCATAGCAATCGCGTGTCGCCATGCCGAGACCTTCGACCACCGAACGAACCAGTTCGGGAAAACGATCACGGCTTGAAAGACCGATAAAGCCCGCGCGGGCAAAAGCGTTAACGAAAGGTCCGCGTTCTCCGGCTTCCGAAATATAAGGATGGTAAAGAAGCGCGCCGGGGCGGCTTGCGTTAAACCACTCATCGAGGCGCGGGATCAGATCGTTCAGCGAGACTTTTTTGTCTGCCGTCGACATGAGGTCGGCAGCGATCTGCAGAATCCAGTCGATATTGATCGTCGCACCCATGTTGGTCTGAACCTGCGTGACGATGCCCGGAACTGGCAGAGCAATGACATAACCCGTGCCTTCCGCATTCAGATGAATGTCGGAAACCTGCTTTGCACGCATATGCACGCCGGTCGATCCGATGGTCGAGCAACCTGCATCAGCGGTGCCGCAATAGACGCCCGCGCCGAGTGCAGTCATTACCATATCAACATAGCCGAGACTCACCGGCGTACCGGCCAAAAGACCTGTCGCCGCAGCCGCTTCGGGGGTTAGCGGATGCTGGTTCAGAGTGCCGTCCACGATTGCGGGCAGCAAACCACGGCGCTTTTTAAGGCCAAGGGCTTCAATAACCACTTCGTCATATTGACGATTGCGGAAATTGCCGAATGTGAAACTGGCTTCTGAGGGATCTGTGGCGCGGACGCCGGTGAGGTTGAGGTAAAGCCAGTCCTTGCAATGAAGGGCGACTTCCGCATTGTCGAGCAGTTCCGGTACGAAACTGTCCATATGCGCCATCTGGGTGCCTTGCTGGCAGGTATTGAGGCCGGTGCCGGTCGCTTCAAAGCGCGCGCGGTTCATCGGCCCTGCTGCAAGTTTGGTAACTGTATTGGCCGCGCGGGCGTCGAGCCAGATCCAGGCATCGCCAACAGGCTTGTTGTCTCGCCCGACCAGCCATGTACCGTCACCCTGGCCGGTGACCGAAACAGCGGCAGTGCGCTGGCTTAAGTTTGGAATTTTCTCGGCAAGGCCACGCAATGCGCTGGCGCAATCTTCCCATGTTTGGGAAAGCGACTGTGTAACAGCGCCATGTTCGCCGGTTTCATATTTGTTCCGGACAGCTGCCGAATCGAGTTGCCGACCGCTAAGGTCGAATGCCACAGCCTTGACGACGGATGTGCCCGCGTCGATGCCGATGATTATATCACCTTGACCACGCATGACTGAATTATGCTTTCCCAATGAGGTCCTTGGCGGACATTTGGATTCCTCCCGCGACGAAATCTGTCGCTCGCTACCCATGTTTTTAATGAGAATGGGCCTTCGCTTATGATCGAGATAACATAACGATAACGGCCTGTCTGTAAAATTTTCGTGGGTAAGCATTTTTTTTCACCAAAAGGTGATTGTGGTGGAAATTGTAGTTCGAACCCCAGCTTCTTTGCGGATGGATTAGCCTCTTCTGCTAGAAGAAAAGAAGTGGGTGTCGTGTCTATATATCTGTTTTTAAATAATAAAAAAATAGAACTAACGTTTTTGGCAAGGGCATGTATTGCCAGTGACAGCTTTTAAAACCAAGTCTCCGCGTATCATTCGGAGCGGTGAAATTGGCGGCAGAATGGTCAGTTTTTAGCCCGAAACCGTGCGAAACGCGGCGTGTTACAAAAACATCCGATTGACAGTTATAGGTGTTTATAACATCATTATTGAAGTTGATAACATGTCGCTACCATAGCATATGGTCGCGGCGCATCTGTTTCCATGCTGCGCGGAGGGGCGGGGCCAGGGAATTATGTGGAGGATCGTCATGCATAAATTTGTCACTCCCATATCCACCTGTTCAAGCTTCCGTTTAGCTGCTGCTGGTCGGGTGCTTTATCGCGAGTGCAGTCTACAAGCGGTATGAATTCAGCCGCATAATCCGTTTTTACAACGACAATCCGGCAGAATTTGCTGAAGGCGTTTGATTATGAGTACACAAGCTAATCAAGTTTCACAGAAGCCCGCCAAGCTGAACCGCGCAGTCCTCTGGAGTGTGGTCGCTGCGGTCGTGGTTGTCGGTGCGATTGGATTTGACACGAAAGTCGTGAAGATCGGCTCGGACGCTGATGTGCGTCAGCAGGTTTTCTCGCCTGACGCCTATGGCGCATCTGAGTTTCCAAAGGTCAAGGCAAGCGTTGAAGAACGCGCG
Organism: Brucella pseudogrignonensis; assembly: GCF_002252525.1. Classification (GTDB taxonomy): domain Bacteria; phylum Pseudomonadota; class Alphaproteobacteria; order Rhizobiales; family Rhizobiaceae; genus Brucella; species Brucella pseudogrignonensis. The sequence goes on from NZ_NNRM01000053.1 coordinate 69,778, forward strand.
GCGGATGCTGTTGAAGTTGGCACCGCACTTGCTGCCGACAAGGATGCAGCCGGTAAGAAATACGGCGTCGGCAGCGTGAACCCGGTTATCCCGGTCAAGTTCACTGGCACTGTCGAAGAACGCAAGTCGAACTATAATGTCATCAAGGTCGATGGTTTCCCTGAAGGCATGGCTATCCGCGTTCAGACGGGTCCTGCTGTAAACGGCACCGATCTGCGTGATGCAACCGGCACAATCGAATTCGGTCAGTTCAAGAACCAGATCGAATTCCAGAATGCCGGTTCCGCTCTCAACAATGAGATGAAGAAGCAGGTTCTCGAAGGCGTCGATGTCGATAATCTCGTCGGCAAAACGGTTTCGGTCACGGGCGTTTTCAAGCTGGTCAACCCGAAGAACTGGCTGGTTACGCCGGTGGGGTTTGAAGTAAAATGACCGTTCAAACCAAAGTTGAAGGCAAGCACGGCGAAGTCGTTCTTTCCGCACATGATGTTGCCAAGGCTTATGGGCGTATCAATGCGCTCAAAGGCGTGAACTTTGAAATCCGTCGCGGTCAGGTCACAACGCTTTTTGGCGAAAACGGTGCTGGCAAGTCGACGCTGATGAAGGTTCTCTCGGGCGTCATTCAGCCAACTTCGGGCACGATCATCCTTGATGGCGAGCCAGTTGTGTTCAATTCTTCAACCGAAGCACGCGATCGCGGCATTTCGATCATCCATCAGGAGCTGAGCCTCGCGCCCAATATGAATGTGCGAGACAACATCTTCATGGGGCGCGAAATTCGCGGTGCAACGGGCGTCAATTTCGCAGAAGAAGAACGCCTGACCCGCGAACTTCTTGCAGAACTTGAAGAAGACATCGATCCGCTGACGCCTGTTGAAGAGCTTCGTCTCGGTCAGCAGCAGGTTGTCGAAATCGCGCGTGCGCTTTCGGTCAATTCCCGCATTCTGATCATGGATGAGCCGACTTCAGCGCTCAGTGCTTCGGAAGTGGAAGTGCTGTTCAAGGTCATTCGCGATCTTACCGCGCGCGGCGTGGCGATTGTCTATATCTCTCACCATCTGGAAGAGGCACTGCAGATCACCGATCATGCCGTGGTTTTGCGCGATGGCACCATGACGGCTTATGCACCGCGCGCCGATATTGATCTCGAATGGATCGTTCGCAACATGGTGGGCGAAAACTTCGATCTTGGTTCGCCTCCAACCGGTTACGAATGGGGCGATGTCGCGCTGTCCGTGGAAGGTCTGACGGTTCAGGACAAGTCCGGTGATTTTGCGCTTGTCGATAACATGTCGCTGAATGTGCGAGCCGGTGAGATCGTTTGTATTTATGGTCTGATGGGTGCGGGACGTACCGAACTTCTTGAAACCGTTGCAGGTCGCCTCAAGGCCAATTCGGGCAGCATTCTGCTTGAAGGCAGGGATGTGGCAGGCCTCACGATTGCCCAGCGCATTGATCAGGGGCTGGTTCTGGTACCGGAAGATCGCCAGCGTGATGGTCTTGTGCAGACGATGACGGTTGGCCGCAATCTTTCGCTGGCAAGCATCGGCGAAATGACGAAAGGCCTTTTCACCTCGACGAAGCGTGAAAAGAACATCGTCGATCAGTCGATCAAGAATGTTCACATCAAGACGGATGGTGGCGAAGCCGCAATCGGTTCGCTGTCTGGCGGCAACCAGCAGAAGGTCGTTATTGGCAAAATGCTGGCGACCGAGCCAAAGGTTATCCTTTTGGATGAGCCAAGCCGCGGTATCGATATTGGTGCCAAGGCAGAAGTGTTCAAGCTGCTGGCCGAAAAGGCCAAGGACGGGCTTGCAGTCGTCTATACGACATCTGAAGTCGGCGAATGCCTCAGCATCGCTCATCGTATCATCGTTATGCACCGTGGACGCATCTCGGCCGAATTCGGCTCCGATGTCTCCAAGGAAAAGATCATGGCCGCCTCGGGCGAGTCCATGGTCGGTCACTAAAATAGTTATGGAGCACTGATAGAATGTCAGTCACGAGCACCAACGACAAAAAGGCGGCGTCCACCGGGACAAAGCGCAAAACCAGCATCGTGCATTTGCTGCTCGAAGGCCGTGCGTTCTTTGCGTTGATTGCGATCATCGCAGCCTTCTCGTTCCTTTCGCCTTATTACTTTACCGTCAATAACTTCCTCATCATGTCCTCGCATGTGGCCATTTTCGGCTTGCTGGCGATTGGTATGCTGCTGGTTATCCTCAATGGCGGTATTGATCTTTCGGTCGGTTCTACACTCGGGCTTGCGGGCGTTGTCGCGGGCTTCCTCATGCAGGGCGTCAATATTCCGGAACTGGGTGTTATCCTTTATTTCCCGGTTTGGGCGGTTGTCATCATCACCTGTGCCCTGGGCGCATTTGTTGGTGCGGTGAACGGTGTTTTGATCGCTTATCTGCGCGTTCCGGCCTTCGTGGCGACACTCGGCGTGCTTTATTGCGCACGCGGTGTAGCGCTTCTGATGACCAATGGTCTCACCTACAACAATCTTGGCGGTCGCCCTGAGCTCGGCAATACCGGCTTTGACTGGCTCGGCTTCAACACGCTTTTTGGTGTGCCGATTGGCGTTCTGGTACTTGCTGTTCTTGCCATCATCGTTGCAGTCGTACTCAACCGCACCGCATTTGGCCGCTGGCTCTATGCTTCGGGTGGTAACGAACGTGCAGCTGAACTGTCGGGCGTTCCAGTGAAGCGCGTCCAGATCTCTGTCTATGTGATTTCGGGTATCTGTGCTGCAATCGCTGGTCTGGTTCTGTCATCGCAGCTGACTTCGGCTGGTCCGACCGCAGGCACCACTTACGAGCTGACGGCTATCGCCGCAGTCGTGATCGGCGGCGCAGCGCTTACGGGTGGTCGAGGTACAATTCTCGGCACGCTTCTCGGCGCTTTTGTTATCGGTTTCCTTTCCGATGGCCTCGTGATCATCGGCGTATCATCCTACTGGCAGACTGTCTTTACGGGTGCAGTGATCGTGCTCGCAGTTCTGCTCAACAGCATTCAATATTCCCGACGTTGATAATTACGGCCCCATTCTCCGTTCCGGGTGGGGCCGGTTCTTCGGGGGTAGCGAAAACTTTCCAAGACGGCGACCAAGCTTAAAAGTCTCGCCCACTGGAAATGGTAACGCCGGGAAACCGGCATAACTCAACGATAATTTTACGGGAGTGAGACATGTTTAAGAAGGGTATGCGCGTTCTGTTTGCTGCTGCTGCAGCATTGCCGCTTATCGCCAGCACCGCATGGGCTGAAGGTCTGATCTCGATCGTGGTCAACGATCCTTCGAACCCATATTGGTACACCGAAGGTGAAATCGCCAAGAAGACCGCTGAAGGCCTCGGCTATTCGGCTGTTGTTGGCGGCCACAAGGGCGACACCAACACCGAAAGCAACCTGATCGATACCGCGATCACCAACAAGTCGGTCGCGATCATTCTCGACCCGGCAAATGCTGACGGTTCGGTCGGTGCAGTCAAGCGCGCTGTCGCAGCTGGCATTCCAGTGTTCCTCGTAAACGCTGAAATCAACCAGGAAGGCCTCGCAAAGGCACAGCTCGTTTCCAACAACGCGCAGGGCGCAGCACTCGGTGCAACGCAGTGGGTTGAGAGCGTTGGTGAAGAAGGCAAGTATGTTGAGCTGTTCGGTTCGCCGTCGGACAACAATGCTGCCACCCGTTCGAATGGCTATGAAACTGTTCTTTCGCAGTATCCGGACCTCGTAAAGGCTGGTCAGGACGTTGCTAACTGGAACCGTACCCAGGGCCACGACAAGATGCAGGCTCTGCTTCAGGCAAACCCAGACATCATCGGCGTTATCTCGGGTAACGACGAAATGGCTCTTGGCGCGATTGCTGCTCTGAAAAAGGCTGGCAAGCTCGACAAGGTCAAGGTTGGTGGTTTCGACGGTTCGCCAGACGCAGTCGCTGCGATCAAGGCTGGTGAACTGCAGTACACCGTTCTGCAGCCAGTTGCGATTTTCTCGGAAGCTGCAGTCAAGCAGGCCGACACGTTCATCAAGACCGGTAAGACCGGCGTTGACCAGGAAAAGCAGCTATTCGATTGCTTCCTGATCACCAAGGACAATGTCGACAAGTACACTGCTCCGTTCGTTCTCGAACAGTAAGACCTGAAAAGATGGAGCGCGGGCTTAACCTCGCGCTCCTCTCTCTATTTTTCGTACCGATGCTATGAATCGGGACCGGTCAATAATTGAGCGGGCTGGGGACGAGTGGTAAGCATGGTCACAAGCAACAAAGCAAGCATAGACAACCTGATGACAGAGCAGGTGCCGAACGATAGTCGGCACGCACGTCAGCTGGTTCGCCGCCAGCAAATTGCTGAAATGATTATGTCGGAAGGGTCGGTGCGGATCGAAGATCTGACCGAACGTTTCGCAATCAGCCTCATGACCGCGCATCGTGACGTGGATGAGCTGGTAAGCCGCGGCCTCTTTCGCAAATCACGCGGTATTGTTTCCGCAGCCCCCACTAGCCTTATCGAAGCAAGCGACCTCTATCGCGTTGCGCGTCAATCCGAAGAAAAGAAACTGATCGCTGAAGCCGCGATGCAATTCGTAGAGCCCGGTCAGGCCATTTTCTTCGATGACTCAACAACTGTCCTTCAAATGGTTCCCTATCTTGCCGATAAGGGACCGCTGACGGTCATTACCAATTCGCTGATCCTGATGAATGAAGTGCGCGACATGAAAGATGTCACGCTGCTCGGTCTCGGTGGTCAGCTTTATAACTGGTGCAACGCCTTTGTCGGCGGCATGACTATCCATGAAATCCGTCGTCTGCGTGCCGATGTGGCTTTCATTTCGATCTCGGCGATTATGGACGATCTGCTGTTTCACCAGTCGCCCGAAATGGTTGAAACCAAGCGTGCCATGCTGGAAAGCGCTGCAAAGCGCGTGCTGTTGACCGATCACACAAAGTTTGAGCGCCGGGCGCTGCATAATTTTGGTGCGCTGAGTGATTTTGATGTCGTCATTGTCGATGACAAGACTCCGCATGAACATATCGAACGCATGCAGTCGCAGAACATCAATGTGGTTATCGCCAGTTCTGGCGGAACAAAAGAATAAGCCTCAGTACTTCATCGCATACATATCAGGAAATACGATCCATGCCGTCTCTGTTGGGAATTGATAGCGGACTGACCGTCACCAAGGCCGTAATATTTGACGTTGATGGCTCGACGCTTGCCGTTGCCCGCCGCCGCGTCGCGCAATCCTTCCCACGCCCCCGCCATGTCGAGCGCGACATGGATGAATTCTGGAATGCGACTGCGGATGCAATTGCTGAAGCACTTGCAAAATGTGGGCGCCCTGCATCTGACATTCTAGCCATCGCCACCACCGCCCATGGTGACGGCATCTACATGCTCGATAAGGATTGCCGCCCGCTTGGTAAAGGCATTCTGTCGCTGGATAGCCGTGCCGTTGATGTGGCTGAGCGCTGGGTGAACAGCCCTGTCGCAGAACAGTCGATTGCGATCACCGGTCAGCTGCCGCACGCCTCTGCACCGTCCGCCATTCTGGCCTGGGTTAAGGAAAATGAGCCTGAACGCTATGGGCGCATCGGGCATGTGATTGCGTGTAAGGATTGGCTGCGTTTCTGCCTGACGGGCGAAGTCGGCACTGATCGCACCGAGGCATCGACGTCTTTCACTGATTACAAAACGCAAGACTATTCCAAAGACGCGCTCAAACTTTTCGGCCTTGAAGCACTTTGGGATGCGCTGCCGCCGATGTCGCGCTCGGATGAGATCATTGGCGGTGTTTCGCAAGAATGCGCAAACCGTACCGGGCTTGTTGCGGGAACGCCAGTCGTTGGCGGCCTACATGATGTGACCGCTTCTGCGCTGGGTGTTGGCGGTCTCAAGATTGGTACAGTTGCAGTTGTCGCCGGGACCTACTCGATCAATGAAACGCTGTCGTCGAAGCCCAACGTCGATAAGAGCTGGTTCTGCCGCAATGGGATTGCGCCGGGAGAGTGGAACAATATGTCCATCTCACCTGCTTCCACTGCAAATTACGACTGGTTCCTCGACAAGCTCTGCCCGGCGGAACGTCTTGAAGCTGAGAAAACCGGCCGCTCGATCCACGATATGCTGCGCCCGGAAATTGACACTGCACTGGCAAAGCCTTCAACGGCTCTGTTTCACCCTTATCTGTTCGGCTCGCCTTACGGTGCGATGGCTAGTGGCGCGTTCTTCGGTTTGCGCGGCTGGCAGGAACGTGGCGATATGCTGCGCGCGGTCTGGGAAGGCATTGCCTTTAACCACCGTATCCATGTCGACCATCTGAAAAATGGCTTTGAAATTTCCGCAGCGCGTCTGACCGGCGGCGTGTCGCGCAGCCCATCTTTTGCGCAGATGTTTGCCAATGTGCTGGGTATGCCGGTCACAGTCACCGATACGGATGAAGCAGCAGCATGGGGTGCCGCACTTTGTGCAGGCAAGGGCGCTGGCGTTTTCGCTGATGTTTATAGCGATCCCCGCGATCTTGATGCAATTGGCCGGACCTACACACCGGATGCAGCGCGCAGCGAGCAGTATGAAAAGCGCTATGCGCTGTTCAAGGAAATCGCATCTGCACTTGGACCGATCTGGCCTAAGATCGATGCTCTGACGGATTGAAATCCAATGCGCCACTAAGCGCACCGAATATGTAAAGACAGTGAAATGAACGATTTCGTAAACAGCGCCCAAATGAAGAACCGCATCAGTCAACTCGAAGCTGACGGTGTTGATGTGCTCATTCTGGGTGCGGGTATCAATGGTGCGGGTCTCTATCGCGATCTGAGTGAACAGGGCGTGAGCTGTTTCATCGTCGATAAGGGTGACTTTGGTTCCGGCACGAGTGCTGCCCCGTCACGCCTCATTCATGGTGGTCTCAAATATCTCGAAACCGGTGAATTTGGCCTGGTGGCGCAATCAACCGTTGAGCGTAATATCCTGCTCAAAAACGCGCCGCATAATGTCCGTCCGCTGCCGACATTTATTCCGGCTTTCTCCTGGACCAAGGGTATTGCCGCAGCACTTCGTACCCTGTTCGGTTCAACCACAGCACCGCGCAGCCGTGGCGCGGTTCTCATCAAGATTGGTCTTGGTCTTTACGATTATTTTGGTGCGCGTGAACGCGTCATGCCAAAGCATAATTTTCTCTTCAAGAAGAGTGCTTTGAAGGAAATGCCATACATGACGCCGTCTATCGTGGCGGGTGGCATTTATTATGATGCATGGGTGAGTAAGCCGGAACGTCTGGTTTATGAGCTTGTCAGCGACGGCGTGAAAGCCAATCCAAAGAGCACAGCGGCCAATTTCAGCTCCATTGTTGCAGCCCGCGACGGTGCAGTGAGCTTTGAGGGGCCGGATGGTGCTGCTTTCACGATCAAGCCAAAGATCGTTATCAATGCCGCTGGCCCATGGATCGATCATGTAAACGCGGCACTTGGCAAAGAAACCAAGATGATTGGTGGCACCAAGGGTTCGCATATCCTTGTAGATCATCCCGAGCTGGTGAAGAGCCTGAAGGGCCGGATGATCTATTTCGAGGCGGATGATGGTCGTATCTGTCTTGTGTATGATTATCATGGTCTGGCGCTGGTCGGTTCGACGGATATTCCGGCAAACAATCCGGATGAGGTTTTCGCGGAAGACAAGGAAATCGATTACTTCATCGAGAGCCTGCGGTCGCTGCTGCCGAAGCTGAAGTTCGATCGCAGCCAGATCGTTTATACCTATAGCGGCATTCGCCCGCTTCCTGCCTCCAATGCATCGGAACCGGGGCTTATCAGCCGGGACCACTCCGCACCGGTTATTGAGCCGGATGCAGGCCGTCCTTTCGCGATCATTTCGTTGGTTGGTGGCAAGTGGACGACGTTCCGCGGATTCGCGGAAGAAGTGGCAGATACGGTACTCAAGCGTTTTGGTCGCGAGCGTCTCAAATCCACCCGCACTTTGACCATCGGTGGCGGCAAGGACTACCCGGCGGATGACCGAGCACGCGTCGCATGGGTGGCGAAACACGCCAAGGAAACCGGGCTTGCAGTTGAACGTGTCGAGACACTTTTGCAGCGTTATGGCACGACCGCTCTGCCGATCATTCAGGACGAAGCCAAAGTTGGCGTTACACTTTTGCCCGATACGGACAGCATCAGCCGTGCGGAAATTGCGTGGATTGCGCGTAATGAGCTGGTGGTGCATCTCTCGGACGTTGTTCTGCGACGCACGACACTGGCAATTGACGGCGCGCTGTCGAATGCCAATCTTGCGGCAATTGCTGATATTCTTAGCGTCGAGTTTGGCTGGGATGCGGAACGCAAAGCGCAGGAGCTTGAGCTTGTTATTGCCGAGCTTTCAAAACGCCACGGCATGACGCTTGGTGAGCAGCCAGCGAAACGCCGCTAATTGATTCAAATCTATTTGATAAACGCCGGTCATGAGATCGGCGTTTTGCTATTTCTTTGCCATGTCATGACGCTATCTTATTCACGGACAGGAGAACGCTATGGAAATCAAAAGAAATGGATCTGCGCCATCGGGTGTGGGTCCTGCAGACTGGTTCACGGGCAAAGTTCGCATCGATCCGTTGTTTTCGCCCAATGACGCGCGGCGCGCTGCAGCCGCTACCGTGACATTTGAACCGGGTGCCCGGACCGCTTGGCACACCCATCCATTAGGCCAGACACTGATTGTTACCGCTGGTTTGGGCTTGGTGCAGCGTGAGGGCGGACCGATTGAAGAAATCCGTCCCGGCGATGTCGTCTGGTTTGAGCCAAATGAAAAGCATTGGCATGGTGCGTCACCAAAAAATGCGATGACCCATATTGCCATGCAGGAGCAGCTCGACGGTAAAGTCGTTGACTGGATGGAGCACGTGACGGACGCTCAGTATCCGAGTGTCTAAATAAAAAACGGGCCATTGGCCCGTTTTTTAGATCATGCTCAACTGCACGCCATAGGGTGGCAAAGTTATAGTCTTGCTACCTGCAATCACCACATCCTGTTCATGTGGTGTAATATTGACCAGCCAGACTTCCTCTTCTACCGCCATTGCCAGAACGTCCGATGGACGCGAAGACTGGCATAGCCTGAAGTTTTTCCCGGCAAGCTGTGCAAGCACTTTTACTGTGTTGAACAAAGGGCGCTTGTTACCAATAGCGACCGGTTCATTCTCGTCCGCGATGAGCCCGAAAGGCCCGGTGAGAGCTGAAAGCGTAAGGCTGTCGAGACCAGCATTCAGCACCGATATGGCATAGGCCAATGCGAAGCTTTCCGCGAACTTCCCATTATGGCGCGGATCACGATTGGCCATCGCAATGCGCTTGCCATTCGGGTTTTCCATTGTCCTGCTGCCATAAGGATTCTGGCGCATGGGGATGGTCGACGGCCCGATGCGATAGGGCTTGTCGCCGTAGATCGCGCGCACCGAACGGGTAATGAAAGGCAACGCCTCCAGTGTTTGCATAACGCTCAGATCATCAGCGGCATGAACAATTGGATTGGTGCAATGGGTGACGAAATCAACAAGCTCGCCCGGAATGCGCTTGCGATTAAGTTCGGTGAAATAGCTCAGCATTCCGCCGCCAAGCCGCACATTCGGGAAGGCTGCTCTTGCTGCTGCATAAACATCTTCAAGTGGCGGGCAGGGTGGCCATTCGCTGCCGGGCGGTGTCGACTGCCGATCTATAGCCGGTGAAACTATGACCGCATCTGGGGTAAAGCCAGCCGCTTTCATGTCAGAAGCGATTGCAGTCGTCTCTTCGATGAGCGATTTCGTGCAAGGCAATGCAATTTCGAGCGAAACGCGCCCGCTATGCTTCGCAGCCAGGGCTGCAAAATCCGCGAAGGTCGAACCTTTGTGCTCTGCCAGTGGATCGTAATGAAATAACAGATCCTGCGGACCAATCTCCTGCAACAGATCAATTGCGGCGAGGCTTGCTTTGGCTTCTTCCGGTGTGATGATAATGCCGATATTCGGCATTCTGCCGCTTGTGTCACCAAGCGTGATGTTCACCGGCTCCGCATCCCGGGTGTTATTTGGTGTCGCCGCGCGCGTGTCGGAAATGTTGAGGACGATGCGCTGATGCTGGGGGTTGGCGGCTTCGATTTGGTAAGGCCATGGCAAAGCCAGCGGACGTACATAGGTCTTGTAAGATGCATCGGACCAGTTGCGCTGATCTTCCATCTCAAACGTATCGCCTTCCATGCGGCATTCGGCCGTAACACTAGACATGGCCTCATGGGTGATCGCACGCATGTCCTTGAATGGCTGCCATGGCTCGATCAGATCGGGCAGGCGGGTGTTGTTGAGTGTACCGTCTACATGCTCGACGCTCACAGGTGCGCCTGCCACGCCGACGATTGGATGCAGGATGCAAAAGCCGCACCGGTTGGTTTCAAAGCCTGTCGCGGTATTCGCTACGGCGTCGAAAGTGAGCGTACCGCCACTCTCTGCCTGAATGCGGACATCAATGGTGAGTTGGGTCGCATCCGGGCCTTCGCAACGTGCCTGATAGGTGACAATGAAACCGCTGTCGTTTTGCTCGACATTCAGATCATGGATTTCCGGGTTGTAGGTTCCCCAGTCTCGATCCCGCACGAGATAGGAGACCGCGCGCAAAACTTCGACACCGTCATAAGTGATGGTGCGAAGATTGCCGTCGCTTAAATCCAGGCCAAGCAAGCCCGCTTTTAGGTGCGTTGGCTGAGCTTCGGCTTCTCGCGTTCCATAGAGCAGGAAAGGATCAACGTTGCTCATTTGAGCAACGCCGTAATGTCGACGCGGTTGCCGCTTGTGGCACTGTCATAGGCGGCTTCGACAAGCGCGAAAGTCTTGAGATTATCCGCACCCGATGTCGAGGTTTCTTCGTGAGTTTCCAGCTTGTCCACCCAATGCTGCTGAATGGCAAAAACGCTTTCCTGAATATTGTGCCAAGGACGTGAGGCCCATGAGAGTAGTTTTGGCGAAACGTCGGAAACCGTGGTGCTGTTCGGCGTAATCACTTCAAAGCGATAACCCTGATAAAGCCTGATCGAACCTTCGCTGCCATCAATTTCGATGAGCGTTTCCGGGAAAGGATCGGTTTCGAGCTTGGTGGCATAGCTTACATCAACAATGGAAGTAGCGCCATTTTCATGATCCATGAGAATAGTTGCTACATCTTCACCCTTGATTTTCGGGTTCACACGCTTTGTGCGAGCAACAAGGCTGGTCACATCGCCCAGAATGAAGCGTGCAATATCAAGCGTATGAATGCCTAAATCTTCGATGATGAAGCGTTCGCCTTCTGCAAGATAGGGCTGGCCGGAAAACACATCAAAGCCGGAGCGAAACGAGAAACGTCCCCAGAACGGCGTGCCGATGACGCCACTGTCGAGTGCCTTGCGCACTGCCTGAATAGGCGTCTGCCAGCGGAAGTTTTCATGCACCATGAGCGGAATACCTGCTTCATCGCAGACCTTCACCATGGCCTTGGCATCATCAAGCGTTTTGGCAAAAGGCTTCTGGCAGATTGCTGGAACCTTGTGGGCGGCAGCAAGTTCCACCAGAGCACGATGGCTTGAAACCGTGGTGGCGATATCGACAAAGTCGATGCCGCCATCTGCAAACAGCGCTTGTGCATCCGTGTAGCGGCGTTCGATGCCAAACTGGTCGCCGACAATCTTCAACCGCTCAGGATCGCGGTCGCAGATTGCCACGATTTTGGCACCCGAAACGTCATTCCATGCGTGCATCTGGTTGATTGCGAAGAAACCGCAGCCGATCAGAGCGCCATTCAATTCTGCCATTTACTGAGCCTTTATCCTGCTTTTGCCATTTGCATGAGTGTAACGCGCTGCTGGAGGCGGCGCTGTGCCTGATCAACCACCACGGCAATGATGATGACAAGGCCTTTGATGACCATCTGCCAGAAGGACGATACGCCCATCATGACCAGACCATCGGAGAGAATACCGATGACGAATGCACCGATGATTGTGCCGCCAATGGTGCCGCGTCCGCCCGACATTGAAGTCCCGCCGAGGACGGCTGCCGCAATGGCATTCAGCTCGAACGAGTTGCCGGTTGCCGGATGCGACGACATCAGTTCGGACGAGATGATAAGCCCGGCGATCGCAGCACAGAAGCCCGAAAACATGTAAACGAACATCTTTACGCGGTCGACGCGGATACCCGACATGCGTGCCGCACGTTCATTGCCGCCGACTGCGAAAATCTGGCGACCAAGCGGTGTATATCGCGCGATATAGGCTGCAGCCAATGCGACGACGATCAGAATCCAGATCGAGACCGGAAGACCGAGAATGCTGCCTGATCCGAGGAAGGCGAAGCCGGTTGTGCCCAGGTCTTCGCGGCCTACAAGGTTCGGGAAGGTTTGGCCGTCTGAGGACAGAAGTGCCAGGCCACGCGCTACATAAAGCGTGCCGAGTGTCGCAATAAAGGGCGCAACATTCAGTTTGGTTACCAATAGCCCGTTTATGAAGCCGACCGCGACACCAACAGCCAGTGTGATCAGCGAGATTTCAATGATGTTGAAATAGATCGTATAGCCGATGCCAAGATCGATACCGTAGATCAGAAGACCACCGGCAACCATACCGCAAAGCCCGACAATGGAGCCGACGGAAAGGTCGATGCCGCCTGTGATGATGACGAAGGTCATGCCCATTGCAAGAAATGCGTTAAGAGCAACGTGCTTCGACATCAGGATCAGGTTGGCAGCTGACAGGAAGTTCGGGGCTGCGAACGAGAAGAAGATGAACACCGCGAAAAGAGCGATGAAGGTTCTCAGTTTCATCAGCGTCAGCAGGGCCGAGCCGCTGTTAAAGGTTGAGTCAGTGGCGGCCGTCGTCGTGTTGGCTGTCATGACGCGAGTTCCCTTGTTTGTTTGTTGTGGTCGTTGTCATGTGTGTGCCCGTGGCCCTTGGCCGATGCAGCAACAATGTCGGCTTCCGTCGCTTTATCGCGGTCGAATATGGCAATCAGCTTCCCATTGCTGAGCACCGCGATGCGATCGGAGAGCGCCATGACTTCTTCCAGATCAGAGGTTGAAAAGAGAATGGAGAGACCTTCGGCAGCAAGCCTGCGCATGGTGCGAAAGACATCGGCCTTTGCACCCACGTCGATGCCGCGCGATGGCTCGTCCATCAGAAGAACTTTCGGATTGGTCATCAGCGCCTTGCCGATGACAACCTTTTGCTGATTGCCACCTGACATCGAAGTGACTTCGAATTCGGGGTTCGGTGCCTTGATCGAAAGGTCTTTGATTGCCTGTTGAATGGCCTGCTTTTCACGCTTTGGCGTGATGTGGAAGAAGCGAGCCAGACGGTCGAGACTTGCCAGTGTCAGGTTGCTGGCAATCGACAAAATCTGTACCAGTCCTTCGCGCTGGCGATCTTCCGGTATGAGAGCAAGGCCACGCCGGATGCGACGGGTCGTATCGCGTTCCTTCACTTCCTCGCCATCGATATAGATATGGCCGGTGGAATGCCCATGCTGGCCCATCACACATTCGAAAAACTCGGAACGCCCAGCGCCCATAAGGCCGTAAATACCCAGAACTTCGCCTGCGCGCACAGTCAGGGAGACGTCATCAACTGCAAGCCCGCCGGTTGCACGCGGCAGGGTGATGTTTTCAGCGCGAAACCGTTCTGCACCGATCTTGTGGGTCACAGGCTTGGCAAAATCCTTGGCATCAGAACCGATCATCGAACGCACGATCCATTGTGTATCGATATTTTTGATCTCTTCCTGGCCGGTGATTTTTCCGTCACGCAGAACCGTGATGTAATCGCCAATCCGCATCAGTTCTTCGAGACGATGCGAAATATAGACGATTGCCACGCCCTTCTTTTTCAGCTCGGCGATCACCTTGAAAAGAATATCGACTTCGGCTGCAGAAAGAGCCGATGTCGGTTCATCCATGATGACAATGCGTGCATCGAGCGAAATAGCCTTGGCGATTTCGACAAGTTGCTGCTGACCGATTGGCAGATCAGCGACGAGCGTACTTGCATTGATGCCTGCATCAAGGCGGTCGAGATATTCATTGGCCTTGACGACCTGCGCCTTGTGATCAATGCCGCGCAAACCGCGTGTAATTTCGCGCGTGGCAAAGATGTTCTCTGCCACCGTCATGTTTGAAAACAGGTTGAGTTCCTGAAAGATCATCGCAATGCCGCGCTTTTGCGCGTCGGCGGGGCTGTCGAATGACACTTCCTCGCCATCAAGAATGATCTTCCCCATGGTCGGACGCTCAACGCCCGCGATGATCTTCATCAGCGTTGACTTGCCAGCACCGTTTTCGCCGACAAGCACATTGACCGAACCACGGCGCAATTCAAGATTGGCGCGCTTAACCGCGACAATGCCCGAATAGACCTTGGAAACATCCTCAAGCTTGAGGACGATATCGTCCTTTGGGTTCAATTCCGTCTCCATCGCTTATTTCTCCAAAGAGATGGAAACAGGCGTGACGAGCGGAAGCTGGCCCTTTGATGGCAACGGGAAAGCACCTTCGGCTTTCACCTTCATGCCAACCAGATCTTCGCGCGGGAGCTTTGATAGAACATCGTCATTGACGCGGGTGTTGAACGCCTTGCCAAATTGAGCCCAGTCGATCTGATTGCGAAACTCGTTGAAGTTCACAAAGGAGAGGCTGTCGCGAATTGCGCTGCCACGAACGGTCGGCCCGATCTGTACGCGTGCATCGGCCTTGCCATCGCCATTGCTGTCGACATCAACATAGGCTGCGCGCGATTTCGTTTCGGCGGCGACCACAGTGCCTTCAAGCTTGGCTGCAAAAGTCCAGGGGGCATTGCCCTGCTTTTCGCGATGACCGTATTTTGCTCCAGCGGCATCCGCATCTGCGTTTGCTGCCTGCATCACTTCATCGAGCGTTGCAGTTTTTTCGGCAAAAAACGGCTTAACTTTTGAGTCCCAGATGTCGGCAACCGAACGATCGGGATTGAAATTATCGCCGCGTGCTTCTGCGGCTTCTTCTGCTGTCGGAGTCTTGATGATTTTGCAGCCCGAAAGCGCGACACCGCAGGCCAGCAGGATAATGGAAGCTGACTTCAGCACTGACATGATTTTATCCTCGGTATTAGGAACATATCGGGAGCGCTAACATTTGTTGGCGCTCCCGAAGTCGCAAGCCTTGGGAGTTAGTCCTTCAAAGCGAAGGTTTCGAGCTTGTCTGCGTTATCAGGATTGATGAGGACGCAGTCCATCAGCTGCTTTTCTTCAGCAGGTCCCTTACCGGTCTTGATATATTCGTCAGCCTGAACGACGGCCATCTGTGCCTGAGCATAGGCTGGCTGAAGAACAGTTGCCTTGATACCGCCTGCCTTGATGGAGTCACGAACGTCATTTGAGCCGTCAAAGCCGACGACGATGACGTCCTTGCGACCCGCAGCTTCAAGCGCTGCCCATGCGCCCATGGCCATGGTGTCGTTGCCGGAAATCACGCCCTTGATGTCAGGGTTTGCCTGCAAAATGCTCTGCATCTTTGTGAAGGCTTCAGTCTGGCTCCAGTTGGCAGACTGCTGCGCGACCATCTTCATGTCTGGATATTCGTCGATAACGTCGTGATAGCCCTTGGAGCGGGTGCCAGCATTGAGATCGGATTCACGACCGAGCAGCTCGACATAATTGCCGGCTTCGCCCATTAACTTTACGAACTCTTCAGCACCAAGCTGTGCGCCCTGATAGTTGTTGGATACGATCTGTGAAACAGCAACACCTGAGGCGTTGATTTCACGGTCTATCAGGAATGAAGGAATCTTCGCGTCTTTTGCTTTCTGAACGGCTGCAATCGATGCTTCCGAGCCGGCATTGTCGAGAATGATGGCCTTTGCGCCACGGCCGATGGCTGTATCGACGAGCTGCGACTGCTTGGTCGCGTCGTCGTCATGCTGAAGGATCAGCGTATCGTAGCCAAGTTCCTTGGCTTTGGCTTCAGCGCCGACGGCTTCAGCCTTGTAGAATGGATTGTCGTGCGATGGCGTGATGATCGCGATCAGATCAGCAGCCCATGCTGGCATGACGACGCTGCCTGCCAATGTTGCCGAGACGGCTGCAATCGCAAAACCGCGCGCAATTTTCCTGCGTGTAAACTTCATGTAGACCTCCCAATAAGCCCCGTTTCCCAAAAGGGCGGTAAAAAAGGAGGGCGGATTACGCCCTCCCAACTGACGTCACGTAATGCGACGGATGCTTTCTGCGATTTCTTCCGGTTCGAAAACGTTCTTCCAATCGTCGCGCATCAGCGCAGGAATACCGAATTCGATTGCCTTGTTGCAGGCATCGGAGAATACGCCCTGGACTTCGCCAAAGATGACGGCGCCGAGAACATTCATGTGGCCGAGCAGGAAGTCGCGTGCTGCTTCTTCAGGAACGCCACGACGGACGCATTCGTCCATGGCCTGCTTCATGACAACCAGAAGCGACGCGCAAACGGTTTCCGAAAGACCTGGCTCGAGGATTGCGAGCTGTTCAACGGTTACGCGGTGCGAACGCATGACTGGTGCCCAGATGACCTTGGCGATTTCTTCACCAAGTGCATAGGATTTTTCCGGACCCTGCATCAGAGCCGAAACGATGTGCTGCTTTGCAAACAGACCGCCGAAGTGGTCCTTCTTTGCCTGCATGTCCGTTTCGTCGTTGAAGATCGGCGGATGGCAAGGATGGGTAACGAAATAGGTGAGGTCTGCGCGTTCTGGCAGATGGCCAGCAAATGGTGCAGCCGCGTCGAGCGCAATAACCATTGTGCCTGGCTTCAGCTTGTCAACGATGCCAGCAGCAACTTTACCGATGATGGTGTCCGGCACAGCCAAAATGACGACTTCAGCGCCTTCGAGACCTGCGTCTGCATCGATGGTGTCGATGTCGAGTTCGTTCTTCAGGCGTGCCTTGCCTGCGTCGCTGACTTCGATGTGGCGTACGTCAAAGCGCGAACCCTTGAGGTTCTTGGCCAGACGGTAACCCATCTTGCCGCCTGCGCCGAACAGAGCAATAGCTGTCATGATTGTATTTCCTTCCCGTAGTTTTGGTAGCTTAACTGGTATAACCAGTCAATGAGTATTCCAGATTCAAGAGGTCAGGCCATCACGAATCTGGCTGAAGTACCCGTCAGAACCGACCTGACCGCCCTTGAGAGCAATCTGGAGGCCGTTGGTGGCGGCATGCGCGCCGTGTGCCGTGCAAAGTGGCGACCCCGGTGTTTGTGGAAGCGGCAAAAGCGTGGTGAGTGCATCGACATGCAATTCACGCAATGCGTGGCTGGAAGTGTCACCGCCTGCAATCACTGCGCGGGTAAGCTGTTCGCGCTCGACAAGGCTGCGGAGGATAAAACCGAGGCTGCGGGCCAGCTTGTGGCGGCTGCCTGCGATCTTATCGATTTCTGTGCCGCGATCAGCCGACGGACCAAGGGCAGTGTTGAGGATCACGCTGTTGCCCTGCTGGAGCGCCTTCTGGCCGTCAGCAATGGCAGCTTCGATTGCCTGATTGCCGTTTTCGCCAAGAAGATCGAGCGGATTAAGATCAATGCCGGTAAAGCCCGATGCGGTCGCGTGGCGGATTTGGCGTTCGGTGGTTGGCGACACGCTGCCAGAAACGACCGCGATGCGGTCAGCCTTGCCTGGAAGCGGAAACTCTTTTTTCGCACCGATCAGTCCGGCCTTGGCCCAGGCGGACAGAAGCGCATATTCAACGCCGGACGAACCGGCAACGAACCAGCCAGCATCAGGACGCAAACGCCAGAGCTGTTCACCTGACTGCAGCTGGCTTTCGTGGCTATCGACGTCAAGCAACAACATGCCGTCAGCCGCTTTGACAATCGCGTTTACACGCTCATCCGCATCGGAGGCTGAAAGCGCTACGAGATCAGCAAGCACGGTTTTCAGTGCTGTCTGCTTAGCCAGATGCTCGCGCAGGTCCGCTTCATGCATTGGCGTGACGGGATGGCGGCTCATGACCGGATGGCGGTCAATACGATAGACTTCGCCCTGATAGGCGGCAAAGAGATTGCCGAAAGCGGTATAACGTTTGAGCTGCGGTGCGCCGACAATCAGTGGCACATAGGCTTGATTGAAGATCGCTTTGCCAATTTCTACCGCCTTGCCGATATTGCCGACATGGGGCGCGGAATCGAATGTTGAGCAGACCTTATAATGGGCAATCGCAGCATTCAGGCTTTTGAGCCAGTTGAATGCAGGCGTCAGATTTTCCTGCATCCAATCCGGTGTTTCGCTGCGGCTCGTTCCGGCAAGACCAATAGCCTTACAGTGCGAAAAGCGCGAAAGAAGCTCTTCGTCCGGCACATTCATGAACAGCACAGTGTCAACGCCGTTGGAAGCCATGGCTTCCATAACATCGGTCGAGCCGGTGAGGTCGTCACCGTAGTAAGACAGCAGCAATTCGTTGGAGGCCTTGGTCATTATTCGCCTCCTCCATTTGAATTAACGGAGCCGAATTTTGCGAGCGAAGCTGCAAGTTCAGGATGCTCAACAGCATAGGTTTCAAGTGGGATGCCAGCGACTGCTGCTTCCCATGCCTGCTGTACGGCGCGAACACCAGCTGCCGGGCCGCCCGGGTGGCTGACAATGCCGCCGCCGCATAGATAAAGCAGATCCGTCGTGCGACCTGTGCGCTCATAGGTTTCAGGTGCCTGTCCGCCCCACTGGCCGGAACCAGCAACGGGAAGCGGGCAATCGGACGGATCAAACAGTGGCGTGCTGACAGCCTTGAACGAATTGACGAAGCTTTCGTCTGGCTCCCAATATTTCACGCGGATGCCGTTGATCTGGAACTGATCGACGCCTAGAAGGCGCCAGAACTGCTGATAAACACGGAAATCCATGCCTGCGCCCGGATTACGGGTCAGAATATCCCAGCCATTGCGATGCGCGTGCAGAACAAGGCCGGAGCGCTTGCGCAGGAAGCTCATCCCGCCAAAGCCCACCGAATTGATGTTGACCACGGCGCAATTGCCGCCAGCCTCCAGCACCATGTCATGGTTGCGCATCATCTCGTCAGGATCGGCGTGCGAAATGCCGAAGGCGTACATAACCTTCTTGCCGGTCCTCTGCTCGTGATTGAGAATAAGCGGCATGATAGCGGCGATGCGCTCTTTGAGCGGCGAATAGGCCGGGCTCATCAGCTTTTCATCATCTTTGATGAAATCGACGCCGGATTCGATCAATTCGCCAACGAGTTCTGCTGTTTCATGCGGACGTAGGCCGAGCGCGGGCTTAACGATGGTGCCGATGATCGGTCGCTTTTCAACGCCCGTCAGACGACGGCTGCCAGCAATGCCGAACTGCGGGCCGGGATGCGCGCTTTTGAAGGCTTCCGGCAGCTTCATATCGACCACGCGGATGCCGGTCATGCCCTTGATCGAGTAAACACCGCCAACGGCAATCGTCATCAGTGCTGCAAGATCAGTACCGATTGCGTCGAGTGGAAAGGCGATGTCGACATCGGCGCGCTTGATTGGGCCGTGACCTGATTCAAGTTCTGGCCAGGCTGGAACTGTTGCATCTTCAAGCGGACGGATTTCCAGAACACGCGCTGCAACGCGGGCCTTGAGCTCTTCTGTTTCACCGGGGAGGGCGACAAAAGTGCCGGTCGACTGATCGCTGGCGATCTTGGCGGCCATCTTTTCGATGCTGCCGGTTGTCTCAATGCGATAGGTCAGACAGATATTCATCGGATTGTTTGTCGCTCGCTGCTCGTGTTCCACCCATGCCAGAGATACTCTGACAGCTTATTCCGCGCATTTGCCTGAAAGTATCTCCTCACTTTCCGGGATGCGATTGAAGCGCTTGGCTCTGAGTGCGAACTGGTATAATGAGTATTCCAATATCTGCAAGCGGAAAATTGTTAGCCCATTCACGAGATCGTGGGTAACGGCTTTCATCTGATCGCTTGAAGATGCATAAGGGGGAGAAAGCTCATGAACAGTGAGATGCAATGAACAAGCCCATGGAACCTATCGTTCGCCGTAAGCTATCCGACGAAGTTTTCGACCGGCTCGAAAACATGATTACGTCTGGCGAATTGACGCCCGGCGATGAAATGCCGTCTGAGCGTGTATTGATGGAGCGCTTTGGCGTCGGCCGCCCGGCGATCCGCGAGGCGATGCAGTCGCTTGCCAAAATGGGGCTTGTCAGCATTTCACATGGTGAACGTGCTAAAGTTCTCAAACTGACTGCGCGTTCAATTTTGCAGCAAGTCGATCCGACAGCCAAAATCATGCTTGCGCAATCGATGGATACGCTGGAGCATCTTAAAAGCGCACGTATCTTTTTTGAACGCGGCATCGCACGCGAAGCGGCACTCAAGGCAAGTGACAAGGATGTTGCGGAGCTTCGCGCCATCGTCGAACGCCAGCGGGATTCGCTGGGTGATGCCGATGCATTCATTTCAGCCGATATGGAGTTTCATATCCGTATCGCGAAGATTTCAGGCAATCCTATCTTTGTCGCGGTGAGCGAATCCATGCTTGCGTGGCTGCGTGAATATCACACGCATATGCTGATCTGGACGGGTAAAGAAAAATACACGCTGGTCGAGCATGAAGAGATTGTAGACAAGCTGGCCGTAAAAGATGCGGATGGTGCAGAAGCGGCAATGCTCAATCACCTGGAGCGTTCGCGCGCGCTTTATACGAAATAGCCTTTTTCGAGAGGCGCTCTGTTTGTATTTACGCGCATCTTGTCCGAAAGCCGGTTCCCACTTTTCGGGATGCGCTTTAATTTTCAGGAATGTTCTCTCTGAAGATCACCTGAACGCGAGGTGGCTGCTGGTCGAATGGCTCGGCCTTGATGCTGCTCATCAAGGTGGCCAGTGCTTCGCGTGCTTCAACGCGCGGATTCTGGTCAATGACGGCATCCATCGTGCCATTCAACAGAAGTCGCTTAGTGCTTTCGGTCAGTTCATGGCCGATGAAAATGATCGAATCTGATTTGCCTGAATCCATCAGTGCCTGTCCGATGCCCTGATTGCCAGCGCCGAGATTATAGATGCCTGCAAGGTCGGAGTGGCGTTTAAGCAAAGCTATGGTTTCTGAGTAGGCTTTTTCACGGCTGTCTTCGATCTCGTTGAGTTCGACGATATTCAAGTGCGAAAACTCTTCTGCAATGACACGTCGAAAGCCCATTTCGCGCTCTTCGTGGCCGCGATAGGAAAGTGATCCGGCAAAAAGTGCGATTTTGTTTTTGGACTGTTGGCCGAGAAAACGACCGAGAATATAGCCGCCGAGGCGACCAGCTGCACGGTTATCGATGCCGATATAGCCGACGCGCGGCACATGCAGAATGTCGGACGCGATGGTGACGATATGGGTGCCGGATTCGGCGAGGGCGCGCATGGCTTCACGCACGGTTGGGTGATCCAGTGCAATCACGCCAACGCCCTGTGCCTGCCCCTTGAGGTCTTCAAGGGTGCGCGCAAGCGTGTCAGGGTTGAAGCCTTCAACACTATGGATTGTAAGCTCGATTTCGGGCCTCAAGGCTGCTTGCCTCGCGATCTGGTCGCGCAGATTTGCAATGAAGGTGTTGGTGCCCGCTGGCAAAACGAAATCCAGTTTGATGCGGTCGGTGGTATTTGGGTTGAGCTGCGCGCTGCCGGGGAGATAGCCAAGATTGCGCGCGGCTTCGAGGACGATTTCACGCGTGCGCTCTTTCACGCCTTCGCGGTTGTTCAATACGCGATCGACCGTGGCGCTGGAAACGCCCGCTGTTCTGGCAATGTCACTCACCGTGGAACGCAAATCACACTCCTCACCAAAATGATGGAAAATGATGTATTTCGATTTGTGTAAGATGCAAGGCTTCTTGTGTCTCAGTCATCCATTTTCCTCATGAAATCGGCTTTGATGTTATATAAATCCATCAAAAAGCATCATTAATTTATATATGAACATTATAATTCAAAAGAATGTTCCGAAAATTGATCGGATACGATGTTAAATGATGTAAAATGATTTTATATGATGTTGACACTGCCGCATTGAATCTTCATTAATCCTCAAATTGCCAATGGAGGTTGGCATTTTCCTCGAATGAGGACGGGCCTTTTTGTCGATCTTTCGATGATATGTGGGCTTGGAAATATAATGGGAGGATGCAATGAGCGAAGCGCGAGGCTTTGTTCCTGATCCGCAGGTGCGGGCTCGGGATTTCAAAATCGGCTGTATCGGCGCAGGCATGATCATGGCCGAGTGCCACCTTGCTGCCTATAAGGAAGCGGGCTTTACGGTCGCGGCAATCGCCTCACGTACCAAGGCAAAGGCCGAAGAGGTCGCCGCGCGCTGGGGTATCGCGACCGTGCACGACACGCCAGAAGCGCTGATTGCCGACGAGGCTATCGAAATCATCGATATTGCTTATCCGCCGGATCAGCAGCCTGCACTCATTCGCAAAGCGCTGGCACAGCCGCATATCAAGGGCATCCTTGCGCAAAAGCCACTGGCGCTGACGCTTGAAGAGGCTATTTCGCTTCGCGATGAGGCGGCAAAAGCGGGTAAAATCCTCTCGGTCAATCAGAACATGCGTTACGACCAGTCGATGCGCGTGTTGAAGCAAATTCTCGACAAGGGTGAGTTGGGTGCACCTGTCATGGCGACAATCGAGATGCGCGCAATCCCGCACTGGCAGGGGTTTCTGGAAGATTATGACCGTCTGACGCTTTCCAATATGAGCGTGCATCATCTTGATGTGCTGCGCTTCCTGTTTGGTGAGCCTGAAACGATCACCACGCTGACACGCACTGACCCACGCACTCAGTTTGAACACAAGGACGGCATCACCGTTTCGACGCTGATGTTCCCGAGCGGTGTGATGGCTGTTTCGATGGAAGATGTCTGGTCCGGGCCGCGCGAAGAGGGCTTTGACAGCGATATTTACATTAAATGGCGCGTTGAAGGTACGGATGGTGTGGCACAGGGCACGATTGGCTGGCCGGATGGCTCGCCATCAACGCTGACCTATGCGTCGAAAAAGGCAACGGGCGGCAAATGGGTGAGCCCGAAATGGGAAACGATGTGGTTCCCGCATGCTTTCATTGGGGTGATGGAGCAGCTGCAATACGCCATTCAGTCTGGCGAGCCGCCAGCACTTTCAGTGGCAGACAATGTGAAAACGGTTGCGCTTATCGAGGCTGGCTACAGGTCGATTGATGAAGGTCGCACGGTCAGATTGTCCGAAATATCAATCAAATAAACGAGCGCATCCCGAAAAGTGCGAAGCGGTTTTCGGAAAAGATGCGCGTTCATAAATAGTCTATAAACCGGGAGGGTTTTCAACATGATGCAGGTGGGTATTTTCAGCGGCTATTTCCCTTATTCGCTTGAGGAAACAGCTAAAAAAATCCGTGCACTCGATTTCAATACGGTCCAGCTGGACATGCACTTCAAGGATATGGATCTCAGCGCTGGTCAGATCACCAAGGATAAGTGTGTTCGAATTCGCGAGACGTTCCGCGATCATAATCTGCCGATCTCGTGCATTTCCGGCTATACGAATATCATTCACCCGGACAAGGCAGAGCGCGAGCGCCGTGTGGGCTATCTCAAAGAGATTATCCGCCATGCGCAATATCTCGGCACGCCTTATGTGATTTCGGAAACCGGTACTTACAATACTGAATCCGACTGGGTTCACCACCCGAAGAACAAGACCGAAGAAGGTTTTGAAGAATGCCGCAAGGTCATCGCTGATCTGTCGCAATTTGCTTATGACCACGGTGCGATTTTCCTGCTCGAAACCTATGTGAACAACGTCGTCGGTTCGGTCGAGGAAACGGTGAAAATGTTTGCGCAGGTCGATCATCCGGGCCTTGGCCTGCTGATGGACCCGACCAATTATTTTGAGACGCACAACATCGACCGGATGGATGAAATTCTCAACCAGGTGTTTGATACGTTGAGCGATAAGATCAAAATCGGTCATGCCAAGGACGTCAAGCGCTCAGGTGATGACAAGACGGAAAAGCATGCTGATATCGGTGATGCCGATGCCCTTGAAAGCCATACTTTCCGCGGCGTTGGTGAGATCGAACTGCCGGCTCCGGGTCTCGGTTCACTGAACTATGACCTCTATCTCAAGCGCCTTGCACAAAAGCATCCGAATATTCCGATGATTATCGAACATCTCGATGAGGCCGATGTGCCACGCGCGAAGAAGTTCCTCGACGGAAAGCTGCGCGCGCAGGGCCTCTAATTCACCTCGGGCGGGGTGGGGCGGTCGGTGCTTGCATCGACCGCCATTTTAAATGAAATGGCTGTAAGCCTCAGTGTCTAAGGTTCGAGAATGGTGAAGCTTTATGGAGAGGCGAGATCGCGTCGCGACATCGCCGCGAGCAGTGGCTCTTTTGCGCAATTTGCAGGCGTTCGCCTAATGGTGCTTGAAGACGGATTGGAACGCGGCGTTAGAATGCTGGAGTTTCGTTCAGGCACCGGTTTGCGCTTTACCGTTCTAGTTGATCGCGCGCTCGATATTGCCGACTGCGACTATCGTGGCATGGCTATCGGCTGGCATTCTCCGTCGGGTTTCCGTCATCCGGGACTGCATGAATATGAGGGCGAGGGCGGTCTTGGCTGGATGCGTTCTTTCTCCGGCCTGATGGTGACATGCGGTCTGGACCATATCCTCTTCATGTATGACGAGGTGGCGGACCATTATAATTACAAGCCGCGCCAGACGATCAAGCACTCCATTCATGGCCGTGTTGGCACTATTCCTGCAAAGCTGACTGGCTATGGTGAGCGCTGGGAAGGCGATGAATGTTATCTCTGGTGCGAGGGTATCGTCACACAGGGAACCGTGTTCGGTGAGCATCTTGAACTGACACGCCGCATCGAAATCAAAGCTGGTACAAACGATATCAAGCTGACGGATCGCGTGACCAATCGCGGTTTTTATCGCACGCCGCATATGTATTGTTATCACATTAATGTCGGGCATCCCGTTTTGGCCGAAGGCTCACGTTATCTGGCACCTGTCAGGGATGTGGTCTGGGCGGCTCATGCCGGAGAAGACTACAAAAAGCAGAGCGTCGGATATCGTACGCTGCCTGCACCGCAGATGAAGTTTCATGAGCAGGTCTGGCAGCATGACATGGGCGCTGATGCCAATGGCGAAGTGTCGGTTGCGCTGGTCAATGACAAGCTGGGCATCGGTTTTGAAGTCGTTACCCGCAAGGATCAGTTCCCCTGCATGTATGAGTGGCAGAATCTGCAGGCCGGGCAATATGCGCTCGGTATCGAACCTGCGACCAATCACGTTCTGGGACATGGTGCTGCCCGTGACCGCGGCGAACTGATCTGGCTCGAACACGGCGAAGAGCGCCGTTATGATAGCACGTTCCGTATTCTTGGTGATGCGGCGAGCATCGCGGAAACAGAAACACGCATTGCCGCAATCGCGAAGCAGCCAATTGAGGAATATCCGGTGCCATCAGGCAATCACATTGCAATTGGAGGCCGCTCATGACCGCACGATCGCCGTTTTCCGTTGCGGGCAAAACCATTCTCTACACGGGTGCTGCCGGTGGCCTCGGTCTTGAAACCACGCTCAATTTTCTACGTGCTGGCGCACGGGTTGTGGCTATCGATCATGATCCGAAAAAAATCGAAGAGCTGAAAGGCAAGGCCAAGGACGAGGGGCTTAGCGGACTTTCGATCCATGCGCTCGATCTGTCGGATTTGCAGGCACTCCGCCCCGCATTGGAAGCGATTAGTCGTGAGGCCGGTGGCTTTGATGTCGTGATCAACAATGCTGCGATTTATCCGTCCAAGCCATTTGAAGACTATACGCTTGAGGAAATGCAGAAAGTGCAGCACATCAATGTCGATGCGGGCATTGTCTGTGTTCAGGTGGCGCTGCCGCATATGCGTGAAAAGGGGTGGGGTCGTATTATCAATATCGCCAGCGTGACTGCCTATGGCGGCTGGGCACTCCTTTCGCCTTATGTGCAATCAAAGGGCGCGCTCATTGGGCTTTCGCGTGCCTGGGCACGCGAGTTCGGTACCTATGGCATTACCGTCAATGCAATCTCTCCGGGTGCTTTTCCAACAGATGCCGAGAAAATCCACCCCGACCCGGAAGGCTATACGAAATTCGTGCTTGAGCGTCAGGCTGTTAAGCGTCGCGGATCGTCGCGGGATATTGCCTCGGCTTTGATGTTCCTTGCCTCTGATGAAGCAGGATTTATCACCGGGCAGACCTTGAATGTCGATGGCGGATGGGTGATGCATTAAGGAAAGAGTTTGCATTGGAGGAATGCGTGAGGAAGCTTTATCTGGCAGTCGGGTCGCTTAATCGCGAAGCCCCTTATTTTCAGGGTGCGCGTGGCGAAGGTCTTTCCATCTACGCATTCGATACGACGACAGGAGATGCGTTGCATATATGCGCGACATCTTCCGTCGATAATCCAACATTTCTGAGTGTCGCGCCGGATACAGGCGTGATCTATGCAAATTCCGAAGTGTTCAGCTGGCACGAGGGAACGGTCAGTGCCTATCGTTTTGATGCTGAAAAGGGTGAACTTGTTTATCTCAACAAGCAAAGTGCACAGGGCAGCATAACTGCGCATAATACCGTGACGGTGGACGGAAAGTTTGTGCTTGTCGCCAATTATGCGATGGGCTCGGGCGGGCCTGACCAGTCGCTTGTTGCGTTACCAGTGTTGCCTGACGGCAGCCTCGGGCCGGTTGCACATAGCGTTCGTCACGAGGGCAAGCTTGGGCCTATTGTCGACCGGCAGGAACGCAGCCACCCGCATTGCGTGGTTGAAACACCGGAAGGCGGCATGTTCCTGTCTGCCGACCTTGGCCTTGATGAAGTCATTGCCTATCGTCTTGATAGTGATGGAAGGTTCAAGCGGGTGAGCAATGTTGCGACCCCTTCCGGTACTGGTCCTCGCCATATCGCACAGCATCCCGACAGCCGGTTTGTCTATGTCTCCAACGAACTGAATTCCACGGTTTCGCTCATTGAGCGCGACGGCGATGAGATGCGCCTTGTTCAGACCTTGCCGACAGTGCCAGCGAGTGTTGAGTCGCATGGCGCTGATATTCACCTCTCACCCGATGGTCGTTTTCTTTACTGTTCCAACCGCGGTCATGACTCGATCACTACATTTCGTGTGGATCAGGAGAATGGCAGCCTGGTTGAGATCGGTCACAGCTTTACGGGTGGCGCAACACCGCGTAATTTTACGCTGACACCGGATGGCAACTGGCTTCTGGTCGCTAACCAGAATGGAGATTGCATTGCGATCTTCGCAATCGATAAGGAGACGGGAAATTTGACCGATACGGGCAAACGCATCGAAATTGGCACTCCCGTCTGTGTTAGGCCGTTCTATCTGTGAGCGTTGAAGCCTCAACACCTCGAAAGCAGCGCCGCAAAGGTTCTGGTGTGACCATGGCGGATGTGGCTGCGGCTGCAGGGGTTTCCATGCAGACCGTTTCGCGCGCGTTGCGTTTTCCAGATTCTGTGATGCCTGAAAAGCGGAAGCTTATTCAGGATGCAATCGAGAAGACGCATTACGTTCATAATCTCGCGGCAAGCCATCTTGCATCGCATAAAAGCAATACGGTTGCGGCGATTATACCCACGCTGTCCGCATCTGTTTTTGCTGACACGATCCAGCATTTTTCCGATGTACTGCATCAGTCCGGTTATCAGATATTTTTAGGCAATACTGATTACCGAATGGAGCGCGAGGAAGAAATCATTCGCAGCCTCCTCGGGCGGCGTCCGGATGGCGTTTTTCTGATCGGCACACACCATAGCAAGCGCAGTGTTGCATTGCTCAAACGTGCCGAAATTCCAGTCGTTGAGGGCTGGGATTTTACCGATAAACCGATTGACCGGCTGGTTGGATTCTCCAACACGGCGGCGATCACTGAAATGGTCAGTCATTTGATCAATACGGGTCGGCGCTATATTGTGTTTGCCGGTGTAGTTCGGAAAGGCGACAGCCGTGCTGCCGAACGCCGTGCCGCATTCAAAGCGGCAATGGAGCAACAATTCCCGGATGAGAAGCCACGCATCACTGTGGCAACAGAAATGCCGATTGCCATGGCTTCGGGTATCGATCTTCTGCGACGGGCGCTGGCTCAATATCCGGAAGCCGATGCTGTCATGTTTTCAAGTGATATTCTAGCTTCCGGCGCCCTTCTGGAGACGCAGCGCATTGGTATCAAGGTGCCACAACGCCTCGCGATTACAGGCTTTGGCGACTTTGAACTTTCGCGTCATCTGCTGCCGCCATTGACGACGGTTGCAGTACCTTCCGCGGAAATCGGACGGCAGGCAGGTGAGCTTTTGCTTGAAGCCATGCGTGGTGAAACATCGACAAACACGATTGTCGATGTCGGTTTCGAACTCAAGATCAGGGCTAGTGGCTAATAACCATCTGATGCTCGAAGTCGGTTAGCACTTCGCAGCCATTCTCTGTCACATGCAGCATGAATTCGAGCCGCACGCCGCCAGTGTCTGGATCGAAGGCGGTGGGTTCCACCATGACAACCATGTCTTTGCGGAAACGCTCTGTTTCATAGCTGACAAGCCGTGGCCATTCATGGACAGATGTGCCGATAGAATGTCCGGAATGATGGGCATAGCCATAGCCATGTGCTGCGATATGGGCCCGCAATTTTTGATCCAGTTCACCGATGCCAAGGCCTGGGCGGATGATTTCGATTGCCAGATCAAGCGCCGATTTTACGGCCTTGAACTGTTTCTCAAACCCGTCAGTTGTTTTGCCCAGCATTGCCGATGCGCAGCTGTCGCCCCAATAGCCTTTGACGCGCGGTGCGAGATCGCAGATGAGTGGGTCGCCGGTGGCAACGATGCGGTTTGTTGGCCAGCCCATGAATGCTGATGTGCGGGTTTTGCCGGATATGAAATCGCCGGTAAGTGGCAGGCGTTCAGAGGCTCTGCTTTCCATGGCGAGCCTGATGTCGGCAAATATTTCCAGCTCGCTGCGGCCAGCCTTGCTGTGCTCAATAAACGCGCGTTGCCCGGCGGAAGCGGTCAGCGCTGCTTCACGCAATAGCGCGATCTCAGTTGCTGTTTTCACCATGCGCTGGCGCTTGAAAGCATCGTCAATCGACACACGACGGCATGTTTCGATGAGTGGGAGCAAGGACAATGGGAAGCTGTTCTGCTCTATCGCAATGGTGTCGCCGACACCAAATTTGTTGAAGAGCTTCTGCGCGGCATTGAGATAGTTGGTAAAAATGTCGGTCGGCTCTTCATATGAAAAACCTTCATATGTGAGAACGATCTGTGCCCAGCTTGGCGTATCTGCTTCGAGATTGGTTACAACAAGTCCGCATTCGCCGTTTTTGCCAACCAGTGCGATGGCAGGTCCACCCGCAAAGGGTGATGGCCCCGCTTCAATGGAAACGATATGACCTGAAGCGTAGGCAATGCCATCGGGGCTTGTGAAAATGCCCCAATCGGCACCGGATGCTTTGATGGCGTCAATTGTCCGTGCAAGCCGCTCGTCCAACGGGTTCTCCTTCAGATAAGATTGCGGATATGGCGGTCACGGCCATAGGCTGCGACCAGAAGCAGGATGAGGATACCGAGTGACGACTGTACCATGGCATCCGAAAACCCCATGCCGATGAGAAACGTGCGAAGTTCCATCAGCATGATAGCGCCAGCCACCGTTCCGACAAATCCGCCGCGCCCGCCGATCAGTGCGGTTCCGCCGATAACGACCGCAGAGACCGTTTGGAAAAGATAGGGCGTGCCTACTGTCGCACTTGATGAGCCGGTGAAGCCGAGCAGAAGAATGCCAGCAAGTGCAGCAAACATGGCACTGAGGCCAAAGGTGATTGCCCAGATTGCAACCGGTCTGATCAGTGCCAGTTCGGCGGCTTTGATATTTGAACCCAGCGCATAAAGCTTGCGGCCATAAATCGTACGGCGCAACACAAAGACGGTGCCAAGGGTCAGCAAAATTGTAAACGGGATCAGCCAAGGGAATGGCAAAGGCCCGATGCTGCCACCCAGTGACACGAAATCATTGATGAAAGCGGGTGCTGAACCTGTCGGCAAGCCGCGTGTCCAGATTTGTACGCCCGCTTGAACCATCGTTCCGACACCAAGCGTGACGATGAGTGGGTGGATGGAAAGCGCTGCCGATAATGCGCCGGAAAACGCACCGATCAGCCCCGCTGACGCCAGCACGAGAATACCGGCTAAAAGCGGTGACATTCCATCGCCATAGAGGCTGGCGAAGACAACATTGGCAAAGCCGATCACAAACGGAATGGAAAGGTCGATACCACCAAGGATCATCACCAGCGTCTGACCGAGTGCTGCAATAGCAAGCAGTGCAGCCAGAACCAGCATGGCGCGGATTGAGAACAGGCTGGCAAAGCCCGGAATGAGAGCTGCTCCCAAGAGGAACACCAACAAGACCCCGATGAAGGCGACCAGAGCGCGATTTGTAGCCAGTGCCTTAATCATGACTGCGCCACCTTACGTCGGAAATAGAGTTTTAGTTTTTCGGAGTTGAGGCAGACAGCCAGAACAAGTACTGCGCCATAGACTGCTTGCAGCACGAAGGTTGAGACGTTGAAGGCCGTCAACATGCTTTGCAGCAAGAATATACATGCTGCACCCAGAAATGCTGCGGTTAATCCGCCAACGCCACCGGCGAGGCTGACGCCGCCAAGGGCGACTGCAGCAATTGCAATCAGCGTGTAGCCGGGACCGATGATCGGATCACCCGAGCCAATGAGAGCTGTGAGCGACAATGCTGCCAGTCCTGCGAATAATCCGGCCAGCACATAAGCGATGAAGCGGACGAGCGGAACATTGACACCAGCGGTGTAGGCGGCTCGATCCTCGCTGCCGACGGCCATAAGCGTCTCATAGAAAGGCAGGCGTTTGATGCCGATCCATATCAGAACCGCAGCGCCTACTGGCAGAATGGACCATGGACCCGCTAAAGATGACAGCCATGCAGGCACTGAACCCGATGGGGACGGCAGGATGGTGAGTGCCAGCCCGCCAAAGATCAAGTAGGTGCCAAGCGTTGCAACAATTGGCTGAATACGGATGATTGCTGCCAGAAGGCCGTTCAATGCGCCAGCTAGAATGCCGAGTGCAATTGCTGCCGGGACGATGATGAAGGGCGAGGATATGCCGCCTTTTGTGATCAGTATCTGAACGAGAATGACATTGATCAAACCCACGAGCGGACCAACGGAAATGTCAATCGAGCCACGCCCGGCAAGAAACGGTATGGTAATTGCGAGCGAAGTCAGCAGCAGCGGCGCTGCAAGTCCCAACACCGAGCCCCAGTTTGACGGTGCAAAGCGTACCGGGTTAAGCACAATATTGATGACAAGCAGAATGATGAACAGGATTGCGGCGAGCCGTGTTTCCTGACTGCCGCAGAAGATGCGCCGCAAGCCGCTTTTGTTGTCGGTTAAGATCATAGCTCCACCTCATCCTGCCCGAACATGGCTGCAAGGACGCCCGACATCGACATTTCGGATTTGCTGATGGTTTTTGAGCATTCAAAATCGCGGAACACTGAAACGCTGTCGCAGATTTGCAGGATTTCTTCGATTTCGCTCGACAGGATGACGAGCGCGATACCTTCTTCACGGGCGAGTTTACGGAAGGCTTCATAGAATTTCATGCGGGTGTTGAGATCAACGCCGCGTGTCGGATCGTTGAGCAGCATCACACGCGGTTTGAGCGCCAGAAGTCGCGCGAGCAGCACTTTTTGCTGATTGCCGCCACTCAGGGCCGTGATCGGCGCGTCCATTGCCTGATAGCGGATCGACAGAAATTCGGTATAGCGCTGCAGCTCTTCCTTCTGTTTGCGGCGGTTGAGAATGCCCCCCCATGAAAAACGCGGCATGGAAGGCATACCAAAATTATCGAGTACGGAAAGCACCGGGAAAATACCGGTCGCGCGTCGGTCACGCGGCAAGTAAACCACGCCGCATCTGGCTGCATTGTGATGATTGCTATAGGCACTTTGTTCACCGGACCGGGTGACGATTTCGACCTTCGAATGACGAGGCTGATTGAAGCCTGCAAGCGCCAGCAGAAACTGCTCCTGGCCATGGCCTTCAAGACCTGCAAGTCCGGTTATCTCACCGGCGCGGATTGTGCCGGACAGCGCTTTGCGCCCGGGCGCAAGCACGAGATTTTCATAGGTAAGAATGATTTGATCATTCAACATGGAGATGAGCCTCCGGCGCCATGAGTTCCAGAAGGATCTGGCTGTTGATCTGCTGCCTTTCGAGCGTATCGACAACATGGCCGCTGCGCAGCACTGTGACCTCATCGGAAAGGCGTTTCACCTCTTCCAGCCGGTGCGAAATGAAGATCACAATATTGCCGGATGCAGCATAATCTTCGATTGTTTCAAAGACGAGATCACGATCTGCATAGTCGAGCGCTGCCGTTGCTTCATCGAGAAGCAGGATCGAAGGACGGCTGATGAAGGCGCGCGCAATTACAACGAGCTGCTGCGCCGCTAGTGACAGGCTGCCAGCCGCTGCGTGCAAGTCGATCGGAAAGCGTGCAATTTTTGACAGAACTGCGTGGGCTGCCTTTTCGCGCACTGATTTGCTGACTTTACGGGTAATGAGCCCGTCAAATCCGAGAAAGATATTCTCGACCACCGAACGATGCGGAGCGATCAAAACTTCCTGAAAAACCGTCGCAAGGCCCAATGCCTTCATATCTGCAGGCGATCTGGCCGAGATGGTTTTGTCGTTGAGAACGACACGCCCATGCGTGGGTGCGACCACGCCAGACAATATTTTCAGCATCGTGCTCTTGCCTGATCCGTTCTCCCCCAGAATCGTATGAACGCCATGGCTGAAAGTCACATTTGCATTTGTGAGCGCAATTGTTTCCCCATAACGCTTTTCAAGGTTCTCCACCTGTAGTGACATAACCGGAGCGTGCGTGATGTTGGGCAGCCCCGCTTCGGCAAGCAGCCTGTGTATGCTGGATGTGCCCAGCGGGGGATGCTCAGAGTCTGGCATAATGAAATGACTTTCTGCATGCGATAAGCGAAGGTCATTGCCAATGGTTTGGGCCAAGTGATCTGGACCAATTGACCTTGGCAATGACGTTATTCAGCGCGTCGTCCTGCAAACCTTACTTGGAGCAGGAAGCTGGAACTTTCGCGAAATCATAAAGTGCGGTGGCGCTTCCGTTCGAGAAGTAGCCATTAAGCAGTTCTTCCGGGAATGGATCCTGCGGCGGTATCGGGAAGATGGCCGCGGAATCCGGCTTCATGCAGTCCTTGTACCAATTTGGAAGGTCGGCCTGCGTCACAAGCGGCATCGGAGCGATGATCGTATTGACGAGCGGCTTCTGGCCTTCAAGAACCCGTAATGCGACCCGGAAAGCGTTCTGGGCTGCAACATGCGGTGATACTTCACCGCCATAGAACTTGAACGTGTCTTGATTGGCATTCCAGTAGCCAAGTGCATCGCCAGAAATGGAAGCCGCAATCAAGGGAAGCGGACGGCCTGCCTGCTGGAAGGCTTCCGCAATAAAGCGTGCTTCGCTGCCCGTCGACCAGACTGCATCAATCTGCTGCGGTGTGGTGGCAAGTGCCTGAAGCACTGCGGATTTCGTTGTCGTGCCGGTCCATTCGCCGCTCACTTTACGGGCAATCTTGAGATTGCCGGACTCTTCAACCGCCTTTTCAAGCCCGGCATTTTCCTGCTGTACAAGTGGATGACCGGAAATGCCTTCAACCTGAAGGACGGTGCCGCCATCTTTGAGCACTTCCGCAATGCCTTTGCCCATCTGGTAGCCCCAGAGGTTCTGGTTGTGCATGACATTGATCGCATTCGGGGTCGTTACGGAACCAGCGGACGTTATAACCGGAATGCCAGCCTTATAGGCATCGTCAATCACTGCATTGAGTGCGGTGGAAGAACCGGCAATCGTCGTGATGACATTACAGCCCTGCTCGATGAAGGCGCGAATTTGCGAAATCTGCTGTGTGGCATCACCATTGGAGTCTGAAACAACATATTCAGACACATCGCCTGCAGCGATAGCCCCATCCACAAGGCGCTTGAGTTCGTCATTGAAGGTTACACGCCACGGATTGCCCATATAGGATTCCGAATGGCACCAGCGCCACGGCTTGGCGGGCGCTTTGAAATCACCATAAGCCGAAGGGCCAACTTCAACCACATCGGTATAAAGTGCCTGAATTTCGGTTGGCAGGGTGCCGAGTAGTGCCGCGCGGTCCTGATTTTGCGCACTCGCGCTCAGCGCAGATGCCGACAAAATGGCGAGTGTGAGTGCCTTCAAACCAAGGCCTGAGCGAATTCTGGTCATGTGTTCTCCTCCAGTGTGAACCTCCCGTTCACTTGTAAAAACTTTATTCACATATGCGTCATTACGTCAATTGAAAAATGTTAGCGCTAAAACATCTAGTGGCACTATCTCATGAATCATGAGGATATGAATATAAAAATGTTAGCGCTCACTCTAGACAAGGCGAAAATATTGGATAGGTTCTGACGCATATGGATTTGAGCAGGGAGTGGAGCTGCCATGGGTGTTTTATCAGGATATCGTGTGCTGGATTGTTCAATTGCGATGGCGGGGCCATTTGCAGCGCAGCGTTTGGGCGATCTTGGTGCCGATGTGGTGAAGGTTGAGCCAACGACAGGCGAATGGCAGCGCCATGTGGCGGCGGGCGGTGCCGAAGGCAATCGCGTTAATGTCTCTTTCCTGTCGCTCAACCGTAACAAGCGTTCGCTCGCGGTCGATCTCAAATCACCAGATGGAAAACAGGTGCTTCTTGACCTTGTGAAAACCGCAGACGTGTTTTTGCAGAACTATCGTCCGGGAGTCGCAAAGCGTCTTGGCGTCGATTACGAGTCGCTTTCCAAGATCAATCCAAAGCTGATCTATGTTTCGATCTCTGGTTATGGCGAAGATGGTCCTTATGTCCATCGTCCGGGACAGGATCTCGTTTTGCAAGGTATGTCAGGCGCTATGCTTTCGGCAGGCCGTGAGGGTGAGCCGCCAACTGCCGCCGGGCAATATCTGGTGGATGCCATCACCGCATATACTGCTTTTGAAGGCGCGCTTGCAGCACTTCTCCATCGCGAGCGCACGGGTGAGGGGCAGTTGGTTCAGGTCAGTATGCTCGATGCGATCACCACCATTCAGATGCAGGAACTTTCGGTTTTCACCGTCGGTGGCAAACCACAAACCCGCTCGGCAGAGCCACATGCCCATGTCTATATCCGGGCGCCTTACGGTGCTTTTGCAACCTCTGACGGCTTTATTATCGTCGCTTTTCCGAAGCTGAAAACGCTGGGTGAAGTGATTGGCGAAGACAGTTTCCTCACCATGAATGATGAGGTTGATACCTGGGCGCGCCGCGATGAAATCTTTGCCAAGACACGCGATAAGCTGAAAACGAAAACCTCTGCCGAATGGTTGGAGCTTCTTCGCGCAGCCGATATCTGGTGCGGGCCTGTCTATGGCTATGCCGATCTCGTGGACGACGAGCAGATCAAGCATAACGGCACCTTTGTCGAGTATGAGCATCCGACAGAGGGCAAGGTAAAAACGCCGGGCTTCCCGATCCGCTTTTCCAAGACGCCATCGACAGTGGACCGTGGTGCACCCGTAACCGGGCAGGATACACGGGATGTGCTGGCCGAAGCCGGATATGCGGCAGACAAGATCGAAGCACTTGAGAAATCTGGCGCTATCGTGTCGGGGAACATCTGAAATGCAGGTGATTAAAGCTCTCACCTGGGATCATCCGCGCGGCTATAATGCATTGGCGGCGGCATCAAAATTGCCGGATGTTATTGCTGCCGGTCTGGACATCCATTGGGACAAACAGCCGCTTGAAGGTTTTGAATCCCACCCGATTGCTGATCTCTGCGCCCGCTATGATCTCGTGGTTCTCGATCATCCGCATGTGGGCGAAGCCATGTCTGGCGATTGTCTGCTTTCACTTGAAGACGTGTTTGGCGCTGAAACGGTTGCTGAGCTTGCCAAGGCCGGTATCGGTCCGTCATTGACGAGCTATCGCTTTGCGGGCAAGCACTGGGCGTTGCCGCTTGATGCTGCAACGCAGGTTATGGCTCTTCGCCCTGATCTCTCAGATGGTGTGCCTGTCACTTGGGATGAGGTACTTCGTCTATCGCAGCAAAGCGGCAAGGTCGCGCTTTCGCTTGCCGGTCCACATGCCTGCCTGTCATTTCTGTCTATCGCGGCAGCTTTTGGCGAGCCACCCGCGGAAAAAGATCCGAATATATTGGTTTCTGAAAATGTCGGGCGGCAGGTCTATGACCTGATGGCAGAACTTGCGGCGCGCAGCCCGGCATCTGTTCGGCAAAAGAATCCCATCGGTATATTGGGCCATATGGCCGAGTATGACGATGTTGCATTGTGCCCGCTGGTCTATGGTTATGTGAATTATGCTGCCCCGCAAAGTGGAAAGCCTGTCGCGTTTCACAATGCACCACGCGCAACCAATGGCGGTCGTCCGGGCTCTACATTGGGCGGCACGGGCATTGGTGTTTCACGCCGCGCTCATATCACCTCCGCGCTTAAAACTCATCTTCTGTGGCTGATGAGCCGTGAAACCCAATCCGGGTTCATTCCCGATCATGAAGGCCAGCCATCGCGCCGCGACGCCTGGCACGATGAGCGGGTGAACCGGCGATGGGGCAATTTCTATCGTAACACGGCGGACACTCTGGAGCAGGCCTATGTGCGCCCGCGCCATGATGGTTACATCGCCTTTCAGGGCAAGGCTTCGGCGCTTTTGGGGGCGGCCTTTGATGAACGCCGCCCGGCATCTGCAGTGTTGAATGAGCTGCAAACTCTCTACGCCGCTTCGCGCGTGCATGGCGGTGAAAGGTAGTTTTCCATGACTGAAGACATCAAATTCGAAATCGACGGCGCGGTTGCCGTCATCACCTTGAATCGTCCGCAGAAACTCAATGCCGTGACGCCGGAAATGGCTGATGCAATCGTTGCAGCTGTGACCGAATGCAACGACAGCGACACGATCCGTTGCGTTATTCTAACGGGCGCTGGAGAACGTGCATTCTGTGCGGGCTCGGATATTCGCGAACTCGATACCTATGAGACACCGTGGCAGTTCCGCAATCGGCCGGATTACTGCGATGCATTCCGCGCGCTTCTCAAGCCATCAATTGCAGCCGTCAATGGCTATGCCTTTGGTGGCGGGCTTGAAACCGCAATGTCCTGTGATATCCGCATTGCTTCCGATAACGCGCAATTTGCGGCACCCGAGATCAAGCTCGGCTGGATCGGTGGTGGGGGAATGGCCGCCCACCTGGCGCATTCGATTGGCGCATCCCACGCAGCACTGATGATTATGACAGGTGACCCGATTTCAGCTGAGAAGGCAGAGCGCTGGGGGCTGGTGAGTGAAGTCGTGCCGCAGGCCGATCTGCTCACGCGGGCGCGCGAAATTGCGAGCGTGATCGCATCGCGTGCACCGATTGCTGCCGAAACCGCGAAGCTCAACCTCAAAGCTTCTGTCTCGATGCCGCTTGAAAAAGCCATCGAATATGAGCGCGACCTGCAAACGATCTGCTTTGCAACTGCTGATGCGCAGGAGGGGCGAGCGGCGTTCAAGGAGAAAAGAGCGCCGGTTTTCAAGCGGCGCTAACAAAGGCCGGGGGGCTTTATATACGTCAAATCGAGGGAGAGGGATTTTGACAACCGAAACTATGAGCAAACAGAAGGCGCTTGGCAGTACGATTTTTGCCAGCACCATCGGCACCGTCGTTGAATGGTATGACTTCATTCTTTACGCGACGGCTGCAGCGCTGATCTTCAATCATCTGTTCTTTCCGCAATTCGATCCGACTACCGGTATCATTGCGTCTTTTGCGACCTATACGGTCGGCTTCCTGGTGCGTCCGCTGGGCGGCATCGTCTTTGGCTGGATGGGCGACCGCATCGGGCGCAAGCCTGTGCTGATGCTCACCCTTCTGATGATGGGTATCAGCACAACATTGATCGGTTGTCTGCCGACTTATGACTCAATCGGTATCTGGGCACCGATCCTGTTGCTGGCTCTTCGCGTCGTTCAGGGGCTTGGTGCTGGTGCAGAATATGCGGGCGCTGTGGTCATGGCGGGTGAAATCGCAGGCAATCGCCGCGGCTTCTTTGCAAGTCTTCCCGCTGCAGCTGTTGATGTGGCGACAATTCTTGCAGCAGGCGTGTTTGCGCTTTTCACGCTTCTGCCGGAAGAAGCCTTCATGAGCTGGGGCTGGCGCGTACCGTTCCTGTTAAGCGGTCTGGTGCTGTTTCTTGGCATCTATATTCGCCAGAAAGTGCCAGAATCGCCTGAGTTTTTGCAGGTAAAGGAAGAGCGTCGCGACGCCAAACTGCCGGTGCTTGAAGTTTTGCGGGACCACCCAAGAACAATGCTGGCGGCAATGGGTGCAAATTTCGCGCCAAACCTGTCCTATGTGTTTCAGACATTCACATTGGCCTATGCGACGTCGAAACTCGGTTTCCCGCGTGAAATCATCCTTATTGGCGTGATGCTTTCAAGTGCGTTCGGTGCGGTTATGTGCGTGGTATTTGGCGCTCTGTCTGACCGTGTTGGCCGCGTGCCGATCATGGCCATGGGGTCTGCTGCTGCCGCAATCTACTCGCTGGTCTATTTCCAGCTTCTGGGTGCCGGTACGCCTTGGACTGCAGTGGTGCTGATTATCATCGGGCATGCGATTGGTGCGCGTTCTTCGTTCGGCGTTCAGCCATCGTTTTACTGCGATATTTTCCCAACGGAAGTTCGCTACAGTGCGATTGCCTTTGCGCGAGAAGTGACGGGTGCGCTCTTTGTTGGCCCACTGCCGCTGCTCGCAACAGCTTTGGTAAGCTGGTACGAATCCGCCTGGCCAGTTGCTGTGATTACTGCGCTTTATTGCCTGATCACCACAGTATCCGTGCTCTCTG
Source organism: Brucella pseudogrignonensis (assembly GCF_002252525.1). Taxonomy (GTDB): domain Bacteria; phylum Pseudomonadota; class Alphaproteobacteria; order Rhizobiales; family Rhizobiaceae; genus Brucella; species Brucella pseudogrignonensis. Next base: position 108,801 of record NZ_NNRM01000053.1, read on the forward strand.
TAGAGAAAGCGCAAAAGCTTGATGCGGAGGCCAGAGAACGACGCGGTCTGGTCGAACAAAAAGCGTAGCCGCGAATTCGCAACTACGCTTACAGCGGTTCCAGTTATAGCATTTCCAGCAAAAGTGCGAAGCGGTTTTGCGTCGGATAATGCGTAAAAACAAACAGTTACAGCGGTTCTAACGATTCATTCTTAACTGGAACCGCTGTAAGACTAAATCGTTGGAACCGCTTCGCACTTTTGCTGAAAACGCTCTGACCGGATTCCGGTCAGAGTTTTCCAGTCATGGCTGCATTCAGCAAATCAAGTGCGCCCTGTTTTGTGAGCTCGATTGGATTGCCGCCAGCCGTTGGATCGACGATGGCCATTTCGGCGATTAGGTCTTTGCGGGCTGTATCGAGTTCAAGGCCTTTTACGAATTCCGGCAATGTATTCGGTACGCCGAGGTCTTTGCGCAGCTTCAAGATAGCATCAACAAAACCATCGAAACCACCTTCAATACCAAGATAATCCGCAAGGCGTTCTATGCGCTTTTCGATAGCTGCGCGGTTGTGTTTGAGCACATAGGGCATGAAGACGGCATTGGTCATGCCATGATGCGTGTCGTAAAGCGCGCCGATTGGGTGGGAGAGGGAATGGATGGCACCAAGCCCTTTCTGGAACGCCGTTGCTCCCATGGAAGCTGCGGCCATCAGATTGGCGCGCGCTTCAATATCTGCGCCATTGGCATAGGCTTTGGGCAGATTTTCAAACACAAGACGGATGCCTTCAACCGCAATGCCGTCAGCCATCGGATGAAAGCCCGGTGCGCAATAGGCTTCCAGACAATGTGCCAGTGCATCCATGCCGGTGCCAACTGTGATAAACGGCGGCATACCGGTCGAAAGCTCTGGATCGGCAATGACCGTTACAGGCAGCATTTTCGGGTGGAAAATGACTTTTTTGGTATGGGTCGATTCATTGGTCAGCACGCCTGCGCGGCCAACTTCCGAGCCGGTGCCAGCGGTTGTCGGTACGGCGATAATCGGTGCAATCGCATTGCTGTCGGCTCGTGTCCACCAGTCGCCAATGTCTTCAAAATCCCAGACATCGCGGGTCTGGCCTGCCTGAAAAGCGATGAGCTTGCCCAGATCAAGCGCCGAGCCTCCACCAAATGCAATCACGCCGTCATGCTTGCCGTCTTTGAAAACCTGCACACCAGCATAAAGATTGCTTTCAACTGGATTGGGCTTCACATCGGAGAAGACTGCATATTTGACGCCAGCTCCATCAAGAATGGCGAGTGTGGAAGCGACGACAGGGAGTTTTGCGAGACCGGGATCGGTAACGAACAATGGACGTTCGATACCGGCTGCTTTGAGAACTGCAGGCAGTTCCTTGATGCGACCCGGCCCGAAAAGCACGGTTGTCGGGAAATTCCATTTGGAAGTTAGAGTGGTCATGTCATTCTTTCCGAATAATGCGTCAGACAAATTGTTCAGATTTTTTCACGCAGGTGGAAGGATTTTGGTCGCGTGAGATTGCCGTAACCAATGGGCGAAAGGGCAGCCCCCTTGCCGGTATCTTTCACCCCCGTCCAGACCAGTGCCGGGTCGAGGTAATCGCAGCGGTTCATGAAGACCGTGCCGGTTTCGATGCGGTCGCCAAGGCTCGCTGCATGGTCCGTGTCGCTTGTCCATAGCGAAGCGGTGAGGCCGTAAATGCTGTCATTCATCAGCGCGAGCGCTTCCTCATCATTGCGCACTTTCATGATACCAACAATGGGGCCAAAGCTTTCTTCACGCATGACACTCATCTGGTGGTCGACATGGGTGAGCACTTCCGGCGCAATATAAGGCGAACCAGTGATGTCGCTCTCAACCTTCATGTTGACGTGTGCTTTAGCGCCCTTGCGCAAGGCTTCGGCCTTCTGCTCGCGGATGAGATCGGCAAACCGCGCCTGCGCCATCGGCCCCAGCGTGGTTGCGCTATCGAGCGGATTGCCGACCACATATTGCTTTGTGAGGTTGATGAAACCATCGACGAAGCGGTCATAGACGGCCTCATGAACGTAGATACGTTCGATGCCGCAGCAGCATTGACCGGAATTGAAAAAGGCACCATCGACCAGATTGGCGACGGCATGGTCGAGATTGACGTCGGGCAGAACATAGGCCGGGTCTTTTCCGCCAAGCTCAAGCCCCAGCGACATGAAAGTGCCGGAGGCTGCCTTTTCGATTGCCCGGCCACCGCCGACGGAGCCGGTAAAATTGACATGGTCGATTGAGCCAGACGCCAGCAGCTTTTCCGTAGATGTATGATCAAGAACGATATTCTGGAACACGCCTTTTGGAATACCAGCCCTCTCGAAGGCTTGCGCGAAGCGTTCGCCGGTCAGCAGTGTTTGTGTGGCGTGTTTAAGAAGAACCGTATTGCCCGCCATCAATGCCGGAATGATCGTGTTGACGGCGGTGAGATAGGGATAGTTCCAAGGCGCGATGATCATGACCACGCCGAGCGGAACATGCTTTACGTAACGGCGAAAGCCATCTTTCTGTGCTGGAACATAAGGCTCCAGCGCTTCTTCTGCGATGTCGATCATATATTGGCCGCGTTCCTGAACGCCGCCATTCTCGCCGCCATAGCGCGTTGGCCGCCCCATTTGCCATGCGATTTCAGGGATGATCTCGTCCTGCATTGCAGCAAGCGCATCAAGTGCCAAACGGCAGTAGTGCGCGCGTTCTGCGATGCTTGTAGCTGCCCAGCCGGGTTGCGCCTGGCTTGCCGCCGTGACCGCCGCCTGGATCGCGGTGTCACTGGCATAGGCGCGTTCTGCATAAATCGAGCCATCGATAGGGGAGATAATTCTGGCCGTGCCGCTCATTGGGCAATTCCTCTATGCTTTATATAATTTAATAGCGTTCAAAACCGCGATGCAGTTCCCAGTCTGTGACGCGGCGGTCATATTCAATCTGCTCCCAGTGCGCGGTGTGGACATAGTGATTGACCACTTTTTCACCGAGCGCTTCCTTGAGGAATGCCGAGTTCTTTAGGGCTTCTGCCGCTTCGCGCAGCGTGTATGGAATTTCCTTGAGTTTGACCGCGCTATAGGCGTCCCCCACAAATGGATCTTCCAGCTCCAGATTTTCGTCGATACCCCTAAGCCCTGCAGCAATAAGAGCTGCAAAGGCCAGATAAGGGTTGAGATCGGCACCGCCGATGCGACACTCGATGCGAATGCCTTTGGTGCCTTCGCCGCAGAGCCGGAAACCCGCTGTGCGGTTGTCCTGGCTCCACATGATTTTTGTGGGCGCGAATGTGCCCACCTGAAAACGCTTGTAGGAGTTGATATAGGGTGCCAGAAAATAGGTATAATCAACCGCATATTTGAGCTGGCCCGCCACCCATGAGCGCATAAGCGGTGTCATCGTATTGGGTGCTTTGGGATCGAAGAACAGCGGTTCTTTGCCGTCGGCACTCCAGATGGAGTTGTGGATATGGCTCGAGCTTCCCGCCCTGCAATAATCATACTTCGCCATGAAGGTGATGCACTTGCCATGGGCCTCGGCAATTTCCTTCATGGCATTTTTCATGATGACATGGCGGTCGGCCATTTCCAGCGCTTCTGCATAGCGAACATTGAGTTCCTGCTGTCCCGGTCCCCATTCACCTTTGGAGTTTTCAACCGGGATGCCTGCGGCACCCAGATGATTGCGCATGGCGCGCAGAACCTGCTCTTCCTTGGTGGTCAGATGGATGACATAATCCTGCACATAAGGAGAGGCGGTTTCCATCTCCTGCCAGCGTTTTGCGCGTGCGGTTTTATATGTCTCGTCAAAGAGATAGAATTCGAGCTCCGACGCGAAATAGGCGCGATAACCGCGCTCATGCAGACGCGCGAGCTGCTTCTTGAGGATAGCGCGGGGTGAATGCGCAAGGTCTTCGTGGTCGTGATGGTCAAGCACATCGCAGAGAACGATGGCTGTCTTTTCCAGCCATGGTGCCAGACGCAGAGTTGAGAGATCTGGCTTGATGACGAAATCGCCGTAGCCCTTGTCCCAGCTTGCGGCCTCATAGCCGGGCACCGGCTCCATATCGATGTCGTCAGCCAGAAGATAGTTGCACCCATGCGTTTCATCATGGGCGGATTCCACAAAGAATGGTCCGTAGAAGCGTTTGCCAATCAGACGCCCCTGCATGTCCACAAAACATGCAAGCACGGTATCAATCTCGTCATTTGCGACGGCTTTTTTCAGTGTGTCGAAAGTCAACTGTTCGGCCATTTAATGCTTCGCTCCTCACGGGATAAAATCATGGGCGCCGCGCATTGTTGCGCGGCGCCCTAAATTGTTAGCTGTAGCGATAAGGCGCGCCCGCATTGCGCATCGTTTCCTGATATTTCTTCAGGATTGCGACCACTTTGGCATTGCGTTCGCTTTGCTTGGCAACATCGTCCCAGAACTCAAGCGCGGCGTCTTCAATCTGCTTCCATTCGGATTCTGGAATGGTGGTGAGTTCGAGTTTGCCGCCGGTGGTACGATAATGCGCTTCACCCCACCAGTACCAATGCTGGCGATGATAGTGCGAGGAATCCATCGCGAGCCTGAAGAGAGTCTTGAGGTGATCTGGCACCGCCTCCCATTTTTCGGTATTCGCGAAATAGGAGCCAGCCCATGCACCATTGATGTTGTTGGTCAGGTAGTATTTGTTGATGTCTGCCCAGCCGACAGTGTAGGCCTCGGTTGCGCCACACCATGCAACGCCGTCGAGTTCGCCGGTCTGGATGGCGACTTCAATGTCTTCCCAAGGTAACGTCACAGGTACGACACCAAACTTGGTGAGGAAGCGTCCGCCGGTCGGGAAGGTGAAAACGCGCAGTCCCTGAAGGTCGGCAACGCTGCGGATCGGTTTGGTGGTCACGAAGTTACACGGATCCCATGAACCTGCGCTCAGCCAGGTTACGCCCGGAATTTCCTTGTAAGCTTCTTCCCAGATTTCGTTGAGGCCGTGCCAGTTAAACAATGCTGGCACATCGAGGCTGTAGCGCGATGCAAACGGGAAATAAGCCCCGAAAACCGCGACATCGACAGGCGATGCCATGGAGTCATCATCGCTCTGTGCTGCATCAATTGTACCTGACTGGACAGCACGGAAAAGTTCGCCCTGCGGCACAAGCTGATCAGCGGTATAAAGTTCGATCACCATTTCGCCGTTCGCAGCCTTATTAAAGGCGTCGATCGACGGCTTGATAACGTGTTCTGCGAGTGCTGGACCGGCATAGGTCTGCAGTCGCCATTTGATCGGGCTTTGTGCCCGCACATAAGGTGTAGCCAGTGTGGTGGCGCCTAACGCGCCCACGGTTGTCAGCCCCGCTTTTTTGAGAAAGTCACGTTTATTAAGCTTGTTATTCTCGCTCATGCCCATTCTCCCAATTGTTGTTTGATGTTCCCTTTATTGCTGCTGGTCTGGCCGCTTTCCGGCTCTTTTGACCATTCTTATGCGTGTTCCTCCGTAATTTTTTCATCGGCCCATGTACCAGTTCGGCAGCCACATCGCGATCTCAGGAAAGATCATCAGGATGATGATCGTCAGCACCATGAGAAAGAAGAATGGCACGATGGATCGATAGATATCCATTAGCGTGACCTCTTTGGGAGCTAACGCTCGCATCATGAAGAGATTATACCCGAATGGCGGCGTGATATACGCAATCTGGCAGGTGATGGTGTAGAGAATGCCAAACCATATAGGGTTGAAACCGAGGCTCTTCACCAGTGGGATATAGAGAGGTGCCACGATCACCAGCATAGCGGTGTCATCGAGGAACATTCCCAATATGATGAAGGAAAAAAGCATCAGAATTAGAATTGTCCAAGGCGACAAATCAAAAGTTCCAAGCAAAAGCCGCTCGATTGCCTTCACTGCACCAAGGCCATCATAGACTGATGAGAAGCAAAGTGCTGCCAGGATGATCCATAGGAACATACAGGTAATGGTTAGCGTGTTACGGGTTGTGGTTTCCCATACTGCTTTTGTCAGGCGCTTGGTGAACAATGCTGCCAGAGTTGCCAGAAGAGCGCCGACTGCAGAGCTTTCAACGAGGCTCGTAACACCTGTCAAAAACAACCCCATCATGGTCCCAAAGATGACAAGTGGAAGCAGGCCCACTTGAAGCGAGGAAATGCGTTCACGCCATGTAATTCGCTCAAGTTCTTCCTTGGGTAGAGTTGGTCCAAGTTCTGGATTCAGGCGGCAACGGATATAAATATAGATGGCGAAAAGTGTAGCCATCAGCAGGCCGGGGCCGATACCTGCAAGCCAGAGCTGGAGCACAGGCTGGCGTGCGATCATCGCATAAAGCACCAAAACCACGCTTGGCGGGATCAGAATGCCAAGCGAACTGCCTGCCTGAATAACGCCCGTGACCATGACCTTGTTATAGCCGCGCTTCAAAAGCTCAGGCAAAGCGACCGTCGCACCAATGGCCATACCCGCCACGCTGAGACCGTTCATGCAGGAAATGATGACCATCAGGCCGACGGTGCCGAGTGCCAGACCGCCGCGAATGCCGCCAAACCACACATGGAACATGCGGTAGAGATTGCTGGCGATGCCGGATTCCGAAAGCATGTAACCCATGAACACGAAGAAAGGCACCGTGATCAGCGGATACCAGTTCAGTACCGCGAAGGTGGCGTTGTAAGGCATCTCGAAAGAGCCTTTGCCCCAGAGCAGAAGGGCCGCAATCGCGCCGACAAAACCAATGACGCCGAAGACACGCTGCCCGGTCATCAGCAGCAGCATCATTGTGGCAAACATGAAAAGGGTGATGAGTTCCGAGCTCATATGTGATGCCCTTCCTCAATCGCCGGTCCTGCAATTGTATTGATTGGCTTTCCGCGTAACGACGCCCAATCCTTGAAGAAATTCGAGATGCATTGCAGCAACAGCAGGAAGATACCTAGCGTCATGATGAGTTTGATAGGCCACAGGACAGGTGCCCAGGCAGTATAATTCTTCTGGCTATAGACGATGGCGTAATTGGTTGATGAAATCCCACCCATAACCATCACTCCGAGATAGAAGATGATGAAGAGAATGGTGATCATGTCGGTGATCGCCTTCTTACGTGGGGTAAGGCGATCAAAGAACAGATCCATCCGCACATGTGCTCCTTGCTGCATGGCGTAAGCACCGCCCAGCAGATAATAGGCTGAAAGCAGAAACTGGGACATTTCGAGTACCCAGTTGACCGGAACGCCCAAAACAACACGCGAGAAGGTCGAATAAAGAAGACATGCGCCGAGCACGAAGAACAGATACATCGCAAAACGCCCGACATAGTAGTTCAGTGCATCAACATATTTGACGAACAGTCTGATTGGCTTGGGCATTTCCCGCTCCTTCAGGCTTTCGATCCGCTGAGTTGAGTTTGAGAGGCAAGATCGTTTCCGATTGCCGCGAAAATGGTAGTTAGCCGTTCGGCCCATTGCGCCTGCGTTTCTGCACTCGCAATTTCGTTGTTGCGCAGTTCGATCATCACGCAAGGTGTGTTGCGTGGGCGCGCGTGGCGTTCCAGCGTGTAATAGACCCGGTCGGCGGGCGAATAAGGCTCGTTGATGCCGACATTCAGGTTCTTGTCTTGGGCAAGCGCTGCAATCAGCGGCTTTGCGATGCGATCATCCTCATCATGGATGATGCCGATCTGCCATGGTCGGGAAACGCTGCGATAAACCGGCGTGAAAGAATGGATGGTAACGATCCAAGACGGCAATCTACGCTTGGCGCGTTTCGCAATAACTTCCTCGACGCGGGTGTGAAAGGGCCGGTGTGAAAGGTCGATCCGTGCAGTGCGTTCAATCGCGCTCAGATCGTGATTGCCGGGGATGATAGTGGTTTCGCTGATCTCCGGGATCAGGTCAGTGGCTTGGAGTGGGCGATTGCAATCAATCAGCAATCGGGATAGCCCGGACTCCACCAGTGGGGCGTTCAAGCCTGCACTCAGCCGACGAGCAACCTCAATCGCGCCGGGATCCCAGGCGATATGCGCTTTCAGTGCTTCAGCGTCTAAACCAAGACTGTTGAAGCTTTCCGGAATGAAATTTGAAGCATGTTCGCAGACAAACAACCAAGGGCTGTTGCCGTCCCCATTTACGACAATAACAGGCGCGCACGAAGCCGTGCGATCTTCTCGCTCGTCCGTCATTCTGTTTGTTCCCCGCGCTGTAACTTATGTTACGTTTTCTCAGATTATGCGCTATTGCGGATTATTTGATACGGCCTATGATAATTTGTCAAACACAATTTCGCCCAAATTTGAAAAGGGCAGACTTGAATGGAAACAGCGTGCAGACGAGTGCCACAGTCGCTGAACTGATCAATGAACGGATCGATGCAATGCCCGCGGGCGAGCGAAGCGCTGCGCAGACACTGATCGCGAATTATCCCATGCTGGGTTTGAAAACGGTCGCTGAATTTTCAGCACAGGCCGGGGTCAGTTCGCCGACAATCCTGCGCTTCGTCAATCGTCTTGGTTTCCAGAACTATCCCGATTTTCAAGCTCGTTTGCAGGATGAGCTTGCTGCACAATTGCAATCTCCGCATCATCGCAATGCGCGGCCGGACAAAGAGCAGGACAAGGCCTATCCGGCTGTCGAGCACACGCTTGAAAATATCCGCGAAAGCTTCCGGCATTTGGGCGAGAAGCAACTTAAACAGGCGGTTGCGGCGCTTTGTAACTCCAAGGGCAATGTTTACCTGATCGGCGGACGTTTCACCGACCCTATCGCGCAATATATGGCAGCGCATATGACCATTATCCGGCCTAACGTTTTTCATCTTGGCGGGCAGGAAAGTGTATGGCGGGATCGTCTGCTTGATATGGGCAAACGTGATGTGCTGGTGGTGTTTGATATTCGTCGTTATCAGGATAGTCTTCTGAGGCTGGCGGAGAAGGCGCGCGGGCGAGGGGTGGAAGTGATCCTTGTGACCGACCAGTGGCTGTCGCCGATCGCGCGAGTATCGCGTCATGTTCTTGCAGGCCGCATTGCGGTGCCGTCTGCATGGGACTCATCGGCGGCACTTTTCGTGCTGGCTGAAACAATCATTCGTGAAATGACGCGCGTTCTGGAAAAAGACAGTGCAGCCCGTATCGCTGAACTAGAAGCATTGCGCTGAGTACCAGTTGAGCGCTTAACTCGGGTATCCCTTTGAAAAACAGTCGCTTCGGCGCTGCGAGGAACGCTGTTCCCTCGCAGCACTGTTGTTTTGCAGCTGTTTTAACGTGCTCAAAAGCTTTGTCTCAATAGAAATGAAAGCACAAAAGCTGCTTGACTAAACTTATGACATAAGTCATATGACAGAGGCTGCGTTTACTCGATGAGGATCAGGGTATTCAAAAGACGCCGCGGGAGGAAAAGTCGAAGCGCAACAGGGAACGTGCTTGGACAAAAAAGCTGGAGGAAATCATGTTTACGAAACTGTTCAGGCGGTTTGCGCTTGCGGCATCTTTCGCGTCTGTTGTGTGCTTTGGTGCATCATCGGCGATTGCGCAGTCTCTGTCGGATATCACTGGAAAAGGCACCGTAACGATCGGGGTGCTGACGGGCATTCCGCCCTATGATACGGTTGATGCCAGCGGCAAGACCGATGGGTTTCTCGTCGATGTAGCACGCGATGCGGCTAAGGCGCTTGGCGTCAATCTCGTAGTTGTGCCGGTCAATAACGCTTCTCGTTCGGCGGCACTTGAGTCCGGTCGCGTCGACTTTTTGATCGCGCAGATGACTGCGACGCCAGAACGCGCAAAGACATTTCTCATGACCAATCCATATGGCGCTTATGAAATGCGTTTCATTGCCGCCAAGGATATGAAGGTCGAAACTCTGCAGGATCTGGCTGGAAAGCGCATCTCGGTGCCAAAGGGAAGTACTCAGGATGTGGCTGTGAGCGGCTATGGCATCGAAGGCCTGGAGGTTGTCCGTTTTGATGACGATGCGCTTGCAATGCAAGCTCTGATTTCAGGCCAAGTCGATGCGACAGCGGCGGTGGCAACAGTTGCAGAAGACATCATAAAAAAGCGCAATCTCACCAATCTGGAGATCAAGAAAGACGTTCCGATCTTTACGCTCTATTGGTCGATGGCTACCCGTAAAGGCTCGACTGAGCTGCATCAGTGGCTGAACAACTTCATCTATTATCAGGAAGTGACCGGTCGCCTGAATGAACTCCACGAGAAGTGGATCGGCGGACCTATTCCGGGTGGAAAACTCCCGACGTTCTAAGCCTTTTCTGTCTGATCGGCGTCGCATGCCGCAATGTATGCGACTGCCCGTTCCTTCATGCCGTGTTCTTTTTGCAGGCCCTGCCCGATGAAAGAATATGCATAAAAGTTAAAGTGTTACGGCACCTCGCAATCCCGCTTCTGCGCCGCTGTTAACTCTGAAAGATCAACACAATGGCCTATGAGATGGACTTCGCTCCGGTCCTAGCCCGAGCTCCCGAGCTTGTAACCGGAACAATCAACACGATAATCCTGTCAGCAGAGGCAATTGCCATCGGCCTTACGATCGGTCTTGCTGTGGCCCTGCTGCGCTTCGATGGCCCACGCTGGGGCAGGAAAATCGGCGCGGTCTATGTTGAAGCATTCCGCAATACACCGCTTCTGGTGCAACTCTTTCTGATCTACTTCGGCTTGCCTTACACAGGGATCAAGCTGGACGCCAATCAGGCGGCGATATTCGCTGTATCACTTAATCTTGGAGCCTATTCGGCAGAGATATTTCGTGCAGGTCTGATCGCCATTCCCAAGACCCAGATTCAGGCTGGTCTGGCACTTGGCCTGTCTCAGTTTCAAGTCATGCGCTACGTGGTTTTGGTTCCTGCGCTTCGCATCATCTATCCGGCATTGACCGGCCAGCTGACACTGACCTTGCTTGGTACTTCGATTGTGTCGGCGGTTTCGGCGAAGGAGCTGACCATGGCAGCAGGGACGATCGAGTCACAGACGTTCAGGAGCCTAGAAACCTTCTTGATCGTGGCCGCCATCTATATCTGCATCACGTTTTTCTTCCGCTTCATCTACATGCTGTTTGGTCTCTGGCTGTTCCGCCGCCGCGTGGATGTGGGCAATGAAACTGGGGCGCTGATGCTCGACGTTCAGGAGCAAAAGCCATGATCCAGTCATTCGGATGGACAAGCATTCAGTTTCTGATCCAGGGCCTTTGGTGGACAGCCGGTCTCTCGCTTATCACTTTCGTCTGCGGTGGCATTCTCGGATTGCTGTTTGCACTGGGTCGCTCACTCGGACCAAAGTGGCTGCGCTGGATCATCATGGGCTACATTCAGCTCGTGCAGGCAACACCACTTCTGATCCTGCTGTTCCTATCATTCTACGGTCTTAGCTTCCTTGGCTTCTACTTTCCGCCGCTGGCAGCTGCAGCAATCTCGCTGACGATCTACACGACAGCATTTCTGGCAGATATCTGGCGCGGTTGCATTGAATCGATCCCTCGCGCTCAGTGGGAAGCATCGGATTCACTTGCGCTTAGCGGTACGCAAACGCTGCGCTATGTGATCCTGCCGCAAGCCTTTCGCATAGCACTTGGCCCAACAGTCGGCTTCATGGTGCAGGTAATCAAGAATACGTCGGTGACGGCTTTGATCGGCTTCGTCGAGCTTACCCGCGCCGGACAGCTTCTCAACAATATGACCTTCCAGCCTTTCCACGTCTTCCTGACGGTCGCAGTGATGTACTTCGCCCTTTGCTACCCGTTGTCGTGGTGGAGCGAGAAATTAAAGGAGCAGAAAAATGCCAGCGCTGCGCATTGATAACCTGCAAAAATCTTTCGGCTCTCTGCCTGTTCTTAAAGGTGTGGACCTCTCGGTTGAACCTGGTGAAACCGTTGCCGTTATCGGGCGGTCGGGTTCTGGCAAAAGCACGATGCTACGCTGCATCAACGGGCTTGAGCCATTCAACTCCGGCTCAATCGAAGTGGTTGGGCATAGGCTTGATGGCACCAACAAGGGTCTACGCGATTTGCGCAAGGAAGTTGGGATGGTGTTTCAGAGCTATAATCTGTTTCCGCATCTCACCGTCGCTGAAAACATCAAGCTGGCCCCGCGTCTTGTGAAGAATGTGTCCAAGGCAGAGCAGGAAAAGCTGGTCGAAGAAGTGCTGTCGAAAGTAGGCTTGCTGGAAAAGAAGAATGCCTATCCAGACTCTATGTCCGGTGGCCAGCAGCAGCGTGCGGCGATTGCCAGATCATTGGCAATGAAGCCTAAAGTCATGCTGTTTGACGAAGTGACTTCTGCACTTGATCCAGAACTGACCGGCGAGGTTCTGAAGACCATCGCTGAACTCGCCAAGACCGGCATGACCATGCTTTTGGTAACGCACGAGATGGGTTTTGCCCGTCGTGTCGCGACCCACACCGTCTTCATGCATCAGGGAAAAGTCTGGGAGGCCGGGCTTTCCGAAGAACTCTTCGCAAATCCGAAAACGCCTGAATTGCAGGCGTTTATTTCCTCGGATGTGAAGTGAACCAGCAATCATTAATTCCCCACATAACTACTGACTCAAGGAGAGAGCAGTGCCTGTAGTTGAAAATCTGAAACTGGCTGAAAAGCTGCGCAATGGCGAAGCGACGTTCGGCACAACATTCTACACCGGTTCGACGACAGCAATCGAGGTTGCTGGTAATTGGGGCTTGGATTTTGCCTTCATCGATGCCGAGCATACGCCCGTCAACGTCGATACCCATATGGAAAAGCTGGTGATGGCAGCGCTCCTTTCGGGCATCGCACCGCTGGTTCGTGTTCGCGGCACGAATGAATGGGATATCCGCAAGTCGCTGGAAATCGGCGCAACCGGCATTATCGTACCGCAGGTCAACACTGCAGAGCAGGCTCGTGCAATCGTCCGGGCGGCAAAGTTTCCGCCTTACGGCCGTCGTGGTGGCGACGCTTCATGTCGTGCCGCGGGTTTTGCCGGGCCGGGCTTCCAGTGGTCATCCTACATGGAACGCGAGAATGCCAACAAGCTCGTGATCCCGATGGCTGAGAGCTTCGAGTTCTTCGACAATATCGATGAAATTCTTGATGTCGAAGGCATTGATGTCATCAACTTCGGCCCAGCCGACTACTCGATCTCGCGCCGCATTTCGATCGACTATTCCATGTCGCATCCGGAAGTCGATGAGAAGCTGAGCGAGCTTATCGAAAAGTGCCACGCGCGAGACATCAAGGTCATGGCGCCGTGCATTCCACCGGTCGCCGAAAGCGTAACTGCGCTCAAAAAGAAGGGCGTGGACATGATTATTATGGGCAATGACGTGATGTTCCTTAACGAAGGAAATCGTCGCGCGCGCGAAGCAATCGACGCCTCAGCCAAAGCGTAAAATCTGCGAGGAGAACCTACAATGACTGATATTTTTAGTGTCAAAGACCGCGTTGCGGTTGTGACAGGCGGACTTGGGCAGCTCGGAACGCAGTTTTCCAAGTCTTTGGCTGAAGCAGGTGCGAAGGTGGCAATCTTCAGCCGTCGCCCATTCACGAAGCAGCAGATTGCTGAAAAGTTTCCGGGACTTGAAGATCGTATCCGCGTTTATGAGGCAAGTGTCACAGACAAGGTTGCCCTTGAAGCTGCAACCAAACAGCTGATCGCTGATTGGGGCGTGCCGCATGTACTCGTCAACAATGCGGGTATCGATTCAAAGCCAGACGGTTCGGCAGAGCAGAATGCGCCGTTTGAAGTCTATCCGCAGAAATTTTGGGATGAGATTATCGATACCAATCTGACCGGCGTTATGCTGACCAGTCAGGTTATCGGTAGCCACATGGCATCCGAAGGTCGCGGTTCAATCATCAATGTCGGTTCGATCTACGGTCTCGTTTCGCCAAACCAGGCGCTCTATTCCTATCGCGAAAAACGCGACGGCAAGCCGTTCATCAAAGCAATTTCCTATGCCGCTTCCAAGTCGGGACTTATCAATCTTACGCGCTATCTCGGCACCTATTGGGGTGAGAAGAACGTTCGTGTGAACCTGATTTCATTCGGTGGTGTGAAGACTGCGAGCTTCGATAAAGAATTTATCGATGCGTTCCTTGATCGCGTACCAATGCGTCGCCAGGCTGAGATCAATGAATATAACGGTATCATCCGCTTCCTCGCATCCGACGCTTCGTCTTACATGACGGGTTCGAATGTCGTTGTGGATGGCGGCTTTACTGCTTGGTAAAGCTCGATAATACCGAGTAGGAGGAGGCTGAAACCAGAACCTGATTATGTCAAAACCTTGACATGAAATGCGAATTTACATATGACATATGTCATAACTCTAATGTAAATAAAACGCGATAATCGCGGCTTCGGAGCGGTAAAATGGTGATTGGTTCAATTTCCCCTCATGTCGATCGCGGCAAGTTGCATATGCATATTGTTGCCGCGATAGAGGCACGCATTCTGTCTGGTGAGCTTCAGGTGGGAGAACGTCTGCCTTCTGAGGCCGAGATTGGCAGGACATTCGGTGTCAGCACGCGATCTGTGCGCGAAGCCATGCAGGTTCTTGAAACCAAAGGGCTGGTGCGGCGTCGCCACGGTGAAAGAGCTGAAGTTGTCCGGGATGATGTCAGCGAGTTCATGGACTCACTGGTATCGTCAGTTGGATCACTTTTTGCGCGTGACTCGTCCTATCTCGTTCAGGCCATGGATGTGCGTCGCCTGATCGAAGTGGATGTTGCGGGGCGCCTCGCTTCTGGCGAGGGAGAACTGCGTGATGGAGTGACGGCAGCACTCGATGTCATGCGGAAATCTGCCGATGACAATGACTTCTCCCGTTTCGCCGAAGGCGACGCGGCTTTCCATCGGGCTTTGGTGCAATCTTTGGGCAATGAGATTTTAACGTCACTGCACGGCAATCTTCATTCGCTCATCTCAGAGGTCATCAAAGTATCGAGCCGGGTTCCGAGCAAAAAACTGAGCGCGGGGCTGGCCGAGCATGAGAATATTTACGGGCTGATTGCAGCAGGTAAGGCCAGCGATGCGCGCGAAGCCATGCGCGAACACATCACCAACAGTACGGCTTATCTCGAACAGGCGATCAGACAATCCAGAAACAGGCCTGAAACGGGCTAAAACGGAAGAACAAAACAATGAGCAGCTATGATTATTCGCGCGTCAACTGGGATGCGATCAAACGCCTGTCGTGTTGGTATTCGGGCGATATTCAGGATGTCATGGACAAGCATGGCTTTTATGGCTTTCTGCAGGGACTGAGCCTGCAAAGCGAACTGAAGCCGGGGCAGGTGATCTGCGGTCCAGTTCATACTGTTCTCTATGAAAAAAGCACGCGAACCGGCCAGCCGCAGGATGTCTATCACGGCACAATCGACAATGTCGTCGAGGGAGGCATTCTGCTGGTGGACGCATCCTGTGCTGAAGGTTCTGGCACTGGCGAGCTGATGTCGACTGGTGCGAAAACTGCCGGTGCTGCTGCAACAATCGTCAATGGTACGGTGCGCGATATTGCCGAAGTGAAGAAGCTTGATTACCCGCTTTTTGCGCGTGGCGTTAGCCCGGTCGGGGTTTCTGGACGTATGGAGCCGACCAAGTCGCAGGTCGAGTTGAACATCAATGGTGTTCGTGTGCGTCCTGGCGATGTGATTTTCGCTGATATTTCGGGTGTAGTGGTCATTCCTGAAGAACTGGTTGCCGTTATCGCCGACGATGCAGATGCCAATGGTGATGGTGAAATCCAATGCCGCGAACGTATCTTGTCTGGTGAGAAGTTGCAGAGCGTCTGGCCTTTGGGATCAACCGGGCCTGTCTGATGAGCAGTTGAACTGCTGGTAGAGGACAAGCATCGGTTCTGGAGGAGACGACCACATGCAGGATATCATTCTCGTCGCCAATGGCGACTTGCGTGAAAGCGCGAATATTCAATGCTGGCCTGAACAGGCTAATATGGAAAGCCGTCTCATTGCGGCAATCGAGAAACTTGGCAGGAAAGCGGTACGCGGACACGGTATCGATCCAAAAACCGGCCACGGTTTCATTGCAACGCAAAAGCAGGGCATTGAGGTTTTCGCGAAGATCAATCGCGATGCACCGCTAATTGTTGCGGAAGCGGTCTGGCAATATTCCCAGAATATTCTTGCAGGCCTCATCGCTCATCGTGGTCCGATCCTGACAGTCGCCAACTGGTCGGGAACCTATCCCGGCCTGGTTGGCCTGCTCAATCTTAACGGCTCACTGACAAAGGCGGGTGTCGAATATGCGTCGCTTTGGAGTGAAGATTTCACCGATCAGTGGTTTCTGAACAAGCTCGATGAGTGGCTGAAAACAGGTAAGATTGCTTCACATGATACATCTCATGTGAAGTCGTTTAACCATGCGACTGTGCCGGTGCATCTGGTTGAGCAAGCTTCGCACATTGCAAAAGACCTTGTCGAAAACAGATCCATCATGGGCATTTTCGATGAGGGGTGCATGGGAATGTATAATGCGATCATTCCCGATGAGCTATTGTTTCCGATAGGTGTTTTCAAAGAACGCCTCTCGCAGTCGGCGCTCTATCATGCTGCGATCAATGTTTCTCAGGAGGATGCTCGGCAAGCCTATCAATGGTTGCTCGATGCTGGAATGACGTTTCATCTTGGCAAAGATGAAGCGCAGGAATTGACGGAAGCACAGGTGCTTGGTCAGTGCCAGACCTATATCGCTGCTGTACGAATGGCAGAGCAGTTTGGATGCGAGACGATTGGTATCCAGTATCAGCAAGGCTTGAAAGATCTGCTTCCAGCATCCGACCTCGTTGAAGGACTTCTTAATAACGAGGATCGTCCGCCTGTGCGCAACGCAGAAGGAGAGATCATCCGTGAAGGTAAGGCCGTAGTTCATTTCAATGAAGTGGATGAATGCGCGGGTCTTGATGCTTTGATGATCAATCGCCTGCATCGTGCGCTTGGTGAGCCGGTCGAGACCACACTTCATGATCTGCGTTGGGGTGATATGGATCGAGGCGGGACGACAGATGAATATGTCTGGGTGTTTGAGATTTCAGGTGCAGCGCCGCCTGCTCATCATGAGGGTGGCTATCGAGGATCGGATTCTGTGCGGCAGCCTCCGATGTTTTTTGGTAAAGGTGGTGGCACCCTTCGTGGTATCGCAAAACCCGGTGAGCTGGTCTGGTCGCGCATCTATGTGGAAGATGGGCGGCTTAAAATGGATATCGGCCGCGGAAAGGCGGTGGCGCTTTCTCCTCAGGAAACTGAGAGACGCTGGAATCTCACCAATCGAGAATGGCCGATGATGCACGGTGTGCTCTATGGCGTCACCCGTGATCAGATGATGGCACGTCATAAGGCCAACCATATACAGGTTGTCTATTCGCATGATGTTTCTGCGGCAGACGATGCAATGCTGGCCAAGGCAAGTCTCGCACACCAGCTGGGCATTGAAGTTCATCTTTGCGGGACGCGCGCCAATGGTGCGCCATTGCAATAGAGCAGAAAAAACCGGTTCCGATTTTCTAACCGATGTTGTAGCCAAGACGCTGCAAGGAGTGCCGATTTGGCGCAACTTGCCTGCATGGGAGGCATAAGGTGGACGTATTTCTGGGTGTTGATGTCGGCACGGGCAGCGCGCGGGCAGGGCTGTTTACACGCGATGGAGAGTTGCTGGCGAGTGCCAAGCAAAATATCCGCATGTGGAAGCAGGGTTCGGATATTGTCGAGCAATCCTCGGAAGATATCTGGCAGGCCGTTTGCAGCTCAGTGGCAGCAGTATTAGAGCTGGCGAATGTCGCCCCGGAATCCGTCAAAGGCATCGGCTTTGATGCGACCTGTTCGCTGGTCATTCTCGACAAAAACGGCAATCCATTGCCTGCGAGCCCTGCCGGTGACGCGGAGCGAAACATCATCGTGTGGATGGATCATCGCGCCCGCGAACAAGCCGAACGTATCAATGCGACGGCCCATCCCGTTTTGCGATATGTCGGGGGGCGCATTTCACCAGAAATGGAAACGCCGAAGCTGCTTTGGTTGAAGGAAAACAACCCTGATACGTTCAACGCCGCCGGTCTCTTCTTCGACTTGCCTGATTATCTGACCTACCGTGCAACCGGAAGCCACTCACGCTCGCTCTGCACGGTGGTTTGCAAATGGACTTTTCTTGGACACGAAAAGCGATGGGATGAGGATTACTTCCGCACCATTGGCCTCGGTGTTCTGGCTGATGAAGGTTTTGCCCGTATTGGAACCGACATTGTCGATATCGCCACCCCGTTGGGGCAGGGGTTAACTGAGCAGGCCGCAAAAGAGCTGGGGCTTGTGCCCGGTACGGCGGTCGGTGCGTCGCTCATCGATGCACATGCCGGCGGCGTCGGCACAATCGCGGGAAGTGCGGATGAGAACAACGCCGTCGATATGCGGTCAAGGCTGGCACTGATTATCGGCACTTCTGCCTGCACGATGAGTGTTACCGAGAAACCTGCATTTGTGGATGGTGTCTGGGGGCCTTACTGGGGCGCCATGATGCCCGGCCTTTGGCTTAATGAAGGTGGGCAGTCGGCATTTGGTGCCGCGACTGATTATCTAGTCGGTATGCATCCCTATAAGGCTGAGGCTGAGAAGGAAGCGGCAGCCAAAGGCCTGTCACTTCTCGACTACCTTGAACAGCTGGCTATTGATGCGACAGGTGAGCTTTCAAAGACAGCGCTGCTGGCAAAGGGACTGCATGTTGTGCCGGAGTTTCTGGGCAACCGCGCGCCAGACGCCGATCCTGATGCGACCGGTACCATAACGGGCATCAAGCTCGATGCATCGCGGGAAAATCTGGTTTGTCTGTTCGTTGCAGGACTTTGTGGTCTGGCCTATGGCACGGCGGATATTCTTGATGCACTGACTGCCAAAGATATTCCAATCCGTACAATAATCGTGAGTGGGGGTGCTGCGCGCAGCCCGCTCATGCGTCGGATATTGGCTGATGCGACAGGGCTGGAAGTATCCCTGCCGTCTTCTGCCGAGCCGGTTCTGCTTGGCTCTGGCATCGCGGGCGCTAGCGCCTTTGAGAAAACGGATCTCGCTCAAATTGCTGCCAGCATGAGCGCAATCGCTGAAACGATTGCGCCGCAGAAAGGCTTGGTCAGCGAGTTCCATGCTGCGAAACGCGATATCTACAAAAATCTGAAGCGCAGCGAGCTTGCCGCGCGTCGGTTGATGCAGAGGTTTTAAAGCATTTCCAGCAAAAGTGCGAAGCGGCTTTGCGTCGGATATAGTGGTTCCAATTATCCTGTCTTAACTTTAGACGCAGTAAGCGGGTTTATTTACCCGCTTTGGGTGCCTTGAAAACGGGAAGCGGGTAAGTTTTGCCAAGAACAATGCCCGCTTTCTGCAACACGTCTTCCGGTGCAGCATAGGGTTTATGGATCCAACGATCCGGTAATGCGGCGATTTCTGGCACCCATTCGCGCACATATCCGCCGCCGGTATCGAATTTATCGCCTTGCAATACAGGATTGAACACGCGGAAATAGGGTGCCGCGTCCATGCCGCAACCTGCAACCCATTGCCAGCTCCCTGGATTGCTTGCGATATCTGCATCCACCAGCGTATCCCAGAACCATTTTTCGCCGTCGCGCCAATCGACCTGCATGTTTTTACTTAGGACTGACGCTACCAGCATCCGCACGCGGTTATGCATCCAGCCAGTAGCCCAGAGCTGGCGCATCCCGGCATCAATCATTGGAACGCCGGTATTACCCTTTTTCCAGGCTTCGAACGCTTGTGGATTGCTCTGCCACTGAACGTCAGCCAGCGTATCGCGCATATCATTTTCAGCGATGTCCGGACGATAATAGAGCTGGTGATAGTGAAAATCGCGCCAGATCAGTTCGGAGAGAAATTTTTCACCGCCGGTCTGTGTGTCCGGATGCTCATCCATCAGCGAAAGCGTAGCATACCATGCCTGTCTTGGGCTGATTTCACCAAAGCGCAGATGCGGCGAAAGTTTCGATGTGCCTTCGACATCCGGACGATCACGGTCGCCGGCATAATTGCGGATGGTCTCATCGAAGAAATGATATAACTGATCGATGGCAGCCGCTTCGCCTATCTCCCACAGGCCATTCATCTTTTTTGACCAGAAAGGCTGCTTGTAAGCTTCGCTTGCCGGTTTGTGCTTGAGGGTCGATGGTTCGGCTCTCCAGTCAGACGAGTGGAGCGGTCGGTTTACGCCCTGCTGACGCAGCGTTTTGGCATAAGGTGTAAAGACCTGATAAGGACCGCCGCTGCCGGTTTTGATCTCCCAGGGCTCAGCCAGAAGATTGCCTGCAAAAGACTCTACATTCAGCCCCTTGTCTTTCAACGTGGATTTGACGACTGCATCGACATCACGCTCCTGCGGCGCATAGCGCCGGTTCCAGAACACCGTATCGAAGCTGTTTTCTTCAATCAGGCTCTCGATGATATCGAGTGCATCGCCGCGTGCCACCAGCAGCTCGACATTACGGTCGTTGAGGCTTTTTTCGAGTGAATTGAGACTCTGTTCCAGCCACCAGAGCACGGCACCTCCGGGTGCGCGCAATTGCGGATTGGTTTCATGCACATAAAGCGCTGTGATCTTGCCACCCAGCTTAACGGCGGCTTGAAGGGCAGGATTGTCGGCAAGACGCAGATCGTTACGCAACCAGACAAGCGCATTCGCAGTCATTGAATGATCCTTATTTGACGGGCTTTAGGAGGTAATGTCCGACGCCCCAGATATCACCATTTTCGTGGCCGAACAGTCCGGCAGTCGCCAGAAAGAACAGCCGCCAGCGGCGTTCCCAAAGACTGGCATCCTGCCCATAGACCTGTTGCAGAATTGGCCTGATCTGATCAATCGAATTGTCGAAATTGTTCAGCCAATCCAAAGCTGTTTGCTGATAATGGCGTCCAGACCAGCGCCAATCCTGCTCGACGGTGAAAATATCGTCGAAGCGATGCGGCAAGTCGAAGGCAGGCATGATGCCGCCAGTGAAGAAATGATGTGCGATCCAGTCGGCAGGATTTTCATGGTTAAAGCGATAGGAACGATCGCGATGCGTGAAGACATGAATGAACAATCGTCCATCTGCATGAAGCCATCCGCGTACGCGTTCAAACAAGGATTGCCAGTTCGACATATGTTCAAACATTTCCACCGAAACCACACGATCAAAGCGCGGGTCGATGGAAAAATCGTTCATGTCGGCTGTAATAACGGTGAGGTTCTTAAGACCGCGCGTTGCTGCTTGTGCTTCGATATAGGCGCGCTGTGAGGCGGAGTTTGAAACGGAGACGATCCGCGCGTTGGGAAATTTTTCAGCGAGATAAAGCGACAATGAACCCCAGCCACAACCAAGCTCAAGAATGTCCATTCCATCGCCGATACCGGCATGGCGCACAGTTTCGCTGAGCGCATAGGTTTCCGCCTCCTCAAGCGTGGTGTTCTGATCCGGATAAAAGCAGCAGGAATATTTGCGTTGCGGACCCAGTGCCAATTCAAAAAACTGTGACGGCAGTTCGTAGTGCTGGCGGTTGGCATCATCCGTATGGGTAGCGACCGGGAAATCCTTCATGGTCTTCAGGAAATCCAGCTCGATCTGTTCAGATGTCCTAGCCAGTCGACGTTTGGTACGGGCGCAAAGATAATCGATACCCGCAAGCGTGATGGTATCGCTCAGAGGAACGCGCTCTGCAGCATTGATTGCATATGCCAGCATATTCATGTTGAGGCTCCTGATCTTGCGGGGCTTTTTCGGGGACCGGGGAAAAACGCATTGACCCGGCTTTGCATGGCACGGAATTTTTCACCGCGCGATTTCAGCATGTGTTCTTCAAGCGGCGGGATGCCGGAGACATGCACCAGCAGCCAGTACATCTGGAGCGGTGCGAGCAGTGACAGCCAGCTCCATGGCGATGCGGTGATCGCCATCAGCGGCCACGCACACCAGAACAGCCATTCAAAGAAATAGTTCGGATGTCGGGAATAGGCCCAAAGGCCGGTTTCGCAAATTTCGGTCTTGGCTTCTGGCGTTTTGCGAAACTGCGCGAGCTGCGCGTCTGACAGGGCTTCACCAATCAATGCTATGGCGATGATTACTACCCCGATTATATCCCATAAAGATGGAAAAGCGGGGCGGCTAACAGCAGCGAGATAGACCGCCAGAACCAGCATGAAGGCTGCGAGAGCCTGTATCTGCAAAAACCAGAAAAGGCGGGAAGAAGCATTTTCTCCCCATTCTTTTATCAGCTTTGCATAACGTGGGTCTTCACCATGGCCCATGCTTCGCTGCGCTATGTGTAAGCCAAGGCGAAGCGACCACGCCAGAATGAGGATCAGTATCGCGGAGCGCCGTTGCCATGTCACATCCGCAAGCATCACAGCTATGACTGAACCTAAACCTACAGAGAATGACCAGATGGCATCGATCCAGCCGCTTTTGCCGCTCTTTCTTTCAAGCGCCCACGCGAGAGCCATGATGGCAGACAGGCTGATGGCAACAATTAAAAGCAGACCGGGTTGCATGGTGGACCTTCAGCCGAGAGTTCGCTTTTTCTTCATCCAATACGTTCGGTCCGGCCGTTTGGTTTCGTAAGCAGCTCAAAAAAATGAAAAAAGTTTGGCCGCCAATTGAACCAAACCCCTTCTCAAAACGTAAAACGATGAAAATGCAGCAAACACGCGGCCCAAGCATGCGGTGAAGAGAGGGACTATGGATATCACGAACCACTCGGGCAGCTCTAAACGTCTCAGGGTCGCGATTATCGGCAGCGGGATTTCCGGATTGTCGGCTGCATGGCTGCTTTCGCAACGCCATGATGTGACTGTGTTCGAAGCATCGGATCGCATCGGCGGCCACAGCAATACTGTTGAGTTTGAGAGCAGCCTCGGTCCGGTCGCGGTCGATACCGGGTTCATCGTCTATAATGAAGTGACCTATCCAAATCTGACTGCATTGTTTCGCACACTTGAAGTTCCAACCGCGGCATCGAGCATGTCATTTGCCGTTTCAGTCGGAAATGGTGCTTATGAATATTCGGGCGGCACGGGCCTCGGACTCTTTGCCCAGCGCTCCAATCTGGTTAGCCCGCGCTTCTGGTCGATGATCCGTGATCTTTTGCGATTTTATCGCAATGCACCAAAAGACCTCGCCATTATGGGCGGAATTTCTCTGGATGATTATTTAGCACGTAATGGTTATGGCCGGGCTTTCCGGGAAGATCATCTCTATCCGATGGCGGCGGCGATCTGGTCCACTCCTGCGATGGAAGTGGGGCGATATCCGGCCGCAAGCTTCGTTCGCTTTTGCTGCAATCATGGTCTTCTGGCTCTTCGTGACAGGCCTATCTGGCGTACGGTATCCGGCGGCAGCCGGGAATATGTAAAGCGTATCACCAAACCCTATGCAGACCGGATCAGGCTTTCGACACCGATCAAATCCGTTCGACGCTCTGAAAACTCTGTCGAATTGATTGACGGAAGCGGTATTTGCCATGTCTTCGACGATGTCGTGATCGCCACTCATGCCGATCAGGCCTTGCGGATGCTGGCCGATCCGAGCGCGGATGAAAGCCGCATTCTCGGCGCGTTTCAATATTCACGTAATGAAGCGGTGTTGCACAGCGATATGTCGCTGATGCCCAAACGCAGGGCGGCGTGGTCGAGCTGGAATTACCTTACCAACGCAGCCAATGGCCCGGCGCAGCCATCCATCACTTACTGGATGAACCGCCTGCAACCGCTGGGCCAGGCGCCCGAGACTTTTGTGACACTCAATCCATGTCGTGCGCCGCGTGAGGAACTGGTGATCCGTCGCGAGATCTATGAGCATCCGATTTTCGACATGGCAACGGATCGTGCGCAGAAGGAAATCTGGTCATTGCAGGGACAGCGCCGGACATGGTTTTGCGGTGCGCATTTCGGCTCCGGCTTTCATGAGGATGGGCTTCAGGCAGGTCTTGCCGTGGCAGAAGATCTCGGCGGCCTGCGCCGCCCGTGGCAGGTCGAGCAGGAAAGCGCCCGTATCGTTCGCCAGCCTTTGCCGGTCAGGGAAAGGGCGTTGGCATGACCGAACGTTTCCAGTCGGCACTGTTCCCCGGGCATGTGACCCACGCGCGTTTGCGGCCCAAGGTTCACAAGCTGGCCTATAAAATCTACTCGCTCCTGCTTGATCTCGACGAGTTGGAAGCGCTTGACGGTAAATTGAAGCTGTTCTCTCTCGACCGTTTTAATCTGTTTTCTTTCTACAGAAAAGACAGAGGCGATGGATCGACTGTGTCGCTGCGCGAACAGGTCGAACGTGCCATGGATGCAGCCGGAGTAACGCCTGATGGCGGTGCGATCCGCCTGCTCACCATGCCGCGCATTGCAGGCTGGGCTTTCAATCCGCTGAGCGTTTTCTTCTGCTATAATCGTGGCGGCGAACTCGTGGCGATCCTTTGGGAAGTTGATAACACATTCCGCCAGCGCCACGGTTACATGATCCCCGTCGAGAACGCATCAAGCGGACGCATCGTGCAAAGCTGTGACAAGGCTTTTTACGTTTCGCCCTTCATGGATATGAAGCTGCTATATGAGTTTGAAGTCACCCCCCCCACAGACAGGCTCTCCATCCGCATCAACAGTTTTGACGATGAAGGCCTGCTTTTGACGGCTCGTCATCTGGCACGTCGGGTTGAACTGAGCGACGCCGCCCTGTTGAGTGCCTTCTTCGCAATTCCATTTCTCACCCTGAAAGTGGT
This sequence comes from Brucella pseudogrignonensis, assembly GCF_002252525.1. Taxonomy (GTDB): domain Bacteria; phylum Pseudomonadota; class Alphaproteobacteria; order Rhizobiales; family Rhizobiaceae; genus Brucella; species Brucella pseudogrignonensis. The sequence goes on from NZ_NNRM01000053.1 coordinate 133,538, forward strand.
GGGCGGTATTCACTGGGAAGCGCTGAAAATCTGGTTGAAGGGCATCGGTTTACGCAAACGACCCGCAGCGCCTGACACTCCCATCACATCTGTTCGTAACGAGACCGTCCAGCAGAGGAACAAGGCCGCATGAGCCAGCTCGACGAATATCATCCACTATCCGCATCAAGCCGGATCGAACGACCTGCTTTCAGCCCTTCAGCTATTGTGTTGAAACGGCTGTTGAAACAGGTCCAGCATGGTCGATTGGTGCTTTCGCTGCCCGGCGGTGAGGTTATTGCTGTCAATGGTCCATCACCCGGACCAGAAGCCAAGATCGCAATCGTTAAATGGAATAGCCTGCGCCGGTTGCTGACGGGTGGGGATATTGGCTTTGCGCAAGCCTATATCGAAGGCGAATGGACATCACCTGATCTAACCTCAGTCATCCGCTTTGCAGCGCGCAATCGCGATACGCTGCTCTCCACATTGCGTGGGTCGGGTTGGATGCGGGCGCTAAACCGTATCGGCCATCTGCTCAACGCCAATACACGGCGCGGCAGCCGCCGCAACATCGAAGCGCATTACGATCTAGGCAATGATTTCTATGCCCGGTGGCTCGATCCTTCGATGCTTTATTCATCTGCGATCTGGAATGAGACGACGCATAGCCTTGAGAATGCGCAGGAGCAGAAGTTGCAGTGCATTGCTGAAAAACTGGCGCTTGAGGGCGGCGAAAAGATACTTGAAATCGGTTGCGGCTGGGGCGCCTTGGCGCGCTATCTCGCAGAATATGGCGACGCGCATGTGACGGGAATAACCCTGTCTCCATCGCAGCTCGCCTGGGCGCAAACTGCGGTTAAAGAGGTTGGGAAAAGCGACGCCGTTGATCTTCGCCTGCAGGATTACCGTGATGTGCAAGGTCAGTTTGACCGCATCGTATCGATCGAAATGTTTGAGGCCGTTGGCGAAGCCTATTGGCCGGAATATTTCGCAACCCTGAAGCGATGTCTCAAGCCCGGCGGTCGAGCCGTCTTGCAGGTCATTTCGATAGAAGAAACGCGTTACGAAAACTATCGCCGCAAAGCCGATTTCATCCAGAAGTTCATCTTTCCGGGCGGCTTTCTTCCGTCAGACAAAGTGCTTGAGCGCGATCTTGTTAAGGCCGGTCTGGTGTTAACGGATACCGAGCATTTCGGTCATTCTTATGCGCTGACACTTGCCGAATGGCGTCAGCGCTTCATCGCCAATTGGCCGGAAATCGAAAAGCTTGGCTTTGATGATAAATTCCGTAGGCTTTGGGAATACTACCTTTGCTATTGCGAAGGTGGGTTTGAGGAAGGCGCGATCAATGTCGGCCTTTATACGATTGAACATGCTTAGGCTCCATACCCACTGACGGAGGAGGCGTCGATGAAATGGATACTGACGATCAGCATGATGACGGTGTTGTTTTCCTTCTCGGCGCATGCGGCTGAGATCAACGGCAACTGGGCGCGTGGGGATGGCAACGCGCGGGTAAGAATTGCCGGATGCGGCAAGGATATCTGCGCCACAAACACATGGATCAAGCCTGGAACACCCAAAGAGAAAACTGGCGACCGGCTGGTGATGAGTATCAACGAGACTGCAGACGGGCGATATTCAGGCACTGCTTTCGACCCGCAACGCAACCTGACCTACAAGATCAGCGTGAAAGTCGACGGCGATAGTATGACGACCAATGGCTGCGTTTTGGCTGGCCTCCTGTGTCGCAATGTGGGCTGGACCCGCATCAAATAAGAGAGTGAGCGATCGATGAAAGATTATCTCATCGCCTATATGGTGACGGCGGTTGCATTCTTGGCAATCGACTCCGTGTGGTTATCCAACATGGCGAATGTGTTTTACCGCCCTGTCATGGGCGACATGCTTGCGCCGAGTTTTCGTCTTGCACCGGCTATCGTTTTCTATGTGATCTTCGTGTTCGGACTGATTTTCTTCGCGGTGAGGCCCGGACTTGTTGCTGGCAGTGGCACAGTTACGCTTGTTCATGGAGCGCTTTTGGGGTTTGTCGCCTATGCGACTTATGATCTGACCAATCAGGCCACCTTGAAAAACTGGTCGTGGACCCTGACGATTGCAGACCTGATCTGGGGCACTGTTCTGTCTGCAGTGTCAGCCTATATTGGCTATTGGGTTACGTCGCGGATCAGCGGATAGACTGGAGTAATCATATGCAAAAATTGGGGCTTCTGGCCGTCTTCGCCTTCGTCATTATTGTTGTCGGAATGGCAATCGGCATCGGTTTCCCGCCGGGCGAATGGTATGCATCGCTTCAAAAGCCGTGGTTTACCCCGCCTAACGCCGCCTTTGGCCCCATTTGGACGATACTTTATATCTTCATTGCCATTGCAGGCTGGCGTACATGGATAAGTGACAGTGGGTGGCAGCGGCACGGATCATGGTTTGGTCAGATGATTTTAAACTTCATCTGGACGCCTATTTTCTTTGGCGCTCATATGACAGTGCTGGGACTTGTCGTAATCATCGGGGTCTGGCTTTGCGTGCTTCTGTTTATTCTTCGCGCATGGCGACCAGATCGTATCTCGGCGCTACTATTCGTGCCTTATCTCATATGGCTATCGCTGGCGACCGCACTGAACGCGGCAATTGTCGTTTTGAACTAACAAAAAAGGCGGCATATTTGCCGCCTTTTCTTTAGATGCCAATCAAGGGCTGAACCAGCCGCATAAGCCAGCTCTGGAATTTGAGCGGAGCGTCAGTCACCGCCAGACAGATGCAATCCCCATCGGGTGAGGCAATCGGCTGATGCACAAGATCACCATCCGCTTCCTCAATGTCGCCACGAGCGAAAAGCCCGGTTTCGTCATGGAAACTACCGCTTAGCACCAATGTCAGTTCGCGACCGCCGTGCCCATGCTCGGGCACTGGCTTCCCCGCTGGAATTTTCAACAAGCGAACCTGTGTTTCGCTATCGCGCGTTTCGATGGGCACCTGATAAGCGCCTCGACCGAGCGATTTCCATTTCAAATCCGGTAAGTCGCCACCGACATAGGATCGCAGCGGTTCCGGTATCACGGCAGGCATTTTTATCTCGGCGCGTGGTGCCGAATGCACTGTTGACTGCGGTGCCTTCTGGAGCCTGTCTTTAAAACTATCCCATGTGGAAGCTTCAAGTTTCGTTGGCTCAACCGTTTCAAGAAGTTGACCACCTATGCACTCGAAATGGTTCAAGCGAGAGCGACACTGAGGGCAGAGTGCAAGATGAGTGGCTACAGCGATGCTCCAGCCTTCTGCCAGTGTGCCAGCGGCATAGCTTGAAAGGAGTTCATCGCTCAGATGATGCTTGATATCCATCAGTGCGCTCCCGAATTATCGAGCGCTGCGCGCAATTTGCTGAATGCAAGTCGAAGCCGGGATTTGACGGTGCCAAGCGGAAGGTTAAGCTTCTTTGCGATGGCGCTATGCGTGCTTTCCTCGAAATAAGCCAGTTCAAGCAGGGTGCATTGTTCCTTCGGTAAGTCAGCCATTGCGGCGCGTAACTGGCTGGCAGATTGCCGCTCGGCAATCCTCAAATCGGCTGGCTGCTCCTCATCGGGTACGAAGGCCGGATCGGTTGGGTCAAATTCCGGGCGTCGGGCGCGCCGCACTGCATCAATGCGCTGGTTGCGTGCGATGGTGAAAATCCAGGTCGACAAGGCTCCTTTGGAAAAATCAAACTGATCCGCCTTGTTCCAGACCGTAATCATGGTCTCTTGCATTAATTCTTCCGCTGTTTGCGTATCGGCAGACAGTTTGGCCATATAGGCCTTCACCCGGGGTGCGAAATGCTTAAAAATCGCCTCGAATGCGTCCACGTCGCGTCGGGAACTGACCGCCAGCATCAATTCCTCCAATGAGGGCTGATTTTCAGAAGCAGTCCGTTCATTCATCCGTATTGAATCCCGTACGCTCAGATGTGGCGAAGCCAGAAGCAGCAAATTGCGCTCTACTTTCTTGTGCCATGTCTGTGAGCCAAAGGAAACGTTTGTATTCATGAAGCCTCATACGAAGGCTAGATGAAACTGGATCACAGGCCGGGGTAAAAGGCTTCAGTTTTTTGCATTCAACGATTTCGCTTTGACCGTCGGTGCCTGATCTGCGTATTGACCGAGATCCCGCAATAAGACAGTTGCCTTTTCGTAATTGACGGCCTTGGAGAAGGCATAGCCCTGGCCGAGCTGGCATCCCATCTGCTGCAGCTTTTCAGCAAGGGCCATAGTCTCGACCCCCTCGGCAACGAGTTTGATCTTCAGGTCTCCGGCAATTTGTACGATACCTTTGACGATTGCGACACTTGGGTCGCCCGGTGCCAACCTGCATACGAACGACTTGTCGATTTTGATAATATCGACGGGGACCGTGAGGAGATGCGCAAGGGCAGCGAACCCCGTTCCAAAGTCATCAAGAGCAATGCGGACGCCGAGCATTCGGAGGTTTCGAATGCCAGAAGCCACCACGTCATCGCGTTGACCGATATAGGCGTTTTCCGTCACTTCGATAATCAGATGTCGCAGTGGTACGTCATATTTGGCGAAAGTTTTAGACACAAAAGCCGCAAGATCGCCGACATAAAAGTCGGCAGCTGTCACGTTCACGCCAATATGTTGCACAGGCAGACCGAGATCGAGCCAGCGCCTAATGTCCTGAGCAACGATGGTGAGCATATACTGCGTGATTTCGGATGCGATATGCACATCCGAAAAGGATTCCTGAAATACCGACGCTGGTAGAATATCGCCCGACGTTGTGGTCATGCGGCTTAGAGCCTCAAAACCTATGACTTCCCTGGTGTCGAGCCGCATTACGGGCTGATAATGCGCAGTGATACGCTTTTGATCGAGTGCTTCGCGCACTTCTCGGATCGAATTGCGTCGATGGACAATGCGCGTATCAACGTTCGGTTGATAGCGTATAAAGCTGCCGCGCGCATTTTCCTTGGCGTGGTAAAGCGCAAAGTCTGCATTGCGGCGCACGATCTGCGGCTGTGTATCTTGTGCGGCTAGAACAGCGCCGCCAATAGTCACACGTGGCAGGATTGTCTGACCGTCAAATTCGACATGCGAGGAAAGTGATTTAAAGATCAACTCCGCCGTGTGGTCGAGATCGTAAAGTGCGCTGTGGCTTTGGATGATGACGGTAAATTCATCGCCGCCCGTCCGGAAAGTTATGTCCGGTGCCATTGCTACCGAAATGCTGGTTGCGATAGTGTGGATCAGAAAATCTCCGACCTCATGGCCGAATGTATCGTTGGTAACTTTGAGATTGTCGATATCGATGACGAACAAGGCCCAGCTGCCAGCCAGTTCGCAGCGCAATTGTGAAAGCGCGTCATCAAATGCGGCACGATTGGGAAGTCCTGTTTGTTCGTCAACTGTCGCTCTGCGCTCATAGTTGAGAATGCGCATTTCACGCGCCATCGCAAGATTGCAGAGCGTTGCACCCGTATTGATCACTTGCTGCTCTTGTGCCGACGGGGTGTGCTTTTTGCTGAAATAGACAGCCAACGCGCCGACGACCTCACCAGTCTCGTTCCGTATAGGTACAGAACTACAGGCCAGCAAACCAAAGGGCAGCACGCATTTCTTGTAGGTTGCCCACTTCGGATCATTTTCTATATCGGCAACGCTTACAGCGGCGTTGTGATAGATCGCGCTTCCGCAGGAGCCGACTTCCGGGCCGACCACTGTTCCGTCCAGTATTTTGCCATAGCTTTCAGGGATGCCCGGTGCTGCAAGCAGGTGCATCATGCCTGCACTATCGACAGAGCAGACCATCACGCTTGCGTCAGCGATCAGCTCCTCCATCTCAAGACAGAGTTGCACAAGTGTCTGCTCCAGAGGCTTGCCTCTTGCAATCAGCTCAAGAACAATGTTCTGGAATTTAAGCACGGGTTCCCCATAGTTTTTTTGCGTGCAATCTTTTAGTGCAAACGCATACAGCCTTTTTTACAGGTCTGTCTTTAGAGAACGTCTATTATAGTTACTTGTATGTATTATAGAAGTGCGCAGAATTTATCGAAATCTTGGTTGCTTTTTTATGTACGCTGATTTCATCAGCTCGGAAACTGTCGATAGCATTCTTCAGCTATCTGCCGTAGCTGGTCTCGGGATATCTCGCCACTTACCGCGTAGCCAAGCTCGCCATCGATCCAGTAGAAGGTTTCAACGCCGTCACTTGAGGCGAAGCGGAAGCTTGTGTCCCGGTTTTCAGGGTTCCGACCAACTATGACTGAAAGACGCTTTCCAGCTGCATCTTCATACATGAAAAAGGCGCCGGGTTTGCTGTCGACTGGCAACAGACGACCACCAACCAACTGAAAGCCAAACGTGCTTAGGTCGGGGATTTTAAGGTCAGGTATATTAAGCCGCTTTCCAAGCCATGTCGCCAGATGAGCTTCTTCTTCTGAGAAGACTTCAACCGGGTGGCGTACTTCGCTTGCATAGACCAGATAGGCCGCCTGTGCCTGCTGAGGTAATGCTTCGATACTGGCTATCTGCTGAGGCTGGTCATAAATGCGGGAACCGGCAAAGCCGCCGAGGCCGCCAATCACCAGTGCGGCGAGAATGGACGCCGCAACAGCCCAGCGATAGCGCCGTTCATGTTGTCTGGTTCTCGCACGGATCAGGTTCGCATCGCTATTCTTCTCAAGCGCATAGCCGGAGAAGAGCTGTCTGATGCCTTCATTCTGCTTGCGCCATTCGTCGACGATTGCTGCCTGTTCGGGGTCGTTTTCGAGGATCGCTGCGATACGCGCGCTTTCTTCACTGGAAAGGTGACCGTCCACAAAGCCATGCAGTTCCGCTTCTGTAATCGGAGAATTGCGTTTTGTCATGGGTTTCTCCGAAGCATTACGACATTTGAGCCGTTCATGTGGTCTGCGAGCCGTTGCCGCGCGCGTGAGAGGCGCGACATTACAGTCCCTATGGGAATATCAAGCATGGTTGCTGCTTCGCCATAACTATATCCTTCAACGACGATCAGCATCAGGACCGAGCGATTGTCTTCCGGCAGACTGTTGATGGCTTCTTCAAGCTGTTGCAACTGAAAAGGATCGCTTTCCGTTGAAGGAGAGCTGATGTTTTCAGCAGCATCCAGCGTTTCGTGCCGGGTGCGTGCTTTGCTTTTATAGCTGTTGCGATAAAGATTGGTCATCATCGTGAGTATCCACCCACGCAGATTGAGGCCACGCCACTGGCCGCGGCGGGACAGCGCTTTGGTCACGCAATCCTGCAAAAGATCCTCGCCTTCGGCATCGGACTTTGCAAGACTGCGCGAATAGCGCCGCATGATCGGCAGGAGGGCCAGAAGCTGGCCCTCGAAACTGTCGGGAGCAGGACGGCTCACATCGACCTCATGGCTTTGCGACGTGCCAGACTCCATTAACGCCGTCTCCAGTCACGTCGCCGGCTTTTTTGTCCTTCATCCAGTAATAAAGCGGCATTCCGTCTTTTGCCCATTGCTCGCTGCCATCCTTGCGCTTTACCAGTGTATAGGCGCCAGAAGCCTTGTCACCCTTTGCTGCCATAAAAGGCGGCCAGTTCGTGGCACAAGTATCATAGCAATTGGACATGCCTTTGCTATCCTTGTCAAAAGTGTAGAGCGTCATATCTTTGGCACCAGCCAACGCCTGACCTTTGGATGTTTCCATCGTTTTGACCATGGGCGCTGCGAGCACTGAAGTTGCCGATACTGCTGCAATAGCCAAAACAGACATAAACGTTGCGGTTCTCATGGTTTGCCTCACACGGGTTCCAATCGCGACATGCGATATGACGTAAGACAATCGCGACACCCATTTTATTCCCGCATTTCGGAAAAAATATTCATTTGACTGGGTAATGTTTTCGTTAGCTGACACAACATTAGAGCATTATTGATTGTTGCCCGATTGTGCACTATATATGTAGCTACTCATATTATAGATAGCTATACAATGTCTCAGTCCAAACTAGAATTAGAAGCCGCATTCACGATGGGCCTTTCAACCGCCGCTCGAAAAATGCGCAATCTTTTTGACTCTCGTGTTCGCGAACGCGGGCTGACGCTTGCGCGCGCTCGCGTATTGCTGCTGCTTGCCGAGCAGCGAGACTGGAACCAGCGTGAACTTGCCGATGCTCTTGAGATTGAGCATCCGTCTGTTGTGCGTCTCCTTGATGGTCTTGAAAAGCAGCAGCTTATCTATCGCGCGGCTGTGGAGGGCGACCGTCGTGCCAAGCGCATTGAACTGACTGAAGAGGCACAGGCTCAGGTCAAGCAACTTCAGGAAATCACACAAGCCATCCGCGCGGAGCTTCTGCAAAAGATTGATCAGAAGTCGCTCGAAACAGCGCTAACCGTCCTTCAGGAAATCAGCCAGACCGTTGAAGCAACGCTGGCTGATAAAGACAGGTGATGCGCTATGTCCGAGAGAGGCGATGATAAACCGATAGCAGCAAAAGAGCCTGTCGCTCCGACACAGGTTGCAACGCCTGCCGTTCCGCATATGCCGGTTTACATGTCTGCAATCTATATAGCAGCGTCTGTTCTCATGTGGTCGACGCGCGGCCTCAGCATGTATTTCATCTCGGCAAACACGCAGCAGATTCAAGGTTCGCTCGGCGCGACCTTGACCGAAACCTCATGGGTGATTGCCGCCTACATGGCGCCCTATGCGAGCCTCACCATTCTTCTGGTAAAGATCCGCACGCAGTTTGGTCTACGCCGCTTTGCAGAAATCGCGATTGCAATCTTTCTGGTATCTTCGCTGCTGCATCTGTTGGTCTATGACATCTGGTCAGCGATCCCCATCCGCTTCATCGCCGGTGCTGCCGCCGCACCCGTTTCGACCATCGGCTTTCTCTATATGCTGGAAGCTTTTCCGCCAGCAAAGAAGATGACCTGGGGACTTAGCCTCGCGCTCACCTGTTCTGCGGCGGCTGGTCCATTTGCGCGTGTAATCTCGCCGATGTTGTTTGATATTGGACAGTGGCAGCAGCTCTATATGGTCGAGATTGGCCTGTCGCTGGCGGCTTTTGCCGTTGTTTATGTACTGCCAATGACACAGGTTCCGCGTGCCAAAGTTCTGCATTGGCTCGATTTTGTGGCCTATGGGCTGATCGCTATCGGCTTTGGCCTTCTGGCTGTCATTCTGGTTCAGGGCAAAAACTATTGGTGGTTTGAAGCACCATGGATTGGCGTGTGCCTTGCGGTATCAATCGCGGCGTTGGCTTGCGCCGCAGCGATAGAACTAAACCGCGAACAACCGCTGATGAATTTGCATTGGCTGTTTTCGCCGGAAATCCTGCGTTTTACGCTGATCCTCTTTGTATTCCGCATTGTGCTTGCGGAACAGACAACTGGTGCTGTGGGGTTGTTTCAGGCTTTCGGTTTGCAGGATGGGCAAAGTCAGGGACTATATCTCATCATTCTCGCCGCATCACTGGCGGGTGGCCTTGTTTGTGGTATGTGGATGAGCCTAGAACGCGTCTCGACCATCTTCGGGCTGGCGCTGATTTTCATCGCGATGGGTGCCTATATGGATAGTCACGCGACCAATCTCACGCGTCCGCACAATGCTTATCTTAGTCAGGCGCTGATTGCCTTTGGTGGCGCGTTGTTCCTGCCACCTGCCATGTTGACGGGCATCACGAAGGCGCTCAAACAGGGTCCGACCTATATGACGAGCTTCATCGTCATCTTCCTGTTTACGCAGAATATTGGCGGGCTGATCGGCTCGGCAGTCTTCAGCACCTTCATTGCGATCCGCGAGAAATATCATTCGGCTCATCTGGTCGAACAGCTCGTGATGTCCAACCCGTTGGTCGCACAACGCGTTCAGGCACTTTCGGGTACTTACTCGAAGGTGCTGGCCGATCAGGGGCTAACCAAGGCTGAAGGGCTTGCTCTGCTCGGGAAACAGGTTACGCGTGAGGCAACAGTGATGGCTTACAATGATGCCTTTCTGGCAATCTCGGTAATCGCTGTCGTCTCGCTTGGCTGTCTGATCGCCTATCGCATTTATGAAAGTATGCAAATCCGTCGTCATCCAGAAGTGACGACTGTTCGTTAATCAATGAGTGTTTGAAAATGTCTGTTGGAAAGCAATATATTCGCGGCGGCTTAGCCCTTATCATCGGCCTTGCAGGCGTTCTGATGGTTCTCTGGGCGTGGCAATTGCCGCCCTTCAAGCACAGCATTGAGACAACCGACAATGCTTATGTCCGGGGGCAGGTCACGGTCATAAGCCCGCAGGTTGCGGGCTATGTTACCAAGGTCGATGTAACCGACTATCAAACGGTCAAACAGGGACAGCTTCTGTTTGAAATCGATAGTCGCAGCTATCAACAGAAGCTGGATCAGGCAGAGGCTTCGCTTGCCAGCAAAAAGGCAGCACTGGCCAATTCCGAGCAGAGCCAGCGTTCTGCGGAAGCAACGATCCAGTCGCGGCAGGCACAGATTTCAGGTGCTAATGCAGCGCTGGAAGTGGCGCAGGCCAATGCGAAGCGCGTAGAGGCTTTGCTGCCGCGCGGTGTTACAACGCAAAGCTCGGCTGACACAGCGCATGGTACGTTGTTGCAGGCGCAGGCTTCCGTTGAAGAGGCGCAGGCAGCTCTTGCTGTTGCAAAGCAGGATCTCCAATCCATTATCGTCAATCGAGACAGCTTGAATGCGGATATAGCCAATGCGGAGGCAACAGTAGAACTGGCAAAGATTGACTTACAAAACACCAGGATCTTGGCTCCGCGTGATGGCAAACTCGGCGAGGTTGGCGTGCGGCTGGGGCAATATGTGACGGCAGGCACTCAGCTTGTCTCGCTTGTTCCCAACACCAAATGGGTTGTTGCGAATTTCAAGGAAACCCAGCTTTACGGCATGAAGGTTGGTCAGCCGGTGACGTTCACTGTTGATGCACTTCGCCACGCTGAGTTGAAAGGCCATATCGAGGCGTTTTCACCAGCTGCGGGTTCTGAGTTCAGTGTTATCAAATCCGATAATGCAACTGGCAACTTCACCAAGATCACACAACGTTTATCGGTCCGCATCGCCATCGATGAGGGGCAGCCGGATGCTGATTTGCTTGCACCCGGCATGTCTGTTGTGGTTCGGGTTGATACGGCTGCGAATTAACAGGCCTTAAAGATCAACCATGGCTGGCATCATTTGGAACGAGGGGTTCTGTCTTTTTCACCTTGTCACGGTGGAAGATGAACAGACCAGCCAGAACAATGATGGCAGCCCCAAAGAGGGTTTGGCGATCCGGTAGATCGTTGAAGAACATCCAACCGAACACGATCGCCCACAGCAATAGCGTGTATTGTAGTGGCGCCAATACCGATGCCGGTGCGAGCTTGAGTGCCCGGGTAATCAGCAGATGTGCAAGGCAGGCAACGATACCAAGCAGAAGCAAAGCCAGCAATTCACCTGTGGTAAACGGCGTCCAATGTCCGATACTCAGAACACCACCAACAACAAGACAGCCCAACGTCTGCCAGGTTACGAGCGTCGCGTCTGGTGTGGAGCGCAGAACACGTCCTAGTACCAGTGTCATCGCGAAGGAAATACTGCCCAAAAGGCCGAAAACAGAAGGCCATGACAGCATCGCTGAAGATGGACGCAGCGCGATGATAACGCCGATAAAACCAATGAAGACAGCAAGCCAGCGCCGCCAGCCGATGCGTTCACCAAGCAGGAAGTGCGAGAGAGCTGCGACGTAGATTGGGCCTGCCATGTAGAAGGTCATCACGTCTGCTAGCGGAAGGAAAGTAACCGCCGCATAGAAAAGGCCTGTATCTGCAGTTGCCAGAACTACGCGCGCCAATTGAAGCGAAGGCTTTTCAACTTGAAACAACGCGCTTGCCGGCTGGCGCGATAACATCAGGCCGAGCACAAAGAAGGCACCAAACGAGCGGATCAACAAAACTTGACCAACTGAGAAACTGGCTACAAGCCATTTGCCCATGGCATCGTTCAAAGCGAACATGAAATCGCCAAGCAGCATCAGAAGGATGCCGGCCAATACAGCGTTGCCGCCCACGGCAAGTGCCGCTTTCTTATTCATAATTTATGGGTGCCCCGACCACTGGTTCAACGCGTTCTCGTGCGCAAATCCATTGCTGAAGTTTGCCGGATAATCTCGCTGCATGTTTGAATAGAATCTGCTTACTCCTCGCTTCATGCCTTTGCAAGATGCTCGGTGGCCTACGTACATCAGAACAAGCCTTCTCAAGTCACTCGTCCTGAGCTATAGCGGCTTCGCTTCACTGTGAGGTCATCATGGATTCTGGAAACGCTGAGTCGAAACCGATTTTCGGGATCGCGCTTGCCTCTGCAGGTTATGCCTGCTTCGCCTTGCAAGATGCCATTGTTAAATGGCTAGTTGCAGATTATGCGGTTCCGCAAATTCTATTCATGCGAAGCCTCGTGATTGTAGTCATTACCGGTGGGCTTGCGTGGCGGCTTCGCCATTCCTCAATTTTCAAGAGCAAGTATCGCGGCACACTCGTGCTGCGCGCTGGTCTGATGCTCTTGGCTTGGCTTCTGTTCTATAATGCCGCCCGCCATCTTGGCCTTGCCGAGCTCACAACACTTTACTTCTCAGCGCCGATCATGGTGATGTTTCTGTCGATCTTTATTCTCAAGGAGAAGATCGGGGCAGGGCGCTGGGTCGCGTGTATGGGCGGCTTCGTCGGTGTGTTGATTGCGGCCAACCCAACCCATACTCCAAACCTGATACCCGCTATTATGTGCGTGATTGCAGGCTTTTGCTGGGCTCTGAGCACGATTTTGATCCGCCTCGTTAGTCGGACCGAAACGACTTTGACCCAGATGTGGGCCACAAGCCTTCTTTTTGGTATTGCCTGCGCTGTGTCCTTCCCTTGGGTGTGGAAGACGCCTGACGCATCGGCATGGGTATTGATGATTGGCCTTGGCCTTGTTGCAACGATTGGACAATATCTTCTTTATGAAGGTTTTCGTCACGCACCCGCCTCTGCGCTCGCGCCGACAGAGTTTACTGGCCTCATTTGGGCGTTCCTCTATGGTTACGCAATCTGGGCGGAAATCCCGGCTTCAAATGTCGCTTTCGGCGCTGTGCTGATTGTTTGTTCGAGCCTTGTTTTGGTTGCCTGGGAGAAGAGCACGGCACGAGCACGGGCAGTACAACCTGGTTGAGTGTTGTGATCTCTGATCTGCTTTCGGGTTGATATTTAAAGAGGAATGCTTTTCGGTTGTGAAAGTTTGATGTATCGACGGGCATCACTGGAGACCGAAATGCTAACCACATCTTCTCAAGATTCGGTATTGAGACAGCGCTTTGAAAAGCACCGTTCGGAGCTGACACGCTCCGAGCTGGCGGTCATCGAGTATCTTTTGTCGATGCCCGTTGAAGAAATGATCTTTCAGAATGCTGAGGACATAGCTGCAAAGAGCGGAACCAGTGACGCGACGGTAATTCGTGCGGCACGTCGGCTGGGTTTCAGCGGTCTGCCGGAGCTCAAGCGGCTTTGCAGCCGTCCCATAGCAAAGGCACAGCCAACGACTGAAAGGCTGTCCCAACGGTTTCGCGCAACTGGCGATGACCTCTCGGTCGTCAAAAAGCGGGTTTTTGAAACAGCCCGCGAAATTGTAACCTCCACTGAAGAAAAGCTCGAAGCGGATGCCCTTGCGCAAGCTATGCAAGTGCTCGAACAGGCTGACACCATTTGGTGCATCGGCATTGGCCGCTCCGAAGTTGAAGCGAAACACTGTTCCATCGCGTTGAGCCGCGTCGGGCTGCGGACAAGGTTTAGCGGTGAAGCCGGTTTTTCGCTCGCCAACGAGCTCATTGATCTGCGTTCGGGCGATGTCATTGTGCTTTTTCATGCAGCGCGCGAGACCAAAGAATTTAAACTCATTCTGGATCAGTTTGCGGCCATTGGCTGCCACGTTATACTCGTATGCGGCGCGCAGCTTAGGGATGCTTATCAGGATAAAGTGGCGGCAGTTTTGTGCTGCGTCGGCTCTGCGACAGGACTTGCCAGCTGGACGGTCGGTGCCATTGTCGTTTCTGAGACTCTGGCTTACAGCATCGCAACAAAAAATCAGCAACGCGCCCTCGATACAAAAAAGAAGCTCGCTGATTTCAGGAGCCGCCTAGCGTAGTTGATCGGACTCGTTGTGTCTGATAACTAAAAAACCTTTTAGTATCATATAATTATAATGGTATGCTCTCCGTATCTCTTTCTTCAAAAATAGAAATTCGATCCTCATCGAAAAAAGATGAGGGTTATGGTAATGTTTATTGAAATTCTCACTTCAGTAATGTAGTAGTCACAACATTGCCGCAATCGGCGGTGACCCAATTTCTGTTTTTGAGGCGCAGCAGATGAAATCCATTCCTGAGATATTGTTCTGACAATAGGTCATGACGGCAGGGTCGCCTTCATCTGACCTGCACCGCTTTCTGTCTTCCTTTCCGAGCACAATGCCAAAATGCGAAATGACATTTTCGCAGCGGCTCAGTGCAACTTTTTTCCGCCCTGAGGAACTTCCATGGTTCGCCATCGCATTATCGCCACGTCCGCTCTGCTGGCTTCCGTTGCCATCCTGCCTTTTCATGCTTTCGCTCAGGATGCTGAGAGCAGCCAGAAAATTGATGCTGATCGTGGAATTGTCCTGGACGCGATTACCGTTGTGGGCAACTGGCTTGATGCGCCCAATAAGGAAAAGATGCTCAAGCATCCTGGCGCACGAACAATCGTGGATCGCAAGGAGTTCGAGGAACGCGGCGCGCAGGATATTCGCGACGCGCTTAATCAAATTCCAGGCGTACAAGTGCAGGAAAGCAATGGCACCGGCGGCAGCGATGTTTCTTTGAACCTCGGTGTTCGCGGTCTGACATCCCGCCTGTCGCCACGTTCGACGGTACTGATGGACGGTATTCCTCTGTCTTACGCACCCTACGGGCAGCCGCAGTTGTCTCTGTTTCCGCTGACTTTAGGCAATGTGGAAACCATCGACGTGGTTCGTGGCGCAGGGTCGGTGCGGTATGGTCCGCAAAATGTGGGCGGCATCATCAATTTTGCTACCCACCCAATTCCTGAAGATTTCACAGCACGTTTCTCGGCGGGTGCTGAAATGAATGGCGGCACCAAAGCAACGCCTAGTGCGCTTATCGGTGGCACGAATGCTGACGGTTTTGGCGCAGCGCTTCTGTATTCAGGCATTCATGGCACTGGTTATCGCGACAGCAACGATCGGACTGATATTGATGACCTTATCCTGAAGGGCAAATACGAACTCTCGGATACGGATACATTAAGCGTTCAGTACCATCACTATACTGGCAAAGGTAAAATGCCGGGTGGGCTTACAACCGCTGAATTTGCAGAAGATCCGTTCCAGTCCACGCGCCGCTACGACGAATTCACTGGGCGACGTAACGATATTTCGCTGCGTTATCAGCACAATGACGGTGTCAACAATCTGGAAATTCTTGGCTATTACGTCAGCTCATTCCGAGGCAGCCATGTCGAACAGCAGGGCACCGGGGCGAATGCAGGACGCTATCGTCTGACATCGGCACCGCGTGATTACTCCTATTATGGCATCGAGCCGCGGTATTCGCGTGTGATTGAGCTGGGAGAAACCACCCATGAAGTCACTGTAGGCTATCGGTATCTTTCGGAAGAAAGTTCGGAGGTCGCAGCGAGAACGGCATTCTATAACCGTGCCTCGGGCGTTAATCCTTATGCGCTTCCGATGAACACCTATCAGACGAGCGATGGCGGAACGACTGCTCATGCCGTCTATATCGATGACAAGATTCAGTATGGAAACTGGACGATTACACCGGGTGTTCGTTATGAAATAATCAACACCAACAACACAGTAACCGATTTCAGTAATGGTGCAGTGACTGGGCAGAAATCACCGGAACTTGATGCAAAAGAAGCCCTGCCGACCATTTCTGTTGCTTATCAGGTCAATGATGTCTGGAGTGTTTTTGCCAATGCGGGTGTATCGTTTGGCCCGCAACAATATAGCCACCTCGCTTCGACGACCGAAGGTCTTCAGCCTGAGAAAGCGAAGACCTATGAAGTTGGCACGCACTATGAGGGCGACAGCCTGAGTGCTGAGTTCACGGCTTTCTATATCGATTTCGACAAGGAGCTTTATCTGGGGCGCACGATTGTCGGTGAAGGCATCTGGACCAATCTCGGCGCAACTGAACATAAGGGCATTGAAGCGGCCGCTCGGTACGATCTTGGTGGGGTATCACAAGCGCTGGAAGGCTTGTCCATCTATGGCAATTATACCTATACGCAGGCGACCTACAGCGCTGGAGCGTTCAAGGGTAAGGATTTGCCGTTCTACTCGCGCCACACAGGAATGATCGGTGCGAGCTATCGTTATGCTGATTGGTTGTTCAATGCCGATGTTACAGCACAGTCCAAGCAACGTTCGCCGGGTAATGCTACCGATGGCGCGACCTATGTGACAGAAGAGGACGTGACCGGCCGTCTGGGTGATATTCCCGGTTATGGGCTCGTTAATCTTCGGGTTGCTTATCAGCCTGAAGACATGAAATACGCCCCGAAATTTGCCTTCGGTGTTAAAAACCTGTTTGACAAAGAGTATTTCACGAGGGCGACCGATAACAATGGCGGCAAATTTGTTGGCCAGCCACGGACGTTCTTTGTGAATGCATCGGTTACGTTTTAAGAGCATACATTGCTACGCTGGGATTTCCCTGGCGTAGCTACCTACTGTGAGAGCTTTTCTCGGGCGCGCCGGGTAATGGCTCAAAACTTCGGATGAGTACATGGCAGGCATCAACCGTCGCGAATTCAATTTAGCGTTCATGAGCATGATCGTAGCGGAGGCCTGTGTGGCGTCTGTACCGGCATTGGCAGGTGACGACATTCGCTCAATAAAGCATGAACTTGGAACAACTGAGATTACGGGCAAGCCAACGCGTGTCGTTGCGCTTGAATTTTCGTTTTTACAGACCCTTGATGTATTGGGCGTTGTTCCGGTTGGTATATCGGACGACAATCAGTCAGCACGCGTCGAGCAACTGCTTGGCAAGAAGATTGATTATGCGTCTGTCGGTACACGTCTGGAGCCCAATCTTGAGCTGATCAGCACGCTCTCGCCCGATTTGATCATCGCCGATGTGACTAGACATTCTGCCGTTTATCAGCAATTGAGTTCCATTGCGCCGACCATTGTACTCAATAGTTGGGAAGGGGACTACGACACCATCAAGTCTTCGGTTATTACAATTGCCGAAGCGCTCGGTGAGCGCGCCAAAGGTGATGAAGCGATTGCGCGACATTCAGAAGTTATGTCGAAAATTATCGCTCGGATTCCGACCACTGAACAGCGACGTATCCTGCTTGCAGTGGCGACACCGGATTCGCTAAGTCTGCACACATCTTCTTCGTTCACAGGTTCCGTCTTTAAAGCGATGGGACTAACGCCTGCCATACAGTCGGATAAGCCTGTAGAGAGTGGTGCAAATCTTGAGCGCCTGATTGCCGTAAGCCCAGAGATTCTACTCATTGGTGTCGATTCCGGCGGCACGATTGTCGATCAGTGGAAAGATAACACTGCATGGACCAATATTCCTGCCGTTCAAAACCATATGGCGTTTGAAATAGACCGCACGCAGTTCGTGCGTTTCCGCGGGCTGAAAATCGCAGAATTGCTCGCTCAGGAAGTGCTTTCAAAAGTCTATGGCGGAAAGTAAGTAACTGTGACAATGGAGGCCGGGCATAAGCAGACATCAGGTTTGATCAACCCTGTTCTTTTGGGCGCGATCCTGCTGGCTGTCTTTTGTGTGGTGCTTCTGGCAAGCATTGCCTTTGGCGTATCTGATCTTTCTATCGGTCGTGCGTTACAACTCCTGTTTCAACCAGATGGCTCAGCACAAAGCGCGCTTGTGTGGGATATACGTTTGCCGCGTGCCGTGCTCGCAACGCTGGTCGGCGCTAACCTCGCGGTTGCGGGTGTGCTGATCCAGACGCTGACCCGTAATCCGCTGGCCTCACCACAAACATTCGGCATTAATGCCGGCGCATCACTTGCAATCGTGATCTGCCTTATCGCTTTTCCGTCATTTCGTGGTGTTGGAACTGTCTGGCTTGCTTTTTTTGGCGCGGCAATCGTCGGTTTTGCGATGTGGATGCTGGCGATCTCCGGACGCATGAGCGATATAAAACTGGCTCTTGCCGGTATTTCGATCCAGCTCGTCCTCTCTGCTCTGGTTCAGGCGATTTTGATTGCCAACAACTCCGCGCAGGACATCGTCTATTGGCTTGCCGGTTCGCTCAACGCGGCCCAATGGGCAAAGGCTTGGATTATTCTGCCATTCTCGCTCTTGGGCGGATGCATTGCGCTTCTTGGTTCACGGCATTTTGCCATTCTGGCGCTCGATCAGAATACCGGCGCTTCACTTGGGCAAAATGCTCAGCGTGTAGGTGGTCTTGCTGCGCTGCTTATTGTCATTCTGGCCGGTTCCGCAGTGGCCGTCAGTGGACCAATCGGTTTCGTCGGATTGCTTGTACCTCATGCTATGCGGCGTTTGGTCGGCGCGGATCAGACGAGTGTCATTGCCCTTTCAGCCATTGCTGGACCGTTGTTGTTGAATGCTTCTGATTTGCTAGGGCGTGTTCTCGCTTTTCCAGCCGAAGTGCCGGTTGGTATTGTGACGGCACTGATTGGGGCCCCTGCTTTTCTGTTCATTCTTTATGGCAGGCGGCTTAAATGAAGACGTCTGCCGAACATCAGGCTAACCGAAGCGCATTTGTAACATGCAGCTTTATTTTTGCGCTGCTTGTCGCGATTTCCATTCTTAGTATCATGGTTGGCGCGGTGCGTTTGAGCCTGTCCGACATCATAACCGCAATCAGCGGCGGCAAAAACGCTTTCATCGTCATGCAATACCGCCTGCCGCGCCTCGGAGTCAGTATAATGGCCGGAGGTGCATTCGGATTGGCAGGGGCTTTCCTGCAGGGTGCATTGCGTAATCCGCTCGCTTCGCCCGATGTCGTTGGCATTACGAAATGGGCCGGTCTTGGCGCATTTTGTGCTGCGATGTTGGCGCCAGCTGCCTGGAGTGTTTGGGCCATTCCGCTTGGTGTAGTTTTAGGTGCCTTGCTGGGTGCCGCGACACTGTTTCTGATTGCACGACAGTTCGGTGGAAGCATTACTGCACTGGTTCTGACAGGTGTTGCGGCAGGCATGATGGCGCACGCATTAATGCAATATATGATGGTCTTGTTTCCGACACGCGCTGATCAGTCCATGATCTGGCTTGCAGGTAGTGTTTATGGGCGAACGCTGAATGATGTCGTCATCCTCGCGGTCTGGCTTCTTGCCTGCCTGCCATTGGTGGTCCTTGCTGCGAGCAAGCTTGACGCCAGCGGCTTTGGCGACGACACGTTGAACAGCATCGGTTTGCCGCCTACCATTTTACGAGGCGGGCTCGTTCTCACATCCGTATTGCTTTCCGCCGGTGCGGTTGCGGCTGTAGGCAGTATGGGATTTCTCGGTCTGTTGGCGCCGCATATTGGCCGCTTGATGGTTGGTTCTCGCAGTCGCTATTTGGT
Source organism: Brucella pseudogrignonensis (assembly GCF_002252525.1). Taxonomy (GTDB): domain Bacteria; phylum Pseudomonadota; class Alphaproteobacteria; order Rhizobiales; family Rhizobiaceae; genus Brucella; species Brucella pseudogrignonensis. Next base: position 153,133 of record NZ_NNRM01000053.1, read on the forward strand.
TCCGGCAAGCGCTTTGCTGGGAGCTTTGGCGCTATGTCTCGCGGATTTGATCGGGCGCGTGATTGCACTACCCAATGAGATACCAGCAGGCATCATTGCTGCAGTTGTCGGCGGGCCGTATCTCGTTTTTCTCCTTTTCAAGGAAGCAGGTCGAAATGGCTGATATCCATCCTTCTCGGCTATATGCCCGCAACATCACGGTTGGCTATGCGCAAGCCGAAGTTCTGAAGGATGTTGATGTAACTATTCCTAACGGCCAGATCACGGCTGTTGTCGGTGCTAATGGTTGCGGAAAATCCACCTTATTACGTGCACTCGCGCGCCTTATTCAGCCGACAGAAGGTACCATTCATCTAGGTGGAAAACCTATTGCGTCGATGACGAGCAAATCTGTAGCACAACAACTCGCTTTTCTGCCACAAAATCCTGTTTCGCCTGATGGCTTGACTGTGCGGCAACTGTGTCGGTTTGGGCGCCATCCGCATAAAGGTTTTCTGTCGCCTCTCACGAAAGACGATGACAAGCTGGTTGAGCAGGCACTGGCAGCAACGGGATTGATCGATTTTGCGGAGCGCCAGCTTGATCAGCTTTCAGGCGGTCAGCGGCAGCGAGCATGGATTGCCATGGCGTTGGTTCAGGAAACGCCACTACTGTTGCTGGATGAGCCGACGACCTATCTTGATATTGCTCACCAGCTTGAAGTTCTTGAGCTTTTAAAAAAGCTTAATCAGGAGCGTGGACGTACCATCGTCATGGTTGTGCACGATCTTAATCACGCCGCTCTATATGCGCATCATCTGATCGCGATCAGCGAGGGCCGCGTTTATGCTTCGGGTTCACCAGCGCAGCTTTTGACACCGAAACTGGTGAAGGACGTGTTTGGGATTGAGGCGCTGGTCGTGCCACACCCGCTCTATGAAACCCCATATTGCTTTCCAATCGCGGCTCGATAAGCGGCTGCGACTAACATTTGGCGACTCTAACTGTCTGTCTGCGCATGTTTAAAGCGACACCTGTTCCCACTTTTATCGGGATAGTTTAATGTGTCCGATAATCAGCCTATATTACATAAAAGAGACATTTTACGTCATTGAGGCATAGTGAGATGCAAACAATAGCTTTTGTGGTCTTCGACGGGTTTTCATCAATGGCTCTGGCAGCGCAGCCGGTTTTCGAGGCAGCCAACTCGATTTTGGGTGAGGAGAAGTATCACGCGGCTGTCTTCTCAGAGCATGGCGGGCTTGTCAGTTCGTCTGGTGGTCTTTCGATCATGACCGCTCCTTTGGAAGACAATAAATTTGATACGGTGATCATCGCTGGTGGTACGACGGCTTTTGAGGACGCTTCCGAAGGGCTGATCCGCTTTGTGCGCAGCAGTTTTGAATCGTCGCGTCGTGTCGCTTCCATCTGTACTGGCGCTTTTGTTCTGGCACAGGCAGGACTTCTAGATGGCCGAAGGGTGACGACCCATTGGGCTTGTGCGCGCAGCCTGAAAGAACGTTTCCCAACCGTCATTCTGGATGAAGACCGCATCTTTGTGAAAGACGACAAAGTCTGGACATCAGCGGGTATGACTGCGGGTATTGATCTGGCACTTGCTATGGTGGAGGAAGATCATGGCCCGGATGTTGCCCGCCGCGTTGCGCAGGCTCTTGTGATGTACCACAGGCGTGCTGGCGGTCAGTCGCAGCATTCTGCTCTGCTTGATATGGGCGCAAAGTCGGATCGTATCCAAACAGCCCTTACATATGCACGCGCAAATCTCTCGCGGGCTTTAACGGTTGAAGATCTGGCTGAGGTTGCAAGGCTTAGTCCGCGGCAGTTCAGCCGCGCCTTCAAGGCGGAAACCGGACATTCTCCTGCGAAGGCAGTTGAAAATCTTCGCCTTGAAGCCGCGCGTCTTATGATGGAGCAAAGCCGACACAGCATTGATGAGATCGCCGGACAAACCGGTTTCCTTGACCGGCGGCGGATGCGTGAAGCTTTTCTTCGCGGTTTCGGCCAACCACCTCAGGTCATCCGTCGTAATGCGCGGCAAGGGGCGATCTAGTCGCACTTTTGTGTAATAGGAAATGTCCTAATTACGTAATATATACGTCATTTGAGACGTGAGACATCTAGCTTATTTTTCAGATATCGGGTCGTTCCGACCATCTGGAGAACTAGAATGTCTGCGAATTCATTAGGTAAAGCCCTCATAACTGGTGCCTCAACTGGCATCGGTGCTGTCTATGCCGATCGTCTTGCCAAACAAGGCTACGACCTCATCCTCGTGGCGCGAAGTGCGGATAAACTCGAAGCTCTTTCGAAGAAACTCATCGCTGCGACAGGGCGATCAGTTGAAGTGCTTCCAGCGGATCTGACGAACGTTCATGATGTCCGCGCCGTGGAAGATGTACTTAAATCTGACAAGAACATCAGTCTTTTGATCAACAATGCTGGCGCGGGTGGCGTGAAGCCGCTGCTCGATAGCGATGTGGACGATATGGAGAAGATGATTACGCTCAATATCACCGCACTGACACGGCTGACTTATGCCGCCGTACCTGGGTTTATCGCGCGGGGGCGTGGGACAATCATCAACATCGCGTCAGTTGTTGCGATAGCACCAGAGCTATTGAATGGCGTCTATGGCAGCTCGAAATCGTATGTTTTGAGCTTCAGCCATTCCGTCAACCATGAGCTGGCAGACAAGGGTATTCGTGTTCAAGCAGTTCTACCGGGCGCGACGGCCACCGACTTCTGGAGCATTGCTGGTAAACCAGTGGAAGAGCTGCCGCAAAGCATTGTGATGTCAACGGATGATATGGTCGATGCTGCACTTGCCGGTCTCAAAAACGGTGAGCGCGTTACCATTCCAGGGCTGCATGATGTTGAGAAATGGACAGGTTTTGAAGCTGCGCGCGGTGAACTATCCACGTTGTTTGGCAATTCAAAGCCAGCTGCGCGATACCTTTAAACATACTCCGAAAACTGTGATGCTGGGCGAGAAATCGCCCAGCACATTCACCAAATTAGGTGATCGCATATCGTGATATGAAATATCATTCATGCACGATAAGCTGGAACCAGGTGTCGAGAAAACGACTGCGCTTTAGCCCGTCTAGATAAACAAGAAGCTCCGGTCCAAGCTCGACAGGTTGCAGTGATGCAACGTCCGACGGACTCGTTTCTGATACAAGACCAGTTTCTTGAAGGATCGCCTGACCGTTAGAAGACAGTAGAAATGTGATCGCCTGCTCGGCGATGTTTGCGTGTTTGCTTCGATCCGGGATGAGCGCGGTCCAGGGCAGGGCGACAACGTAATCCTGTGGTACGATGACTGCAAAATCCCGGGCGTCATATTGCCATTTGCTTACGTCTGACAACGGCACATTATAGGCGAGATCGATGTTGCCAGCCGACAACGCCTGTAATAGCTCCTCACTTGTATCGAAAATTCGCGCTTGTGACGCGCCGAAAGCGCGGACGATACGCCAGAATAGTGGCGATCGGATCGAATCCTGAGCAGCCAATGTGTAACTGACATTATCAATGCCAATATTGACGACCCCGACACGCCGTTGAAAACGCGCAGCGTTTTGCTCCAGCAGTCGTGCGAGTTCGATGCGTGTCGTTGGCAGTTCATTGTCGAGTGCGCGGCGTTTGACAACACTCACCGCTGGATCGAAACCGATGCTGAACAATTCGCTGCGCCAGTGAGCTTGTGGTGCTAATCCGGCATTGCGGACAATTCCATTTCTTGGCTGCGCGCCGCCTTCATTTGCGATGAGTACCGCAAGATCGGGTGTCGAGAGGATAACAAGATCGGCGGCACTCGCTTCTGCGGCACCAGCTAGAAGCCGCGAGGTCCATTCGCCCGGTCTGATCTGTCGATAAGCAATATTGACGCCAGGCAACTGACGGGCCAGACCAGCTTGTACGGGGGCTATGGTTTCGGGTGCGATGTCACCGACAATCTGAAACTCGGGCTTTGATGCCGGGTCATTTTGCGCATGCGTGTTATGCCATGAAGGAACAATCAATATTAGGACGGCACAGAATTGCAGGATGATACGTTTCATGTGCGCTGCTCCGGTGTCGTTGCGGGCAATGTCACCAGCACGCTTGTTCCACCACCTTCGCGGTCACGCAGTTCGATCTGGCCGCCTAGTGCTTCCACAACCATTTTTGCTATCGACAAACCAAGGCCGGAACCGGGCTTTGACTGATCCACTCGGACAAAACGCTCGAAGACACGGTCTTTCATGTCGGTCGCAAGCCCAGCGCCTCTGTCATGAACGCCAAGCGTGATCGTAGTCCCATTCTGGCTAAGGCTGATAGTCAAAGGGCCAGGTGCATGAACGAGTGCGTTTTCGACGATATTGCGGATCATTTCTCTGAGGCTGATGGTTTCGCCACTCACATAGAGCGGCTCATCAGGCACATCAAAGCTGATGGTTTGTTGCAGATCAGAATAACTGCCTTCAGCGCGCAGTCTCCGTACCGCTTCCTGTGTAACCTGCCGCAGATCGAGCGTTTCGAGCTTTCGCGACTGAATACTGTGCAATGTCGTCGCTTCAGACAGAAGCTGATTTGCGAGAAGGCTTGCGCTTATGGAATTGGCATGGACACGGGCAAGGATTTCCTTTTGCCGGTCAGGATCAGTTTCTTCGAGCGACAGTTCAGTCAGGGCACGTAAGGCGGTAAGTGGAGTGCGCATCTGATGCGCTGCATCAGCTGTGACCAGCTTCAATCCTGCAAGCACATTGTTCAGACGTCCCATGAAGTCATTGAGTGCTGCGACAAGCGCGCTGACTTCCTTAGGAATAGGACCGGCCAGCGGATTGAGATCGGATGTGGAACGCTGGCGCAGATCAGATTCAACCGTCCGCAGCGGTCTGAATGCAAATCGAATTGCGAGCCAGATAAGGACCAGTGCAAGCAAAGCCACTCCAAGCGCAGGCAAGAGAGTGTTGAGGCTTAGTTGCAAGGTCAGCTGTCTCCGTGCTTCGCGCGTTTCCCCAACCAGAACGTCGACCCAGCCGCCGCCTTTTGCGTCGCTGTGATAGCGTGCGACTGCAGCAATTCGTACTTTTTCCCCGCGATAAATACTGTCGCTGAGGCGAACGCGGCTATTATTGCCATGCGGAATTTCTAGCCCGAGAATGGGCGAACCAGTCAGGAGGCTGCCATCAGGTGCGACGACACGATAGAAAATGCGATTGAGCCGTGAGGTGCCCAGAATGGAAAAGGCGGAGTGTGGAAGATCGACGCTGAGCGCACCATCCTGCAGAGTTATCGTGTCTGCGATGGATAGGGCAGCTGCACCAAGAACACGATCAAATGCTTCATCGGCCGCACGATGCGCATACCAGCGGCCTAGAAAGAAGAGCAGAACGGTGACAGCAAGCAGCGTCAATCCACTGCCCACCAGAATGCGGCGCTGGATTGAATATTCCCTGTTTGCTGCTCCTTTGACCATCAGAGTTGCGGCGCTTTGAGCCTGAGCAGATAGCCCACGCCGCGTTGTGTGACAATTTCAACTGTGCTGTTCTCGAGCTTCTTCCGCACGCGTGAAACCAGCAGTTCGATAGCATTGGGTGTGCCGGTATCTTCGTGGCCAAACAGTTTCAGAACCAGCATATCTTTTGGGACCGTGACATTGAAACGGGTGGCAAGCATTTCCAGAACGTCGAATTCGCGCCGCCCGAAATCCAGTGGCTCGTCACCCTGCATCACTGATCTTTGTGTCAGGTTGATCGATAGTTCGCCGATCCGCAAAACCGGCTGCGCCACGCCCATATGCCGTCTTGCGACAGCTCTGATACGGGCAACAAGCTCCCTGAGATCGAAGGGTTTGACTAGATAGTCATCAGCGCCAAGCTCGAGAAGGTCGATCTTGTCGGCAATCTGATTGCGAGCGGTGATTACCAATACCGGACACGACAAGGATTGTTCGCGCATACTGCGCAGGACGGCAAAACCGTCACGTCCCGGAAGGTTGATGTCGAGTACGACCAGATCAAAGGAGCCATTTACAGCCAGATCTTCCCCCTGCACGCCATCATAGACAGTCGTGACAGAGTGGCCTTCCTTTTCAAGCTTTGAAGCAATAGCAAACGCAATATCGATTGTGTCTTCTACAAGAAGGATACGCATGTTGTGTTCGACGATTCTACTCAAGGTTTTCGGGACGACAGGATTCTGACAGTTAGAATTGCTAGTATCTGGGACAATACTGGATGAGGCTGCGGCGCTTGTATCATAGCAAGTGTCCAGGGAGGAAAAAATGTTCTGGCGCGGGTTGGCATGTCGTATCGGCATGACCTTGTTTGGGCTTCAGCTGTGCATCGCTTATGCGAATGCCGCTGATGCGGCTTGCGCTTATCGCGGTGCGCTGGATGAGCGTTATTGCGACGAGAACCGCGACCTTGTCGCAGATACTCCCAAAGACGCTTCCCAGTGGCGTGATCCGCAAACACTCGTATGGGCTTATTCGCCCATCGAAGATCCGGCGGTTTATGCGCGGCTTTTCAAGCCGTTCACCCAGCATCTTGAGGCCTGCCTTGGACGGCAGATCGTTTATTATCCGATTCAGTCCAGTGCCGATGAAGTTGAGGCGATGCGTTCAGGACGTCTGCATTTTGCGGGCTTCTCGACAGGGCCGACAATTGAGGCGGTCAATCGCGCAGGTGCTGTTCCTTTTGCCGCCAAAGGCACTGGCGATCAGATGCGCGGCTATCGGCTGGTGGCGGTCGTGCGCGCGGAATCGCCCTATGAAAAATTGGGTGATCTTAAAGGGCATCGCGTCGCCCATGCGTCATTGTTCTCAAATTCTGGCAATGTCGCGCCACGCGCTCTCTTTCCAAAAGAAGATCTCACGCCGGGGCAGGACTATGCGCCTATCATGTCGGGCGGACACGATAAATCGATCCTCGGTGTTGTCGCCGGTGATTACGATATGGCGGCGGTTGCCTCCGATGTGCTTGAACGCATGATCGAGCGGGGGCTTGTGAAGCGTGATGCCGTTCGTCTGATTTATCAGAGCGATCTGTTTCCGACCTCTTCATTTGCCTATGCTCACAATCTTGCGCCGTCGCTCGTGGCGGAGATGAAGCGCTGCTTCTTCAATTTCACATTCACGCCTGAAATGAGAGCCGAGTTTCAGGGCGACGACCACTTCATTCCCATAGATTATGCAGCCGCGTGGTCCGTGGTGCGCGAGGTGAGCGAGAAGGCTGGCGCACCGCCTCCATAATTCGCTTCACAGCAAGCTATCAATTCGCATGGCATTTCTCTGAGTGCCAGCTCCCGCAGCAAGCCAGAACACAGTCAACTGCAACCCGATTGGGTTTCGGTCGGAGTCTCTTCGGCTCAAAGTGGATAAAATAATGAGTTTTTACAAGCAACTAACCTACAAATATAAGGTCTATAATGCAGACCCCACAACACTGATCGGGGTTATGCTGGCAATCGTTTTTGCCTATCTGATTGCAGCGCCAATCGTGCTGCTTTTGTCGGATGCAGTGATTGTCCAATTTGCTGATCGGGCGCGCTCGGGCCAGCAGATTGGTGAATTGACCTTTTATTATCTCAACCGTGCGTTCTTCTCGGCGATTTCGACCGATGTGTTCTGGCGTCCGCTTTGGAACACAGCAATCATCGCACTTGGTTCGATTGCCTTTGCGCTTGTCACAGGCATTCCACTGGCATGGCTTTTAAGCCGCACAAATTTGCCGGGCAAGAAGTGGTTCTCGACAGCGTTGATCGTTCCTTACATGCTGCCTTCGTGGACCTTCGCACTGGCTTGGCTGACCCTGTTTAAAAACCGCACCACCGGTGGTCAGCCAAGCTGGATGGAAGCTTTGGGCTTCTCGCCACCTGATTGGCTTGCTTACGGCATGTTGCCAATCACGCTCATTCTGGCCATGCACTATACGCCATTCGTGATCCTGCTTTTCGGTAATGCGTTGCGGCAGTTTGATTCCACGCTTGAAGATTCAGCCCGTGTCATGGGCGCAGGCAAATTGCTGATCGCGCGCCGTATCATTCTTCCCTTGATGCTGCCCTCGCTAGTGTCGGCTTCAACGCTGATTTTCGCCAAGTGCCTCGGCGACTTTGGTGTTGCGTATATTCTTGGTGTGCCGGTTGGTTTTGACGTTCTGGCGACGTCTCTTTTCCGCGCAATTTCGACCAGCCAGGCTGGCATGAGTGCCGTTCTTGCGGCAACCATTGTCGTGCTTGGTAGCATTTCAATCTTCCTCGATATGTATCTGCTCAAGGAAGCGCGCCGTTTCGTCACTATTGGCAACAAGGGTTCTATGAACCGCGAGACAGACCTCGGTCGTTTCCGAGTGCCTGCATTCAGCTTCGCCGCACTCATGTTCGTTGTCAGCGCGTTCATTCCGCTGATGGCGCTTCTGCTGACGACGGTTATGCGCGTGCCGGGCGTTTTCACGCTGGATAATTTCACGCTGGATTTCTGGATCGGCACCGATCTTAACACCACTGCAATGAGCAATGGCATCCTCCTGACAGGCGAGTTCTGGAAAGCGACCTGGAACACGTTGTGGATCGTCGGCTCGGCTGCATTGGGTGCAGGTCTGCTTGGTCTTCTGGTCGGCTATGTCGTGGCTCGTACGCCTGTTTCGCTTGTTGGCACGTTTCTGCGTCAGGTGACATTCCTGCCTTATCTGGTTCCGGGCATTGCCTTTGCTGCGGCCTATCTCACGATGTTTGCAGTGCAGCGTGGTCCGCTTCCGGCCCTTTACGGAACGCCGATCCTGCTGGTTCTAGCGATCCTTGCTGATCAGATGCCGTTCGCATCGCGTGCGGGTATCTCTGCAATGATGCAACTTGGCAAAGCGCCTGAAGAAGCGGCCCAGATCGTCGGTGCCGGTTTCTGGCGTCGTCTGGTTTCGATTGTCGCGCCGATCCAGAAAGGCTCTCTGGTTTCAGGTATTCTGCTGCCGTTTATCTCTGGCATCAAAGGCTTGAGCCTCGTCGTCGTGCTGGCTGTGCCGGGCACGGATGTTCTCACCACCTATGCATTGCGCCTCGTCGATTACAGCTATAGCCAGGCCGCAAATGCAGTCGTTTTGATGATCTGCGTCATCGCCTTTGGCGGCACGGTCATCGTTCAAAAACTCACCAACAGCAAATTGTCTGACGGATTGGGAGGCAAATAATGTCGAGCATTACTATTCGCGATGTCAGAAAGAGCTACGGCAAAGCCGCCCGCGCCGCAGTTGAAAAGCTTTCACTCGAAATTCCAAAGTCGGAGTTTCTCTGCCTGCTTGGACCTTCGGGCTGCGGCAAGACGACGACGCTCCGCATGATTGCGGGTCTTGAATATCCAACCGAAGGTCAGATCCTCGTCGATGGTCAGAAGATCGTGTCGGTTGATGACGGCATTTATGTACCACCAGAAAAGCGTGGCATGGGGCTGGTGTTCCAGAACTATGCCCTTTGGCCACATATGACGGTCGAACAGAATGTCGAGTTCGGCTTGAAGTTGCATAAGGTCGCCAAGGCTGAGCGTCAGCGTATTATAGATGACGTTCTGCAGAAGCTTGGCATCGAGCGTTATCGCGACCGTTTGCCAGCACAGATGTCTGGCGGTCAGCAGCAGCGCGTAGCGCTTGCGCGTATGCTGGCGCTTAAGCCCGATATTATTCTGCTCGATGAACCACTTTCCAATCTCGATGCGAAACTGCGTCTCGAAATGCGCGCGGAGCTTAAGCGTATTCATCAGGAAATGGGCTCGACTGTCGTATTCGTAACCCACGATCAGTGGGAGGCCATGACTTTGGCAACCACGATTGCGGTGATGAGCGAAGGCGAGTTGCAGCAGCTCGGCACGCCTGACGACATCTACGAGCGCCCGGCCAATCGCTTTGTGGCTGAATTCATAGGCAATCTGCCGATCAATATCATCGAGCTAAATGACAGCAATAACGGCGCGTTGGCGACATGGGCACGCGATTATCTCAAGGCGCAGAGCATTGCGGCAAGAGATATCGGTTCCGTCGGTATCCGGCCGGAATCCGTGCGTCTCAACGATACGCCTGTTGAGCAGGGATGTGTGGCCAAAGTGATGGATATCGTGCCCACCGGCGGTAGCTGGATCGTCGAAATGTCAGTTCATGGCGACCAGTTTTTTGCAATCGCAGCAGATGCTCCAGCCCAGAAGGCTGGCGATGAAATCTGGTTCCATGTCGACCGCAGTCACGTCCATGTGTTCGACAAAGAAGGCAAGCGCATCAGCCACTAAAAAGCGGCGCATCAAATGCGCGTCGATGCTTTCGCTTTCAAACAATAATTATCAACGTTGGAGGAAATAATGAGTTCAACCCTTCGCAAATATGCGGCCCTTTCATTGAGCGCCGCACTTCTGGCAAGCACGGCTGCCTTCGCAGAGCCTGTCGCTGAAATCGGCATCAAGGATGCGGATTACTCGCTCGAAGCGCTGATTGAAGCGGCCAAGAAAGAGCCAGGCATTACCGTTGTGGACGCCACTGGCAAGATCGTCACCATGGCTGAAGCTTTCACCGCAAAATACGGTGTGAAGGCTACAGGCGTGAAGATGAACGGCCAGAATCAGGAACAGGTCATTCTGCGTGAAGCTGCTGCGAACAATGTTCGCACAGACGTCTTCAACATGAGCAATCTGCCATCAGTTACGTCGGAAATCATTGTTCAGGGCGCAGGTCTCAGCTGGCTTCCCGTCGATCTCAAGGATCAGGTGCCTGCGGAATATCAGAATCCGGCCATCACCAGCCTTAACCCATGGGTTTGGGCTTATAACTCAGATGTCCATGGCGATAAGTGCCCGATCGACAATATCTGGGCATTGACCACGGAAGAATGGAAGGGCCGCATTGCTATCCCTGATCCGCTTCTGCGCAACGAAACCATGTTCTGGTTCAATCAGATTGCCGAGCATGATGATGAAGCCATGCGCAAGGCATATGAAGAGTTCTTCGGTGAGCCACTGAAAACCGATGAAGCAAGCGCGACTGCTGAGTGGGTCAAGCGCTTCGCCAAGAACCGCCCGAGCGTTACGCGGAGCGATACGGAGGTCGGTCCGATCATTGGTGCAAAGGGACAGGAAAAGCCATTCATGGGCTTCCTCAGCACCTCGATTTTCCGTGATGCCAAGAAGAATGGCTACACGATGGGCATTTGTGCAGGCATGAAGCCCTGGGCCGGACAGCTGACGCCACGCGTTGCCGTTATCGCATCCGGTACGAAAAGCCCGAATGCATCGAAGCTCTTCGTGCATTACATGATGACGGAAGAGGGCATGGCTCCGCAGTTGGCAGACGGAAAAATTTCGTCGAACAAGGGCGCCAAGATTCCAGAAAGCGAAGTGTCTGGCATCGTGAAAGTCATCGACCAGCTCTATGTTCCACATTCTGAGACCGCTGAAAGCGACTATTCAAAGCTTCAGGATTGGCAGGATTTCTGGACCATCAATTCGCGCTAAGTCGTGATTGAGTTCGTCTAACCGGCAGAAGGGCGGTGAGCGCCCTCCTGCAACCATTGCCTTGTTTGCGGCTTATTCATTGTTAGAAATGTTAGAGCCGACAGCCTATTCAATGTGCGATACTGATCGGCAAGCAATAACTATCCTGCTTGAAAGGTCTCTCAATGAAGACGGTAGCATTTACACTTACTGCGTTTGCTTTTTGCGTTGGCTCTGCTCATGCATCCAGTCCGGCTGCTTGGGAGGCGCTTCATACCAAAGTTGTCAGTTCATGCATGGCGAAATCATCCATGGTGAGTCCATTTGTTTCCGAGCCTGTCGACTTTGATGATAGCGTTGGGAAAGTAGCTTTGCTTTTGCGTGAAGGATCGACCCGCAATCGCAAGCAACCCAAAGATACGACGGTTATTTGCCTCTACGACAAGCGTTCAGGTAAAGTCGCGATTGAAGAGGTTCAGTGGAAGAAGAACTGATCGGGTTTTGCTTTTGCAGCTGCATCAGGCCGTTGCCATAATTACCAGGCTTTCGATGCTATAATGTGTCGAAAGCCTTAGTTTTTTAAACTATCAGTCTTCGTCAGGATGCGCGAACAACACTTTGAAATCATTCGCATTGTAGCGATGGTTGTCGGAAACTTGTTACCAACCAATCGGGGCCTGATCTTCGGGTAAAGAAGGTGTAGAAGCACTCGGTATGTTCGACATATCCGGGAGTTTCAGTTCCTTTATAACGTTCTCCGCGACGTGTTTCTTGTACCTCTCCGTTATATTCACCAGCAACGGCTTGCGTTTTGGTTCGACTCCATTGATAGGCTTGCTCGTTTGCGCTCAGCTTATAGATATTATCGGGAGGGCCGTAATCGAGCATGACGCTACTGATGGGTGCGCCAATATAGTTTTTCATGATTTGCGAAGCACAGCCTGTCAGCATTACAGCTGTGCCAAGAGCGGCTATTCCCCAGTGGGAGGCAGGAAATAATCTGATTGCCATTATTGTTCCTATCGGTTGCTATTGGCAGCAACGATATGAGCCAAGATTGCAAGTACATTGCACGTTTTGGTTGTTCAGAGATGCCCTTAGCCACTGTTTAACAATGCCGCTCGGAAAGCTTATTGCAAGGTGCTAAATAGTAAGGGATGCCAATTGCAATGTAGTCGCAATGTTCGATGGCTAGTTGGGGGAATGAGGGCAAGAACTGGCCTCTGAGGGAAAATCATTGCGTATCCTGCTTCTTGAAGATGAACCTGAAATGGCGCGCGCTTTACTTGAAGCGTTGAGGCGACATGAAGTGCTGGTTGATCATGTCAGCACCATTGCCGATGCCGATGCTCTGGCGCGTGATGGCAATTACGATGTGCTGGTTTTTGACCGTCGTCTGCCTGACGGAGAGGGGCTCAATCTGGTCGCAGCGCTGCGCAAGAGTAAGCTCTCCGTACCCATTCTTGTTTTGACTGCGTTGGGAAGCGTCGATCACCGCGTCGATGGGCTAGATGCAGGTGCAGATGATTATCTTGCCAAGCCTTTTGCCATTGAAGAGCTGCTTGCACGACTGCGCGCACTTAGAAGACGGGGAACTTCGTTGTCAGATAAGTTTATGAGTTTCGGAAACCTTATCATTGACCCTCGGACCAATCAGGTCACTGTGCTTGATGCGGTTATTGATTTTCCGCGGCGAGAATATCTGGCACTGGAAGCGTTAATGCGGCGACCAAACCGTATTGTGACCCGTTCCAACCTCGTCGAAGCCGTTTACACGCTTGATGATGAGATTGAATCAAACGCTCTTGATGCTCACATTTCCCGTATTCGGAAGAAACTGGCTCAAGCCGAAGCGACCGTTGAAATTAGGGCGGTGCGAAACATTGGTTATTTGATCCGGTCAAAAGCATGAAAAAGATGCGTAGCCAATCGCTGCGATGGAGTCTGATGAAACGCCTGTTCGTACTGCAGGCGTTTTTACTTGTGCTTTTCGTCATTTTGCTCGTCGGATGGATTTGGATCATCAACCCCGAGCTGGAAGATGCCAATGAAGAAGCAGTGCGCGTCGTTGCCGAAAGTGTGATGAAAGACGGTCAGGGCCATGTTCAGTTATTAGAGACGCCGCAGTTTACGCAGCTCAAACAACGGTATCCTGATCTGTGGTTCATCGTGAGAAATGAAAATGCGATTGTCTTGCAATATGGAAAGATACCGTGGGCCGGTCTTGATGCGACCTTCCCGTGGACCATTGACCGTGCGCGTGTGCAAACGGCCAATACGACGCGTGCTACAGTAGAAAATCGCAATACCTCCGTTGGCAAACTTCAAGTGATAGCGGCCACGGAAAAGGGGTTTGAAAACGACGGGATCAGCCTTTGGATCAGCATGCAGGTGGATCTCGCAAAATATCCTGATGGGGAAATCCATTGGTCCAATGTGTTGCCGGGCCTGGGTATCATCGTCCTGATCGCTGTCGTGCCAATGTTGATCCTGACTAGCATTGCGACATTGATCGTGACGCCACGGGCTGTTGGCCGCTCCCTTCGCGGTCTCATGGAAACTGTGAAACAAGCGCAGGCTATCAATTTTGAGAACCGTTCTGCACGGATTGACCGGTCCAAGGTTCCGCAGGAAATCATTCCGCTGGTCGATGCCTTCAACACCGCGCTTTCGAAACTTGATGAAGGTTATAATCGCCGAAACCGCTTTCTTGCAGACGCTGCCCACGAGCTTAGAACACCAATCGCCATAGCTCGCACACGAGCTGATCTTCTAGCCGATGATGATGTAAGCAAGCAGTTGCGATCCGATATTGATCGTCTGTCTCGTGTGGCACATCAGTTGCTTGAAATGCAGGCTATTGGTGTTGTTGAACTGCGTGCTGAACGCCAGGATTTGAATGTGCTTGTTCAGCGACTGGCTGCTGATCTTGCACCGCTGGCGCTCGACGCCGGTTATGATTTTGATTTCGAGCCGAGCAGCGAAGAAGCTATTTTCACCGTTCAGACTTCGGTTATCGAGATGGCAGTCGTTAATCTGATCCGCAATGCGATCGACCATGCGGGCGGTAAAGGGGCTATCGTCATCAAAGTCGGCGCTTCTGGCATTATCGATGTTTGTGATGAGGGTTCTGGTATTCCTCTTTCTGAGCGCGAGCATGTGTTTGAGCCATTTCGGCGCATTAATACACATTCATCGGGTGCCGGACTTGGATTGAACCTTGTCCAAAAGGCTGCAGAAATTCACGGAGGAAAAGTCATGTTTTTTGATTTGAAGCCTGGCTTTTGCGTGCGTCTACAGATTCACTCAGTCGCGGCGAGATCAGGCCCGGATCTAAACAAGAAACAGCATTGAGCGGTTCATGTTTCAAAGCATAATTGCTTACTATTTAGTTAAAGAAATACGTGTAAATATATAAAAATAATAAATAAATTTTATGAAATGCATGTTCCTGCAATCTAGACGCAACTCTCGCGAGGAGAATGCCAGCATCTTCTGAGTTAGTCAGCGCACATTGTTGATTGGGTTGGGAGATCAATAGGAGCCTGATTCTGGCTCTCCAACGCGAACTGAAGCTTTGTAAGCGTCAATGAATGATGCGCTGGCTTCGTCTGGAGTTATACATGTCTTTTATCGCAAAAACCCTTGCGACCGCGACCGCTGCCCTGGCGCTCGCAACGAACGCATATGCAGCTGATCTCAACTACAATTCAGGATCCTACGATTACGAAACCCCGCCAGCATTTTCATGGGGCGGCGCATATATCGGTGCTCATGGTGGTTTGGCTTCGCCGAAGATTAATCCGTTTACTGGCGGCAAGGGCATGACCGGCGGTGTGCAGGCTGGTTACAATTTCCAGTTTGGCCCTGCTGTTCTTGGTGCTGAACTTGAAGGTTCGTACATGGGAAATGAAGCGCGTGTACCGCATGGCCGGTTGAAAGAGCGGTTTCGTGGTGCAGCGAAGGCCAAAGCTGGTCTCTCGTTTGATCGGTCATTGGTTTACGGCACAGCAGGTTTGACCATGACGAAATTCAAAGACGGCGATGACGTTACCGGCCCTAACGGCTGGAAATCTGGTTATCTTCTGGGCGGTGGTATCGAACAGGGATTTGGCGGCGGTCTGTCGGCAAAAATCGAGTATAACTACGTGACAACCAAGGACGTCTCGAGCACGACATCATATGGTACCACCAAGACGAACGTGCATGACCATGTCATAAAGGCAGGCGTAAACTACCGCTTCTGATGAAGTTATTCTGACGCCTATAACAGGGAAGGCGTTCAAACCAGTTCTGCAGCATTAGTTTCGAAGGCGATAATTCCCCCGCCAGTCGCCAATGTGGAACGATATGTCATTTGAGAAAACACTTAAGATAGGCCGTTCTCATTCCGAAAGTTCATATGGCTCAAGCTCAACTTGTGCTGCGTAAGCCCGAGCGCGTGAACGAATGAAAGCCATTGAGAAAGGCTTTGGGTTACACGATTAGTCATTCATATGCAGAAAGGCCGGAGGTTTTGCCTCCGGCCTTAATGTTTTAGACTTCAGTGAGCATCCAGTATTTCTACTTTCGGTCCAGCATGTTTCAATGGACGTTCGCCGGTCAATTTGCGGATCAGTACATAAAACACCGGCGTCATGAAGATACCGAAGGCCGTCACGCCGATCATTCCTGCAAACACTGCGATACCCATTGCCGAGCGCATTTCCGCACCAGCCCCTGTCGATATGACAAGCGGCACGACGCCCATGATGAAAGCCATCGAAGTCATGAGGATCGGACGCAGACGCAGCCGGCTTGCCTCGATAGCTGCTTGAACTGCCGTTCTTCCAGATAGTTCCAGCTCACGGGCAAACTCAACGATCAGGATCGCATTCTTGGCGGACAGCCCCACCAGAACGATCAAACCAATTTGGGTGAAGACATTGTTATCACCTCCTGTCAGCCAGACGCCGATCAGTGCGGCCATGATGCCCATTGGTACGATCAGGATGATCGAGAGTGGCAGAGTGAGACTTTCATACTGCGCAGCCAGCACGAGATACACCAGCAGCAGCGCCAGCGGGAAGACAAGGAAACCCGAATTGCCAGCCAGAATTTGCTGATATGTCAGGTCGGTCCATTCATAGGCAATGCCTGCAGGCAAGGTCTCTTCCGCAATCCGCTCAATGGCAGCCTGCGCCTGACCGGATGAAAAGCCGGGAGCCGGGTTGCCGTTGATGTCGGCTGAAAGGAAGCCGTTATAACGGATTGCGCGCTCTGCCCCCACGGTCTGCTCAACTTTAAGAAGGGCGGACAATGGGATCATCTCGCCAGCCTGCGAACGAACCTTCAGCTTGCCGATATCTTCGGCATGGCTGCGATAATTCGCGTCTGCCTGAATACGCACGCTGTAAGTGCGGCCAAAGGCATTGAAGTCGTTGACGTAAAGCGAACCAAGATAGATTTGCAAAGTTTCGAAAACATCCGTGACGGCCACGCCCAGCTGGCGTGCCTTCACGCGGTCAATGTCAGCGAAAAGTTGCGGAACGTTGATCTGATAGCTCGAGTACAGCCCCGCCAGTTCCGGTGTCTGATACGCCTTGGCAAGAAATGCCTTGGTTGCATCGTCAAGCGCGCGGAAGCCTAAACCATTGCGATCTTCCAGCTGAAGCTTGAAGCCGCCGGTAGTACCCAGTCCCTGTACGGGAGGGGGTGGGAACATGGCGATGAAGGCATCCTGAATGGATCCAAACTGCTGGTTGAGCTGCATGGTAATAGCATTTGCAGAGAGTTCAGCTGTCTTGCGCTCTTCAAACGGCTTCAAGGTTACAAACACAATGCCGGAGTTCGACGAGTTGGTGAAACCATTGATCGACAAGCCCGGGAAGGCGATAGCATTGGCGACGCCAGGCTGCTTGAGTGCAATGTCCGTCATCCGGCGGATAACATCTTCCGAACGGTCGAGTGTCGCGGCATCCGGCAATTGTGCAAAGCCGATCAGATATTGCTTGTCCTGCGCCGGAACGAAGCCGCCGGGCACCGCACGGAACAGAACGAAGGTGACGCCGAGCAACACGACATAGAGGCCCATCACAAGCGACTTGCGTGTGAGAATACCACCAACACCGCGACCATAGGCATTTGAACTTGCACCAAAGAAGCGATTAAAGCCACGGAAGAACCAGCCAAACAGCTTGTCCATAACGCGGGTCAGCCGGTCTTTCGGTGCATTGTGGCCGCGCAGCAGCAAAGCTGCCAACGCTGGTGACAGTGTCAACGAGTTAAACGCCGAGATCACGGTCGATATGGCGATAGTCAGCGCAAACTGACGATAAAACTGGCCAGTCAGGCCGGTAATGAAGGCCAGCGGTACGAAAACTGCCACCAGCACCAGTGCAATGGCGATAATCGGGCCGGACACTTCCTGCATGGCGCGATAGGTCGCCTCAATCGGAGAGAGGCCCTGTTCAATATTGCGCTCGACATTTTCCACCACCACGATCGCATCATCGACGACGATGCCGATCGCAAGCACGAGGCCGAAGAGGCTTAGTGCATTGATGGAGAAGCCAAATACATACATCACCGCAAAGGTGCCGACGATGGACACGGGAACAGCTACGAGAGGAATGATCGAGGCTCGCCATGTCTGCAGGAACATGATGACCACGATTACCACCAGAACGATGGCTTCAAGCAGAGTGTGAATAACTGACTCGATAGAGGCTTTAACAAACGCCGTTGTGTCATAGACGATATCGAAGTCCACGCCTTCCGGCATGGTTTTCTTCAGATCAGCCATGGCAGCATGGACGTTTGCGGAAATATCAAGGGCATTGGAACCGGGCGCTTGAAAAACACCCATACCGACGGCTGATTTATTATCGAGCAGCGAGCGCAACGAGTAGTCCGCTGCCCCCATTTCAACGCGCGCAACGTCGCCAAGGCGTGTAACTTCACCCTGGCTGCCGGATTTCACAACGATATCGGCAAAGTCTTCAGGTGTTTGGAGACGTCCCTGAGCATTAACTGAAAGCTGCAGATCGAGACCTGAAACCGATGGGGAAGCGCCAATAACACCAGCTGCGGCCTGAACGTTCTGCTGGCGGATAGCGTTGGCAATGTCTCCGGCCGAAAGTCCGCGTTCAGCGGCCTTTTGTGGATCAATCCAGACGCGCATCGAATAGTCGCCACCGCCGAAAATCTGCACCTGACCGACGCCTGGAATACGAGCAATACGATCCTTGACGTTGAGAACAGCATAGTTGCGCAAGTAGTTCACGTCATATCGGCCATCAGGCGATATCAGGTGAACAACAAGCGTAAGATCGGGCGAGCTCTTAGCTGTCGTGACACCGAGCGTGCGTACTTCTTCCGGCAGGCGTGGCTCGGCCTGCGAAATACGGTTTTGCACCAGCTGCTGGGCCTGATCGGGATCTGTGCCGAGTGCGAAAGTGACGGTCAGGGTCATGACACCATCAGCGGTCGCCTGGCTTTGCATATAGAGCATACCTTCGACACCGTTGATCTGCTCTTCAAGCGGTGTTGCGACAGTTTCTGAAATAACGGCTGGATTGGCGCCCGGATATTGTGCACGCACCACGATCTGTGGTGGCACGACTTCCGGATATTCCGAGATCGGCAAACCTGTCATGCCGATCAGACCGGCAACAAAGATCAGAACCGACAAAACGCCAGCGAAGACCGGTCGGTCTACGAAAAAGCGTGAAAAATTCATCTTATTATCCCCCTTTAGGCGGATGAGCAAAAGACTCTCCCGTTCCCGCGAAAACATGTGTTCTCGCGGGATGAATAGGCTGAGCTTTTTGCGTTTGCGCGCGCCGACAGACGCGCCGTTTCAATTAATTCTTGGCAAGTGTTTCGGTTACGGGCTGCGGTGCAACGACTACGCCTGGGCGAATACGCTGCAGGCCGTTGACGACGATGTTTTCGCCGGGCTTCAACCCGCTTTCGACAATACGCAGGCCGTCATAGTTGCGACCAAGCACCACCTGCCGATATTCAACCTTGTTGTCCGGACCTACTACGAAGACGAATTTCTTGTCCTGATCCGACGAAATTGCGCGATCACTTACCACGAGCTTCTGATCAGGGTCCGGTTCGCCAAAGCGAATGCGGACAAACTGTCCTGGAATGAGCCTTCCATCCGGATTATCGATGGCTGCACGAACACGGATCGTGCCTGTCGTGGCATCCACCTCGTTGTTGATGAGCTGAATATGTCCTGAAATCGGTGTGCCATTATCCGCCGCTGTTCCTATCTGCACGGGGATGCGCTCGATGGAATTGCCGCCGGGGGAAGTCGCGAGCTTGGCAAGCGCTTTGGTGACAACTTCTTCATTGGCGCTGAAGCTTGCATAGATCGGGTCGACCGATACGAGTGTCGTTAGTACCGGTGAAGCTGAACTTGCTGCAACCAGATTACCAGCCGTTACTTCCAGACGTCCGACACGACCGGAGATAGGCGCGCGTACCTCGGTATATTGGAGGTCAAGTTCAGACGAGCGTAGTGCTGCCTTTGCAGAACGAAGGCTTGCCTGTGCTTCATCAAAGGCGCTTGAACGCTGATCAAGGCCGCTTTGTGCAATGGTACGGGTTGTCACCAGCTGGCGTCCGCGTTCCAGTTCAGCTTTGGCGAGTGCTACACGCGCTTCTTCTGCTGAAACCTGTGCCCTGGCCTTTTCAACGGCAGCGGCATAAGGTTCCGGATCGATTGTGACGAGCAGATCGCCCTGCTTTACCAAAGCACCTTCGCGGAAATGTGCTTTCAAGATTGCGCCGCCGACACGCGGACGAATTTCAACGCGGTCAATGGCTTCCAAACGACCGGAGAATTCTTCCCAACTGTTGATGGCGCGCTGTTCAGCTGCTGCAACTGAAACCGGAACTGCGGGTGGTGGAGCAGATACATCGGTTGCGGCGTCGGCTTTCAGGTGCGGCATACCGAAAAGAATGGCACCACCACCTGCTGCAGACAATAGGATACTAAGGCCGGCGCCCCATAGGGCCCGGCGGGCAATGTTCGATGTCATGTTGTATCTCCTAACCGGTGGGGGCCGGCTTCATATTGAGCGTCAGGCCAAAGGTTGGGAGACCGTTCGAGCTGACGTTATGCTTCGATTTGCTTTGCACCTGCTCGCCGGAAGAAATCCGAAAACAGATCGATCAGTGTCTTTTCCTGCGGCGTCCAGTCCGTGCGCGTGACATTGTTCTCGGGTATCCAGCCGGCTTGTCCGGGCAGGACATGCGACTGAACCTTGACGCCGGCCTGACGAAGACGCTCTGCATAGGCCCGCGTTTCGTCACGCATTGGACATTGGGCACTGGTGACGAGCAGAGTTGGCACCAAACCACCAAGCCGCGTACAAAGGGCGGGCGCGGCATAAGGGTGGGTGAACCCTGCACATTCGCCAAGATAGTTCTGCCAGCCGTCTGCAATCGTCTGAACGGCACTTTCCGGACAATATTTGCGGAAAGATGCCGTGGCGAGGCAGGGATCAAGCATGGGCGAAAGCAATATCTGGCCCTTAAGGTCTGCCAGATGCTGATCGCGCGCCATGAGTGCCACGCCGGCTGCAATATTACCGCCCGCCTCTTCACCGGCGACGAACAGCATCGACTTCTTGTGCGCAAACTCCGGGCAACGCGCGCGCATTGAGGTCATTATCGAATAAGCCACATCCAGTGCCGCCGGAAACGGGTTGAGACAGGCCGATGAATATTCAGGCGACACGACCACCGCACCTGCCTCGGCAAGTGTTTCGGCAACGCGTTCGCAGGCACCAAGACAGCTGTTTGAGAACGCTCCCCCATGCAGGTGTAAAACCACTGGTGGCGGTGAAAGCAACTTGGCACCGCGATAAATGCGTGCCGTGCAGGTGGCATCACCAGCCTGCATTGTTCCAACCGTAAATTTCTCGCACATCTTTCTTGCTTTCGTGACTAGCGGTCATTTGATTCTGACATTTGTTCGACCTTTGTAACTCGTAAGAGCAAATGTCGGAATCAAACCACTAGCGGCAAACTGCCATGTTGAGATATTATCATTGTCTATTATCTGGAATAGTCCCCATGTATTGGTTACACTATCCCAAATTTCGAACAATGATGGCTATTGAAAATGGATCAGCTCTCCGCCATGCGCGCATTTCTCCGGGTCGTCGAAACCGGTAACTTCACGCGCGCGTCTGCTTCTCTCAATGTGCCGAAGGCAACAATCAGCAATCTTATTCAAGGATTGGAAGCCCATCTTCGTACAAAACTCCTCAATCGTACGACCCGCCGTGTTCTCGTAACACCGGATGGCGCACTTTACTATGAGCGCGCTGCACGCTTGCTTTCCGATCTCGAAGAACTGGACGGCAGCCTCTCAAGCGCCCAAACACTGCCCAAAGGCCGCCTGCGCGTAGAAATGGCGAGTGCGGTTGCCAATCTGATTATCATCCCGGCACTAATCGAGTTCCATCAACGCTATCCCGATATTCAGATTGATCTTGGCGTATCAGACCGCCCTGTCGATTATGTGGCGGAAAACGTCGACTGTGCGATTCGGATCGGCGAGTTGAGCGATCAGTCGCTGATTGCGCGCCGGATAGGTGATATGCATTTTATCGCCTGTGCGTCTGCGGAATATCTTGATCGGTGCTTCACACCTAAACATCCATCCGACCTGAGCAATAATTGTCATGTAGTGGGTTATTTCCGGCCTTCAACCGGCCAGCAAATGCCATTTCACTTCAAACGAGGTACAGAAGAAGTCGAGGTCAATGGACGCTATGTTGTCGCGGCTAATGAATCGACCACCTATCTTGCCGCTGCGCGTGCTGGCTTAGGCGTGGTGCAGGCGCCCTTATTCATGGTGCAGGAGGATATAGCGAACGGCACCTTGCGCCCGGTATTGCAGGACTGGCAGATCGAACCGATGCCGATCCATCTCGTCTACCCACCCAATCGCCATTTGAGCAATCGCCTCCGCGTTTTTGCTGATTGGGTCGTTAAAGTCGTTGCGCGATCTCAGAATCTTGCACCGAACGGGACGAATGGATCAGCAAAGTAGGTGATTCATGGCTTCATGCTTCCATATTTGCCAAAACGACAGGGATGTTCGCTGTTGCAAGCAAGGTGGATAAAACTGGGGCTGGCATCTCGTTGGTTATGACGGCGGTAATGTCGTGAACCGATCCAAGCCTGACCATCGCTCTTTTGCCAAATTTTGAGCTGTCCACTGCGAGCAGTTTGTGTGCCGCTTGTCGCAATGCTGCTGAAACGACGGCCACTTCCGTATGGTCGTCGTCACAAAGATCACCATCATCATCAACGCCGCTGACCGAAATGATTGCATAGTCGAACTTGAAGCGTCGGATGAATTCCGGTGTATCTTCCTGAAACATCCCGCCATCGATAGGTCGAACAAAGCCACCAGGAACTGCTAAAGTGAAATCCGTTTTCTCACTAATAATGGCGGCGGATCTTAGGCTATATGTGACAACATGCAGGCGTTCTCTGCTTACAAGCGCATTGGCAATCGCTTCGCATGTGGTGCCGGTGTCAAGAAAAATAGTGGCGTTATCGGGAATGAGCGCGACCACTGCTTCAGCAATTCGAGCCTTTTCATCTGCCCTATCATGCCTGCGCTGACGATAGGTGATGGGGTCCAGCGGAGCTAGCTGTGATACGCCACCATGTAACCTTCTGACTTTGCCCTGATGCTCCAGATCCGCAATGTCACGTCGGGCTGTTTGCGTGGTAACGCGGAATCGTTCAGCGATCTCCTCCAGCGAAACATAATGGCTGTTCTCAATCCACTGAAGCAGCATTTGCTGCCGTATTTCTTTCTTTTTGCCACCGGAACCAGAAAGTTCGCTCATATTTGCTGTCGCATCCTTATGCGCGTGGTTGCTCAGATCCATCTCTCATTCCCAGGTTGAAATAGGCAAGGAAATTGTGGGCTTAGGCCACAAGAACTCCCAGAGGCGATAGCAAATAAAAATGTAATATTAATGACATTTACTGTTCATGGGGCGAAAGAATTGAGTCTTCCAAAGTCGCTCTAGAGTAAAATGTAATAAAAGTGACATTGAACTCTGTCATTTCAGCATCAGGTGAAGTTGGATGATCAATCCGGCTGTCACATTGATGAAATGGATGCATTTTCCAAGAAAAGGACTGAGGGATGGTACCGGGGACAACCAAACGTAACCGAAAACTTCTGGCTTTAACTGCGCAGCTTTTATGTGGTGTTGCAGTTGCAGGAATAGCCGCGGCTCCGGCACGCGCGGCCGATAGCTATGACATTCGTGTCATGACGCTCAATATCTGGAACAAGTTCAAACAGAACCCGGAACTGACCGCGGATTTTATGGCAGCCGCCAATTTTGATGTCCTCGGTATGCAGGAAGTCAACGGTAGTACTTATGTTACGCGTATCCCCGATTTCCTCCAAACCGCTGGTCGTGGCACTTACGGCAACGTGCAGGTCGGCGATGTGGGTATTATTTCGCGTCTACCAGGCACGTTTGGAACACTTAATCTGGGTGGATCGACGCAGGGGCGCTATGTCAGCTACACTCAACTGGATGCCCAAGGTTCCCGCCCGCAGACAATGATCGGTACGGTTCATCTTGATTATGCAGACGGTTCAACTGGTCGCCTGAACGAAGCCAAAGCCCTCAATACATGGGCAAAAGGATTTAACCAGCCAATCATCGTTCTTGGCGATTTCAATGCTGGTGATGTTTCTGAGCGTGGTCTTCATCACATTGATGCACAAATTAGGCTGATGCAGCAGTCTGACGGCAATACATTTTACCGCGACCTGACACGGCAATATGTTCTCAACGCCAATCAGCAGACTATGCGCGCGGTCATACAGGAAGCATATGCTGGACAAAACATCGACAGCCTGTCGTGGAAGCAATGGGGTGACGCTCTTTCGGCCGCCTACAGAGCTGGTAAGGATGTTGGTCTGCAAGAAGAAACCTATGCGGTTGATAACAACACGCCGGTTACCATGAATGTTCTCAAGAAGCAGTATATGCTGCTTCAGACTGATGCGGCCCGTGAAGGTTTCAAGCCACATGATCTCAACGATGGTAGCACCACATGGCCATCGGCAGGCGAAGACGCAACCAATACCTGGGCGAGCTGGGACCGTGCCAAGATCGACCATTTCCTCGTCTCGCGACCATTCGGGAAGTGGTATGAGATTGTAGATGATCCCAATGATCCCTACACCGGGGTGATTAAAGACGTAAAAGTCACGCGGCCGGGCCGCCAGCCAGAAGCAATCTCGGATCATGAACCCGTTGCGCACGATTTCCGCTGGGTCGGGCCTCAGTTGCAGACCTATTCGGAGAACCAAGTTGATAAAACACGCCTCGTTTGGGGTGCCAATGCTTATGGTTTTGCGGACAAGAACAAGGAATTTGTTCTAACGCGAAACAACCATCGTACAGATCTCTATCTTGGCCAGATTTCGGATGCCAATGGCAAACCAATCCTGAACGATCTGACGCTTGAAGAGAAGAAGACATTGCTCAACTGCGATAGCACCGATGCGCGCTTCCAGCAGGCCATCAAAGACTATTGTATTGATGATCATTCCTTCATTGGTGAAACAGCAGTCACCGACGGCGGAACGATCCTCGTCAGCGAAGATGCAGCTCTTGGCAATGCCGCTGCTCGCCTGCGTCTCATTGATGGCGGTTTGCGCATAACCGGCAGCGATATGAAAACGCTGGATCGCACCGTATCGCTTGAAGGGCTTGGATGGATCGACATTGCTGATGCAAACAACCGTGTGACGTTGTTGCAGCAAGCCACGGGCGAGGGCGCTCTGCTCAAGCGTGGAGCCGGTACGCTCGTACTGGGGCAGGCAAACAACTATACGGGCGGAACCTTGGTTGAAGGCGGTGTTCTTCAGGCTGGTATAGATGGTGCATTCGTCAACAACACGGCTTTCGCCGTGAATGGTGGCAAGCTTGATCTCAATAATTTCAATGTGAGCATGTCGTCACTGATGGGTGAGGGCGGAACATTGAGCCTTGGTTCTGCAGCTTTGACCGTAAACCAGTCTGCCAATACGCGTTTTGACGGCAACATTGACGGTACTGGCAGCCTTACGAAGTCCGGCTCAGGTGTTCTGGTTCTTAATGGTGCCAACACCTATACAGGTGGTACAACTGTAAAAGAAGGCGGTCTGGTCATCGGTGATGCATCCCATTCAGGTGCATTCCTTGGCGGCACGGTTAGCGTTGAAAATGGCGCACATCTTAGTGGCGCAGGCTTCATCGGCGGACTTTACGCCGGTGCTGGCAGTATCATAGCGCCGGGCAATTCTATTGGCACGCTGAAGGTTGCCGGCAACCTGGCATTTGATGCGGGAGCTACTTATGTTGCTGAAATTGATGCCGCCGGTAAAAGTGACCGTATCGATGTGAGTGGAACGGCAGCGCTTGGTGGCGCTAAGGTTTATGTAGAAAAGGCTGCTGGCACCTATATGCCGGGCAAGCGTTACACCATTCTGAGTGCTGAAGGCGGCATCACAGGTACATTTGGCGATATGAGCCAGAACATGCCTTTCGTAGATCTCGGTTTGGCTTATGACGCCAATGCGGTTTACCTCGATATCGCTCGTAACGATGTCGACTTCATTGCTACAGCAAAGACAAGTAATCAGAAGTCGGTAGCCCTCGCTGTGGAAGAGCTTGGTGCTGGCAACGCTGTTTACGACACGGTCGTCATGCAGGACAGCGAAGACAATGCGCGCCGCGCATTCAATGCTCTTTCGGGTGAAGTTCATGCTTCAACGCGAACTGCGATCATCAATGACAGTTCCATTGTTCGAAATGCAGTTATGGACCGCATTGGTGCAGCATTTGGTGGTGAGCGAAATGCTGCATCCTCGTCGGTCGCAACGGATGCTGATTCAGCTCAGATTTCCGCACCGCGCGCAGCAATCTGGGGACAGGCGCTCGGTCAATGGAGTGAAACCGGAGCTGACGGAAATGCCGGTAAGTTGAAGCAATCCACGGGTGGCTTCGTTGCAGGTTATGATGCGGAAGTTGTCGAAAACTGGAGGCTGGGTGCTCTCGCAGGATATAGCCGCACCAACTTCGATGTGAATGATCGCAACTCATCGGGCCACAGCGATAATTATCATCTGGGTATCTATGGTGGCACTCAATGGGACGCGACACTGCTCAAAGCAGGCGTTGCCTATAGCTGGCACAAAATCGAAACTGATCGTTTTGTCGCCTTCCCAGGCTTTTCAGAGAGTCTTGATGCGGATTACAGCGCAAATACCTTCCAGGCTTTTGGTGAACTCTCACATCGTTTCGATCTGAATGGAACAGCGATTGAGCCATTTGCGAATGTTGCTGTGGTACGTCTGCAAACAGACCGCTTTAACGAGCATGGTGGCAATGCTGCGCTGCAGATTGGAAAAGAAACAACGACAACTACGTTCACTACGCTTGGTCTTCGTGCTTCTGCTCCTGTCGTGTTTGGTAGCATAAATGCCAAGCTCAACGGAACAGTCGGCTGGCAGCACGCCTATGGCGACACTATACCGACTGCAGCTGCTGCATTTGATGCTGGAACAGTATTTGAAGTGGTTGGTGCACCAATTGCCAAGGATACTGCGATTATCAAGGCTGGTTTTGATATTGATCTCGGCAACCAGACGACCTTGGGTCTTGAATATTCTGGTCAGTATGGTTCGAGCTTTAATCAGAATTCGGGTAAGGCCAAGCTTAGCGTAAAGTTCTAAGCCCTGTTGAGCAAAGTTGTGGCCGGTGAGACAGTCATTTCTCGCCGGGCATTTTGTTTTAGGAACTAAGAGTTTGCGCAGCCAGCACACGCTGATTGCGGCGGCGATACGCTGACCATGTTCCCCACACGAGTAGTGCGGCTGTGACGGCGAGAACCGTGGCACTGATTGGACGGTCGATGAATGTGGAGAACGAGCCACGCGACATCAACATCGCCCGACGGAAGTGTTCCTCCATAAGCGGTCCGAGCACAAAGCCGAGCAACAGGGGTGCGGCGGGGAAGTTGAAGATACGCATGAGGTATCCGGCAAAGCCAAAGAACACCACGAGCCAAACTTCAAATGCACTGTTGTTGACCGAATAGGTTCCGATGCAGATGAACATGAGAACGGCAGGAAACAGCAGGTGATACGGGATAGTTAGCAATCTCACCCAGACGCCAATCAGGGGAATATTGAGGATCACCAGCAAGAGATTGCCGATCCAGAAACTCATGATCAGACCCCAGAACAGAGATGGCTGATCGGTCATGAGAGTAGGGCCAGGCGCAATGCCGTGGATCATCAGAGCGCCCAGCATCAGCGCCATGGTCGGACTGCCTGGAATGCCCAGTGAAAGCGTGGGAATGAACGAGGTCTGATCTGCGGAATTATTGGCAGACTCCGGCGCCATGATGCCTTCGATCGCACCTTTGCCGAAGCGCTCCGGTTCTTTTGCCACGCGCTTTTCGACAGCATAAGCCATGAAAGCTGCCACCGATGGTCCGGTGCCCGGCAATGTGCCGAAGAAGGCGCCGATTGACGATCCACGTAGCATCGGGAACCATGACCGGCTTACGTCCTCGCGGGATGGTTTCATGGCCTTGAGTTTAACACTCTCTGGGTCAATGTCACCGACATTGACTTTACGCACACTGGCAATCACTTCGGATACGCCGAAAATGCCCATGGCAAGCGCGATCAGGCTGATGGCGTCGGTCAGTTCGAGTACGCCAAACGAAAAGCGCGCAGTGCCGGTGTAGATATCAGCCCCTACTGTGCCAAACATGATGCCGAGAACAACCATTGCGAGGCCCTTCGCCAGCGAGCCATCCGATATTGTGGACGCAGCAACCAGCCCCAGAACCATTAGTGAGAAATAGTCCGCCGAGCCAAAGCTCAACGCATATTTTGCGATGATAGGTGAGAACAACATCAGCAAAACAATACCAATGGAACCACCAACGAAAGAGGCGACCGTGGTCATCAGAAGCGCGATACCGCCGCGCCCTTGACGCGCCATCGGATACCCGTCGAGGCAGGTGACAGCATTGGCAGGCGTTCCGGGGATATTGAGCAGAATGGAGGCTGTGTTCCCTCCATAAGACGTGCCGTACCAGATACCTGCCAGCATGATGAGAGCAGTAGTAGGCTCTAGATAGAAGGTGATCGGGAAAAGCATCGAAATGGCTGAAAGCACGCCGATACCTGGAATAACGCCAATCAGAGTTCCCAGAAACACGCCCAGAAAACAATAGAACAGATTGTTAAGCGTCAGAGCTGTTTCCAGGCCAATCGCGATATTGGAGAATATGTCCATCAGAACGGCCACCGGAACATTGCAACAGGAAGCCCAAGTCCGACACGGAAGACCAGCCAGGCGATAAGGCAAAGTGCGATTGAAAGAATGGTCAGGCTAAGTGGCTTCACACGCAACTCTGCGAAGGACGAAATCACGACAACGCTCAGCACTGCCGGGATCAAGCCAAAGGGCCGGATCGTGAGCGCGAAAGCACCGACGCCCAACAGAACATAAATTGGTGTCCAGACACGAATTTCCGGCATAACGCCCGGGCGGAAGAAAGCTGGTATGGCTATCACCAGACCAAAGCCAGCCAGTACAACGCCAAGTGATGTCGGGAACATACCCGGTCCCATGCGCCGCAACGTGCCAAGCTCGTAGTTTGCAGCCGCATACCAGGAGAAAGCGAGACCGAGGGCAACCAGCATGATGCCCCCAACGATATCTCTATAATCTCGGGACAGCATTTTGCGATACCCCAATGAAATGGATTTGATTTTGTCAGTTTTTAGTTCGCGTAAACGCCTGCTTCTTCAATGACGGGGCGCCAGAGCTCGATTTCACTTTCAAGCTTCGCCTTGAGTGCAGTCGGTGTCGCGTCTTCCTCTGACGACGGTACCGTGCCGAGATCCGCGAAGCGTGCTATGACGGTTTCATCCTTGAGTGCGACCTGAAGAGCTTTGCTCAGGCGCTCAACCACAGCTTCGTCCGTTCCGGCCGGAGCATAAAGGCCATGCCAGATACTGACATTAAAATCTGGGAATCCCTTTTCCGCGATGGTCGGCAGATCCGGCAGACTTGCAACGCGTTCCGGTACCGTGACAGCGAAAGCCTTTACCGACTTGTCACGAATTTGGTTGGTGGTATTTGTTGTCTGGTCACACATCAGATCAACCTGTCCACCCATAACGTCAGTCATTGCAGGACCGGTGCCCTGATAAGGAATTGTGGTCATCTGGGTGCCAAGCGCGTTCATCAGCAATAGGCCACAAAGATGCGACGCCGCACCAATGCCCGCATTGGCATACATAACCTCTTCGCCATTGGTCTTGATGTATTCGATAACTTCCTCAACCGAATTGGCTTCAAGATCTGAGCGACCGATGATGGTCATCGGTACTTCCGTAACCAGACCGACATAGGAAAATGCTTCGAGCGGTTTGTATGGAAGTTCACGGTAAAGAGTGGCCGATGTCGCCATACCGATATGATGAAGCAGCAGCGTGTGACCATCATTTTTTGCTTGAGCAGCCCTTGCGGCGCCGAGCGTTCCGCCTGCACCACCAACGTTTTCAACGACAATCTGACTGCCCAGGTCGCGGCTCATGGCCTGCGCAACAAGACGTGTCACAGTATCGGTCGGCCCACCTGCAGTGAATGGCACAATGATCGTGATCGGCTGGCTTGGAAAGGATTGCGCAAACGCGGTTGCAGTAAGAGCGGTGAATGTCAAAGCAGTGAGAATTGCTTTTTTCAATTGAATTCCTCCCGGATGTCTTTTGCCCCTGATGCCCTGAAAAGGCTCGCGGTGTGGACGGGCGGAATAGAGCAAGCGGACACGATATGCCCGCTCACGCCGTGGTTCCTCCCAGACCACTTAATGCGATAACGCGGGCTGATCATTTGCCGTGCAAGGAAAAGCTCAGCACAAACATGCGGTTTTTGCCAGTTTGTGGATGGCCATGGGTGGAAATGGTAACGTCGGCGTAAATAGATGGGTGGATTTCCACCCATCTCGGCGTTCAGTCTTCTTGTGAGCTGATGAAGTTCTGCTTGTCCAAGCCGAACTTCTGCATCTTTTCGTAAAGTGATTTGCGCGATAGCCCGAGCGTTTCGTAGACGGGTTTAAGGCTTCCGCGATGCATCACAAGCTCACTTGCAATGATGCTTTTTTCAAATGCAGCAACGCGGTCAGCAAGACGCATCGGGCGTGTCTGATGTTTGCGATCATCATCAAATTGCAGACCAAGTCCAAGCCCGAAACGGTCGGCCGCATTGCGCAGCTCGCGGACATTTCCCGGCCATTCACGCTCCGTAAGCGTGGTGATCAGGTGAGGCGGAACAGGGGTCGGGTCGTTGCGATAGCGTGCAGCTGCTTCGTTGACGAGTTTGAGGAAAAGCACCGGAACATCTTCTCGCCGCTCTGCGAGCGATGGCACTTTAATCGTCACGACATTGAGCCTGTAAAGCAGGTCGGCACGGAAGCGGCCAGCAGCCACTTCATCTTCCAGATTGGCTTTGCTGGTCGCGATGAAGCGAACATCCAACGGATAAACTTCGTTCGATCCCAGCCGCGTGATTGTACGCTCCTGAATAACGCGCAGTAATTTTGCCTGCGTGTCGATGGGCATGGTTGCGATTTCATCAAGAAGAATGGTTCCTCCTTGTGCGAGTTCAAACTTGCCAAAGCGGGCCCGCATCGCACCGGGGAAAGCACCCGGTTCATGGCCGAATAATTCGCTTTCAATGAGATTACTCGGAAGTGCGGCACAGTTAATCGCGATAAAAGGTTTGTCGGCGCGGGTGCTCAGATCATGCAACGTCCGCGCGACGACTTCCTTGCCTGTGCCCGTTGCACCGACGATCAGAACATCGGCGTCTGTAGGGCCGACGGCGCGGACATGATAACGCAAATCAATCATGACCTGTGTTCGCCCGACAAGTCGTTGCTCGATGTCGTCTTTTTGTCCGGCAGCTGCACGAAGGAGGCGGTTCTCCATGACCAGTTGCCGGCGGTCGAGTGCGCGTCCGACCGTCTCTGCCAGTTGCTGCATGGCAAAAGGCTTTTCGAGAAAATCATATGCGCCGTCACGCATCGCACGTACTGCCAATTGCACATCGCCATGACCTGTA
Organism: Brucella pseudogrignonensis; assembly: GCF_002252525.1. Lineage (GTDB taxonomy): Bacteria > Pseudomonadota > Alphaproteobacteria > Rhizobiales > Rhizobiaceae > Brucella > Brucella pseudogrignonensis. Next base: position 184,768 of record NZ_NNRM01000053.1, read on the forward strand.
AACACAATGACGGGCGTTTCCGGATCCAGCTCATGAATGCGTGACATGAGTGTCAGACCATCCATGCCGGGCATACGTATATCGGTGACGACAATGCCTTTAAAACCAAAGCCGACCAGTTCAAGCGCACGTTCCGCATTCGACAATTGGCGCACGCGATATCCCATGAATTTAAGCCCAAGTGCTATCGCTTCTCGGGTCTCTTCTTCGTCATCAATCAGGAGGATTTCGCCAACACTCATATGTCTTTTCCAGTTTCTTGGTTGGTTGGAGCAGTCGCCTTATAGAGGCTGATGCAAAACTCGGCACCACCCCCGATCAGATTTTTCACGGCGAGGTCCCCATCAAAATCTTTGACGATGTTGTAGGAAATAGAGAGACCCAGACCCAAGCCTTTGCCCACGCCCTTGGTCGAGAAAAACGGATCATAAATGCGGGCCGCTATAGCATCCGGAACGCCTGGGCCATTATCTGTGATCGCGATCTGAACCTTTTCAGGCTCTGCCTTGATTTCAATACCAATAAACCGGCTCGCTTGACCTTCAACGGCATCAGCTGCATTTGAGATGATGTTGACGAGCACCTGCTGCAGACGCACCGAATCCGCTACCACCCAGGTCTCTTCGTCTTGCTGGTTGAAGGAGAGATCAACCTTCGCGACGCTCAGACGCCATGAAATGATTTCCTTCGTATCACGTATGACATCCTGCACTTTCACAGCGCGTAGCTTTTTGTTGGGTCGTCGGGCAAAGTTGCGCAGATGTTTGCTGATGCTCGTCATGCGCTCGACGACCTTTAATATCCGGTCCAACCCCGCTTTAGCATCGCGCTCGCGCCCCTGATCGAGCATCAGGCCAGAAACTTCGGCATAAGCGCGGACTGCGGCCAGCGGTTGATTGAACTCATGCGATAGCGCCGCTGACATCTGCCCAAGTGCCGCAAGTTTTCCGGCGTGAACTAGTTCGACCTGTGTTCGCCGCAACTGCCGCTCGGTTGCTCTGCGTTCTTCGACTTCGCTTGCCAGTTTGTCGTTTGCCGTCGCCAGTTCAACCGTACGTGCCGCAACACGAAACTCCAGTTGCTCTTTGATTTCACGCTGGGCTGCGAGACGTTCGGCAAGCCGTGTGCGGTTCTGCAGAAAGACAGCAATGGCCATTGCGCCAAGCCCAACCAGCAGCAAGAGGGCAAGCACGGAGGTATAAGCCTGGTTTCGGGCCGGGCGCGTCGCCTGCAACACGCTGACGGTCCAACCGGCATCGACCATTTCTTCCGATAGGATCAGATATTCAATGGTGCGCTCTGCGTCATCCATCTCAAGCAAAGTGTCACCACGATCCGTTTGCGTGCTGCGGACCGGTATTTCGATCAGCGGTGTTTCCGCATAGCGACGGGTGTGAGCCGTGCGAGCAATCTGATCAGCGGTGAGGGGGCCTATACTTTTAAACAGCCAATCGGGTCGCCCCGACATGAAGATGATGCCTTCGGGATCAGTCACGATGATTTCGAAATCATTGCCATGCCATGACCGCTCAATCACATCCATGTCGACTTTGAAAGCAAGAACACCGCGTGCTTGACCATCGACCATTACTGGGGCGCTGAAATAGTAGCCGCGTTTTCCGGATGTTGTGCCGAGTGCGAAGAACCTGCCGCTATCCCCCGCAATTGCATCGAAGAAATAGGGACGATAACTGAAATTCTCTCCGACAAAAGGCCTTTGTTCATTGTAGTTTGAGGCGGCAATTGTCACGCCTTCATCGTTCATCAGATAGATGTCTGAGGATTCGAGCAGATTATTGATGGATTGCAGATACTGATTCACTGCCGTCACATTTTGAGCTGCAGGATTGCGTACCAGATTTTGAATGGTGTCGTGTTCAGCAATGAGCGCCGGTAGCTTTTCATAGCGGGCCAATTGGCCGCCAAGCGCCGATGAAGCTAGACCCAAAGTGTTGGCACCACGCTGATGCAACCCATTTAGTGCGATAGACATCATATGATTGGTGCCGAAAACGGCAATCAAGACCGATAACAAAAAGGCTAGTATAGCCAAAGTCATCCAGTCAAATCGCCAATGCCATCTCATTCCACCTCCTCCAAAACAGGTATAGAAATATATACTCTGCTGAAAAATCCTATATGGAAAATTTCATCATCAAAAACATTACGGGCGTATAACCATAATATTCGATGCTCAGTGGTTGAAAAAATTAATATTTGATAATCTCAGCTTTGGAGACTGGATATTCTTTTGAGGCATCAAAAGGCAATTTAAATGCAAGCTTTTATCCATGATACGAGATAAAAAATTTAGTTGTAAAAAGGGTCTGGTGGTGCATTACGCACCACCAGACCCTTAAGTTGTAAATTGGCTGATTTAAAACGAAACAGCCAGTTTTACATTGAAACCGTTCTGCTTCACATCCTTGGCAAACTGACCGGTGTAGGCGACCCCAAGAACTGTCGATGGCAGCAGATTGAAGTCCAGCCCTGCCTCAAGCGTAGCGACGTCTTTTGCCACGGGAGTTCCCCCAACAGTGAAGATGTCGGAACCTGTGAAACGCGCGGAGGATTCTGAATCAACGTCACCATAAGCGTGTCGCCAACCAATGTCGGCTCTTGCTTTCGGTGAAATGTTGCCCAGATCAAGCGTCGTCGCCGCGCGCAGACCAAGTGTTGTAAAGACGGTGTTGGTCTTGTCGGAATCTACATTCAACGCAGCAAGTGTATTGCCGGTTTCATTAAAACCATTGGTCTTGTGATAGACATTCGTCAAATTGGCATAAGGCTCAAAAGTGCTTCTGCCAGCTGCGATTTTGTAGCCAAGTTCACCAAAGGCAACCAGGCTGCCAGCATCATAATCCGCGTTTAGACGATCGGAGAACCCGTTAAAAGCAACAGATCGCTCTGTTTCCAGCTGATGCCAAGTGTAAGCGATGCCGGAACTGAACGCGAGCACGCCATGCGACATCGCCCATTGCGATCCTGCATAGGCTCCAAGCGTATAATTGTCGCTATTGCCCGATGAAGCACGGTCATTGCTGTGAAAGCTTGTCTGTCCATAGCCTGCCAGCACGCCGACACGCCAGCTATCAGCGATAGTATTGTCTATACCTGCCACGAAACCGCCTGACGAAGCGCTGAATTCGCCGACATTGCTATTGCCGTCCTGTTTAAGCCAGTGGCCATAGGCTTGCGCCCACCCACCATAAGTCGCGGCTACTCTGTCTTTATCGACAACGCTGTTAAATGCCGTAGGCTGCTTGCGTTCCGGTCCGTAGCCAAGAGGCTCGATTGGCGGCGTTGCGACAGGCTCATTGAAAGCTGAGCGCAAGCGATTGGTTATGGCATTCTGTGTCAGCAGGGTATTTTCGATCAGTGCTGATTTAGCTGATGCATGCACTTCGCCGGATAATGCATCAAAGCTGCTCTGGATTGTTGCTTGATCGTCGCCCAAAGTAACAAGAGCGGTGTAAAGTGCGTTCCCATCAGCCTTGAGGGTGTCCAAGGCACCGGCCAATGACCGCTGATTTGCGGTCATAGCCTTGTTGGCAAATTTCATATCGTTCCGCGATAACTTCAGATCGACCGTTTTTTTCGCATAGTCATAAATAAGCTCTGGTGTCAGAAATGCGAAGTTTGAGGTTACACCGTTGAATGCGCCGGTTAGTTCATTTCCAACGGTCAGGATGCGATAGGTCGAAAAAGGGTTATAGTTGCCGCTTGCACCAACATGGAGCACGGAGCCACCATTGAGCGAAGCTTTGCCAGAAACGTAAACATGATCAGATGCATTGCTTTTTGGGTCAACATTGACCTGATAGGACGAGCCAGCGGCAAAAATCAGATCGCCATTGATTGTCAGTCCCCCGTTCAGATTGCCCGGTGCAAGGATGCCTCCTGAAGCAATTGTCACAGTCGAAAGCGCATCGGTTGTTCCAATCGCGCCTGAGCCGCCTAACGCACCACCACCGCTGACAAGTACGTCGCCACCAAGCTTGTTGCCGATCAGCAATGTGCCGCCTTCAACATAGGTCTTGCCCTGGAAAAGCGAATTGTCGCCCGACAGAAGTGTTTTGCCAGAACTCTGGTGCAGCTCATGGGTTCCAACGGTAATACCGTCTTTCCACGTATTGCCATCAATGTGCTTGCTGATCAATTTCCCGGAGAATTCGTAAAGCTCATTGTTGTGATGGAAATCGAGCGTTGATTTGCCGTTTCCAAACCAGATTTCATCGGCGTTGAGCTTGGCATTTGAGCCGGAAATTGTGACGGATGAATTAGAGCCGGCGAGAATCCCCATTCTGAGAGAATTGGTGTTCAGCGCTCCACCGTCGCGCACGATGATGTCGGACTTCCCGGAAGTTCCTGCCAGAATAGGGCCGGTCGTTACGACAGTACCTTTGCCGCTTACTTCAAGCAAACCTTCTGAGCCAGCCTGCGTAGCCAGGCGAATTAGTGCACTTTTGAGTTCGGCGCCATTTTCCACCTTAACGTCGGCTTTGCCATAGAAGCCGACATAGAACTCGTTGACGTCGATTGACGAGCCTTTATCCTTAAGAAGCAAGCTGCCTTGACCGTCAGTGTCATAACCGACGAAGAGGTCGTCTCCACTGAGAGCGCCGCCGTCCGCGATGGTCATGGTTCCTTTGCCGCCGGAACCGATATCCATTGCATAGTCGAAAGACCAATGTGATCCGGTGCCAGTGATTGTAGCATTGCCAACGGATCCTGCACCCCAGCCAACAGCTGAGAAAGGACCGCTTGTAACCTTTGCGCCTTTTTCAATCGACAGAGTGCCGACGCCGTCATTGCCAACTATGAGCCGCTCGATATTGTTCCAAGCAGAGTTTGGTCCAGTGACAAGGACTTCGCCTTCAGAACCTGCAACGTCACCGACGATACCGCGCAGGTTTTCGAGGGTGCCACCGTTAGAAATGACAAGGCTGGCTTGTTTGCCGCTCGTCGTTCCGACGATTGCGTTGTCACTCGGATGAGATACCTGGAAACCATTTATCTCAACCGCGCCTTCATCAACCGTTACTGGCAGCAGAGAAGGTGCCATGCTTGCAAAGCAAGGGGGCGATCCACCCGGTAAACTGCAATTGGCCGCGGCAGTATCCAATGCCGATATGCTCATCAGAAATGCGAGCGTCAGTATAGAGCTGCTCGATAGCAGCATCTGAGGCTTTTTCATTATCCCCTCCCACGGCTTTCTGCCGTCCCACAGCTTATTTAGCGTGTCCTTAAACGTCCCGCTAGTTGAATCACAAACATTGCGCAAAGATTGCGTGTATAATTCTTGCTTTTGGTTCAGAGGGATTGGTCGCCTTATTGTCCCGGGGAGTTGCGGCAATGCAACTCCCTGGAAAGACCAGTTCGGCTAACCTTGCATGGAAGGAGTGAGGTTAGATATCACGGGTCCGATTTCCAAAGTTTACGAAGATGAACTGACCTGCATAAGCTGCAATCGCTGCTTTGAGGAGATCACCGGGCACGAAGGCCAAATCTCCAATTATGGCGCTCCACGGGGAGAGGCCGACATAGGCGACAAGCCATGCGACACCGAAGATGTGGTCGATAATGACGCCGACCGTTGCAGCGATGAAAAAGCCTGCGAAGGTTTTCCAGCCACCGATCGTGCTTTGGGCCACTTTGTTTGAAATCCAGCCTGTCACAAAGGCCGCAGGCAAGAAGCCCACCAGATATCCAGCGGTTGGGCTGAAGAAGATGCCGAGGCCGCCTCTGCCTCCGGAAAGAACAGGTAAGCCAATTGCGACGAGTGCTATCAGGAGCAAGACTGAAAGCGCTCCACCGCGGGCCCCGAGCACCACACCGGCGAGCAGAACACCCAGACTCTGGGCATGAATAGGTACAGGTATGAAGGTGAGCATAATTGGTGGTATCAAGCCCAGCACCACGATGATTGCTGTAAACAGCGCGATCATAACCAAAGATCTCGTTTGCACGTCGTGTACCTTCTTGCTGACGATAATTTTGTTGTAAGCGGCGGCGCGCCTATCTGTCTAATTGTGTTTGCGCTGCTGCGAACGAATGCATCTCGCATCAATAGCGTTTGCAATTTCATCCGCACTTTGCATCGTGCCAATTACCATCGGTACGATAACCGTGGATAGCCGCATTTTTAATCCCCGCGCGCGGTGAGCTTCCGCTACCGATTTATAGCGTGCATGAACCTCAGGCACGAAGCGAATAACGAGCCCAATCGCTAATCCAATGTCACGAGCGTTGCCTATACCAATTGCTTCAAATGGTTGTGCGGCTCTGGTTATCGTGTCGATGAACTGACCAATCGTTGTTGTGGCCGTAATGACGGTTGCAAAAAGGCTCAATGATCCCAGCCGCATCAGAACGATTGAAGCCGCTTCAAAACTGTTGGCATAGGCAGTCCAAACAACGACAACGGCAATCGTCAGTAAGAGTGGCCAAGATTTTAGCCATTGAACGACCGCCGAACGACAAAAGGCGAGGGAACTGAACGCCACGAGAGCAGTTAAAATTCCAAGTGCAACCGGAGTGTTGATCATGAAGAGAACGACACTTAACCCGAAAAGAGCAATGAGTTTGATTGCTGGTGGCAGTCGATGGATTGGTCCATTTCCGCGCGCTTCATAAAAGTTCATGAGACTAACGCCAGATAATGCGCAATCGTCTCATCAGCGGGGCCATCCTCGACGAGTTTACCCTGATGGAAAAGCAGCACACGGTCGAAGCCCGACAACAAGGTTAGATCGTGGCTGACCACGATAACATTTTCCTTAAGTTCACGGATGGTCCGCTCCACTATATTTCTGTTCTTCAAGTCGAGCTGATTGGTCGGTTCGTCCATGATGACAATATCAGGTTCCGTGACCAGAACCGAAGCGAGCGCTGCGAGCTGCAACTCACCTCCGGATAGCTCATGTGCGCGGCGTTCGGACAGATGCGCTATCCCAATGCGATCAAGTACCGCTGAAACCGTGTTCGCCAATTCTTGCTTGCTCAGCCCACGCGATTGCAGGCCTAATGCAACGTCGTCTTTGATTAGTGGCAGTACGATCTGGTTCGCGGGGTTCTGAAAGATATAGCCAACCGCCGCGCGCACTTTCGCTCCGTCAATTGCTGTGTCATGGCCATTTGTCAGAACGCGTCCCGACGATGGCAGAACCAGCCCATTCACCATGCGTGAAAAGGTGGACTTACCTGATCCATTGAGGCCAATGATACCAATGCGCCGTTCTGAAAGCTCTAGCGAAAGCGGTTCCAAAACCACCTTATCGGCAAACTTCGCCTCGGCTTTATCAAACAGAATGTTCAACTCTTGATCCCAAACAATATAACTTTGCTTTGCCTGCCATGACCATGGTTGGTCAAGCATGTAATGCGAAGCGGTTGGTTAAAGCTGATCAATGAGCAGTGCAATAAGGCCGTAATGCTTTTATTTCGTTGTTTTTGATTTTTGACCTTTGCAAATGTTTCAACAAAACGACGGCAGCTTCGTCGTTTTGATTAAATTGCCCCCACAAAATTTGTCATATCAAAGGCTTGCACGGTTGATACATCGGTGGAACTCTGATCTTCTTATATGAAGGCGTGACTTAGGGAGGGGATCGCTGAATGTCTGTTGTAATGCCCGAATTGCGTGCTGATACCATTATTCATAACGGCACGATCTGGTGTGGATACGAAGAGGGCACGGTAGAGGCCCTGGCAATCTGGCAAGGCAAGGTTCTAGCCACCGGTACTAAAGACCAAGTCTGGTCTCTCAAAGGTGACAAAACAAAAGTCATCGATCTGGAGGGGCGTTTCGCTACACCCGGATTAAACGATTCTCATCTCCACCTGATTTCAGTCGGGCTGACGCTCAAGTGGCTTGATGCAACGCCGCAAGCAGCACCCACTTTGGAAAGTCTGCTTGGTTCGATACGCGAAATGGCAGCTTCGGTTCCTCCGGGGACGTGGATTAGAGCCCGTGGTTACGATCAGACCAAACTTGACATCGGCCGCCATCCGCATAAGTCAGAACTCGACGCTGTAGCACCCAATCATCCGGTGATGCTGGTGCGTGCCTGTGGTCACGTTTCGATCTTCAACTCAAAAGCTTTTGAGCTGGCCGGTATCGATGAAAAATCGCCAGTGCCGGACGGCGGTTTGATCGAACAGCATAATGGTGTGCTGACCGGAATGGTTGCGGAAAATGCACAAGGGGCAGTTCGCAAAGCAATTCCAAAAGCAACAACGGAAGAAATGATCGAAGCCATTGAGGCTGCGGGTAATCTGTTGCTTTCATATGGCATTACCAGCGTGATGGATGCGGCCGTTGGGCAGGTTGCAGGCTTTGACGAAATTCGCGCCTATAATATAGCGAAACTTCAAAAGCGATTGCCGGTACGCACATGGCTTGTCCTGTTGGGCGATCCTGGCCCATCAATTGTCGAGAAATGTTACGAAGCCGGATTGGTGTCTGGGGTCGGTGATGACATGCTGACGGTTGGTGCAGTCAAGATTTTCCTTGATGGTTCGGCAGGTGGGCGGACCGCATGGATGAGCAAGCCTTATCTCGGCGACGATAATAATATCGGCGTGCAGATATTACCGGATGCGGAATTGGAAGCACTGGTGCTTGATGCCCACAAAAAGGGCTATCAGCTTGCCTGCCACGCAATCGGTGACGCAGCGATTGGTCAGCTCATTACTGCCTACGAAAAAGCACTTGCAGCGCATCCAGATCCTGATCGTCGCCACCGTATCGAACATTGTGGATTCTCTACGACTGAACAGCACGAGCGGATGAAAAAGGCTGGCATCTATCCATGCCCACAACAGGTTTTCATCTACGACTTTGGTGATGCGTATATTTCCGTGCTTGGTGAAGAAAAAGCATTGTCGAGCTATCCACTCAAGACGTGGAAAGACCTCGGTTTCAAACCTGCTACAGGAAGTGACGCGCCTGTCTGTCATCCAAATCCTTACCCCAACATCTATTCGATGCTCACGCGCGAAACTGGCAAGGGAACGGTGATGGATGCCCGTGAGCGTGTTTCAATCGAAGAAGCGCTTCAGGTCTATACCGAATACGGTGCTTTTTCGCAGAAACTGGAGGATGTGAAAGGCAAACTGGTTCCTGGACAGGTAGCTGATATTGCAGTGTTTTCACGCAATATGCTTACCGCAAAACCACAGGAAATTCTCAACGACACGCATTGTATGCTCACTATTCGCGAAGGCGAAGTGGTGTTCGAACGTTCGTAAGGAGGACAGGCAGCGAGGCTTCGGTCCCGCTGCCTGAAGACGTCCATTCGGATCAAGAAAAATAAAGTAAAAGGGGAAGACTATGAGGAAATTTACATTGCTTGCGGCGATGTCCATTGCACTGATGGCGGGTACTGCCGCCTATGCTGCTGACGAACCACGTTCGGGAGGCGTTATTAATTTTGTTGCACCTTATGGTGACAGCTTCTCGACGCTTGATGTTCAGGCTTCACCTGCAACGCAGGACGAGTTTTATGCCAAGGCCATTCATCGCACGCTGTATGATTGGGATGCGGATCAGAACAAGCCGGTACTCGGTCTGGCAACAGATGTAAGCGTTTCTGAGGATAGGCTCGTCTATACCTATAAGCTGCGCCAGGACGCATTTTTCCATGATGGCAAGCCATTAACGGCTGACGACATTATCTGGAGCTACACCCGCATAATGGACCCGAAGAAGGCTTTCCCGCCAGCGCGCTATATTGCCGAAATCAAGGGTGCCGAAGAATACACACAGGGCAAAGCCAAGGAAATCTCCGGTCTGAAGAAGATCGACGACCATACGCTTGAGATCACGCTGAAACAGCCAATTGATCCTGGCTATCAGTTCATGCGCAACAACACGGCGATTTATCCTGCCGGTCAGGGCGACAGCGAAGAATATCAGCGTCACCCAATCGGTCTTGGGCCTTACAAGTTTGCCGAATACGTCCCCGGCTCTCGTTTGACGGTTGAGAAGTGGGACAAATATTACGAAAAAGGCAAGCCATACGCAGACAAGATCAACATCATGATCATGGGCGATGCCGCTGCTCGCGACGTTGCGTTCCGCAATAAGGAAATCGATGTGGCGGTGCTCGGACCGGCGCAGTACACTGCCTATCTTGCCGATCCTGAACTTGCGAAGAATATGGTGGAAGTAGCCGAGGTCTATACCCGCGCTGTTGGCTTTAACCCGGATTTCAAGCCGTTTCAGGACAAGCGCGTCCGCCAAGCAATCAACTACGCCATTGATAGCGATCTGATCATCAAGCGCCTCGTCAAGGACAAGGCCTATCGTGCCGTGGGCTGGCTTCCGAACTCATCGCCTGCCTTCGACAAAGATGCCAAGCCTTATCCCTATGATCCTGAAAAAGCGAAAGCTTTGCTTGCTGAAGCCGGCTATCCAGACGGTTTCGAGTTTGAGCTGACGGCAACGCAAAACGAAAGCTGGGGCTTGACTATCGTTCAGGCGATCATCCCGATGCTGGATAAGGTCGGGATCAAGGTTAAAGCAAAGCCGGTTGAAGCCTCCGTACTTGCGGATGTAGTTCCTGCTGGCAATTTCCAGGCCTATATGTGGTCGCTCGAAAGTGGCCCAGATGCGCTGACCGCAATGCAGTGCTTCTACTCCACGACACCGCAATCTGCATGTAATTATCAGAAGTTCGCCAATGCAGAATTTGATAAGATCGTCGATGAAGCAAAACTCGCGAAAACAGAAGACGAAAAGAATGCGCTGCTGAAAAAAGCCAACAACCTGCTGCAGGAAGAAGCGCCAGTCTGGTTCTTCAACTACAACAAGGCCGTCATGGCGCATCAGCCATGGTTGCACGGATTGCAGCCAAACTCTGCGGAGCTCGCAGTACAGTCCTATGAAAAGCTTTGGGTCGACGACACGGTTCCGTCCGGTCGTTAATTCCGGCTGATCTGGATCGGCCCGCTCGATTTCGGGCGGGCCACTGATCCCCTTTGCTCCAGCGTCTTTCACGCTGATCCGAAAGGAGGACCGTGTGCTCTATTTTATCGCCCGCCGCGTCTTGCAGATGATACCGACAGTCATTGCGGTGTCGCTCCTGATCTTCGTCATTTTCAGCGTCGTTCCGGGCAGCATTGCTTCTGGTCTTATCGCCAACGGCAAGGGCATGAACGACCCGAAGATGGTTGAAAAGATCACGCAGGAGTTCGGTCTCGACAAGCCTGTTCATGTGCGTTTCGGCAACTATCTGGTGCAGTTGGCACAGTTCGATCTTGGCACGTCCTACCGATCGAGGCAGCCGGTTGTTTCGCTCATTCAGGAACGTATGTGGCCAACGCTGAAACTCGCTTTTGCAGCTATGGGATTTGCCATTCTGATTGGGGTTCCACTTGGATTTATAGCGGCGCTGAAGCCCGGAAGCATTCTCGACAGTGTGACAATGATAGGCGCGGTCTCTGGCCTTTCACTGCCGCAATTCTGGCTGGGGCTTCTTGCCATGTATCTCTTTGCACTGACGCTTGGATGGTTGCCAAGTTTCGGTTATGGCAATGGCGGCATACGCAACATCATTCTGCCAGCGCTGACTTTGGGTGTTGCACCGCTGGCGCTTCTCGCAAGGACAACACGCGCAGCTGTTCTTGAAGTGATGGGCGCGGATTTCATTCGCACAGCCCGTTCAAAAGGAATGAACAGCTTCAGGCTGGTGACGTGGCACGTCATGCGAAATGCGCTTGTTTTGATCATCACGACAATCGGTCTGCAATTCGGATCGATGATGGGGCAAGCCGTGGTGGTTGAAAAGCTGTTTTCATGGCCGGGCCTTGGCTCATTGCTGATTGATAGCGTTTCGCTGCGCGACATTCCCGTCGTACAGGGGGCTATTCTCGTGATCGTATTGTGGTTTCTGGTCATCAATACGATTGTTGATATTCTCTACGCGGTTATCGATCCGCGCATAAGTCACGAGTAAGCCCATGAAGCTCCGTTTCAATCTCGTATTTGGCGGGTTCGTGTGCATCGTAATCGTGGGCGCGGCTGTATTTGCACCATTGCTGGCGCACTATAATCCGGTTCTCGATGCCGATCTGATGAATGCAGAACTGCCACCCGATGCACAATTCTGGTTCGGCACTGACGCACAAGGCCGCGATGTATATTCGCGCATCCTCTATGGCGCGCAGGTGTCATTGACCGTTGGTGTGGTCTCACAGTGCATCAACACGGTCATTGGCCTCTGTTTTGGAATTTCTGCTGGCTATTTCGGCGGCTGGTGGGACGATTTCGTCAATGGTCTCACAAATCTCATGCTGGCGATCCCGTCGCTGATCTTCGCGTTGGCGATCATGGCTGTTCTCGGCCCCGGTTTGCCGAGCCTTTTGCTCGCGCTTGGTCTCACAAACTGGTCCTGGACGTGCCGCATTGCGCGCAGTTCCACCCTTTCGCTCAAGAAGCAGGGCTACATTCAGGCCGCCAAGATGCTGGGCTATAGCGATGTTCGCATCATGATTACGCAGATCTTGCCGAACATGATTGGACCTATCCTTGTGATCGGCACACTGGGAATGGGTGACGCGATCCTCGCAGAAGCTGCCCTTTCCTATCTGGGTCTTGGTATCAGTCCTCCTGATCCTAGTTGGGGCAATATGCTCACTGATGCGCGTGAGTTGATCGTGAATGCACCTTGGGCAGCGGTGTTCCCCGGTCTAGCAATCTTTTTCACAGTGCTTGGTCTCAATCTGTTCGGTGACGGTCTTCGTGACTGGCTCGACCCGCATATGAGGACGCGCAAAGTATGAGCGAACAAACACTTCTCGAGGTCGAAAATCTGCGGATCGATATCGTGTCTGGTTCGACCAAGCATAATGTTGTTGAAGACGTATCCTTCACAATCGGTGCTGGTGAAACATTCGGTTTGGTTGGAGAGTCCGGCTGCGGAAAAAGCATCACCGCATTGTCGATGATAGGATTGCTGCGAAAACCACTATCGATAACCGGTGGCGCGATACGGTTCAAAGGGCAGGACTTGCGATCCATGTCGTCACGCGAAATGCGAAAGCTGCGTGGTAATCGCATCGCGATGATCTTTCAGGAACCGATGACCGCACTCAATCCGCTTTCACCCGTAGGGCGGCAGATTGCAGAAATGTTTGTGCTGCACCAGGGTGCAACTTGGCATGAGGCAGAGCGCAAAGCGGTTGAAGCGCTTGCCAGCGTTCAGGTGCCGGCGCCAGAGCAACGTGTGAAAAATTATCCGCATCAGATGTCGGGCGGTATGCGCCAGCGTGTGATGATCGCTATTGCGCTCGCATGCAACCCTGATCTTTTGATCGCCGATGAGCCCACGACGGCGCTTGATGTGACGGTTCAGGCGGAAATTCTCCGTCTGATGCAGGAGCTTTGCACAGCGCGTGGGACTTCCGTACTCATGATCAGTCATGATCTTGGTGTTATTGCGAAAATGTGCCGTCGCGTGGGTGTGATGTATGCCGGGCATCTTGTCGAAGAGCGCATAACAGCGGGTCTGTTTCACCATCCGGCGCACCCTTATGCGCATGGACTTCTGGCTTCGCTCCCGCAACTTGGTTCTCGCCAGAAAGAAGGTCAGTTACGGCTGCAGGAAATCGAAGGCGTGGTGCCTTCCATTTCCGCTTTCCCGGCAGGCTGCAGATTTGAGCCGCGCTGCACGCGTGCCACCGATATTTGCCGCGCGCAAAAGCCGGGCTGGACGCCACTTGAGGATGCGGGTGTGGTGAGGTGTTTCCATCATGAATGATATGCATTCGACGAAATTGGCAGAGCCATTGGTCAGAATTGATGATGTCTGCGTTTATTTCCCGGTGAGTGGCGGTATCTTCAGCCATTCCAAGCAATTGCTGCGCGCCGTCAATAATCTCAGCCTGACCCTTAATAAAGGCGAGTGCTTGTCCATCGTGGGTGAGTCCGGCTGTGGTAAATCTACGCTCGCGCTCTCCATTGTAGGCCTTCAGAAACCAACCAGTGGGCAGATCTATTTTGAGGGGCGTCCGATCACTGGCAAGAATGAGCCTTCACGGCTGGAGCGGGCAAAGATGGCGCAGATGGTCTTTCAAGATCCGTTTGCTTCACTCAATCCACGCCAGTCCGTCTATACATCGCTCGCAGCACCTTTACGGCTTCATGGTGTAAAATCACGTAGCGAGGTTGATGGGCGGGTTGAGGAAATTCTGCGCCTCGTTGGATTGAAACCCGAGCAGGCAAAACGTTTCCCGCACGAGTTTTCCGGGGGGCAACGCCAGCGCATCGGGATTGCGCGCGCCTTGCTGCTCAATCCGAAAGTCATCGTGCTGGATGAACCTGTCTCCGCACTTGATGTTTCGATCCGGGCACAGATTATCAATCTTTTGTTGGAGCTGAAAGAGCGGCTTGGTCTTTCCTACATCATGATCAGCCATGATCTGAGCGTCGTAGAGCATATGAGTGATCGGGTCGCCGTTATGTATTTCGGCCAGATTGTTGAGAGTGGCCCATGGGATCGGATATTCTCGAACCCGACGCATCCCTATACGCGGCGGCTGATCTCCGCTATTCCCGATCCGATGACGGAATTGACAGGCGGTCGGCTGATCGATGATCGAAACCCACCAAATGCACCAGAAGGCTACGCGTTTTATCCCGAAAGCTTTGGTACACATGATGTGCATCAAGTGCCGCCAGCCACGCAGTTTATAGATATCGGCGGTGAGCAACGTATCCGTGTGGTTCAAAAAAGATAAAAGCGCCGGACACCGACGCTTTTCTTCAGATCATTTGACGTGGAGGAACTGCGTCCCCCACTTCCGCTTTTTGAGCTGAGTGAGATTATTTACGAAGCTCGGCTTCGATCTCGTCCAACGTTTTGTCTTTTCCGATACCAGTCAGGAAGGGTAGGCCCTTGATGACTGGCTTGGTGACGGAAGCGGAAATAGGCGTGGTTGAAACGATGAAATCCACATTGTCAGCTAAAGAGGCTACTTCCGTGGCCTTTGCCTGCTGAGCATTGAAGGTAAGCCCGCGTTTTTTCATTTCTTCGGTGACTGTTGCGTTGACTGCCGTAGATGTCGCTACACCTGTTCCGCAAGCGAAGAGAATTGTTTTTATTCTAGCCATGGTTTCCTCCAAGTGGTGTTCGTGCATTCCATGAAACGCGCGAATATCGTATTTTTGTTGTCTCGAATTCGGCTGTTAAGATCTACTCTTAATTCAGCGCAGTTTGAATATCTTCAAGCGTGCGCGCCGCCTTCAGCCTATCGAGTGCATTCGGATCCTGAATTGTCGCCATGATTTGCTGCAAGGTTTCAATCTGTTTGTCCTTGTCATTGATGGCAAGCAGAAAGACATATCCAACAGAAACGGCCTCTTCAGGATCTTCCATATTGGCAAATTCAATTGGTGATTTCAGGGTTGCAAAGGCAATGCCAGCCTTAAGCACATGCTCAGGATCGGTATGCGGCACAGCAACGTTTTCTTCGCGCTCAAGCGGCAATCCTGTTGGCATCGTCAGTTCGCGGCTTACGACCGCGTCGGCGTAGCTTGGCTTTACATAACCCAGCTTTTCCAGCTTGCCCGCCAGAATCCGGATGATCTCTTCATTGGTTTTTGCTTCGCTCTGAAGCTCGATCGCTTGTGGGTCGAGAAAATCAATCAGACCAGCAGCCATTTCATTCTCCGTTTAAAGAAGGTCGCACGTCGGTCTCGACGTGCGACTTTTATTTCATGTGTCGATCATTGCCAATTTTAGGCGGCAATTTCGTCTGCTGGTTCGTCCTCAGCGCCTGCCGCACGCTCCCATGCCTGGGTATTGCGGCGATAGAGCATGAAAAGTGCAGCAATAACAACGGCGATCACCGCGATACCAATAGCACCAAGCCACTGGATGGCCGATATGATGATGTATGGCACCCACAGGAATCCGTCGACCACTGAAGTGATCTGCAAGGCGTTCTCAGGCAGCTTGAAGCCGGATGAAACCGCAGCACTCGTAAACAACGGAGCAAGCGCATTGGCTACATAGAAGCCGATTGCCAGTGTGATCGTTCCTACGACGACCATGCGGAACACGTTTCCTTTCAGAAGCGGTGCAGTCATGGCGACGATGAAAGGAATGACGGCAAGGTCGGCAAACAGGATGACGCGGTTGCCTGGCAGGATGACCGAAAGAATGATCGCAATAGGCACCAGAATGAGCGACGACGAGATCGCGGCTGGATGTCCGATAAGGATTGCCGAGTCGAGACCAACAAGAAGTTCGCGGTCGCCGGTGCGCTTGCGCACAAATTCCTGTGCAGCGTCGGAAACTGGCAGCAGGCCTTCCATCAGGATTTTGACCATACGCGGCAGAAGCAACATAACGGCGGCAAGTGTCATGCCTGTGCCGAAAACTTTCGCGAGTACGACGCCGAAATCTCCTGCATTATAAAATGCGATTAGGCCGAGCACCAAACCGATAATCAGGCCGAGCACAACCGGTTCGCCGAATACACCGAAGCGACGTTCGATGGTTTCCGTGCTGATGTTGATCTTGTTGATGCCGGGAATGCGATCCATGATCCAGTTGAGCACGATTGCAATCGGCAGAATCTGTGCCGAGGCCAGATGCGGCACGGAAACCCCCGGTACACCGTAAAACTGCTGAACAGCACGCGCCGACCAGTCTGCAAACAGCAGCGAAAGTGCCGCAACAAGTGCTGCAACAATGATGCCGTAAGCCAGGTTATCGGTTGCAGCGACAACCAGCGAACCGACGAAAGCAAAGTGCCAGAAGTTCCACACATCGACGTTCAACGTGCGTGTCCAGCGAAGCAGAAGCAGCACGATGTTGACCAGAATACCGACAGGAATAACCCAAAGACCCACCGATGAGCCGAAGGCGATTGCCGCAGCCGAAGGCCAGCCTACGTCAACGATATCGCGCTTGATGCCCGTGTTGGTGACGATTGCCTGAGCCACTTCACCAATAGAGGTGAACATCAAGCCCAGGACCAGATTGATACCGATGAAAGCAACGCCGATGGTGATGGCTGCACGGAAGGCTTTGCCCACCTTTGCGCCGAGTACCACCGCAATGATGAAGATGACGATAGGCAACAGAACCGTTGCCCCAAGCGTATCGACTGCCGTTTTTAGTCCGCTCAGAAATGCGTCCATTTATTTCTCCTCCCCCCGGAGCACTCCCAAAGTGCGCCGAGCTAACAGAACGCCATTATTAGCTCGCACGTATCGACGTTTCAAAATGTGAATTGTGCGAAACGGCAGAACATTTGTATTCTATAGCAAACTAAAGTTGAATAACAAGATGGCATTTGCGAGCGGGTTGAGGTGCGCGGTTTATGAACACTGGTATTGACTTAGAAACAAATGTTCATTAATCGATAAGGTATCAGAGGAGACTGCGAGAATATTTGCAGGGACGTTCAGGAGGAAACGATGGCAACCAATGTGGCGTTGACAGGTTTGGCGCGTGATATGCAGGCGCGGGCGGATAGTGGGCGACCGATCCGTATCGGACTGATTGGCTCAGGCGAAATGGGCACCGATATCGTCACGCGCGTTGCGCATATGCCGGGTATCGAAGTTGGTGCTATTTCTGAGCTGCGCGTTCCCAATGCCCTGAAGGCAGTCGATATTGCTTTTCAGGAAGGAGGTCATGGCCGTGAGGTTTCGACCGCTTCCGATCTGACAGCCGCCATGGAAGCGCATAAGGTTGCCGTAACAGACAACGCCAATCTGATCCTCGAGAACGATCTTATCGATGTTGTGATCGACGCAACCGGCGTTCCGGCTGTCGGTGCAGAGATTGGCCTGCGCGCCATGGAACACGGCAAGCATCTTGTCATGATGAATGTCGAAGCAGACGTGACAATCGGTGCTTATCTGAAAGCAGAAGCCGAACGCCTTGGTGTTACCTATTCGCTGGGCGCTGGGGACGAGCCGTCATCTTGCATGGAGTTGATCGAGTTTGTGACTGCCATGGGTCATCCGATTGTGGCGGCGGGCAAGGGTAAGAACAACCCGCTCAATATCGATGCGGTTCCTGATCAATATATGGAAGAAGCCACGCACCGTAACATGAACGTGCGCATGCTGGTGGAATTCGTCGATGGTTCAAAGACCATGGTCGAAATGGCCGCCATTGCCAATGCGACAGGTCTTGTCCCGGATAAAGCCGGTATGCACGGTCCCGCTGCAACGCTCGACCAGCTCAACAAGACACTGATCCCTGAAAAGGACGGCGGTGTGTTGTCCAAAGTTGGTGTGGTTGATTATTCGATCGGGAAGGGTGTAGCACCCGGCGTGTTTGTCGTCGCCGACATGTCGCACCCACGTATTTCCGAGCGCATGGAAGACCTGAAGATGGGCAAGGGTCCATATTTCACATTCCATCGCCCATATCACCTGACTTCTCTCGAAGTGCCGCTCACCTGCGCCCGCGTTGTTCTTTACGGCAAGCCTGACATGGTTCCGCTTTCAAAGCCGGTCGCAGAAGTGGCTGCGGTTGCAAAGAAGGACATGCAGCCGGGCGAAAAGCTCGATGCGATTGGCGAATATTGCTACCGCGCATGGATCATGACTTCGGGCGAGGCGCGCAGTGCACATGCGATCCCTTGCGGGCTTCTGCAGGGTGGCAGCGTGACCAAACCGATCAAGAAGGGCGAGCTTATCACCTACGATAATGCGGCCGTGGCTCCCGGTTCCAAGATTGCTGAACTGCGCGCGCGTCAAGACAAGCTCGTTTACGGAGCGTGAGGACAAAACATCATGGTTCAAGCCAAAAAAGTCAAACCGCAGGATACGGGCGACCGTCATAACTTGCCTTATGCCTTCCGCACCTATTCGCCGGAGCAACTGAAAGAAGCACTGCATAAGATGTATCTCATCCGCCGCTTTGAAGAAGGCGCGGAAGAAAGCTACACACGTGGTCTCATTCACGGAACAATGCATCTTTCCATCGGGCAGGAAGCCAGTGCGATGGGATCGTGCCTGCCGCTCAATGACGATGACATGATCACGTCGACCCATCGCGGCCATGGCCATTGCATCGCCAAGGGTGCAGACGTGAAACGTATGTTTGCTGAGTTTTTCGGTAAGGAAACAGGTTATTGCAAAGGCCGTGGTGGTTCGATGCACATTGCTGACGTTTCTAAGGGAAATCTCGGCGCGAACGGTATTGTCGGTGGCGGTATTCCGATTGCGGTCGGTGCTGCGCTTTCCGCCAAGAAGCAGAAAAACGGCAAGGTAGTCGTATCATTCTTTGGTGATGGCGCAAATAATGAAGGCGCTTTCCACGAAGCTCTCAATATGGCGTCTGTCTGGAAGCTTCCTGTTGTTTTCGTTTGTGAAAACAACGGCTACGGCATGTCCACCTCCACCAAGCGCTCGACAGCGGTTGCCAATGTTGCAGACCGCGCCTCGGCCTACAATATGCCCGGCGTGATCGTCGATGGTAACAATCTGTCGGAAGTGGCGGAGGCCATCAATGAAGCCACTGAACGCGCACGGCGCGGCGATGGTCCGACGCTGATTGAAAACAAGACGTACCGCATTCGTGGTCATTCCAAGAGCGATCGCAACCGTTATCGCACCAAGGAAGAAATCGAGCATTGGCAAAATGATCGCGATCCAATCGCATATTTTGAGGCCGACTTGAAAGCCTATGGCTTCATCAATGACGCCGAGATCGAGGAAATCCGCGCTCAAGTGGAGAAGGAAATCGCTGACGCGATCGAGTTCGCCAAGAATAGTCCGGCACCTGATCTGACCAACCTGACCCGCGACGTTTACACGGACGATATTTGAATATGGACACGACAATCCGTGAGTTGAGCTATTCGCAAGCCATCCAGGAAGCAATGGCAATTGCTATGGAACGCGACGACCGCGTGTTCCTGATGGGTGAAGATATTGGCGTCTATGGTGGCGCATTTCAGGTCACAGGTGATCTGGTGCATCGCTTTGGCGAAGACCGGGTCATGGACACGCCGATTTCAGAATTGGGCGGTGCAGGTGTTGCTGTCGGTGCAGCACTAACCGGTATGCGCCCGATCTTTGAGTTCCAGTTCTCCGACTTTGCAGCACTTGCGATGGAACAGATCGTCAACCAGGCTGCGAAAATTCGCTATATGCTTGGCGGTGCGGTTTCTGTGCCGCTGGTTATGCGGTTTCCGGCAGGGTCGGGAACGGGTGCCGCGGCACAGCACAGCCAGAGCCTTGAAGCATGGCTTGGCCATGTACCGGGTCTCAAAGTTTTGCAGCCAGCGACCCCTTACGATGCCAAGGGCATGTTGCTCGCAGCCGTTGAAGATCCCGATCCGGTTATGATTTTCGAGCATAAGTTGCTCTACAAGACCAAAGGTCCGGTTCCTGAAGGCTTCTACACCGTACCAATCGGCAAGGCGGAAGTGGTTCGCGAAGGGCGCGATCTGACCATCGTTGCAACTGCAATCATGGTGCACAAAGCCCTTGATGCCGCCGCTGAACTTGCCAAGGAAGGCATTGATGTTGAAGTGATCGACCTGCGCACCGTGCGTCCGATTGATCGTGAAACCATCATTAAAAGCGTCAAGAAGACGTCGAAGCTTCTTTGCGTTTACGAGGCAGTAAAGACCCTTGGTATAGGCGCTGAAATATCTGCCATTGTAGCGGAAAGCGATGCCTTTGATTACCTCGATGCGCCGATTGTGCGTCTGGGCGGAGCCGAAACGCCAATTCCTTATAATCCTGATCTTGAACGCGCGACCGTTCCGCAGGTGCCTGATATCCTGAAAAGCGCTCGTGATCTGGCCAAAGGAGTGCGCTGACCATGGCTGTGGAAGTCATTCTCCCCAAGGTCGATATGGATATGGAGACAGGGCAGATTTCGCGATGGTTTGCCAAGGATGGCGATACCGTCACGAAAGGCCAGCTTCTCTTTGAAATCGAGACCGACAAGGCGGCGATGGAAGTTGATGCGCCAGCATCCGGCATCATCGCAGATATTAGTGCTGCTGAAGGGGCTGTTGTACCCGTCGGTCAAGCTGTGGCCTGGATTTATGCTGAAGGTGAAGAGCGTAACGGCAAGTCGGTTCCGCTTGTTGAAGAACCTGTCGCTGTTGCTCAGGTGGAGGCGGTTGTTGAGCCGGTAGCTCCAAAGCAGGTTGAACCCCAGTCCTCCCAAGACGATGAAGCAGGTTCAGTAAATGATGTTCGGGCAACACCGCTCGCTCGTCGCCTTGCCCGCGAAGCAGGCATTGATCTCAAATCCGTTCAAGGCTCAGGCCCGAAAGGTCGCGTGCAGAAAAAGGACGTTGAAGGCAATATCAGCGTTGCGAAGCCAGCCATTGCTGCGGTTGCGGCTAAACCGCCAGTGAGAAACACTGCTGAACCGATTGCTACAGAACTGCTCAATGCAGTCTGGCTGCGTGAGGGGGAAGCTGGCCGTTTGCCGGTTGTTCTGATTCACGGTTATGCAGCTGATCTCAATTCGTGGCGTGGATTGTTTGCCGGTGCATCGCTTGGTCATCCAATCCTTGCACTCGATCTCCCGGGACACGGCAATTCACCACGCGTCGTTCCTGAAAGCATAGATGAGATTGCAGCAAGCGTGGAGGCAACGCTTGCGTCATTGGGTGTAACATCCTGCCTTCTGGTCGGACATTCACTTGGTGGAGCGGTCGCAACTGTCACCGCGGCTCGCGGTGTTGTCGATGTGCGTTCGCTGCTGCTCATTTCGTCGGGCGGCTTGGGGCCACAGGTCAATGGGGCATTTATAACGGGTCTCGTCGGCGCGAAAAGCGAAGCCAGCATCGTTCCCTGGCTGAAACTGCTCGTCGCTGATGAGAGCCATCTGACAAGACCTTTCATCAATGCGACCGTTACTCAGGCTGCGGATGCAGAACTGCGCGATACGCAGGAAGCAATTGGTGCGCGGTTCTTTGCAGATGGCACGCAAACCTTCGAGGTACGCTCAAGCATTGCTTCGCTGGCGATGCCAGTGCGGCTTATCTTCGGTGTCGAAGACCGTGTTATCCCGGTTGCTCATGCTCATGGTTTGCCGGGGAAGGTGGGCGTCCACATTTTTGCAGGTTGTGGACATATGCCACAAATCGAAGAGCGGGCTGCGGTGTTGCAAATCCTTAAAGAATGCGCAGCAGCTGCCAATTGATGCCGGTTTCGTCGCAAATGCGGCAATCAAAAAAGCACATCGTTTTGCGACGATGTGCTTTTTGCATTTAATTGGATTACGCTCTGAGCATTTCAGCAGCACTTTCCTCATCAGTGATGAGAACGGTTGGCTTCAGAAGCTTCACTGCGCCAAGCAGAGCTGCGATTTTCTCTTTGCCACCTGATGTAAGAATACGTTGCGGCGTTTTCTGAAGGCTCTCAATTTTGGCCGACATGACACGGTCATGCACTGGATCATCAACGATCTTGCCATTTATATCGTAGAAGTGAAACAGCACGTCGCCGACCGCACCGTTCTCTATCAGCGACAGTTTCTGCGCCTCGTCGATCAGGCCCACGCGATATGACGTGCTACTCGCAGTCTGAATATCACCGACGCTGAGCAAAACCATATCGAGTTCTTCGGCCATGTCCAACACGGTATTCAGCCCACAACGCTCGATAAGTGCGATCCGTGTTTCTTTGCTGTCGACCAGAGCAGGGGCGGGGATCAGATAGCCTTCGCCCTGAAAAATCTGCGCAAATTGCCACGCAAATTCCGGTGGGTTTGAACGACGCGGTTGCACGATGCCGCCAAGCAGAGAAATTACTTTAAGATCATTGAGCGGGCGGGCACCGATGTGTTGCAGGGTGCTGGAAAGTGTGCGGCCCCAGCCCACGCCGATCGTCATGCCGTGCTGCACTTTTTCCGAAAGATATGCGCCTGTTGCCGCACTGATCGGTGGTATTGGATCAATGTCAGCCGAAGAGAGGGGCGCGACAATGGCGCGCTCAAGCCCGAAGGTTTTCTCAAGCTCAACTTCCAA
Organism: Brucella pseudogrignonensis; assembly: GCF_002252525.1. Classification (GTDB taxonomy): domain Bacteria; phylum Pseudomonadota; class Alphaproteobacteria; order Rhizobiales; family Rhizobiaceae; genus Brucella; species Brucella pseudogrignonensis. The sequence goes on from NZ_NNRM01000053.1 coordinate 207,739, forward strand.
TGATGTCAGACTTGCCAGCTTGCCTTCGATCGTAATTTTTACTTCATTGCGAGCGCGTGCATCAGCAAGAAGGCGAACGATTGTGACACGGCCGACACCCAGCGCTTCCGCGATATCATTTTGGGTCATTTGTTCGACGTAATACATCCACGCAGCGCGGGTTCGCAGCCGGCTTGTACGGTTTTCCGCAGCCACACCTTCCGACCCAATGATGAGGTCCGCTGCTTCCGGATTCTTCTGCGTCTTCTTGCCGGCTTTTTTCAAAACTGTCCCTCAAATTATTGGCGTATTATTACATTATAGAAGTCGTGTTCTTACACCGAAACTATTGCTTTTCCGTGCGAAGGCAAACAATAATTCATGTGCTTGTTGCATCCTGTTACGATGGCGCTGCAGTTGAGGAAAATGAACATGTTACACATTCTTTCGGAAGAAATTGCAGTCAACCTGAAGGACCGCCTGCGGGAGGTTCGATACATGATTCGTCGCAATCGTCATGAAAGTTTGCAGGTCGAACAATCAGCGACACGTCCGGGAGAAATCGTGTCGCCGGAATTGTTGCTGGGACACGCCGCAAGCGTGATGGATAAGGCGCTGACAACGGCTGAAACAATTTCGATTTCGCTGATTTCGTCTAATCCAAATGTGCACAACAGCGCGCCGCATGTGAAAAGCCTGTCGGTTTATTTCGGCGCTGGTGCGGAGGGCGCACGCGCTTTTCGTAAGGATATGTATTACCTCACAAAAGACGTGCTCCGCCGCCATCAATTGCAGAATGTGCTGATTCAGGAAGCCGCATTTGTCACGGTCCACGCCAGAATGATGCAAAAGCATCGCGCGTTGTTGAAGAGCGTTTTTTCGTCAGAAGCTGGAGATACGAAGATTGCAGCAACGGCCAGAGCTGTCGCGGCTCTATTTCTGGAACTGCTTGAAGAAAGACCAGTACGATTTGTCTCGATGGATGGTCATTGCGACCCGCAGGCGCTGCGTAGATTTGAAACAACGTGCTTTGCGGCTGTCGGTATCGCTTGTGGTCTGGCAACAGCAAAAGCGGCAGATCTGGCAGGCGTCGATCCTTTGGAAAGCGCCATTCTGGCGCTGGATGTACGCCATGATCGTCTCGTGCAGGCTGCAGAAGACCGCGATGAGGCTCAGCTCGAAATACTGTTCCAGACTTTGATTGCTCATCTTCCATAAATTAAAAGCCCGGACAGCGATATCCGGGCTTCTTATAGGTGTCTTGCAGGCAAGATCTAACTGCCGAACATATCCGCGATATGCTTTTTTGCTCGGGGAATTGAAGCCGGACTCATGCTGAGTTCCGTCAACCCCATACGAATGAATTCCCCGATAAGCTCCGGCTTTCCAGCTGCTTCCCCACACATGCCGACCATGATGCCTGCTTCCGTTCCCGCCTTCGCGGTCATCTCGATTGCAGCCATTACAGCCGGATGTCTGACATCATTAAGCTTTGCAACGGTTGGATTGAGCCGATCCGCAGCCATCACATACTGTGTTAGATCATTGGTGCCGATGGAGAAGAAAGCAGCTTCTTTTGCGAGCTCTCGGGCAGCGAAAACCGCCGCAGGTGTCTCTATCATTACGCCCAGGTCAAACTCCGCAAATGCTTTGCCTTCGGTTTTAAGCTCAGTGATGCATTCCGCGATAAGGCCTCTGGTCGCACGAATTTCTTCAACATCCGAAACCATGGGCAACATCACTTTGAGATTGCCGTTAACCGCTGAACGCAACAGCGCCCGCAATTGCGGTTTGAATACATCCGGGCGGTCCAGACACATACGAATGCCGCGCCACCCAAGGAAAGGGTTTTCTTCCTCGGGAAACTCAATCCCCGCAATCGGCTTGTCACCACCAATATCCAACGTGCGAACGATCACGGAGTTTGGCGCGAAAGCTTTCAGAAGTGCCGTATAAGTTTCTGTCTGCATATCTTCTGAAGGCAGGTGAATGTGCTTCATGAACAGAAGTTCGGTGCGGAAAAGTCCGACACCCATCGCACCGGCTTCGAGTGCAACATCGATTTCTTCCAGCGCACCCATATTGGCTGCCACTTCGATGATTGTTCCGTCAGCGCGACGCGGCGTGATGGAGCGGTAGGCATTCAGCGCCTGCTTTTCCTGTAGCGCTTTGGAAATGCGCGCTTCGATTTCGTCGCGGGTGGCTATATCCGGATCGGCATGAACGATGCCGAAACTTCCATCCACTGCTACGGTTTTCGCATTCTTGAGCTGTTGAACTGCACTTCCAAGGCCAAGAACCGCCGGAATACCGTGCGTGCGGGCGATGATGGCGACATGCGATGTTGCGCCGCCGTGACCACAAACTACGCCTTTGATCTTCTTGAGCGGCGCGCGCGCCAGATCCCAAGCGCCGATGTCTTCTGCAATAAGCACCGAGCCTTCCGGCAGGCCTTCCAGATTGATGTCTTCCTTACCAAGCAGAGCCAGACAAATCTGGCGGCTAACAGCGTGCACATCATCCGCGCGTGCGTTGAGATACGGATCGTCAAGTGCCGCAAATTGGCCGGCCACAGTTGAAGCTGCAGCGAGCATGGCCGAAATTGCATCAAGACCGCCCCGAATAAGTCCAAGCGCTTCGTCGGTCAGGCTGTCATCAGCTGCTATGTCTTTCAAGGCTGCAATAATGCCTCGGTCAGCATCGGCGAGATTGCCGCTGGAGAGGGAAGCGTCCATGCGCTGCTGCACTGTCGCGATTGCAGATTTGAAATGGGCAATTTCGGCGTCTATTTCAGATGCTGCAAGTTTTCGACCCGAAGGTTTGATCTCTTCAGGAAAGAACGGAAAAGCTGTTCCCAAAGAAATGCCTTCGCTGGCCCCCACGCCTTTTATCTGACCAACAGGAAGCTTGTTCGAGATTGCAGGCTGCGGGGTGGCTTCGGCTTGAGGCGTAGCCATAGGAGCAGGAGTACTCGGGGTTGTAGTTTCTTCAAGGCCAGCCTGCGGGTTCTCCAGATAGCCTATCAAAGCTTCAATGGCTTCAATAGCATCTGCCCCATCAGCACGAACGGTCACTTCATCGAGCTCTTTTACGCCAAGCAGCATCAGCTTCACGGAGCTTTTGGCACTTACGCTTTTTCCGGCCTTGGCAATTTCGATGTCACTCTCAAAACCTTTGGCCAGTTTAACAAAGCGAGTTGCAGGGCGCGCATGCAGCCCTTCATGAACCCGGACGATAGTCGAGCGTTCCATTTATGTAAGCCTCAAATCGACAATTAAGCGATTTCACATCCATGACGTAAAAATCATTTCAATTGTCTGTTTTAACACGCAATTCTTATTCCAGAGATCGCCAGTTTCTAGCCGTCGATGGTGATAATCTGCCCTTCTTTGAGAGCAGCGACAAGGTCTTCACCTGCTATTTCGCTGGCACAGATTTCACCGGGGCGATCAGTTGAATTCGCGCCTGTGAAGGAAATAACGACGTGCCCGATTTCGCGCACCTTCTGCCAGGCGCTTTCGCCAACGGCAGTAATCTCTGCTTTGAGAGAACCAATGGTTATCTTTGCTCCAATAGCGGGAGCTGATGCTTCAGGACCTTCTTCCACGACGTGAAGAACAGATACTTCTGCCAGTTCAGGTGGCGAGCCGTCAGCAAACAGGATGAGAACGCCGCCTTCGGCGAGATCCGCTACTTCCGGGCCGATCGCGGTGATCCGCGTTTTCAGATGTATCGACATAGAGGCGGTCCTTTCTTGGTATAGTCGTTCGATGCCCACGAAAGTCAATCAGGAACATCGATATTGTACATGTTTGGGAAAATGCCTGCCGCCGCTTCTGCCGCAGCAGGCTCAGAGTTTTACAGCACTGCGAGGCTGACGAGCCATGCGATCAGAACCGAAAGTGGGCCCATGATCTGACGGCTGATCAGAACTGCCGGAACACCAATTTCAATGGTCTTCGGCTTCGCTTCTCCAAGTGCCAGACCGACCGGCACGAAGTCGCAACCGACCTGTGTGTTGTAGGCAAACAGTGCAGGCAGGGCCATCGCCGGGGCGATTGTGCCGTTTGCGATCTGTGGCCCGATGATTGCCACGCCAACAACCTGCGCAATAACCGCACCTGGTCCGAGGATTGGCGAAAGGAACGGTAGGCCGCAAATTGCAGAAAGCACCAGCAAACCAACAATGTTATTGGCAAGCGGTCCGAGTGGCTGAGCAAGGATGTCGCCGATACCCGTGTAGAGGATCAGGCCGATCAGCATTGTTACGAATGCCATGAATGGCAAAACGTTACGGATAACCTGATCAATTGTGCGTCGACCAGCCTGGAAGAAGATACCAACCACACGGCCCATGACGCGACCAATGCTGCTGATGAGGCCGACAATACCGCCTTCGCTTGGCAGTTCTACCGGAACAGGCGTTTCCTCTTCTGCGGCGGCTGCAGCAGGAGCTGCGGCAGCCGAACCATCAGCTGGAACAATATTTTCCGGCTTCACACCCGAAACATAAATATCCTCGGTGATGAATTGTGCGAGAGGCCCGGATTGTCCAACCGGCGTAATGTTCACCGTTGGAATGCGCTTGCGTGGATAGACGCCGCAACGGGCTGTACCTCCGCAATCGACAACCACGACGGCCATTTCGCTTTCGATTGGTGGTGAGCGGAAACCGTCAACGGCTTCCGCGCCGGTCAGCTCAGCAATCTGGCGTGCAAGTGGATGGATGCCACCGCCAGTGACAGAAACCACCTTATTACGCTGCTCGGTTGGCTGAATGACTAGTGGTCCGCCCCAGCCATTTGAGCCGCGGGAAATCTTAACTGCCTTATAGGTCTTTACCATGTCGTCCTCCCCAATTCCCGCTTAAAGCTCAATGCCCTGACGCCGCGCCATGATGGCGGTGATGCGTTCTGTGAGCATGCCTTTAAGGAGGATCACGACGAGACCAACGATTGCGTACCAGATGGCGACGTTGATGTGATAACCTGTTGGAACAGCACCTTTCTTCTCAAGTTCGAGAAGTGCAACGAGCACGCCGCCCCAGACAAAATACTCGCCCGGATTGATATGCGGGAAGAGACCCAGCGGAGGATGGACGTAGGACACAGCCGCGTCATAGAAAGCAGGCTTGTATTTTTCGTCCAGGAACGAGCCAAATGTATAAGCCATTGGATTGGTCAGGAAGAAGACCGCGAGCACTGGCAGAACCGTATAGCGGGTAAGCGCGATACGTCCGGCGCTTCGTGCGAGGCCATGGACGCGCTTTTCACCGACCAGTTCAGTTACGGCGTAAAACGCTGTCATCAGCACGACGAGTGTCGGGATGATACCAGTTACAAATCCGGCGAAAACTTCGCCACCTTTCTGGAAGACGCCAATGAAGTGCTTGCCGATAGAGGCAAGCCAGCCAAGCTGTTCTTCCTGCTGGACGTTCTGAAGTCGTTCTTTGAACTGATCGACGGTAATTCCGCCGCTGCCAGCATCGCCCGGCGCGGTGGTGGTCGCTTGTGCAAGCTGTAGTAAGTCATTTCCTGCGTGCTCTGCGGCGTGTTTGCCGTGCAGGGCGGCATCGGAAATCATGCTGCCAGCCATATGTATTGTTTGCATCGTTGTGTCGGCATGTTGTGCCAACATCGTCACTATCGACATTGTTCCTCCTCGATTGCTTGTTTCAGGCAAGCAACTCCTATGCTCCCACTGCCTTCAGACCTTCGAGCTCGATTCCATCGGATTGATCTCTTATGCGACCGATCTGCTCCATCGCCTGTTTGGCAGCAGCCACCACTTCAGGCGTTCCTTCTCCAATTGCGGGATTGTCCTGCAATTCGCTGAGGCGCATTCCCTCGAAGCCTTCGCGGCGGCTGAATTGTGCAAAAACCGTCCGTCCGCTCATTTGCAGGAAGCGTCGCACCTCCAAGTTGCGGTCTACGACGATCAACACGATGACGCCTTTGCCGAAGCGTCCCCGAATATGCCCCGCACCAACAAAACCGTCAGAATATTTCGAAGTGATGCCCTTCATCACATCGGAATAGTGGCGCATCTGGAACCATACGCCCAGCGACTGAAAGCCCCACAGCAAAGCAAGCGCCAGCAAAGCCCATTGCCAGATAGCCATTTTTGATCTCCTCCCACGAAGGACGAACAGGATATTTTCCGAGTTCGTCTTTCATCAATTAGAGAACATTTGTCTTCTTGAATGTCAATATGTATAATTTGTCCGATAATCGAAGACGAATGAAGACTGACATTTCTATCGGTTTCGAATAATGTCATTTGCAAACGGGAGGTCGCTCGCAACATGGACTTGGTACTCAGAGAACAAATGGCATCAATGCCTGATTTGCGCCATCGACTGCGCCAGCTGCGCTGGTTCAGGGCGACATTTCGCAAACATGCTGCTCTGTTGCATGAGCTCTATGGCGTTGAATACGACATTGATGAAAAGAAGCTCACCGAGGCGTTCCTGAACTGGGTAGAGCTGGTCAATCAAAACAAGCGTTTTGCCAAGGTGGACCGCAACGATTTCATTACTTTTGCTGCAGGTCTTGTGTTGCGCGAGTTGATCCGTTTGTCGCCAGCGAAGGTCGTTTCATCGCCGAAACATGCCACGGGCGATTCTGCCCGCCTTTACGAGATCGTTAGCTTCTGGCCAGAAGGTTTTCTCTACACCAACTACTGTATCTGCGCCATTGCCGCTGTGCAGGAGCAGGAGTTTGGCACGGTGCCGGATATCGACCAATGTGCCGATGAGCTTCGGACATGGTGGTCTTACAAAGAAAATGTCTCGGAAATGCCAGGCTATGCGATCGCGTTTCTCGATAAGTTTCTTGGCAGCGAACCGAACTGGGTTATGCCGGATCTGGCTTCGGCGCGTGCCGCTGTGAAACGCGCCCTTGGCGAAAGTAATCCCGTCACGAAGATACAGAGAAAATAACTACCACCCTTCTTAATGGTGTCTTTAACCGTCTTTGCTGCGCGGCTAGATTTCCCGCGCCAACGGATCGGCTTATTGCGTCGTTTTGACGGATAAAAACGGCATCCAATTGTCTAGAAGTGGCCGGAAATTTGAAGCCTTTGATTGAGATGTTTCTCCGAAAGTGTAATTACGCACCTCAAAATTCTTACATTTTTCGATAGACAATCGACAAATGTAAGAATTTTGATTAACGTTGAAGTTGAGCTTAGGAGGAAGGCTCTGCTGGACCAGAATGAATGGGCCAGAAAAGCCGAGAATCCGGGCTTTTGAAAGACCAAAAACAAAATGTGTTGACAAGCGACAACATAGGCTGACAAATGTCAGTGCGAGGTGGCATAAATCATTCAGGCCGAAAGTCTAATGGATTGCTGGCTCATTTAAGGGGTGGGAGCCCCTGAATACCGGGAGGAGACGACGTGTCATCGTATGGCGTGGATAGGCAGACTCTATTTCTGCTTTTGATCAATTGCGCAGTTCTGGCTGCTGGCGCGGCTTTTGCCGGCGCCAATTTCATGGATAGCTATAATTTGCAGTCCATGGCCGCTCAGGTGCCTGAGCTTGGTCTGCTTGCGCTGGGTGTTATGCTCGCCATGATCTCGGGAAACGGTGGCATTGATCTTTCGGGCATCGCGCTTGCCAATCTCGCGGGAATTGTTGCCTTCCTGTTGACCCGAAACCTTATTCCGGTCGCCGATGCACCGCTTCTGTTTTCTTGGACTTTTGCCGGTTTGGCACTGGCAGTCGGCCTCGTTGGCGGCTTCATCAACGGCATCATGATCGCCTATGCACGGCTTACGCCACTGATTGCGACCCTTGGCACGCAGCTGGTTTTTACGGGCGTAGCAGTTTTCCTGACCAATGGTTCTGCGATCAGCCTTGGCTATATCGAGCCGCTAGATAATTTCGGCAACATGCCGGTGCTAAGCATTCCAATGTGCTTTGCTCTGTTTCTCGCAATTGCCGCTCTGCTGGCTTTTCTTCTGAAATACACGCCATTCGGTGTGAAGCTGATGCTGATGGGCAGCAATTCAAAAGCCGCGCGTTATGGCGGCATCAACGAAAAGCGTATGCTGCTTATTACCTACACGATCTGCGGTGTATTGGCCTCAATCGCGGGTATCATCATTGCAGCGCGCAATTCGTCCGTGAAGTGGGACTACGGCGGCTCTTATGTGCTGATCGCTATTCTTATCGCGGTGCTCGGCGGCGTTAAACCGGAAGGCGGCTACGGTAAGGTTCTTTGCGTGCTGCTGGCCGCAACAGCACTGCAGATTCTCTCGAGCCTGTTCAACTTCATGAACATTTCCAATTTCTTCCGCGATCTTGCCTGGGGTGTGCTGCTTCTGGTGCTGCTGGCTTCGGCACGCGTGCATCTGGGCTACTGGTTGCGACTAAGAAGATAACCAATTCCCTGATGTCCAGCGGGAGGAACTTTGCTGCTCATCAGGAATGAAACTCAACAATAAGCATCATTAAAATTGGAGGAGAAGCATGCGTATAATTTCCAAACTGGCTGCTTGCACAATGCTCGCAGGTGTTGCGATGGCCGGTATTGCCGTTGCACAGGACAAGCCAACCATCGTCACTGTCGTGAAGGTAACCGGTGAAAACTGGTTCACACGCATGAATGAAGGCGTCGATGCCTTTGGCAAAGACAATGCCGATGTCAGCGCAAGCCAGGTCGGTCCGGCAAAGGCAGATGCTGCACAGCAGGCTCGTATTCTTGAAGATCTCGTTGCAAAAAACGTGTCTGCAATTGCCGTTGTACCGATGGACCCATCGGCACTTGAAGGCGTGCTGCGTCGTGCTGCCCAGCGTGGCATCAAGGTCATCGCACACGAAGGTGACAGCCTGACCAATGTCGATGTCGACATCGAAGCTTTCGACAACAAGGCATTCGGAACGCGTATCAATGAAGCGCTCGCAAATTGCATGGGCAAGTCTGGCAAATGGACTTCATTCGTAGGTTCGCTCGGAAGCCTCACGCATAATCAGTGGGTTGATGCGGGCGCTGCCAACGCAAAGCAGTATCCAGACATGGAATTGGTTGCCGAGAAGAATGAATCCTTCAACGATGCCAACAAAGCCTATGAAAAGGCTAAGGAAATCTTGCGTAAATACCCCGATATCAAGGGTTTCCAGGGCTCATCAGCTATCGATGTGATTGGTATCGGCCGCGCTGTTGAAGAAGCTGGTTTGCAGGACAAGACCTGCGTTTATGGTCTTGGTCTGCCAAAGGATACCGGCCCATATCTCGAAAGCGGTGCCGTCGATCAGATCTTCTTCTGGGATCCGAAAGACGCGGGCTATGTCATGAACAAGGTCGCCGATCTGGTTCTCAAGGGTGAGGAAATCAAGGACGGTATGGACCTTGGCGTTCCTGGCTATGAGAAGATGACAGTAATTAAGGGACCGGGCAAGGGCGTCATCATGCAGGGTCAGGCATGGGTAGACGTGGACAAGTCCAACTACAAGAACTTCCCGTTCTAAGAAGCACTCCGCCTGTCCGATAATATTCCGGGGCTGTAGCACCACAGCAGCCCCGGAACTGCGGTATCGCACCCAATCAGTTCGCGCCTTGAGGAAATGCACGGCGCAGAAGTGTCTGAGAGTTTCAGGAAATTTCCATGCACGCTACAGATTCAACACCTGCATCAACACCGCCATTTCTTGAGATCAGAAGCGTCAAGAAATCCTTTGGCGGCGTCAAGGCACTCAAGGAAGTAAGCCTTGTTATCGAAGCGGGCCAAATTTATCACCTGATGGGTGAAAATGGCTGTGGCAAAAGCACATTGATCAAAATCCTTTCCGGCGCGCAGCCTGCCGATGAGGGGCAGATTTTTATCGACGGCGAACCAACAGGCGCCCGCGCAGGCGACATTGGTGCCATCGGTTCTTTACGCGCAGGTATTGAGACGGTTTATCAAGACCTGTCGCTATTGCCGAACCTTTCGGTTGCCGAGAATGTCGCCTTCACCGAGCAGCTCGTCGAAGCGTCCGGGAAACTTGCGCGCAGGCTCGATGTTTCGGCACTGAATGAAACAGCGCGCCGTGCCCTGGCGGAAGTGCATCTTCCAACCGATAACGCCTTCTTGAAACGCAGAACAGATACATTGCCGCTTGCTACGCGACAGCTTATTGCAATCGCACGCGCGGTTGCTTCCGAGGCACGTCTGGTTATCATGGATGAACCGACGACCTCACTGACGCGACAGGAGGTTGTCAATCTTCTGCGCGTTGTCGAAAAGCTGCTTAGCAAAGGCGTTGCTGTCCTTTTCGTCACGCATAAGCTTGATGAGTGCAAGTCACTCGGTGGTCGTGCAATCATCATGCGTGATGGCCTGAAAGTCGCTGAACTTGATGTAGCAACACATACGAAGGCTGAGTTCAGCCATTGGATGACGGGTCGCGAAATCAGTGAAACCCGATATCGCACCGACCCCAAACTGGGCAATGTGATGCTGGACGTCGAACATCTAGGTGACGGACAGAATTTTGAATCCGTTTCGCTTTCGTTGAAGAAGGGCGAAATCCTTGGCGTAACTGGTCTGCTTGACTCAGGTCGCAATGAACTGGCGCTGGCGCTTGCTGGTGTTGTGCCGGCAAGCTCTGGCAAAATCCGGTTGAACGGCGAAGAAATCGCGCCACAATCGGCAGCTGACGCGATCCGCTTTGGCATTGGCTATGTTCCGGAAGATCGGCTTACGGAAGGTCTGTTTCTGGAAAAGCCTATTCAGGACAATATAACGCTTCCGGTTCTTGATCGTTTGCGCAATGCGCTGGGCATGATCAGTGGCAGACGTGCCAGAAAGGTTGCGGAAGATAGCGTCGCCGATCTTCAGATTGTTGCACCTGATGTCACGATCCCGGTTCAATCTCTATCCGGTGGCAATCAGCAACGTGTTCTGATTGGGCGCTGGTTGACCATCAATCCGCAGCTTCTGATCCTGCATGGTCCGACGGTTGGCGTCGATGTCGGTTCCAAGGATACAATCTTCCGCATCATCCAGCGTCTTGCTGACGATGGAATGGGCGTCATCATTATCAGCGACGATCTGCCTGAACTCTTGCAGAACTGCGACCGCATTCTCGTCATGCGGCAGGGACGTATCGTTGCCGCACACAATGCCGATGGACTGACCGAAGACGCGATCTATGCATCCATGGCCAGCACTGCAAAGGAGATCGCGCAATGACCGACATAGTATCGGTAGAAAAGGCCAGCGCGAAAGAGCGCGGCATACTGCTCCGGCTTTGGGACTTGATGGGCGCCAGACCGGAACTGTTTACGCTTCTGCTGACAGTCATTACTTGTTTTGTGGTTATCGCGGCCAACCCTGATTTCCTGCAGATGAGCAATCTGGTTGATATCCTGCGTGCATCCGTCGTGCGCGGTTTGTTTGCGATGGGGGTGCTCGTCGTTCTCGCATCAGGTGGTATCGACGTCTCGTTTACAGCTATTGCCGCTTTTGTCATGTATGCGCTGACAATGTTGGTGACGAACCTGTTTCCAGAAATGCCGATGGCTCTCATTCTGGTGCTGGCTGCTCTCGGCGGTGCCTGCTTTGGTGCGCTCAATGGTTTTCTCGTGCAAAAGCTGCAAGCGCCTTCGCTGATCGTCACGATCGGCACGCAGTATGTGATCCGAAGCTTCCTTCTGACCTTCGTCGGCACTGCACTTTTCATGAATATTCCGGCCGCCATGGACGCGTTCGGTAAGGCGTCGCTGTTCACGCATCGCGCGTCGAACGGCGTCGTATCCGTTCTGCCGGCCACTGTGCTGGTTTTGGTGGTCGCAGCTTTCGTGACGTGGTTTATCCTTGAACGCACATTGATGGGACGCGCTATTTTCGCGGTTGGTGGTAATCCATCCATCGCCGAGCGACTTGGGATCAACCTTTTCCGTGTCCGTATTTTTGTCTTTGCCTATGCAGGTTTGCTGGCGGGTATTGCGGGTGTGGTTCACGTCTCCAGCAATCGTCTTGCCAATCCTTTCGACCTTGCGGGGATGGAGCTTGAAATTATTGCAGCGGTGGTCCTTGGCGGAGCGCGTATCACCGGCGGTTCAGGATCGGTTATAGGGACATTGCTGGGCGTTTTGTTGATAACGCTTGTCAGTAACGTCCTGATCTTTGTGGGCATTCCAAGCACGCTGCAGCTGGCAATCGTTGGGGCTTTCATCCTGCTTGCTGGCACGATCTTCGCGTTGCGTGACAGGACTTGAAGCAAGCCTGATGAGCAAAACCATCAACTATTGAAATTGAATATTGTTGGGCAGTCTGTGTTGTTTACACAGACTGCTCCCAACTGAAATCTGGGAGGATCTCATGTCTCACGATGTGTCCGTTATCGGGCTTTATATTCTCGACGTACTAGGGCGTCCGGTTGATGCAATTCCACCGGGCGGCAATGTCGAGTTTATTGATGAAATCCGGCTGACAGTTGCGGGAACCGCTGGCGGAACAGTTGTCGATCTGGCGAAGCTTGGTCTAAACTGCCTTGCGGTTGGGGCCGTGGGGGACGATGAGAAGGCTGATTTCGTACTGGCGACTTTGCAGCGCTTTGGCGTAGACGTTGCGCAGATGCAGCGTCTGAAAGGCGTTCCTACATCTTCGACTATTCTCAATATCCGTCGCAACGGTGATCGCCCGGCACTTCATGCACGCGGCGCGTCAGATCATTTTGAAATTGCTGACAGCGCGCTCGATGCAGTTCTGGCACCACCAATCATTCATTTGGGCGGAACCGGTCTGTTGGCAAAACTTGATGGTGAACCAAGCCGTAAATTGCTGGCCGAAGCCAAGGCGCGTGGGCGTATTACAACCTTTGATCTTTTGGGAGCCAATGATGGTACTCTCGATCTGATCTCTCCGCTTTTCCCACATATTGATTATTTCATGCCATCTATTGAGGAAGCAAAGCAGATTTCGGGCGCGGCTGATGTCGAAGGCGCGGGACATTTCTTTATCGAACGCGGCGTGAAGCATTGTGTTTTCACGCTTGGTGGTGATGGTGTATGCTTCTTGGATGCAACTGGCGCGGTTCTGCGTCAGCCAGCATTCCAGATTGAAGTGGTTGATACGACAGGCTGCGGAGATGCATTCGATGCAGGTTTCATCACGGCATTGCATCGCAAAATGGATGTGAAAACCGCACTGAATTTTGCGCAGGCATCCGCAGCATTGGTTGCCACAGGACTTGGTTCAGATGCCGGTATCCGTTCGTTTGAGGATACACTGAATTTCATGAATACTGCGCCAATCAAGCAGTAATTAAAACTGCGGCGGGTTATTAAAACGACCCGCCGCTTTTTGCTTTATTGCGCGAGCAGCAGTTCTGCTGCTTCAAAATCGGTAACGAGGTGGGTTGCGTAGCCGCCGGTTAAAACTGCGCGGATCGCTTCGACCTTGCGCGAACCACCCGCCACACAAAGCCTGCGCGGAACCCGATGCAATTCATCCAGCTCGATGCCGATGACGCGCTTGTCGAGTTCACGAATGACCTGCTTGCCGTCATTGTCGAGGAAGCGACAGATCAATACCGCGACCGCACCATCTTTGGCGTAGGCGTCGATTTCTTCGTCGCTGGTGACATCGGCAATGCGCATCGTGCTTTCTGATGATAGTCCGCCAACGCCAAAGACAATCATGTCTGACTGAGCAATCAGTTCAAATTGCCGTTTAAGCGCAGGTTCGCCCATCAACGCGTCGCGCAAGCCAGCACTGCTCAAAATCGCTGGAGCCAGCATGTTTACGCTGGTTGCGCCGACATTGCGGGCCATGATCGAGGTGCAAAGCTCTGCGGCAAATTCACGTTTGCCCATCGATGAGCCCGTGACCTGAACGACGGTCAATCCTTCGATGGGGCGAGGCAGCGAGATCGCATCTGCGATTGCCAGAACGGTTCGTCCCCAGGACACGCAGATCGTATCGCCCGGTTTGACCATACGTTCAATGAGGCGTGCGCCGCCGGTTCCCAGCGCCTGAAGTCGTGCTTCTGGGGAGGCTGCCTTTTCGCTGGGAATGACTAGGACCTCGTCCAAACCATACCGGGTTGCGAGTTTTTGGGCGATCTCTGTTCGGGTGAGTATCTCCGAATTCATCAGAATCCGCACCACGCCCCGCTGCCGTGCTTCCTGCAGATAATTGACGATGGTCGCGCGTGAAACGCCCATCTTCTTCGCGATATCGTTCTGGGTGAGCTGGTCTTCATAATAAAGCCAGGCTGCCCATACGATCGCGTCATCAAATTCAGCCGGGATGGCATGCGTAGACGGTGTCAGATCGTCCGATGTCATACTGATTTCCTGATGTTAGCCGTTGATCTGGTTCGCACAGAAACGAGTTTTAATCAACAAGCCAATGAAGGAAGTTGACTAATGTCAGTATATAGTGTCAATTGTTTTCAGGTGAGGAGATGTCTTCATAAATTGTTGTTTTGCCATGGAAAATACACTTTCCGTGAGCGCTTTTCTATGTCTGCGACTTGAGGGTCACAGATTGCCAACTGAGGAGTAGGCAGATGAAGTCGAATTGGTCGGATGCGGATTTCAACGCAATTGTTGGTGCATATGAGAAAGCAGGCATCAATCGTGATGTGGCCATCCGCACATATACCACACGCTTGCTGGGTTCGGAACCAAAGCTTGTTCTCCATGGCGGCGGTAACACCTCAGTCAAGACAGTGTTGAATGACCATGACGGCACCCCGGTTGAAGTGCTTTGTGTGAAGGGAAGCGGTTGGGATATGGGCAAGATCGAGCCCGCAGGATTGCCCGCGCTCAATCTTGAGCGCCTGAAAGCTATGGTCAATTACGATACGCTTAGCGATGACGATATGGTGATGCTGCAGCGCCGCCTGCTGCTCGATCCGTCATCACCAAATCCGTCCGTCGAAGCGATCCTCCATGCAATTCTTCCGTTCAAGCATGTCGATCACACCCATGCCAATGCAATTGTCGCGCTGACCAATCAACCAAACGGGGAAGCGATCATTCGCGAACTCTTTCCCGAGATGATTATCGTGCCTTATGTCATGCCAGGGTTTGATCTTTCCAAAGCCTGTCAGAAAGCCTTTTCTGAGCGCCCGGATGCTCCGGGCATGATCCTGCTTAAACATGGCATTTTCACATGGTCGGAAGATCCCCGCATCGCCTATGAAAATATGATCGAAGCAATTGATCGGGCCGAGAAACGGATTGCTGAAGGCAATCCGCAACCGTTCGGTCATGCAAGCAAAAGCGAGCATAGGCATGAGCTCGCTTCTGTCTCCGATATTGCGCCGATATTGCGCGGAGCAATTGCGCTTTCGGGCAAGGAAGAAGGTCGTCCGCGCCGTTTCATCGTGGAGCATCGTTCGAATGACGATATCCTTGATTTCTGCGGAGCGCCCAATGTTGCGGATCTTGTTCGTCGCGGCAACGCAACGCCGGAGCACGTCATCCACATCAAGCGTTATGGTGTATCGCTTCCTGCCCCTTACGCACACGATATTGAGAGCTGGGCACAGATCGTTAAAGACAGCGTTGCATCTTATGTCGCTGGATATAAAGAGTATTTTGAGCGCAACAATGCGCGCGTTGGTGGTGGTAAAACCATGCTCGACCCTATGCCGCGGGTTTTCTATATCGACGGTATTGGTTTGTTTGCTGCGGGGCCAACGCAAAAAGCGGCGCGCATCGGTGCGGATGTGGCTGAAGCTACTATCGAAGTCATTCGCGGTGCTGAGGGAATTGATCAATTCGAGGCCCTGAGCGAAGAAGACCTTTTCGACATTGAATATTGGTCGCTAGAGCAGGTCAAACTCGCCAAACAGACCGAGAAGCCGCTGACCCGTCAGGTAGCAGTCGTAACTGGTGGGGCAGGCGGTCTTGGTCTTGCCATTGCAGAACGTCTGCGGGAGCAAGGTGCCGAAATCGCGCTGATTGATATTGATGCAGAACGTGTGGCAGCCGAAGCCAAGCGACTAGGCGGCAAAGCTATCGCTTGCGATCTGACAGACCCCCAGTCCGCGGAGAAGGCCATTGCTGACATCGTTGCAGCTTTTGGTGGCGTTGATATTCTCGTTTCCAACGCCGGGGCGGCTTTTCAGGGAGCGCTGACGTCAGTTGATGATGCTTTGTTCAAATCGGCATTCGATCTCAACTTCTGGAGCCATCATTACATCGCTCGCGCTGTCGTCAATGTTATGAAGCGACAGGAAACCGGCGGTTCCATCGTGTTCAACGTGAGTAAGCAGGCGGTCAATCCGGGTCCCGACTTCGGCCCGTATGGCACTTCAAAAGCGGCACTGATGGCCCTGATGCGCCAGTATTCGTTGGAACATGCCGCGGATGGAATTACAGTGAATGCCGTCAATCCAGATCGTATCCGCACAGGCCTGATGACTGACGAAATGGTGGAAGAGCGTGCGCAGGCTCGTGGTGTGACGCCGAAAGTCTATATGCGCGGCAATCTGCTTAAACGAGAAGTTTCGGCGAATGATGTTGCGGATGCATTTTTGCATCTCATTTCAGCGCGTACTTCAACCGGTGCCGTGGTCACAGTCGATGGTGGTAATGTCGCCGCTATGATGCGCTGATACTTAGTCTTATGCCCGAGGACAGCTATTATAATTGCTGTCCTCGGTCCCGTTTTGCTTATCGATTATAGGCAGAGGCAGTCTTTATTCCTCAATATCGACCTTCTCGAAACGATGTGATCCGAGTGGCTCCATCACATAGTTTTTGACTTTATTCGACATTGGCAACACGACAGTTGAATGCGCCAATGGTACCCAAGGCGCCTGATCGCTGATGATGGCTTGCGCTTCCTGATAAAGTTTTGTGCGCTCATCCTTATTCGAGCTCACGCGCGCTTTTTGCAGAATGTCTTCAAGCGGTTGGTAGCACCAATTCGCATTGTTGCTTCCTCCAACACCTGAGCAGTTGAAGAAATAGCTCAACAGATTGTCCGGATCGCCGTTATCGCTGGTTCCACCCAAAACGATTGCGCCATCGCGCTGCTTGTCGCGCGCCTTTTTGAGATACTCGCCCCATTCATAAGAAACGATCTCCACATTAATGCCGACTTTGCCGAGATCTGCTTGCATCAATTCTGCTGCACGACGTGCGTTCGGCATATAAGGCCGACTGACGGGCATAGCCCATATCTTCATTTTCAGGTCTTTGACACCAGCTTCATCAAGAAGCTTCTTTGCTGCAGCTGGATCGTAGCTGTACCCTTTGATGTCAGCATTATAGCCCCACATGGTTGATGGCAGCACACTTTGTGCAACCTGACCCATGCCCTGATAAACCGCATCAACAATGGCTTTGCGATCAATTGCCATGTTTAATGCACGGCGTACTTCCACCTTATCAAATGGTGCATCCAGTGTGTTCATCGCCAGATAAGCGACGTTCAGTCCGGGCTGTTCCATCACAGTGAGATTTGGATTTTTCTTCAAGTCTGCAACGTCGGCCGGAGCGGGATAGGCAGCAATGTGACATTCGCCTGCCTGCAACTTTTGCATACGGGTGGAGGCGTCTGTCGCAATCACGAAAATCAGATCATCTACCTTGGGAGCGCCGTCCCAATAGTCAGTATTTGCAGCAAAGCGAATTGCTGCGTTGGTTTGATAATCAACAAAACGGAAAGGCCCGGTACCGACGGGCTTATGGTCTAGATCCTCGCGCTGTCCGGCTTTGTCCAGTTGTTCTGCATATTCAGCAGACATGATTGAACCAAAATTCAACGCAAGCTTTGCAAGCAGTGAAGCATCGGGCTGGTTGAGCACAAATTTGACGGTGTGATCATCAATTTTGACGACTTCTTTGATAATCGTCGGCATGTCCATCGCATTGAACATTTCCCAACCAGCGCCCACGAAATAGTTGTTCCAGGGATGCTGTTTATCGAGCTGACGATTATAAGTGAAAAGCACATCGTCCGCATTGAACTCACGGCTTGGAGTGAAACTGTCCGTCGTGTGGAATTTCACGCCCTGACGTAGTTTCAGTGTATATTCAAGATTGTCGTCGGATATAACCCAGCTTTCGGCCAGCCCCGGAACGACATTCGTTGTGCCGCTTTCGAATTCGGTCAGGCGATCATAAATCGTCTCGGCAGAAGCATCCCATGTACTGTTGGTAGTATAGAGCGCGGCGTCAAAGCCTTCGGGCGAACCTTCCGAACAATAGACAAGCGTCTTGGCCATAGCCGGGGCCAGTGCCACCCCGGAAAGTGCTGCCGCTGCTGCCAATGAGAGTAAAGTCTGACGCGCTCTTTTTGATTTTATTATCATGTTTGTTCCCTCTTAATTATTTGGCTGTTGCCACCGATTATTCGGTTCTGCCTTCAGTTGTTCC
Organism: Brucella pseudogrignonensis; assembly: GCF_002252525.1. Taxonomy (GTDB): domain Bacteria; phylum Pseudomonadota; class Alphaproteobacteria; order Rhizobiales; family Rhizobiaceae; genus Brucella; species Brucella pseudogrignonensis. Next base: position 226,047 of record NZ_NNRM01000053.1, read on the forward strand.
AAGGCCGCGTCCTGCCGTCCAAACGGGGTCGGGTTTGGTCCAAAGCACTTCATTGCGGATCAGTTTCACAATTTCTCGTGCATGAAGATCGAGGAATTTTTCGCCCTTTTCGGCAGTGGCGCTGCGTGGATCACCCCACGTTCCGGTGATGGGTGCGCGCTCTGCAAATGAGTAGAAACGCGAAACATCTGCTGGCACATCAATGGGATGTTGCTGATTGCCAAAGGCCTGACCAAACATTTCGGACTTTACAGCATCACCGGCAATTGCGAGCATAACAGAAGCTTCGCCCTCGCAAGCATGGTGTGGTCCGCTATCGACCTCGAAGATTTTGGCTGCGTCTTCGTTTGCCAGCATCCAAGGTGTGGTGACGACAATCGGCATTCCAAATTCGACCGCAAGTTCACGGGCAGCGACAGCAAGTGGATCGATATTGCCGCCATGACCATTAACGATAAAAAGACGCGAGAAACCGATTGCCTTCAACGATCTCACAATGCAGCGGATGACCCGGCTGAGAGTTTCGTAATCAAGAGTGATCGTTCCGCCAAAAGGCAGGTGGTGTTCGCTCATGCCAAGCCATTGGCCGGGAAGAACAGCGATTGGAATTTCGTCGGCGACCTGACGTGCTGCCCGGATGGACGCTGCCGAAGCACTAGCCGTATCTGTAATGACTGGCAGATGCGGCCCATGCTGTTCTAGCGAGCCAATCGGTAAGATGGCCAGCGCACCGGGTTTGCCCGCTATTTCACGAAGGGCAGGGGCGGTCATGCGCGCCCATTCAACTTCCTTTGTCATACTCAACTCTCTCCCAATTATTTTAGATTGCATGATGTCGACCAGCCGAAAGCTTTCGTTTTAGGTTTGTCGGCCTCTGGCGTCGGTTTTTAAGATGTGCGGTCGTCCATCAAGCTTGAGCAATGTGACCCGATCAAACTGTGCAACAACCGCGCAGGAATGATTTGGGAAAATGCGAACGCGGCTACCGATCGCCGGTGGCGTATCGGAAAAACGAACGAAACCATGCTCTTCCGAAAGGCGCTCTACTTCCCAAGCTTGGGTGGCGTCGCTCACATTGACCGCAATCCCGAAACCACTGCCACCAGAGCCATGTGCGCCAAGATCGGATGACAGAGTTTTTGAACCTGCATCAACGATGAAATGATGGTCGTTATGGGCGACGACCGTTGCAATTACCGAGAGCGACAAGTCATCCGAAGATGCGATGCCCAAACGAAGTGCAGTGCGATCCAGAAAGGCGTAGTTTCCGGGCCGTATTTCAGTAATCCCTTCTGGGATAGCTGCGCCCAGACAGGTTGGTGTTGCGCCCACCGATATGTGGGGCACTTCGATACCTGACTTTTTCAATTTTTCTGCAAGTTCGAGCAGGTCTTGCGCTTCTTTGTTAGCAATGCTTGTCAGCTGCTCGACGGACTTGCTGCCATAAGAGTGCCCAGCGTGTGACAGTAGTCCTGTGAATGTAAGTTGAGGGTGGCGTGCAATCTTCTCTGCCAATTGGATTGTTGCGGGATCTTGTGGCTTAACGCCGACGCGACCTAGTCCAACATCGATTTTTAGAAAGACACCAAGTTTTACACCATACGTTTGAGCCGCTGCCCCGATCGCTTCAATACCCATCTCATGAGCCGCAATGAACTGGAGTTCGGTCTGATGGACTTTTGCACTCTTAACAAGTCGCTCAATGGATTCAGACCTGACGATTGGATATGCAATTGTCACCGACGGCACGCCAGCTTCCACAAAAACAAGCGCTTCTTCCGGTTTGGAGGCTGTGACGCCAATTGCTCCGAGTTCAAGCTGTCGTCCCGCGATTGCAAGATTTTTGTGGGTCTTGATATGAGGGCGTAAAGTGACGCCAGCTTGGTTGGCCCGCTGTTGCATCGCCTTGAGATTACGCATCAAACGCTCTTCGTCGATCTCTACATAAGGCGTAGGAAGGTCGGCCGGTATTGCGCGATTGAAATCTTCGATTGCCGCATGGTCAGACAATGTTGTCTCCAACAGTGGTGCTGGCCGCATGCATAGTTTCAGCCAGCTAATTCAGCTGTACCCGAAGGTAGTCGGTGCAAGTTCGCACAGCTCTGAAAGGCAATCAATTTATTTTCTTATAAGAAACATAATTTTCGCAAACTATTCTGCGAAATGATGCATTGATACAAGATTTTCTGCTCAGTTGGCTTTGAACTTAATCGTCTGCTGGTTGACGAGAGTGGAAACCAGTTCAGTTTCCGGTGTAGAGCAGACACATAGGATTTGTGCAGGTTCTTCACTCACACTCAAATAGGCATGACCCGTCATTGCATCAAAATACGCAGAGTCACCTTTCTTGAGGCGCAAAGGTGCATAGATCTCCGAGTGTAGTTCCAGTTCACCTTCGACGACGTAGAAAAACTCTTCACCTTTGTGATGGATAAGCGGGCCGAACTCTTCGAGAGTGCGGGCATGTGCGACCGCCAGAATAGGCACCATCGCCTTCTTGTATATTTCGGTGCAGAGATACAGGTAATCGTAGTTCTGCGTGATGATTGATTTTCCCTCGCCCGATTTCGTGTATGTGCGACGGCCCATAACATTTGATGTCGCATCGGGGCTGGCGACTGTGCCAAAAAGCTCGGCAATGTCGATGTTCATTCCCTGCGCAAGTTCAATAAGCCGATCATAGGTGAGCTGCATTTGATTATTCTCGACCTTGGAGAGAGTCGATACGGCCAGCCCTGTCATCGCGCTTACTTCGGCGAGCGTCCATTGGTTGCGATTGCGAATGTCTCGCAGAATGTCGCCGAGGCTGGATTTCGCATCATTCATTCTTGACGTCTCCAATTCGCCTTCGACCAGATCGTGGAGGTGTGCGATAAGCGAGACTAACCCAGCTTACGCGGTGATAGAACTATTCAATGAACACGAGCGCGTAATCAATATGTCATTGAAACGCAATCCATTCTACGAGCGATCGTCTTGCGGGTTTTAGTGACTGGCTACTGAGCCAGTGGATCGGCGACGCGTGGCCAATATGGCTTTGTAAGCTTGGTAAATGGCAAGTCTTCGAAACGAGGCTGCAATGCGCCCGGCGCTCCAACATAAAGAATATCGCTCGCTATAGGTTCAAAACCAGCCCGGAAATGGTTGCTGGATTTGACCACCACTATCTTCTTTTTGGATGGGTCGAGCCCCAATGCGGACATACATTCTGGATGGAAAGTTTGCGTGCGCACTGTGTTCAGAACGATGTCGATGCTGCCTGCACTAACCCATACGGCATCACCAATGCTAAGCGGTGTTGGCCCAAAATGCTGAGTAACTCCAGACGCAACTCGCCTGACTTTGACTGTGAGGTCGAGTGGATCGCCAGATACTTTTCCTATTTTGCCACCGATCCTCAAATCCAAAATTGCGCCTTCGCCAGCCTCGCGGCACATGCGTACTGCAACAGGGTCCCAATAGAGGCAAGAAGCAACATTTTCGATGCCGCGCTCAAGAATGCGGCGCAAAATAAAAGTTGAATCGCCGGGTGCGCCGCCGCCAGCATTATCGGAAACATCGGCGAGCACCACTGGGCCATGCTTTATAGCAGTGGCACGATCCAACGCATCGTCGATTGTCAGATACTCGCCGCGCATTGGTTCGCGCACGTTATATATTTCCTGACCAAAATTTTCTGCAATGCGTGCAGCTTTGTCTGGATCATTATCGGTGACAACGAGCATTTTAGCCCCAACATCTGCAACATCACCCCATGGAAAGCCGTGCCCGAAGGAAACTGCAAGCACGCCATCCTGGCCTTCCATGTCTTTCATGCGATCGACGATGCCACGCAATGGAGCTTTATGTGGGTGAAAAATGCTGACGAGGCGGCAATCATATGTGGCCATGGTTGGTCGGATTTGGCCTTCAAGTGTGTTTGCCAATAGGGAAAAAAGCTGGGCTGCAACTGTTTCGATATCGGTGTGTGGGTATTCCTTATAAGTCATGATTATAGATGCATTTGTGGTCATGACATCTGTGATGTGACAGTGAAGGTCTAGCTCGACAGCGATGGGGATATTAGCGCCGACAAGTGCGCGAATATGTGAAATCAGATCGCCTTCCACGTCGTCATAACCGTCTGCAACACATGCGCCATGAAGAGCCAGCATAACGGCATCAATGGGCATGGCCGCCTTCAGATCATCGAGAATTGTTTTACGGAAATGTTCATAGACTGAACGTGTAGTTCTCCCGCCCGGTTCTGCGACAGCGCACAGGCTTTCAACAACGCGCCAGCTTCTTTTTTGTGCGGCATCGCGCCAGACAAAAAGCTGCGACGAGCAACAGTTCAATGGTTTCTGGGTCGCATCGCCGTAAGCAATGAGATTCTCTGAGAATGCCTCAAGGCCGGTTTGCATCGGTGAAAATGTGTTGGTCTCTGTGTCAAGTCCGGCGATGAAAAGCTTCATTCTGATCTCTCAAACACAAGAATGGGATTTTTGAATAATAAAAATATGTTTATTGTCGGAAAGTCAAATTGATTGATGTGGTCGGGTAGTCGTAGGCTCGCGACCATCAAAAGTTTTCTGCCAGATTTTTCCAGATTTTAATGATGGAATTGAACCATGACTGACGCAATCGTTCTTGGAGCCGGTATGGTCGGTGTTTCTACCGCTCTTGCTTTGCAGGAGAGGGGGCACAATGTGGTCCTTGTCGATCGCACGGCGCCGGGACGAGAGACGAGTTATGGCAATGCCGGTATCATTCAAACCGAGGCGGTTGAGCCTCATGCTTTTCCGCGTTCTTTACGCGAAATTCTCTCCGTTGCGTTAAAACGTGGCAACGACGTTGATTGGCAAGTGCGTGATATGCCGCGCTTGGCTGAACCGCTTTGGCGTTATTTTGCGCATTCGGCACCGCAATCTTATGCCCAAACGGTGGCGACCTATTCGAAACTTGTCCTGCGGGCGAGTGAAGACCATGCAAAGTTTATCGTGCCTGCAGGTGCAGATGAGCTGATTGTTCGGAAGGGCTGGCGAATTGCCTATCGCACGACCGCTAAATTCGAAGAAGCGGCGGTAAGGGCGGAGCGTCTGAAGCAGCTATATGGCGTGCCAAACACAGTGCTGGGGACAAGCGATATTGCCGCGGCCGAGCCAACGCTGCGTCGTCCGCTAGCAGGTGCAGTTCACTGGACGTCTCCCTGGACATGCCGTGATCCGGGAGAGTTGGTTAGCCGTTATGCATCGCTCTTCATCTCACGCGGCGGAACGTTTGCAATCGGCGATGCAACGAGCATAAAGCAGGATGCCACAGGCTGGCGAGTTTTGTCGAATGAGGGGCCGTTTTCCGCGCAGAGCGTCGTTATCGCTCTCGGTCCGTGGTCGCCATCACTTCTGGAGGCTTTTGGCTATCGCATTCCGATGGTCTTCAAGCGCGGTTATCACCGACATTTCGCCGTTGAGCAGGAGCCGCAAATAGCAACGCTGGACGTTGAAAACGGTGCATTCATCGCACCGATGAACAAGGGGCTACGTATTTTAACCGGTGCCCATATGACCCCGCTGGGTACCGCTGCTTCAACGCGGCAGGTACTTCGTGCTGAAGCTGCGGCGCGCGAGCTGTTCATGCTGCAAAAGCCAGTCGAAGAAAACCCATGGTCAGGCACGCGGCCTTGTATGCCCGATATGTTGCCGGTCGTAGGGCCTAGCAGACATAAAGGTCTATGGTTTAACTTTGGTCATGGTCATCAGGGCTTTACACTTGGACCAACAACTGCAACTCTTCTGGCTGAGCAGTTCGATGCGCAAGGCGTGGATCCGCTTATGAAGCCGATATTACCTTCAGCCAGGCATTGGTTCTAACGTGTGCCAATCCTGCCACTAGGATCGATGCACACTATGGTGCGAGTGCTCACACCCGCATCTGGAGCAACGCTTATTTGGCCATGGATGGTAAATATATAGGCCAAATATACTCTCGCTTCTAAAGAGTGAAAACGAGCATTGGGGACACACAAAAACGAACATGAACATCAGCGCACCAACGACTAATGCGACTGATCCTATCGCGGCGCTGCTTACTTCTATGGCAATGCCAATACCCACTGTCCAATCAGGAGAGGTTAAAACCAAAACGGACGCTATAATAAGAAATAGCCAAGCTTTTTTGTATAGAGACATCCTCACCGTATTTCTTTTATCATCATTCGACAAAAACCTTTATCCTTCGTGTGGCCATCACGAGGGTGAGTTTCTACTGAAGTGATCAGCTTGGCGGCTTCACTTTCACCCATCAGCTTAACGGCGTTGCGCTTGGCAGTTTTATACACTTCTTTATCGTTCAAAACTTTCTCACATTGATAGGCCACTGTGAGTTCAAAAGCTGCTTTCTTAATATATGCCTCATTCTGAGAAGCGCTGACTTGGCTGAGTGGCGTTAAAGCCGCAATGGCACTGATTGCAATTATCGGATGAAATTGGTGCATACCTGCGTTCCTTTTGTGCCAAGGAAATCTTTTCGACTGACTGCTTAAATGAATGTATTTACTGGTAAAAATCCGGTCATGCATAGTTGCTTGGGATGACAAATCAGGTGCTTTCGTGCTCACTTGATGAAATGGGTGGTCAATCTTTAGGCGATACATCAATGGTTCCGGCATTGATGATGCTTTTGACAATCTTTTGTGCTGATAGGACACTTTCAAGGTAAGTTATTGATAGAAAGCCATTTTTGATAGGTTCAGCTATGCGGACCTCAGAAAGAGTTTGGTCGCCGACCTTAATGGAAACTGTTCGGCCAATGTTTCTTTGGGTCATGTCACTAAAACGCCGAATATCTGGCTGCATAATCTTCATCGCTATTATGAGCTCACCATTCGAATTATCGAAAGTGACATTAGCGTTTTGGACCGCAAACGGTTCAGCGCTGACGCCTTGGCATGAAAGTAGAACTATTACTCCGGCAAGAAATTTTATCACAACACTACTCGTTCAATCGCTGCTCTAATCTGGACAATACCGAATATGGATCCGATTGCCAGTCGTGTAGTCGTTGCAGGTATTCGGCAACTGTGAAAGGCGTGAAGAAACTCGCGAGCAATCGAAAGAGGGTAACAAGCATCTTGACCAGATGCTGGCCAGTTTAGCGTGGGACAAAATATAGCCCCGCTTGTTTTAAACGCAGCGGGGCTGTTTTCTTACTTCGGCATATTTGCTGCGGCCTGTTTCAATGCATTAGCCATCATTTCGCAAAGTTTGGCTTCTTCAATGCCTTGTGCCTTTGCTGATGTCGCCAGATCTTGTTCCATGCCCATAACCGAAACCTTACCCTGCTTTCCAGCCGCTTCCGCTGCGTCGCCTTTCGAAGCATCCGCAGGTGTAGGAACAAGTGTCATCAGCTTAGTCTGAATTTCAGAAGCACTACCATCAATGAAACCTTTTTCCTGACAGTATGCGAGCACGCCAAGTTGATTACGTGCTGCATTATAAGCCATTTCCATTTGTTCCGGTGTCGGCTGCTGAGCAAATGCAGAAGTCAATGTGGTTCCAACAATTGCCGCTGTGAGGATTAAACGGTTCATATTCGTCTCCCTAGTTTAAAGTACTTCCGATTATTTCTTATTGTCATTAAGCAAGGAGGTGCAAGAGCGCGTTTATATTTGTAGAACAAGTTTCATAAATTCTTGAAATTCAACGTTTGTTTGTCCATTATGTGACGGGATTTGTTTAGGGAAATCAAATGATTGTACCTAAAATCGGCAAAATATTTTCTGAAGACGAATACTTCAGTTAATTTAACCCTTAGTGCCATCACGTATGAATCTGCGCCAATCTTTGACGCTCAGATCAATTCAGAAACACAGTAGGCGCTTTCCTAAGCACGGTTTTCATTTTATGATGGTCGGCTTCCATCCACGAGCAAAGCCCATCGACATTGCTAGGCTGGCGTACTCGATCTCTTTGACGAGGAAGTCTCGGTCTTTCAACAGTGCTTCTATTGCCGCTCGCACATCGCCTTTGTGATAAGCCAGCACCAATTCAATCTCGTCGTCGTATCCATTTTCTTGCGCAACCGCATTCATTGTCCTGCTCCGTTAAAGCAGACACACTCGCCGCCAGACGTGTCCATATATTACTATGTTCTTATTTTGTTCACTGCGCTAAAAGAGTCAAGCATGTTGCGTTCCATGTTGCATGGATTTGCCGAGATTTCTTGTAACTGGTTGTAATTGCAGGGAATCTATTTGCAACAAGACGCGACATGAAAACAGATCTTAATAAGTCCGCGAAAAAGATTAAGTAATTGTTTTTGTTGGATAATTTTTTGGAGGCCTCACCCGGAATCGAACCGGGGTGCAAGGATTTGCAGTCCTCTGCGTAACCACTCCGCCATGAGGCCTTCCGAAAGAGGACTGTCAAATCAGTCAGCACTCTCTTGAGCAGTTCCAATATTGATCCAGACACACTTCGTCAAGCCGTTACCAACGATTGAGTCATTTTTCTCCAGCACTTTCCAAAAGATGCTTCAATACAGGATTAATCATCCGGGTCACGATCTGATGGTGTTTGCGGTCTGGCGAGATTGCCCTTAGAAAATGTGTAGCCGGTTTCGACCGCGTTGCGCCCGAACTTGTTACGCAGACGGTCGATGGCGCTTTCAGCCACTGCGCGCTTTGTAGCTTGAGTATCAACAAGGTCTGGCGGATCTGCACGTTCATCTGATGAAAGTTCGCTTACCCCGATGCCGAGTAGACGGAATCTGGTTCCGTCCAGTTCCTTATCAAGAAGCTGCAGGCCGGTGCGGAAAATGCGGTCGGCAAGTTGGGTTGGATCGGCGAGCTGCCGATTGCGCGTTCGTAGTTTGAAATCTTGTGTCTTGAGCTTAAGTACAACGGTGCGTCCCGCGATATCCCCAGCCTTTAGCCGCTGCGAGACCTTCTCTGATAGAGCGCGCAGCACAGGAACCAGATCAGTGGCCTGAGAAAGATCCTTATTGAAGGTGGTTTCTGCTGAAACACTCTTCATATCGTGCTCAGGTTCGACTTTACGGCTGTCCTGCCCGCGTGAAAGCCGAAACAGCCGCTGCCCCATCGTGCCGTAAGCCTTCATGAGTGTGCCTTCATCCATCGTCTGAAGCTGCCCAATGGTGCGAATGCCATCACTTTCTAGCTTTGCATTAAATGATTTTCCGACACCCCAGATCATGCTGACAGGCTTGTCGCGAAGAAAATCCAGCGCTTCCATTTCACCAATAACGGAGAATCCGCGTGGCTTTTCGAGATCGGACGCAACCTTTGCGAGATATTTGCAATAAGATAGCCCGACAGAGATCGTGATTCCGATTTCAGTTTCGACACGCTTGGCAAACCGCGCCAGCACCATGGCCGCGAGCGCTCGGTGAAGACGTTCAGTGCCGCCCAAATCGAGAAAAGCCTCGTCGATAGAAATAGGCTCGACCAGCGGCGTCAGTTCGCGCATCAGTTGCCGAACTTCCTTGCCTACCTGGGAATATTTTTCCATGTTGGGTTTGATGACAACGGCTTGTGGGCAGGCTTCCAAAGCCTTGAACATTGGCATGGCAGAGCGCACACCATGAATGCGTGCAATATAGCAAGCGGTCGAGACGACACCGCGTGTTCCACCACCGATGATGACCGGCTTATCGCGTATATCGGGATTGTCTCTTTTCTCGACTGAAGCATAAAACGCATCGCAATCCACATGAGCGAGCGACAGCTTGTAAAGCTCAGGATGACGTACAAGGCGAGGGCTTCCGCAGGTCCGACAACGCCGAGCTGATTCCAGCTTTTGCAGCGACAAACAATCGCGGCAAAAGCCTTGCTCCGAGCGGTTTATAGCGAGTTGATCAGCCATGGCAGCGTGTGTTTGTATGAACATAAAAGGAACATCGCCTTATAGCACTAAAGCGAGCCAATGCCATCGATACTCTGTCACCCTGTCAGCTGTGCCCTTGACATTGGCAAGGATATCACCAAGTTTAGTGTTATGAACAACCGCTTTGCTTCCATACTCCATCGGGTTCAACCGATCACGGGATAGCAACCCTCGAGGCCTGCCTTGCGCAGAGGGCTCCGGGGGACGGGTTGCCGCTTGGCTTCAAGCGGAATTGCTAAAAGCGCTTTCATCCAAAATTCAAGCAAATGCTCCAGCCGGGATTCGGTGCGGAGAACAATTATCCTTAGACAGCAGTGAGCTATCGTCATGAGCGAAAAGAATCGCAAGAAGCCAAAGATCGTCGTCAGCGATATTGACCATGAGCGCCTGACAATTCTGGCCGGCAACGTCTCCGAAAAGTTGGAGGAAGTGGCTGAGGAGTTGATGCAGGAACTCGATCGCGCAAAAGTTGTGCCGCAGAAAAAACTGCCGGCAGACGTCGTTCGCATGGGCTCGACGGTAGAGTTTCGCTCAAACGATGGGCATGAACGCAAAGTAACGTTGGTTTATCCCGGCGAGGCAGACATTGCTCAGGGCAAGATTTCTATTCTAACGCCAATCGGCACTGCTCTTATTGGCCTTACTCCGGGCCAGTCCATGTCGTGGACTGCACGCGACGGCAAAGCCCATGAGCTGAGCGTCATCAGTGTGATAAACGCTGAAGCGGTCAGCGCTGCATAATTCTGCAGGCTGCAGGCGAGAAAGCCCCGCGAGACGGGGCTTTTTTCAAAGATGATGATTAAGGCCACCTGGCAACAGTGCCATGGCCTTTTCTATAAGGGCAGGATCGCGTCCCGTTTCTTCGCAAAAGCGTATCAATGTTGGTTCATGCCCGAGAAAGAATTGCAGAACGCCTGCGAGAAAGCCCGGTTCCTGTGCTGCAGAGCGAATAGATGACGCTTCAATGCCGGTGAGTGCGAGAAAACGCGGCAATAGATCCTTGTCTTGAGCCAACCACACAAGCGCTTCGACTGCTAGGTTTTCCGCGTCGGTTTGGCTTAACAGCGTCTTCATATGGCCTCTCGAATTAACTCGTTGTTTTTACGTGATTTTATGCAGAAAAATCGCTTTCTGCCGTTTTTAGGAAAGCTTTAGACTGTGGCCTTTGTTTAATCGCCTAAAGTCTTAACGACAATGCGGGATTTGGCGAATATTTGCCTTTCGTCAATGAAATGCGCTTAAACTATAAGGGAGCTATATGGGTAGGACAAACAAGACAGCCTTGTTTTACCTCGGGAAAGATTAAGGCCAGGGAATATTCGATGACGAAAAGTGTCATGATCGTCGAGGACAACGAACTCAATATGAAGTTGTTTCGCGATCTTATCGAAGCCAGCGGATATGAAACCATCAGGACACGCAACGGTCTTGAGGCACTTGATCTTGCGCGCGAACATCGTCCCGATCTGATTTTGATGGACATTCAGCTTCCGGAGGTATCCGGTCTGGAAGTGACCAAGTGGCTTAAAGATGATGAGGAATTGCGGCATATTCCTGTGATTGCGGTGACGGCCTTCGCAATGAAAGGCGATGAGGAACGCATTCGGCAGGGAGGCTGTGAGGCCTATATATCCAAGCCGATCTCGGTACCGCGGTTTATAGAAACCATAAAATCCTACTTGGGTGACGCTTAAACCTTTTCGATTTGGGGAATCTCGCAAGGGTGAGAATTTGGGGGGCTGGCTGATATGACTGCAAGAATTCTTGTCGTTGATGCTGCAGAATCAAATGCAAAGCTGCTCGAAGCGCTGCTCTTGCGCGAATATTACGAGGTCGTAACCGCTAATAAAGGCGCGGAGGCGATCGAGATTTGCCTGGGCGGGCAGATCGATGTGATTATCCTTGATGTCGTCATGTCAGATATGGACGGCTTTGACGTTTGTCGTCGCCTGAAAGACGACCCGCGCACCACCAATATTCCGGTTGTGATTCTAACTGCTCTGGATAGTTCTGAAGATAAGATCAAAGGGCTTGAGGCCGGTGCGGATGATTTCCTGTCCAAACCCGCGCAGGATCTTCAGCTCCTTTCACGCGTGAAAAGCCTCGCACGTCTTAAAATGGTTTCGGATGAGCTTTTCCAACGCACTGGAACTGTCGCTGACACAGAAGTTGAAGCTCTACTCGTGACCAAATTATCCGGGCGCTTTGGCGGCGGGGAAGATGCAGCACGTATTCTGGTGGTGGATGAGAATGAACTGGCAGCAGCACGGTTGCGCCTCATCCTCGGCGAGGATTATTTCGTCGATGTCGCACATGACGCAAATGCGGCTCTCATCAAGGCGATTGAGAATGATTACGACAGCATCGTCATTTCGGCAGATTTTACCTATTACGACCCATTGCGATTATGCTCACAGATACGCACAATCGAGCGCACACGGCTTGTTCCGATCATTCTGATCGTCAATGAAGACGAGGGAGCTTTGGTCGTTCGTGCGCTTGAACTGGGCGTAAATGACTATGTGATGCGTCCGCTTGAGAAACTGGAGCTTTATGCGCGGTTGCGTACCCAGATCAAGCGCAAATGCTATAATGATTTGCTGCGTCAGAGCTTACACCGCACAATCACAATGGCGGTAACTGACAGCCTCACCGGGCTGCATAACCGGCGTTACCTTGATACGCACATGCCAGTACTCTTGTCGCGCGCTACAGGGCGCGAGAGGCCGCTTTCGGTCATCATGATTGACTTCGACCATTTCAAACGCGTCAATGACAAATACGGGCATGACGGTGGCGACGATGTTCTGCGAGAATTCGCTGCGCGGCTGCGTAAAAAGATACGCGGCATGGATGTCATGTGTCGCTATGGTGGCGAAGAATTTGCCATCGTATTACCGGATACTGATTTAACAGCTGCCACAGCGGTAGCAGAGCGCATTCGCGAAGCTGTTGCCGAAGCGCCGTTCCTCATCATTGGTGGTAAGCACAAGATCAATATGACGATCAGCATCGGTATTGCCGGGCTACGGCTTATGGGTGGAGATACTGCTGAGGCACTTTTTGCACGAACGGATGCAGCACTTTATGAAGCCAAGAAAACAGGCCGGAATCGCATCGTTCTTTCCGCCGCCTGATTAGGCTCTCCCAAATAAAAAAGCCGTCTCTTGGGAGACGGCTTTTTTGATTCCTGCCAGTAATCTGGCGTCGGAAACGAATTACTTGATCTTCGTTTCCTTGAAGTCGACGTGCTTGCGCGCAATCGGGTCGTACTTGGTCTTTGTCATCTTTTCCGTCATCGTGCGGCTGTTCTTCTTCGTTACGTAGAAGAAGCCGGTGTCAGCGGTCGACAAAAGCTTGATCTTGATGGTCGTAGCCTTGGCCATATCGAAATACCTGCTCTTTCATGATTAAACCGCTGCGAGTCTGTCCAATTGGTCAGAAGCGGAAATTCGGCGCGACACTACGGATTAAGGGCGAAAAGTCAACCCCGCTTCTTCCTTTGAACAAGTCTTATCGCAGCAAAGAGTGCAAAAGCTGCAAAAAAGACGCCCAGAGTCAGTGGAAAGCCCTTGGGTCCAGCCATATCCATACCCACGCCAACGGCCTGTGGGCCTGCCAACATGCCGATGGCATAGCAGAAGATGAAGGCGGCATTGGCTGATGCAAGCTCGCGACCGGTGAGTTCTGAACCAAGATGCGCAAGCCCGACAGTGTAGAGACCCGCAACGACACCGCCCCAGAGGAACAGCACAGCCGCCATCAGATACCAGTTCTCCATCAGATAGGGCAGGGCCATCATCCCGGCGAGACCCGTAACGGCGCAGAACAGCAACAGTTTGCGGCGGTCCGAAATGCGGTCGCTGATGATTCCCAGCGGTATCTGCATCAGGACATTGCCAAGACCGATCATCGTCAGCAGCAGGGCTGCATCGCCTTCGTCATAGCCAACACGGGCGCCAAAGACCGGGAACAGGGCGAAACCGCCAGTTTCAACTGCGCCAAATACGAAGACTGCCATCGTTGCCGTCGGTACGGCAAAAATAAACGGCAGAAAGGGAACGTGTTCGCCTTCCTCGAAATCCGGGCTGTCGCGCCATGCGACAACCACCGGAATGATGGCGATCAAGATGATGGCGAAACCGACATAGAACGGCAAACCACCCGCGCTGCCGATCTTTGAAAAGAGCCAAGGGCCGAGCGCAAAGCCGAGCGAAAGCGAGGTTGCGTAAATGCCGAGCACAAGGCCACGTTTTTCAGGCGGAGCTGAGGCGTTGATCCAGTATTCCGAGAGAACGAAAAGCACTGTCAGCGCAAAATGCAGGACGATTCGCAGAGCAAACCATGCCCAGAGTGGCTGAAAAAAGTGAAAGCCCAGAAATGCGACGCTGCCAATCAAGAGCATCAGAACAATTGCCTTGGCCACACCGAGGCGGGCGGCAATGGGTGCTGCGAGCGGTGCGGCAACAATGGATGCAAGACCTGCGACTGCAGTGTTCGCACCGATAAGGCTGGCTGAGTGGCCGCGGCTTTCAAGCAGAACGCTCAGAAGCGGAATACCGAGCCCGATCGCTGCACCCATGGCGCTGATCGTGGCGATTGCCGCTGCAAGGGAACGCCAATGCATCTGGCCCTGGGTGTTCCCGCCGTCTGGTTCCTGGGGGATGATGTCGGCAGGATAAACTTCTTTATTCATTAGGTCAGATCACTTCGCGAACAAAGCGGCCATGCCGCTTGCTGTATTGCACCACTGGCAGAGTGGCTGGCAGTTCAAGCCGGGTTTCCGTCAGCAGCATTTGCGCTTCTTTCAGAATTGTCTGAGTAATACGGGCGACGTCCAGTTTATCAACTTCATCGACGGCCACCCAATCCAAATCTTGTAGTTCTCCACTGGGAACAAGTTTCTGGCTTGCCAGTTCCGGCAGGCTGTCACGGAAAGCAATAAAAAAGCGCGTGTCGAAACGACGTACATTTCCGGGGGGAGTGATTGCACGGGCGAAATAGCGCAGGTCTCCCAGCGCAGGCAGCGCACCACCTTCCAGAAATGCCAACCAGTCCTTGTTTGCAGGATAATTGGCACCGTTTAATGACAAGGCGTTTTCCGCCCCGGGACGCGCGAGTTTTAGCCCGGTTTCTTCAAATGTTTCGCGAATGGCACAGAGCCCAAGCGCTCTTGCGCGGCGTTGTGAAGCGCGCGCACCCATGCCAGATACCAGCTTCTGCGTGTCATCGGAGCTGAGCTCGGAGGCAGCGCCAATGCTGCCATCGATAGGATCGGCTCTGCCGCCAGGGAATACGTATTTTCCGGGCATGAACGCGAGAGACGGATGGCGTCTGCCCATCAGAATGCGGGGGACGCGTTCCGTGCGGTCAATAAGAAGCAATGAAGCAGCATCGCGCGGGCGAAGCGGCAGCCTTGGTGTATGCGTTGTGGCGTGTGAAGGGGATGTCACGGGGATGAACCCTGTCAGGTGACGTCGCCGTAATCACCTTCGCCCTGACCGCCGAAACCATGCATGAACAGCGCCCACTGAAGGCCGATGGTTGCGCCTTTGATTGGCTGCAGCATGAGAAGCGACAGGATGACGGTCATCGGTCCCCAGATAGCCATATGCGCCCAGAGCGACAGGTTCGTGGTTGCTTCAACGCCCATGAAGGCGCCAACGACGATGTGGCCAACAACAAGGATTGTCAGATAGGCCGGAAGGTCGTCTGCGCGCTGCTCGGTGTAATCTTCACCGCAGACAGAGCAGCTATCGACAGGCTTTACAAAAGCCCGAAACAGCTTGCCTTCGCCGCAATGCGGGCAGCGGCACTTAAATCCGCGCCACATCGCCTGACCCAGATCGCGGGTCGGGCGTGCAGTTTTCTGGCTTTCACCACCGAAAACGTGGATCTGACTATCTGTGGAATTGGCCTCTAGCGTGCTCATCTGTGACCTTTTCTCTTGGAGCGCGAAACGCCTGCCGGCTTTCCTTTGCGCCCGCGCATCCCTTTGCTTGCCTTGTGATGCGAACGCGTCGACATCGGCAAGGAATGCGGTTCCGAAACCATCTCAAACCGAAGCGCACCCGCGACAGGGAGCGCTTCTACCAGTCTAACCGTTACATTGTCGCCCAGACGGAAGCCTTTTCCGCTTTTTTCTCCGGCGAGTGCATGGTTTGCTTCGTCATACAGATAGTATTCATTACCCAAAGTTGAAATGGGGACAAGTCCGTCTGCGCCATATGTCGCAAGGGATACGAAAAGCCCGGCTTTTGTGACACCAGTTACGCGTCCCTCATATTCATCACCAAGATGCGCTGCGAGGAAATGGGCAATCAGGCGATCAACGGTCTCGCGCTCTGCAAGCATCGCACGGCGTTCGGTCGAAGAAATGAGCGCCGCAGTTTCTTCCAGATGCGCTTCTTCATCGGTGGTCAGACCATCCTTGCCAAATCCCAAAGCCTTGATCAGAGCGCGATGCACGATCAAATCGGCATAACGGCGGATCGGCGAGGTGAAATGCGCATATTTGCGCAAATGCAGTCCGAAATGGCCGATATTATCCGGGCTGTAGATTGCCTGGCTTTGCGTGCGTAGCACCACCTGATTGACCAGATCTTGATGATCTGTTCCATCAACAGCTTCGAGAATACGGTTGAACTGCGCTGGCTTGAGAGCAACACCTTTGGCAAGGTTAATTTCAAGCGTGCGCAGAAACTCCCGCAAGGATTCCTGCTTTGCCAGTGCCGGTTCATCGTGGATACGGAAAATCAACGGCTGACGATGTGCCTCAAGCACTTCAGCGGCAGCCACATTGGCCTGAATCATGAACTCTTCGATGAGCTTATGGGCGTCCAGTCGTTCAGGCACGATGACCTTGTCGACCTTACCATCAGGCCCGAGCAGGATTTTCTTTTCCGGCAAATCCAGCTCAAGCGGCTCACGCGCATCGCGACCGCGTTTGAGTGCGCCATAGGCGGCCCACAGCGGCTTGAGGATCGTGTCCAGAATAGGTGCAGTCTTCTCATCCGTTGCGCCGTCAATCGCAGCCTGTGCCTGCGCATAGGCAAGCTTTGCAGC
The DNA here is from genome assembly GCF_002252525.1 of Brucella pseudogrignonensis. Taxonomy (GTDB): domain Bacteria; phylum Pseudomonadota; class Alphaproteobacteria; order Rhizobiales; family Rhizobiaceae; genus Brucella; species Brucella pseudogrignonensis. The sequence continues at coordinate 242,993 of NZ_NNRM01000053.1, forward strand.
CGAACGCATCAGAATGCGATGGAACTTGTGCGACTTCTTATGTCCGTTGGCGTCAAACACCATGCGGACGGCAAGTGCTGGACGATCTTCCAGTTCACGCAGCGAGCATAGATCGTTGGAAATGCGCTCTGGTAGCATAGGTACAACCCGGTCGGGGAAGTAAACCGAATTGCCACGCTTCAATGCTTCGCGATCAAGCGCCGAGTTGGGGCGCACATAGGCTGCCACATCAGCTATCGCAACGACGACCACATGACCGCCGACATTGTCGGGATCAGAGTCCGGCTCCGCATAAACGGCGTCATCGTGATCCTTTGCATCTGACGGATCGATGGTGAGTAGCGGCAGCTCGCGCCAGTCTTCACGACCGTCAAGCGTTGCAGGCCTTGCAGCTTCTGCTTCGCGGATCACATCATCGGGGAAGATATGCGGGATTTCATGCTCGTGAATGGCGATCATCGACAGGGCTTTTTCGCTGTCGATTGAACCCACCACCTGTCGCACCTTGCCGCTCGGCAAGCCATAGCGACGAGACGACGTCAGTTCCACCTCAACCAGATCGCCACTTTCCGCATCGGCAAGCGACTTTGGATCAAGCTGTACTTCCGGCTGCTTGCGATTGACTGGCTCGAGCCGCCATTCGCCATTGCTGAGCTTGCGCAATACGCCGAGTACCGCGTTGCTGCTCTGATCGACAACCTTGATTACGCGCGCGGAATACTCTGGACCGTCATTGTCCTTGTTGCGGAAAATCTTGGCCAATACCCGATCGCCAACACCGACTGCCGGACCATCGGACGACTTGTTGAGGCGGGTTCGGCGGATAGTGACGACTGGCGGCTTGCCGTAGTTTTCTTCGTCCCATTCAGCCGGGCGTGAGATGAGTCCACCGTCATTGTCACGGCCGATAATGTTCAATACGGAGATCGGTGGCAGAGTGCCGGGACGGGAGAGGCGACGGGCACGCTTTTCAAGCAGGCCTTCATCACCGAGTTCACGCAGCAGATCCTTGAGATAGACGCGTGCATCGCCCTTGATATTGAATGCCTTGGCCAGATCGCGCTTGCCTGCGCGGTCCGGGTTCTCTTCAATAAACTTGAGAACCTCGTCACGCGTCGGCAGGAAGGAGGTTGAATCTCCTGCCTGTGCAGCTTCTGATTTTGCTTTAGCAGCACGCCGTTCGGTCCGTGCGGATCGTCCGGTATCGGGTTTGGGGAAACGACGCGCCAATTCTTACTCCTCTGCCGCCTTCGCCTTTGCTTTGGAAGGGGCTTTTTTCTTCGCCGCCGGCTTCTTTGCAGCAGCTTTTTTCGGTGCGGCTTTCTTTTCGCCATCTGCGGCCTTGGCGGCAGATTTGCGGGCAGGAGCCTTCTTTGTCTTTGTGCTGCCAGCTTTTGCGGCAACGAGTTCCAGCGCTTCTTCCAGCGTCACACTGGCTGGGTCCTTGCCCTTTGGCAGCGTAGCATTCACCTTGCCCCAGTTGACGTAAGGACCGTAACGACCGTCACGAACGGTGACTGTGCCACCATCTGGATGATCGCCCAATGTCGCAAGGGCTGCAGGTGTCGAGCGGCCACGACCACCCTTCGACTGTTTATCCGCAAGGACGGAAACAGCGCGATTGAGGCCCACCGAGAACACTTCATCAGCGTTTTCGAGATTGGCAAACGTGCCATCATGGCTGACATAAGGACCATAGCGACCAATGCCAGCAGAGATCATCTTGCCGGTTTCAGGATGCTGTCCAACATCACGCGGCAACGACAGCAGCGCCATTGCTTTTTCATGATCAAGCGTATCGACCGTCCAGCCTTTTGGCAGGCTGGCACGCTTGGCTTCCTTGCCTTCGCCCCGCTGGACATATGGGCCGAAACGACCGGTTCGCGCGGTGATTTCTTCACCGGTGAATGGATCTTTGCCCAGCTGCTTCGGTTCGTCGGAAGCTGCTGCTTCTCCGTTGCCTTCACCGCCCAGCTGACGGGTGAACTTGCACTCCGGATAATTCGAACAACCGACGAACGCGCCGTATTTTCCGAGCTTCAGCGAAAGCTGGCCCGTGCCACAAGTTGGGCAGGTGCGCGGGTCGCTACCATCGCCGCGATCAGGGAAAGCAAGCGATGAAAGCTCTTCGTTGAGCGCATCCAGAACGTTGGTAACGCGCAGTTCCTTGATATCATCAACAGAACCGGAGAAGTCCCGCCAGAAATCACGCAGCACGTCTTTCCAGGAAAGCTTGCCATCGGAAATCAGGTCGAGCTTTTCTTCAAGGTCCGCTGTGAAATCATATTCGACATAGCGTTTGAAGAAGCTTTCAAGGAACGAAATAACCAGACGGCCCTTCGGTTCCGGCATGAGCTTACGCTTGTCGATGGTGATATATTCACGATCACGAAGCGTTGCGAGCGTCGCTGCGTAGGTCGATGGACGGCCAATGCCGAGCTCTTCCATCTTCTTGATGAGCGATGCTTCCGAATAACGCGGTGGCGGCTCGGTGGAATGCTGCGTGGCGTCGATTTTTTCGCGCGCAATCGCCTCACCGGAGCGGATTTCAGGCAGCTTTGCGCTGTCTTCATCCTCATCTTCTTCTTCGCGGTGATCCATATAGGCCGCGAGGAAGCCGTCAAACTTCGTAACCGAACCGTTGGCGCGCAGCATGGCCGAACGCGAACCATTGGTTGCTTCGATGTCAGCGGTTGTGCGTTCAATGTCGGCAGCCTGCATCTGGCTCGCGATAGCGCGCTTCCAGATCAGCTCGTACAAACGCGCCTGATCTTCATCGAGATAGCGGCGCACTTCTTTCGGATGGCGCGTGAATTCCGTCGGACGGATCGCTTCGTGCGCTTCCTGAGCGTTCTTAGCCTTGCTCGAATAGTAGCGCGGCTTTTCCGGCACATATTGTGGACCGAAGCTCTTCCCAATCGCATCGCGGGCGGCAGTGATGGCTTCGGGGGCCATCTGCACGCCGTCGGTACGCATATAGGTGATCAGACCAGCGGTTTCTCCGCCTATGTCCACGCCTTCATAAAGCCGCTGCGCAACTTGCATGGTGCGCGATGCCGAAAAGCCGAGCTGTCCTGATGCCGCCTGCTGAAGCGTCGATGTGGTGAATGGCGGGCCGGGATTACGCTTGGTCGGCTTGGCTTCGACAGAAACTGCCTTGAAGCTTGCGCCTTCCAGCATGGTACGGATGGCCGTTGCCTGCTCTTCATTCTTGATGTCGAGCTTGCCGAGCCTCTTGCCGTCAACCGCAGTCAAACGAGCCGAGAACGCATCGTTACGCGGTGTTTTAAGCGAAGCGGCGATATTCCAGTATTCTTCGCGGATGAAGCGTTCGATCTCGGATTCGCGGTCGCATACGAGACGCAGAGCTACCGACTGAACACGGCCTGCCGAACGAGCCCCGGGCAGCTTGCGCCACAAGACCGGTGAAAGCGTAAAGCCAACGAGATAATCGAGTGCACGACGAGCGAGATAGGCATCGACCAGCGGCTCATCGATATCGCGCGGATTTGCGATAGCGTCGAGAACGGCTTTCTTGGTGATGGCGTTAAACGCGACACGCTTGACGGTCTTGCCCTTCAAGGCCTTTTTCTGGTTGAGCACTTCGAGTACGTGCCACGAAATGGCTTCCCCTTCGCGATCAGGGTCAGTTGCCAGAAACAGACCATCACTGTCCTTCAACGCTTTGACGATATCCGCCAAACGCTTGGAAGAGTTGCTGTCAACTTCCCAGGACATTGCAAAATCTTCATCCGGACGGACAGACCCATCCTTGGCTGGCAGATCTCGCACATGACCAAACGAGGCCAGAACCTTATAGTTCGACCCGAGATACTTGTTGATAGTTTTGGCCTTTGCAGGCGATTCGACGACAACGACGTTCATTACAACAGCCCAGATTCGCGATGTTTACGGGTAAGTTATCCCTGTATCGCGTTCAAATAGTTGCCTTTCACATGAACAGCGGTTTGCGTTTGGTCAAGAGCTAGACGGTAAAAATCGTCAAATACAACCTAAAGTTGCTATATGTAAATATAAAGCTTGTGGTAGTGTCTGGCCGGGGTATATCCGTCGGGTTTGAACCAGAAGGGTGATTTTCATTTGAAGGAAACCGGCACATTTTGGGGGCAAAGGTGGTTCAGCGAGATACAACTCGTCAGGAGACACTGGCTTATATAGAAGAAATGCTACAAGAACTCGTCAAAATGGCCAGAGGGACGGATAGTTATCTTCTCGTCTATCTCATGGACATGGCATTGCAGGAAGCACGCGACAATCAACATCATTGCCCGTGTGATTGAGTTTAGAAATGCTCATCGCGTGGCACAAGGGCGACCTGATTGCCGGGATAGCGTAACAGCCTCCCGGCAAGATCAAGTTCCAGCAGGATTAGTTGGGCATTGCTTGCATCAAGGCCTGTGTGTCTGACAAGCGTATCAACATCGATTGGAACCGGCCCAAGAGCATCGACGAGAATATCGCGTTGCTCGTCCGTCGTTATGGCTTGAAGCGGCTCAGGCGCTTCATCGATCTGGGTCAACAGATCGGGCTGCGCTGCTTCGGCTTTGAACGTATCGCGGCCGATGAGCGGGGACAAAGAATCGATAACGTCGTCGGCGCAGGTCACAAGCGTTGCGCCTTGTTTCAGAAGTGCATTGGTTCCGCGGGCGCGTGGATCGAGCGGCGAACCAGGCACTGCGAACACTGTTCGGCCCATTTCACCAGCCATGCGGGCGCTGATGAGCGAGCCTGAACGCTCGGCAGCCTCTACCACGATGAGACCAAGCGAAAGTCCAGCTATGATGCGGTTTCGACGTGGAAAATCACGCGCACGGGGCTCTGCACCCATCGGCATCTCGGTAATGAGTGCACTGCCGTTTTCGGGTATGGCACGATAGATCGGCAGGTTTTCGGGTGGGTAGGGTTTATCAAGGCCACCGGCCAGCACAGCCACGGTTCCGCTTTCTATGCTGGCTTTATGTGCTGCCGCATCGATCCCGCGCGCAAGGCCGGAGATTATTGCGAAGCCAGCGTCACCCAGATCACGCGCCAGACGCTCTGTGAAGCGTGCGCCGACCACAGACGCATTGCGCGAGCCGACAATAGCCACTGGTGGCTTGCGAAACACATTGGGGTTGCCCTTGATGATCACAAGAGGAGGCGGTGCCTCGCAGTTTTTTAGCTGTTGTGGATAGTCTGGCTCGCCCATGCCAACAAGACGCGCGCCCATCCGCTCGATGGCTTCCAGCTCGCGTTCGGCATCTTCCAGCGGTGTCACGCGCACGGGCTTAGCGCCACCGCCGCGTATGTTGATGTCAGGTAGTCTTTCTATGGCGCTGGCGGCAGAGCCACAGAACATAATGAGGTCGCGGAAAGCGACGGGACCGATGTTTTCAGTGCGAATGAGGCGCAGCCAATTGAGCCGCTGTCGGTCGGAGAGGCGAATTCCAGAAGTCGAATTCGCGCTCTGTTTCATCCCTTTTTACCTATCTTGCTTTCAGTGCCGCTGAGGAGGCGCGAGATATTGGCGTGATGCTTTATGAAGACGATAATGGTCAGCACAGCAAACAAAGCCGCAATCGCGTGATCACCGCGCGCATAAAGTGCGATTGGAACGATCAGACTGGCAACAAGCGCTGACAGTGAAGAATAGCGGGTGAGAAGTGCCGTGATGATCCATGCCGCGATGAAAACCAGAGCGCCGGGCCATGCAAGGCCGATCAGAATGCCAAGATAGGTTGCAACACCCTTGCCGCCCTTGAAGCCGATCCAGACCGGGAAAAGATGGCCGATAAAGGCACCGAAACCGGCTGCAATTGCAGCTTCCTGGCCGAATTTTGAGGCGATTAATACAGCTGCCGTGCCTTTAAGCGCATCAAGAATGAGCGTTGCCGCCGCGAGCTTCTTGTTGCCGGTACGCAGAACATTGGTAGCACCAATATTGCCGGAACCAATCGAACGTACATCGCCCAGTCCTGCAAACCGCGTCAGGATAAGCCCGAAGGGAATGGAGCCGAGAATATAGCCGAATATCAGCGTGCAGATTGTCACTAAATTGACCAGACCTGTTTCGGCCATGGAACTCCCCATATGTTCTTTATTCAAATTACTTGAGAAGAAAAGCCGCCCAAAAGCAAGACGGCTTTTCTGAAAATGTTAAGCCGAATAAACTGTCTTGCCGCCGACTATAGTGCGGTTGACGCGGCCTTGGAAGCGGGCACCTTCAAAGCAGCTGTTCTTTGAGCGTGAATGCAGGTCTTGCTCACGAACCACCCATGGCTCATCCAGATCGACAATAGCAAGATCAGCCTTGGCACCGGGCTTCAGAGTGCCTGCATCCAGTCCGAAGATGCGCGCAGGCGCAGTCGAGAGCACTTCAACCAGACGAAGCAGCGGAATGCTGTCGTTGTGATGAAGTCGAAGGGCTGCAGCCAACAGCGTTTCCAGGCCAATTGCACCAGCTTCTGCATCGGCAAAAGGCAAGCGCTTGGTGTCCACATCCTGCGGATCGTGTGCTGAAACGACAATATCGATTGTGCCGTTCTTGACGGCTTCAACCATTGCCAGACGGTCTTCCTCGCTGCGCAGAGGCGGCGACAAACGGAAGAAGGTGCGGAACTCGCCGATGTCGTTTTCGTTGAGCGACAGGTGATTGATCGAAACGCCTGCCGTTACATTGGTGCCAAGGTCTTTTGAGCGCTTGAGCGCGTCGGCTGACATGGCACAGGAAAGCTGTGCTGCGTGATATTTGCTGCGGGTGAGAGCAGCCAAGCGCAGATCACGCTCCAGTGGAATGACTTCCGCTTCGCGTGGGCTACCCGAAAGGCCGAGCCAGCTTGCGAAGAGGCCTTCATTCATGACGCCATTAGCACCAAGATAAGGATCACGGGTTTCACAGGCAATCACGGCATCAAAGTCGCGCGCATAGGTCAGGGCACGGCGCATCAATTGTGTGTTGGTGAGCGTGTTACGACCTTCAGTGAAGGCAACCGCACCCGCATCGCGAAGCAGGCCGATTTCCGTCATTTCCTCGCCATGCAGGCCCTTGGTAATAGCAGCGGCGGGATGCACATTGACGATAGCCGTATCGCGCGCAGTGCGCTTCACAAACTCGACCAGCGCCACGTCATCGATAACCGGATCGGTATCCGGCATCATGATGATGGAGGTTACACCGCCAGCTGCTGCGGCCTGACTGGCCGATGCGATGGTTTCGCGGTGTTCAGCACCGGGCTCGCCGATGAAAACGCGGGAATCGACCAGACCCGGCAGAATAGCCATGCCGTTGAGGTCGATGATTTCAGCACCTTCAGGAGCGCCCTGATTGCGGAGATCGGCACCGCTGGCGACAATCTTGTCGTCTTTGATCAGCAGGCTTCCGACTTCATCCAGTCCGCGAGACGGATCGATGATGCGGGCATTTTCAAAAAGGATCGCACTCATGCACGTTCTCCTGCGGCTTCTGCGCGACGCGGATCGAGCAGGGCTTCCATAACCGCCATACGCACAGCGACGCCCATTTCCACCTGTTGCTGGATCATGCTCTGGGGGCCGTCCGCTACATCCGATGCGATCTCGACGCCACGATTCATGGGGCCGGGATGCATGACCAGTGCATCAGGTCGGGCAAGCTTCAGCTTTTCCTTGTCAAGACCGTAGAAGCGGAAATATTCACGCACCGACGGTACGAAGGAGCCGGCCATGCGCTCACGCTGGAGGCGCAGCATCATCACGACATCAGCGTCTTTCAGGCCTTCTTCCATGGTGTTGTAAACTTCAACACTCATGTCGGCGATGCCGGAAGGCAGCAGGGTCGAAGGGGCGACGACGCGAACGCGTGCGCCAAGTGCATTGAGAAGCAGAATGTTGGAGCGCGCAACGCGCGAGTGAAGCACATCGCCGCAAATAGCAACGATCAGATTTCCGATATCGCCCTTGGCGCGGCGGATGGTCAGCGCGTCGAGCAGCGCCTGTGTCGGGTGCTCGTGAGCACCGTCGCCAGCATTGACGACTGCACAGCCGACTTTTTGCGCAAGGAGCGCCGCAGCACCGGCAGACGCATGGCGTATGACCAGAATGTCTGGCTGCATGGCGTTCAGCGTCATCGCAGTGTCAATGAGCGTTTCGCCCTTCTTGACCGACGAGTTGCCGACCGACATGTTCATCACGTCCGCGCCCAGCCGTTTTCCGGCGAGTTCGAACGATGATTGCGTTCGCGTCGATGCTTCAAAGAAGAGGTTGATCTGGGTGCGACCGCGCAGCACGGACTTTTTCTTCTTGGACTGTCTGGAGACAGCCACTTCCTGATCCGCAAGATCGAGAAGACAATTAATGTCCAGGGGCGATAGCCCCTTGATGCCAAGTAGGTGGCGATGAGGGAAAATCGGTGAGACCGTTTGATTTGTCATGGCAAGTCACCCGTATAGAGCCGTGAAAGCTGGACCGCAACCGCCCTTATAAAGGCTTTAGCGGATTCACAAAGAAAAACCTGTATTCTTTGGGCATAAAGCGGTGAGCTGTCGGAAAATGTTAGTAAATTACAATGCAAGAACGCATAGAATGTCAGTTCTGCGCGCCTCAATCGGCTCGCAAGCTGATTTTGAGTTGAACAAAGCCGAACGGATAAGCCTGTGAAAACCCACGAAGTCACCAACCAGACCCCGTCTATGACGGGTACGAATGCATATCTGGGCGATCCGCTTCTGATTCAGATCGCAGCGCGTTTCCCCAAAGAACTGCATACTGATCTGGAGAATACCGGGCGTTTCGTCATGTCGGCGGAAGCGCAGGATCTTGCACGTCTCGCCAATACCGAATTGCCAAAGCTGCGGACGCATGATCGTCAGGGTCGCCGTGTTGATCTGGTGGAATATCACCCAGCTTACCATGCGCTGATGCGCCGTTCGATTGCGCAGGGTCTTCATTGCTCGATATGGGAGGCTAATCCAGCTGAAGCCGGACGTCGCCATCAGGCGCGTGCCGCGCGTTTCTTCCTCACCGCACAGCTTGAGGCAGGCCATCTCTGCCCGCTGACCATGACCAATGCTTCGCTCGCAGCAGTGATGGCTTCGCCTGATCTTTACAAGGAATGGTCGCCGCAGATTCTGTCGCGGAAATATGATTCCTCGCAAAAGCCCGCCTTGCAGAAGCAGGGCATTACGCTTGGTATGGGTATGACCGAGAAGCAGGGTGGCACGGATGTTCGCGCCAATACCACCCGCGCAGAACGCAATGAAGACGGCACCTATACAATCAGCGGCCATAAGTGGTTCATGTCTGCGCCGATGTCGGATGCTTTTCTGGTGCTGGCACAGGCGGAAGAGGGGCTTTCCTGCTTCCTGCTGCCGCGCCTGACCAATGAGGCGGCTGGAAATGGCTTTTTCTTCCAGCGTTTGAAGGACAAGCTCGGAAACAAGTCCAATGCTTCATCCGAAGTCGAGTTTGATGGCGCTATCGGTCATCTGGTCGGAAATCCAGGTGAAGGCGTCAAAACCATCATGGATATGGTCACGCTGACGCGACTTGATTGCGCTGTTGCCTCCGCTGGCCTGATGCGCTCGGGGCTGGCCGAGGCCGTTCATCATGCACGTCATCGCGAGGTAGGTGGGCAAAAGCTGATCGAACAGCCGCTGATGAGCCGCGTTCTTGCCGATATGGCGTTGGATGTTGCGGGTGCGACCGCACTTTCCATGCGTCTGGCGCGTGCCTTTGATATGGCTGCAAGTGATCGCGCGGAAGCTGCATTCGCGCGATGCATGACGCCAGTTGTCAAATACTGGGTCTGCAAAATCGCACCGGCATTGCTTTATGAAGCGATGGAGTGCCTCGGTGGCAATGGCTACATTGAGGACGGCAATCTCGCACGCGCCTATCGCGAAGCGCCGGTCAATGCGATCTGGGAAGGTTCGGGCAATGTCATGGCACTCGACGTGGCGCGCGTGCTCTCACGCGCACCGTCGCTATTCGATGAAGTTCTCGACTGGATCAGCGGACAGCTGGGCGTGCGTGGTCAGGGTACGATTGATGTGTTGCAGGCAGCCTTGCAGCTGACCGAAACTGATCAAGGCGTTGCGCGTCTTCTGACGGAGCAGCTAGCTTATGCAGCTGCTGCCGCCGAATTGCGCAATCTTGGTGCGGATGATGTGGCCGATGCCTTCATCGAAACACGTCTTGGTGGGCAGTGGCGCTCGACCTATGGCATGTTGGATGCACGTCATAATGCCAACCGGATACTCGATCAGCTTTATCCGGCGTCGTAATCGCTGTCATCGGTATGCGATGAGCGCAGCATGTGCAGGCGATCCAGTGCGCCTTGCAAAATGAAGGAAGCTGCGGCCGAATCGATGCGTTCGGCCCGCTTGCCGCGTGAAACATCCATGCCGATGAGTGCGCGTTCGGCTGCGACCGTAGACAGGCGCTCGTCCCAGAACACGAAGGGCAGGTCGGTCAGTGGCTGCATAGTGCGCACGAAAGCCCGCGTTGCCTGAACGCGTGGTCCGGCTGACCCGTCCATATTCATCGGCAGGCCAATAATAATGACGCCGACCTTGTCTGCTTCGAGTGCTTTCAGCAGCACCTGTGCATCGATTGTGAACTTGGTGCGTTTGATAACCGGACGGGGATGCGAGAACGACAGGCCCAGATCGGAAACCGCAAGGCCAATAGTTTTGGTGCCGAGATCAAGCCCGGCGACTGTCTGGCCCGGTTGCAGAATTTCCAAAACGTCTTCGATCTCAACGACGGCCATATGTCCTCATAGTATTTTGATCAGGCTTCATATTGCCTGATGGAATTGAGCCGTAATATCTGTTTTAAAACTGAAAATCGAGCCGCAAGGAGACACACAATGAAAATCACCTGGTTGGGCCATGCAGCCTATCGCGTTGAAACGGATAAGGCCGTCATTCTGATTGATCCGTTCATCAATGGAAATCCGGGTGCCAAGGGCATCGATTTCAAGGAAGCCACCAAGGGAACCACGCATATTGCGCTGACTCATGGTCATGGTGACCATATCGGCGATACCGTTGAGATTGCCAAAGAAACCGGTGCGACGGTTATCGCAAATCCAGAAATCACCGGCTGGCTGGGTCGCAAAGGTTTGGAAAAGTTCAGCATGGGCAATACCGGCGGAACCATTGTCCGCGATGGTTTCAGCGTAACGTTTGTTAACGCGCTGCATTCTTCAGCGTTGATGACAGAAGACGGCATCACTCAGTCGATGGGTAATCCGAACGGCCTGGTATTTCATTTCGAGAATGCGCCGACACTTTATCATATGGGTGACACGGATATTTTCTCTGATATGGCGCTGATCAATGAACTGCATCAGCCAGAAATCGGCATTGTGCCTGTCGGTGACCGTTTTACCATGGGTGGTGCTGTGGCAGCTCTTGCGTGCCAGCGTTATTTCAATTTTAAAACCGTTCTGCCGTGCCATTACGGCTCGTTCCCATTCATTGAAAAGACGGCAGACAAGTTTGTAGCGGCAATGTCTGACCATAAGGAAACGAAGGTGTTGGTGGCTGACGCTGGCACTGTTCACACGTTCTAATTTTGGCTAACGACGGATGGAAGCGCAAGAAATGTTGCGCTTCCCCACCTGCACCGTTATAGCCGGTAAAAGAACCTTTTCGGGGTGGCGGTTGGCCGCTCTAAATTATGAATTTGCGGAGAACAGAATGTCCGTCGATATTTCCACCGTCAAGCGCGTCGCGCATCTTGCGCGCATTGCTGTCAATGAAGACGAAGCAGAGCGTATGACCGGCGAACTCAATGCAATTCTGGGCTTTGTCGAGCAGTTGAACGAAGTCGATATTGAAGGCGTTGAGCCGATGACCTCGGTAACGCCGATGAAGATGCGTCTGCGCGAAGATGCAGTAACGGACGGCAATATCGCCAGTGCTGTTGTTGCCAATGCGCCTGTGACCGAAGATAATTTCTTCGTCGTGCCAAAGGTCGTGGAGTAAGTCGATGGCTATTCGGGTTTCCGTCGAGACCCCATTGCAGGATGATGTGCGTGATCTGGTCGAAGCCTTGAACGCGCATATGCTGCCGCTTTCGCCTCTCGAGTTCCAGTTCAAGATGACTGTTGAGCAGATGGCGGAGCCGGAAACTACGGTTTTTGTCGCGCGAGATGAAGACGGCAAGGCCGTCGGCTGTGGTGCGCTGAAGATGCACGATAACGGTGTGGGTGAACTCAAGCGCATGTTCACGCGCCCGGAAGTTCGAGGCAAGCGTATCGGCTCACATCTTGTCGATGCGATTGTCGAGCTGGCAAGAGCCAAGGGTGCTTCGCGTCTGGTCCTTGAAACTGGCACAGGCCCCGGCTTTGATGGTGCCTGGCGGCTTTATGAAAATTCGGGTTTTGCGCGTTGCGGAGTGGTTCTGGATTATCCTGACTCCGAATACAGCGCCTTTTTTGAAAAGCGTCTCGCTGAGGCGTGACTTTACAGGATTTGATGATGAGCGAACTGACCGCACTGACCATTGCCGAAGCGCGCGACAAGCTGAAGGCTAAGGCCTTCACCGCGTCGGAACTGACAGAAGCCTATATTGCGGCTATTGAATCCGCCAATGACAAGCTCAATGCCTATGTCGCTGTGACGCCTGAAAAGGCGCGCGAAATGGCAAAAACTTCTGATGCCCGCATTGCCGAAGGCAAGGCTGGTGCTCTCGAAGGTATTCCACTTGGCGTGAAAGACCTATTTGCGACCAAGGGTGTTCACACGCAGGCCTGTTCGCATATTCTCGATGGTTTCAAGCCTGAATATGAATCGACCGTCACCGCCAATCTCTGGGCTGACGGCGCTGTCATGCTGGGTAAGCTTAACATGGACGAATTCGCCATGGGCTCGTCCAATGAAAGCTCCTATTACGGCCCTGTGAAGAACCCTTGGCGTGCGAACGGCTCAGATGTTGATCTGGTACCGGGTGGCTCTTCAGGCGGTTCGTCGGCAGCAGTTGCAGCACATCTCTGTGCAGGTGCTACCGCAACCGATACGGGCGGCTCGATCCGTCAGCCAGCGGCTTTCACCGGCACTGTCGGTATCAAGCCGACCTATGGCCGTGTTTCGCGCTGGGGCACAGTTGCTTATGCATCATCGCTTGATCAGGCTGGCCCGATCGCTCGCGACGTGCGCGATGCCGCGATCCTGCTCAAGTCTATGGCATCGCTCGATCTGAAAGATACAACCTCGGTTGATCTGCCAGTGCCGGATTACGAAGCAGCTATCGGCAAGTCGCTGAAGGGCCTCAAGATCGGTATTCCGAACGAATATCGTATTGATGGTATGCCGGAAGAAATCGAAGCGCTCTGGCAGAAGGGTGTGCAATATCTCAAAGATGCTGGCGCTGAAATCGTCGATGTTTCGCTGCCGCACACCAAATATGCGCTTGCTGCCTATTACATTGTGGCACCTGCGGAAGCTTCGTCCAACCTCGCGCGTTATGATGGCGTGCGTTACGGTCTGCGCGTACCGGGCAAGGATATTGCCGATATGTACGAACAGAGCCGTGCTGCAGGTTTTGGCAAGGAAGTGAAGCGCCGTATTCTGACCGGAACCTATGTTCTGTCGGCTGGCTATTATGACGCATATTATCTGCGCGCGCAGAAGGTTCGCACGCTGATCAAGAAAGACTTTGAAAATGTCTTTGCAAGCGGCGTTCATGCAATCCTGACGCCTGTTACGCCTTCCGCTGCGTTCAGCATTGGCGACAAGGAACTCGCAAACGATCCGGTCAAGATGTATCTCAACGACATCTTCACCATCACGCTTAACATGGCCGGCCTGCCGGGCATCGCGGTTCCTGCTGGCCTCAATGATCAGGGTCTGCCGCTTGGTCTGCAGCTGATCGGTCGCCCGTTTGAAGAAGAAACGCTGTTTCAGGCAGCTGGCGCGATTGAGCAGGCTGCGGGACGCTTTACACCGAAGAAATGGTGGTAAAATCTGAAGTTCTCATTCGCCGTGCCCGGCTTCGATCCGAAAATCGAGATCGATTTTCAGGGGGATCGAAGCCAGAATATAAAAAACTAGAGCGACCTTTGTGCGTCCAAGTGGACGCACAGCGCTCTATGACCGGCGAGTTTGTTTTTATGGCTGAAATCGCGGTGCGCGCATGGCAAACCGCAGCGCGCGACATTGTGCTGACGGATGAAAGCCGGTCGGAACTCCAGGCCAAATTCCTGCGCGACTTGCGCGGGAATGCCGATGGTGTTTTGTTGGCGGAACGATGCGGCGAAATATACGGTTGGGGCGCTCGCGTCCCGAAATCAAACTACATTTCCGACCTCTGGGTTGATCCCACGCACCATGGTCAGGGCGTAGGCGGCGCATTGCTTGGTGCGCTGATGGCGCAGATTGTTCTTGATGGTTTTGCGGAAGCTGAAATCGGCACCCATGCCGATAATTCTCCAGCAATCGGGCTTTATGAAAAAGCTGGATTCAAGACCTATCACCGCAGCGAAGAATGGTCGGAGAGTTTTGGTCGCAAGGTTGAAAAGGTCAGAATGCAGGTAAAGCTTTAGGTGAGCATTGCCATTTCAAGAAAAGCTTCTATCCTCTTCTATAGCAACTATTTTCAGGAGGAGGGGCAAATGTGGATCATGCTTACGGATGTCAGTGGTGAACGGGTTGCAGTGAACTTCAACCACGTCCTGTCATATAATGCTTACGGTACTGGAACCCGTATTGTTACGCTCAGCGCAGACCTGACATTTTTCGTTAAAGAGTCGACCGAGGAAATCGAAACCAAGCTCGGCATCGACGTCAAGAATTGAGCATTTGCCGCAAAAGACTATCCATTCCCCTTAAAAAATTGGGGGAATGGTGAAGTTCGAATCTCTTCCGATCCTTCGGCAAGTTCAGGATAGGAAGAGATAAAGATTAAATATCCAGTTCTTCCACAAAAGCGGCACGATCCTGAATGAAGCGGAAGCGGGCTTCCGGCTTTGTACCCATCAGATCATCAACAGTGCTGCGTGTTTCATCGATATAATCTTCATCGACATGAACACGAAGAAGCGTGCGCTTTTTCGGGTCCATGGTCGTTTCTTTCAGCTGCTCGGCACGCATTTCACCAAGGCCTTTGAAGCGGCCGATTTCGATTTTGCCACGTCCGGTAAACATAGTGCGAAGCAACTCGTCCTTGTGCGCGTCGTCACGAGCATAGGCGACCTTGCCACCCTGGCTCAGACGATACAGCGGTGGGACTGCCAGATACAGGTGGCCGTTGCGGATGAGATCCGGCATTTCCTGATAGAAGAACGTGATGAGCAGCGATGCAATATGTGCACCATCCACGTCAGCATCGGTCATGACGATGACGCGATCATAACGCAGATCGTCTTCACGATAATTCTTGCGCGTGCCGCTACCCAGCGCCTGCACGAGATCGGCAATCTGCTGGTTGGCTGTCAGCTTCTCACGGCCAGCACTGGCAACGTTCAGAATCTTACCGCGTAGCGGCAGGATCGCCTGATTGGAACGATTGCGTGCCTGCTTGGCGGAGCCGCCAGCCGAGTCACCTTCGACGATGAAAAGTTCTGCACCTGCTGCAGCATTCTGCGTGCAGTCTGCAAGCTTGCCCGGAAGGCGCAGTTTGCGCGTCGCGCTCTTGCGGACGGTTTCCTTTTCTTGACGGCGACGCAGGCGCTCTTCCGCGCGATCGACAACCCAGTCGAGCAAGCGGGATGCTTCCTGTGGCGAAGCTGTAAGCCAGTGATCGAACGGATCGCGGATGACATTTTCCACGATACGTTGCGCTTCAACGGTTGCAAGCTTGTCCTTGGTCTGGCCGACAAATTCCGGTTCCCGAATGAAGACCGAGAGCATAGCGGCTGCCGAAATCATCACGTCATCGGTTGTGATGATCGAAGCGCGCTTGTTGTTGGTTAGCTCCGCATAGGCCTTGAGGCCACGCGTCAATGCAATGCGCAGACCTGCTTCATGCGTGCCGCCGTCGCCCGTCGGGATCGTATTACAATAGGAGTTGACGAAGCCGTCACCGCCATACCATGACACCGCCCATTCAACAGCACCATGCCCACCCTGCTTTTCAGTGCGGCCCGAGAAAATCTCGCGCGTTACCTGATGTTCTTTGCCGAGCGAGGCAGAGAGATAATCCTTGAGGCCGCCGGGGAAGTGGAAAACAGCCTTTTCCGGAGTTTCCTTCTTCGGGTCGAGAAGCGACGGATCACAGCTCCAGCGGATTTCTACGCCGCCAAACAAATAGGCCTTCGAACGCGCCATGCGATAAAGTCGGTGCGGATCGAATTGTGCGGTTTTGCCGAAGATATCCGGGTCAGGATGAAAGCGGACGCGCGTACCACGACGGTTGTGGACTTCGCCGACATCTTCAAGGCCACCCTGAGGAATGCCGCGCGAAAAACGCTGGCGATAAAGGCGGCGATTGCGCGCGACTTCGACTTCCAGAACATCTGAAAGCGCATTGACTACCGAAACACCCACGCCGTGCAGGCCGCCGGAGGTTTCATAGGCTTTGCCGTCGAACTTACCGCCTGCGTGCAGCTTGGTCATGATGACTTCAAGCGTCGATTTTCCCGGCACCTGCGGGTGCTCATCAACCGGAATGCCGCGTCCGTTATCGCTGACGGTCAGAAAGCCTTCGGCGTCGAGATTGACCTCAATGAAATTGGCATGGCCTGCAACGGCTTCGTCCATCGAGTTATCGATGACTTCCGCGAAGAGGTGGTGCAGGGCTTTTTCGTCGGTGCCGCCGATATACATGCCGGGGCGCAGGCGAACCGGTTCCAGCCCTTCGAGAACGCGAATGGAGGAGGCGTTGTAATCATCAGCGCCTGATGAAACAGGTGGAGCCTTGGTTGCAACAGGGGCTGGCTTTGGTGCAGATGGTGTCGTTGCCGTTTGCGCAACAGGCGTCGATGCATGAGCCTTTTTGGGCTGCTGCTCCATCTGCCGTTCACGGGCATTGTTGACTACTCTGGAAAAGAGATCGTTGCTGTCGTCCATCTTTGTCCGAAAAGCTTTCTGTCTGAAACCGAAAGAACCGCCCCCACTGAACGGCACGAAATAAAGTTAGCTGCGAATCACACAGATAATGCCACGGGAATACCCGCAATGCGAACAAAGTTCGCCTTACGTTCCGCTTTTGCCCGAAGTTATCAAATGGTTTTGCTCGTAGCGAAGCCGATTTGCACCAGAAACATGGCGAAAGTCAAACCGGGCGCTTTTCTTGCGTGAATTAAGATGGAAACGGGCAGGCCATTCGCGTAAGCGCAATGGGAGCGAGAAAATTGCGAGTAGTGAGATGCAGGGCAGGGTAGCAGGCGGCACAGAAGCGCACGTAAAGGGCATGGCGATCATGGTCCTCTCGGTACTGCTGCTGCCGCTTATGGATGCCATCGGCAAATGGCTTGCCATGATGGATAATATGCCGCCGGCTACTGTCACCTTCATGCGCTTTTTTATTCAGTCAGTGCTGATGTTTTTCGTGCTGATCGTCATGAGTGGTTTTGCGTCTTTACGGACCACGCATCTTGTCGGCAATCTTGTGCGCGGCGCGCTGATGGGTTTTGGCGGAACGTGTTTTTTCACGGCCGTCAAATATATGCCTCTGGCAGACGCTATGGCTGTATTTTTTGCTGAACCATTGATCCTAACGCTGCTATCGGCCGTCTTCCTCAAGGAAAAAGTCGGCTGGCGTCGTTTTAGCGCTGTGGGTATCGGTCTGATCGGAACGATGATCGTTATTCAGCCAAGCTTCGAAATTTTCGGTGCGGTTTCCTTGTTGCCTCTCGCAACCGCCGTAACTTTTGCGATTTATCTGATCCTGAACCGTAAATATGGCGCAAAGGAAAGCCCGGTCGTCATGCAGTTTTATGCTGGTATCGGTGGGGCAGCGCTGGCAGGATTGGCGATGGTATTCGGCACAGGTTTGGGCATTGAAGATTTGAGTTTTGCACTGCCACATAGCCTGCAGCCCTGGCTGCTTCTGCTTTTGCTGGGTACGATCGGTACTGTCAGTCATCTGCTCGTGGTGCAAGCATTCAAACTCGCACCGGCATCTATGCTCGCACCTTTCCAGTATCTGGAAATCGTCAATGCAGTTCTGGTCGGTTTGATTGTGTTCGGCGATTTTCCGACGCCGTCCAAATGGTTCGGCATCGCGATTATCGTGGGATCAGGTTTCTATGTCTTCATGCGCGAGCGGCGCGTGAAGAGCGTCTAATTATTTGGGCTGGCGAGGTCCAAAGACGTTTTCGAAGGCCTTGCCCAACGCAACATCGACATCGCCCATCGTTACCGGAAGGCCGAGATCGACGAGGCTTGTCACACCGTAATCTGCAATGCCGCACGGAACGATGCCGTCAAAATGTTCGAGCTCCGGCTCGACATTGATGGCAATGCCATGGAAGCTCACCCAACGGCGCAGACGGATGCCAATAGCAGCAATCTTGTCTTCGCACATGCCACCATTGGCAAGCAGCGGCTTTTCCGGACGGACAACCCAGACGCCAACGCGATCTGCGCGCCTTTCACCTTTGACATTGAACTGCGCGAGCGTTTCGACAATCCATTGCTCAAGCGCAGTCACAAATGCGCGCACATCTTCACGGCGCCGCTTCAGATCGAGCATGACATAGGCCACACGCTGGCCGGGACCGTGATAGGTATATTCGCCACCGCGTCCGGTGTTAAACACGGGAAAGCGATCCGGTGTCAGCAGGTCTGCTGATTGAGCACTGGTGCCGGCCGTATAGAGCGATGGATGCTCGACGAGCCAGACGAGTTCGTTCGCCGTTCCTTCACGAATAGCTGCAACGCGCGCTTCCATAAAAGCGAGCGCTTCGTCGTAATCCGTCAAACCGTCCGATATCAGCCAATCAACGGGCGGTGAGTCGGCCATGACTGGGAAGAAGTGCGTTTCCTTCTCCTGCGCGGTGACTTCGGATTGTTCGGAAAAAAGAGCAGAGCTATCGTTCATGATCGCAGCATATGGCGCTTTTTATGCTCTACCGCCAGATGTCAAAATGCCTCTACGCGAAAGCATGATGTCAGGTGATCGTTGGGCCTGCGCTCATCCTATGATCAAAGCCCGGAAATACATCGGCCGTGATCGGCGCGAGCACATTGATTTTCAAGCCTGTGGGATCAAAGTCGATGTCGCAGCGTGCCTTGAGTTCTTCGGCAAGAACAAGCCGGATAAGCCGCTGGCCAAAGCCGCGTCGTGAAGGTCGCGTAACGGAGGGACCATTGGTTTCCAGCCAACGCATCTGGAATTTCTTTTCGCCCTGATCATCGACAATATCCCAGCTGAAATCGATGCTGCCGTGCTCATTGGACAGGGCACCGTACTTCACCGCATTGGTTGTAAGCTCATAGAGACCGAGAGAAAGCGAGACCGTTACCCGGTCACTTACAAAGAGCGAAGGACCGCTCATGCGGATGCGATTGCCAAAAGTTCTGTTGAACGGAGCCAATGCGGTATTGGCGATCTGCGTAATGGTTGCACCACCCCAGTCATCTTGCAACAGCATGTCATGCGCCTGGGCCAGCGCATGAAGACGCTCGTTGAACAGCTGGCTTGCCTGTTCGGAACTGTTTGCATTGCGTAAAGTCTGGTTGGCGATGGATTGCACCATAGCCATGGAGTTTTTGAAGCGGTGGGAGATTTCTCTTGTCACCAATGCCTTGTCAGCTTCGGTCTGCTTGCGTTCGGTCACATCCAGCATAACGCCAAGCAATGTCGGATTGTCGCCGAGCAGCGCTTTGGCTCGTGTTTCCACCCAAATGGTCTGGCCGGCTCTGTTTACGATCCGATATTCCATGGAATACGGTTCGCCAGTTAAAAAAGCAGCTTCCGTCTGTTGAATCACCGACATACGATCCTCAAGCGCGATCAGCTCGAGAATCTGGTCAAAATTGATGTGTTCGTCTTCCCTAAAACCAAAAATTCGGCGGCACTCAGCAGAACCGGTCACGCTCCCTGTCTTCAGATCACGGGTCCAATAGCCGATATTTGCGGCATTCACGATGTAATCAAGATAGTTCTGATGCCGTCTGGTCTCACTGGAAAGCGTGTCACGCTCTTGTTGCAGCTCAACCAAACGCTTTAGCTCGAGCGTGACATCGAGTTGTGTGGAAACGAAATGCTGGATTACACCATCAGAGCTTCTGACTGGTGAAATGTGCAGCCGGTTCCAAAAGGCTTCGCCGGATTTCTTATAGTTTAATATGTCGATATCGATTGAAGTGCCCGCTGCAATTGCTGTTTTTATTGCAATCACATCCTCTGGATTGGTTCCAGAACCTTGCAGGAAACGGCAATTTTGGCCGATCACCTCATCTGTCGAATATCCCGTCAGCAACAAAAAAGCTTTGTTCGCAAAGACAATTGGGTTGTCGGAAAATTGCGGATTGGTGATGAGCATAGGTGTGGGTGTATTTTCTACAGCCGCCAGAAAAGGATCGGCTTCTTTGGAAATCATGTCTGCAGCATAAAATCTGGATGCTTCCAACTCAGTTGACACGACAAACCCCACCATAAACGCGCTGTTACGACGCCCATCAGCCATGGGCAAAACTAACTGATAATGTGAACCATGGCGAACAAAATCGATTTGAGACTTAAAGCAGTTCCAGTAAAAGTGGGAACCGGTTTTGCGTCGGATAATGCTTAAAAAAGTTCACAGCGGTTCCAGCGGTTCAGTCTTAACTGTAACCGCCGTAAGTATGATTGGGGTCAACCTGACATAGGTCTCAACTCACGAGATTGCTTTTCCCTAAATCATGCCAATCACTTGTCAGATGTATAGGGTGCTATATATTCCTCACTATCATTCAGCACACGTTCATCTAGCATCGATAATGATGTGTGCAGTTGAACTGGAGAACAAGATGATAAACACCTTGAAGAAAATGATGGTTGGCTTAGTCGGCGCAACTTTTATGATCGGTGCGATGGCGCCTGTCTCTGCTGCTCCGGTCCTGCCAACTGCTCAGGTTGTTGATGCTAATAACGTCATGCAAGTGCGTGACCGTTGGGACCGTCGTGGTCATGGCAATTGGAACGGTCATCGTCCCGGCCGCCCTGGCTGGAATGGACACCGTCCCGGTCCGCGCCCGGGTTGGAACCATCATCGCCCGCGTCCAGGTTATTGGAATGGCCATCGCGGCTATAACCACTATCGCCATGGCTATCGTCGTCATAATGATGGCTGGTGGTATCCGTTGGCAGCTTTCGGCGCTGGGGCGATCATCGGTGGTGCAATCGCTCAGCCAGCACCTCAGCCGGTTTACCGCGCTAGTAATAGCCATGTTCAGTGGTGCTATAACCGCTACAGATCATATCGCGCTTCGGACAATACGTTCCAGCCATATAATGGTCCGCGCCAGCAGTGCTATTCGCCTTACCGCTGATAGAAGTCGAAATCCGAAAAAACAGCCGCCTCAAAAGGGTGGCTGTTTTCATTTGCAGGTCAGATTATACCAAGACCATATTTGTGCGATTATCCGCCGCGCTGGTCATAGCCTTCAACGTCGTCGCCTGTCATTTTATGATGTAAGTACTGTTTCAGGCGGTCAATTTGCTCCGCACTCCAGCCATCCACATCGGCGACTTCGATCCAAGCATCGACATAATGTTCGGGTGCGTAAACGTGACCGTGTCCAATAGGCGTTGCGGTTGCGAACGCCATATCCAAGGCCAGCTGCAGCATGGTCACGACTGGATACCAGCGTAACTGTGGTGAAACATCGGGACCACGCGGTTCGTTCATCCAGTCCGGCTGGCGGTAGAAAGAATGGCTGTCAAAAAACACGACTGCATCGCTGGCATATTGCAGATAGACGATGCGTAGCGGTCCCCAACGGTCGCCGTTTCCAGGTGCCTCACCATTCTGGTTCATAAACCGAGCAAAAGAGCCGTCTTTGAAGACCGGCAGCCATTCCGGAGTGTCAGGATTACGGTCGCGCGTGATTTGCCTCCAATCGCGGCTAGGGAAGGGAGGACCGCTCCATAATGCGCCGTTGATCGGGTCTGCCAGCATTTCGAATAGCGAAACTGATTTCTCGGAATTCATCGCCCCGAGGCTTAAACCATAGAGATAGAGGCGAGGTCGTTTATCTTTTGGCAATGCCTTCCAGTAGTTGTAAACGGTGGAGAACAACGCACGCGAGGCCTCAGCGCCATATTCCGGCTGAAACAGAAGGGAAAGCGGGCTGTTGAGATAGGAATATTGCATCGCGATGCTGGCGACATTGCCATCGTGAAGATATTCGAGTCCATCCATAGCCGCAGGATCGACCCAGCCGGTTCCTGTGGGAGTAATGATTACCAGGATCGAGCGGTCAAATCCGTTTTGTCGTTTGAGTTCATCCAATGCTCGCTCAGCACGCTGCTTGGGTGTGTCTGCGACATTCAAACCCGCATAAACGCGGATAGGGTCGATTGCCGGGCGTTTTGTGAACGATGATATTTCAGCGCCCGTCGGACCCGACGACACAAATTCGCGCCCTGCTCGGCCAAGCTCATCCCATTGTAGCAATGATGCAGCACTTCCTGTTTTATCAACCGCCAAAGGCTGGGGGCGATCAGGCTCTATTAGCGCGTCATATTCGCGAAACGAACGATCAAGCACTTCGAATGTGGATTGGATCAACAGGCCGTTTGCGATTGTCCAGATGAGGACAACGGTCACTGCAACACCGATGACGTTAGCTACTCTGCGAGGTACGACACGGTGTATTCGTGTAGAAATAAATCGGCCAAGCCCGATAAGACCGCGTGCCAAGAGCAGAAGGATCAAAAAGGTTATTACAGCTAGTCCGCAGACGCTTGCAGGATAGGCGCTGGGCACTGGCTCCATGCCCATCACGGCGCGGACTGAATTTTGCCAGCCGGCCGAAAAATAAAGCGCAGCTATAGCAACTGCAAGACAGATAAGGCCAACGAGTAAATTAACACGGCTGCGCAACCATTCCCCCGGCTCGGGCAGCTCCAGATAGTGCCAGACCCAACGCCAAAATACGCCCAGGCCATATCCAGAACCAAATGCGACGCCGCACAATATGCCCTGCATGACATAGGTCCGCGGAACAAGGCTTGGTGTCAGTGCCGCTGCGAACAATAAAGTTCCGAGTGCAAGCCCTATGCCAGATAGGGAATGCCTGAATCGATAGAATGCATTGGCAACGAAGGACATGAAAAACCAAAATGCTGGAATGAGTTACACCTATGAGCCTACAGTAACATTTCAACAACAGGAATCGCTTTTTCAAAGCTCGAAATTTTTGGCTAGTTCGTCAATCCCGACGCGATTCTTTGTCGTCTCGGATGGGCGGGCGCGGAAATTTTGTTGATAAATGCACTTTTTGACGGTGGAAAATCGGCGGTGCGCCCAGCTTATCGTGGAAATCTGCCGATTGGTGTCGTTTTTTTGAATTTATGTTGAAGAAACTTGATTTTATGGTGTTGACCATTCTGAAAGTCGCCCGTATGTTCCGCCGCACTTCCAGGGACGATTTGTTCCCCTCTGGGAGCGCGTAGCTCAGCCGGTAGAGCAACTGACTTTTAATCAGTAGGTCCAGGGTTCGAATCCCTGCGCGCTCACCAAAAATATACAACAATATCAAATGTTTGAGCTTGGTGTGGCATCATAATCCATGTGCCGCAAATATTCAGGGATTTCCCAGAAAAACACGCATTTTCAGGATTGCGCGGGGAATCGACGGCACATGGTTTGACACATGGCACACGGCTTACGCGGCGTGCTCTGCTTCCAGACTTTCCATCCATTTTTTGAGGCTGGATCGGCGAGCAGCAACGGTGCCACCGAGCTTAAAGCTAGGCATAATTTTATCGTAGACAAGCCGATACGCTTGGCGCCTTGTGACGCCTAGATATTTAGCGATAGGCTCGACGCCCATAAGCAAATCAGCTTCGTTGTCGTTTTCATTATGCATGTTGATTCCTCACTTTTCTTGATTTTTTTGGAACAAAGATTCCGGGTCGGCGTTATCGCGGCGGTTCCCCACAACTGAGGAAATTGAGATGACGCCGCAGTTCGCAATGGCAGCTAACTTTTATTATCTGGACGAACAGCCGAATGGTCTTTGGGCCGTAAAGGAAACCGTCAGTCAGAATCCGGTTTCGCTCAATGGGCAGCTTTGCTGCTCGCTTAAGAAGCGCGATGCCGAAGAACTGATTGAGTACCTCAACGGATTGGATGAGGCGCTAGCGGCTTAGTGGGCTATTGACCAAACGGGATTTGAAATTAAACTTCGTCTCGTGATTGGAAAGTTAGTCCACATGGAGGGTAGTGGCATGGCTGACCTTAGATATGATGTCCGCAGAGAGCAGGACGGTAGCTGGACGGTTGTTAATACTAACAATGCTCTGCCAGCAGCCGTGAATGGAACGCTGCTTCACGATTTGTCAGAGGACGAAGCTAGCGAGATGGCTTATCTGTTTAATCACTGCGACATTCGATGGAATAGGCATCCGATACGTCATCATTAAATGACGTAGGGTACTGCGAATTGGAATAATAGCTGATCTGCATAGCAACAAACTGCTGATGCCATGACGATATTTCATTTTGACAAGCGGCAAGAGCCGGATGGAACATGGACCGTCGTTAAGCTCTCAACGGGCGAACCTGCGAAGCTGAACGGCCAATTCTGTTGCAATCTCCGGCGCGATGAAGCCGAAGAGATAACCAATTATCTTAATCTGTTGGCGGACCCTGACGAGCCGCCGCCTTGATAGATCGCACCTCATCACCCACGACGACGGCCCGACCTGTTGCCGCCAGACGGCGAGCAACGGGCAGAGGAATCCCAGTGCTTCCAACAGAAGCCCGGCCTATGCGCTGCGGGCCTAGCCGCAACGCGTTGAGATAAGCAGCGTCGATACTGTTGCCGCGGCTGTCCATCACGCCGCCCTCCGCTTGAAAGGACGGCGATTGTCGTTGGCCGGTCGCACGCGGCGCATACGGAACTTCTCGCCCGTTTTGCGCGACACGTCATATGCAATGTCTTTGATCTTTGCGGCGGTTGCCGGGTCGCTTACGCGATACCAACGGGCAATCGACAGGATTGCTGCTGCTGTGGTGCCCTGAGCAATGAACTCGTCGGCGGTAAGAATGTGCGTGTGTCTGTTAGACATGAATTGATGCTCCTCGTGTGGTTTTGGTGACCGTGACGGCCCGTGGCGTGAAAACGCTCGGATCGTCGATGACTGGTAAATCCTGGGGCGCTACGCCCCGTCGCTATCTTTCGCGGTAAATCATGTGACGCCGAGCCCAACAGCGCCGATTGTCACAAAGAAACCAATGACAACCGTCATCTCAACGGCTTCGCGCGCTGCGTATCGTATCCAGGGCATTGGGCGAGCGTGCTTCTTTGCACGGTGGTCGGGACGACGCATTGGTTCGTCACTGCCTGCGCGATGCACTTCGGTGTGCAGCTCAGGTTCCATATCGGCGAGCATTTCCAGCAGGGCGCGGTTCATCACGCAGCCTCCGCCAGCTCGGGGTCTTCACTAGCGACAGTCTCAACGCTGGCACCGGCCTCGCGGAGTTCGGCGAGAAACACATCATGGTTGGATGTGGCGATCGCGCCACTTGTCTGGAAAACTTCGTATGTTTCGCCTGGGCAGAGCTTGGCGAGGCGCGTTGCCTCCGCCAGTGCTTGCTCAAACGACCCGTGTTCATACGGTAGGGTAGTGGCAACGCTGACGCGGCCGGTTAGTTTGCCACGGCGGAATACAAAGAATCCGCCGCCGATTACTTCGTTCTTTCGAGGTGCTGGCGATCTTCTTCTTCTCGGGGTTTTCGCGTTCGTCATTGGGTTACTCCTCGTGTTTGGTTGGTTCAGCAGATCAAGCTGGTGAGGCCGTCTTCGTGCTGGCTGCGATAAGAAAGATGCGATAATCAAATAAATTCGTCAAGTCAAAAAATAGCGAAAATCAAATATTTTAACTTGCGGTGGATTTTGATTAACGCATAATATGACCGCGTCCAGCAATGATGCGGGTGTTGAGGAGATTGAATCAATGGAGAGATTAGGTAGATTGCCCCTTCTAAAGCGAGTGGGGGCAGCATGCAGAGAGAGTATTGGAATAAAATTATTTCCCGCGCATGGCGTGAGACGCTTAGCGATTTGGGATTTGGTGGACCGCGGTCAATGATCGTTGCCGCAGTACTGTCAGTTGTAGCAGCTTTAATTGTGGGCGCTTGGTCTGGGTATGACGCGCTCATGGGCGACGTGATTTCGAAGACGTCATTTATAGTAGGCTTACTTCTCGTGACGCCCGTTCTGTTTTTTACTAAAGTTTTATCGCTTCCGGCAAAATTAGACGAAGAGGCGCGATCCAATATTGATGATCTTTTGCGCGAGAAATCAGCCTTGGACGGATCGGAGTCGGTAGTTGAGGTGTTCGCACGGCTTCATAAGAAGGCATCCGATTTGATCGAAGAGTACATGGGCGGAGACGAGCCTGATGAGGTGAGTGCGCTTATGGATCAGATTGAGCGAAATGCTAACGATTTAGACGCGCGAAAAAAGGCTATCGTTATCGCTGGTAGCCTTGCAAAATATGATCATAAAAGGTGGTCAGGAATTATATGGGATGATGAAGAATTTCCGCCAATAGCCCTATTAGCTTTGCGTGTGCAAGCAATTGAAAAGGCGTTCGGCTTTTAAGCCTACATCAAGCGCAATTTGCAGTCGTCAGGGCAAGGGTTAGCGTACAAACTTGCGCCAAACCCTGCGAGAAATACGACTATAGAATGATCGAGCCCAATCTAACGACACGTCCACAATGTCGGGGGCATTGTAGCTGGTTAGTGTATATAGGCCAGGCAATGACCCGCGCCGAATCGTTTTGATAAGCATTCGCCCATCAGTTACTTGCACAATACAGGTTTCCCCAATCATATCTTCAGGTAAAACCGTCTCGCCTGAATATGCTACTAGATCCCCATCCTCAAAAATGGGGAACATACTGTCGCCGCGCACAATCGCGCCCACCGTTCCCGGTGGAAGGGGGTATTCGATATTTAGCGAATACAAGGGATCGCCATCATCGATGGGGTAAACCACGGCGCCAGCGCCAATGTATCCTAATACATCCAGTGGGTTAATGTGACCGGGCAGCGGATACCCGGTAACTTCTGAAATACGAGTGGCTTCGTCGCTGGAAAGCTTACGCACTCCGCGCTTAACATTACTAATTTTGTCTTGGCTCAAGCCGATACGATCGGCCAGTTCAGACTGAGTCAGTCCCGCAGAATTGCGAGCGTCTTCCATCCACTGAGCTGAGTATATTTTAGCCATATGGCCTTTTCGCATATATTGCTCAACAAATATATTGCGAATATCGCATAATACCAGTTGACATAATTATTTGTTTATCGCATAAGTCAATCATCAACCGACACAAAGAATGTCGGGACACACAAAAGGAGAATGAGTTGCACAAAGAGAAGCCGGAGCTTCCGCGACCGGACAGATAGTAAATCTGCCAAGCACCAAAATCCCAAGACGACCAGCCAATACACGAGGAGAAAATCATGACCCATTCGATCAGAGCGCTTTTCGCCGTCAACGACAAATACCCACCGTAGACCAACAGGAGCGCTGGCCTCGCATATGAGGCTGGCGATGTTTCGCATGCTTATTAGTGGGTGCCGGTGGCCGTACAATCTTAGAAGTTGAAGGCTAGCTGATTAGGCCAAGAGCGGGTGTGCTCTCGAACGTTCTCAATCTTTCCAAGTCTGAACCGTACATGAGCCCGTACGTGAACGAGACGTTCAATAATCTTTTTCATGGTGCTGTTCCTCGTGTTGATTGGTGGGTGTTTTGATAAGTGGCCATTCAAGGATGACCTACGTTTGCCAACACCACACAGAACAAGCACTCGGAAGAGCGGCCACCGACATCTACCCATAAGCATGCGCAGGAATAGAAGCATATAGAACAAAAGAATAGGTGCCGGTGGGGATTGAGCTGGTTTGTAACGCCAGCCTAGAAATCGAAGGCCAGTTGTCCCGGCCACGACCGCCAATGAGCACTGACATGCTCTGAGCGTCCAAATCGCAGACGAACGTAAGCACGAACTGCGACCAACTTAGGTTTCAGCATAAGCCAATACCTCTAAGCTCTGACGGTTGAAGCCGTCTCTCAGCGAACGCAGTCATGCGCCGCTTCGCCTACATGAGAACAGCCGAAGCTGCAGAGTGGCTATTTGCTCCCCACCGACATCTACCCATAAGCATGCAACCAAACAAAGTACAACCATGAGGAGAAGTCAGTGGCTAACCAACTAATAGCAATCGACACGGTTGGCCGCGAAATAAAGGCTCGCGTCGAGGCTGGCGACAAGGCCCTTGATAAAGCCGAACAGCATTACATTGCAGCCGGTATTCAGCTTTTGGAAGCACAGAAGCGTCTTAAAGAAACCCGCGAAATGCGATGGTCGGCTTTTCTTTTCTCGCACGTTAGGCTGAGTGATGAAACAGCCAGAAAATACATGATGCTAGCAAATGGCGACGCTACCCTTGAAGAGATCAGGGAAAAGAAAGCCAAATCTGAACGGGAGAGACGGTCTAAGGCAAAAGCATCAGCCTCTGTTCCAAAGCACATAGAAAACTCCAACCACGTGGTTGGAAAAATCCATCAACAAAATCAACAAATTAGCAATTCATCGGCAAGGGTTGCAAGAATTGTCGCCGCTCTATCAGCAGCCGACGACGACACATTATCAAAAATTGAAGCGCTGCTTAACATCACAGAGGAGAATGTGAATGGCTAGAGCATTAGTCAAATCTGATCCCAAAAGCCTGGAAATAGCAATTTCTGACATTAAGGCCGGTAATCGTCCAGTCAGCGTTCCGCTTACTGATCGACAGCCCGAATATACTGATTATCAAGCGCTCGGTTTTGTGTTGCTTGAAACCGTATTGCGTCAAATGACGCCGTGGGAAATCAGCTTCGCCGCAAGCATGATTAGTACAAGTCATCCCACCGCACGTCAGCGGGAGCGCGCAAAAATCATCCTCAAAATGTATCTTGGCCTGGATATCGATGCGGGTTCTGTTCCGTCGTCTTCAGCTGGTAACGATAATGTTCCAGCAACGGCAAGGCGTAAAAAATCGGCCTAACCCTCATTCTGCCTCACCAGCAGACCGTCATATCTGGATGATGACCAAACACGAGCAATAAGCCCTGCGCCAGATATTAGGGCGAAAACTTTAAAGGCGGAGTTTATGAGCCGGCACCACCCGCTGCTCGCTCCGCCTCGTAATACCCCGGCTTACACGAGGAGGGCTTGCGCCACTTCTACACCGGGGGTTCCTTCGCGAGTACCACCCCGCGCGACAAGACAGATGGCTTCACCGAAGCCATTTGTCAACCAACACCAAACACGAGGAGAGCATGAAAGATTATGAAACCATAGAAGAAGTGCATCGCATGCACGAGGTGGGCGCCAACCCGACAGAGATCGGAAATGCGCTTAGCTTGCCCAGATCGACTGTAGCTTCAATTCTCCGCCGACCGATCCCAAAATCTACAGCCGACCGCATCGTTGTGCGGTGCGTTTCGAACGGTGGATGGTCCACGGCGAATCACTGCGTCAGTTATATCGCTATGCCACGCATCCGTGCGCTGGAAGCCGCGAACGACAATTACGAACAGCCGGGCGCCATCGCAGCCTGAGCCACGTTGGCCAGCATGTGCAGGCCACAGATCAACCTCCTAAAAGGAGGAATATCAATGAAATCCCATACCTTGCGTGAGCCCCACAAGGCTTACCAAACCAAATTCACGCGGACTGGCGAGCGGGACACGACAAACCGCAAGCCTTATCGAACAGCCGCGCAGAAGCTGCATGCCCGAGACAGTGCCGTCCTTAAAGATGGTCGGTATGTTTCGAACGCTCCTGTGTCCTTCAGCAGAACGAAGCGGGGTGCAGCGTGACTTGCGAATGCGGTGACTGCTGGGATCTGCCCGGCTCAATTGTGACCCACAAGCTGACAGGCTGGAAGGGGATCATTATCGGCGATCGAGACGGCTGCATGTTCCTCACAGTGCGGTTCTGGATACCAGGTACTGGCCTTGGGACGATCGAGGTTTCGCGCTTCGAAGTCGAACCACCGGCCAATAATGGCGACGGCGGTGGCGGCTCTGAGATCGGAACAGAAGAAGCCAATGTCATTCCGGTCGATTTCACCAAGGGCGTGAAATTGACAAAATCAACAAAGACGAGGGGAGTAGCTTGATGGGTAATGTGAAAGTTGGAGATAAGGTTAGAAGCCTGGTAACACAGATCGACGTTCGCGCAGGCGGACTTTACGAGGTAAAAACCGTCGATGGTGGTGATGTTTGGGTCATCGATGACGTTGGCGACAACTGGTATTTGGCGTCAGATGAATTTGAAACTCTGCCTGTAGTTGCGAAGGCGCAGACATTCAAGGTCGGTGATCGGGTGCGTTTGACTGCCAATGAGGGCGATGGTCGGTATAGCGGTTCCATCGGTGTCATCGAGAAAATCAATAATAATTATGCGCGCGTATTGTTCGATGCGCCCTTTACTGGATGGGGAGAAACAGGGCGCAATTGGCACGCACAATTATCTGACTTTGTCGCCGCCCCCCTCAAAATCGAAGCAGGCAAATACTACTGCACGCGTGATGGCCGTAAGGCTGGGCCATTGATGGCACGAAATAATGATTCATATGCATTTGCTGCTGATATAGCCGGTGATATCGGGATCCGCATCTTCCAGAAAGACGGTGTTCACGGCTCACGCTGGATAGGCAATGAGCCAAATCTCGACCTCATCGCCGAATGGGTCGACGAGCCTGTCAAAGCTGCTGCACCGGCCCCGTTCATTCTGCGTAACGATATGTTCTATTTCGCGCCAGTTGCAAAACCCGCCATCGTCGCACTGATTGAAAACGGCCAGCCAAAGCCCTCGGCAGCGCCTCATGTTCATGCAAATGAAACGTTGGCCGCAAAGGAAGCAACGCGTCTAGCCGGTATCCATAAGGGCCAGGAGTTCGGCGTGTACGTGCTGACGCAGAAGGTGAGTGAGCCTGCACCATCCTATAAGCACGAATGGCAACGGTTCGCTGCTAAGGGCGAGAAGATTTCAGCGATCAAAGAGCTGCGATCTGTAACTGGTCTCGGATTGAGGGCGGCAAAGGATGCCGTCGAACACTGGATCGCTCACGACGAGCCGTACTCGCGCATCGCCGCTTAACCAGTAAATCCCACCGATGAACCAACCAGCCCCGCTGCAATCGCGGCGGGGAACGAGGAGGTATTATGCTCAGATTTCATAAGGACGGTGCCGAATGACGGCGCCTTTCAAAGACTACGCCGTCGAAGACGACCGGATCTTGTCCAGCGAAACTACGCTGGGCCTTGGTGATCACTTCGTCATGGGGCTGGCAGTTGTCGCGGCTTTAGCGCTGGGCATCGGCTTTTACTCATGGGTGCTGTTGTGAACGCCGTCACGCCAGCCGGTAATGGCACCGGGAAGATTGCACGTTCGTTGGCTCTCACGGGGTTTACCCTTGGGCTTTTACTGGTCGTGGCAGGCTTCATTTTCTGGAACGCAGTGCTGCCTTTCTACGGCCTGCTTTATTTGTGGGGTGGCCAATGACCTACCCACGGTTTCCCACGCTGGCCACATCGGCGCCAGTCTGGCTGATCGGCTCGATCATCCTGCTGGCCATGATGATCGTCATTCAACTTACCCACTAACCACACACGAGGAGTTACTTATGGCTATCAGCCTATCAAGCCTCAAATCGACGAAGAGAAACGACCCGCCGGTCATGCTTTTGTATGGCGTCGACGGCATCGGCAAGACCAGCCTTGCATCTGAGTTTCCAGATCCGATTTATCTGGCCACAGAAGGCGAGCGTCCGCCATCTGATATCGAAATGGCAACGCCAGGCACAATTGAAAGCTTCGAAGATTTGCTCAACATTATCGGCGAACTGCTGACTGTTGAGCATGATCGGCGCACCGTGATTATCGACAGTGCCGACGGCCTCGAACCGCTTGTCTGGGCTGCGACATGTGCCCGCCTTGGTATCAACAGCATTGAGGAAGCTGGGTTCGGTAAAGGCTACGTGGAAGCCGACACCGAATGGAATGAGCTCATGTCGGCCCTGTCTGCGCTCGCTCAAGCCGGCATTTATGTGGTCATCCTCGCTCACCCCGAGATTGTGCGCTTCGACAGCCCGACGACAGATCCATATTCGAGGTACCAGCCGAAACTGCACAAGCGCGCTAATGCACTTGTTCGAGAAAAGTCTGATGTTGTGGCGTTCATGAACTACCGAGTTTCCATCAAGGAAAAGGAAGTCGCGCGCCAGACAAAGGTCGCCCATGCCGAGGGCGGCAAAGAGCGCCAGATCCATCTGAATGAAGGCGCAGGCTTCAACGCCAAGAACCGGTATTCAATGCCCGACGCCGTTCCATACCGCAAAGGGCAGGGCTTCACCGAGCTGGCGAAGTACTGGCCGGACACGATGCAGGAGGTTGCTTGATGGAAAAAGCACTAGCTGGACTGGTTACCGTTGCCGCCATTCTTTTCTTTGCACCGCTGATCGGCGTTCTCTTTGGCGCGTTTTCGGGATGGGTTGTCGGCTTCTTCTTCACTGAAACAGTGCAGGCATTCCTCACCGCTTTAAGCATCAATGCTGGACACATGTCACTTTGGCAGATCGGCGCTGCGCTTGGCTTCATCGGAGGGTTTGTCCGACCCACCGTGTTTCGCGCAAAGTCTTAACCTGCGCATTCACCACACCACCAACACGAGGAACTAACACATGGCGAGACTTGGAACGGCGTTTGACGCCACCCAACACGACACGACGCAGTCGGACTATTCCGAACTGCCGAACGGCACATACAAGATGGAAATCGAGGCGGCCGACGTGGTGCCGACTTCGACCGGCAGCGGCACCATTCTGAAAACAACGCTGAAGGTGCTCGAGCCCGCTGAATATGCTGATCGCAAGCTGTTCAACAACTACAACATTGAGAACAAGAACCCGACCGCTCAGGAAATTGGTCAAAGGCAATTTGCCAGCCTTTGCCGCGCGCTCGAAATGTCTTCGGTAGAAGACACCGACGATCTGCTCTTTAAGTCGTTCACGGTGCGAGTAGCCCTCGGCAAGCCTTCAAAGGACGGCCAGTATCCGGCGCGTGCCGAGATCAAGAAATACTTCTTCCCTGACGAAAACAACGTGCCTGAGCCGAGCATTGACGCTCAACAGCCTGCGGCGGCAGCGCAGCGATCAGCCAATGACAACCGCCCTGCAGCGGCAAACAACAACAAGCCATCGCAGCCTGCAAAAGCTGCGGGAAGCCGTCCTTGGTCTAAGGGCTAATCTAACCAAGGCGCGGTCACCAGCCGTGCCTGCCACCACCAACACGAGGAGAAACCCATGCGGGTAACGCTTGACCGAGCGCAGCTTGCGCACGCCTTGTCGACCGTGACAAAGGCAGTTGAGGCCAGAACGACAATCCCAATCCTTGGCAACGTGCTCTTGTCCGCGGACAAAGGACAGCTGAGCATCACCGGTACAAATCTTGATCTGGAAATCAGCACCAGCTTGCCTGTTCTGGATAGCCAGGACGGCACTGTCACGGTTGCGGGTAAGCTGCTTGCTGACATTTCGAAGCGCGCCACAAGTGACATTAGCTTGGAAGCCGACGGCAATCATCTGGTCGTTAAATCTGGCAAAAGCCGTTTCAAGCTGGATACGCTGCCAGCCGCTGACTTCCCGTCCTTCAATCACGGAAGCTTCGACACCACGATCGAGTTCGATCTCGCTTCGCTCGTGCAGGAAGTGCAGTTCGCTGTCAGCACCGAAGAAACCCGCTATTACCTGAACGGCGTATTTCTGGAAGCCAAGGACGGCCATATCGTTGCCACGGCAACAGACGGGCATCGTCTCGCGTCAACACGTATCGAGCAGGAATCGTCGTTTGCGCCTGTTATTCTTCCTAACAAACTTCTGTCATTGCTGCCGACAGGCGTCGTGTCGGTTTCGCTTTCGTCAAACAAGGTAATGGTCGAGAGGGGTTCGACTGTCATCGTGTCGAAGCTCGTCGACGGCACATATCCGGATTACGAGCGCGTTATTCCCAAGCCATCAGAGCGTGTCGCTACCCTGTCGGCTAAAGCACTGCGCGAAGCAGTCGGCCGCACATCAGTTATTGCAAGCGAGCGGGGGCGTGCTGTGCGCTTCTCGTTTGCTTCGGATGCTCTGACGCTGAACGTCGCTAATCCAGATCGCGGTGACGCGACCGAGGAAATGGAGGTCAATTTCAGTAGCGAGCCACTGACGATTGGTTTCAATGGCCAGTATGTCACGGAACTCATGGCGGCGTTTAGTGCGGATGAAGTCACCATGTCGATGGCGGATTCTGGTTCGCCTGCGCTTATCACGTCAGCCGGTCGGCCGGGATACAGGTGCGTAATTATGCCGATGCGGGTGTAGACCGTGGCACCACTCCCCAAACCACAGTCCACAACCGTCGGCGCGATTTATGCCGCTTACGAGGCCCAGGCGAAATCCTGGGACTCGTGGGGCATCAGCGTGGGCGAGGCGGGCGCAGAATGCGACAGGGCGCTTTGGTATGGCTTCAGGTGGGCTTCGGCCCACGAGGTGCATAGCGGCCGTCAGCTGCGCTTGTTTGAAACGGGTAACATTGAAGAAGACCGGCTCGTCGCTGATCTCGAGAGCATCGGCGTCGACGTTTACGGGCAGCAAGACAAGATCCGGCTTGTGTCGGGCTTTGTGCGCGGCAAGTGCGACGGTAAGGCAATGAATGTGCCGGAGGCGTCGAAGACAGAGCACCTACTAGAGTTTAAATCGAGCAATGCCAAGGGCTTCGCGCTGATTGTTAAGGACGGCTGCCAGAAAGCAAAGCCGTTGCACTATGCGCAGTGTCAGCTTGGAATGCATGCCTTCGGTTTAAGCCGGTGCCTTTATCTGGTGTCGTGCAAGGACAGCGACAGCCTCTATTCAGAGCGCATCGAATACGATCTGGAATTCTGCTTACGGCTCGTTGCTCGCTGCGAACGCATCGTATTTTCAGACGCGCCTCCGAGCAGAATTAGCGAAAACCCGGAGTTCTTTGGATGCATGTTCTGCAAGCACAAAGCTGTCTGCCATCATGAGGCACAGCCGCGTGTGAACTGCCGCACATGCCTTCATGCTCAGCCTGAGAGCGGCGGCGATTGCCATATCTCATGCGCACGATGGGCAAAGCCTTTGTCGATCGATGAACAGCGTGACGGCTGCCCAGCGCATTTGTACCTACCGGGCATGGTGAATGGTGAGCAGATCGATGTCGATGAGGAGGCTGAGACGATCACTTATCGCATGAAAAGTGGGGAGGTTTGGGTGGATGGGGCTAAAGGTTAGGACCAGTATTGAGAGAGCTGTTTTTGATGTTCGTCAGCGCTTTTGATGAGTTTATCAGCTAAGTAAATCGGAGTTGCTATCGCAGCCTCAAAATCCTGTCGATGTGGATGATCTTCGACGACTTTCATGCATAAAAACTCAAGTCTTATAATATCATCTCTCAAGCATGAAGGCAAAACATCGGGCCAACTATCCACAATCATCGGGTCAAAAGATGGCGTTGTAAATATAGGGTAGTCACTTTCTGAGGATGCCTTATAAAACCATCTTTCCTTGTAGTTTATGACGCCGACAGCATACGATCGAATTGCACATAACACGTTAATCTCCTTGATGAATGACCGTCTAATCGCCGCCACATGCTGCGTCCGATTAGCATCTAACTGCTGCTTTGCAACAAGAACAGCGATCAGTACCGGGACGCCGGTCAATAAGGTTCCGTAAGTTCCTCCCAGCACGACTAATGCCTCAATGACGGTATCTTCTGTCGCAACCAGCCAACCCAAGATGAGGCAGCAGAAAGCGACGTAACTCACCGTCACGACATACAGAACCACCGTCCAAAATCTTTCATTTCCAGACAAGGTAACGCCCCCAACATGCTAACCTTACGAAACTACCAGTCAGAAGCAATAGACGCCGTGTTCGACTATTGGCAAGAGGAGGCGGGCAATCCGCTTGTTGATCTTGCGACGGGCTGCGGCAAGTCGTTGGTTATGGCATCTCTGATCCAGCGCCTCGTTGAGGGCTGGCCCGATATGCGCGTGATGGTCGTTACTCACGTCGCGGAGCTTATCGAACAGAATTATCTGGAATTGCTTGGCGTTTGGCCATTTGCACCTGCAGGCATCTATTCGGCTGGTTTGGGTCGTCGTGATGCGCGCAGTCAGATTGTTTTTGCAGGCATTCAGACTGTTCACAACAAGGCGGCACAGATTGGACACGTCGACGTCCTTATGGTCGACGAGTGCCACCTGATCCCGATCAACAGCAACACGATGTATCGCAAGTTCATTGACGCGCTGCTCGAGATCAATCCGGACATGAAAATCCTTGGCCTGACTACTACGCCTTATCGGCTGGATAGCGGTCGCTTGGATGAGGGCGCGGATCGCCTCTTTGACCAGATTGTCTACACCTACGGAGTTGCTGATGGCATCCGAGACGGGTTCCTTGCTCCGCTGACGAGCAAACCAACGGCAACAGAATACGACGTTAAAGGCGTCGGGCGGCTTGGCGGAGATTACAAGCAGCGCGCGCTGGAAGAGGCAATCAATCGCACTGACCTTAATGATGCTGTGGTTTCTGAGATCATCGCAAAGGGCGCTGATCGTCGCTCCTGGCTTTGTTTCTGCGCCGGCGTAAAGGCTGCGCTGGACGTGCGCGACGTATTTAGATCCCGCGGAATTACATGCGAGGCTGTAACGGGCGATACGTCGAAGGAAGAACGCCGCCGCATCCTTGAGGACTTCAAAGCATACCGAATCCAGTGCGTTACGAACAATTCAGTTCTTACGACAGGATTCAATCATAAGGGTGTTGATCTAATTGCATTTATGCGCCCGACCTTATCCCTGAGCTTGTACGTCCAAATGGCTGGGCGTGGCACTCGCCCGCTCTATAAGGTAGGTGCGCCACTGGATACTGTTGAGGAGCGGCTTGCTGCTATCTCGGCAGGCCCTAAACGTAATTGCCTTGTTCTGGATTTCGCGAAACTCGTCGATCGGCATGGTCCTGTCGACATGGTCGAGCCGAAAGCACCAAGCGCTGGCAACGGTGAGCCGCCAATCAAGATCTGCCCGACAGTGCCAGACGACAACGGGGCGGTCGGTTGCGGTGAGAAGGTGCACATCTCGCTGATGAAGTGCCCATGCTGCGGCTATGACTTCCCGCCAAATGAGGATGAGAAGCTAACCCGGCAGGCCGCTGACGTTCCGATTGTCAGCACCGCAGAAGCAGAGTGGCGCAAAGTGACAGGTCGGACGTTTCACTTTCACGAAGGTAAGGGCGACAAGCCGCCGTCGGTTAAGTGCAGCTACATCGCTGGATATACGCAGATCAACGAATGGCTTTGTCCTCAGCACACTGGTTTCGCACAAACCAAGGCGCATAGATGGTGGACGCAGCACGGAGGCCAGCGGCCGTTTCCGAAGACGGTAATGGAATGGCTTGAACGCCAGCGTGAGTTGCTTACCACCGACGAAATCAGTGTCGTTCCAAACGGCAAATACTGGAATGTGAAAGACGTGCGGGCAGGCCTTAGTCTTGAAGCAGACAATGACAACGTGCCGGAGCCAGCGAACGACAATGTGTCCGTTGGTCTATCTGAGATGTTGGACGACGATATTCCGTTTTGATGGATCTAGATAGAAGCTCCAAAAAACAAGAAAGCCCGCTGCACTGGGAGGAGGAGTGTGCAACGGGCTGATCTGGAAAGCGCGACTGGGAGGAGGAGTGCCGCGCTTCGAGTTCAGTCTCTGGGAGGAGGAGTGAGACTGAACAAGCCGAAGATAGGTAGCTGGTATGATGATTACAATGGGCGATGATGCACATCAGTTATGCAGCATATGCATGGCCCTAAAAATGGAAAACCGCCCGGCAGCGCAGAAGCGCGCGCAGGCGGTCTTGTCCTCCCCGACGACGATCGTTTAGCAGTATTGATTTAGTAAAGCAACAAGTACCGATAAATACATAATCCCACAAGGTTAGTGGTATTTGATTTGTTCTTATGAGTACATGAATGGCCCAGCGTTCTTCTTCAGAAAAGGCCCGTATCGCGCTTGGGCGGGGGGGCTT
>NZ_NNRM01000006.1 GCF_002252525.1 Brucella pseudogrignonensis
GTGACGGTTTGCAGTTTCATATTCAACGTGAGCCGTCGAAATAGTGATACCGCGAGCGCGTTCTTCTGGTGCAGCATCGATCTGGTCGTATGCCTTGAATTCACCGAAAAACTTGGTGATCGCTGCCGTCAGCGAGGTCTTGCCATGGTCAACGTGACCAATGGTGCCGATGTTTACGTGGGGCTTATTACGTTCAAACTTGCTCTTTGCCATCGCCGTTGTTCTCTTTGTTCTAGAACCGCTCGAGCGCCCGCATAGAAACCAATCAGATTTCCAGGCCGACATTTATGCCAAAACGGAACGGCGAACCGCCCGTCGATGATTCCTTACACGCCTATCCGCTCTTGAAAATCTGGAGCGGGTAACGGGAATCGAACCCGTGTATTCAGCTTGGAAGGCTGCTGCTCTACCATTGAGCTATACCCGCGCACTCTAAACTCTAATCCGACAGTGGTGGAGGAAGTTGGATTTGAACCAACGTAGGCTTAGCCAACGGATTTACAGTCCGTCCCCTTTAACCGCTCGGGCATTCCTCCTAATATCACTATCAGCAGAGTCGAGTAACTAGGCATTTTTTACAGAGTTTCCGGTTGGCGCTGGGCCCGCCGTCGTTCTGTGAGCGGGCTTATGCCGATATGCGTCGCTCCTGTCAACAGGGTAAAAGTGAAAAGAATGCAGAACATTCCACAGCTTGGACAGATCAGCTCGCACTCAGCGCCCGAGAACCGCGCGAAACCGGGATTTGACGCCTATAAAGAGATATAAATTCTCACATTAAATAAAATCGAGCACGCTATCTTCCATGTTGTGGACAGGGTATAAGCGCCGCATGAATGATAAAAACTCACCCCGTACCCCTAAAGATTCTCATTATGCGCGCCTGCGTCGCGAACATCGTGACCATAAGGCAGCCGCAGAAGGCAAAGCACCGCACAGGCCTCAACGAGCGCCTATTCCGGCCGGTCGAGTAGCGGATGGAACCGTACGCCTTTATGGCCTGCATACGGTTCGCGCAGCTGTAGAGAATCCCGCGCGCACGATTTTGCGTATGCGTGCGACTCGCAATGGCTTTGCGCGCCTTGAAATTGGCGAAGCAGAAAGCCTCCCTTTCCCAGTCGAAATCGTCGAACCAAAAGAGATCGACAAAGAGACCGGTTCGGATGCCGTCCATCAGGGCGTCATGATCGAAGCAGAACCGCTTCGGCATAAAAAGTTGTCAGAATTGAAAGATAGCCCGCTTTTGCTGGTGCTGGATCAGGTTACCGATCCACACAATGTCGGCGCAATCATCCGCTCGGCAGTGGCTTTTGGTGCAGGAGCAATCATTACCACTAGCCGTCACAGCCCTCAAGAAAGTGGTGTTCTGGCAAAGGCTGCCTCGGGTGCACTCGAGCTTATTCCTCATATTGAGGTTCGCAACCTTGCAGAAGCGATCGAAGAACTTCATTCGCTCGGTTTCATGACCATTGGCCTTGATTCGGAAGGTCCACTTGAAATGGAAGCGACACTTGAGGGCGGTCGTGTAGCACTCGTTCTTGGCGCAGAAGGCAAAGGTCTTCGTCAGAAGACCCGCGAAACGGTGACTGCACTGGCACGTCTCGATATGCCGGGCGAAATCAAATCGCTTAACGTCTCCAATGCTGCAGCAATTTCGCTCTATGCAGCGGAACGTTATCTGCGTGCGCGCAACGGTTCTTAAAAGCGATTCAATTTTTTATCTGGAGCGTTTCATGCGCTCCAGATGATTCGAAGAGTAGGACACACGGATTTAGGCCGTGGCGATGTAAGTCCGAATATCCTCTGCTTCACGCTCCACATCCTCAATGCGCCGCTTAACTACGTCACCGATTGAGATGATTCCAGCAAGCTTGCCATTTTCTTCCACCGGCATATGACGGAACCGGTTGCGAGTCATGATTTCCATCACCTGATTCACAGTGTGATGTTCCCGACAAACCTGTACCTTTGTAGTCATAAACTCAGACACAAGCCGGTCGGCGATCTTTTCTTGCATAGACGCGATAGCACGCACCACGTCACGTTCAGAAAAAATGCCCTTTATCCGACCTGCTTCATCACAGACGACCAAAGCACCGATTTTGTGTTGAGCTAAGACAGCAACAGCATGAGAAAGCGTTTCCTCAGGGCCTATAACAACAACATCTCTGCCCTTTGTCTCGAGAATCGATCTAACAGTCATGCCAAAGTCCCTCCCAAGGTTCAGCAATCCAATCTGCAGGATCGCTGCATGATTCTAACGCAGCTCCTCCAGCTGCGTTCCAATAATGGTGCGCTTTGATTAGCCGCTTTGCAAGCAGACTAAATTGGGAGACCTAAGCTCAGCGCCTAATCACAGCGTCGTAGCTTCGGGGCTTATCAAGCAGTGAAATCCCGAAAAAGCCTGCGATGAAGCCACCAATATGGGCTTCCCATGCAATTCCCGATAAATCAGCGCCGCCTGTCGAATAAAGACCGGTGAAAATATTGATCAGAAACCAGATACCCACGAAGGTCAGCACAGGCTTAAGTGTGAGCGTGAGACCAATAGGCAGCACCGGCCCTGCAAATTCCGACCTGCGCCCAAAGCCGACACGGCGGAACCCGTAACGCGCTGCAGCCCCCATCATGCCGGAGATGGCGCCGGAAGCACCGACTAGAGGCGTTACGCTTTCGGGATAGATCGCATAATGCGTGAGGCCTGCAATCACCGACGTTAGAATCCAGAAAATAATCATTCGACCAGTACCGATACGGCCCGCGAGCGGAGAACCGAAAGCGGCAAACCAGATCATATTGACCGCGATATGCGCAAACCCGCCGTGCATGAAAGAGTAACTGATGAGCGTGAAAAGTGCGGACGGATCGGTAAATCCACTTGCAAGTGAGAAGCGCGCGGGAATCAAAGCAAAGTTCAGCATGAACTCATAGTTCTGCTGCTCACTGATAATGTAATTTTGATAGATATAGACGCCAGCGCAGATCGCCATTAGCGCAAGAATGACGCTTGGTATGTTGAATATTGGTTCGCTGCCGCCCGAACGTCTCGAATCGTTGGAGTTTCCGCGCATTTCAGGCTGAGGCGTGCTCATCGATTGCCACTTTCCGTCTGCGAAAGACCTGTCGCGCTGATCGCTCTTGCGGTCGCGCTCATCTGGATATGGATTCTTGATAAGTGACAATTCGTTAAAAATAAAGGCCGCCGGAGTATCCCGTACGGCCTTGTCGCAAATGTCTGACTTTTGCGATACAGAATCTGGAGATCAGAAAAAAGCCAACCAAGACAATGGCTTCAACTGACAACCCATCAAACTGCTATAAAAGAACTTTTGCAACTATTACTTCTTGTTAACCTTAACAACCAACCCTAGTGGATGAAGAAAGGGTTAAGCTGGCGCCCTCGCCGTTAATACTATTTTAATGCGCTGACCAACGGGCACTGCCCGAAATCAGGATAAAACGGCAAGCAGCGCATAATGAAAAACCGCAGCACGATCGCAATCTTTAGCGAATGGCAGCGACTGGCTTTAAGTCAGGGTAACGCGCTCCATGCGCCGCAGCGCGAACTGATCCAGCCTCGCAAGCTGGGACGGCATTTGTCGGATCTGTTCATTCTTGAAGAAGATGAAACGGGGGACCTGATGTTCCGCCTCGCGGGCACACGCGTTTGTGCCCTGTTCGGTCGCGAACTTAAAGCCACTCGGTTCTTGTCACTCTGGCCTGAACGCAATCGCTCTGCCCTTAACGAACTTGCCAGAAACATTGATTCTCTGTTGGTCCCGGCTTTGAGCCAGAATGACGGCATTAGTCTCTCAGGGCGCAGCCTAGCCTTTGAGATGTTGCTGGCACCGCTCGAAAGAGGTGAAGGCGGAAGAATCAATCTGCTTGGCAGCATCGTTGTTCTTAGTGATGTCGCATGGGCCGGTGCTGATCCACTGGTCTTGGGCCATCTTAACAGTGTTGAACCGCTTGCACCCGATCTAATCATTGAGCAGGAGGTCCGCAAACCTTCCGTGATGACCGTCAATGTAGCAAACAGCACACGCCGCTGGGGTACGCCGGTTCCTACGCACAATATGCCAGCTCTCCGGGTCATCAACGGCGGAAAAGCCTGACTGGAAACATTTAAGGTCAGCAATATAAAGGTAAACGCGCACTAAGGTTACGGATTGGCAAACCGCATTTTTGGGCAATTTGGGCATCAAAAGGCCATAAAACCCTCTAAAATGGTCTTAAACGCGCCATTTCTGAACAAAACATTGCTGAGTTCCGCGCAGTTTTATTCAAATTAGATTCGCATTTTCGCGTCTGAATTTCCCAGCCCTCAAAGTCTTGCACGCATTCTTGTTTCCAACAGGGAGACAAAAGAATGACGAAGCAAACAATCATCGCAGCAATCCTGCTGATACTGGGTACGGCTTTTGCACAAGCAGCGAATCCAGCATCCAAGTCGCACTGGATGCCAACGGGTGAGCGTACATCTCAGCCGATCGGCCATTATGAATTTTGCGAGCGCCATGACACAGAGTGCAAGATCACCAGCGCTAACAGCGCACCGCTGACGCTCAATCAGAAAGTCTGGCAAGAAATCATCGCTGTTAACGCCAGCGTCAATGAACGAATCGCACCACGCACCGATATGGACGTCTGGGGCCGCGAGGAATATTGGGAATACCCAACCACGGCTGGCGATTGCGATGACTATATGTTGCTCAAGCGCCGCGAGCTTATTGCACTCGGTATCCCTCTCAACACGCTCCTGATGACAGTCGTTCGTCAGGCAAATGGCGAAGGTCATGCGGTTCTGACGGTACGCACAGATCGCGGCGACTTCATTCTCGACAATCTCGATCAGCGTGTGCGCCTTTGGAACGAAACCGACTACACCTATCTTAAGCGCCAATCGACGACCAACACTGGCACCTGGGTCTCTATCAAGGATGGCCGCGAAACCTTCGTCAGCAGCATCCGCAACTGATTTTCATCAAATATCACATTAAAAAGGGACGGGTCGTCATTCCCCGTCCCTTTTTATATTTGTCAGATTCTGCTTATGCCGGTTCCAGGCCACGCATGAAAGATTGGCCTTTCTCGACGTAATGCTTGGCTGACAACTTCAGCTTTTCGACAGCGGTAACATCAAGCTCGCGAATAACGCGCGCTGGCGAGCCGACAATTAGCGAATTATCCGGAAACTCCTTGCCTTCTGTCACCAGCGCGCCCGCGCCTATGAGGCAATTGTTCCCGATTTTCGCACCGTTGAGCAAAACGGCCCCCATGCCGATCAAACTATTATCGCCAATTGTGCAACCGTGAAGAATCGCGCGATGGCCAATCGTGCAGCCCTCCCCAATGCTGAGCGGAAACCCAATATCCGTATGCATGATGGTGTGTTCTTGCACATTGGTGTTGGCACCAACCGAGATCATCTCATTATCGCCACGCAGAACCGCTCCAAACCAAAAGCCGACATTCTCGCCAACGAGAATTTTACCAATCAGCGTTGCATCCGGTGCGATCCAGTTACTGGCCCGGTCGGCAAATTCAGGTTTGTGACCATTATACGCATAGATCGGCATGAGCTTTCCTCCATCACAAATTCTTCGAACAACATGCGCTAATTATCGTGGGAACGGAATGCGGCTTTCAGGCAATAGAGTGTTGCCGCCAGGAAGATGATACCGGCGAGCACTTTGAAGCCAACAATTGTCGAGAAAAATCCCCAATCATCCGGCCAGTAATAGGTGCTGCGAAGCCTCCCCATCTGCGATGAAACCGCCATTTTTCCTGTGGTTACGTTATTAAAAGCACTACGAAGCAAAAAGAACGACACCAGTCCCCCGAGCACTGTACTGGCCCAAAGCGAACCCGACGAAAATTTTCGCATTTCAGATTGCGGTCGATTTTCAGGATCCTGCTTAATATCGCGCGTTTTACGATTGCGGATATTAAGCCAGATAGGCAACTGTTTATCTCTGTCGTCTTGCGCCATGATCAATCGCAGATTTCATAGCCGCTGCTTTCAGCTTCCACGGCTGCCTTGATCCAGAAGAAGACATTGCCTTCACCTTGAAGCTTGCCCTGACAAAGAGCGACGACATTTCCCTGTCCCGCAGGAGCCTTAGCGGCACAAGATGCCTTCCAGCTGGCAAAACGTTCAATGGAACCATCAACAATCTCAGGAAAACCAAAATAAATCTTGCTCATTTTCTGGGCCAGTTCGGGACAGGTACCGTCATCGTCAATCGCCTGCGCTAGCGCAGAGGAAGCCACAAGGCCCAAGCATAGGGCTGCGGCGGCACCCAAAACATGGCGCGCAAATGAACCAATCATGATTTCTCCAACCTCCCTCAATCAGCGCCAACTTTTGTAGAGAACGCTTCTCGGAGCATCAAGCCAATAAAAAACGCCCTCTCTGCAAAGCAGAAAGGGCGTTCTGGTTCATCAATCAAGACGGATCTTAAAGATCAACGTCGAGAATGGCCATCGAGAAGTTGTAGGAAAGTTCGCCTTCGTCTTCGTCCTTATAGACGAGACCCAGGAACTCATCATCCAGATATACCTCAGCAGAATCGTCCTTACGTGGACGCGCCTTCACCTGAAGGCCCGGATTGTTGAAAGTCCGCTTGAAATATGCGTCGAGTTTCTTGAGTTCTTCGGGTTTCAACCGGCTTCTCCTGATATTGAATTGAGGCCGGTTTAATGCACCCGGCATTG
Organism: Brucella pseudogrignonensis; assembly: GCF_002252525.1. Lineage (GTDB taxonomy): Bacteria > Pseudomonadota > Alphaproteobacteria > Rhizobiales > Rhizobiaceae > Brucella > Brucella pseudogrignonensis. Next base: position 6,715 of record NZ_NNRM01000006.1, read on the forward strand.
TTTGATGTAAAGCACTAACGCATGAGCGGCTCAGCGCATACACCGTTAGTTTGGATGACTGTTTGTGGATATAGTCCGCGTTAATGAAAAGACCAGACGCGGCAGATCGTTACGATTTATGGGAACTATGCCGGGCTAAATACCCTCGCCATACATGTGCTCACCAAAGGCTGCTTCGCCTAGCGTCTGGTCCATAACGCGCGATGGCTCTGAACAACCACTTTCCCCGACAACCTTTGCCGGCACACCAGCTACCGTCGCATTATTCGGCACAGGTTTCAGTACGACAGAACCAGCTGCAATTTTTGAGCAATTTCCAACTTCGATATTGCCGAGAATTTTCGCACCCGCTCCGATCAGCACACCATGGCGAATCTTAGGGTGACGATCACCACTGGCCTTGCCCGTACCGCCCAGCGTTACGCCATGCAGAATCGAAACATTGTCTTCAATGACAGCCGTTTCGCCCACCACAAGCCCGGTCGCATGGTCAAGGAACAACCCACTGCCAAACTTTGCAGCCGGATGAATATCAGTCTGGAAGATCGAAGACGAACGGCTTTGCAGGTAATAAGCAAAATCCTTACGACCTTCTTTATAAAGCCAATGAGCCAGACGATGCGTCTGGATGGCATGAAAACCCTTCAGATAAAGAATTGGGTCCATAAAACGGCTGTAAGCCGGGTCGCGGTCATACACGGCCTGTATATCGACGCGCACGATATGCGACCATTCCGGATTGGCTTCAAACATCGCATCAAAAGTCTGACGCAGGATATCCGCGCTGAGATCCGCATGACCAAGACGTTCGGCGATGCGATGCATCACTGCATCTTCGAGCGTCGATTGATTGAGGATCGTTGCATACAGAAACGTTCCAAGCACGGGATCGTTCTTGGCCGCTTCCTCCGCTTCAGCGCGAATGGAATGCCAGATCGGATCAACCTGCCCCAACGAAGGGGACAATTTTGCGTTCGAACGAACGGACATCATGCATACTCCAATTTTGCTCATTGCAGACAACTGAACACTCCCGTTGCCCATAAAGCCTGCATTGCAATGCGAGTTCGGCAGACAACATATCTCAAAATGCCGTGCCTTTACACCGCATAAATCTTATCGCTGTCGTTAGCGTATCGCGCCCGAACTCAGAGAGGGTTTTCTTCGAGAAAGGCCAGAACACCTTTCTTATAAACCTTGTCACCCACCGCCAACATGTGGTCACGGTCAGGAATATCGAGCGCCCGGCCATTTGGCAGCATATCTGCCAACTCTTGAGCGCTCCCTGCAATATCGTCTGTCGTACCCACCGCTACAAGGACCGGCTGCATGATGCGCGCAATTGCCTCGGCAGAAACCAGTTCCTTGGATGTAATGACACAAGCCGCGAGCGCAATTCGATCACTCTTGGTCTGGTCGGCAAATTTGCGGAACATCATCCCGCGCGGATTCGTGATGGTCGATGGATCTTCTGCAAGAAGTGCTTCACCAATTGGCTCCCAGTCGCCTGCGCCCGTCACCATGCCGATGCCAAGGCCGCCAAACACGGCGCTATGAACACGTTCGGGGTGCTCGATTGCCAGAAACGCAGTGATGCGCGCGCCCATCGAATATCCCATGACATGCGCTTTTTCGATGCCAAGATGATCGAGCAGAGCCGCGGCATCACCCGCCATGGCGCTCGGTGTGTAATCCGCTGCTTCATGGCTCTTTGCAGAAAAGCCGTGGCCACGATCATCGATGGCGATCACGCGATAACCTGCTTCAGTCAAAGTGCGAAACCAACCCGGCGACACCCAATTGACGAGGCTCGACGAGGCAAAGCCGTGAATGAGCAGGATCGGGTCGCCCTCTCCGTCCTGACGATACGCAAGACGCAGACCATCATGTTCGAAATATTCGATATCGAGCGCGCTCAATTTGTATTCCTTTTGAATTTCAGAATGCGGGATTTTTGACAGGCTTAACTGCGACACTCGCCACAAATGGCCTTGTGGATCGCACTGTCACCACGCTTGATACCGGTTCGTTTAACAGTCCCGGCCAGAAGTTCAACCACATAAGCCGCAGGCCCTTGCGAAGAAATGATGGCCTCGGAGAACGGTTCTGCATTTTCATGGATCGCCGACACATGGCCGGTATCGTCAAGAAAAACCATATCCAGCGGCGAAGGCGTGTTCTGCATCCACATCATCACGCTCCGCATTTCGCCGAAAACAAAGAGCATAGCGCGGTCTTTCGGAAAATCGGTTCGCCACATCAGACCACGCATACGCGCTTCATCTGTAGCAGCAATCTCCAACCCGAATGAAACCTTGCCCTTTGAGGTAACGAAGGTCAGCGGTTCTTTATCCAAAGGCAATAGCATTGGCTTGGTTTCCTGCGCATGGGCAGAAACAGCAAAAAATAGAAAAGCGAATGCGAAAAGAATCCGGCCCATACCCTGCTCTCGTGCTGCGCGTTCGTGCCAATTGCGCTGTCACGGGCGCTCACGAATGGTGCGATTGAGCCGCGAAGATAACAACGAGGTTGTAGTACGGCAAGACTAAGTCGCCAGCATCACCCGGTTGTTACAGAATATGAAATGGGAGTTCGATCATCTCCAGCAAAAGTGCGAAACGTTTTTGCGTTGGATGATGCATTAAGCGAAGAGATAGAGTGATTCTATGAGCTTTGGTGGGCTGCTCAATGAGAAACCGGAATCGCCGTGCCAATATCTGGATGGATTTCCGCAGCCATGAGGCCCTTGTCTCCATTGCCGAAACGGATCAGAACGACTTGACCGGGGCGCAGTTCCATCATGCCGAAGCGACGAAGCGTTTCCATATGAATGAAAATATCTTCTGTGCCCTCGCCGCGCGTCAGAAAGCCGAAGCCCTTGGTGCGGTTGAACCACTTCACAATCACGCGCTCCAGCCCGCTTGATGGCGTAACCGTTACATGCGTGCGCTGTGGCGCCATCTGAGCCGGATGAACTGCTGTAGACGTGTCCATGGAAAGAACGCGGAAGCACTGCATACCACGATCGCCATTGCGCACTTCACAAACGATACGCGCGCCTTCGAGCGCTGTTTGAAAGCCATCGCGGCGAAGCGATGTGACATGAAGGAGAATATCGGAAAGCCCAGGCTGGTCGGGCACGATGAAACCGTACCCCTTTGCAACGTCGAACCACTTGATGTGGCCGGACACTTCAATAAGTTCGCCTAGCTCTTCTGAGGAGGCCTGACTGCGAAACTGGTCATCCGACACAGATTTGTCCGCCATGCGCTCGTCCCTCCTCTGTTGTTCCGTTGCGATTCTGTCCTGATTCTTGCCCAAAGAATAACACTTCCTTAACCGGAGGCGGCAAGCCTAAACTTTTGCTGTCATGAAGATGATCACAGGCTTTGTGCTCTCAGCGTTAATTTGCCAATTTCTAAAATTGAAAATTGCCGTATCAAGCACCTCGTCGAAAACATATGGCAGCATGGCAATTCGACAACTTGTTTACTTGCGTTTTCACGTAAGCCGCCTATCCACGAAATTGCTCTTTCAAGCCGTGCAATGGAAACCGGGCGGAAGGATACGAAAAGCTGAACCATTCTCTGGGGAAAGCGTTAAATCCTACAACCGGCAAACATGCGAACCAGGAGAAGACTATGCGTTATCTGCACACGATGGTTAGAATTCGCGACATTGATGAATCGCTCGATTTTTACGTGAACAAGTTTGGCCTCGAAGAAATTCGCCGGACTGAAAATGAAAAAGGCCGCTTTACGCTCATCTTCCTTGCCGCGCCATCAGACAAGGATAAGGCCAAGGCAGAACGCGCTCCAGAGTTGGAACTGACCTATAACTGGGACCCAGAAACCTATACCAGTGGCCGTAACTTCGGGCATCTCGCTTATGCGGTCGATAATATCTATGCGACTTGCCAAAAGCTGAAAGACGCTGGCGTCACAATCAACCGTCCACCACGCGACGGCCACATGGCTTTCATCAAGTCACCCGACGGCATTTCCATCGAACTGATCCAGAAGGGTGAGCGCCTCGCTCCGCAGGAGCCATGGGCTTCGGCCGAAAATATCGGCAGCTGGTAATCAAGAAAAAGGCCCGGTATCTCGACCGGGCCTTTTCATTAAAACTGTTGGGCTTATTCGGTGCCTTGAATCGCTGCGAGCAACCAGTCGCCACCATCAACGCGGGTGAACGTCCAGACTTCGACGCTTTCAACCGGCTCATCAGGGTTGCCTTCAACGACAGCGCCTGTATTGCGGTCAAGCATAACATCGATAGCCGAGTAACGGATGGCGACAGTCGCATAGTCGACATTGCCTTCACGCCATGCTTCGGAAACATCGCCCTGAAGCAGCTTCACGTCCTTGACTTCATTACGCATACCGCTGGAAGCGATCTCACCCAGTTCTTCAGCCAGGTAAGACATGGCTTCCGGTGTTGCGAGCTTGCGGAGTGCTGCATAATCCTCACGGCCATAAGCGGTCTGGATTTCTGACAGCATCTGCTCGAAGCGATCCAGTTCTTCCTGGCCAACATCCATTGGCTCTTCTTCAACCGCAGCTGCAACCGGGGTCTCTTCCTGCTTAGCGCCAAAGGGATTTACCGAAGGCGTGCGGCTTGTAGTATTTGACGGTGGTGCAGCAGTCTTTGCAGAACCAAAAACCTGTGCAGCATTAAAAGGCTGAGCGCCGGCGTTGCCTGCACCCGCTGCTGCCGTCTGACGACGATTTGCAATCATGCGCATGACGAACATCGCGATCAGCGCAATGACAGCGACCTGCAACAGAAGGCCGAACATGCCGGCCATACCGCCAAGGCCATTACCCAGCAACATGCCGATCAGACCACCAACTAGGAGACCACCGAGCATCGAACGGCCGAAATTGCCAAACATGCCGCCAGAACGAGCCGCAGCTGCATTCTGTGTGCCTGCCGCTGCACTCGGACGATTGGTCTGAGTTGCACCTGTATTTGGCGTCATCGAACGTTCCATAGGCGCTGCATTGTTTGGTGCAGTGCGCGTCGGTGCAGGCGCTTGATATGTACGCGCACCACGGCTACCAAAACCGCCCCCGCCAGCACGGCGAGCCTCGGCGAAATCAACAGCGGCAAAAGAGGCTATAAGCCCAAGGACCATTGCAGCGGTCAGTTTGGTCAGGCGGTTTCCGGAACCCGGCATAAGTATCTCCCAATAGAGTAATCACAGAATATTTTAGTCCGTGATTATATGGGAATTCGCTCCCCGTTTTCACAAGAGCGTGAAGACAAAAAAGTTGAGAAAATTCAAATAGGCACAGCTGCGTCCAGAATCTGGATCTGAGGAGTGACCGAACCGTTCCAGTGATTGAGCGACAAGTTCCCAACAATATGGACACTCTGCCCGATATTGTTGAACAAGAATCGTCCCAAATCCCCTTCAGCAACGCGGAAAGCGATAGCGTTAACGCGTTTGCCATCTGCGCCACGCAGAACAACACGCACATGATCCCGCCCCACCAAACGCACATCCGCCAATATATGATGCGGAAGTGCAAGCACTGGCTGTGGATGCGCTGAGCCGAAAGGACCAGCTTTCTGCAAAGATTCATAAAGCGAAACAGTCGCGCCCGAAGCAGCAACCGCCCCGTCAATCGAAAGACTCTGATTTTCACGAAGCCTTGCGACCGTATCAGCCGATTCTTCCTCAAGATATGCACGAAGCGCACCAAGCTTGCCGCGCTCAATGGTAATACCAGCTGCCATGGCGTGACCACCGCCCTTTACCAGCAACCCGCGCTCCATCGCACCGCGAACCAGTTTGCCAAGATCAAGTCCGGAAATAGAACGCCCCGACCCCGAGCCAATGCCATTCGCATTAAATGAAATGGCAAAGGCAGGCCGACGCGCCTTTTCTTTGAGCCGCGATGCCAGCAATCCGACGATACCCGGATGCCAGCGATCACTTGCCGTCACAATCACCGATGCACCTGCACCGCCTGAAAGCTCAAGTGAAGCTTCCGCTTCGGCCTCAATCAGCATTTCGGCTTCCATAGCCTGTCGCTCCTGATTGAGTCGGTCGAGTTCTGCGGCAATTGGATCAGCAGCGGTTGAATCGTCCAGTGTAAGCAACCGAGCGCCCAGCCCTGCATCACCAATACGTCCCCCGGCATTGATACGTGGGCCGATCAGATAACCAAGATGGAAAACATTGAGCGGCTCGCCAATGCGCGAAACCCTGCCAAGCGCTGCCAGGCCCGCATTGCTCTGGCTACGCGCAACCAGGAGTCCTTTCACGACGAAGGCGCGATTGACACCTTTCAGCGGAACCACGTCGCAAACTGTCGCAAGTGCCACCAAATCGAGCAGCGAGAGAAGGTCCGGCCCAGGCCCCTTGCCACGTTCGCGCAAAACTTTTGTCACCTGAACAAGCGTCAGAAAAACAACGCCCGCGGCGCACAGATGCTCCTGCTGTGAAATATCGTCTTCGCGGTTCGGGTTGACAATGGCCACCGCATCATCCGGTAGATCACCGCCTACCTGATGGTGGTCGATAACCACGACATCGGCACCAGCTTCTTTTGCAGCCGTAATCGACGGCGCGCTGTTGGTGCCGCAATCAACCGTCACGATTAACGAGGCACCCTTTGCGACCAGTTCACGCATGGCATCGGGGTTCGGGCCATATCCTTCAAAGATACGATCCGGAATATAGATTGAATGCGTGATACCATAATGTTTCAAAAACCGCGCCATGAGGGCGGATGAACATGCACCGTCAACGTCATAGTCTCCGAAAATAGCAACCGTCTCGCGCCGCATAATAGCGTCGGCGATGCGGTTTGCGGCTTTATCCATATCGGTCAGCATGGCTGGATCTGGCATCAGGTTGCGCAGGCTCGGATCGATAAACTCCGGCGCGCCTTCTACAGAAACCCCGCGCCCTGCAAGCACGCGCGATACCAGATCGGAAATGCCATGATGCTGCGCGATTGCGAGCGCCGTATTGGCCTCACGCGGGCCGAGCCGATCCATCCATTTCTGGCCAGTGACAGATTTACGGATGCCAAGAAAAAAACGTTCTGTTGTCATGGTTTCTTAAAGACACAAAAGGCGGCATTTTTGCAATGCCGCCTTTTAAACAACCCTATGATAGCTCTGTTAGAACTTCGACAAATCCTGATGCCGTGCCTTGATTTCACGAACCGTCTGCGAACTTGAGCGCATGACGATTGTGTGGGTCTGGATATAATCACGGGCGAACTTGACGCCAGAAAGCATATTACCATCCGTCACACCGGTTGCAGCAAAAAGCACGTCGCCCTTCGCCATCTCTTCCAGCGTATAGACCTTTTTCGGATCCGAAATGCCCATCTTGGCCGCGCGCGCAATTTTCTCATCTGAATTAAGCTGAAGTCGGCCCTGCATCTGGCCACCAATGCAACGCAACGCTGCAGCTGCCAGCACACCCTCCGGCGCGCCACCGATACCGATATAAATATCGATGCCGGTTTCATCCGGATTGGTCGTGTGCATCACACCCGCAACATCACCATCGCCGATCAAACGAATGGATGCACCGGTCGCACGCACTTCTTCGATCAGACGTGCGTGGCGTGGACGATCCATAATGCAAGCCGTAATTTCATGTGGCTTTACGCCCTTGGCCTTTGCAATGGCCATGATGTTGTCGGTCGGTGTTGCATCGAGATCGACCACGCCCTTCGGATAACCCGGACCAACAGCAATCTTTTCCATGTAAACATCTGGCGCATAAAGCAGATTGCCCTTCTCGGCGATGGCGATAACAGCCAGCGAGTTCGGCAGATTCTTGGCGCAAATCGTCGTACCTTCCAGGGGGTCGAGCGCAATATCAACATCAGGCCCCTGCTTGGTGCCAACTTCTTCACCGATATAGAGCATCGGCGCTTCATCGCGTTCGCCTTCACCGATTACGACGGTACCAGCAATAGGCAGACGATTAAGCTCCTGACGCATGGCGTCAACTGCGGCTTGATCAGCAGCCATTTCATCGCCACGTCCACGAAGGCGTGCTGCAGCCACTGCCGCGCGTTCTGCCACACGAACGAGTTCGAGTGTGAGAATGCGATCCAGTCCCTGGGCTGATCCATGCGGTTGCTGCTCTGCGGTCTTGGCCATGTGAACAAAGTCCTGAATTCGAATGAGGTTGCTGCGTCGATAGAGCGACAGTGTCGTCACTTATAGCGACAATATGCAAATCTTTTGTCAAAGTCCCCTGCCGCCTGCAAGAGAATGAAGGGTAAAAAGATTTTGCACTCAAGCGCTTAATCGATTTAAGGTCACACACTTGGTTTCATGTCTTGGTCGGGCGTGAACGAACACACCCAACCATTGAGACCAGAAAGCTGAAAGCAACCAGAAGAATTTTCGGCAGATCAACCTACAGCTGCTTTGAAGAAAAACTCTGGATTCTCAACTTCGACCAGCTTTTTTCTATCGATTACCCAGAAACGATTTCCAACGTTACGCACGAAACTGCGATCATGCGATACGATGAGGCTCGCTGTTTCATCGCTCAACAGTTCTGCTTCCAGCGCTTCTTGCCCATCTATATCCAGATGATTGGTCGGCTCATCGAGAATGTAGAAGTTCGGCTTAGTCAGACGCAGAACCAGCATGGCAAGCCGCGCCTTTTGTCCGCCCGAAAGCCGCGACAAAGGTTTGGTCTGCATCTCAAGCGTCATACCGGCGCCGGCAAGCAAGGATCGTGCTCGCTGGTCGCCGACATCGAAACGCTTCATGATCGTCTCAAATGGCGTCCATTTACCATTCAGCTCGGATAAAGCCTGATCACTATAGCCCAACACGAGTGACGGCGTTGCTTTGATGCCCGCAAGTGATTGTTCCGGCTGAAGGATTGCTTCACGAACCAGTGTGAGCAATCGCGTCTTACCCGTACCGTTAGCGCCAAGCAGCACGATTCTGTCACCGGGATTGACCCACAACTGCCCGGCTTTGTAGAGGGGGCGACCGTCAGGGGTCGCAATCTCGGCCTGATCGATTACGATCAGTGCCTTGGCATGGCTACCCCGACCATCGAGCCTGATCTTGCCAGCAGAGCGTTCGACATGAGCTGCCTTCGCGCTTTCCTCGATTTTCTCGGCTCTCGCACGCAACTGCTTGGTTTTCACCACCAGCAAATCACTTCCCGAGTTAATGCCTATATTGTTGAGTTTTGCCGCCTGTCTGCGCAATTGCTGGACAGTCTTCATGTCCTTTTCAAACTGGCGGGCGTCAGCCGCATCTATCTCGTCAAGCGCCACACGCGCTTGGCTGTAGGGCAACGCAAAGACAAACGACTTATCCGCACGCAGGAAAAGCGTGCGTTTCGTCACCACATCAAGAAAGGCGCGGTCATGACTGCAAACAATGACGGCTACTGAACGCGGGAGCGCATCAAGCCAGTTTTCCAGCAAATGCACCTTCTCAAGGTCGAGATGGTTTGTCGGCTCGTCCAGCAATAGTACGTCAGGCTCGGACACCCATGTGCGTGCCAGAAGCGCAAGCCGCTGCCAGCCACCACTCAACTGCCGAATGGCAAGTTCACGCAATTCAGCCGGAACATTAAGATCATCAAGCACGATATCAGCACGCCAGCTTTCATAAGCGCGTGCTTCTTCATCCAGTCCGCTGAGCACGACGTCATAGAAAGACAGATCCATCAGATCGTCTGAGACATACTGGCTGACATAGCCGATTTTGAGCCCACGCGAGCGCGTGATCGTACCGCTGGTGGGCTCCCCCTCTCCGACGATCAATCGTAAAAGACTGGTCTTTCCACGACCATTGGCGGCAACGATACCAAGCCTCTCGCCATCGCCTACGACGAAATCGAGGTTTGCAAACAAGGTCTGATGGAGGCTAAGCGAAAGATTCTGAACAGATATAAGAGACATGGCGATAGGCCCAATTTGGCCAAGCACGGACGAGGAGTTCTCAAACAGCTTCAATCAACATGCTTGCAAATTTGCGGCTACAGCAATTGAAGCTGAGCCTTCAGAAAAGGCAGAAAAAGACCTTTGTTTCAGTCTTAATCGGCCCTGCACAATTTACTGTTGCAGGGCAAAATCAGGGCCATACTGACGATGACGGTCGTGACGCGTCACATCCATATTACAGCCCTCCTTTTCCATATTTGTCTCTAAACCGGACTATTCCGATGGATGCTTCTTAGCAAAAGCGTTGCCGCCCTTCAAGAGCGGCAACACTATTGGATATAATCAGCCTGCACGTTCGATACGGATCATCTGTGGCTTGTTGACCAGATGATCATCCTTGAGAATTGCTTCAAGAGCTTTCTTCACAGCGGATTCAGTCGTTTCGTGCGTAACGAGGATAACAGTCTTGATGCCGTCACTTACGTCGCTGTCCATCAAAGGACGTTGAACGATTGACTCAAGCGAAATGTCATTCTCAGCCATACGCTTGGCAATTCCAGCAAATGCACCGATACGATCATAAACCGTCAGGCGAATGAAATAACCGCCTGCATGTTTGCGCATCTTTGCACGCTTATATGGCTGCAAGGCTTTCGCAGGTGTGCCGAAAACTGGGCCATGCTGGAAGCCGGGACGGCTTTTGGCAATATCTGCCAGATCGCCGATCACAGCCGATGCCGTGGCATTGCCGCCGGCACCCGGACCGGAAAGCAGCAATTCACCCAGGAGGTCAGTTTCGATTGCAACTGCATTGGTCACGCCATGGACCTGTGCAATTACTGACGAGGTTGGGACCATGGTCGGATGCACGCGCTGTTCGATACCGGTATCGGTCTTCTGCGCAACGCCGAGCAGCTTGATACGATAGCCAAGCTCGTCAGCAGCACGAATATCAGCCAGCGAAATATTGCTGATGCCTTCAAGATAAATGTCGTCGGCTGCAATCTGGGTGCCAAATGCAAGGCTTGTAAGCAGCGCAAGTTTGTGCGCCGTATCGTTGCCCTCAATGTCAAAGGTCGGATCAGCTTCGGCATAACCGAGACGCTGCGCGTCTGCGAGGCAATCTTCAAACGAAATGCCCTCTTCCCACATCCGGGTGAGGATGTAGTTACAGGTGCCGTTCATGATACCGTAAACGCGCGAAACCGTGTTGCCGGTCAATGATTCACGCATCGCCTTGATGACGGGAATGCCGCCAGCAACAGCTGCTTCAAAATTGAGAAGAACGCCCTTCTCTTCGGCAATCTTGGCAAGCGCCACGCCGTGCTTTGCAAGAAGTGCCTTATTGGCAGTCACAACATGATGACCTACACGCAATGCAGCTTCAACAGCCGTTTTGGCCGGGCCTTCATCACCACCGATCAGCTCAACGAAAACATCAATATTAGCGCTTTTGGCAAGCTCGATTGGATCGTCAAACCATTCAACGCCATCAAGATCGATACCGCGATCACGAGTGCGGTCGCGTGCGCTCACCGCAGTAACAGTAACTTGCTTGCCGCACTGACGAGTGAGCATTTCGGCCTTGTCACGTAGAATACGCAACACCGAAGCACCAACGGTGCCCAGTCCGGCAACGCCGATCCGCAATGCATCACTCATTGTTCTGTCTTTCCGATTCGTTGAATTTCTATGTGGTGGGAAACAAGGGCCGACCAGAAGACGGCCCCTGCTTTGTCCGGTTAAAATCGCTTAACGGCGACCTTCAAGCGGAATGATGTTCTGCACATTCTCGTCCTTGGCGGACAGGAAGCGCTTGATGTTACGAGCAGCCTGACGGATGCGGTGTTCGTTCTCGACCAATGCGATACGAACATATTCATCACCGTGTTCGCCAAAGCCTACGCCCGGCGCAACAGCCACGTCGGCCATTTCAACCAGAAGCTTGGAGAATTCGAGCGAGCCCAGCGCACGGAAACGCTCTGGAATCGGAACCCATGCGAACATGGTTGCCGCTGGTGGCGGCACATCCCAGCCTGCACGGCCAAAGCTGTCGACCAGCACATCGCGACGCTGCTTATAGACATTCCGAACATAAGCAATGTCAGTACCGTCGCCGTTAAGTGCTGCGGTTGCTGCAACCTGAATAGGCGTGAATGCACCATAATCCAGATAGGATTTAACGCGCGTCAGTGCCGCAATCAGGCGTTCATTGCCAACCGCAAAGCCCATGCGCCAGCCCGGCATCGAAAACGTCTTCGACATCGAAGTGAACTCGACAGCAACATCCATCGCACCCGGCACTTCAAGAACCGATGGTGGCGGGTTGTTGTCGTCAAAATAGATTTCCGAATAAGCCAGATCCGACAGAATGATCAGATCGTTCTTACGCGCGAAATCGACCACATCCTTGTAGAAATCAAGGGTAGCAATATAAGCGGTCGGGTTCGACGGGAAGTTAAGAATAAGCGCGAGCGGCTTTGGAATAGAATGCTTGACCGCACGATCCAGCGCACGAATGAAATCCTCATCCGGCTTTGCAGGAATCGAACGGATCACACCACCCGACATGATGAAGCCGAACGAATGAATCGGATAGGTTGGATCCGGGCAAAGCACGACATCGCCGGGCGCCGTGATCGCCTGCGCCATATTGGCGAAGCCTTCCTTGGAACCAAGCGTCGCAACGACCTGTGTATCCGGGTTGAGCTTCACACCAAAACGACGCGCATAATATTGTGCCTGCGCACGGCGAAGGCCGGGAATGCCCTTCGACGACGAATATCGATGCGCACGCGGGTCCTGAACAGCTTCGCAAAGCTTGTCGACGATGTTCTTTGGCGTCGGCAGATCAGGATTACCCATTCCGAGATCAATGATGTCGGCTCCAGCCGCTCGCGCCGATGCCTTCAGGCGATTTACCTGTTCAAAGACATAAGGTGGCAAGCGACGGACTTTATGAAATTCTTCCGACATGATCCTGTTCCAGAAGGGAGTTGAATGAAACGGCGCGTATGCGCCGGGTTAGGAGCTATACACCTGTTATCGAATCGGGTCGAGACTTGTTACAGTTCTGCGACGAAGCTTTTATAGAAAGAAAAGCCCGCTATTCCCCGGCTTCGATCTGCTTGAGGGTGGCGTCTGTTTCTTCCTGCGCCTGTTTGCGCAAAGCAGCAGCCTGAGCTGGCGTGAGAGCTGCATTGGAAGAACGTGTGGCCGCAAGACGCGTGCGGTCAGAATCAAGGCCGGACATCATCTGCGCCTTCTCTTCGGGCGTAATCTGTGTAGTCGCAGCTTTTGGCATTCGGCCAAAGGTCGGATAGGTATCGGTGCGCTTGGCACCTTCCTGAGGCGTACCCTGAAACTCAGGCCCACCGGCACAACCCGCGAGAAGCGCCACGGCTGTTGCTGCCAGCATGAGATTGGCAAACTTCCGTGTGCTTTTGGTCATATGTCCGGTTCCGATCCTGGTGCTCTGAAGACGCTAGTACATTACTTAGCGCGTCACAGATAGTATAGTGCGGAATGGATAGCACTAACTCGATGCATCATGTCAACAAGTGAGTTGCGATTGGCTTCATTCCGCGGCGACGGATGTATGAATGATAAATAAGTATAACCAAAAATTACAAGCAGTAATATTGTGTTATATCGCTGTAATTGAACGACCTAATAAGCGCTTATGAAACACATAGCACTTTCAATAGTTGCGTTTGGCAGTTAAAAATCCTAAAAATTAGTTACTACTTATCACTGAGTGATTTGTATATTCACGCTTAAATGCGCCTACATATGTGGTGTAATCGCTATAAAGTGCTGAAAATCTTGGTTTATCTACCCCGGTACAAATGACCGGTTTCCGTGAGTAAAATCGCCTTCTTTAAAATTGGCGAGACTCACATGGGGGATTTGATCTCCCGAAACCAGGCGGGCACGGGCTTCCGGTTCGTCAGACTGATAAATCCCGATAAGCTGATAAAACAGCCGGGACGTCGAGCTGGAGCAGACATTGAAATTTGCAGAACCTTCACACCGGAAGACCGGCAGATTGCTGACAAGCAGCGTAGCTTTGCTCGCACTTGTACTCGCATCCTGCACATCGACTGGCAACGGCACTTCGCCTTTACAAATGACGAACAACGCCGATGGTTCCATGATTGCTGACACTCTTCAAAGTGCTGCCGATCAGACAGCTGCCGCCGAAGTAGCAGCAGACGCAGGTAAGGCTGAAACGAAAAAGGCTGATACAACGACTGAAACGGCGAAAGCCGCGGTCGCCGAAGCAAAGTCATCCGATACAGAACAAAAGTCAGCAACAGCAGCGGCAAACGACGCGCAACCGACCCAAGACGGCTCTATTCAGGTTGCAGCTCTCGCACCACAGACGAAATCCACTTCCCTCTTTGGCATGTTTGGCAAAAAGCCAGCTGAGCCGCCTGTAAATTCAACAGCGGCGCCCGAAACAACTGAGACTGCAAAACCTGAAGAGGCAAAAGAGCAGGCTGCAGCACAGGTAGCTAAGCCTACTCCGGAAGAAGCCAAACAAGCCGAAGCGCCAAAACCTGCCGAATCAGAGAAACCTACTCAAGTGACATCGCTTTTTGGCTCTGCAAAAAATGCCAATGCATATGCAGCGCCCCAGCGCCCCGCCTCAACAGCAAGCCAAGGCAGCATCGCTCGTCTCTTCACCGATGAATCAGCAAACAGCTCTGGTACGTCGCAGAACAAGAAGCTCGCAGTTATAAGGCCAGCCGGAAAATCGAAGCACGAATATAATTACACCCTCCCTGGCGTGCGCCCGAACGGCGGCTTCGAGATCAAGCATCGCAAGAGCATCTATGACGACAGCGATATCGATGCGAACGAATATGACGATTACGCATCTGTTCAGCTAGCATCGGCACCGGGTCTTGCGCGGCTCGCACCAAATGGCCTGAAGGTTCAGCGCGAAACAGTCGATGTTGCCTGCCTTAAGCCTCAGCTTGTCACTATGCTGAAGACCATGGAACGGCATTTCCGCAAGCCTGTCATGGTCACTTCCGGCTATCGTAGCCCGTCCTACAATCGCAAGGTCAATGGCGCACGCAAATCGCTTCACATGATTTGTGCAGCGGCCGACATTCAGATCGATGGTGTTTCAAAGCATGAAATCGCCCGCTATGCGCGCAACATGACAGGCCGCGGCGGTGTCGGCACCTATTGCCATACAACCTCAGTCCACGTCGATGTAGGTCCGGAACGTGACTGGAACTGGAGCTGTAAAAAGTAATCACAGCAAATCAAGCCGGACCAAAAGTCCGGCTTTTTTGTTATTTTTCATATAGTTGCCAGATTCCCCACTCCGCTTTTCCAGAAGAAAACGACAATCAGACGAGTTTTTTTTAGAAAAGTTATATTAAGGGCTTGCGAGTCAGGATCTTCCTGAATATAAGCCCACTCACACCAGCAACAGGCGCCCATCGTCTAGCGGTTAGGACAGCGCCCTTTCACGGCGCAGACAGGGGTTCGATTCCCCTTGGGCGTACCACTTGCTGGTTTTGTTTTTCTCCCGAAAAGTTGATATCTTGGTAAGTGACATAGCTTCGACAGCAATGTTACGCACTGTCCGTAAAACTTGAAAATGGACAGCAAGATTATGGCTAAAACCAAAGCAATCGTACCGACCGCCCATGCCAGTCGCTATTTACAGCAGCTGTGCAAACATTGGGCTCATAAATTCACTGTTGAATTCACACCCGAGCATGGTCGAATCGATCTTGGCGAGAATCGCTTGGTTCTGATGGACGCTAATCCGGAAAATCTCGTCGCAACGGTCGAGGCACCTGAAGAAAGCCTCTCTCAAATGGAAGACGTCGTCGCAAGCCACATCGTGCGCTTTGCGTTCCGCGAAGAACTGGTCTTCAACTGGGTGAAGGAATAGGCGCTTTGGCGCCCGTTCAACCCTCCGATAAATTGCCCGCAAATTGCCCCGAATAGCCATCTTCACATCACATTGCGGGCTAAATCTCACGCAAAATTCTCACCAACACAGAGATGATTTGGTGGTGGTGAAGATGACCAGTGAAACAAGAACAACACTGACACTGCTCAGTGCAGGCCTTATTGCAGCAATGCTTGTGCTCGGCGCAGATATGAGCTGGGCGGACGTCGCCAAGGTACTGTTCTGATACTCCTTCGCACATACTTGCAACAAAGCAATCATGAGCCTACACCGGCTCATGCTTTTCCAAACCTCCCTTGTCACCGGTCGCTTAGAGCGGCGCTATAAAAGGTTTCTCGCCGACGTCACGCTCGACGATGGGCGCTTCATCACCGCATCGGTTCCCAACACTGGTTCCATGCTCGGATTGACTGCTCCCGGCTCCCGCGTCTGGTTGAGCGTCTCAGACGCCCCTCACCGCAAATATCCACATACGTTGCAGATCGTTGAAGCAGACAACACACTGGTCGGCGTCAATACCGGACTCCCAAACAAGATTGCGGAAGAAGCCATTCTTTCAGGCATGATTCCCGATCTTAAAAACTACGGGCTTCTCAAACGCGAACAGAAATATGGCAAAAACTCGCGGATCGACATTCTACTTGATGAAGGTGAGCAACCCCGCGCCTATGTCGAAGTGAAAAATGTCCACTTCATCCGCACACCTTCCCTTGCCGAATTTCCCGATACTGTCACCGCGCGCGGTGCAAAACATCTTGATGAACTTGTTGATGTCGTATCCGCTGGATATCGGGGCGTGATGGTGTTTATTATCCAGCGAAGCGATTGCAACAGATTCAGCATCTCAGGCGATCTTGATCCGGCTTATGCCCGCGCATTTGAACGCGCACGAGCGGCCGGGGTTGAGGCTTGGGCCATTCGATGCCAAATAACAGAAAATGGCATCACCGCTGAAACTCTGGTGCCTATTGAATACTGAGCGCATCTCGAATTGTTTAAAACGGTTTCCGGGCAGCGCATGCGTAAGAATAAATGATTAGAGCGCCGGTCTGATAAAAACGGATTTTAAAGCGCTTGAGAAAGACGGATCGAAATGGTGACTTATATCGAAGCGACGAGCGCACCGATGAAATATACTGGGCAGATCAGGCTCTATGGCCAGGACGCCTTTGAAGGTATGCGCAAGGTCTGTAACCTCACCGCTCGTTGCCTTGATGCATTGAATGACATTGTAAAGCCGGGCGTCACGACCAATGAAATCGACCGCTTTGTGTTCGAGTTCGGTATGGATAACGGCGCCTTCCCGGCGACACTTAATTATCGCGGTTATACAAAATCGACCTGTACCTCAATCAATCACGTTGTTTGCCACGGTATTCCGGACGATAAGCCTCTACGTGAAGGCGACATCGTCAATATCGACGTCACCTATCTGCTCGACGGCTGGCACGGCGATTCCAGCCGCATGTATGCGGTGGGTGAAATCAAGCGTGCGGCAGAGCGCCTGCTGGAAGTTACCTATGAGAGCCTGCTGCGCGGCATTGCTGCGGTAAAACCCGGTGCAAAAACCGGCGCAATTGGTGAAGCTATCCAAACCTATGCTGAAGGCGAGCGCTGCTCTGTAGTGCGCGATTTTTGCGGCCACGGCGTTGGTCAGCTTTTCCATGATGCACCGAACATTCTGCATTATGGCACTGTCAACGAAGGCGTCGAAATCAAGGAAGGCATGATCTTCACGATCGAGCCAATGATCAATCTGGGCAAGCCGGGCGTGAAAGTGCTGTCGGATGGTTGGACGGCAGTTACACGCGACCGTTCGCTGACGGCACAATACGAACACACTGTCGGCGTTACTAAAGATGGCTGTGAAATATTCACACTGTCACCAAAGAATGTTTTTGGCCCGCCATCCATGCGGTAAGCGTAATTAAATATTGTCTGTCTGTTTCTGCGGGGGTTTAAACAGAATGGCACCGAAAGATAAAAAAACGGGGAGTTTAGACCTCCCCGGATTCAATGAAGGCATTCAGATCGGCCTGCGGCTCGAAAAACCGCACCATTTGGGCCACCGTGACAGGCTTCGCCAGCGTTTCAAGGCGGCATCAGATGCGCTCGCGGACTATGAATTGCTCGAACTTCTTCTGTTCCGCGTTATTCCGCGGGCCGACACCAAGCCGATCGCAAAGTCTTTACTTACCCGTTTTGGCTCTCTCGCCGAAGTTCTTGGTGCACCCGAAAAACTTATTGCCGAAACGCCGGGCGTTGGCCCTTCCATAGCGCTTGAACTCAAAATAGTTGAGGCAATAGCCAAACGTTCCGCACGTAGCATGGTGATGGAGCGCGAAGTGTTAGGCTCATGGAGCCAAGTAATCGCATACTGCACGACCGCAATGGCCTATGAAACGCGAGAGCAGTTCCGCGTGCTTTTCCTCGACAAGAAAAATCGCCTCATCGCAGACGAAGTGCAGCAACAGGGAACGGTCGATCACACGCCAGTCTATCCGCGCGAGGTCGTACGACGAGCACTGGAGCTTTCTGCAACCGCGATAATCGTCGTTCACAATCATCCGTCTGGCGATCCGACACCATCGCGGGCTGACATCGACATGACGAAACTTCTGATCGATGCGGCCAAAGCTTTGAGTATCTCGATCCACGACCACATCATTATCGGCAAGCACGGTCATATCAGTATGCGAGGCCTGAAACTGATTTAGAGCGCATCCCTAAAAGTGCGGCGCGGTTTTCGGAAAAAGATGCGCGTAGAAACAAATGAACAGTGCATTTCCAATAACTCAATCAAAACTGGAAATGCTCTATTCTCGGACCTGTGAATGGTTACCATTCATTAAGCATATGAACGGAAACGCGGGCTTACCTCTACAAATTAGCTCGAATTTTCTTAAATTTAGACACAATCACAAGCGACGAAGCGAATAGTTCAAGGGGCTTCAAATCCGCCCCTGTCATAAGAGTTAAAGTATATTTCTCGTCAGCGTTTTCGGCGGGAAAACTGGAGTAAAAAATGTTGAAGCGTTCTTACATCGCCGCGGCGTTCGGTGCCGCAATCGTTGCCTTTGCTGGCCCGTCCTTTGCTGCTGACATGATGGGCGGCGCGGATTACACCTACAACGAGCCGATTGCATCCGGTCCTCATGACTGGTCGGGCAACTACGTCGGCGCACAGATCGGCGCTTCGTCGTCCCGCGTTCCTGGCCCATTCACGAACCGTACTGGCTTCCTTGGTGGCGCGGTTGTCGGCAAAAATATGCAGAGCGGTAATGTTGTTTTCGGTGGTGAGCTCGAGGGTAACTTCGCAGAAGCTGAACATCGTATCGGCAATGGCGGCAGCCTCCAGCAGTCTTGGAATGCAAATGCCAAGGGCAAAGTCGGCTATGCTTTCGACAAAACATTGGTTTACGGCACTGCTGGCTATGGCGTAACGAAGTTCAAGGCCAAGGATGCAACCACGTCCGCTCCAGGCTGGGAAGGCGGAGCACTGATCGGCGCAGGCGTTGAACAGGCACTTTCTGGTCCAATTTCCATCAAGGCTGAATATGACTTCCAGCGCTTCAACGATGTGAAGTCGAAGGTAAATGGCGTTAGCCAGACGAACAATTTAAAGAATCATTCGATCAAGGCCGGTGTAAACTACCGCTTCTGATTCTTGACGAAGGACACTTCAGTCCATTTTCGCATAAGCTCATTCTGCTTTTGCACAAAAGGCTGCGCTTACCGGCGCAGCCTTTTCTTTTGCACAATTTCTCAGGCTGGAAAGGCTGCAGCGGCTATCGTGCCACCCCTCATGCCACTTGACTTCGCTAGCTCCCAACTTCTTATATATCAACGGTTCGAGTGGGGCGCTCATCACCAGTAATTCTCAAGTGAATTCCGGCAGCGTTGAATCCCTATTGGGAACCGGCTTTCAATTGGGTGGCGAGACATATCTTCGCCGTTCAGCTAGGAATGGAAAATGCAGCGCGTTTTTGACGGACATAATGATGTCCTTCTGCGTCTTTGGGAAAACCAGCGCAATGGTGGCGACCCAATCAAGGAATTCATCGACGGCACGTCGATTGGCCACATAGATCGCCCCCGCTCGCTGAAGGGCGGTCTGGCTGGCGGTATCTGCGCCATCTACATCCCATCTGGCCACCATATCAAACTGGGCAAGCCAGATCAGAACGGACATTACGAAACGCCGCTTTCGCCTCCACTGGAACGCGCTCCATCTCTTGACATCGCTCTTGAATTTGCTTCGCTGGCACTCCGCCTCGAAGAAGCTGGTGGCTGGAAACTTTGCCGCAACGGCAAAGAATTAGACGAGGCACTGACGAGCGACACATTCGCGGCAGTTCTTCATATGGAAGGCTGCGAAGCCATTGACGCCGATCTGGCAGCACTAGACGTCTTTTACGCCGCAGGACTGCGCTCGCTCGGCCCGGTCTGGAGCCGAAACAATATTTTCGCACATGGCGTACCCTTTGCATTCCCTATGAGCCCTGACACAGGTCCAGGCCTGACAGAAGCCGGTGAACGTCTGGTCAAGGAATGCAATCGCAAAGGCATCCTCATCGACCTCGCGCACATCACCGAAAAAGGATTTTGGGATGTGGCAAAGCTGAGCGATCAGCCACTTATTGCCAGCCATTCCAATGCACATACTCTCACCCCTGTCGCACGCAATCTGACAGATCGTCAGCTTGATGCGATCCGTGATAGTAAAGGCCTTGCCGGTCTCAACTACGCAACCACCATGCTGCGCAGCGATGGCAGCGAGAATGCAAATACACCGCTTTCAGATATGGTACGCCACGTAGATTACATGGTTGAGCGCATGGGCATCGATTGCGTGGCGCTCGGTTCTGACTACGACGGCGCAACCATTCCAAACGAAATCGGTGATGCAGCAGGTACGCAAAATCTCGTCACGGCGCTGCGGGAAGCAGGTTATAGTGAAGATGAACTCGCGAAGCTTTGCCGCGACAACTGGATAAGAGTGCTTAAACAGGCTTGGCACGAAGCAGCCTGATCGCTCGATAACAAAATCCCAAAACAAAATGACAGAAAGGGAACTAAAATGATGCATTTCGGACGTTTTCGTATTCTTGCAGCCGGTGCAGCTCTTGCTGCAGTTATGGCTGCAAATCCGGCATTGTCTGCAACGCCTGCCGATACGCTCGTTCAGGCTTGGGCTATCGATGACACCATCACGCTCGATCCGGCCGAATCCTTCGAGCTTTCGCCAGCAGAATTCATCGGCAACGCCTATGACATGCTGGTTCGTCTCGACATCAACGACACATCGAAAGTTGTGCCGGGCGTGGCAGAAAGCTGGACCATTTCTGATGACGGCCTCACCTACACGTTCAAGATGAAGCCGGGCATCAAGTTTGCTTCCGGCAACCCGCTGACTGCAAAGGACGTGGCTTACTCGTTCGAACGCGCTGTTCGTCTCGACAAGAGCCCGGCGTTCATTCTGACCCAGTTCGGTCTCAATGGTGAAAACGTCACGGAAAATGCCAAGGCGGTTGACGACACCACCTTCGTTCTGAAGGTCGACAAGGCTTATGCTCCAAGCTTCGTGCTGAACTGTCTCACCGCTACGATTGGCGCGGTTGTGGATCAGAAGCTGCTTGAAGAGCATTCTGTAAAGGTCACTCCGACTGACGATTATAAGTACGAAACCGACTATGCCGCAGCATGGCTCAAGACCGGCTATGCAGGTTCGGGTCCATTCAAGATCCGTGACTGGCGCGCCAATGAAGTTGTCGTTCTGGAACGCAACGACAATTACTATGGCGAAAAGCCGAAGCTCGCCCGCGTCTTCTATCGTCACGTCAAGGAAAGCGCCACGCAGCGTCTGATGCTTGAATCGGGTGACGTCGATGTCGCGCGCAATCTTGAGCCGGGCGATCTGGAAGCAGTTCAGAAAAACAAGGATCTGGCCGTCGCCAGTGCTCCAAAGGGTACCGTTTATTATATCTCGCTCAACCAGAAAAATCCGAACCTGGCTAAGCCAGAAGTTCGCGAAGCCTTCAAATATCTGGTTGATTACGATGCAATCGGCGCTACTCTCATCAAGGGCATCGGCGAAGTTCGCCAGACCTATCAGGCAAAGGGTGTTCTCGGCGCTCTTGACGCTGCCCCCTACAAGCTCGACGTTGAAAAGGCGAAGGAACTGCTCGAAAAAGCCGGTCTCAAGGACGGTCTATCGATCACCTTCGACGTTCGCAACACACAGCCTGTGACCGGCATTGCCGAATCCTTCCAGCAGTCCGCCGCCAAGGCTGGCGTCAAGATCGAGATCATTCCGGGCGACGGCAAGCAGACGCTTACCAAGTATCGTGCGCGTAACCACGATCTTTACATCGGCCAGTGGGGCATGGACTATTGGGATCCAAACTCCAATGCTGAAGCCTTCACGTCCAACCCGGACAATGGCGACGATGCTTCCAACAAGACGCTCGCATGGCGTAATGCATGGGACATTCCTGCACTGACCGAGGAAACCAAGGCTGCACTTCTGGAACGCGACAACGACAAGCGCGCCGCAATCTATCAGAAGCTTCAGCAGGAAGCTCTTGATCAGAGCCCATTCGTAATGCTGTTCCAGCAGACCGAAGTTGCCGGCGTTCGTGGCGGTGTGAAGGGCTACAAGCTCGGCCCGACATTCGACTCGAACTTCCTCGCACCGATCAGCAAAGACTGATCTGAAGAACGGTCAAACAATTGAGCACGACAACAACTGTAACTAAAAAGAGGGGCGCCCGACGGCGCTCCTCTTCCATCGCTAAAGCGATTGCCAGCTTTCTGGTCATCGTTATTACCACTTATCTCGGCCTTCTGGCCGTCACGTTTTTCATCGGCCGCGTTGTGCCGATTGATCCGGTTCTCGCCATTGTCGGCGACCGCGCACCCGCACATGTGGTCGAGCGCGTGCGTCAGGAGATGGGCTTCAACCTCCCCTATTACCAGCAGTTCTACCTTTATGTGAAAGGTGTCCTGCAAGGCGATTTCGGCACATCGGTACTGACCACAAATCCGGTCATGACTGATATTCGCCGCGTATTCCCAGCAACGATGGAACTCGCAACCATCGGAACGATCATCGGTGCCCTGCTCGGGATTCCGCTCGGTGTTCTAGCGGCTGTCAAGCGCGGCAGCATCATTGACCAAATCGTACGCGTGATCGGCCTTGTCGGCTATTCTGTGCCAATCTTCTGGCTCGGTATGCTTGCACTTCTTATTTTCTATGCGCGTCTCGGCTGGACGTCTGGCCCCGGACGCATCGATATCACGTTCGAATACACCTTCACACCGATCACTGGCTTTTACCTTGTCGACGCGATCATCCAGCGCGATTGGGAAGCACTGCGCAACATCGTTTCGCATCTCATTCTGCCGTCGGCTCTGCTTGGCTATTTCAGCCTGGCCTATATCAGCCGCATGACGCGTTCCTTCATGCTCAACGAGCTTGAACAGGAATATATCGTTGCAGCGCGCGCGAAAGGTATTTCAGAAACCCGCATCATATGGGGCCATGCTCTTCGCAATGCCGCTGTGCCACTCGTGACGGTGATTGCGCTTTCCTATGCAGGCTTGCTTGAAGGTTCAGTTTTGACCGAAACGATCTTCTCGTGGCCGGGTCTTGGTCTTTACATCACCAACTCGCTGCAAAATGCTGACATGAATGCCGTCCTCGGTGGCACAATCATCATCGGGTCGGTCTTTATCGCGCTCAACCTCGTATCCGATCTGCTGTATCGGCTTCTCGATCCAAGGACGCGCGCACGATGAGCCAAATGACAGAAACATCCAATCTTTCGTGGCGCGACTGGCTGCTCTCCGAGCGCCCGCAATCGCGTATGCAGGCACGCCTCGGCCGTTCTTACATGGTCTGGCGCCGCTTTACGGCAAATAAGCTGGCCGTTCTCGGCCTGCTCATCATCATTGCATTGCTGCTCGTTGCAGCCTTTGCCAATGTATTGGCCCCGCATTCGCCTTATACTGGCGACTTGGCCAATGCCCGTCTGCTACCTCCGGGCACACCAGGCTATCTGCTCGGCACCGATGATCAGGGGCGCGATATTCTCTCGCGTCTGATCTATGGCTCACGCCTGACACTTTACGTCGTCTTGCTCGTTGCCGTCATTGCTGCACCTATCGGCCTTCTCGTTGGTACAGTTGCAGGTTACGCCGGTGGCTGGGTCGATGCTGTTCTCATGCGCATCACCGATATTTTCCTTGCTTTCCCGAAGCTCATTCTGGCACTCGCCTTTGTCGCAGCTTTGGGACCGGGCATTGAAAACGCCATTATCGCAATCGCGATCACCTCATGGCCGCCTTACGCGCGTATTGCACGCGCTGAAACCCTGACCATTCGCAACTCGGATTATATTTCCGCCGTGCGCTTGATGGGCGCGTCACCTTTCCGCATCATCCTGCGCCATGTGATGCCCCTCTGCACATCTTCGCTGATTGTGCGCGTAACGCTTGATATGGCTGGCATCATTCTGACGGCAGCGGGCCTCGGCTTCCTTGGCCTTGGTGCTCAGCCACCATTGCCTGAATGGGGCGCAATGATTGCTTCTGGCCGTCGCTTCATTCTCGACCAGTGGTGGGTGGCAGCCATGCCGGGTATTGCGATTCTCGTCGTCAGCCTTGGCTTCAACTTCCTTGGTGATGGCCTGCGTGATGCACTCGATCCGCGGGGTAACAACCAATGAAGCCACTTCTGACAGTTGAAGACCTCCGCGTCACCTTCCCTACCCGCACAGGCGCGATTGAAGCAGTACGTGGCGTAAGCTTTACGCTTGGTCGCGAGCGTCTCGGGATCGTTGGTGAATCCGGGTCCGGCAAATCACAGACTGGACGCGCGATCATGGGGCTTACCCCACCACACGCGAAGATCACCGCCAAGAAGCTGGAATTTGACGGCATCGATCTTCTCAATGCGTCACCGCGTGAACGTCGCGCCTTGCGCGGCGGCCGGGTTGCCATGGTGTTGCAGGACCCGAAATATTCGCTCAATCCTGTCATGACTATCGGCAAGCAGATCGCGGAAACGCTGAAGGCCCATGGCAAGTTTTCGAGTTCGGAAATTCGCACTCGTTCAATAGCCATGCTGGAAGCCGTGCAGATCAGAGATGCTGAACGTGTGATGAAACTCTATCCGCACGAGGTTTCGGGCGGCATGGGACAGCGCGTCATGATCGCTATGATGCTGGTCGCGGAACCGGAAATGCTGATCGCAGATGAGCCAACCTCTGCACTTGATGTGACAGTTCAGCTCGAAGTGCTTGGCATTCTCGACAAGCTCGTGGCAGAGCGCGGCATGGGCCTCATCTTCGTGAGCCACGATTTGCGTCTCGTGTCGTCCTTCTGCGACCGCGTCATCGTCATGTATGCTGGCAAGATCGTTGAGGAACTTGCAGCAAGTGATCTTGCAAACGCGAAACACCCTTATACGCAAGGATTGCTGAACTGCATGCCCAAACTCGGAGCTGATCGCCATCCGCTACCCACCTTGCAGCGTGAGGAGGCATGGCGTCTATGAACACCGCACCAGCTCTTAGCGTCGACAAGATCGACGTATTTTTCGACGAATTCCACGCGCTCAAATCGGTCAGCATCGATGTCGCACGCGGGGAATCTTATGGACTGGTGGGCGAGTCCGGCTCCGGTAAATCCACGCTTCTGCGTGCAGTAGCCGGGCTTGCACCTGTCGACGACGGTGAAATCCGTATTGACGGAACGCCACTTAAGACACCGCGCGACAAAGCGTTCTACCGCAATGTTCAGATGGTGTTTCAGGACCCTTACGGCTCTCTGCATCCACGTCAGACGGTCGATCGCCTGCTGCTTGAACCGCTTGCAGTGCATGGCATAGGTGATACAGAAAAGCGCATCGTTCGCGCGCTTGATGAAGTGGGCCTAGGTTCGGGCTTCCGTTTCCGCTATCCACACCAGCTTTCGGGCGGTCAGCGTCAGCGTATCGCCATTGCACGCGCACTCATCATCGAGCCAAGTATTTTGCTTCTCGACGAACCTACCTCTGCGCTCGATGCCTCCGTGCAGGCTGAGGTGCTCAACCTGCTCGAACAAGTGCGGCGCGACCGCAAGCTGACCTTCGTTATGGTCAGCCACGATCTCGCAGTCGTTACGCATATGTGTGATCGGTTGGCGGTGATGCGCAACGGTGAAGTTGTCGAGCAGCTTGAAGCCGGGGATCTTGTCAGCGGCAATATCAATGCTGACTATACAAAGAACCTGATGACGGCCAGTGAAGGCTTCAGGCGCTAAAAACAAGGGGACCAAAAGGTCCCCTTTTTCAATAGCCATTCTGAAAAGCGTGAAACGCACGTCGGATAAAACCGGCTTACAGCAGTTCCAATTAAGAATGAATTGTTGGAAACGCTGTAAATCAATGCACGGTTGGTACTTTAGTCGTCTGCACCGCGGCGTGCACTATCGCCATCCAGACCACGGCGCCAATAGGCAACGATCAGCTGCTTATCCTTTGGAATATTCCGCTCTTTACGCATATAGGTGCGGATGGACCTGAATGCGTTGAATTCACATCCCGCCCACACATAGATGCTCTCTTCGCCCTCGGGCAGTTCAACGGCGCGTACGGCATCCTGCAGAAGCGTCGTGGTTCCAGCTTCGGCACCTTTGCGGTGTAGCCACTGCAGATCAACGTCAGCACGCGATTGAATGACCTGCTCTTCCGCATCACTGTCGATTTCAATGCGCACGACAGCTTTGGCACCTTCTGGAAGACGCTCCAGAATACGCCCGATTGCTGGCAGAGCCGTTTCATCACCCGCCAACAGATACCAGTTCGCATCGGCAGCAGCATCACCACCGCCCGGCCCTGTCATTCCAACAATATCGCCCGGCTTGGCGCTTATAGACCAACCGGAACCCGGCGCATCGCAATCATCACCATGAACAACCATGTCGATATCGACCCAGCCAGCTTGAGCATCAATCTGGCGGATCGTGTAAACACGGGTCGCGAGCTTGGCTTCGCCTTCCGGCCAGACGGGGCGACCGTCTTCACCGGACACGGGCCATTGCGGCGTAGCGAGATCTTTTGGTGGGAATAGCAGTCGAATGTGCAAACCCGTATGGGCAAAGCGCGCAAGTTCGTTCCCCTTCAGGCGGACACGGCGCATGTGCGGCGTAACATTGCTGACGGCAACTACCTGCATTTCGCGGAAGTAAGGCAGAGGCAGACCGGCCGCGCCGTCACCTTCCCAGATGATCCGAGGCTTTGGGCTGCCCTTTTCAAGAAACTCCATCACATGTTCAACGATGGAGTATTTCATATAGGCTAGGCCAGTTTCGTCGCGGCTTTTCACATCGACTGATACTGCGTCCTTGTCCCACTGAACATCAGCCTGTCCGAAGCTTAACACAAGTCGCGCACTGTTTTCCTGCCGCTCTACATCAGCGTGTTCGACAAAATGATCGAGAACCTGATCAAGAATACGAGATGGATTGTTGACGGTGAAACGTGTGCTGGCGTTCAGGCTCAATTCGGACATGCCTGTTCTCCTCATCATGGAATGTGAGCCAGCCATACCCGAATTTAACATGAGGGTTCAAGTCATCATTTAACTTTGATGCCGCAATAAATTGTGACGGGCAGTGCCTGACGCCATGCATCAAAGGAGCCAAGCGCCCCTGCTTGCGCAACCTGCAGCCTTGTTAGCTCGCCGCCATGCTGCTTACGCCAGTTGAAAAGCTGCATTTCGCTTTGCAATGTGACGGCATTAGCAACCAAGCGCCCTCCGGGCTTTAGGGCTTTCCAGCAAGCTTCGATCACGCCCGCATCTGTAACACCACCACCAATGAAAATCGCATCCGGTGCTTCGAGGCCACTCAACGCTTCAGGCGCTTCGCCTTTCACAAGCTGCAGACCGGGCACGCCCAGAGAACGCGCGTTGCGCTCAATGATAGCTTGCCGCGTTTCATCAGCTTCGATTGCGATAGCCCGACAAGAAGGATGAACACGCATCCATTCAATGCCAATCGAGCCACAACCAGCACCTACATCCCATAAAAGCTCATGCGGCAGCGGCTGCAACCGTGACAGTGTCACTGCGCGTATATCGCGCTTTGTCAGCTGCCCGTCATTTTCAAAAGCATGATCTGGCAATCCGCTGACAGGCGAAAAAACAACCGCATCTGGCGCCGCGATGCATTCAATTGCTAAAACATTGAGATCGGCACAGTTTTCATGTGACCAGCCATCAGCACTGCCAATGATAGATTTTTCCTTTGTTCCGCCGAGATGCTCAAGTACTGTCAGACGGCTTTGGTCAAAGCCTTTGGCCTTTAGAAGTGCTGCAGCTTTCGCAGGCGTCGTACCATCATTACTCAATACGAGGATCTTCTCGCCCGGCAGAATATGCGGTGCCAGCAATTCAAACGGACGACCATGCACGCTGACTATGCGTACTTCTTGCAGAGGCCACGCCATACGGCTTGCGGCCAGCGACAATGACGATGGAAACGGGATGATATGCATGTCCTGTGTCGAAAAATAACGGCTCAGCGATGCGCCCATGCCAAAGAACATTGGATCACCGCTTGCCAGCACCACAACCTGCCTGCCGCGTTGGGCTTCAATCATTGGAAATGCATTATCAAACGGTGACGGCCATGAAATCTGCTCGGCTTTGATGCCGTGATCAAGAAAGACTAGATGCCGCTTGCCGCCGAAAATAACATCAGCACGGTCGAGCGCGTCACGGGCGCTCTTTCCAAGACCCGCCAGCCCCTCCTCACCAATACCGATAATCGTCAGCCAGCAGCCCATAAGCATTGCTCCTTTTCTTTGTTCGTATGGCGGTGCAGTAGCAAGTGCAAGCGCGAAGGCGTATAAGGCCATTATGTTGAGCCAGCAAAATAGTCAGACCATTGCTATCAGACCCGACCGGCGTAGTGCCTGTCCGGGACTCTCGCGCATGGTGATGAGCAAGGATGGCGCAATCGCCCGCATCAAGCTCCGGCTCGGAATGCTCAGCGCGGCACAGGCTCAAGCCATCGCAGATATCGCCGAACGATTTGAAACGGGCGCAATTGAATTGTCGATTCGCTCCAATATTCAGCTTCGCGGCATTCATCCCGACGTCTGGCCGAATGTAATTAGCGCACTTTATGAGGCCGGACTTGGTGCAGAAAACGCGGCGGCTGATGATGTTCGTAATGTCATGGTAAGCCCCACTGCTGGTATTGACCCCAACCAAATCAGTGATGTGACCGGGTTAGCGGCTAAGCTGCTTTCCGTTTTGCAGGACAACGAAACTTATCACGCGCTGTCGCCCAAATTCTCGCTCCAGATCGATGGTGGCGAAGATTGTGCTATGGTTTCTCATCCCGGCGACATCTGGCTTTCAGCAATTGAAGGTGGCAAGGCCTATGCTTTTGGACTGGCTTCCTCGCCTGACAAACAGGCGCTTGGCACAATTTCAAACGAACACGCCCTGCCTTTTATAGAGGCTCTGCTACAGCATTTCCTTGGCGCGAGCCAAAAAGGCATTGCCCGCATGAAGCACCTCTTCGAGGTGATGCCGGTCGCAGAGTTTCTGCAAACACTTCCATTCGCATTTGATGCATCAGCAAGCTGGCAGCGCAAAGCACCCATCGCTCACGCGCATCTTGGCTTACATCGCCAGCTCGACGGCAACTTCTATGTCGGTGCCATGCCGCTGCTTGGTCGCCTGACACCGCAGCAACTGCGTGGACTTACAAAGCTTGCAAACGAAGAACTGCATCTCACCCCATGGCAAGGCATTCTCATCCCACATATTGCGGAAGCTGAAGGCAAGAGCATCATCAACCAGCTAGATGCCCTTGGCTTCTGCACCGATCCTACCTCGCCTGCCGCCCGTCTTCGGGCCTGTTCCGGTTCCAAAGGCTGCGCCTCTGCTCTCGCAGATACACAGGCAGACAGTGAAAAGCTTGCGCGTAAGCTACGCAGCGACACCGCACAGATTCACATCACGGGCTGCGCCAAATCCTGCGCCGCACTTTCTCCCTTGCCACACACGCTTCTCGCCCGCTCCCCAATGCATTACGACCTATTTTTGCAAGACAAAGCTGGACCAGCACGCTTCGGACGGCTATTGGCGTCAAACATCACCATTGATGAGGCAGCAAAGCTGCTGAACAAATAGCAAAAGCGGACGCCATGACAGATTACATCCGCGACGGGCAGGCCATTTATGACCGCTCCTTCGCCATCATCCGCGCCGAAGCCGATCTGAGCCGCATACCTGCGGATCTCGAAAAGCTCGCCGTGCGCGTGGCTCACGCATCTGGCATGGTCGATATCGTTGAAGACATCGTCTTCTCAGATGGCGCAGGACAGGCCGGACGTGATGCTTTGCTCAAAGGAGCACCAATCCTCTGCGATGCGCGTATGGTTGCAGAAGGCATTACCCGTTCGCGACTGCCAGCCAATAACAATGTTATCTGCACACTGAACGATCCATCGGTTCCGGATTTGGCGAAAAAGATCGGCAATACACGCTCTGCCGCAGCCCTCGACCTTTGGCTTCCACACCTTGAAGGCAGCATCGTTGCTATCGGTAACGCGCCAACCGCCCTCTTCCGCCTGTTTGAAATGCTTGACAATGGCGCGCCCAAACCTGCCCTTATCATTGGTATGCCGGTCGGCTTTGTGGGTGCTGCCGAATCCAAGGACGAGCTAGCTGAGAACAGCCGTGGTGTCCCTTTCGTCATTGTGCGCGGCCGTCGTGGCGGTAGCGCTATGACCGCAGCTGCCGTTAATGCACTTGCTTCGGAGCGCGAATAATGGCCCTCAAAGGCAAGCTCTATGGTCTGGGTGTAGGCCCCGGCGATCCGGAACTCATCACACTCAAAGCTCTTCGACTGCTCAAATCAGCTCCTGTGGTCGCCTACCACGCAGCCAAGGGCAAAAAGGGCAATGCACTTACTATTGTCGAAACCTACCTGTCTTCAGAACAGACTTTGGTTCCGCTCATCTATCCGGTGACAACGGAAAAACTGCCCGCACATATGGATTATGAGCAGATCGTCAGCGATTTCTATGCCGAGATCACCACGACGATTGCATGCCATCTTGATGCAGGCCGCGACGTGGCCGTGATCGCGGAAGGCGATCCATTCTTCTATGGCTCGTTCATGTATATCCATGACCGACTGGCCGAAAAATACGAAACGGAAGTCGTGCCTGGCGTTTGTTCTGTTCTGGGCGCTGCTGCCGTGCTTGGCGCACCCTTGGTCTACCGCAACCAGACCCTGTCGATCCTTTCGGGCGTCATGAGCGCAGAAGAACTCAAAACACGTCTCGCTGCTACTGAGGCCGCAGCCATCATGAAACTCGGGAAAAATCTCGACAAGGTGCGCGGTGTGCTGACCGAGCTTGGGCTGATGGATCGTGCGCTCTATATCGAGCGTGCAACCATGCAAAACCAGCGTATTGCGCCATTGACCGAGGTAAGTGGTAGCGATTGCCCTTATTTCTCGATCATTCTCGTTCCGGGCAGCAAATGGAACGGCGTATGAAGCCTGCAATTCTGATCTTGAGTGAAGCTGCAATTTCCACCGCGCGGAAAGTGCAATCATCACTTGGAAATGCGGAAGTGCTGGGACTGGAAAACCGCGTTCAAAGCGCCGACAAAAGCTTTGCTCATTTTGGCGACGCTATACGCGCACTTTATGAAGAAGGCCGACCTGTGATCGCCTTGTGCGCTTCAGGCATCATCATCCGCGCCCTTGCACCCCTTCTGCAAAACAAGCGCATCGAACCGCCAGTTCTATCCGTTGCAGAAGATGGCAGCGCCGTCGTGCCATTGCTTGGCGGTCTGTCGGGTGTCAACGACCTGGCGCGGACAATAGCTCATGCATTGGAAGTCGCGCCCGCGATCACCACGACTGGCGAGTTGCGCTTTGGCATCAACCTGCTTCATCCTCCGGCAGAACTGAAACTCGCCAATCAGGACGACGCCAAGACTTTCATGTCCGACCTGCTGGCAGGTCAAACATTACTAATCAATGGTAATTCTCGCTGGCTCACGGCATCAAAGCTGCCGCTTGCCGACGATGGGAAGCTCACAATCAGCATCACGCCCGAAACCCGCACGCCACAGGCAAATGAGCTGATCTATCATCCGCGAACAATTGCCATCGCTATCGAAAAGCCGACTGAAGAACTGACAAGCCTCATCGGGAAAGCCTTTGACGATACGGGCCTGTCTATAGACTCACTTGCTTTGCTTCTCGCTCATGAGAAAGATTGCGCATCACCGCATATCCATCGGGCAGCAAAAGTACTGAAAGCGCCATTGCGCTTTGTTGCAGGTAATGCCGATCTTTCAGCCGCCTCGGTCGAAAACCCTGTTCGACACATAGCGACTGAAAACCTAAAGCTGGCTGTTGCATCAGCACCTGCCGATGTTCTTTTTATCGGTCGCAAGCGCGGCAAGCTCACGGTTATTGGACTTGGCCCCGGTGCCCGTGATCTGATGACCCCAGCCGTGCAGCGTGATCTGGAACAGGCCGAAGACGTACTCGGCTATGAAACCTATGTTCGCATGGCAGGACCCTTCCGCGACGATCAGATCATTCACATGACCGACAATCGCGAAGAAATGCAGCGCGCACGCCATGCGTTTGAACTTGCAGCTTCAGGCCGCGATGTCGTGATGGTGTCGTCCGGCGATCCCGGCGTATTTGCAATGGCTGCAGCGGTTGTTGAGGCACTGCATGAATCATCTGATGTGGCGTGGCACGGCGTTGAACTGGTTATCCAGCCCGGAATTTCGGCAGCGATGGCAGCGGCGTCCCGGATCGGTGCGCCGCTTGGGCACGATTTCTGCATCATCTCGCTTTCGGACAATCTCAAGCCCTGGGATGTAATCGAGAAGCGTCTCGCACTGGCAGCTCAAGCCGATCTCGCCATGGCTTTCTATAATCCGATTTCCAAAGCCCGCCCACATCAGCTTGGTCGTGCGCTGGAAATCCTCCGGCAGTATCGCCATGCTGAAACGCCGGTCGTGCTTGGTCGCGATATTGGCAGGCCTGCGGAAACAACTCGCGTTGTTTCGCTCGGGCAACTCACACCTGACGATGTCGACATGCGAACTGTGGTGATTGTCGGCTCATCGCACACTGCCCGCTTTCCACGCGCGGAAGGCGGAGAGTGGGTTTACACGCCGCGCTGGTATGGCCAAAAGCCGCACAAATGAAAAACAAAAAGGCAGGGAAATCCCTGCCTTTTTAGTAAGTTATGACGTTTTATTGAATCACTTCTTCTTCGACTTTTTCGGTGCTGGTGCAGCCGATGCGGCCTGAGCAGCGGCAGCTTCAGCTGCAATCTGAT
Organism: Brucella pseudogrignonensis; assembly: GCF_002252525.1. Classification (GTDB taxonomy): domain Bacteria; phylum Pseudomonadota; class Alphaproteobacteria; order Rhizobiales; family Rhizobiaceae; genus Brucella; species Brucella pseudogrignonensis. The sequence goes on from NZ_NNRM01000006.1 coordinate 39,935, forward strand.
CGGCGCTCTTTGGCGACGTATCGACAACCGAACGAACCGAGCCGTTTGCAGAAACCTGACAAACTGCAGTGCGTAGGTCGACCTTCAGGTCAACATCCGTACCACCACCGGCACCCGGACGCGAATTAACTGCGCTGATCACGCGTTCAGGCAAGAAATACTTGTTGGCAGCAGCAGTGATGCAAGGCTGTGCCAAAGATGAATCGACCGTCGACGTTGGAATGAAACGTGGCAGCGAAACAGTCGAAGCTGTTACTGGCGCTTCAGACTTGCCTGGAACCGTCGCATTCTGCGTAGTTGTTGTACAAGCGGCAGCCAAAGGAGCCAGCATGGCAATAACAAACAAACGGGCTCCGTTGCGGGTGCGTCCGTACATGATCAACCTCTTACGATCTGCTGATTAGGTAAAATTTTAACTGAGATAACTATTCGCTTTTGACAGATTGTCGAGTGGCAGGAAGGCCACAATGCCGGTTTTTCGTTGAGCATCCCCAACGACGTCATCATTGTTTCGTGAATATCCAGTTCAACATCTCGCGCCAGTCGCTCATTCTGATCGGCGTTCCATGATTGCCGCTTTCAAAACGACGGAACTGAACGGGATAACCGGGCGAGCGCTTGCGGATTTCTCGATAGAAGCCTTCCTGCTTATCGATTGCGAAAACCGGATCGCGACTGCCATGGCCGAAAAACACCGGCACACGCTTTTTGAACGCCGGCGATTTGAAAAAGCCCTCATCCCACAGTGAACCCAAAAGGATCAGGCCTGAGAGCTGGTTGCCCGCATTATCATTCGATGCGATACGCCAGCAAAGCGCCCCACCCTGCGATCCACAAGCCAGTATGAGCGGTGCAGATGGTGAAGTCGCTTTCGCCGCTTCGATGAGTCCTGCAACTTGCGCTTCGCCCGTTGCCGCAAAATCCTTGAAGTCCGGCGTCAGATAAAGTCCGCCATTGGTCGCCGCAAGGTTCTTCAAGCGGTTGAAATTGCCGCCAAATGTAAAATCATTCATGCCTTGCAGACGATTACCGCCGCGCCCGTGCAGATAAATGACGATAAACGATGCACCGCTCTGCTTTCCGGCAGCCATGGCCTTTACCGGCCCTGCCGCCGTCTGGAAGACGACATCTTTCTGATATGCACGCGCTTTTAGTGAAACATAAGCGTCTTTAACGCGCTTTTCAGGCACGGAATCGCGACCATTGATATCGCGCATTTCGTTGTAATCGATGACTTTATAGTCGCCATTGTCGGCGCTGCTTAGCACGCCCGGATAGGCGAAATAATCATCCTTGAACGGGGGGAGCGATCCTTGGGCAAAAACGGATGTTGCAGTCAACAGCAACAAACCCGCCAATAATCCAGCCCGCTTGTTCATTCTCCCTCCCTCAAACAATTTCAGAGTTCCAGCGTATGATAGCGGCGATTGAGATAAATCAGCGCTTCTTCGTCTGCATTCGAACGCAAGCCAACGACCTCGCCAAACAGTACATGATGCGTGGAATGCTCCTGCACACTTGTCACACGACAATCAAAAGCCGCCAGCGCGCCTTTGAGTACAGGTGCACCCGTATCGATTATGTCCCATTGTGCCAGCTCGAAACGTTCGTCTTGCGTAAGCCCTATGCGCCCTGAAAACGCATCGGCAAGCTGCTGATGTGAGCCTGCCAGCGTATTAACCGCAAACACGCCGTTCTTGATGAAAAGCAGGTTCTCTTCGTGCATTTTCTGCAGGCATATCAGCAGAGTTGGCGGATTATCCGAAACTGAACAGGCCGCAGTTAAAGTAAGTCCGCGCCTTCCGGCAGCACCTGCGGTGGTAACAACCTGCACCGAACCTGCATAATGACTCATCGCATCGCGATAAGTCTTCGGCTCGAGCGATACAGTATTTGAGGTAGTGTTTTTATCCGTTTGCACGTCAGCAAGCATCCGTATTGTCTGCCAGGCTTCCTGAAATCAATATCTGATTGCCTGTATACATATACGGGCATTGCACAAAGGCGAGGAAACCGCTACCCACTTTTCGTTCAATTAGCCATGAAATGTTTGAAGAAGATAAATCGCGTGATCAAGCCAGAGCAATTACCGGATAGACATGAAGCGGTTTTCCGCCCGGAATTGCGCGTTCTCAACCGGACGAAACTCTTCGCCCTAGCGCTATCGGCTTTCACAATGCTTTGCTTTCCAGCATCAGCGCAGGAAAATGCGACTGAAATCCGCATTGGAATGGCAGCACCTTTGAGTGGCGGCTTTGCCCCGCTTGGAAACCAGCTGATCGAAGGCGCCCGCGTGGCGGCCAGTGCCAAGAATGCACAGCTCGTCGTTGCAGATGATCGCTGTGATGCAGAAGGTGGCAAATCCGCTGCAGAAACCTTTATCAAAGAGAACGTCCAGATCGTAACCGGCTTTCTCTGTTCGGAAGCGTTGGAAGCAGCACTTCCCGTTTTGAGTCAGCGCAACATCCCCGTCATCGCCTCAGGCGTCAGCGAACAAACCCTTACAGAAAAGCGTGCAGCAACGCCTTTTTCGGTTTTCCGCATTACGACGGGGCTGGAGAAGGAAACGCGTGCTACGGGTAGCTTTTTGGCAAGCCTATGGCGCTCGCAGCCCTTCGCGGTCATAGACGATGGTACGATTGAAGGTCGCGAACGTGCTGGACAGGTTTTGGCTCACCTGAAGGACCAGCAGCTTCAGCCTGTTTTCACGGATACATATCGCCCCGGCCTCGAAAACCAGAATGCGCTTGTTGCGCGCCTGCGTCGTGCAGGAGCAACGCATGTTTATGTCGGCGGGGAACGCGACGACATTGCAGCTATTGGCACAAGTGCCGTGACACTTAAGTATCCGCTGGTTATCGCGGGCGGCAGCGTCCTCAATGCAGCGCCGGGTGCTCAACCACTGAGCACTGAAACCCTGATGATTGCACCTCTGAAGCCGCAGGATCTTTCGACAGCTAAAACGGCGGTCGATGCCATCAGTCAGGCAGGCAAACTGCCGGAAGCCTATTCCGTCACTGGTTTTGCCAGCATTGAACTCGCGGCTTCCGCGATCAGCAAAGCTGCGGAACAAAAGCAGCCGCTTATTGATATTTTGCGCGACAGCTCATTTGAAACCGCGCTTGGCACAATCAAATTCGATGGCAACGGTATGCGCAGCGACAATCCAAATCGCCTGCAGCGCTATGATGGAACGCATTTTATAACAGCTGACTGATAAGCCCGATCAGGCTTGCAGCGATAATAATCCCGGTCATAACGCTCATACTCGACCAGAAAAGCGAAAGCGCAGCATCAATATCGTCTGCATCAGCTTCCCGCTTACCCTCACCATAAAACAGCGGTGCTTCGACCTTTTCCGATCCATATTGGCGCGGTCCGGCAAGTGCCAGCTCAAGCGCACCTGCAAAGGCCGATTCCGGCCATCCAGCATTGGGCGAACGGTGCAGCCGCGCATCGCGCCACATGACGGATAGTGTTCTTTTCCCGGCTTTTTTATCGACCGTAAACGCAGCAGCTATTGCAGTCAGCAATCCGGTCAATCGTGCGGGAATATAGTTTGCAACATCATCAAGACGGGCAGCGAAGCGCCCGAAATGACGATAGCGGTCATTGAGATGACCGATCATCGAGTCTGCCGTGTTGATGAGTTTATACGCAAACAGCCCCGGCAAGCCGGCGACGAGAAACCAGAAAGCAGGAGCAACAATGCCATCCGACGCATTCTCGGAAAGGCTTTCGATCGCTGCGCGACTGATACCGCCTTCATCGAGCTGATCCGGGTTACGTCCGACAATCATCGAAACCGCTTTGCGACCACCTTCAATACCGTCTTCACGCAACCCAGAGGCCACCGCCCGCACATGATCGGCAAGGCTTTTCTGGGCCAGAAACACTGCGACGATGGTGATTTCAACCAGCGCGCCCGCTGTCCCCAGATAAGGCAGCAAATAGTCTAGCGCCAACCCCACCACAACACATGAAATTACCAGTCCGATTATCAACCACATGCCATTGCTGCGCAGTGCATTGACAGAAAGACTGTGATCATTGAGACGTTTTTCACCCCAGCTGATTGCCTTGCCAAACAGAACCACCGGATGCGGAACTTTCTGCCAGAGCTGTGGCGGATCACCCATCACCCGGTCCAGAACAAGCGCTAAAGCAAGAATAATCAGCTTTATTTCCATGGACTTGATGCGCTTTCCTGAATCACTTTTTCAAGCGGAGAATATCCCGCAATGCATGTTCAAATCGCATAAGGCCCGCCTGATCAGGCGCGAGTCCGATGCGCAGCCAGCTTGGTGCATAGGCAAACTTTCGGACAAGAATATGCCGCTCACAAAGTGCATCGTAAATTGCACGAGCATTTTCATGTTCAACGAGCGAAAACAGAGCTGTGCCACCTACTTCCAAGAGCTGACAATGTGCGAGCGTCGCGGCAAGTTCTGCCCGTCTTGTATCAATGCGTCCGTGAAAGGCCTCAAGTTCAACACCACTTTCGAAAGCATGGAGTGCAATCGCAAGCGTTGGTCCCGCCACAGCCCATGGACCGAGCCTGTCTGCAACGCGCTTCACAAGCTCATCATTCGCAAGCAGGAACCCAAGCCGGACACCTGCAAGGCCAAAGAACTTACCGAAGGATTTCAACACGACCAGCGGCGCATTCGCAGCATGTCTTGCAATGCTCACCTCCGGATGCGGATCGGCAAAAGCCTCATCCACAACCAGAAAACCGCCACGCTCGCCCAACTTTCGCGCAAGCCCCAGCAAATCAGGCCGCGCAATAATCCGGCCATCCGGGTTGTTCGGATTGACGATTGTGACCACCAGCGCATCCTCTGGGATGTCGTCGAGCGTCGCACATTCGATCACATTCCAGTTCGCCGCTTCAAAAGCTGCCGCATGTTCCTGATAGGTCGGGCCCAAAATGGCGACCGTCGCAGGTTCAAGCAATGTCGGAATAAGCTGAATAAGCGCCTGCGTTCCCGGACTGGCAACGATTGGCGCATTCTTACCGGCTTCGTAATAGGAACGCGCCGCAGTCAGAACCCGCAACGATAGCCCCTCATCCGGCAAACGGTTCCACAAGGGCGCAGCCAGTTCCGGCAGAGGAAAATGTTCGGGATTGATACCCGTTGAAAGATCAAGCCAGTCGTCGACCTTACCGCCAAAGCGCGCAATAGCCTTATCCAGCGCTCCGCCATGCTCAATAGTCATGTTCAGGCATTCTCTCCGGAAAAATCAATCACATGCGTGAAGGAGCCAGCAACTGAACCAACGCGAAGTCCCGCCTCTCCCAGTTCCTCGCCCAACGCATCGCGGACGCGGAACAACCGTTCGGCATCCCCTTCGCGCACAATACTGGCATAGTGAAACTCATGAGCCGAAAGCGGCAATGGCCATGGCGAACCCGACAAAGGTTCCAGTTTGCGATAACCAAGGTGCATTTTGCGTTTGGCAAAACTTGTGTCAAGCGGAAGCAGCCCAAGCATGGGATGCTTCACGCAAGACGAATCTTCCAGCGTCTCACCCAGCACCATATAGCCGCCACACTCGCCGTAAATGCGCACACCACGATCCGCAGCGCGTCTCATGCCCTGCAGGAAACACTTCGCTTGGCTCAATTTTCCGGCATGAAGCTCAGGATAGCCTCCCGGCAGATAAATGGCGTCAGCACTTTCATCGGGCGCTTCGTCAACAAGCGGTGAAAAGAATGAAAGCTCAGCACCACGCCTGCGCCAACCTGCAAGTAGATGCGCATAGGCAAAGGCAAAGGCGTCGTCTCGCGCTACTGCAATGCGGTTTCCAAGCGGCGTGAGGCGAGGAACATTCGCCATAGCCTCATGATGCTTTGGCCGCGACCAGATATGCTCTAATGCGCTTAAATCAATACGCGCATCAACCACATCCGCAGCGTGCTCAAGGAAACGCTCCAGATCGGCATGTTCCGCTGCTTGAACAAGCCCAAGATGTCTGGAGGGCAGAACCAGCGCTTCATCTCGCGGAATTACGCCCAGAACGGCAATACCGAGCGGTTTGATCGCTTCGCGCAGCATGGCCTCATGTCTGCCGCTGCCAACCCGGTTAAGAATAACCCCGGCAATCAGCACATCTTTGCGAAACTGGCTGAAACCCGAAATGAGTGCAGCAATGGAATGGGATTGGCGGGCGCAATCGACCACTAGAACCACTGGCAGATCAAGAGTTCGCGCCAAATCTGCCGACGAACCCTTTCCATCGAGCGCACCGTCGAAAAGCCCCATCATACCTTCAACAACCAGCAGCTTATTGCCCTCAGTCATGCGGGATGAAATGGCACTGATAAGCTCTGGCCGCATGGCCCATGGATCAAGATTGAAGCAATCCACACCGCTCGCAGACTTATGGTAGGCAGGATCGATGTAATCAGGGCCAGCTTTCGCAGGTGCAAGCGCCTCGCCACGACGCTTTAGAGCGCGCAGCAGCCCAAGCGTCAAAGTGGTTTTGCCTGAACCGGAAGCCGGCGCTGCAATCATGAAACCCTTCATGCGCTCTTCTCTCTGCTAAGATGAAGCGGATCGCTTGTCAGTTTTCGACCCTGAGATGCACCGGCCCAGTCAAGCCCCGCACGCAGCTTCACAACCTCTCCCACAACCACGATTGCCGGCGGCTTGAGACCCGATGCTTCAACATCTGCAACCGCGCGTGACAATGTTGTCTCCAGAACCACCTGTTCAGGCAAGCTGGCATTGCAGACAAATGCGACCGGTTCATCTGGCGAACGTCCTGCTGTCATCAGACGCTCTGTAATGAGGTCGATATGCTTCATCGCCATATACATCACAATAACCGGAGAAGACTGGGCAATGCCCTCCCAATTAATACGATCTGGCATCAGCCCTGTTGCATCGTGGCCCGTGAGGAATGTAACTGATTGGTTGATATCGCGATGCGTGGCCGCAATTCCTGCATAGGCAAGACCGCCGATACCCGCTGTAATGCCTGGCACAATGCGAAACGGCACGCCATGTTCAACAAGCGTCAGCGCTTCCTCGGCTCCGCGCCCAAAGACGAATGGATCACCACCTTTCAGGCGCAGAACCTTCTTGCCTTCCTGAGCTAGCTCAACCAGTCGCAGCGAAATATCGCGCTGCTTTGGTGAAGGCTTGCCGCCTCGTTTGCCTGCGTATTCAACAATTGCGTCATCGCGCTTGAGTGAAAGACAGGCTTCATCAACCAGCGCATCATAGACAATAACATCCGCGTCTCGCAGCGCGTTCACCGCGTGCAATGTGAGAAGGCCCGGATCACCCGGACCGGCACCAACAAGCCAGACATGCCCGGGCTGTATCGCGGGCAAGCTGACTTTGCTCTTCGCAACAATACATTCCGGCGCATGTTCAGGCTTATTCATCGTCATCAACCATAATTCTATCTAGTGGATTTTTCGAATTTAACGTTTGTTACGACGCCTATTTCAGCAGAAATACAAACGTAAAATTCAATCCACTAGCGGCACAGCTATCAGATACATTATAAGGCGTCCATGAACGATGAAACCGCCCCTACTAATAAACTACCAGAAAAAGCCGAACTGCGTCGCGGCTGGACGACGGGCGCCTGTGCCACAGCTGCCACCAAGGCAGCGCTGACTGCGCTTATTACCGGTGAATTCCCCGATCCGGTCGGCATCATCCTCCCCAAAGGTGAAGTTCCCTATTTCCAGCTTGAATATGAAGGGCTGGGTGAAGGCTATGCCATGGCGGGTATCATCAAGGATGCGGGTGACGATCCGGATGTCACGCACGGCGCAACAATCATCTCGACCGTTTTCCCTGCCCCTCCCGGCACAGGCATTGTGTTTCAGGCAGGCGAAGGCGTAGGCACCGTAACGCGACCCGGCTTGCAAATTCAGCCGGGCGAAGCGGCAATCAATCCAACTCCGCGCCGCATGATGACAGAGATCTGCGAACAGATATGTGCGGAATATGGTCTGCCTGCTGATCTGGTGATTACGATTTCCGTTCCGGGCGGCGAAGAAATTGCGCAGAAAACGTGGAACCCGCGCCTTGGTATCGTTGGCGGTATTTCCATCTTGGGTACGACAGGCGTTGTGCATCCATTTTCGTGTTCAGCATGGATCCATTCTATCCATCGCGGCATAGATGTAGCGCGTGCTGAAAAGCAAAAACATGTACTCGCTGCGACCGGCTCAACCTCTGAAGACGCAGCACAAGCACTTTATGATCTGCCGGATTTTGCAATTCTCGACATGGGTGATTTTGCCGGTGGCGTACTCAAATATCTGCGAGCGCATCCCATCGATAAACTTACCCTTGCAGGCGGATTCGCCAAGCTGACAAAACTTGCTCAGGGTGAGCTTGATCTTCATTCTGCGCGTTCACAGGTCGATAAGAGCTTCCTCTGGACTATTGCCGAAAAGGCTGGCGCGCCAAGCGACATGAAGGACCGGATTCTTTTTGCGAACACTGCACTGGAAGTGCTTGAAATGACTCAAAGCGTTGACATCGACATGGCTACACCGATCGCTGAAAAAGCTAAGCAGGTGGCGCTCGAAACCCTGCGCGGCGCACCTGTTGAAGTCGAAATCATTGTGACGGATCGCAAAGGCAATATCCTTGCCTGCCTCTAAAATACTCATTCTTGGCGGCACGGCTGAAGCATCAAAGCTTGCTTCCTCACTGGAGGCCCTACCCGTCGAAGCTATCACCTCGCTTGCAGGCCGAACGGCCAACCCTGCTCCAATCAGCGGCAAGCTGCGCATTGGCGGATTTGGCGGCGCAGAAGGTCTGACAGCTTATCTGACAACCGAGAAAATCAATCTTCTGATCGATGCGACACATCCCTATGCAACGCGCATTTCACACAATGCTGTCGTGGCATCCGATATGGCAAATATTCCGCTACTCCGGCTTGAACGTCCAGCATGGGAAAAACAAAGCGGCGATAACTGGATTGAGGTCGAGAACGAAGCGCAGGCTGCGACCTTGATCCCCGCTGGTGAGCGTGTTCTGCTCGCACTGGGCCGCCAACATATCAAACCCTTTGCAGATCGTAGCGATGTTCACTTCATCATACGGATGATCGATCCGCCGGAGGTAACACTTCCACGCGATTGTGAAATCGTTCTGGCAAAACCCGGAAACTATGAATCTGAGAAGCAATTCCTGAGCGGGCGAAAGATCGGCCTGATTGTCAGCCGCAATTCCGGCGGCAGCATTTCCTATGCGAAAATCCGGGCAGCGCGCGATCTCGCCATACCTGTCATGATGATCGCACGCCCACCCGTTGAAGCCAAAACTGTTGTCGCCACCGTGGATGAAGCAGTTGAATTTGCGCGTTCAGCTTTACGATTTTGAGCGCGCAACATGGCTATGCGCTTCATGATAAAGCGCTGAATCACGAAAGTTCTTCGGATCAAGACCACGCCCAACGAATATCATTGCCGTTCTTTTGACGCCAGAAAGCTCCACTTTCGCCACAATGTCAGACAGTTTTCCGCGCAGAATCTGCTCATCTGGCCACCCAATTCGGTATGCAACGACCACTGGACAGTCAGAACCGTATAGTGGCGTCAGCTCCGTTTCGATCTTCGCAAGGTTCCGGATCGATAGGTGAATGACCAAAGTCGCACCAGATTTACCCAGTGTGGCGAGATCCTCACCTTCCGGCATCGCAGATGATTTTACCGAAGTCCGCGTCAGAATAATGCTCTGGTTAACTTCCGGAATTGTTAGTTCCTGTTTCATTGCAGCTGCAGCTGCTACAAAAGCCGGGACACCCGGCGTCACGTCATAAGGGATGCCGAGCGTATCAAGCCTGCGCATCTGTTCAGCCATCGCGCCATAAATCGATGGATCTCCTGAATGCACCCGTGCAACATCATGCCCTTTGGCATGAGCCGCCTCAATCGCCGCAATGATTTCATCAAGTGTCAGCGAGGAACTATCAATCAGCAGCGCATTATCGGGTGCAGATGCAACAACTTCTTTTGGCACCAGCGATCCTGCATAAATGCAGACCTGACAGCTTTCGATCAGTCGCAAACCACGCACGGTGATGAGGTCGGCGGCACCGGGACCGGCTCCAATGAAATGAACTGTCACGTTTTCTTCCTCTGTTCAGGCGTTTCGAATGCCTGTCAGGTGGCAGAAGAGTCAATCTTTTTCAGGCAAAAGTCCTTGAATATCATTGAAGATCGACTGCCACTCTTCCGGTGTCAGCTCGAAGAAGTTGAAGCTTCTGAGCAGAAATGCACCCTCATTGGCAATGAAAGCCAATCTCGCGCGCCTGCCTTCAGGTGTCGAAACATCAAGTCCATCCCACTGCTTGCGATACCAGGTCCGCGTTTCATCAAGATAATGGGAGTTGGGAATAAGGCTCGCCATCATGGCAGCAAATCGTGAATCGTCCTCAGCATCGCTTTCGCGCGTCACCGCGATATGGGCAGCAATGTGCGAAATCGCATCCTGCCTGTGCTGTTTGCGCGCTGTCACCAAATCGTCGAACCGGTCGCCCCACCGCTCGATCATAGCTTTCATCAGCCCGTCTTTGTTACCAAAGCAATATTGCACGCCGCCCTTGGTAACACCGGAGGCCTGCGCCACCGCATCCATGGTCAGCGCAACGATACCACCTTCGGCAACCAGCTTCTCGGCCATATCCAGAACGTGGTCACGGTCGATTGAGCGCGGACGGCCGGTTTTCTGCAATTTCTTACTTTCCATACGGACGGATTTATATTATGTCAGCCACCCTGACAAGTTTGAATACGCTCGTATTGAAAAGGTGTAATCCGATGTTGCCGCAAAATCGCTGGCTCGTTCTCGCAATTGTTTCCAGCGCGTTGTTCCTGATCGTTGTGGATATGACAGTGCTTTACACAGCGCTGCCACGCCTCACCCATGATCTGGCGGCAAGTGCTTCCGAAAAGCTCTGGATCATGAATATCTACCCGCTGGTGGTGGCAGGCCTGCTGCCGGGCCTCGGCACGCTGGGTGACAAGCTCGGCCACAAGCGCATGTTCATGAATGGCCTGGTGGTGTTTGGCCTTGCTTCGCTGTGCGCAGCCTATTCACCAAACCCGGAAGTGTTGATCGCAGCCCGCGCATTTCTCGCCTGTGGCGCGGCGATGATGATGCCTGCTACGCTGTCGATCATTCGACTGACCTTTACCGATGAAAAAGAACGCTCGCTTGCCATTGGCATCTGGGCGGCGATTGCTTCGGGTGGCGCTGCCATCGGCCCTGTCGCGGGCGGTGTACTGCTCGAATATTTCTGGTGGGGCTCGGTGTTCCTCATCAACGTGCCTGTTGTTCTGGTGGCCCTGGCACTTTCAGCCTTCAACCTTGAAAACCGCCCCCTCGGCTCCCAGCGCAAATGGGATCTCGTCGGCTCGATCCAGATTATGATCGGCCTGATCGCGTTGACCTATGCCGTCAAGGAACTTGCCAAGCGCGATGCATCGATGACTGTGTTTGCGAGTGCTCTGATTATCGGCCTCATCGCAACGACCATTTTCGTGCGCCGTCAGTTTTCAAGCAAAGAGCCGCTCATCGACTTCTCGCTGTTTAATAACAGACTGTTCTCAACGGGTGTGTTTGCGGCTCTCGTTGCGTCCGGTTCGATGACTGGCATGGAACTGGTGTTCAGCCAGCGTATGCAGCTGATCGAAGGCATGACGCCTTTGCAGGCTGGTCTGATGATCTTGCCTATTCCGCTTGCGGCCTTTGTAGCTGGACCGCTGGCTGGCATGATGTTGCCGCGCCTTGGCGCAGGCAAGGTGCTCTGGGCGTCGCTCGGCATCACCGCTCTCGGTGTGGTGATCTATATCCTGACCTATAAGCTCTCGACGCATTTCTATCTGGCAGGGCTTGCTGTCCTCGGTTTTGGTGTTGGCTGTGCAATGACCGGCGCATCCTCGTCAATCATGGGCAATGCACCGGCCGAAAAGGCTGGCATGGCGGCATCTGTCGAGGAAGTTTCGTTTGAACTTGGCAATGCGCTGGGTGTGACGATCTTCGGAAGTATCCTGTCGGCATTCTATACCGCCAGCCTTATCCTGCCTGCAGGCTCAAGCATTCCATCTGTTGTCCGCGACAGCCTGGATGAAGCGCTTCTCGCTGCACAATCGATGCCGGAAGCGGATGCCTATGCTCTGACTACCCTCGCATCGCAAGCATTCGAAAATGCCTATGTGGCTGTCATCGTTGCGACCGCTGCCCTGCTGCTCGTTGCGACTGTTGCAACCTACATCGTGCAACGTCGCAAAGTGAAGATCGCGTAATTCATACGCTCCGTGTCACCGCAATCGCTGCGGTGGCACATTCACTGGTCGTTTTTCCGATCAGCAATTCTGCATCATCTCCGGTCGCAGCAAGCGCTGCAGATTCTGCAACGCCATGGCATCCGACCATAGCGAAAACCACGTCCGACGGGTGCTTCAACTTTGGCGTTTCTTCTTCGAGCCGCTCGGCATCAAAGAAGAGCAGCTCGCTACCATAATGTTGAGCAAACTTGGCCCAGACCGGATCACCTTGCTTGGTGGAAATTGTTGCTATGACAGAAGGTCGCTTCAAACCGGCTTTAAGCAAAACCTTGTCTGCCAATGAAACGAGTTCCTCGAGACTTACGCCTGACGAACTTCCCATCCCAAGCGCAGCCCGTTTTTCCTTAGACTGCACGAGGTGCCGATTGCGGGGCCAGCTGCTGAGCCTGCCGCAAATCATCCGCTGTAACGCCAAGAATGTCGGCAATACGCTTGATCATCGCCGTTTCCGACTGATCAACATGATTATCTGCACGCGCAATGCGCATCAGATCGCGCAGCAGTGACGCACGGCGTTCAGGGGCCATTTCAGCCAGCATAGAAGCCGCCTGCTTGGTGGTGGTCTCATAGCCGAAGTCTTTAAGATACTCGGTAACTTCCGGCAGCTCTTCCGCCGAAATACCAAAATTCTCGGAAACGATGTCTTTGAAAGCTGCAATTTCTGCCGGATGACGATCGCCATCGGCAAAAACCACATGAAGCAGAAGAAGCAGTTCCGAAGCGAGTGCCGGATCTTCGGCGACACGCTGCACAGCACTCTTTTTGCTGAGAAACGCAGTAATGCGTTCGAAAATGCTTTCGCTCATGGATGACCGTCTCCTGTTACCAACCTGACCTGCATCAGTAATGATGCCTGAACAAAAAAACAACGCAAGCGCCAGCAAGTTCCCGCCGTCGTCTTTACCCGAAAAAGCAGGCGAAATGCGTCTGGCGCAATCAGGTTGTCTGCTCTATGTTGCGTCAACTTTTGCCGGACCCCTCCATGCTTGAATTTTTCGATACGTTGACGCTCCTCCTGACCATGGCCGCTTTCATTGCGGGCATTATCGATTCTATCGCAGGCGGAGGCGGTATGATTACGATCCCGGCTTTGCTTCTGGCAGGTGTGCCACCTGTCGAAGCGCTTGGCACAAACAAGTTGCAAGGCCTGTTCGGCTCTTCCTCTGCAACCATTGCCTACGCACGCAAAGGTCATGTGAACATCAAGGAACAATGGCCTGAAGCCATTGCATCGCTGGTCGGTTCAGTTTTTGGTGCGCTTTTAGCAACCGTCCTGCCCGTCGATATCATGCGGGCAGCACTGCCAATTCTGCTGATCGCGATTGCCATTTACTTTGCGGTGAAACCAAGCCTTGGTGATGTGGATCGCGCACGCCGGATAGGGCCGTTTCTGTTTGGCGTCACGCTAGTTCCACTGATTGGCTTTTACGACGGGCTTTTCGGCCCCGGCACCGGCTCATTCTTCATGCTGGCATTCGTCGCACTTGCAGGCTACGGCGTACTGAAAGCAACTGCTCATACCAAGCTGCTCAATTGCGCATCCAATATCGGCGGCTTTGCCACTTTCGCGCTCGTTGGCACGATCAACTGGAAACTCGGCATCTGCATGGGGATTGCACAATTCGTCGGCGCTCAGATCGGTGCAAGCCTTGCCATGAAGATTGGCTCACGCATCATCAAGCCCCTGCTGATTGTAGTGAGCCTCGCGCTTGCCGTGCGGCTACTGATGGAGCCGAGCAATCCTATTCGTCAGATGATAGGTTTCTAGTTATTTGTTTCAACGCGCATCTGTATCCGAAAACCGCTTCGCACTTTTCGGGATGCGGCTCTAAATCCTCAGCGCTACCAGCACAACACCGCAACCGATCAGCGCAATTCCTAACCAGTTGATCGTAGACATACGTTCGCCAAGAAATGCTGCTCCGAAAAGCGCGACCAATACCACCGACAGTTTATCAACAGGGGCGACGCGTGACGCGTCACCAATTTGCAGCGCCCGGAAATAGGCCAGCCATGACGCGCCAGTGGCAAGGCCGGAGAGCACGAGAAACACCCAGGACTTTGCAGAAATTTCGCCGGGCTTCTGCCATTGGCCTGTCACGGTCAGAAAAAGGCAAAGCGCGCCGATGATCACCAGCGTGCGAACCAGCGTGGCAAAATCTGAGTTGATGCCCTGAATGCCAACCTTGGCAAATATCGCCGTCAAGGCAGCGAAAACTGCCGACATCAATGCCCAGAATTGCCAACTCGCTACCATGATCAGAACTCGATCCCCTTTTGCGCCTTCACGCCCGAACGAAACGGATGTTTGATCATTTCCATCTCGGTGACAAGATCAGCAAACTCAATCAGTTCATCTTTGGCGTTACGGCCAGTGATGATGACGTGTTTCATCTCAGGCTTGGCGGCAAGCACTTCGATGATTTCCTCGACAGGTAGATAATCATAGCGAAGCACGATATTGAGCTCGTCGCAAAGCACCATGTCATAGCTTTCATCAAGGATCAGGGTCTTCGCCTGCTCCCATGCGTCGCGCGCCATGGCGATATCGCGAGCACGATCCTGCGTCTCCCAGGTAAAACCTTCGCCGAGCGCGGAGATTGTCACCTGTTCCGGAAACTTCTCCAGAACCCAGCGCTCGCCGGTATCCCACGAGCCTTTGACAAACTGCACGACACCAATTTTCATGCCATGGCCAAGTGCACGGAAAACCATACCGAAACCAGCACTCGACTTACCCTTGCCCTTGCCCGTATGAACAATCACAAGACCTTTTTCGTCGGTCTTGGTGGCCTGAATCTTGTCGCGCGCCGCTTTCTTCTTGCGCATTTTATCGGCATGACGGGCATTCAATTCCTCTTCCGTCATCGAAAGAAGTTTCGCAGATTTCTCAGCCATTTAATGCCCTTTCCGGAATCAGTTTTTTAAGTTTAACAAGGTCCACGGGAGATGACAGATCTTCCAAATCGGACTTTGCTTACAAACAAAGAGTGGCACGTCACATCGTCGTTTTCCTGCGATACTCCATAAGGTTTTCCAACTCAAACCGTGCTGAATTGGAACGTGGCACCCAGAAGCCACGTTCAATTGCATCGTTGAGCTTTGAAGCGGTTTCACTCAGTGCAGCCGGATTCTTATCAAGCATGAAGTCATGCACCACCTTATCGGCGATATAGGCCTGATAGACAGCCTCGAAGTGATGATTACCGACTTTGCCAGTCGTGGCCGCGAAAGCAAAAAGATAGTCAACAGTGGCTGCAATTTCCGCAGCGCCCTTATAGCCGTGACGCATTACGCCAGCGATCCACTTGGGATTAGCAGCACGGCCACGCACAACGCGCGCAAGTTCTTCTTCGAGCGTGCGGATAACCGGCTTTTCGGGTTTTGAATGATCATTGTGATAGACGGTCGGCATCGCGCCAGTCAGCTTCTCAACAGTCGCAGCCATTCCACCTTCGAACTGATAATAATCGTCGCTATCGAGCAAATCATGCTCACGATTATCCTGATTTTGCACCACGGCCTGCACCGAACGAAGCCGTTCTTCAAGAAGCCCGCGTTCTGCCTGGCCTTCTTCGCCCGCGCCATAGGCATAGCCACCCCAGACAAGCCAGGCTTCCGCCAGATCGTTGCGACCAGCCCAACCATTTTCGTCAATCAGCGCCTGCAATCCAGCACCATAGGCACCGGGTTTTGATCCAAACACACGATAGCCTGCGCGACGTTCGGCAGTCTTTTCGTCAGCACCCGTCGCGATGAGCCGGGCTTGCTCTGCTTTGATGCGGCTAGCAATCGGATTGTCTTCTGCCTCTTCATCCAGAGCACCCACAGCGCGCACAGCCTTGTCAAACAGCGCAATCTGTTCCGGGAATGCATCGCGGAAGAAACCGGAAATGCGTAAAGTCACATCAACACGCGGGCGGCCAAGCTTGGCAATCGGCACAATCTCGTAGCCAGTCACACGCCGCGAGGCCATATCCCAGACCGGCTTTACACCGATGAGCGCAAGTGCCTGCGCAATATCATCGCCGCCTGTGCGCATGTTGGAGGTTCCCCATGCGGTCAGACCGAACGAAGTCGGCCATTCGCCATGATCCTGCGTATAACGGGTAATGAGCAATTCAGCTGATTTGCGACCAAGCTCCCATGCGGCAGGTGTCGGTACGGCACGACTATCGGTCGAGAAGAAATTACGCCCGGTCGGTAATACATCAGGACGACCTCGCGTTGGCGCTCCCGATGGTCCTGGCGGCACAAAACGCCCTGAAATGGCAGCCAGAAAACCTTCAATCTCTGAAGGTCCGCAGGATGTCACCATGGGGCGCAAATGATCATTGATCGATTGCAACACAGCAGTGGTATGCGTCCACTCTACTGGGCAATCAACCTCGCCCTCAACAAACTGCGCAGCAAGCAATTCGATACGCTCAACCGTATCACCTTTAATACGCCAGCTTGCAGGACTTGCCGCCAACAGCAGTGCAGGCTTCGGCCCGGTCCACGGATCAGCCATTGCACAATCGAGCGGATCAAATTCTTCGCCAAGGCCTGCATCTTTTGCGATTGCACGTTGCAGGCTTTGTTCGCCCGGCAAACCACCCAGTGCAACAGGAATGCCGCGCGGAACGCGCGCCAGTGCTACCAGCAAATCAGTAAGCAACCGCCCCTCAGGGGCCAAACCAAAAATATGCAGCCCATCGCGGATCTGCATTTCCTTGAGATCACAGAGATAGGCGTCAAGCTTTTGCAGCGCCATGTCTTCATCGTCATGGTCATGAATGCCCGCGTCGCGGTCGAGACCAATATCGCGCACAAGATCGAGAATCTGCGCCTTCAACCGCAACAGACGACGCGGGTCAACGCCCGACGCCTCGTAGTATTCATCGACCAGTGCTTCCAGATCCTTGAGCGGGCCATAGCTTTCGGCCCGTGTGAGCGGCGGTGTCAGATGATCGATGATCACGGCACCCACACGGCGCTTGGCCTGCGTGCCTTCACCGGGATCATTGACGATGAACGGATAGACATGCGGCGTAGGGCCGAAGACCGCTTCGGGATAGCAATTTTCCGATAGCGCTAGGGCTTTGCCGGGCAGCCATTCCAGATTGCCATGCTTGCCCATATGTACGATGGCATCGATCTTCGCCACGTCACGCAGAAAAGCGTAGAACGCGATATAGCCATGCGGCGGCACCAGATCAGGTGAGTGATAGGTCTCTTTTGGATCGATGTTATAACCGCGCGCGGGCTGAATACCGGCAATGGTTTCGCCAAGTTTCATCAGCGGCAGAGCGAAAGCATTAAGCTCATTTGCGAAATATGGATCACCTTCCGGCGCTCCCCAGCGCATTGTCACTTCATTCTGAATCACAGTAGGAAGCTTTGCAAAGAAGGCTTTGTATTGATTCAGAGAAATGACTTCGCGGATTACACGCCCGTCACGCGCGGCATTGGTTGGGCCGGCCATTAAAAGCTGCATAAAAGCATCACTATTGGCAGGCACATCACCCACCTGATAGCCCTCGCCTTTCATAGCCCGCAGCACTTCCACCGTTCCGGCTGGCGTATCAAGCCCAACGCCATTGCCCAGCCTGCCATCGCGGTTTGGATAATTGGCGAGGATCAGCGCAATGCGGCGTTCTTCTGGTTTCCTAAGCTTCAGGCGCACCCAGTTTGCCGCCAGTTCCGCCACAAAAGTCACGCGACCGGCATCCGGCTCGTGGGTGACAATATTGGCTTCAACCGCGCTATCGAATTGCTTTGCCGATTTAAACGACACCGCGCGTGACAGCACGCGACCGTCCACTTCCGGCAGCGCTACGTTCATCGCGAGATCGCGCGCCAGCAGCCCCTGTTGAGATGCCTGCCATGTGGCTTTTGGCGTGCCGGAAAAGATCACCTGCAAAACCATATTGCCGCGCTTATCGAGCACGGTCGGCTTGCGCTCCGCACCCGGCGATGAAATCGCAAAGCCGGTTGCATTGAGAACGATATCCGGCTGGCAATCTTCAAACAGGCCATCAACAATCGCCGCCGAAAGTCTGTCCTTGAGGCTGGAAACAAAGATCGGAACCGGATTCAGACCCTTGGCCTGCAATGCACTGATCAGTGCTTCGACCGGCTGTGTCTGTCCGCTCTGCACCAGCGCACGATAAAAAATGATTGCGGCAGCAGGCGCATCAGCGGCCTTCCATTGCTGGCGGATGAGATCAAGCGAAGGTGCGGCCATATCCGGCCACCACAGTCCAGCTTTCAGAAGCGGTGCAGCCTCTTCCGGCTTTTCGCTCTCATCAATCAGTGCGCAACAATAATCGAGAAAGCGAGACGTATTGGCCGCCCCGCCTTCGATCAGATATTGCCAAAGGGCATCCCGCTCCTGCGCTGGCACGGTTGAAAACCTTGTCAGTCCGTAATCGGGCTTATCATCCCCCGGCAGCACTGCGATCTTGATGCCGTGTGAAACTGCACAGGCATGAAGCGCCTCAAGCCCATAAGGCCAATAGGTCTCGCCACCAATAATCCGCACGACAATAAGCTTCGCATGTTTTGCCGTACGCTCAATATAAGCGTCGACCGACATGGGATGTGTGAGGCTTAGAAAATTAGCGAGCCGGAGACTTGGCCCGCTTTGCCCAAGCTTATGTGCTTGAGCAAGACTGGCCAGTTCCGTATCGGCAGCGGAAAGGAACAATATGTGACCCGGCGTCTGGCCGAGGTCGACGGCCTCATTGCCGTCGCTTATCGTTCCTTTCTGGGCAAGTAAAAGATGCATTACGAAACAGCGTCTTTCACGGCTTTGGTGATTGCCTGCTCATCGATCTCATGCAGACCAATGACGACAAGACGCGTATTGCGCGCTTCATCCTTGCCCCATGGGCGATCGAAATAATGCTCAATACGCGGACCAACGGCCTGCACAACCAGACGCATCGGCTTGCCCGGCACATCGACAAAGCCTTTGAGCCGCAGAACATCGTGTTCCGCAATCACAGCCTTGAGCTTTTCAGTAAAGGCCTTTGGATCAGCAACCGAGCCTGCTTCGACCACAAAGCTTTCAAACTCATCGTGATCATGCTCATGGCCGTCAGCGTGATGGATTTCATGATGCGACTTGCGGTTGGCAATATCGTCTTCCGTGCCCACGCCGAGGCCGAGCAGCACGTCCGCACCAAGCTTGCCGAAGCTTGCTGGCACCATGTTGACGCGACGCGTTGAGCGTGCAGCCACATCGGTCTTCACACCATCGAGTTTCGATGGATCAACGAGATCAGCTTTGTTCAAAACGATAAGGTCAGCTGCATGAATCTGATCTTCAAAAAGTTCCTCTAAAGGGCTTTCATGATCAAGAGATTCGTCCGCCGCGCGCTGAGCATCCACCTTGTCGTGGTCGTCAGCAAAACGACCTTCGGCAACGGCGGCAGCATCGATAACCGTCACCACGCCGTCGACTGTTACCTGCGTCTTGATTTCAGGCCAGTTGAAAGCAGCGACCAGCGGCTGAGGCAGCGCCAGGCCAGAAGTTTCGATCACGATATGATCAGGACGATCCGCACGATCCAGAAGCTTGGTCATCGTCGGAATGAAATCATCGGCAACAGTGCAGCAGATGCAACCATTGTTGAGCTCGATCACGTCTTCCTCACGGCAGCTTTCGATACCGCAGCCTTTCAGAATTCCGCCATCAACGCCCAGATCGCCAAACTCATTGATAATGAGCGCGATGCGCTTTCCATTGGCATTTTCCAGCAGATTGCGGATCAGCGTCGTCTTGCCGGAACCTAAGAAGCCGGTGATTACGGTCGCTGGAATCTTTTGTCCCTGCATCGAATTATCCCTTCATTTTGAGCGGCAAGCCTGCCGCCAGAAAATAGACTTCATCCGCCACTGATGCCACGGCCTGATGCAAAAAACCGGCATGATCGCGAAACTCCCGCGCCATCTGATTTTCCGGCACAATGCCTAGGCCAACTTCGTTGGAAACGAAAACAACCGGACCTGAAAGCGGACTCAACGCCGCTATCAGTGTCTCGGTTTCAGCAGCGATATTCTGCTCTGCCATCATCAGATTGGTGATCCAGAGCGTCAGGCAATCGACCAGCACGAAGCGGTCATGCCCCGCATGTTTTTCAAGCGCCCCAACAAGGTCGAGTGGTTCTTCCACCGTCTGCCATTCACGTCCGCGACGGTCGCGATGAATGGAAATACGGCTTTCCATTTCCTTGTCGAATGCACGTCCTGTCGCGAGATAGACTGGCTGAAGTCCTGAGTCCTCAACCAGTTTCTCCGCAAACGACGACTTACCAGAACGGGCTCCGCCAAGAACGAATGTAATTTTTGCATTTTCATTTCTGGGCGGAGCCATAGGTATCAGCCTTCAATATCCGACTTTGCATAAGCCTGAATGAACCAGCCCAGCGCAAGACCAATGACGGCCCACATGAACAGGTTTGTTGCAAGCGATGCGACTGCATATTGCGAAGCAAGCAGCGATGGGATTGGCGATGCAATATCTTCAGGATGCGGTGCACCATAAAGATGTGGTGCGATAATCAACACAAGCCCGAGAATTTTGGAAATGATCTCACCACGCAAAACCAGCAGATAAATGCCGACGCCGCTTAACACCACTGTCAGAATCCACCAGAGCTGGCGCTGCGCCAGATCGGCTGCGGGCATCGCAGGCAGTTCCGGCGAAAGCCCCAAAGCTGGCAGGAAAGCGACTGCAAAGAAACCGGCCACACCCCAGAAAATACCGTTCTGCGGCGTAATACGACGACCAAGCAACAGAGCAACACCGCCCAAAAGCAGGGCAAAACCTGCGCCAGCTACGAGATTGGCGAGCAATGTATTGCCAAGACGACCAAACGGCAGTTCTGCCCCGGCCTCACCTTCACCTTCGCTGGTTGCAGCTGCTGCATGATCGTGCGGTGCAGCCGCTTCGGCTGCATCACCATGACTATGACCACCACCAGCGTCTTCATAAGTTTCCGCCTGAATGATCAGCGGAACGGTTTTCAAGTACATGGCAGGCGTCACGAGAAGCCCTGCCAAAAGGCCAGCAGCAAGTGTGGCCAGAAGATAACGGATCAACATTTCATTCCCTCAATAGCAATTCCCGCTCCGATGGCCGTCCACCATCGAGCGTTGCTCATTTCCTGTTTCTAAAAGCTAAACGGCTTAGTGGCAGGGAAAACCGTATGAATGACGCGTGTCGTGCGCTGAATCGTGCAGCGTATCGGAGTGAGCAAGACCCACGCCGTAAATCAGAAATGCACCAAGAAGCAGCGAAACGACGGCCGTGCCAAGACGCGTTGCAAGCGGCATAGCTAAAGTGTTGGGAACAGAATTTTGGGTACGCGCAGCCATGACAACCTCCGTGCAGGCAGCAGGGAAAACCTCCCATGGGGTGCGGACAAAATGTCCTTCACGCAACAGGCAGGTCTCCTGGCTCACGGGTCGTAGGGTTTGAAGCTGCCTTCCCAGAAACGCTGTGTTTCCAGTGGCCGCCGGTTAACCGGCTTGCCTCATCCCTCTCCGCTCTACAGTCGCGGGGTCGGCTGCGATAAAGACGCCCGGATTGGGTCTGTCCGTCGCATTCCCTTTTGGTATCGCCGGGATTCGTCCCGGCAAAACCTGTTGTGTAAATCGACACTAGGCTTTCACAAATGCGGCGTCAATCGAGTGCGAACAACGCATCAATATCAAGGCAGTTTTCAAGGCCGTCAGCCAGCTCATCAAGTGCCGTTTCAATGCCAGCACGATAATTCTCGACTGAACTGCTCACGCCGAGCGTTGCAAGAAACTGCCGACGGAACTCATCCGCACCAAAAACACCATGCAGGTAGGTGCCCATCACCCGACCGTTCGCCGAGACTGCCCCGTCATCGTGATCGCCGATCCGCGAGAATGGGCGGATAGCATCTGTACCATTGGTTCGCCCTATATGAATCTCGTATCCATCAAGTGCTGCATCATAAAGTTGCGAGTGAGCCGCAACATTGCGCACGACTTTTTCCGGTTCCATCACAGTGTTGACGTCCAGCAGCCCCAACCCATCGATGTCGCGCACCTGCCCCTCGATGCCGTCCGGGTCACTGATCCGGTTGCCGAGCATCTGAAACCCGCCACAAATACCAAGCACATGCCCGCCGCGCCGCACATGGAGCTGCAAATCGCGCTCCCATCCGTTTTCACGAAATGCAATCAGATCGGCAATCGTTGATTTCGTGCCCGGTAAAACCACAAGCCCTGCGTCATGCGGCAAAGGCTGTCCCGGCGGAACCATTACAACCTCAACCTGGTTTTCTGCTTTCAGCGGATCAAAATCGTCGAAATTCGCAATACGCGGCAACAGGGGGACTGCTACTTTCAACGCCTTGGCATCGCCGCGCGTGGCTCGTTCCAGAACGACCGAATCTTCAGCAGGCAGTCGTGACACGGCTTTCAACCATGGAACAACCCCAAAAGAACGCCAGCCCGTAAAGCGGGTAATCGCTTCCAGACCGTCATCAAACAGCGAAATATCGCCGCGAAACTTGTTAATCATGAAGCCGCGCACCATGGCGCGATCTTCATCCGGCAGAATTGTATGCGTACCGACCAGCGAGGCAATCACCCCGCCGCGATCAATATCACCCACCAAGACGACTGGCACATTTGCGCGCGTGGCAAAGCCCATATTGGCGATATCGCCGGCACGCAGATTGATTTCGGCAGGCGACCCCGCGCCTTCGATCAACACCAGATCGGCGCCATCACTGACAATATCAAAGGATTCCATCACCGCCGCCATCAGTTGCGGCTTTAACTGCTGATAATAGCGCCCACGCGCCTCGCCACGCACTTTGCCCTGCACAACCACCTGACTGCCCATGTCAGTCTGTGGCTTCAGTAGAACCGGGTTCATATGAACCGATGACGGCTCGCCGCAAGCCAGAGCTTGAAGCCATTGCGCGCGCCCAATCTCGCCGCCATCATCGCTGACGGCTGCATTATTCGACATGTTTTGCGGTTTGAACGGCCGAACTTTCAGCCCGCGATTGCGTGCAACGCGACAAAGACCGGCAACAAGCACACTTTTGCCGACATCCGAACCCGTTCCCTGAAACATGATTGCGCGTGTCATGCGAGCTTGCCTATCCCAACTTCATGTGACTGGCAATCGCCAGCAGTTGCGGCAACCTTATATGCAAAAATGCGCATCAGTTTATTACAAAAGTGAGCAACATTATTCCAATGGAGCGTTGGCAGCCACGCGCCATTGTGATCTAGTCGCCTCAGGAGGGTGCGGTGCTCATAGGGAGGAAACCATGGATACTGCCGACCAGAACCAGTTTGAACTCAATGAAGATCAACTCGCCATTCAAGATATGGCGCGCGGCTTCGCATCGGATTTTGTTGCGCCTCATGCACTGCGATGGGATCGCGACAAACATTTCCCGATTGACGTTATAAAGGAAACCGGACCGCTTGGCATGGGTGGCATTTATGTTCGCGAAGACGTAGGTGGATCGGCACTTAAACGCTCTGATGCGGTCCTTATTTTCGAGGCGCTTGCCGAGGCTTGCCCAGCTTTTTCAGCGTTTGTTTCCATCCACAATATGGCAGCATGGATGATCGATACGTTTGGCAATGAAAGCCAGCGTCAGACATTTTTGCCTAAACTTACGTCGATGGAATGGCTTGCGAGCTATTGCCTGACTGAACCCGGTTCAGGCTCCGATGCAGCCGCACTTCGCACCCGCGCAGAGCGGGATGGCGATCATTATGTGCTTAATGGCACCAAGCAGTTCATTTCCGGTGCGGGAGCTACCGATCTTTATCTAACTATGGTGCGTACCGGCGAGGACGGTCCGAAAGGAATTTCTACCATCGTTGTGCCGAAAGATGCACCCGGCCTGTCGTTTGGCGCCAATGAGCACAAGATGGGTTGGAATATGCAGCCCACCCGCACAGTGATTTTCGACAATTGCCGCGTGCCTGTCGCCAACCGTCTGGGTGATGAAGGTACGGGCTTCCGAATCGCCATGGCTGGCCTTGATGGTGGACGACTGAACATCGCCGCCTGCTCGCTCGGTGGTGCACAATCTGCACTCAATAAAGCTTTGGAATATACGGGGCAGCGCAAGGCTTTCGGCCAGACAATTGACCGGTTTCAGGCGTTGCAGTTCCGTCTTGCTGATATGGAGACCGAGCTCTCGGCAGCAAGACAGCTTCTTTACAGTGCTGCGAGCAAGCTTGACCGCAAAACGCATGATGCCGGCAAATGGTCAGCGATGGCCAAACGCTTTGTGACCGACACAGGCTTTAACGTCACCAATGACGCGCTGCAGCTTCTGGGTGGCTATGGCTATCTTCATGATTACGGCATCGAGAAACTTGTCCGCGATCTGCGCGTTCATCAGATTCTCGAAGGCACCAACGAGATCATGCGCGTCATCATTGCTCGCCAGCTGATCGGACGCTGATCGGACGCTGATACAAATATTGAATGGGAGGAAATCATGGCCACTATCGCGTTTATCGGCCTCGGTAATATGGGCGGCCCAATGGCCGCCAATCTGGTGAAGGCTGGACACAAGGTCATAGGCTTTGATCTGCTGCATGCTCATCTTGAAGAAGCTAAAGCCAACGGCCTTCAGATCGCGGCAAATGCTGCAGAAGCGGTCAGCGATGTAGACGCGGTTATAACCATGTTGCCTGCTGGTAAACATGTTCTTTCTGTTTATGAAGAGATTGCCCCTAAGGCTCGTAAAGACTCACTTTTCATCGATAGCTCGACGATTGACGTTGATTCGGCACGCAAAGCTCACGAAATCGCAGCCCGCCATGGCCACCTCTCCATTGATGCACCGGTTTCGGGCGGCACAGGTGGCGCCGCAGCAGGTACCCTCACCTTTATGGCGGGCGGCAGCGATAATGCCTTTGCAAAGGCTGAGCCGCTTCTTCAGCCGATGGCTGGTAAGATCGTGCATTGCGGCGGCGATGGCGCAGGTCAGGCTGCGAAAATCTGCAACAATATGATTCTCGGCATTTCGATGATCGGCGTCAGTGAAGCCTTTGTGCTAGCTGAAAAATTGGGCCTTTCGCATCAGGCGCTTTTTGATGTGGCATCCACCTCATCGGGGCAATGCTGGTCGCTGACCACCTATTGCCCGGTGCCCGGACCAGTACCAACATCGCCTGCCAACCGGGATTATAAGCCCGGCTTTGCAGCAGCTCTGATGCTCAAAGACCTCAAGCTTTCGCAGGAAGCGGCAAAAAGCTCGGGTGCTGCAACGCCGTTGGGCGCTCATGCAGAAGCACTTTACAGCCGCTTCGATAATGAAGGGCATGGCGGAGACGACTTTTCGGGCATAATAAATTTCTTGCGCTCAACCAAAGCAGGCAATTGAGAAATTCTTCGCCAAAGCAGCGAAAAACTTGCTTTGTTTAGATTTGCTTAAGTATCTGATAACTGTCCGGTAACGATGTTGCGCTAAAAAGGAGCCAGAGACGGTGCAAACCTTCTCGACGCTCCGGATCTGGTACTGCGTACCGGAGCTTCAGTCTCTCCCGCCTGTGTATTGTTTGGCGGGAACGCCATGCGTTTTTGGCAAAACCGTGCACCTTCAGAGGCAGCGCGGTTTTTGCCATTGTTCATTTCATAAATTATGCGTGATTTTTATATTAGATCTGGTCCCAAAGATTGAATTCTGGCCATAATCCTGTGAAAGCTAACCGCTGCTTGGTACGCAGATAAAGCGTAATTTTTTCTGGGATCTATAGATTTTGAGTGCAACACGACCAATAACGGCGCTTCCAGCCGAAAAAAACACGTTCGGTTTACCGGCGGCGGTGCTTTTTGTCCTTTGTTATTTCGCCTTCCAGGCAATATTGGTCACGTTTGTATCAAACGGTGCAGGTCTCGACGATGCGGAACAGCTTGCCAATATCGGCTATCTTGATTGGGGTTACGGCGGCTCGCAGCCACCGCTTTACACCTGGATAACAAATATTACGGCGTCGGTGCTAGGCACTTCGATGCTGACGTTGCAGATCGTCAAGTTCGGTGTACTCGCAAGCCTTTTTCTAAGTGTATTCGCCGCAATGCGGCTGCTCGGGTTTTCACGTATCGTTGCCTCGGCGTCAATGCTTGGGCTTTTTCTCATTCCGCAGATTGGATGGGAATCGCAGCGCGCACTCACACACTCTGTTGCAGGCACAGCGGGCTGTGGTTGGGCCTTTTTGGCTCTTGCCTGGCACATGCGCGCCCGTCATGTGGGTTCGGCGGCCGTACTTGGCATTACTATGGCTGCAGCGATTCTGGGCAAGTTCAATGCCTCGCTTTTCATAATTATGCTGATTGTCACCGCTCTTTCAATCCCCGAATATAGAAAAATTCTCCTTTCAAAGCTCTCTATCGTCACAATCATTGCCTTTGGCGCGGCTTTCGCCCCCACGGGCATGTGGATGCTCGCGCACAAATCGAGCGTCATTGCTCGCTCTGGCAAACTCCAGATAGGCGCTTCGGGAAATCTCTTTATTGACCGCCTCAACGGTGTCGGCAGCTTTATTGAAGCAGCCTTTCTATTTTCGATTGTAGCACTCGCGGTTGCAGGCATTATTGCGCTCATCCACTCGAAAGCACGGACATCACCAAATAAACCGTTCACTTCAGGCGAGATTTTTATGCGTCGCCTGCTTATCATCGGAATGGGAATTGTTTTTGCCGGTGTCGTGCTGGCCGGTGTCAGCAATATCAAAGACCGTTGGTTGCAGCCGGTTCTTTTCCTTCTGCCTGCAGCCACCGCTGCCTGGTTTGCACATTATCGAGCCGGAACACGAGCACTGGTAGATTTCGCGACTGTAAGTATCGTTGCGGCCCTAATCGTGCCACCTGTCCTTGCCTATTATCTCACATATGGCTCAAGCACGCCGCCCTATGGCCAGCTGGAATATCAGCGTCTTTACGATGAAGTGAGACAGCAGGGCGAGTTTAAAACGATCTTGACGGACAACGCACAGATCCCCGGAAACTTCCGTCTCTTCGACCCGTCTCTCCAGATTATTCATCCTGAAACACCGTTTGGTGCGGCCAATGCAGCGAGACCTACGCTGGTTATGTGGTTCGGAGATGCAGTTCCAAATGAGCGTGTATCGGCGCTTATAAACGAGGCACAGATTCATATTCCTGAAACGGGTATTACAACGACCAAGATCGCCTACAGAACCCGTCCAGACATGAACATCACTGTGAGTTACTTCCTGCAGAAATAAAAAAGGTCCGGGTTAATTACCCGGACCTTTTCATTTTATTCTACTGTTTCCTGCACCGCATGTGCGGTGCCTTTGACGTCGCGCCCGACGCCGCGGACTGTATTTGCGCAAGACGCCAGCGTGAAAGCACACAGAACGATGGCAACGGGGACAATGCGGGATAGCTTCATAACAGTCTCTCCATTGAGATGCTCAATTCAACCAAATATGCCTCCCAAACTACCTGACGCGCGCTGCCCGGTATTCTGGCGGTGAAGCCGTTACTCGGCTGTCACATATAAAATCTAGCGCAGCTTTTTTCGCTGGCAAGAGAGGTATTTAGTAAACTGCTAAAGTTTCATTGCACGGCTCAACCTGCGCGAAATGTATCGAAGCGACCGCTGCGGCGATAGCTTTCAAAAACATTGCGTAAATGTTCAGCGACCACCTGAATGTGCTGGCGCGCGTCCGGTTTAATGATCATTCCGAGCTGATAACGTCCAAGCTGCGGCAGATTATGTTCAGGTCCGAGCGCTACAATTCCCTCTCCCAGCAATGTTTTACCGAAAGGTGCAATAGCGAGATCAGCCTGTATGGCAGCGCGCTGCCCTGTAGAATGAGAACTCATATAGGCGATACGATAAGACCGGCCTGACTTTTCCAATGCTTCCAGCGCATTTCCACGCCAAGCACAGCCCTCTTCCCATATGGAAAGCGGGAGCGGATCACGACGATAGGCCGTACCACATTTTGCGCCTGCCCAGACAAGCTCCTCATCAAGCAACACTTCAACGTCACCCCTGCCCGGAACGGTATGAGAGAGATTGACCAGCGTGACATCAAGACGGCGTTCATCCAACCGCTTACGCAGATTGGTGCTTTGATCAATGACGACATCGACAGTGACGCCCGGATGGGTCTCAGCAAATCGCTTCAAAACCAGAGGCAAAACACATTCGCCAATATCGTCAGGCGACCCTAAGCGAACAACGCCTGTAACCGTCGGAGCAACAAATTTGGCCACGGCCTCGCGATTGAGCGCAAGAAGTCGCCGTGCGTAGCCGAGCAATATCTCACCATCACTCGTCAGCGTAACCGAACGCGCATCTCGCTCAAAAACGGCAACCCCGAGCTGCTCTTCAAGTTTCTTGATCTGCATCGAAACAGCCGAGGGCGTCCGAAAAACCACATTTGCCGCTGCCGAAAAACTGCCTGTATCGGCAATGGACGCGAATGTGCGCAACACATCAATATCGAGCATTGGCAGAGGATGTTGAACCGGCGCTGTCATGTTGAACTCCGCGATTTCCGTTAGTTCAATTTTTCTGATCTTATACCTTTCTATATTTCGTTTGATTGAACGTCAAGATGGTCGCAAGCTCTCATCATCGAGATCAGAACATCTCCACCCAACCACTTGGTCTCACTTTTTGTCAGGAGAACGAAAATGAGCATTCAATGTGAAGCACTGCAAAACGAATCTGGTTCGCGCCCATCTGTCATCCCAAGCTGGCTGCAAACGAACATTGTCTCAGTCGTCGCTTTCTATGCCGAATGGGCTTATCAGCGGCGCGTAAAGAAAAGCCGCAGGGTGCTGGAGTCTTTACCGGAACACATTCTACACGATATCGGCTGGCCTTGCGTGGATGATCGCCTTCCGACTTCCACACGCATCAGCCGAAAGAAGTAAATAACATCGTCAGATGAGGGCAGGATATTCCTTGCCCTCAATTAAACGACATATAGATGCCAATTTACGGCAGGCATTTAGCCGCACTATGCAATCTGAAAGTTCTATGTCTCAATATGTCTGTCCTGTTTGCGTCATAGCCTACCCCCTATAAATCCGGGCTGAAGCAACAGGATGGCCGGTCAGAAAGCGACCGGATGACAGGGTCTGATAAAGCCCCGGTGTCATGACGGAGGCACAAAGCCGGAAACTGCGTCGGGAACCGCGGTTCAGGCTTTCGAGAATGGGAACGATCAGGCTATGAATCAAGCTTCATCGGTTAAGCGGTCTATTGTTTTTTTTCTGGTCCCTGACTTCTCGATGATCGCATTTGCGACAGCAATTGAACCGCTGCGCATTGCCAATCGAATGCTGGGCTATGAAGCCTATCGCTGGCGGTTGACATCCACCGACGGCAAGCCGGTAACAGCGTCGAACGGCGTGGAATGCGCCGTCAATGCTTCACTGGAGGACGAGCGACGCTTCCTTCAGCGCGAACAGCGCCCTTCCATGGTGTTTGTTTGCTCGGGCGTTTATGTCGAAGAATTTCGCAACAAGTCAGTCTTTGCCTGGCTACGCGAAGAATATAACCGCGGCGTCGCGGTTGGCGGCCTTTGCACGGGCGCGCACATTCTGGCGGCAGCCGGTCTTCTCTCTGGTAAACGTTGCGCCATTCACTGGGAAAACCTGCCCGGCTTTTCCGAAGCTTTTCCAAAAGCGGAAGTCTATGCCGATCTCTTCGAAGTCGATGGCAACATCTATACCTGTGCAGGCGGAACCGCCTCACTCGATATGATGTTAAAGCTCATCGGTGATGACTTCGACGATAATTTGGTCAACCGCATTTGCGAACAGGCTCTCACGGACCGCGTGCGCAATCCGCATGATCGCCAGCGTCTGCCGCTTCGCGCTCGTCTTGGTATCCAGAACTCGAAGATTCTGACGATCATCGAAATGATGGAAGCCAATCTTTCAGAACCGGAAGCGCTTATCGATGTGGCGCATAATATCGGGCTTTCGCGTCGCCAGGTCGAACGTCTGTTCCGTCAGGAAATGGGTCGCTCACCAGCGCGTTATTATCTCGAAATTCGTCTCGACCGGGCCCGGCATCTGCTGCTGCAATCATCCATGCCGGTTGTTGAAGTTGCCGTTGCCTGTGGCTTTGTTTCGGCGTCGCATTTTTCCAAGTGCTACCGCGAACTTTACGGGCGTTCGCCGCAGCAGGAACGGGCTGACCGCAAAATGCTGATAGCAGCCTGATCGGAGAAACAAGCATAAAAGCCGCATCATTCACAATGCGGCTTTTCTTTTTAAATCATAGTGATAGCCCTGCTCTGTGAATCAAATTCTCAACACAGTAAGGTTCCGGATTTCCTGACCGTCAAAACGATCAAACAGCCATTGAGCTTCGGTCGCCTCACGCCGTGATTATGTCGTAGAATGACAATTGTAAGCTCCTACCAATCACTATGATTCCATCAAATGAAAAATGGGATCGCATAAAATGGCAGAGTTTCCTAAGAAAGCGAAAGTAGTCATTGTCGGACTGGGCGGCATCGTTGGCGCATCCGTCGTCCATCACCTGATCGAGCGTGGCTGGGACGATATTGTCGGCATCGATAAATCCGGCATTCCCACCGATATCGGCTCCACCGCACACGCATCTGATTTCTGCTATGCAACCAGTCATGATTTTCTGTCGTGCTGGACAACGCTCTACTCCATCGATTTCTATGAGAAGATGGGCCATTACGCTCGCGTCGGCGGCATCGAAGTTGCTCGCGTCGGCGACGATTCCCGCATGGAAGAACTGAAACGCAAAGTCGCATCCGGCAAAGCTTTCGGCACACGCGCCCGCCTGATGGAGCCTGCGGAAGTCAAAGAAAAATTCCCGCTAATCGAAGAAAGTCTCGTTCAGGGAGGCTTGTGGGACCCGGATGCAGGTCTCGTTATTCCGCGTTCGCAGACGGTTGCGGGCAAGCTGATTGACCAAGCCGAAGCAGCTGGCAAGCTTCAGAGCTTCGCCAATACCCCCGCACAGTCGCTTGTTGTTGAAAATGGGCGCATCAAGGGCGTTGTCACCCATCGCGGTACGATCGAAGCGGATTATGTTGTGATCTGTGCCGGTCTCTGGGGCCGTCTGATTGCCGAGATGGTTGGCGAAGACCTGCCAGTCATGCCGATTGACCATCCGCTCACTTTCTTCGGTCCCTATAATGAATTTACAGGAACCGGCAAGGAAATCGGCTGGCCGCTCATGCGCGATCAGGGCAACTCAGCCTATATGCGCGACACCGGCGACCCGAAGACGGCCGAAGGTGGCCAGATCGAATGGGGCTACTACGAAGAAACCAATCCTCGCCTCTGCCATCCGCGTGATTTGCTTGAAAAGCATGAAGCACGCCTGTCGCCATCACAGCGCGATCTCGACATGGAACAGGTACTCGAACCGCTTGAACGCGCCATCGAACTGACCCCGATCCTCGGCGAACTGGGTTACAATGAAAGCCATTCCTTCAATGGTTTCCTTCAGGTCACGACTGATGGCGGTCCTTCAATGGGCGAAAGCCAGAAGGTGCGCGGCCTCTGGTATGCAGTTGCAATCTGGGTCAAAGACGGCCCCGGCATGGGCAAGCTTATTGCCGACTGGATGACGGACGGTCGTACAGCAATCGATCATCACGCCATCGACTATTCGCGTTTCTATCCGCATCAGATGACTGAGCAGTTCATATGGGATCGCTGCACCGAAACGGCGATGAAGGTCTATAATCCGGCAGTGCATCCGCGCGAACCATTTTCCAAAGGCCGCAATATTCGTCGCTCACCTTTCTATGAGCGTGAAAAGGAACTTGGTGGCCACTTCATGGAGCTAGGCGGCTGGGAGCGTGCACACGGCTACGCGGCCAACGAACATCTGCTTGAGAAATATGGCGACCGCATTCCGGTCCGTGAGAACGAGTGGGACAATCGCCATTTCTGGCGCGTTTCCAACGCTGAGCATCTCGCACTGAGTGAAGATTGCGGCATTATCAATCTGTCGCATTTTGCCATGTACGACATCGAAGGTCCGGATCATGTCGAGCTGATGGAATGGTTATGCGCTGCCAAGATCGGCGGCGATGCCAATATCGGCAAAGGCATCTATACGCATTTTCTCGATGATGAAGGCATGGTGCGCGCCGATTTCACGGCCATCCGCATGGCAGACCGCATCCGCATGATCAACGGCGCGGATGCCGGTCCGCGCGATTTCCATTATATGCGCCGCATGGCTGAAGATAAGGGCTTTGATGTCACTATTACCGATGTGACTGAGAAATATGTCACCATCGGCATTTGGGGACCGAATGCACGAGACAATCTCAAAAAGGTTGTCGAGAACCCGGAGGGTCTTGACCTTGAGAACTTCGCGTTTGCCGCCATCAAGCCAATCCGTATTGCAGGCAAGGACGTAACAGCGTTCCGTATTTCCTATGTCGGCGAACAGGGCTGGGAATTGCACATGCGCTATGAAGACGGCCTCGCTGTCTGGGATGCGCTGCGATCAACCGGGGCAATTGCCGTCGGTGTTGAGACCTATGCGAATACACGCCGCATGGAGAAAAGCCTACGCCTTCAGAATGCAGATCTGCTCACTGAATACAATCTGCTTGAAGCTGATCTGGCTCGCCCGAAGGTCAAGGAAGCAGACTTCCGTGGCAAGGCAAAGCATCTTGAGTACAAGGCTCGCGAGCATCAGCCAGCCATGCTTTGCACGCTGGTTATGAGCGAGAATGTCGACTCCAAAGGCGTCAAACGCTACCCGGTCGGCATTCTGCCGGTGCTCGACCCTGAAACGGGTGCAACATTGGTTGATGAACTCGGACGTCGCTCATTCACGTCTTCCATCGCCTACGGCCCAACCATCGGTAAGAATATCGCACTTGCCTATCTGCCTTGGTCTTACTGCCAGGAAGGCCGCAAGCTGAACGTGGAATATTTCGGAGAGACCTATCCAGTGGAAGTCGTATCGATTGGTTACAAGCCACTCTACGACCCGGAAAATCTCAAGCCCCGCAGTTAAAGAGCAGACCGAAAAGTGCGACGCGGTTCTCGGAACAAGAGGCGCGCAAAAACAAATAGATAGAGAATTCCCAACGGTTCAATGAAGATTGGGAGACGCTCTAATCGTAAAGCTCAATAAAAAGCCGGGGTTGTGCCCCGGCTTTCTCAATTCGTGTTGGTCTATTTATTGAATCGTCGCCTTACCACCCGAAATCGTAATGGTTTCGTCGCCCTTCAGCGCCTCACGATCACCATTCGGGAACGTTACAAAACAACCGCCATTGCAGAAATCGACTGTTTCACCAGGCGCCACCAGCATTTCACGCTTCGAAGCGCCTTCAGTCACCACAATGGTCTGAGCCGAGCTGTCGTTATTGGCAACAGTTGCAGCATAAAGGCTCGGTACGGAGAACGAAATCGCGAGCATCGCACCGATAGCGACCTTGCCAGCATAATTGACCTGAGTTCTGTTCATATCGTTTCAGCGTTTCCGCTGCTCCCGCTACAAGCCGAGTATACGGCCCCATTGCTCTAAGACAGTTCGCCTGCCTCTTTTCGTAATCATTTATAAGACTTCAAAACTGAACTGCAACTGAACGACATATTCATAATTCGCATTAAAGCGCATCCCAAAAAGACGGCGGCGGTTTTCGGAACAGGATGCACGCAAAAACAAATAGATAGAGAATTTCCAACCATTCAGTGAAAACTGGCAATGATTTAAGGCGTTCAGACTTTGTCGTCATGTTCAGGCTTTTCGCCCTTCTCAGACTCAGCAGGCTTTTCCTTCCGCGCCTTTGCAGCGCGTGGGGCATCTTTATTCATAAGCTCGGAAAGCTTTTCGATTTCCGTAACACCTAAAACCAGATCAGTCGAAGACGAAGCCAACTCTATACCTTCAGCGTGGAAACGTTCAACGATCTGGAATCGCAGCTCATTCTTGATACCGCCCGTCGATGTAATATCTGCAACATGTGCGTAGATATCGAACACCAGCAGAGAATCCGTCATGCTCTGAAACGCCACGAACGGTTCCGGATTTTTTAGAATTGAAGGATGACTGCGGATGATTTCTAGCAGCAACGTGTGAACGCGACGCGGCTCATCGGTATAGGCTGCCTGCACATTAATATCGATTCGGCCAAGCTTGTTACGAAGGGTCCAGTTACCGACATTGCCGTTGATAAGCGTCGAGTTTGGAACGACAATCGACTGCTTCTGAAAAGTCTCAACTTCGGTTGCACGAACGCTGATCTTTTTTACGATACCGCTAACGGTACCTGCTTCGACCCAGTCGCCCACTTTGAACGGACGTTCAGCCAGAAGAATAAGGCCCGAAACGAAGTTCTGGACAATGTTCTGCAAGCCAAAACCGATACCAAGTGACAGACCACCAGCAATCAGTGCGAGACTGGATAGATTGAAGCCAGCTGCCGAAACACCAACCAGCGCCGCAAGTACCAGCCCCACATAGCCGACCACCGTGCGGATCGAATTACGAACGCCGGAATCTACACGGCCACGCGCCATAACGCTGTTATCAAGCCAGTTCTGGAACCAGCGCGTCATCAGATAGACAACGACGAAAAGCGCAATACCCGTCAGAATCCCCATCAGCGAAATGGAAATATTGCCGATGGGGATGCCGGTCATCAGATTATAGAAAGTGCTTTTCAGCTCCGACCATTGGAAACCAAACTGCATCAGCACGAGCGGTATGCCGACCAGCGCCACCGCAAAATTGATGAGAATGCCGACACCAAGCCCTATTTGGTCAAGTGTCGCTTCATCAAAATGGAAGCGGTCACGCATAACCCGACCAATCGGGCTGGACGCAAAGGCCTGTTCTTCCGAAATTGCACGGCCGGTCAAAAACCCGAGATACATCGTGACGAGGAACGCCCCGGTAACAACGATCTGCTGTGCAGCAAAGCGTGCAAGTCCGATAAAGCCAAGACCAGCTGCGATAATCGGCAAAAGACCAAGGACGATCAGGAATATCCTGAACATCTTAGGCCAGGGGCGGACGCCCTCTTCTCCGTCTTTTTCTATTGGCTTCACAAAGGCCACGATGAGGATCAGAACGCCGATAACGACCGTCGAAAGCAAGCTTTTCGCCATCGTCAAAGAGAGCGGCGAGGAAAGAACCTGGTTTACTTTGCTGAAAAACGAGTCGAGCCCGTTAATCAATGCCATGCCTGTAATCAGCCAGACGAGAACTCGACCTGGGCGTGGCGCGACCGGCACCAACCGCCATGCTGGTGTGTATGGGCTTATACAGGCAAACGCCAGCCGGCTGATAAAGAACACAATGCCTAAAACGACGAAGAGCGACTGTAGAAGCCCTGCAATATCAGGTCTTAAAACATTGAAGTAATTGAGAAAGAAATAGGTCGTTGCCAGAAACACACCGACAGCACCCGATGGGATCGCTGTCGACCAGAATGCAACCGACAAACGGCTCAGATAAGACGGTGTTTCAATCGTCGGATCACGTTCGTAAAGCGAACCGAGAACACGGCGCGCGCCGAGCTGGATGATCAGTGCCGCAACAAATGCGAAAAAGGCCGCTGCCAGAAACGAATTCAGCTTGAAGGTGGAGACAAAGCGCCACCATGATTTCACGATGCTCCACAGCGAAACCATCTGATCGCCAGCAGCCGAGGTTACTTCAGATCCGAGTGTAAGATCGAGATTGACGCGCTGAGACAAGGTTTGCGCAAACAGGTCACGGCGCATATTACCGATTTTCGCCGACATCTGATTGACCGAAAGCGATGCATCTTCCGTCTCGCCGATAACGGCGTTGATCTCGGCCTTTTCAGCAGTCAGTCGTGCGCGTTCATCCGCAACGATTTGCGGCTCTGCCGGTTGATCGCCGGAGGGGGCGGCACCCAGCTGCTCCAGACGTGTGTTGATTTCCGTCAGCCTTGGACGAAACGCAACACCCGCATCAAGCAGCTTCTTGGAAAGACCATCAAGCTGTAGCTTGAGATTTGCGAGCGTCTCGTCGCTGGTCGAAGATTTTTGCAGCTGATCGTTGATCGATTTGGTCTGCTGCTTGAGATCGTTGATGATCGGCTTTTGTTGCTGCACCACACCAGAAACGGGTGTACTAGCTGCCGCAGGTTCTGTTGCTACCGGTGCAGGAGCTTGAGCAGGCGCCGATTGCGGAGCGGAAGGCTGAGCCTGTTGCGGTTTGTTATCCTGAGCAAACGAATGATCCAGCGCCCCAAGCGACACAGCAAAAGTGGTCATTGCAAATGCAATTGCGCGGAACGTCGGTAAATATGCCAATTTAAGCTCTGCCAGTTTCACGATCACTGTTTCAACATAAAGCGCGTTAAAGCGGAAGCAAGCCCTACAACATTGGACCGAAAATCGAAATCGGTTTTATGGCCGACAGAGCCTAATCAATGCAGGATTTTGGTTGCGTGAGCAGCATATCAGTAACCATCGCAAACCCTTTCATGCGAACCGAGGGGCAGCAGGTGACAGAAATAGATTCCAATTTGTGAATCGATGCTGTAGGTGTCAACGCTAAGTCCCGATAAAAATACAAAGTTTTTGAATCGGGCTTTGCATAAAATCGAATAACTAGAGTGGCTTAGACCAATCGGAAAACCACTCTGGCACTGGCTCATTTCTGCGGAAAGACTGTAGAGGAAAGTCCAAGCGTTTTGATTAAGGGCATGAATAACACAGATCAGCGCACTGATCGTTATCACCAGCATGGATTCATGCTGTTTGTAACGTGCGTCCTGTCGTTTGCAGCCTTTATGTTTGCAGTGGACCTTTCTGCCCTTGGCGATGAAGCCTGCCGCACTGTTCCCAAAAGCATGGCGGCCCAGCAGGTCGAAGACGCGCCTGCGATACCTGGACGCCAGCAATCCACGCCTGCGACGCAGCCGTTACGCGCCGTTCTGGCCGAAGCGATTGCCGCTAAAATCAAGGCAACCTATCCTGACGGAAATGGTGCAGGCTTGTCGGCAATGCCGAGTGATCTTGCATTTTTCGACGCAAAACCGGTCGAATCCGCAAGGACAAACACGATTTTGAGACTTTCGCGGAGCACATATGCTCCCGCACGCGCGCCACCAAGGAGCGCCTGAAAGTC
The DNA here is from genome assembly GCF_002252525.1 of Brucella pseudogrignonensis. Taxonomy (GTDB): domain Bacteria; phylum Pseudomonadota; class Alphaproteobacteria; order Rhizobiales; family Rhizobiaceae; genus Brucella; species Brucella pseudogrignonensis. Next base: position 77,396 of record NZ_NNRM01000006.1, read on the forward strand.
GTCATTGAGATTGGTCACAGCCAATCCTGAATCATTTACGAAGAAATGCGCTTTAAGTTTTTGTATTCATTACGAAATTTGAATGCGCTCAATATCCGGAACTTCAACTCATGCGTACTTCTAAATGGGTCGCTGTGCTATATGGCCTGATCGTTCTGATCGGCGTCATCATCGCCTTGCCCAATTTCTTCACACAGCAGCATCTCGACGCGATGCCGTCGTGGTTCCCTAAACGACAGGTAACGCTCGGCCTCGATCTGCGTGGCGGCTCCTACCTTGTTCTTGAAGTGGATGCAGCTGGTCTCAAAAAAGATCGTATGCGTGCGCTGCTTGATGATGCGCGCGGCAAGCTGCGCGCTGAACGCATTCAGCCACAATCGATCCGCGCCGTTGGTGATTCCGTCATCGTGACGATCCCTGACGCCGATCAGCGTGCAAAGGCCGATACCGCGCTCAAAACCCTGATTTCTCAGGTTAACACGAGCGGCTTCGGCGCAGCGATCAACGATATCGACGTCACGTCCAGCGACAATCAGATCCGTCTGACGCTGACACAAGCTGGCTTCACCTATCGCCTTGATTCAGCGCTTCAGCAGAGCCTTGAAATCATTCGCCAGCGTGTTGACCAGGTCGGCGTTGCCGAGCCTTCGATCCAGCGCGTTGGTTCCGACCGTATCGTTGTTCAGCTTCCAGGTCTTCAGGACCCAGCACAGCTTCGCCAGCTTCTCGGAAGCACCGCGAAGATGAGCTTCCACATGGTGGCTGACGCGAATCCGAATGATGCACCGCCTCCGGGCGTCAGCATCCTGCCGGATTCCAAAGATCCAAACATCAAATACCCAATTGAAGACCAGGTTGCCCTGTCCGGTGAGCGTCTTACCGATGCGCGTGCAGGATTTGATCAGCGCACCAACGAACCAATCGTTTCGTTCCGCTTCGACAGCCTCGGTGCCCGTCAGTTTGCTGACATCACCACCAAGAACGTCAATCGCCCATTTGCTATCGTTCTCGACGGCAAGGTGCTGAGCGCGCCGGTCATCCGCGAACCGATTACCGGTGGTAACGGCCAGATCAGCGGCAGCTTCACGGTTCAGGACAGTGTTGTTCTCTCAGCATTGTTGCGTGCAGGTGCTCTCCCTGCCCCACTGACGGTTATCGAAGAGCGTACAGTTGGTCCTGACCTCGGTGGCGACGCCATCAAGATGGGTCTGATCACCGGTATCGCTGGCTTCATCCTCGTCGCGATCTTCATCCAGCTCCTTTACGGCGTCTGGGGTCTGATTGCCAACGTAGCGCTTCTGCTCCACACACTGCTGACCTTCGCAGCACTGAGCCTTATCGGCGCGACACTGACACTGCCCGGTATCGCCGGTATTATTCTGGGTATCGGTATCGCGGTTGACGCGAACATTCTCATCAACGAACGTATTCGAGAAGAAACGAAAAGAGGCCTTGGTGCCATGGCAGCCCTCGACCGAGGCTTCCATAGCGCTTTTGCTACAATCGTTGACTCCAACGTCACCTCGCTGATTTCGACCCTGCTCCTCTTCATGTTCGGCACAGGCCCGGTACGCGGCTTTGCTGTTGCCATGATGCTCGGCATCGTAATCTCGATGTTTACCGACGTGACGCTGGTTCGCATGGCGATGGGTTGGTATGTGCGTCGTCGCAAGCTCAAGGTGCTTCGCATTGAGCCACTGGTAAGGATCGCGCCTGAAAACCCTAACTTCCGCTTTATGAATGCGCGCTTCTTCGGCATCGGCGTTTCCATCGTCCTGTCGATTGCTTCGATCGCGCTCTTCTTCAAGCCGGGGCTGAATTACGGCATCGACTTCAAGGGCGGCATTCAGGCGGAAATCACCACGTCGCAACCTGCTGATCTGGCGCAATTGCGTGAGAAGCTCGGCGGACTTGGCCTTGGTGAAGTTGCCCTGCAGTCTGCTGGCAGCCCGAATGATGTGCTGATCCGTATTCAGCGTCAGGATGGCGGCGAAGAAGCGCAGACGGTTGCGGTCAACAAGATGCGTGACGCTGTTACTGAAATCGATCCGGGTGTGAAGATTGAACGTACCGAAGTTGTGGGACCAAAGGTCTCCGGCGAACTGGCCCGTTCTGGCTTCATCGCGGTTGTGCTTTCGGCTCTCGGTATGCTCATCTATCTTTGGTGGCGCTTCGAGTGGTTCTTCGCAGTCGGCGCGATTATCACGCTGATACTCGATACCACGAAGATGGTTGGCTTCTTCGCGCTGCTTCAGCTCGACTTCAACCTGACCGCCATTGCAGCGCTTCTGACCGCTATCGGTTACTCGGTAAACGATAAGGTCGTTGTTTATGATCGTATGCGTGAAAATATGCGTCTCTACAAAACGAAGCCTCTGCGTGAGATCGTCGATATGAGTATCAATCAGGTACTCGTCCGCTGTATCTATACATCGGTTGTGACGTTCCTCTGCCTTCTGCCAATGGCAATCTGGGGCGGCAGCGCCGTTCATAATTTTGCCGTGCCTATGCTGTTCGGTATCTTCATCGCAACGACGTCGTCGATCTTCATCGCTGCACCGATCCTGCTGTTGCTGGGCAACTGGTGGCAGCATCGTCGGGAAGCGCATCAGACGCTTGAAGACAACACGGCTGCACAAAAATAACTCCATTGCCGGGCATGGTTACGATCATGCCCGGCTCTCCATAAAAATTTTATAAGACTGAAGAACGGGAAGGCACCGCTATGCCCCATGACACGCCTTTGATTGCGACAATCGTCATCGGGTTATGTCTGGCGTTTATCTTCGGCGCGATTGCCACCCGTCTCAAAATCTCCCCCCTCGTCGGTTATCTGCTTGCTGGTGTCATAGCTGGCCCGCACACGCCCGGTTTTGTTGCCGATCAGGACCTCATTCTCCAGCTCGCGGAAATCGGCGTTATCCTGCTGATGTTCGGCGTTGGTCTGCACTTCTCTCTCAAAGACCTGCTTTCTGTGAAAGCAATTGCTGTTCCCGGCGCGCTGGCGCAGATCGCGACAGCAGCAGCACTCGGCACAGCTCTCGGTCTTGCACTTGGCTGGGACGTAAAAGCCGGTCTTGTCTTCGGGCTAGCGCTTTCAACGGCCAGTACCGTCGTTCTCCTGCGTGCGATGCAGGATCTGCGTCTTATCGATACAGATCGAGGCCGCATCGCCATCGGATGGCTGATAGTCGAAGACCTCGCCATGGTCATGGCGCTGGTGCTTCTGCCGGCTCTAGCCAGTGTCGGCACTGAAGCCGGACATGCCGCAGCCAACGATCCTATCGCCGAGTGGCTGGGGCTAGGCATTGGCGGCATCATTCTTCTGACCATTGCCAAGGTTGCAGTTTTTGTAGCGCTTATGCTGGTGGTGGGGCGAAAGGTGATCCCATGGCTTCTGAACGTCATTGTTCAGACAGGCTCGCGTGAACTGTTCCGCCTTGGCGTTCTGGCTATAGCGCTTGGTGTTGCCTTTGGTGCCGCCCATCTGTTCGGCGTATCTTTCGCGCTTGGTGCATTCTTTGCTGGCATGGTGATGAGCGAATCTGAGCTAAGCCATCGCGCCGCAGAGGAATCGCTGCCTCTGCGCGACGCTTTCGCGGTTCTGTTCTTCATTTCCGTGGGCATGTTGTTTGATCCGATGAGTCTCATCCGTGATCCCCTGCCCCTGATTGCGACACTCCTGATTATTCTGGTCGGCAAATCGGTTGCAGCATTCTTTATTGTCCGCGCATTTAAACGTCCCGTTGGAACAGCTCTTACCATTTCCGCAAGTCTTGCCCAGATCGGCGAGTTCTCATTCATCCTCGCAGGGCTGGGAGTAGGCCTCAACCTTCTCCCGCCTGAAGGGCGCGATCTGATCCTCGCCGGTGCAATTCTTTCGATCTTCCTCAACCCGGTCATGTTCATTGTTGCCGAGCGACTACGACCTTGGATCGAAAAGCGTCTGGGCGTTGAAGGCTCAACCAATGATTTGGGTGAAACAAGCCTCGATATCTCGGAACCCGAACCGCTACCGCTCACCAAATTAACAGCTCACACAATCATTGTGGGCTATGGCCAAATCGGTAAACGAGTGGCTTCGGCCTTGCAGGAAAAGCAAATGCCTTTCCTTGTGATCGAAAATTCGCCCAAGATTTATTTCAGATTGAAAGAAATCGGCATTGAAGCTATTGCGGGCAATGCCTCTGATGCTGAAATATGGGAGGCGGCGAATCCTGAGAAGGCAATCAATCTGGTGATTGCTATCCCGAATGCATTTGAAGCCGGGCGCGCAACATCACTTGCCCGGGCTGCAAATCCGGGCCTGCGCATCATCGTGCGAGCCTGTTCGCCAGCTGAAGCACAATACCTGCACGATCTAGGTGCGGACTCCGTTATCCTGGGCGAAGCCGAAATCGCCGGAGCAATGGAGAGAGCAATTATAAACGAGAGACGAAACGAGGGTGTTCAGCAACATCGCCCTTCGTCCGAGACCTTGGTTGATTTGAAGGGGATCGAACCGGAAGCAACCTGATGCAAGAACCGGAGAGATCGATAAAGGGGAATTAGATGCGAGTTGAAGGTGCGGTGATCGGTTAATGAAGTTCAAGGATTACATCTGGCCGGTAATAGGCATTCTAGCAGTCATTGTTTCAGCCTGGCTTCTTTATCGGGAGTTGCGCAGTATCTCGCTTGAAGACGTTCTGGATAGTCTTTACGCGATCCGAGCGCATCATTGGTTGCTGGCAACAGCAGCAGCGCTCCTCGCCTATAGCTCGCTGGCCGGTTATGATCGCATTGCGCTTCTCCACTTGCGTCGCAAAATTTCCTGGCTCTTCATCGCTCTCTGCTCGTTTACGACCTACGCATTGTCGCACAATATCGGCGCGTCGGTCGTTTCAGGTGCAGTGGTGCGTTATCGCGCATATTCCTCGCAGGGAATGCCAGGCAGTGAAATCGCTGTCCTTATCGCTTTTTGCTCATTCACATTCATTCTCGGCGTAATCATCACCTCCAGCATTGTCCTGCTGCTGGAACCGCATATTCTGATGCGTTTCAACTCGGACCTGACGCCAACTGTGTCGATAGTCATCGCCTTGTTGATGCTGGCTTTTGTTCTACTTTATATCTTCGGCAGCTGGTTACAATTACGCCCACTTCAGATCGGCAAATTCCGCCTCGAATATCCGCGTTTGCCAGTTGTTACACAGCAGCTGATCGTAGCCCCGCTCGAACTGATTGGTGCCGCAGGCATTATCTATTTCGCATTGCCAGAAGCGGGCAATCCAGGCTTTCTGATTATTCTTGGCATCTTCCTGGTATCGTTCTCGGCAGCACTTATATCGCACGCTCCGGGCGGCCTTGGTGTGCTTGAGCTGGTTTTCCTCACCGGCCTGCCAGATATGGATCAGGCTGACGTTCTGGCGGCACTTATCGTCTTCCGCCTGCTTTATCTTCTCATTCCATTTGCCATGTCGCTGATCGTGGTTCTCGTTTTCGAGAAATCGCAATTTGTGCTGCGCTGGAACGACAAACAAAAGAAGTAATCAATCTGAGGCGGGATTAATTTTTACACACCCGCCTCAATTTGAATTTATATTCCTTAAAATGGTATGAAATAGCCCCTATCTTGGAAATTGCTTCGCATATCCTCCCGATGCAGAGCAGAAACGCCTCCCATGGCACATTCCAAGAGGAACTAACGCATGCCTGCGACATTGATCATCCCCGGTTACAAGGGATCGGAAGCAGGCCACTGGCAGCGCCAATGGTTGCATGACGATCCGTCAGCAGTGCTCGTCGAACAAGATGACTGGCACTATCCGGTGCTATCCGACTGGATGCACGCGCTTGAAGCCAAACTCGCCGAAAATCCCGGTGCGGTTCTGGTTGCCCATAGTCTTGGTTGTATTCTTGTTTCGCATCTCGCAAGCTGTCCGGCTGCGGCTCACGTTGCTGGCGCACTTCTGGTCGCCCCGGCAGACGTTGAAACTATGTCGCGTCGCGATAGCCGCTTTGCGAGCTTTGCACCCTTGCCTCGGCATGAGTTAGCTTTTCCATCCATCGTCGTTGCCAGCCGCGATGACGAATATATGCGCTTTGCCAAGGCAGAAGCCATTGCGAATGTCTGGGGTTCTGGCTTTGTCGACGTCGGCCATGCAGGCCATATCAACGTGGCAAGTGGCTTCACGCATTGGCCGGAAGGCGCAATCCTCGCCTCATCCCTGCAACGCGAACCAATAACACACACGCTCTCCCAAGCAGCGTGACCGCCAGCCGCCTGCCTCTAAAAAAGCAGGCGGTTTCTTTTTAGCCGTTCTGTTTCCGCTCAAGCCAGATTTTCAGAACAAGCGTCAGCAATGCTAAGCCGGCCAGTGTCGAAGCGGCAGCAAAGGCACCAGCGACATTGTAATCGTTGAACAAGAGCTCAACCTGCAGCGGCAATGTATTGGTCTTGCCACGGATAGCGCCTGACACAACGGACACCGCGCCAAATTCGCCCATCACGCGGGCATTACAAAGCACAGCACCGTAAAGCAGCGCCCATTTGATATTGGGCAGCGTGACATAGAAAAATGTCTGCCAGGCATTCGCTCCAAGCGTAAGAGCCGCTTCTTCCTCATCGCTGCCCTGCACTTCCATCAGTGGAATCAGCTCGCGTGCCACAAAAGGCGACGTCACGAACAGGCTCACCAGAAAGATCGCGGGAACCGTGAACATGACCTTGATGTCGTAGCTCTCAAGCAACGGTCCGAGCAGTCCCTGCGAGCCATACAGGAAAAGATACGTAACACCAGCGACGATCGGAGAGACCGAGAACGGAATTTCGACGAATGTGATCAACAGTCGGCGCCCCGGAAAGCGAAATTTTGTGACCAGCCACGCCACACAAATGCCAAATGCCATATTGATCGGCACAACCACAATCGCGGTCAGGATCGTCAGCCACACCGCATGAAGCGTATCAGGCTTGAGAATTTCTCCAAAGAAGACATCCACCCCTTTGCTGAAGGCATAGGAGAAGATGACGGCCAGCGGCGCGCCAATACAGATTGCTGACAAAATGGCAGCCATTCCGATCAGCAGGCTACGCACAGAGCCCGGCTTGTTGCGCGCCTGCGCGCTTGCACTAGCGCTCTGCATAACGAAGCCGCCTTGCCTGAATAATATTAGTCACAAGAAGCATAAAAAACGCCATGAGCAGCATCATGAAAGCGAGTGCTGCAGCGGCTGGATAATCATATTCATCCAGCCTGATGAAAACGAGAAGTGATGTAACTTCCGTTTCAAACGGCAAATTGCCGGAGATGAAAACAATCGAGCCGAACTCGCCAAGACTGCGGGCAAAGGACAACGAAGCGCCAGCCAGGAATGCCGGGAAGATTGTCGGCCAGATAATATGCGAGAAAACCTGCCAGGGGCTGGCACCCAGGCTCCGCGCAGCCTCTTCCACATCAGCACTCATATCTTCCAGCACCGGCTGTACGGTGCGGATGACAAAGGGAATGCTGGTAAAAAACATCGCAATCATAATGCCAAGTGGCGCATAAGCAACCTTGATACCAATCGGCTCAAGAAAGCGACCAAACCAGCCATTGGGTGCGAACAGCGTCACGAGCGCCAGACCTGCTATCGCAGTAGGCAAAGCAAAAGGCAGATCGACTGCGGCATCAATCAGTCGCTTGCCAGGGAACTGATAGCGGGACAGAACCCATGCAAGCAGAAGCCCAAACAGACCGTTGAATACGGTAGCGACGGCTGCGGCACTGATTGTAATGCGAAACGTCGCCAATGCACGATCCGAAGTTACGATGTTCCAGAAATCGCTCCATCCAAGACTAGCGGTTTTCAGGATCATTGCCAGTAGAGGCAAGGCGACAATGACCGCCAGATATAGCAAAGTGCAGCCGAGGGTCAGTCCGAACCCCGGCAGCACCGAATTGCGTTTCATGCTCAGAAGCGACACTGGATTTTTCCAAAAGAAAGGCGAGAGCTGGGTGCTCCCGCCGGGTAGTCTTGTTTACTTAGCAGTAAAGAGCTTATCAAGTACGCCGCCTTCGGCAAAATGTTCTTTCTGAACCTTTTCCCAGCCGCCAAAAGCATCTTCGACTGTTACAAGGCGCACATCTGGATAGATATCCTTATGCTTTTCAATCACGTCCTTGTCGTGCACGCGATTGAAATTCTGTGCGAGGATTTCCTGACCTTCAGGCGCGTAGAGATAGTTTAGATAAGCTTCGGCAATCTTGCGCGAGCCCCGCTTGTCGACAACCTTATCAACGACAGTGACTGGGAATTCAGCCAGAAGGCTGACTTCTGGAACAACCACATCATATTTGTCTTCGCCGAGCACCTTGGCTGTACCGCGCGTTTCCGCTTCAAACGTTACCAGAACGTCGCCGATACCGCGTTCAGCAAAGGTCGTCGTTGCACCACGACCGCCTGTATCGAACACTGGTACGTTCTTGAAAATCTTACCGATAAACTCGTGAACCTTTTCCTGATCGCCCTTGAAAGCTTCGTTGGCATAAGCCGTCGCTGCCAGATAGGTATAGCGCGCATTGCCGGAGGTCTTAGGGTTCGGGAAAACAACCTTCACGTCGTCACGACCGAGATCATCCCAGTTCTTGATGCCCTTTGGATTGCCTTCACGCACAAGGAAAGCCGGGAATGAGTAATAAGGCGAAGAATTGTTTGGCAGGCGCTTCTGCCAATCAGCAGGAATAAGGTCGCCCTTATCGTGCAACACCTGAACATCCGTCACCTGGTTAAAGGTTACAACATCAGCTTCCAGACCTTCGAGAATGGAACGAGCCTGCTTGGATGAACCGGCATGAGACTGATTGACAGTGAGGTCTTCTCCAGTCTTGGCTTTCCAATCCGCGATGAATGCCTTGTTGACCTGCTCGTAAAGCTCGCGTGCGATGTCATAGGAAACGTTAAGAATTTCCTTTGGCTCCTGCGCGCTGACCGGAGCTACGCCCAAACCGAGAGCAACCGCCGCATATAGAATAATTTTCTTCATAGATCGCACCCTTCTCACTTTGCTTGCGCAAAGCGCCCGTAAATCGACTTCTGTTGGGAAACAAATCTACAGAGAGACAAGCAAGAATCAATCTAAATCATTGATTTAAATATATAAACTACTTTCATAACCATTCTTGGAAACCTCGCCTAACGGCAAAATTGGTCTGAGAATATTTTTCCAAAGACAGGTAGAAACGCGCAATAAAGACAAGAAAGCCGGAAGCTTTCGCTCCCGGCTTTCGAAACTTTTTTCATTGCTTAGATGTTACCAAAACCCACGGTGCTGCCAGCACCAGAGAAAATTTTGCTCGCCACGCTCCAAGCGATTACGACGACGCTCTGCAATTTCATCAGCGCTTAGCTTCATGCCGCGCCAAGGCTGCTCCAGATAGGCCGTCATGCGCAGCACAGCATCTTTTATGCTTTGCGCCAGCAATTGAATTTTACGGTTCATAAGAGCCTCCATTTCACGTTCACCACTCCAACTGCAATCTGAAGCCCAATTTGGGCCACGATTTCGCCGCAGCAATGAACGATGTGTTAATTTTGAAGGCTTCTGCGATAAAGTCAATATCCCACTTATTTTATGGGAGTTAACATCGCGAAATATTTTGCGAGCAACCATGTGGATGCCCGCAAAATTATTCTATTTTAGACTTCGTAGTCGTCGACAGGCCTGATCCGGACCTTTTCAACATGACGACCGCTCATCGCTTCGATGGTGAACTGGTATCCATCCTCTACAAAGCTTTCACCGCCCACCGGCAGATGGCCGAGGTGCCAAAGCGCATAGCCAGCAAGCGTTGTGTAACGATCACTATCATCCACCAGATCGCGCTGCAGGATGCTGCTGAGACGGCGAATATCAGTGAAACCATCAACCAGATAGCCACCCTGTCCGTCTGATTCTGCAACAGCAGCCTCTTCGTCTTCATCCGGGAACTCACCGGCAATGGCTTCAAGCACGTCGGTCGGTGTGACTACGCCTTCAAACGAGCCATGCTCATCCACCACCACAGCAAGCTGCACCGGCGAAACACGAAGCTGTTCCATGACGCGAAGCACATTCGCATTTTCATGAACCACCAGCGGCTGCTTGACCACTTCATCCCAGTTGATCTGCTTCTTGTCGGTCATATCAAGCAGCAGATCCTTGACCGAAGCGACACCGACAAACTCATCAACCTGACGACGGGCAACAATTACGCGAGAATGCGAAAGCTTACGGATCGCTTCATGAAGCTCAGCTTCATCCTCATCCAAATCAAGCCATTCGATCTCATTACGCGGCGACATGATGGAACGAACCGGGCGATCGGCAAGATCCAGTACGCCTCGGATCATTTCCTTTTCTTCCGGCAGGAAGACGTCACTGGCAGCCGTCTGCTGCGCAATCACGTCAACTGTGTCCGAAAGTGGGTTATCGCCGCGATGGCCACCGAGCAGGCGCAGAACAGCGCCCGCTGTGCGTTCACGAAGATCGTTTGTGGTCACGAGCTTTTCGCGATTCTTACGCGCCATCTGATTGGCCGCCTCGATCAATACCGAGAAGCCGATAGCGGCATAGAGATAGCCCTTCGGAATATGGAAGCCGAAGCCTTCAACGACAAGGCTGAAGCCGATCATCATCAGGAAGCCAAGACAGAGGATAACCACTGTTGGATGCTTGTTGACGAAGTCCATCAGCGGGCGCGAAGCCAGCATCATGACTGCAATCGCAATAATGACCGCGATCATCATAACCGGCAGATGCTGCACCATACCAACAGCCGTGATCACGCTATCGAGCGAGAAGACCGCATCAAGCACGACGATCTGAACGATAACCTGCCAGAAGATCGCATGGGCAACGCGCGTGTTCTTAGGTCCATGCGCACCTTCAAGGCGCTCATGCAACTCCATCGTACCCTTAGCGAGAAGGAACAGACCACCAACCAGCATTATGAGATCGCGACCGGAGAAGGAAAGTCCCATCACGGCAATCAACGGTTCGCGCAGCGTCACGATCCACGAGATCGAAGCCAGCAATGCGAGACGCATTATCAAGGCCAATGAAAGACCGATTATACGCGCACGATTACGCTGATGAGGCGGAAGTTTATCGGCCAGAATGGCGATAAAGACGAGATTGTCGATGCCGAGAACAATTTCTAGCACCACCAATGTCACGAGTCCTACCCAGGCATTGGGGTCGGCAATCCAGTCCATGGACCAATCCATGATTTGTCGGCTCCTGTAAAATCAGAGAAAAGAGGAAACAGAAAAAACGCCGCATGCGTTTCCCTCCCGAACCACAGAAAAGCGGATCGGCCAGAAGGAATTGCAAACGGCGTGAGAAAGCTCAAAGCCTTTTAAGTCCAATGCTCCCATACAGGGAGCGGGACTTCGTGAAGACGAATCGTCAGAACTGTCGTCGGGCATAAAGCGCGATGAACCTTTTAAAGAGACACGAAGCAGACCCTTTGTCTGCTCCAGAACACCATGTTTTCATATGGCATATGATGGCTGCATTATGCAGACGCGCGGCTTACGCGCAAGACCATATACTATTCAGCCGGAGAAACATGCACGCCGCGCTTGCGCTCACGACGTGGGCGACCTTTGAAATAACGCATACCGATCACCGTTACCACGATCGTCAAGGCCGTAATGCCTATCACGGACCAGAACATGTGATCGCCATCCATCTTCGCAAATACGCCTATGCCGCGACCAGCGAGCCAGCCTGGTAGGAACATGAGCGGCGCCCAGACCACTGCAGAAAGCACGTTTGCGGTCTGGAAGCGCTTCTGATCCATCGACATCATGCCTGCAACCATCGGAACGGTACAACGGACCGGCCCAAAGAAGCGACCAAGGAAAACAGCCGAGAAGCCATAGCGGCGAAATAGCAATCGTGCCCGCGCAATGCCGGTGCGGTGCTTATTGAGCGGCCACTTGTGAATAATGCTGCGACCAAGCCACCAACCAAGCAAATAAGAAACGATATCGCCAATGACCGCGCCGATGATGGCGCCGATGATAATTGGCCAAGGCTCCACGATTCCGGCGCCCACCAGACCGCCAATGGCGAGCATGATAGGTGTGGCAGGAATGAACATTCCGATAATAGCGAGAGACTCGCCGAAGGCTATAATGCCTACGATAGGACCCGCCCATACCCGATGATCGGAAATGAACTGTCCGAGATCGCTAATTATGCTTTCCATTCCGTCCTCAAAATGCCGCGAACCGGATTCTGAAGTCAGACCCCAACCGTGGGGTGACTTCGGGTTTTCTTAAACGAGGACAATCCGGTGCGTGAACCCCTCGCCTGCCTGCGCGTAACAAACGCTTGCAGCATTCTCTCAATGGCAAAGAACTTATTTGCCTATCAAGTCTTTTATATGCCGAACCATCTCAGACAAGCATCAAAAATTGATGACATGGCTGCGAATTTTGCTGCGCAAATCATTTAGCCCGAACGAATAATGCCAGTCCCCTCTTGAGTGAAGCATTAGCAAGTCCAAATCGAGCGTTGCGAATATGGAAATTCCTGCGCCCACTTACAACGTCATTTGGAAAAAATGATTCAAAATCAGAATCATGACAAGAATGATTCCACTGGCAGAAATTTATTTTAGCAATCAAAACGATTAGTTTTCACTTATACGCGGAATAGGTGCATTGAGTATTTAATTAAAAACTCCACATTTCCGGGCTTTTTGAAATCTCCGCAACTTTTTTTCATTTTTTTATCACTGAAGGCTAGACAGACAGAAAAGCGGCCTTTATAGAACCGCTCACCTCACCGGGGCCGCTGCCTCGGAGAAGCGAGTGGGTGATTAGCTCAGTTGGTAGAGCAGCTGACTCTTAATCAGCGGGTCGTAGGTTCGATCCCTACATCACCCACCATTTTCTCCTCTTCTTTCAAAGAGTTACCGCTGATTACACGATAGCCGGACGAACCGGCTCAAGTTTCAATTGCGTTAAAAATCTTCTTCCTTGTTACTTGGAAATATCCAGCAATATTGCAGCCTAAATGCGCAAATAGGCATGGCGAAACCAATAAGGTGGTACTATGAGTGTGCCACATGACCCCCAAGAGCCTTGGTTACACATTCACACTTCTAGCCGTTGCCATTTTTGCGGCACAAGATGGCATCTCGAAGTATCTCGGATCACATTACTCGCCCATCTTCATAACGATGGTGCGTTATTGGGCGTTTGCCGTTTTCGTGATTCTACTTGCGATGCGCGCCGGGGGAATTGCACGCGCTGCTTCGACTAAGCGTCCATTTTTGCAGATCTTCCGCGGCGTCTTGCTGGCAACGGAAATCGTTATCTTCGTATTCGGCCTTAGCCGGGTCGGCATGGCCATGGCGCAGTCAATCTTTCAGGTTGGCCCATTGCTCGTCACGATGCTCTCAGTGCCCTTCCTTGGCGAAAAAGTAGGCTGGCGTCGCTGGACCGCGATTGTAGTGGGTTTGTTCGGTGTTCTTCTCATCATCAATCCAACTCATGTAAAATTCGACCTGAACTTGCTGTTCCCCATGGCTGCAACAACCATGTTTGCAATTTATGCGATTGCGACACGCGCAGTCAGCAAATCTGATAACTCCATGACCAGCTTCTTCTATACGGGCATTGGCGGCGCTGTTGTACTAACCGCAGTCGGTCTTTTTCATATGGAACCAATTGCGCAGCATGACTGGCCCTGGATGGCGGCGCTTTGCGCCTGTGGCATTGCAAGCCATTATTGCCTCATCCGCGCCTACGACATTCTTGAAGCCGGTGAGGTGCAACCATTATCCTATCTCCAGCTCGTGATTGGAGCGTTCATTGCAGTTCTTGTTTTCAACGAACATCTGACCTGGAATGTAGTGACCGGTGCAAGCATTGTCGTCGCGGCTGGCCTTTTCTCGATGTTTCGAGAGAGAAAGCTCGCAAGCAAGGCATCGTAACATTACGAATTATTAATTGGCCTGTTCATATCAGGTTCACCTAAAATGGCTGACATTGCTCACACGCCAATAAATGGCGCTGTGTATAGAGTAATGGAGTCAAATAACCATGAAATCGAAGACCTTGTATATTGCAGTTATCGCTTCCGCATTGCTTTCCACCGCCGCATTCGCACAGGAAAAGGCCAGCGAAAATACAGACAAGTCAGCGACGGATACTTCCATTACGCAGAATGATGGATCTAAAGGCAAGCGCGGACCAATCGATCTCGAGAAATTCTCCCGCATGGACGAATTGAAAGCCGCCGACACAAATGGCGACGGAGTCCTCTCTCGCGATGAAATTGAAGCACTTGCGCTCAAGCGCATGGTCAGCCGCGCAGCAGACCGCATGGAACGTCGCCTTGATGTAAAGGGCGATGGCAAAATCACTCTGGAAGCGATTGAAAAGCAGCGACAGAAGGAATTTGCAGCGCTTGATCGCAACGAAGATGGCAAGCTAGACCGCCACGAGCTACGTGCAGGCAAGAAGTTCCACCACCATGGCCCAAAGGGTCCGCATCACGGTGGCAGAGGCAAAATGGAACACCACCAGCCAAAGCCACAACAGTAAAATAAACATTACGAAAAAGCCCCGCAATGCGGGGCTTTTTTGTTTCCATTATGAGCGAATAACGCCCTTCTTGAAAATGATATTGCCATAGAGACGCTTTTCGCCAGAGCGGATGACTGCATAGGCAGAACTCGCCCGATCGTAGAACGCAAAGCGATCAATCGGATCAACAGCTATCTTGCGGCCTTCTGCCTTCTCAATGATAGCTTCAAACTCACCAAAAATCGCAGGCGTCTCGCTAGGGCACTCCATCACAGCCGCTGGCTTATCAACAAAGTCGTCGAGCGGCAGCAGAGAAAGCACAGCGTCTGCAATATCTGTCGCACTGATCCCCGGAAAGTCCAGAACCTGCACACCGGAAGCCTGTGCTGGATAATTGGCATCAACGATAACAAGATCGTCGCCATGGCCCATATCCGCAAGCACTTCAAGAAGCGAGCCGGTCAGCAGTGGGTTTAGATTTTTAAGCATTGGGTAAATCCGAATGGTGGAGTTTGAATGCGCGCACCCTATAGCATCACCGTAATAACCGATATCGGTTTCTGGAGACATGGGGCAAAGATAAAAGACGCGAAAGTGTCGTGTCCACACTCATTATGGTGATCACAAGCGACAAAAAACGCCGGCTGATTAAAGCCGGCGTTTCCAGTTGATCACTTAAAAAGGGAAGGTACCGTTATTCGGCTTTCGCTTCAATATTGACCTTATCGAGCAGCGCTAGCGGGTTCTGCGATGCCGCAACCATTTCCAGCGCACCAATACCCTTGTCAGACTTGGACTTGACCGTCACCTCAAAGATATTTGGCTTAGCAAGGAATGTCGAAAAAGCAGTGATCGCATCTTGAAGCTGCGGTTGATCGGCAGCAAGTTCCTGCAGAACTGCATTGGCAATCATGGTCAAAGCGCTGCGAGCATCTTCGACAGTCATGTTGTTTTCGTCTGCGTAGAACTTGAGACCCTTTTCAATCAGGCCCTGTTCTTCAATCTTGAGCTTTACCTCACGAGCCTTGAGGCCGAGAAGTGCAACCTGTGCCAGAACTTTATCACCGGAGAAGAACTCTTTGGTGAAGCCGCCCAATAGACCAGACATGGAAATTTTTCCCATGTCCTGACCGCTGACCGACAGATCCTTGATGACGAGGCTCTGGCTGGCTTCATCCCAATTTGCTTCCAGATTGGATGAAACGTTTACACGGTCATAGCCGAGCTTGCGCAGCTGCTGATACATTTCTTCACGGCTGTTCGCGGGAACAGGCAAAGACATATCCTCATAGGCAACACGAATATCAGTCGGAATACCGTTGAACGGCTTGTTCAACGCCAGCTCGTAGCTCTTCATGCTGAACTTGATGCGCTCAGGCAAACCGGTTGCTGGCGGCGTTGCAGTTGTGTCCTGATCTTCCTCAACATCAACATCGTCATTGGCGTTGCTGTCGCCCGGCAGGTCAGCATCAACACCTTTGACGACCATCGTGCCGAATTCAGGCAGCATGGTCGTGAACGGGAAATTCTCCATTTCCTGGTCGCTCAGACCTGCAAACTTTGTCACGGCCTCTGCTGACGGCGCCCAATTGAAGCCTTTAAGTGAGAATTCGTCCAGCTTCACGAAGTCGGTGCCGTTACCAGCCGAGAAGCCATTAAGCGACATGTCGAGCTTCTTATTGTCGAAGGACATCGCCATCTTGTCGATTTTGCCTTCGCCCTTTTCTGGATCACCCGGCTGGATTTTCATCCCGAGTAACTCGACGTCGCCCTTACCAATCGTGTCGAAGAGACCGATCAGACGCATGAAGAACTCTTTACGTTCTTCCTGCGAAAGAGATTCGATGTCCTTGGCTGCTTCCAGTTTCTGTAGTGTTTCGGTAAACGGCTCTGCAGGCAGGCGCATGGTAAAGCCGTTGCTGCGAACTTCGTCATAGCTGAAGCTCGACTTCGTGCCCTTTACGGCGATATTCTTCGCAGAAAACGGTCCATAAATCGGCTTCGCTTCCGTATCGTTCGGGCCAGCCTTCTCAGTATAAAGACGCGCTATGAAAACGCCGTCGATATCCTTGCCTTCCGATGCGCCGATCGTACCAGCCATACGTTCTTCATTAATCGTGCCGTTCTCATCGGGCAGCGAAAGATCAAGATCGAATGTCGCGCCACTTGAAGTGTAACGTGCGACATGCCCGTGAACGATGTCTTCCAGCGCGACATCTTTATAAGACGTCTTCTGTTCCTTATCGTTCAACATCTGAACGATGTTGATTTCAGGCACCGACATGCGCTTGGCAGAAACACGCCCAACGCGTTCAGCAAGGCTCAACTCGCCATTACCGAATGTATCGCGCAGCATCTGGATATCGAAATTCGCATCGTCGATAAGAACACTCGGCATCTCAATCTTAAACTGAGCGATTTCCGTCTTGATACCCTTGGCATCAAGCATGCCATTCAGAAACAGTACTTTTGGACGACCTTCGATCGAAGCGATGGTGACGTTCGTGCCGTTTTTCAAAGGCAGGACCACATCGGTCAGCTTTATGTGGCCGAGAAAATCTGCCGAAACAGAAGTAGCCTTGCCGCCACGCCGCTCAAGCTGGGCGTTAATCGTCTTTTCGAGTGTGATCTTGTATCCGACTGCACCTGCAGCCGCGATGGCTATGACTGCGACAGCTGCCCAAAGCGCTTTGCGTCCGCCCTTGCGTTTTCCGCTCGTTGCCTGCTCCACGATTTCTCATCCTTTCAGCGCAATTTCAACGGGATCTGATAGATGATTGGTTAATCACAAGAAATTGTAAGAGCAAGCAGGATCGGTAAAGATTAAGATTTTTCGGCCGCCAGATGTGAAAAATCCTGCACATTCTGGAAGGATTTTGCAGAAATTGGTGCAGAAGAGCCTCAGAGCGGGTTTGCTGGATGCGGCGACGAATCGTATGCACCCCAGATCGACTGGTCGAAATTAACGATTGCACCAGTCATCATTCCGGATTCTTCCGACGCCAGAAACGCAATCGCGCGCGCAACTTCCTTGGGATCAATCAGACGTCCAAATGGCTGGGCCTTGACCGCTTCATCCAACCAATTGGCGGGTGCGCCGTGGAATTCGCGCTGGATACGATCTTCGCCATCCGATGCCATCCAGCCGATATTGAGGCTGTTGACGCGGATGCGATTACGCAGCACCGAATAGGCAATATTGCGCGTGAGCGTATCAAGCGCACCCTTGGATGCACAATAAGCAGCGATGAATGGTTGGCCGCCCATGGAGGACATGGACGAAATATTGACAATTGCTCCTTCAACCTTATCGCGCCGGAAAAGCTTGATCGCTTCCTGAATAAGAAAGAAAGGTGCACGCGTATTGACCGCAAAAAGCCGATCAAACAGTTCAGGCGACGTATCAAGTATATCGCCACGATCCGTCAGCCCCGCTGCATTGACGAGAATATCAAGCCGTCCAAAAACCCGATCCGCTTCAGCAATCACCTGACGGCAATCTTCGACCTTTTCCAGATCGGCCTGAACAAAGACGGCCTTTGCACCAAGCTGCTCCAGCGCGTTGGCCTGCGCCTTGCCTTTTTCAGCTGAGCGACCGCAAATCACTATGCCCTTCGCGCCACGTTCGGCAAAAAGTCGTGCTGTAGCCGCACCAAGACCTTGGGTGCCGCCAGTGATGACCGCAACCTTGCCATTCAATTGTCCGCTCATTTCTGGCTCCGAATATAAGTTAAACCCGTCCACCCAACGCAGATGAGAGATCAGCCAGTTCCTGGCCGCCTGCCATGAGGCTCTGCAGCTCATCCATGTCCACATCGCTTCTGGTGCGAGTTCCAAGCGTGGCACCGCGATTAAGCACGGTAAACTTGTCGCCTACGGCATGAGCGTGGCGCACATTATGCGTGATGAAGATCACACCAAGCCCTCGCTCACGCACAAGGTTGATATACTTCAGCACCATAGCAGTCTGACGCACGCCAAGCGCCGAGGTTGGCTCATCGAGGATCAACACTTTCGCACCAAAGTAGACTGCCCGTGCAATCGCTACACATTGTCGTTCGCCACCCGACAACGTGCCAACGGCCTGCTGCGGATCGCGGACATCAATTCCGATCTTCTTCATCTCTTCACGGGTCACATCTTCTGCGAACTGCGTGTCAAACCAGCGAACTGGCCCAATCCCCTTGGTCGGTTCCCGACCGAGAAAGAAATTTCGCATGACCGACATAAGAGGGATCATCGCAAGATCCTGATAGACCGTCGCAATGCCGTGATCGAGCGCATCGCGCGGACTGTTGAAGACAACCTGTTTGCCTTCAACAAAAAACTCTCCGCTTGTTGGTTTGTGCACGCCGGACAGTGTTTTAATCAGTGTCGACTTACCGGCACCGTTGTCACCAAGCAGACAGTGTACCTGCCCCGGTTCCACACTGAGTGAAACGCCGTTCAGTGCAATAACCGGGCCGAAGTGTTTGACAAGATTGCGAACTTCAATGATCGGGGTTGTCATAGTGCATACTCCCTATCAACGCAGTTTCGGGAAAGTTAGGAAGCGGTTTCCCTGAAACTGCGTGAATGCTGAAACCTATCGCTCGCCGGTGGCGCGCTTACGGATAAAGTTGTTGAAGAGAACGGCGATCAGCAGCATTCCGCCAAGGAATACCAAGTACCAGTCCTGATCAATCGTCGTGTAAGTCAGGCCAATCAGCACCATACCGAAGATGATCGAGCCGAAGAATGCCCCAATGGCCGAACCATAGCCGCCGGTAAGCAGACAGCCCCCGATAACAGCCGCAATAATCGCTTCGAATTCCTTCTGGAAGCCGCGCCGCGCATCCGTCGACCCCGCATCAAGCACAGTAAGAATTGCAACAAGTGCTGCTGCCATTGCCGTACACATGAAGAGAATTGTCTTCACACGGCGCACAGGCACGCCCGAATTGCGCGCAGCCAGCGCATCACCACCAGACGCGAAAATCCAGTTACCGAAGCGGGTTCGCACCAGAACGTAGGTCGCCACGAGAGCGATGCCGATGAACCAGAGAACTTCGACCGGCACACCCTTCACCGTCGGTTGGCCATTTGGGAACTTCGCGATGAGGTCTTTTTCCGCAAGCCATTCAAACAATCCTTGAAAAGCATCACCAGAAAACAATCCCGCAAGATAGCTCGTGCCGACAGCTTCCTTCACGCCACGCAATTGCGTTGCACCACCCGTCGCCCATTTGAGGCCGACCAGCGAAAGCCCACGCAGGATGAACAGAAACGCCAGCGTAACGATGAAGGAGGGCAAGCCGGTTTTAAGCACAATCTGCGCGTTCACAGCCCCCACAAGCGCCGCGAAAACCAGTGTCAGAATGATGGCAACGATGAGCGGTACCTGCCAAACGACGAGGGCAGCAGCGAATATTAGGCCAGCGAACGCTATCATTGAGCCGATAGAAAGATCAAACTCGCCACCGATCATGAGCAATGCTGCAGCCACAGCAAGAATGCCAAGCTGCGATGCAGGCGCCATAAAATTCATAATACCGGCGGCGGTGAACATTGCCGGATTGGCTGTCGACAGGAAGAAGATCGTGATGAGCACGAGACCTGAAACCGCACCCAGTTCAGGCCGACTAAGCATCCGCTGAAGTGCACTGGCGTTCTTCAGCCGCTCATCCCGTTGCGCAGCTGCGATCGCCGGATCATTTGCTGCGGTCTGAGCGGGCTGCTCTGATGAAGTTGGCTCACTCATGCTTTCCTCCTTCAAGCGTATCCGCGAAAATACGCATTAAAACAATTCCCTAGAGCACCATTTTGATTCAATTTGAGAGAAACGCGCTCTAGACAACGCGACATGAAGGTCGCGAACTTATGGGTATGGATACTCGATCCCGCCCATTTTCATGGGCGGGGTGAGATATTCAAAAGTTATGCGTTGCTGCTTAGCGGATGCCCTTGGCAGACAGTTCAACCACCTGCTTGGCTTTGTCCTTGGTAATCAGGTTCGGGCCCGACGGCACATTGCCGCCCGGCATCAGGCCGTATTTCGCATTGAGCGCCAGAAACGCAACTGGCAGATAACCCTGCAGGAACTGTTGCTGGTCAATCGCGAAATCCGCTTTTCCGTTTTCAACGGCCTCAAGGAAGCCAGCCGACATATCGAAAGTGGCAATGTGAATGCCTTCGCGACCACTTTCTGAAGCTGCCTTTACGGCTGGCTCACCGGCCAGCGTTGCATTCAGCGTCAGAATTGTATCGACCGCCGTGTCAGATGCGAGTGCTGCACGCACCTTGGATTCATTTTCAGTCGGATCAGCCGAGGTGGGCAGAACTGTCACATCGCCAAAACCTTCCTTGAAGCCCGCGCAACGCTGATCAAGCGAGACGTTACCGACTTCCTGATTGACGCAGATGCCTTTCTTGCCACCAGCCTTTTTAAGTGCTTCACCGGCAACCTTGCCAGCATCGAACTCATCCTGACCGACATGCAGCAAGGCACCAAGCTTTTTGGAAGCATCCGAACCTGCGTTCATCGAAATAACCGGAATACCGGCTGCAACAGCACGTTCAATCGACGGCCCGAGCGCGTCGGCATCGGGAATCGAAACAACGATGCCCTGCGGGTTCTGGTTGATTGCAGCATCAATCAGCTGCGCCATCTGCACCATGTCGAATGTTTCAGGTGCGCGATAATCAACCTTTGCACCTGTATCCTTGGCTGCTTCCGCAACACCATTCTTCACAACCGACCAGAAAGGATCGGATGCCTGGCCGTGACTGACAACAACAATGCTGACATCCTGTGCCTGCGCCGCAAATGACGCAGCCATCAGCGCAACGCCAGCAACTGCCGATTTCAATAGAGATTTCATGTTCACTCCTCCCTGCCCGGCACTCCCCGCCGGTTTGTTAATTTATCTGCACCTCGTTCAGAGCTAATTCCGGGGCTGCCTCCACGCATTTGATCCCGGCAATTTCGCTGCAATCTTTGTCATTTAATAGAATGAAACATTCATTAGAAAATTCTCGTGGAATTATAATTCCATTTCTGTTAGCTCATGTCAATCACATAAGCAGCAGTCAAAATGCACATGCAATTTAGCTCTGGGAGGAGAGAATGGCAGTTGTAGCAGGCCTGATCGGCTCGGGTTTCATGGGCAAAACTCATGCTCTCGCCCTTGCGAATGTAAACCGGATTTTCGACCTGCCGATTACGGTCGAGCTTCACACATTGGCCGATGTGGACGAGAAAACCGCCTCACGCGCAGCGTGTCAGCTTGGCTTTGCTCATTCCACAGGCAATTGGCGTGACCTGATCGCCAATCCGGCCATCAATCTGATCGATATCACCACCCCAAATCGCTTTCATAAAGAAATGGCGCTTGCAGCCATTGATGCAGGCAAGCACGTCTACTGTGAAAAGCCATTAGCTCCAACTGCCGCCGAATGCCTTGAAATGACACTCGCTGCCGAACGGAAGGGCATTCAAACCGCCGTCGGATTCAATTACCTCAAGAACCCGATGATTAAGCTCGCTAGAGAAATCATTGAGAGCGGTGAAATTGGCAAAGTCAGAAATTTTCGCGGCATCCATGCCGAAGACTTCATGGCCGACCATCGAATTCCTTGGTCATGGCGACTTGATCCGGCAGGCGGTGGTGGCGCACTTGCCGATATAGGCAGCCATATCATTGCCGCGGCACGCTATCTGGTTGGTCCGGTTGCCGAGGTGATGGGCAAAAGCGTGACAGCAATTGTAGAGCGTCCCGACCACAACAACCCGTCGCAGATGAAAGCAGTCGAAGTGGATGATATCTGCCATGCTTTTCTATCGTTCGAGAATGGCGCAACCGGCACTATCGAAGCGAACTGGCTCGCCAGTGGCCGCAAAATGCAACATGATTTTGAGATATCGGGCTCAAAGGGCTCGATCTTTTTCTCGCAAGAGCGCTTCAACGAACTCGACCTATTCCTTTTCTCTGACAAGAAAGGGCAACAGGGTTTCCGCAAGATCTTCGCAGGCCCAGACCACGAGCCTTATGGCGCGTTTTGCGTGGCTGGCGGGCATCAGATTGGCTTCAATGATCTGAAAACGATTGAGGTGCGCGACTTCCTGTTAAGTATTGCAGGACAGAATACAGGTCACGCCGATTTCCGCGAAGGCTATGAGGTGCAAAAAACTATCGAAGCCATCTACGTATCCAGCCGCGAGCGGCAGTGGAAACCAATATAATCTACCGAAAGTGCTTACGCGTATGCAGGATGAATTCGTGCTCGATCTTCATCAGCTGCGCGTCGATGCCATAGACCTCTTTCAGGAGCGCTGGATTGAGCACCTCTTCCGGCGCACCATCGGCGACGAGCCGACCCTGATTAAGCACAATCAGCCGGGTGCAATATTTCGCGGCCAGTCCAAGATCGTGCAGCGAGGCGATCACCGTCTTCTTCTCGATTGCCAAACCGGCAAAAAGCTCCATCAATTCCAGCTGATGGGCCGGATCAAGCCCAGCTACAGGCTCGTCAGCCATAATGATCGGCGTATTCTGTGCCAATACCCGCGCGATCAAGGCGCGCGCTCTTTCACCGCCCGATAGCTCGTTAGCAGGACGTGACGCAAGTTCAGCCACACCCATGCGCTGCATGGCAGTCTCGATCACAGTTTCATCGTCACGGTCCAGTCCTGCAAACACAGGCTTCAGTGCTGACCGCCCAAGCGATACCAGCATCCTAACTGTTACCGGCCATGCAACATCGCGTTCCTGCGGCAGATAAGCGATGATCTTGGCGCGATCCGCAACATGCATTCTTCGGAGGTCCGAGCCATCCAGCAGAATTACACCGGTCGAAGACGTAAGGCCCAAAAGCGCACGCAGCAGCGTGGTCTTACCTGCACCATTTGGACCTATCAGCCCGATAAACTCACCTTCACCTGCCTCGAAACCGACAGCTTCAAGCACCGCTTTGCGCCCCAGCGAGACATCAAGATTGTGGACTGAAAGAGTGCTCACACCAGCCGCCTCCGATATTTGAAGACAAGCCATAGGAAGAATGGGGCGCCAATGATTGCCGTTAACACTCCGAGCTTTAATTCGCGCCCCGGCATAATCACTCTCACCAGCACGTCGGCAGCCAACAGAAGGGCGGCACCGCCAAACGCACTGGCAACAAGCAGACGTGACGGTCGCGAACCGACCAGCGGGCGCAACAGATGTGGCACTACAAGCCCTACAAAACCGATTGCTCCCGCAACCGCAGTCGATGCGCCAACGGAAGCTGCAGTGCCAAGGACAGCGAGAATCTGAACGCGCGAGAGATTGACGCCCATGCTGGCCGCGGCATCCGATCCCAAGGTTAGGCTATCAAGCGCACGCCCCAGTGAAAACAACATCGCCCAACCGATCAGAATAAAGGGTGCGGCAAGCCACACATGCGTCATCGACCGATCGGCAAGAGAACCCAGCATCCAGAACACTATTTCCATGGCAGCGAATGGATTAGGCGACAGATTAAGCGCCAGTGCCGTCATCGCCCCGGCGAGACTGGCGACGGCAACACCTGCCAGAATGACAGTCAGTGTTCCGGCGTGACGCCCCGCCAGCGTCTTGACGAGAAAGACCGACACAAACGCGCCGACCAGCGCCAGCAACGGCAAAGCCAACGGGAAAACCTGCGACAGCCCCGTATAAATCGCAATCACCGCACCTAGCGAGGCCGAAGAACTCACGCCAAGCAGCCCTGGCTCGGCCAGCGGATTGCGCAGATAGCCCTGAAGAGCAGCACCTGAAAGGCCTAGCGAAGCACCAATTAGCAAGGCAAGCAAAGCGCGCGGCAGCCGGATTTCGCGCATAACCAACACGATCACATCCCCCTGCCCGGCAAATAGCGCCCGAATGCTCTCACCCACACTGATGGATGCCGGACCAACCAACAGCGAAAGCGCAAATAGCACCAGAACCATCAAGCCAAGAACAACAAGCAGGAGATAAAAACGACCAGTTTCAGTCACGCGCAGCCTCCGCGAGCTTCGCAACAGCTTCAACGCTGAACGGCCCGCCACATACTGTCAGATTGTCGTTGAGCGCCACGCTTCGCGTGTGCCCTTCGAGCGCGCGCAATGCCGGATGCTCGAAATTCTCAAAGGCCAGTGCGGGCGGTCGTCCCCGCGATCCGCGCAACAAAATATCAGGCTTTTCCATAACCAGCATTTCCAGCGGCAGCATAGCTGAACCACGAACACCCGCCTTATCGGCGATATTATCAAGCCCGGCCAGACGGATTGCTTCATCAATCAGCGTGCCGCGTCCCGACGTATAACTATTCGCATAATAGAGCGCGACGGTCTGTTTATGGTCAGGCTTTTGGATTGCTGAAAGAGCCATATCCATGTCTGCAATCTGCCGAGTTGCTTCGCTTTCACGGCCGAGCAATTCGCCCATGCGCTTCATATGCGCTTTGATATCCTCAAAAGAGCGTGCAGGCGCGAATTCCTCTACCTGCACACCCAAATCCCGCAACAACCCAACCGTGGCACGCGAAGAAAACGTGCCCGCCAGCACCAGATCAGGCTTCATGAGGAACACTTCTTCAGCCTGCCCATGGTTGATGGGCAGCTGTTTTGCTCTCTCGGTCATCACAGACAGAAGCGGGTCACGCGAGAGATACGACACCGACTGCAGCTGAGTGGCATCTGCCAGCAGCATCGCCAGCTGATCTGTACAGACATTGATCGACACGACGTGCTTGGGCAATCCATCCGCATGAGCGGGATGAAACGCAGTCAGAAACAGGCCGGCCAAAAGGCCAAACCTGATTTTCCATAACCCGGACTGCGTTTTCATGTTGCGCATCTCGTCAGAAATTCCGCGTCAGCCCGATATTAAAGCTGCGCCCCGGTGCATTATAGCCGGACGTTGTCTGGTAATCCTTGTCGAAAATATTCTCTACCGAAAGCTTCATCTGCGATTGTGTGTCGATGTTATACAGCGCGATGAAATCAGCCGTCACATAAGGATCAAGCTTCTTGGTATTCGCGGCAGTTGTGTAGCGCGAACCACCGTAAAGCAACCGAGCCGTTAGATCGAGCTTGTCGATAGGCTTGAAATTCACTTCAGCTGTCGCCTTCAACCGCTCGCGATATGGCAAATCTTTATCAGTATCTTCATCAATTGGCTTTTTGAGGTCGAGTGATCCTTTTACCGCCCAAGTTTCGTTGAAGCGATGAGATAGCGCCGCTTCGAAACCCGTCACTTCTGCACGCGCGATATTGTAAGGCAGATAGGATGGTGCCGTGCTCATGATCGCATCACGTAGCCATGTCTTATAGAAAGCCAAATCGAGACTTGTATCGGCTGTTGCTTGCCAGTTCAAACCAATCTCATACGAGCGGGATTTTTCCGGCTGCAGATCGGCATTCGCAAAGCCGGGATAGTAAAGCTCATTAAAGGTCGGCGCACGGAAGCCAGTGCCAAACGAAGAACGCAGCACGAGATCAGGCAGGATTTCGTAGCTCGCGCCGAGATTATAGGTGACCACGTCACCAAACTGCTCATTATAATCGTAGCGCACACCGCCATCAAAGCGCAGCGCATCATATTCGAGCGAGTATTGCCCGAATACCGCAGCCAGATCACGACTGGTTTTGGCATATTCGGTCGTAGCGCTGACTTCCTCGCGGTAAGCTTCAACGCCACCGGTCACCACATGCGAAACATTGCCCGTTTCAAACTGCTTTTCCGTCGAGGCAAAGATGCCATAGCGCTTGGTTTCAAACAGATCAGACCCGCTAACCCCCTTACGGAAATTTCGGCTGTGATCTAGACCAGAGCTGAACTCGATCGTCGAAGACCAATCAGCGGTGTGATCGATACGCGCACCCAACTTGCCGCTAAATGCTGTTGTATACGCTTCATTAGCAGACGGGGCTTTGGCATCATATTGATTGCGGCCGCGGCTCAGGAGGCCATCAGTATAAATCTTCCCCCAATCAAAATCCTTCGACAGCGAGAAGTTAAACGAACCCTGTAGAAAACCATCACGATCAGGCTCATAGCCAAAGGAATCTGGTGTCGTAAAATTATATCCCTGTGTGCCTGTGACAGCGGCACCAAAGGCATAATCAATGCCGTCCTTGCTGCGTCCCTGAAGCGAACCGGACGCATAACCGCCCCATGGATGCGTAACCCCCGTTGTCAGACTTCCGCAGTAGGAGCGCTCCCCGCAGGCTCCACCCTGCTTTGTGATGATATTAATCACACCACCCATCGCATCCGCACCATATTGCGAGGAATGCGCGCCTTTCGCGATTTCAATACGATCAATTGAACTCAGTGGAATATTGGAAAGCGCTGTTGCTCCGGTCGTTGCTGATGCGGTTCGCACACCGTTGACGAGAACAACCGTCTGTTTTGACGACATACCGCGAATGTAGAGATTGGAAGACGATCCCTGCCCGCCATTGGTGGTAATCGAAATTCCCGGATAGTACTGAAGAAGCGATTGCAAATCAGGCGCTGCTGATCGGTCGATTTCCTCCCGATCAATGACCGTGACGGACGATGTGGAGCGCTGCAAAGACGTTGCACGCCTCAACGGTGTGACGACAATCGTATCAAGCACAACGCCATCCTGCACGCTCGCCTTCGTCTGAGCGAATACGTCGAGCGGCGTAACCACCAGAACGGTGGATGCGAGATATGCCGATAGTTTGAGAATATGCATTATTTCTACTTCCTGCGTGCAAGCCTTGCTTCACCGCAGGTGTCAGAAATCAGGGCGGAAGCGCCTTGTCTTTGTCCCACGGCAACATTTCACAATGTCACCGCTACGGACGGCCGCGACTGGACACCCCTCGTGTCAGCCATGGGTGACTGGATACGGCAGGTCTCCTGACTTCCGGGTCTTCATCGGTCCTCCGCCTTCCCGAACGTGAATATTCAGTGGCTATGATCGCAACTTACGATCATGGGAGGATGACTCGCCGGTCACAGTTGCGGGGGCAGTCTCGGTCTCAGCTCTTCAAATGAGCCTCACCGTGTTCCCTTTTCATCCATCCTTGCGGACAGAACCGTTTCCTGTGGCGAGCGATAGCAAGGGGATGGCAGATTATCAACTGCAACAATGTGCCCCATCTGAATCACATTCAGAACCAATTGATTCAGATGGTTGAACTGTATGGATTTTTCATCTCAGGAAGTCGCGGAAACGACGCAGTGCAAAGAAGAAAAGAACGCTTCCGATTACAATCATGGCCAGCAATTGCGGCCACACGACATTGAGTCCAGCACCGCGGAACAGCACCGATTGAGCGAGCATCACGAAATGCGTATTGGGTGCCGCCAGCATGATGTTCTGAATGATCTCCGGCATACTTTCGCGCGGCGTTGTACCACCCGAGAGAACCTGTAGTGGTAGCAGAACCAGCATCAGGAGAAGCCCGAACTGAGGCATAGAACCAGCAATCGTTGCTAGGAAAATGCCAAGGCTCGTGGTCGCGAAAAGCTGTAATGCAGCACCCGCTAAAAACAGCGTCAGCGAACCATTGATCGGCACCGCGAGAATGCCCTGCACAACAACAACCAGTGAAAAGGCAGTCGCCACCAGCACCACCATCCCCATTGACCAGACCTTAGAGACCATGATCTCAAGTGGCGTCACCGGCATGACCAGCAGATGTTCGATTGTGCCATGTTCGCGCTCGCGGATGAGAGCTGCGCCCGTCAGAATGATCGAAAGCATAGTTACCGATGAAATGACATTGGTGATCGCACCGAACCAGCCTTTGTTCAGATCCTGATTGAAGCGCGCACGTAGGTTAAGTCCAACCGGTGTTTGCGTCTCCCCGCGATAGCGATTAACAAACTCATTCACTTCGCTCGAAACAATCGACTGCACGTAACCGCCGCCGGTAAAGGCCTGACTCATGCGCGTTGCATCGACATTCAGCTGAATCGTTGGCGAACGCCCGGCAAGCAGATCGCGCTGAAAATTCGGCGGGATATTGAGCGCAAAGGTATCGAGGCCAGAATCCATCCGTTTATCCATCTCATGAGATGAGATGAGCTTTGGCGGCACAAAATACGGCGGATAAAACGCAGTCGTGATGCGACCCGAAACCGGTGACTGATCCTCATCAACGATTGCGATTGCCGCATTGTTGAGATTTTCCGGCATAGCCTTTGCAGCGGTATAGATCGCAAGTGTGAAGGCATAGACGATAAGCAGCAGAAGCATCGGATCACGCGCCAGTCCGCGCAGTTCCTTGACGCCAAGCTGGAATATATTGGAAATCCGCATCTCAGCCCGCCTGCTTCTTGAGAAGTACAATGCCGAGAACGGTAAGAACCGGTATGGCAATCAGCAGCGGCAGGAATGATCCGGCGAGATCGGAGAAATCGAGCGCCTTTGAGAAAGTCCCGCGCGAGATCGTCACGAAATAGGTCGTCGGATAAATCTTGCCGATAAACGCACCTGCCCCCTGCAAAGACGAGACCGGATCGATAATGCCAGAATATTGCACTGCGGGAATGAGTGTCAGCAATGCAGTGCCGAAGATCGCCGCAATCTGGCTATTGATAAAGGTTGAGATCACCAAGCCCATGCCGGTCGTAATGATGACATAGAGAAGCGCCGCCGTGGCATAGGTCAGGAAACTGCCTGTGAATGGCACACGGAATATGAAAACAGCAAAGGCCGTCAGCATCAGGAAGTTGAGAAAAGCAAGCGCGATATAGGGCAGCTGTTTGCCTAGCAAAAACTCGAACTTAGTCACCGGCGTCACATAGAAATTTATGATGGAGCCAAGTTCTTTTTCACGTACAACGCTCAGAACCGCCAACATTGCAGGGATCATCAGCAGAAGCAGCGGGATAACTGCTGGCACCATGGCCACAAGGCTCTGGACGTCCGGATTATAACGATAACGAATTTCCAGATTGAAGTTGCCGACAGTGGCGTTGCTTCCATATAGCTCGCGCGCTTTTTGTGTCAGCCAATTGGCATGCATTCCCTGAACGTAACCACGCACGGTTTCCGCTCGCGTCGGCATGGCGCCATCGATCCAGGCACCAATTTCGACGGGACGACCACGCGCGACATTGCTGCCGAAATTCGGCGGGATCTCAATTGCCAGGCTGATTTCACCTTCGCGCATACGCCGATCAAGGTCGTCATAATCGGTAATGGGTGCTTTTTCGGTGAAATACCGGGAACCAGCAAGTTGCTGCGTGTAATCCCGACTGATCGTCGTATCGTCACGATCCAGGACAGCGAATGTAAGATCCTCGACATCAAGATTGATACCATAGCCGATAACGAACATCAGGATCACAGTGCCCAGAATGGCCAATGTCGCCCGGATCGGATCGCGTTTCAACTCCAGCGCTTCGCGGCGTGAGAAAGCCAACATTCGCCGAGGATTTGGCAACCAGCCCGCGCGGGCCGTCGTGCTTTTCTCAACCTTTTCAGGCTGAATCTTCACCGCCTCTTGAACGGCTTTCTCAGGCGCTGTTTCGCCAATTGCTTCTTCGAGATATGCGATGAAAGCGTCTTCAAGTGTTGCTGCATTACGGCTTGCGGTAATGGCTTTTGGCGTATCGCTGATCAACACCTTACCAGCATGCATCAAGGAAATGCGATCACACAGTTCCGCTTCATTCATGAAATGGGTCGACACGAAAATCGTGACATTGTCGTTGCGCGAAAGATCGGCAAGGATTTGCCAGAACGCATCGCGCGCAACTGGATCAACGCCTGAAGTTGGCTCATCGAGAATAAGAATATCCGGCGAATGGATCAGCGCGACAGCCAGCGACAGGCGCTGGCGGATGCCGAGCGGCATCGAGTCGGGAAGATCATCCATAACGCCAGCCAAATCAAACCTTTGGGACAGTTCCGTGATTCTGCGCTTGGTATCTTCTTCCGCCATGCCAAACAGCTTGGCGTGAAGCTCCAGATTTTGATGAACTGTCAGTTCGGAATAGAGCGAAAACGCCTGCGACATGTAACCAACATGACGGCGTATATCGATATCCTTTGGGTCGACTTCGCGTCCAAACAGCCTTGCCGTGCCTTCGCTTGCAGGCAACAAGCCGGTCAAGACCTTCATCGTCGTGGATTTGCCGCAACCGTTAGAGCCGAGGAAGCCGAAAATCTCGCCGCGCGGAATACGGAAACTAACATTGTCGACGGCAGTGAAATTGCCAAATCGCACCGTGACATGCTCGGCTTCGATAGCGATGCCGCTATCTGCCTGCGCATTGCGCGGTGGCATTACTACTTCGCTGTGCCCTTGCCGAAGCTCCTCCGGCAAAAGCGCGATAAAGGCCGCATCGAGATTAGGCGTCTGGGTTTTCTCAAGCAGTTCCTGGGGTGTGCCGGTTGCAAGAATCTGGCCATCATTCATCGCAACCAGCCAGTCGAAGCGTTCGGCTTCCTCCATATAGGCCGTGGCCACAATAACGCTCATCCCCGGACGATCTTTGCGGATATCGTCGATCAGTTCCCAAAACTGACGCCGTGATAAAGGATCAACGCCCGTTGTCGGCTCATCAAGGATCAGCAAATCAGGATCATGGATCAGTGAGCAGCAAAGACTTGTCTTCTGCTTCATGCCACCCGAAAGCTTACCAGCCGGGCGATCAGCAAAAGGCGACATGCCCGTTCGCGCCAGAAGATCAGCAATACGGCGCTCGCGCTCGTGCTTATCGTGACCAAACAGTCGTCCGAAAAACTCAATATTCTCGAACACGGAAAGCGTCGGATACAGATTCTTTCCCAAGCCTTGAGGCATATAGGCGATGCGCGGGAATGCCGACTGGCGATGACGCTTGTCGGCAATATCGCCGCCGAGCACTTCAATCCTGCCCTTCTGCATAACGCGAGCGCCAGCAATCAGCGACAGAAGGCTCGACTTTCCAACGCCGTCAGGCCCAATCAGCCCGACCATGCAGCCGGCAGGCACCTCGAGCGAAACATCGCGCAATGCTTCAGTTGATCCATAGGACAGCTTCACGCTATCTGCGCGAACGACAAAGCTGTCGTCGCCCACGCCAGCCTTTATCGAAGCCCCACTCATTTTACTGTTTCCGCGAGATTCTTCGGCCATTCAGCATTTTGATCAAGTTTCACGTAAGCCATACCCGGAAGCCCGGTTTTGACCTGCTGAATATATTTCTGAAGCAATTCCTGCGGGATTTTTGCCTTAACGCGGAACATGAGCTTTTGACGCTCTTCCTCCGTCTCAACCGACTTTGGCGTGAACTGCGCAACATCGGCTACGAAACTAATCGTAGCAGGGATCACATATTGAGGTGCGGCATCGAGCACAATACGAG
Organism: Brucella pseudogrignonensis; assembly: GCF_002252525.1. Taxonomy (GTDB): domain Bacteria; phylum Pseudomonadota; class Alphaproteobacteria; order Rhizobiales; family Rhizobiaceae; genus Brucella; species Brucella pseudogrignonensis. The sequence goes on from NZ_NNRM01000006.1 coordinate 109,261, forward strand.
CATCCGCGCCAATGGCCACGCGACCAGCCTGCGAAGTCGGCAGGAAGAAAGTCATATAGACGTCGCTGACATCCACCAGATTCAGCACGCGACCGCCAGCAGACAATACTTCACCCGGTTGCGCAACACGATATTGCACGCGGCCCGGCTTTGGCGAACGCAATGTGGCATCATTGATATCTGTATCGATGGTGGCAATCGCCTCCTTTGCAGCTTCAACCGCAGCTTCTGCATCAACAACTTGTGCCTTTGCAGCACTGATCGCAGCCGCCGTCGCGGCGAGCTGCGCCTTTGCAGCACCCACGGCTGCCTCAGCACCCTGCGCGGTTGCGCGATCATCATCCAGCACCTGCTGAGAGACTGTGCGCGATTCTGAAAGCTGTTGCGAACGGGCCAAACGGCGATTTGCAGCGTCCAGTTGCGCTTCGCGCTGTGCGACCGTGGCCTGAGCGGCGGTTTGCTCGGCTTCACGCTGGACAACCAAACTTTTCGCTGTCTCAATGCTTATTTCAGCGCGACGAAGCTGCGCTTCAGCCTGTTTTCGCTGGCTCTCGAGCTGGGCAGTATCCATGCGCGCCAGAACCGCGTTTGCCTCAACAAACTGTCCTTCGTCGGCAAGAATTTCGCGGATACGTCCGGGGCTTTTGGTGGATACATCGATCTCTACGGCTTCGATTCGCCCATTTCCGCCAGCAATGCCTTCCGGCAGTCCGGGGTCGCTCAGTGCTTTCCAGGCATAGTAGCCTCCGGCTACCAAAGCCACGACTACACCAGTTGCGATCCACTGCTTGCGATTAAACCCCATGCCGAAACATCCTCTGCGTCATCATCTTGCGGGTCCGCAAAGCAAAGCTATGCGGCAAACGATACTACTCAGTCAGATTGAATTCTGTATTTTCACTTGGGAGTGCGTGCCTTGATTAAAATCAACTATACTCAAATGCACCGCAATTTCATGCGTTAAATAATAAATATAAGAAAATTCGCGGGTGCCGATTTAGTGAGATGGAGGGCAATGCTGACAGCACCCGCTGGCTGTCGACAGTACAACATTGCAAAAAGATCGCGCTGGTGCGCTCGACAGATCCTTGAATTGTTTAAAATTAGCCGGGGCGTCGCTTTGGTTGGGCCTCGACGCCCCGGAGATTGCCGACTCTGGTGGAACTCGGCAACAAGCGATCATTAGCATCCGCTGGCGGAGGCTTTCTTTGATTTAAATCAACCAGATAATAAATAACCTGAATGTGCCGCTATTTTTCAGGTCGACACTTACCCCAGGTCTTTTTCAAGTATGACGATACGCTCTTGAGCTTCGGATCAGACAAGAAACCCTGTCGAAAAAGAATACTGCCTTTGACCTCCGGTATAGCGCTGTTGAGGTCAAGCTGGCGCTTGATTTCATCGACGCCATTTCCCGCAAGCCATTCAGGCTCAGCCTTACTCGAGGTGCCAGCGCGATAAAGTGCCATACCGATATAAAGATCAGTATTTGTGCCTTTAACTGTATCCGCCCACCATCTGACGATAGGGCCATAAGGCACATCCTTGCGGCCTGACGACCAATAGACCTGCGGCGCGATATAATCGATCAGCCCATCTTTCACCCAGGCACGCGTATCAGCAAAGTCTCCATCATAATTGGTCTTACCCGCCCGCGTTGGCGAACCAAGCGGATCGTTAATCTGATTGCGCCAGACGCCGCCAGGGCTGATACCAAAGCGAACATGCGGCTTGATGGCTTTGATCTTGTGCGATATTTCCTGCACCAGCGTATAGGTATTGTGACGCCGCCAGTCATGCTTGCTGGAGAAATGCGTCCCGAAACGTTTGAATGTCTTGTCATCCTTGAGTGGCGAGCCCTGCGTTTCGTAATAGAAATAGTCATCGAACTGGATTCCATCGACATCATATTTCTGGACAACTTCAGCCGTGATGTTAGTGACCCACTGGCGCACTGCCGGAATACCGGGGTCAAGCACATAGCGATCCGCAGATATGCCTACCCAACCCGGATTGGTTTTATAAACGCTAGGCGGAGAATCGCTGGAAGAATTATTCAGTTCTTTTCGCGTTGCCGGTCGCACATCCATAGAAACACGGTAAGGATTGAGCCAGGCATGTAGCTCGATTCCACGCTTGTGCGCTTGCGCGATCGCAAAGCGCAGTGGATCGAAGCCCGGATCTTTTCCGAGTGTACCCGTCAGATAAGATGACCACGGCAGATAGTCTGATTTGTAGAAAGCATCCGCAGCAGGTGAAACCTGAAAGATCACGGCGTTAATGCCATGTTCGGATGCTTCTTCAAACATTCGCACCAGTTCCTGCTTCTGGCGCTTCACGCGTTCGGAATCATCCTCAATCTGAGTGGAAGCTCTGGATGGCCAATCCAGATTAAGAACAGTCGCAACCCAGCTCGCATGAAAAGTATCGCAATCAAGTGGCATGGATTATCGCAGTCCCGTTCTATTCTAATATTAACGCCATATCTGGTTTGATATGATCAACTGGGTAACTACTTTAAAGATGTATAAAGTCAAAGCGAGGGCACGATGTATAAGAATATCCTAGTCACCACAGATGGTTCAGAGTTTGCAGAGCGCGGTCTCATTCATGGATTTGATACCGCGAAAGCCATGGGTAGCAAGGTGACGGTCCTCACCGTGACCGCCCCCTATTCGCTTTCCGGCCTGCCTGGCGGCTTTACTGACAGTCCGGCCTTTATCGAGCGTTATGAAGAAGAATGGAACGATTACGCCGATGCTGCACTTGCCCGCGCCCGTGAACTGGCAAGTCAGGCTGGCGTTGAAATCCATACATTGCATGTCGTGGCGCAGCATCCAGCCACCTCAATCATTGAAACCGCAAAAGAATTGCGCAACGACCTGATTGTGATGGCGTCGCATGGTCGCCGTGGACTGAAAGGCATGTTGCTCGGTAGTCAGACCTATGAAGTCGTTACGCGAAGCACTGTTCCGGTGCTGGTGGTTCGCTAGATTCAACCGGCCTGATGACCAGTGGCGCTTTCAATATCAACGCGAAAGAAAACAGGTTCCAGTTTGCGTTGCTCGCCGCCACTGGTGATGGTCTTGGTATAAGCAGGCTCCCACCATGTCGGCTCGTTTGAGAGCATATTGACGATCGCAGCCTTTTCTTCCTCGCGCGTGATCTCGCGATAATGACCGTTCACCACAACGCTACGCCATTCCGTTTTTGAAATGATGTGATCGAACAAAATGCAGACCGCATCATTTTTCCGCATAGCCTCAGTCTTCTGACCATCGGTAGTGAAGGAATAAAGCGCCCCACCGCTGAATCGAAAACCGAGCGGCACCACAAATGGTCGATCACCAAGAATATAACCCAACCGCCCGATCTGGGTATGCTGGATCATATCACGGACATCAATTTCAGACATTTCCTTGATTATCATGGCAAGCGTCCCTCGTTCAGCTAATCTGTTGTTAGATTACTATAGGGCGGCGATTGCGCTTTGACCGCAATCAAAACATGAAAATCAGACGAACAGGCGCCCTTCAGCAATCTTGACTGCCGTACCGCCAATACGAGCACCGGTGAGTGTCTGGTTTGACACATCAAGTTCAAGGCGAATACGCGAGGGGCGCCCCATCTCCATGCCCTGCTCGATCCACCATTGTGAACTTCCATCCACCGGCTGGTCTTTGGCCAGAATCATGCCTGCAAAAGCCGCCGCTGCAGACCCCGTCGCGGGATCTTCATACACATTCGAGCCTGTCACAAACATGCGTGCGTGATAATTACTGTCGAACAGAATTGTTTCGCGGCAATAGACATAAATCGGCAATGGTCGATCGCCCACATGCGGCAGACTTTCGCTCACATAGACAGGATCGATGGAGACTTTGGCTGCAGCGATCAGGTTATGAACCGGCACAAGAAGATAGGGTGTGCCTGCGCTCCAGACAGCAGGAATATGGTTTTCAAAGCCGATCTCATGCGTGCCTAGCCCGATTGCGGCGGCTGCCTCTTCCTTCTCGATCTTGATATCGAGCTTTTCCGGCAAACGCGGCAGATCAAATTCTGCAAAGGCGCTGTTTTCACCTAAGATGACACCACAGCGAACGATACCTACCTTCTCTTCAAGCGTCACCAGCCGATCCGACTCGTCGCCTGTTCTGCGATGACGTGCCAGCGATACCGCAGCACCAACCGTCGGATGACCGGCAAATGGCAACTCGTAGTCCGGGGTAAAAATGCGGACGGCTGCCTCATGCATCGGATTTTCAGGCGGAAAGATAAAGACCGTTTCGGACAGATTGAATTCGCGCGCAATGGCCTGCATACGCGCGTCAGTCAGCCCTTCACTCTCGTGCACAACAGCCAGCGGATTCCCAGCCAGAGCCTTATCGGCGAAAACGTCGAAAATCTCATAGTACCGGCCAGCACTGGCAGCTTCGGTCATCGTTCACCTCTCCCTCACTTCAGTAAGGCCATAAGCCTTGCTTTGCGAGCATAGTCAATTTCGTGGCGCTGTCATCTGCAAGAACTGATCGTTACTGTTGATTTTCGAAATGCCAATCGGCAAATGCGCGCACATAGGATGGCGTCGCCTGCCCCATGGCTCCTGCCTGCTTAACCGGAATGATTTCCGACAATTCCGGCTCTGCTTGAGCAGCGAGATTTGCCTCTATTCGCTTCAACAATTCCGTCGTCGAAAGATCAAAGTAATGTCGGCGGAAAAGCGCAATGCTTCCATCGGCAGTTACCAGATGGGTCTTTGCTTCCGCCCTGGCATCACCAAGATTAATTCCGGTTTCTTCAAAGACTTCTCGGGCCATATTGGTTTTATAATCGGCCCGACCATCAACGACATCATTGTCATCAATGGAACCTGCCGGAAAATAGACACGTCCTGCGACCGCATTATGCGCGCTCATACGGGCTGCTATCAAATGCCCTTCAGTGGACACCATGATGCCGACGCCAAAAATATGCCACGGCCGTAAAGGCTGTGCATCTTTGCGCCAATACATAAGCGTTGCAAAGCTCGTGCGATGGAAACCGGCGGAAAAAGACTGGCCTTCCAGTTTCGCGTCTGGTGCAAGATAAATTTCACCATCAAACAAAGTCGGATTAGCCTGACACTCGCGCTGCCAGTTTTCAGCGATTGCGGTTTTATTGGCTTGCGCATAATCGAGCGGTCCCGGCAAAATCCGGACATCGACACGATCAATTTCATAAACCGTGTTTTCTTTCACATGCTGCATTAGCCGTCCCATTCTCAAACAATGTTCAGCGTGACAGCCACGGGGCAATGGTCACTGGCCTTAGGACGATCCCATCCAGTCCGTGGATAACGATCAACTTCTTGTCCTGGCGGGAAAACCGTGCGCCAGGGCTGGCCCCGACGGATAATCTTCGGAATCGCACCACCGTTTTTGTCAGCCAGAGTTGGCGACGCAAGAATGTAATCAAGCTGGCAAAGATGGCGTTCCTGCGGTCCGCGGGTGTGATAGAGCGTCCAGCGGTCCATTTCAGGGCGGCGCTCCACAAGATTGATGGCGAAGCCATCGCTCAGCAGCGTATCCAGAGCACTGGCAGCTTCCTTCACAGGCGAGAATTGATAACCGTTCCACTCATCGCCTTCGATGATGACGCGTTCCCGGTAATCGTTGAAATCACCGCAAATGAGCCAGCGCTTACCCGAAGTGTGCCCTGCGCCAAACTTCTCTTCGATAATGTGACGGATCGCACGCGTTTCTGCCTGTCTGACCGGCAAGGATGCAGTGCGACCATCAAGCCCGTTACGTGCACCGCCCATTGATTTCAGATGAACAACAAAAAGCGTCAATGGCTTGCCGTCGATACGCATATCGAGACAAAGACAATCGCGCTTAAAAATGCGATCATTCGGTTCAAGTCCTAGCTCCGCAAGCACCGGCTGATAAAGATCAAGATCCTTATAGGTCAGATGTGCGTGGCTGGTGACTTCCAGCACTTCAATCCGCTGGCCATCACGCGTCGTATCGCGTGCCATCACAGCAACGTCGATGCCTCGACTATCATTGCCGTCAATCAGATACTTATTGCGATAGCCCTGCCCGACCATCTTGAAAAGATAGCCATATTCAAACGCGTTAAGGGCGGCGAGATTATCGACTTCTTGCAGGCAAAGCACATCGGCCCGTGTTTCGGCTATTGCCAGCGCCGTCATCTGCCGTGTGTCATCGGTATGGGCAATCGCCCGCGCCTGCTCCAGCAGACGGTATTGCGTTTCATCGCCGATCTCGAAGAGCTTGAGCGAGCGATCCTGATGCAATTCATTTCGAAAGCCGGAAAAATCAAACCGGCGCATCAGATTTTCGACATTGAAGGTTGCTATCGTAAACATGCCCGCGCAATCTCACCACTTGCGCTATGATTGGCAAGTGGTTCTTTTCAAAATTGCACAGCCACGCTGGTTTTGATCAGAAAAGCCACCATATAAAGTCTGGAAATCAGGACACCGAAAATGCTTGATAAGATACGGTACATCGCACTTTGCTCAGGTCTCTTTGCAGCAAGCCTTGTTGGCAGCGCTGCAGCGGTTGACCTGAATACGCCTTACGTGCCGTCTTTGCGTCCAAGCACACCCCCTATCGCTGGCGGGCTGCCGCGGACTTATCAGCCACAAGCAGGATCAAGTAAGTGTTACGGCGTGGGGTGCCGCGACAGTGGCAATTACATCTCGCGCGAAGGCATCCCGATCTACAAGAATGGCGACCCGCTTCAAGTTCGCCCATCCAATCGCAAGCCTGTCACCACCTTCGGTCCAAGCAGCAACCATATTTCATGGTGCTCAAATCGTTACCGCAGTTATCGTACTTCGGATAACACATACCAGCCCTTGGCAGGGCCGCGCACAGGTTGTAATTCGCCCTTTCAATAAAAAAGCCGGGCAATGCCCGGCTTCTGATTTTATGCAGCTTCTGATTTGGAATGCGTGCGGATCAAGCGTCCCAGACGCATGATACCTTCATCAATCATTTCATCATTAGCGCATGAATAGCTAAGACGCAGCGTATTGGCACCCGTGCCATCCGCAAAGAATGCCTTGCCCGGGACGAAAGCTACCTTCTCGCTTTCAATCGATGCGGCAAGCAATGCAGCACCGTCCATGCCCTTTGGAAGCGTGACCCAGATGAACATTCCACCTTCCGGCTTGGTCCAGTCAGTGCCTTCCGGCATGTATTTAGCAAGTGCTTCCAGCATCTTATCGCGGCGATGCTTATAAACGCTATGCAGCTTAGCGACTTGGCTGTCAAAACCAGTCGAAGCAACACGATGGATGGCAATCTGGTTGATTGTCGAAGAATGAAGATCAGCCGCCTGCTTCATCAGAACCAGCTTGCGGATAACCGACTGCGAAGCAACCACGTAACCGACGCGCAGGCCAGGTGCGAGGGTCTTCGAGAATGAGCCGCAATAGATCGTGCGGGTCTTTTCGATATCACCGCCGTGACGCGCAATATCCATCGACAGGATCGGCGCAATCGCTTCGCCGTTGTAACGCAGATACTGATAAGCAGCGTCTTCGATAATCGGCACATTCAGTTCATCAGCGTCGGCCAGCAACTTCTCACGGCCTGCACGATCAACTGTTTCTCCGGTCGGGTTGCTGAAATCTGCCGAAAGATAGGCAAACTTAACCTGACCGCCAGCATTTTCCGCTGCCTGCTTATAGGAATCCGGTGTGCGGTTACCATTCAGCGAGAGAATGTCATAGGTCGGCTCGTAGGCGTTGAATGCCTGCAACGCGCCAAGATAAGTCGGGGCCGTCACCAGTGCCGTGTCATTTGGCGAGATGAAAAGCTTGCCTAGATAGTCAAGTGCTTGCTGCGAACCGGACGTGATAAAGACGTTGTCTTCGGTACAAGGAATACCGATCTTGGCGAGTTCACTCACCAACCAGGTGCGGAGCGGCTTGTAACCTTCGGATACCGAATATTGCAGAGCTGCATTAGCTTCAGGGCCACCAAAGATGTCCTGATAAGCGCTCTGGAATTCAGCATGTGGAAACAGCGCCGGATCGGGAATACCGCCAGCAAAGGAAATAATATCCGGACGTTCCAGCAGTTTTAGAAGTTCACGGATTTCCGAAGCGCGCATACGTTTCGAGCGCGTTGCAAATACAGTTTCCCAGTCCAACACGGGAAATCTCCTCAATACGGTGGAGGCAAAGCCTCCTCAAACCTTGCCAGATAAAGTTCTAGCGATAGCGCAATTTTTTGCTAACGAGAACACTTTCTTCCATGCTGAGACGGAATAAAGATATTCTGAATTGTTTTGGCCAAATGACGCACAAAACACAAATTCCAAAAGCATCCGACGATCTTTTCGTGCGCTACATTTCACACGACCAAATCCCTATGCATGAAAGGGGCGTAAGAAACGCCCCCTTTTTGTCTAATCATCGAGCACCTAAAATCTGATGAGATTCTGACTTATGGCCGACGCATCGTCCCAAAAATCGTTTTCGACTTTTGGACAGATCGATGCGTCTATCTTAAAAGTAGAGCGACCTTTGTGCGCCCATTCGGGCGCACGGCGCTCTACTCGAAAATGGCGTTTTGTGAGAACCGGAGCGGAGCGTACATAAAGTACGTGAGCCTAGGTAAGCGAAACAAAGCGCCATTTGCAGACGGCCAGAGTCTGAGTATCGCAGATTTTTAGTTGCGTGCCTTGTCGACGAGCTTGTTCGCTGCGATCCATGGCATCATGCCGCGGAGCTTTTCGCCAACTTCTTCGATCTGGTGGCTGTCGTTGTTACGACGGATGCCCTTGAAGCGAGCTGCACCTGCACGGTATTCCTGCATCCAATCGGAAGTGAACTTGCCGGTCTGAATGTCCTTCAGAACGCGCTTCATTTCTTCCTTGGTTTCTGCAGTGATGATGCGTGGACCAGTGACGTATTCGCCCCACTCAGCAGTGTTGGAGATCGAGTAGTTCATGTTCGCAATGCCGCCTTCGTAGATCAGGTCTACGATGAGCTTCATTTCGTGCAAGCACTCGAAGTAAGCCATTTCTGGTGCGTAACCAGCTTCAACGAGAACTTCAAAACCGGTGCGGATGAGTTCAACAACACCGCCGCAAAGAACAGCCTGCTCACCGAACAGATCGGTTTCGCACTCTTCCTTGAAGGTGGTTTCGATAACGCCCGAACGGCCGCCGCCAACGCCCGAAGCGTAAGACAGAGCGAGATCATGTGCGTTGCCCGAAGCATCCTGATGGATAGCGATGAGGCAAGGAACGCCGCCGCCCTTCTGGTATTCGCCGCGAACCGTGTGGCCTGGGCCCTTTGGTGCGATCATGACAACGTCAACCGACTTCTTTGGCTCAATCAGGCCGAAGTGAACATTAAGGCCATGAGCGAAAGCAATCGCTGCGCCGTCACGGATGTTATCCTGAATGTGGTCTTTGTAGATGTCAGCCTGAAGTTCATCAGGGGTTGCCATCATGAGGAGATCGCCCCACTTGGCAGCATCAGCAACGTTCATCACTTCGAAGCCATCAGCTTCGGCCTTCTTGACCGTTGCCGAACCTTCACGAAGAGCGATGCGCACGTTGGCAGCGCCGGAGTCCTTGAGGTTCAGCGCATGGGCACGGCCCTGGCTACCGTAACCGACGATAACAACCTTCTTCGACTTGATCAGATTAACGTCTGCATCACGATCGTAATAAACGCGCATTTTCGTATTCCCTTCATTCAGATTATTTTTCAGATTGCTCTGCGGCTTCCTCGCGTTGGCCGTTGGTTATGCCCCGTAAAGAGCGAAAAACTGCTTTGTGGCACGCCGGGCGTCCCGGATGACCACTTCGTCAGTCAGTTCCAGCCGGTCGCCAAGCAGCAACCGGATCTGCATGTCCCGAACGACAAGTCCGAAAAATGCACGAAAAGCTTCGTCGATGTCGTCAAAAGCAAGAAGCTTTGCTTCCTGACCCATTTCGAGGATCGGCTTAAGACGCTTTGCCATCGCCACCGGACCATTGGCGAGAACAATGTCGCCAAGTGCCGATTTGCCCGATGCCGTGTGGCTTACAGCCAGACGGTTCAATGCAATCGATGTTGGACCAGACAGCACCAGCAGCCAGTCACGCGCAAAATGTTCAAGGCTTGAGAAAAGCGATTCCGCGTCAAGCTTCTCGCGAGCTACCGGCACGACACGAACCTTCGATGCCTGCCAGCGAACCATTGCGGTTAGCAGACCATCGCGATCACCAAACCATTTATAAAGGCTTTCCTTGGAGCAATTGGCAGCACGCGCAATGCTCGCCGTCGTCAAAGCGCGGTCACCGCCTTCGACAAGAAGGCGCAACGCCTGCTCCAGAACATCGTTCTGACGCGGCGAAAAAGACGGCTGCTTCTGAGCCTGCAATTCGTCGCTTTTATCAGTCACGGATCAATCCCTCCACCTTGTACCGTACGGTACGGTTCCGTTTATTAATCTTTGCTTGAGAGACCGTCAAGCAGGATTTTTCAACGAGATGGAAGATTTTAGAATTGTGATCCGAGAACCGCTTGGAGCTTCTTTTTCGACAACTGGAAAGAAGCAAACAAATTCAAAAAGAAAGAGCGCCTTCCGGAATCAACTTCTCAGAAGGCGCCCTTTAAAAATATGCATATCTGGCTTCATGCCTTAGAGATTTACTTGTGTGCCTATTTCCACAACACGACCTGTTGGGATCTGGAAATATTCCGTCGCATCAGAGGCCGTACGAGCAAGCAGGATGAAAAGCTTATCCTGCCAGAGCGGCAAACCGGAATGTGCGGAAGCCTTGAGCCAGCGACGTGACAGGAAGAAAGACGTCGTCATGATGTCGAACTTCCAGCCGAGTTTTCGGCAAAGTCCTAGCGCGCGCGGAATATTCGGTTGCTGCATATAGCCAAATGTCAGCGTGACCTGCATGAAGCGTTCATTGAACTGCGAAACACGCGCACGGTCAGCACTCGACACCCAAGGCTTGGAAGCCGTTACAACAGTCAGAATAACATTGTTCTGGTGCAGAACCTTATAGTGCTTGAGACTATGCATGAGTGCCGTCGGCGCGCTCTTGGGATCACCTGTCAGAAACACAGCCGTTCCCGGAACAATTGTCGGCGGACGCTTGTTCATCTGCTCGACGATAAGATCGAGCGGCACCTCCGCCTTGCGTGTCTTTTGGAACAGGTGGCGCGTGCCGCGCACCCATGTCCACATGATGACCACAAGAATAAGCGCAAAGGTAATCGACGCCCAGCCGCCATCATGCACCTTGATGATGTTGGCGCTGAAGAACATCACATCAATGACCAGAAAGCCTGCGATCAAGGGAGCAGCGCGGCTGACACGCCAGTTCCAGATGCGAGTCATGACAAAATAAAGAAGACCGGTCGTGACCAGCATATTGCCCGTCACGGCGATACCGTAAGCAGATGCCAGATTGTTCGACTTCTCAAACCCGAGAACGAGAATGATAACCGTAAGACCAAGCAGCAGATTGACGCGCGGAATGTAGATTTGTCCGTGCAGTTTTTCCGACGTGTGCTGGATTTCAAGACGCGGCAGAATGTTAAGCTGAACCGCCTGACGCGCCACAGAAAACGCGCCGCTGATGACGGCCTGACTGGCGATCACAGTGGCAGCTGTCGCCAGAAGCACCATCGGCCAGAGCGCAAAATCCGGCATCATCTGGAAGAAAGGCAACGCCGCCGCTTCACCATGGGACAACACGAATGCCGCCTGTCCGAAATAGTTAAGTAGAAGGCACGGAAACACAATCCAAAGCCAAGCTCGAACGATTGGCTTACGGCCAAAATGACCGAGATCAGCGTAAAGCGCTTCAGCGCCTGTCATGGCAAGAAAGACTGCGCCTACAGTAATGAAGGCGACACCGGGGCTCACGACAAGAAAACGCAGGGCATAATAAGGATTAAGCGCTGCCATTACTGTCGGATCGTCAAAAATATGCCAAAGACCGGACGCACCGAGGGCCAGAAACCACACCGCCATGATCGGCCCGAAAACAATCGCAACCTTGCCCGTTCCGTACTTCTGGATTGAGAAAAGAACCACGAGAATAACCACGGTAATGGGCACCACAAAGGGCGTCATATGGGGCGCAACAATCTGCACCCCTTCCACCGCAGACAACACCGAAATCGCAGGCGTAATGACCGCATCGCCAAAGAACAGCGCCGCTCCGCAAATACCAGCTGCCAGAACGATGTCGGGCCGCCCTTTAAGGGCAGCCCTTACCAAAGCCATCAAAGAGAGAATGCCGCCTTCGCCATTATTGTCGGCACGCAGCACGAAGATCACATATTTCACCGTCACAACGAGCAGAAGCGCCCAGAAGATCAGAGAAACGACACCCAGAATATCACTTCTGGAAAGAAACCCATCCGAAGTTGCCGCGTGCAATGCTTCGCGGAAGGCGTAGATCGGGCTCGTACCAATATCACCATAAACGACGCCGAGAGCACCAAGCACCAGCATCTTCATACTGTCATGGGAATGGTCGTTTTCTTCCGAAGCAATCGAGTTCTCTGGAGAAACGCCAGCAGGCAGCGTATTTTGAGAACCCGCCTGCGCATCTCCTGCGACTGGCGTGTTCTTATCTGGTTGCTCGCTGCTCATATGCAGACACCTCGTGAGGTCGTAAGTATCGGGATTGGATATCAGAGCGCCTGGGAGTTAAACAAACCGTCAACAGCTAGGGAATACATGATCGCTGCAAAGGTTCCCATGCAAGTTCGGTATCAGTCAAATGCCTGAAGTGTCAAAGTTAAACTCTTTAAAGAAAAGTAAGCTAACTCACCGCTGAAGCGTGAAGCTCGGACTGCGGAAAACTTCATGTATGCTTCCCTCAAATGACCCAGCGCACCTCGGAGCGTGGTTATTCTGTGGCGGGCGGTCTATATCTTGTCACGCCCGCGCACAAATGCAGATTTCGCAAAGCTCCATTGTCAGCCATGCATTTTCGTAAAGCCTATCCAGCCAAGGCTGCAATGTATCGGCTAACGGTCACCGGCATACCATACATTAAAGCATCTGCGGTCAGACCGTGCCCAATCGACGCTTCGCTTAACTGCGGTACACGTTTCACCAAAGCTGGGAGATTTTCAACTGTCAGATCGTGCCCTGCATTGATTGCGAGCCCGAGCGCCGTTGCTGCATCTGCAGCTTTGCCGAGACGGCTCAGTTCCTGTGTAGCGGCAGCCGGATCATCATAAGTCGCTCCATATGGGCCCGTATAGAGCTCAATGCGGTCTGCGCCAATTGCCTTGGCCTTTTCATAACCCAGCGGATCAGGGTCAGCGAATAACGATACACGCATTCCCTTTGATTTCAGCCGCTGAACGATCGGTTCCAGGAAATCGGATTTGGTTTCAAAATCCCAACCGTGATCGGAAGTTGCCTGCATCGGATCATCAGGAACCAACGTCACCTGCTCAGGTTGATGCTTTTCAACCAGTTCCAGAAAGGCTTCTGTTGGAAAGCCTTCAATGTTGAACTCAGCCTGCGGGTATTCATCATCGATCAATGCGCGGATATCGCCAAGATCGGTAAAACGAATATGACGCTGATCAGGACGCGGATGCACCGTCAAGCCAGCCGCTCCTGCTGCAAGCGCCGCTCGTCCTAGACCGGTCACACTCGGCCAAGGAAGATCTCGCCGATTACGCAACATGGCTATAGCGTTGAGATTGACGGACAATTTTGCAGGCATAGAGCTTCGCTCCTTCAATTCGATATGAGGCTTTATATCGTCAGCCATTGAAAAGTGTGAGTGTTTTCCTGTCACACCTCGAACCAATATAGGGATTGCTAATTTTGAAGGCCTGCCGCAACCTTTATCCCCTGAGAGGCGTTTTAGTGAAATAACACGACGTTCTAAGAACCGGAGGTCAACGATGCGCAACGAGGACATTCCTGTCATCCGTCGCATTCCAACCAATCGTGAAGATGTCTTTGCTTTTGCTATCGAGGGCCATCTCGATGATGCTTCTCTCGAAAATCTTTATGGACTGCTCGATGCAGCCTATGAAGGCCATGATGAAATCGACCTGCTCATCCGCCTGACCGGCTATGACGGCGTGGATTGGGGTTCAGCATTTTCGGAGAGCATGTTGTCGATGCGTGCAAAATCTCTGCGTCACCTTCGACGTTATGCCATTGTTGGCGGCCCGCTATGGATACAGGCAAGCGTCACGCTCATGCAGCCGTTTCTGTCCATCGAAATGAAGACATTCGAATCCGAAGACGAGCCCAAAGCTTGGGAGTGGCTAAGCGCCGAACCAGCGGAACAATGATTATTTTACAATTGTCAGCTGTTCGGCTGCACGCGTGATTGCCGTGTAAAGCCAGCGCTCGCGCGTGTCGCGGAAAGCGTAGCTTTCATCGAACAGCACGACATTATCCCACTGCGAACCCTGCGCCTTGTGAACCGTCAGTGCATAACCGTAATCAAAATCATCGAAACGCTTCTTGGTCTGCCAAGGAATTTCAGCATCCGGGTCCTCAAACTGCGCTTTGAGCAGTTTGATCTTGGCGACGCCTCGGTCTTCGTCTTCGGGCGAGACCAGCAGATTAATTCCCGGTTTCACTGTTTCCTTGGACGAGGTCATTACCTTCCAGAGAGAGCCGTTCAGAAGCCCCTTGGCCGGATCGTTGCGCAGGCAAACCAGCTTATCGCCGGCCTGGGGGTATTCCGCAGTAAAACCCTTCAACTCGCGCAGCCGCTGATTATAGCGCTTGCGTGTACGGTTGGTGCCAACGAGAACCTGATCGGCAGAAAGAACCACATCCTGATTGACCTCAGATTTGGAAATAACTTTCGCTCTTCCCTCATCGCCATAAGCAAGCTCACGACCCTCACGCACGTCAAGCGCCATACGGATGATCGGGTTATCGCGTGCCTGACGATGAATTTCCGTCAGCAGATAATCCGGTTCGTGCTCAGTAAAAAAACCGCCGCCCGAAATCGGCGGCAACTGTCCCGGATCACCCAGCACCAGAATAGGTGTGCCAAATGTCATCAGATCGCGACCGAGCTGCTCATCAACCATGGAACATTCGTCCACAACGATCAGAGCCGCCTTGGCCACCGGGCTTTGACGGTTAAGCGAAAATGTCGGGGCGATAGACGTCTTACCGGTTGTTTCGTCTTCAATCGCTTCTTCACCGCGCGGCCGATAGATCAGTGAATGCAGCGTGCGCGCATTGTTTGCGCCCTTGGAGCGTAGCACCTGCGCGGCCTTGCCGGTGAAGGCTGCAAACTGCACATCACCATCCACATGCTCGGCAAAATAACGCGCAAGCGTGGTTTTGCCTGTGCCAGCATAACCAAACAGCCTGAAGATAGGGGAACGCCCTTCCTTCAGCCACTTGCCAACGGCTTTTAAAGCCTGATCCTGTTCCGGTGAAAACTGCATACCCTGTTCAGACAGGATTCGGCACTTAAAGACAAGTGAATAGCAGAACAAAACAGCATCAAAGCTATGAGGCCGCACAAAACAAACCATCAATGTTAGCTAATAAAAGAGCCAATTATATTGAATAATAAATTAGTAATGCAAATAATTATAAGTACCTTTAATCGTATTCATCATAACTTAATAGATCATATTCAGTATAAACTTATAGAAGGAGTTCAATCATGATGCTTCTTGTTTTTGCAGTTTTGGCACTTTCATTAGTTTTCGCATGGTTCGGGCGTCAGTCCGTTGCAATATTTCTTGCCGTTCTCTGCCTTGCATTGGGCGTAAAACAGTTTCTTTGGGAAATATATAGTTCTGAATACGGCTATCGGATGCCTTGGATTCAAACAGAAGTGGTCGATCAGCCTAAGCGGCAACAGTTCGCTTCTGCTTTCACGCCGAGCATAAAATCTGATGGAGCAGCAGCATGAGTGTTTTCACATCAGATAATGAAATCGACAAGCAGCAGACATTAGCCACTCTTCTCTCGATTTATCTTCTGGGAATGATGGCCGTCATCGCAGCAATTTTGACCGCAGCAATGGTGCTGCAATATGCCAATGGCGAAATACCTTGCCCGCTTTGTCTTTTACAACGCGTTGCGATGTTTGGTGTTTGCTTCGGAATCATTTTGCAGTTTCGACATGGTTTTTCATACCGTAACACTGGCATGAGTATGATTTTCTCACTGTTTCTGCTGATCGTATCCGTGCGGCAGACATTGCTGGATATCTACCCCCGCCCTGGGCATGAATATATCGGCACCTCAGTCTTTGGCCTTCATATGCCCGTCTGGTCAATTCTCATTGCTGTAGCGTTGTTGATTGCCTTCGCTTTTCAACTCATCTTATGGGGCGGCAGCACGCAATTGCAGCACAAATCTCTGACGCATCAGTCGCTGCTTCGCGTGTTGGCAACGGCTCTCAGTCTGTATGTGATTGCGATTGGCGTGATTAATTTCGTCTCGGTCGGCGTTCAATGTGGCATCGATGAGTGCCACACCTTTGGCTACGCCCTTCTCAAATGAAAAATAGCGGCTGGAGTAACTCTCCGGCCGCTTTTCAAACTTAGCTGCCAACCAGCGCTGCAAATCTTTCCAGATCGACATTGCCACCACTGACGATCACGCCAATACGCTTGCCTTTGAGCCCCGGCGCCATCTTTAAAGCGCCAGCGAACGCCAGGCAGCCGGTCGGTTCGACCACCATCTTCATTCGGCTGGCAAAAAACTTCATGCCTTGCACCAGATCATTGTCACTGACTGCCAAAATATCGTGAACGCTGTTCTGAATGACAGCAAATGTCATATCGCCAAGTGCCTGTGTCTGCGCGCCATCGGCTAAAGTTTTTGGAACGTCAATATGAACGATCTTGCCAGAACGGAATGATTGTTGGCCGTCATTGCCTGCTTCCGGCTCAACCCCATAGACATCGCATGAAGGTGAAAGCGCTTTGGCCGCAAGAGCAGAACCCGCCAGCAAACCGCCTCCACCAAGGCATACAAACAGCGCGTCAAGCTGGCCAACCTCTTCAATCAGCTCTTTGGTTGCCGTGCCCTGCCCCGCAATGATATGCGGATGATTAAACGGCGGAATAAGCGTTAAACCGCCCTCCTCCGCAAGCTGCTTTGAAAGCGCATCTCGGTCTTCAGTATAACGGTTATAGGTCACAACCTTTGCACCATAGCCACGCGTTGCGTCCAGTTTTGCAGCGGGCGCGTCTTCAGGCATAATAATCGTGGCAGCAATACCGAGCAATTTCGCCGAAAGAGCTATCGCTTGCGCATGGTTTCCAGACGAAAAGGCAAGTACACCGCGCTTCTTCTGCTCATCGCTAAAGCGCGACAAAGCATTGTATGCCCCACGAAACTTGAACGCTCCGATACGCTGAAAATTCTCGCATTTGAAATAGAATTGCGCGCCTGTATCGCGATCAATGGTCGATGAGGTCAAGATGGGCGTGCGATGCGCGTGCCCTTCAATCAGTTCAGCTGCAGATACCACATCGTCATAGGTAGGAAGTGCAGACATCATTCACCTCTTCAACTCGTTATTTTAACATCGGCCACAAGCTCAGAACGAGCAGCAAGGCCATGGTCAGATTGAACCACTTCAACCGGGTGGGATCGGCAAGCCAGTTGCGCAACAATGTGCCAAACCCCGCCCAGACCGACACGCTCGGCAGGTTCACAATTGCAAAGGCGGCACTCACCAACAGCACTGCCACGTAGTAGTTGTCGTGGTTGGCATAGGTCGCAATGCCGGTGATCGCCATTACCCAAGCTTTGGGATTAACCCACTGAAAGGCAGCAGCCTGAAAAAATGTCATCGGAACACCGCTATCACCGGTCTTGGATTCCCCGATGGAGCGCGAGGTCGCAATTTTCCATGCGAGATAAAGCATATAGGCCCCGCCCGCGAATTTGAGCGATGTATAGAATGACGGCATCGTTTCGATCAGCGCGCCAAGGCCAAAGCCAACCGCCAGCAGCAGCACGAAAAAGCCCACACCAATGCCCAGCATATGTGGGACTGTGCGCCGAAAACCGAAGTTCACCCCCGACGCGAGCAGCATCAGATTATTGGGGCCAGGGGTAACGGAAGAAACAAAGGCGAATACGAGAAGCGCTAAGAAAATTTCAAAAGACATTGGATTGATCCAGCTAACAAGGACAAATTAGCCCAATAAAAAACCGGCACAATCGAAACATTGTGCCGGTTTCAACCGATATTGTCTCGATTTACGTAACCTAGAGTCCCTGAGGACCGCGGTTCATTGCAGCCACACCGGTCCGGCAGATCTCCACGAGACCAAGTGGCTTCATCAGCGAAATGAACTGGTCGATCTTGGCCGTCTTACCGGTAATCTCAACAATGAAATGTTCGGTCGTGGCGTCAACAATCTTAGCATTAAAAGCATCGGTCAGACGCAGAGTTTCAGCGCGTGCTTCGCCTTTGCCTGCTACTTTAATCAGTGCTAGTTCGCGCTCGATCGGGCGCTCGTGGCCAAGCTCGACAGCGCGATGCGTCATGTCGACCACGCGATGCACCGGAACAATACGCTCAAGCTGATGGCGGATCTGATCAAGCACATTCGGCGTGCCGCGCGTTACAATAGTAATGCGCGACAGATGCTGTTCATGCTCGGTTTCAGAAACCGTCAGGCTTTCAATATTGTAGCCACGACCCGAAAACAGACCAATGACGCGGGCTAGAACACCCGGTTCATTATCAACGAGAACCGATAGCGTATGGGTTTCTGGTGTCTGGGTATCCGCTGCAATGAAATATGCCGAGCCGGATGCTAGATTTTGTGCGTTCATGTTCTTTACTCCGGATCAGACTAGGGCGCGGCCCTTGGCATCGATAGCATTAGCAACAGCTTCGTCAGTCGCTTCATCTGGCAACAGCATTTCATTATGCGCTTTGCCAGACGGGATCATCGGGAAGCAATTGGCGAGATTGGCAACGCGGCAATCGAAGATAACCGGCTTCTTGATCTCAATCATTTCCATGATCGCATCGTCGAGTTTCTCTGGCTTGTCACAACGAATGCCATGCGCGCCATAAGCTTCTGCAAGCTTCACAAAATCAGGCATTGCTTCTGTATAGGAATGCGACAGGCGATTGCCATGCAACAGTTGCTGCCACTGACGAACCATGCCCATATACTGATTGTTCAAGATGAAAATCTTGATCGGCGCTTCATATTGGATCGCAGCCGACATTTCCTGAATGCACATCTGGATAGACGCGTCACCGGCGATATCAATAACCAGCGCATCAGGATGCGCAATTTGCACGCCCAGAGCAGCAGGCAGACCATAACCCATCGTGCCGAGGCCGCCCGATGTCATCCAGCGATTTGGCGCGTCGAAATCCATGAACTGCGCAGCCCACATCTGATGCTGGCCGACTTCAGTGGTAATGTATGTATTACGGTCCTTGGTCAGCTCGTTCAGACGCTGCAACGCATATTGCGGCATGATGACGTCTTTGTTTGGCGCATATGCCAGCGAATTGCGAGCACGCCAGCGGTCGATCTGCTCCCACCAGGCAGCAATCGCATTCTTCTCAGGCTTCTTTGCTGAAGCGCGGAACTGGCGAACGATATCTTCCAGAACATGTGCAACATCACCGATGATCGGAACATCAACGCGAACGTTTTTGTTGATCGACGATGGATCAATATCGATGTGAATCTTGCGCGAATGCGGAGCGAATGCATTCAGACGGCCCGTGATACGGTCGTCAAAGCGCGCTCCAACGCACAGCATGACATCGCAATCATGCATGGTCATGTTGGCTTCGTATGTACCGTGCATACCCAGCATACCGAGCCAGTTCTTGCCCGATGCAGGATAAGCGCCCAGCCCCATCAAAGTCGAGGTGATCGGGAAATTGCTGATCTCAACCAGTTCGCGCAGCAGCTTCGTTGCAGCAGGACCAGAGTTGATAACACCGCCACCCGAATAGATGACAGGCTTCTTCGCAGTCAGCAGCATTTCAACAGCCTGCGCGATGGCCGACTTGTCACCCTCAATAGTTGGACGATAGCTGGTGCGCGGCGAAGTCTGCGGTGGCGTGTATATGCCGGTCGCAAACTGGATATCCTTTGGAATATCAACCAGAACCGGACCCGGACGACCAGTCGAAGCAATGTGGAAAGCTTCGTGCAGAATGCGCGAGAGGTCATTAACGTCACGAACGAGCCAGTTGTGCTTCGTGCAAGGACGGGTGATACCAACCGTATCCGCTTCCTGAAAGCCATCGGAACCGATGAGTGATGTTGGAACCTGACCGGAGATGCAGACCAGCGGGATCGAATCCATCAGCGCGTCCTGCAAAGGCGTAACCGCATTGGTCGCACCTGGGCCGGATGTCACCAGCATAACGCCAACCTTGCCGGTCGAACGTGCATAGCCTTCAGCCGCATGGCCAGCGCCCTGCTCGTGACGAACCAGAATATGCTGAACTTTGTCCTGCTGGAAAAGTTCGTCATAGATCGGCAGCACTGCACCACCCGGATAACCAAAAAGATGCTCCACGCCATGATCGATCATAGCCTGAACCACCATTTCCGCGCCGGTCATTTCGCGTTGCCCTGCGGAGATCGTCGCCGCCTCGCTTGTTGCTGCCGTCATCGTCGTCACTTCCCGTCTGCTTTACATATTCAATTTCGTTGATGTTTAGATAACAAAAAAGGCCCCCGAGGGAGCCTGTCTTTCGCGCATGGGAGCTTTCGCCGGATGGTTACACCATCCTGCCCATGCGCGTACGTACCACAAGAATAAGAGCTGTTCTGTTCATGGCGGCGAGAGTAATCAGCGAAAATCGTGTCGTCAACGCATAAATGTATGAAGCGCGATATTTTCTTCTGTCAAACTGCGCCTCTCGATAAGATTATTGCCCTGACAGGGCATTTTCACCTGAGGAGAACACCTTCCAGCTCTCGTCAAGCTGGTTGCGAAACCATGTTGATTGCCGCTTGGCATATTGGCGGGTGGCGATAATCGATCGCTCGATAGCGTCTTCACGCGTCATCTCACCCGCAAAAAATGCCGAAATCTCGCGCACCCCGATCGCCTTCATCGCTGGCAATGCCGGATCAAGATGAAGAGCGTTCAACACCCGCACTTCGTCAAGCGCCCCATGGTCCCACATGAGATTGAAACGTTGAGCAATCCGCTCGCCCAACCATTTGCGGTCGGGCAGCAACACGATCTTTGTTGCGCTTGCATCATCAACGAGAGCCGTTCCGGTATTCTTCTGCCAGTGCAGCAGCGACTTGCCCGTTCCTTCAAACACCTCCAGCGCACGCACAATACGCTGACTGTCAGTCGGGCGCAGTGTGGCGGCAATCTCCGGATCAAGTTCTGTAAGAGCACTGTGGAGCGCTTCTGCCCCTTCTTCACTCATTCTATTGCGCCAGTGCTCGCGCACATCTGCAGGCACTTCCGGCATCTGTGAAAGACCGCCTAAAAGCGCACGGAAATAAAGTCCGGTGCCCCCGACAAAGATCGGTGTGCGGGTTCTGAGATCCGCACGCGATAAAAGGGCTTCGACATCTGCAAACCATTTTCCCGTCGAATAGGATACTGATGGCGCGACATGGCCGTAAAGAAAATGCTCGGCTTCACGAAGCTCGTCAGATTGCGGGCGAGCGCTCAAAAGGTCGAGCACATCATAAACCTGCATGGAATCGGTATTCACGATGAAGCCGCCGGTCTTCTTTGCCATATGAAGAGCAAGAGCCGACTTGCCGCTGGCCGTTGGGCCAGCTATCAGGATTGCACCCTTTGCCGCTTCACTCATCGCAGGAAATATTCCTCATGTCCCGATCCGCTTCCCTCGTTGCTACACTGATTGCCAATCCGGCCAAAGCGTCGCTTATTCCTTCCTTGGGGATTAAAGCCTCGGCAGCAGTGAATGCAAGCGGGCTTTACTGGCTCGCCGATGGCATCGCCTGCGATATACCGCTTGCTTCCGGTTTAAGCCATGAAGAAGCAGATCAGGCGTTGCGCTCTTCCCTTGATGGCGCTCCAGTTGATGTCGTGGTGCAGGAACAGGAAAGCCGGCGCAAGAAAATTCTGATTGCAGACATGGATTCCACCATGATCCAGCAGGAATGCATTGATGAACTGGCGGAAGAAGCCGGTCTTCGTGAACATGTTGCAGCGATCACTGCCCGTGCCATGAATGGCGAAATTGAGTTCGAACCGGCACTTCGTGAACGCGTAGCACTTCTCAAAGGTCTGCCACTGTCGGTGATCGACAAGGTTATCTCGACCCGCATTTCGCTTATGCCGGGTGGTGTCGAATTGGTGCGCACCATGCGCAAGCACGGCGCCTATACGGCACTTGTGTCTGGTGGCTTCACATCCTTCACACGCCGTGTTGCAGAAATGATTGGCTTTAACGAAGATCGCGCCAACACACTTCTTCATGATGGCGCGCATCTAAGCGGCGCCGTTTCCGATCCGATCCTCGGCCGCGAAGCAAAAGTGGAAAAGCTGGTCGAAATCGCTGACCGTCTTGGCCTCACCCCGCAGGATGCAATTGCTGTGGGTGACGGGGCCAACGATCTTGGCATGATCCAGCTCGCAGGCACAGGCGTCGCGCTTCATGCAAAACCAGCTGTGGCAGCGCAGGCAAAAGTGCGTATCGATCATGGTGATCTGACCGCCCTTCTCTATATTCAGGGCTATCGCAAATCGGATTTCGTTGAATGATTATTCTGGAAACGCCTCGCCTCATTATTCGTAACTGGGGAGATCGAGATCGTGAATTAATGCACGAGATCAACTCCGATGCTGACGTGATGCGTTTCTTTCCATTTCGGCGCAATCGTGCGGAATCGGATGATCTGTTTGAGCGTCTGCAGAAAATGATTACTGAAACTGGATTTGGCTTCTACGCACTCGAAGAAAAACTGAGTGGACAATGCATCGGATTTGCAGGCCTTGCCCGCACTGACCTTGAACCGCATTTTCCAAAGGGTACTGTTGAAATCGGCTGGCGACTTGCCCATCGTTTCTGGGGCAAAGGCTATGTGACGGAAGCTGGCAACGCGCTTCTGACTTATGCCTTCGAAACGCTGAACTTGCCCGAGGTCGTATCCTTTGCAGTGTTTAACAATGACCGTTCAACATCTGTTATGCAGCGTATAGGTATGGTTCTTGATGAGACTGGCGATTTCGATCATCCGAATGTGCCCGACGAAACGCCGCACCTCAAACATCACGTCGTCTACCGCTTAGCAAACCACACGAAGAACTGAATCACATTCAGAGCTAACCCGCCTAAATGATTCAAACTACAATGAAAAAAGGCGCCGCAAAATGTTGCGACGCCTTTTTTGTTTAAGATAAGAACATTTAGTCGATGCGGATTGTCACAAAACGCAGTTCGCCAGAACGCGACGCAAGCATCAGGAGTGCATTCTTACGGCCTTCACGACGCAGAGCATCAATTCGCTTCTTCACGTCAGCCGGTGACTTCACAGTAACCTGTCCGATATCGACAATCACGTCGCCGGTTTCGATACGCTTTTCACCAGCAGCAGAACCGGGAGCAACATAAAGCACAGCCACCCCTTCCACATCTTCGGCAATGCCAAATTCGCCACGCACATCGTCGTTGATTTCCGAAAGCTTCATACCGAGTACCGACGTGCCAGCCTGTTCCTTTTGCTCCTTCTTAGGAGCGTTTGGAACTTCTTCACCCTCTTCGCCTTCTTCCATATCTGGCGGAGGTGCCTGATCTTCGGTCGCTTCCTCGGTACTCTTATCGTCTTCGACCAAACGGCCAAGCTTGACCTTTACGATTTTCTCTTCGCCGTCGCGGACAACAACAACTTCGACTTCATCCCCGACAGCGCTTTCGGCAACAAGACGCGGCAGGTCGCGCGCACGCTCTACCGGCTTACCGTCATAACGGATCACAACGTCACCCGCTTTGATCTCTTTATTGTCGACACCTGAATTTTCGATAAGACCGGCGATCAATGCGCCTTTAGATTTCTTCAGGCCAAGACTTTGGGCAATATCATCAGTGACCGGCTGGATACGAACACCGAGCCAGCCTCGGCGCACTTCACCAAACTCTTTAAGCTGATCGATAACGCCAACAGCCATTTCAGCCGGAATAGCAAAACCAATACCGATAGAACCACCCGATGGTGAATAGATCGCCGTATTGATACCAATCACCTTGCCGTCCATATCAAACAGCGGACCACCGGAATTACCGCGATTGATTGCGGCATCCGTCTGGATGAAATCATCATAAGGGCCAGACTGGATATCGCGCTTGCGTGCGGAAATAATACCGGCAGTCACTGTGCCGCCAAGGCCAAACGGATTACCGATTGCCAGCACCCAATCGCCAATGCGCGCTTTGTCCGAATTACCAAACTGCACGGATTTAAGCTTATGCTTCGTTGGATCAACTTTCAGCACGGCAAGATCGGTCTTTGTGTCCTTCCCCACCAGCTCCGCTTTCAACTTGGAGCCGTCAACGAAATTCACTTCGATCTCATCTGCATCGGCAATGACGTGGTTATTTGTGACGATAAAGCCTTTTTCGGCATCAATCACAAAGCCCGAACCCAGCGATTGCACTTTGCGCGAATCGTTTTTCTTTGCACCGTCCTTATCGTTGAAGAAGTCGTTGAAATACTCCTGAAACGGAGAACCTTCCGGCACCTGTGGCATAGGCACACCGCCGTCTTCTTCACCATCTTCCTTGACGGTCTGCGATGTCGAAATATTCACGACCGCATCCAGAAGGCCTTCGGCCAGATCAGCTACAGAACCCGGCCCCTGCCTGATTGGCGCTGTTTGCTGGGCGAACGAAGGTGCGGTGCCAATTGCAACTGTCCCTGTAAAACTCATCGCTCCAAGAGCTACGGTTGCTAGAAGGGTGCGAGCAAATCTCGCCTTGGGTGCAATTGCCATGAAGCTCTGCTCCGTTTCTGTCTGCGATAAGAAATCCAGAAGTTTAGATCGCTGCAAAATACGGCCTGTTTACGGCCCCGCATAGAGCGGTGAGCAGAAATATAATGAATGAACTGGCTTATCCCCTGACAAGCCAGACAATGAAGACGCCAATTGCCAGTGCCGAAAGCCCTGCAATCCGCAACATGCTTTCGGGCGCTTCTGATGCATCGCGCGCAAGCTTTTTGGCAAAAAAAGGAAAGCCGCCGTAGAGCAGCCCTTCGAAGACGAAGAGAAGACCTACGGCGGCTAGAAAATCGCTCATTTGCGACAATTTCTCTTACTGAGACGGCGTTGCCAGTTTCCCACCAGCATCACGGAAGAACTTGAAGAACTCCGAATCCGGCGAGAGAACAAGCGTTGTGTCTGGTGTCTGGAGAGCTTCGCGATACGCTGCCATCGAACGATAGAAGGCAAAGAAGCCAGGGTCCTTAGACGCAGACTGAGCGAAAATATCACTGCGCTGTGCTTCGCCTTCACCGCGAAGAATTTCAGATTCCTTACGTGCCTCAGCAAGCGTTTCCACAACCTGACGGTCAGCAATAGCGCGGATACGCTGTGCTGCTTCACGACCACGCGCACGCAGACGTTCTGCTTCTGCAAGACGTTCTGCCTTCATGCGGTCGTAGGTTTGCTGCGAAACTTCAGCGGTCAGATCGGTACGACGAATACGAACATCTTCAATCGTGAGACCAAGAGAAGTCGCGTCAGCGCGCATCTGGTTTGCCACTTCACGCATCATGTCGCCGCGTTCTTCGGAGAGTGCAGCTTCAAAGCCACGCTGACCGTAAACGCCACGCAATGCAGCATCAAGACGCGTACGCAGGCGCTGTTCGGCGAGCAAAGTGCTACCCGAAACTGTCTCGCGGAACTTGCGGGCATCAGTAATACGATAAACGAGGAACGCGTCCACGTCGTAGAACTTACCGCCCGAAACCTGAACACGGATATCATCAAGATCGAAGCGCAGGAGACGATCATCGATCAACTGCACGGTATCTGCATCAAGAAAGCCGAAAGGCATTTTGAAATAGATGCCTGGTTCAGTCTTCACAGCAACAATCTGACCAAAGCGCAGAACGATTGCCTGCTGGCGTTCGTTAACAATGAACGTGGCCGAGTATGCCAGGAAAAGGATGACGGCGATGATACCGCCAATAATCGGAAGCCTGTTCTGAGACATTACTGTGCACCTCCGCCGGTCGTGGTTGCGTTTGCACCGGGACGCGGCTGCTGACGCATAAGTTCATTCAGAGGCAGATAAGGCACGACTTCTTTTCCGGGCTCCACGATGACTTTTTTCGTGCTCTTGAGTACCTGTTCCATCGTTTCTAGGAAAAGACGATTACGGGTAACTTCCGGCGACTTCTGATATTCGCCAAGCACCGAGCTGAAACGCTGCGCTTCACCTTCAGCTTCCTGGACAACACGGTTTTTATAAGCTGCTGCTTCTTCACGAAGCTGTGCCGCTTCACCGCGCGCCTGACCGAGACGCTGGTTGGAGTACTGGTTGGATTCTTCTACGAAGCGGTCTTCATCCTGTTCAGCACGCTGTACTTCATCGAACGCATCGGCCACTTCACGCGGCGGCGCTGCATCTTCGATGGAAACGGCGTTGACCTGAATGCCGGCATTGTAGCGATCAAGCGTTGCCTGAACGATGTCGCGAACGCTCTGCGCAATGGCAGCACGGTTATCACGGAACACGTCCTGAGCTGGTCGGCGGCCGACGATCTCGCGGATCGCACTTTCCGAAACCTGCTGGACCATCGAGTCCGGATTATCGACATTGAACAAATATGCACGCGGATCGGATACGCGGTAAAGCACCGAGAACTGAACATTGACGATGTTCTGATCGCCCGTCAGCATCAGGCCCTGCGTGGCGTTACGCGAGCCCTGCCCACCGATATTGATCTGCTTTTCGACGATCTGAGCCTTTTCATAGGTCTCGATCGGCCAGAAATGGAAATGCAGGCCCGGCTCGGAAACTTCAGCCTTTGGTTTACCAAAGCGAAGTTCTACGGCGAGTTCATCAGGCTGAACGGTATAGACCGACTGAAAAAGCCAGAAACCCAACACCGCTGCGCCGATGAGGAAAAATACGCCGCGATTGCTGCCGCCCTTGCCGCCACTGCCACCTGGAAAAACTTTTTTCAGACGGTCCTGGCCCTTACGGAGAATGTCTTCAAGATCCGGCGGTGTGTTTGGTCCGCCACCGCGCGGTCCCTTCGGTCCCTGCCCCCATGGGCCACCGTTGCCACCATTATTATTGTTATTGCCGTTATTATTATCGCCGCCGCCACCCCATGGGCCGCCGCCGCCATTCTGATTACTCCAGGGCATCCTCACCTCTCGTCCGGGAGACGGGAAAGCAAGCGCCACCTCCCGTCATCAACTAATGTTACCGTTTTATAGGCATCGCGAGGGCCGCTTTCAACGTGAGGCGGCAAATTTCCTGCGTTATAATTTACGCAACACGCCGTTCGTACTGAATATAGCGTGTTGGATGACTATCTTTTTCGCCTGCAGGCACGTCTTCACTCGAAATTACCTGCCAGATATCCGAATCGATTTCTGGGAAATACGTGTCACCATCAATTGTGGCCAGAACGCGCGTCAGATGCACCTTATCGGCCAATGGTAGCGCCTGCGCATAGATCTTGCCACCACCAATAATGCAGACTTCATCGACACCCAGCTCTATTGCAAGCTTGCGGCCGAGATTGATTGCATCTTCGAGCGAAGCAGTAATCTGAGCACCGTCGGCTGCAAAATTCGCATCTCTCGTTATCACGATATTTGGGCGCCCCGGCAAAGGCCGACCAATAGATTCCCATGTCTTCCGCCCCATAATCACCGGCTTACCAAGTGTGAGTGCCTTAAAGCGCTTGAGATCGGTAGACAGTTTCCAAGGCATGTCATTGTCGCGGCCAATGACACCATTTTCCGCAGCAGCCACAATGATCGATACAATCGGATTTCGAGCAGTCATATCTTACACCGCGATCGGAGCTTTGATCGTCGGATCAGCTTCGTAACCCACCAGTTCGAAGTCTTCGAATTGGAAGGCAAACAGATCTTTGATATCCGGATTGATCCGCATGGTCGGCAATGCTTTTGGCGTGCGGGTCAGCTGTAAACGCGCCTGCTCGAAATGATTGGAATAGATATGCGCATCACCAAGAGTATGCACAAAGTCTCCCGGCTCAAGGCCCGCAACCTGCGCAATCATCATCGTCAGCAACGCATAGGATGCGATGTTGAAAGGAACCCCAAGGAAAATATCTGCCGAACGCTGATAGAGCTGGCAGGAAAGCTTGCCATCAGACACGTAGAACTGGAACAGGCAATGGCATGGCGGCAGCGCCATCTCATCAACAAGCGCCGGATTCCATGCAGATACGATCAGACGTCGTGAATTAGGATTTTCACGCAACATCTTGAGAAGATTCGCAATCTGATCAATGTGGCGGCCATCCGGGGCTGGCCATGAGCGCCACTGATAGCCATAGACAGGGCCGAGATCGCCATTCTCATCGGCCCATTCATCCCAGATCGAAACGCCGTTTTCCTTAAGATAGGCGATATTTGTATCGCCTTTGAGAAACCACAGCAGCTCATGAATGATTGAGCGCAGATGCAGCTTTTTGGTGGTTAGAACCGGAAACCCTTCGGCCAGATTGAACCGCATCTGATAACCGAAAACCGAACGCGTACCCGTTCCTGTACGGTCGCCACGGTCAACGCCATTGTCGAGCACATGCTGGAGAAGGTCGAGATAGGTACGCATAGGGAAACTTTCCGAGTCCGATTCGCTTTAGGACCACTATAAAGAAAAACCTCGGTGCGACGAGGCACCGAGGTTTCAAACTCCACAAGGGAGTGAATGGATCAGAGGTCGCCGAGCTTACCAAGCTGCTTTGCGACGAGATAATAGAAGGTGACGCGGTGCTTGTTGCGGTCGCCCTTCATCACTTCAGCTACATGGTTGACCACTTCTTCAGCCTTGGCAGCGTCGGCGACACCGAGCTTCTTCGCTACCCAGCTATCGCGCACGCGCTTGAGTTCTTCCGGATCGGTTGCTGAAACTAGAGAGGAATCGCGATTGCGCAGCGCAATGCCGAGATGCTTTACGATCTTCTCGACAGCGGCTTCATCAGCGCCAGCATCATAACGACGGACATCCGCGAGATAGTCACTCATATATCCACTCTCCTTAGATTGGGTATCTGCCCCGATTAAACCTCCGCCACAGCTGGATATTTCTGTTTCTATCCAGCATGCACCGGTAGTGGAGTGAGGATTGACCAGCCTGCGCTGACTGTCAATAAAAATGAACGCTAAAAGCGAAGAGCAAGATCGGCGAACAACCTGTTAAATCATAACTACCCCCTTCCAATCGAAGGGAAGGACGCCTATATACGGCGTGTCAGCGCAAGCTGACTATGGTGATAAATGGACGATGTAATAAACCTATTGGACCCGGGGGCGGTACCCGGCGCCTCCACCACAACGCAAGAAGCATTAAAAGCGAGTTGCGCTGCGGCGGGGGCGAAATAGGATCGACAAGGGTGTAAAGATCGCTCTTTTGCTCGGCATGATACCACCGTTATCGGGTCAATTGAGTAGTTGCAAATGACAACAAAGCTCAGGGTTACGCTCTCGCTGCCTAATGGCGGTGCGGGAAACCCACTCTAAAGCCCTTAGGGTTAGCACCTTAAGGCGGGGTTCGGAGGCACCTGGCAACAGAAGCCTCCACTTCTCTACAAAATTACAGCGGCTTAAATGAAAACGGCTCCAGAAAATCTGAAGCCGTTCTGTTTTAGACTATTGCTGCTTCTGTATCCGGCTCTGTCTTGCGCGAGAAAACAATCAGCGCAAGCAGGAAAGCCGTCACGGCACAGGCGGCGATTCCGCCTATCATTGGCAGTGCAGAACCATCGAAGAAAGCACCTGTGATACCAATTGCGATACCGCCAATCACAAAGTGCAGTGTTCCCAAAAGTGCTGAGGCAGTTCCCGCAATTTCACCATGGTCTTCCAGTGCCAGCACGGCAGTTGTCGGGATAACCAGACCAAGGAAACCGTAACCGACAAACAGGAAGCTGGCGATTAGCCAAAGCGAATGATGGCCCATTAGCACGGCAGCGAACATCGCAAGCATAACAGCGGCAAATCCCGATACCGCCACGCGCATCACGCGGCGCAGCCCAAAACGGGCACCCAAAACACCATTGAGCTGCGAGACACTAAAGAACGAGACCGCGTTCACTGAGAATGCCACAGCATATTGGCTTCTGGTCAGGCCATAATGGTCGATCAAAATGAACGACGAGTTAGCCAGATAGACAAAGAAAGAAGCGATACCGAACCCACCAATGGCAGCCAGCCCCATGAAGTAACGATCTTTGAGCAGGCGTCCATAGCCGCGCAATGCGCTGCTGAGATTACTTTCAAGACGCGCTTCGGCCCCTCTCGTTTCTTTCAGAGCTGTTGCAACTAGCACGATGCCGACAAGAGCTGCGACAAGCACCGCCCAGAACACGCCGCGCCAACCAAAGAAATCAATAAGCACCGAGCCACTCAAAGGCGCGAGGATCGGTGAAATCGAGAACACAAGCATGAGCAGCGACATTAATCGTGCAGCATCCACGCCTGTATGGAGATCACGCACCACAGCACGCGGGATCACCGTACCGGCAGCAGCTCCAAGGCCCTGAAGGAAGCGGAACATCACAAGGACATCAATATTGGTCGCTAAAGCCGACCCGACGCTGCCGATCGCAAACAAAATAAGTCCGCCATAAAGAGGCACCTTGCGCCCCACCATGTCAGACAACGGGCCACAAAATAGCTGTGCAATCGCCAAAGCGATAAAAAATGCCAGAAGGCTCATCTGAACTGCACCGGTTTCGGCGCGCAGATCAGTCGCAATCGTCGGCAATGCTGGCAGATACATATCAATCGCAAACGGGCCTATTGCTGACAAAAGACCCAGAATAATTGCGTTGCGCACGAGACCGGAAGTAGCAGAGCCAGATGAGGATCCTAAACGGGTGCCTGAACTCATGGGGGGAGCACTTTCATCAATGTTTCGTGAGTCGCCTGTTACGATTTCGGCCCCGGGTCATCGCTTGGGAGGATGGCAGGTCAGGGTCGAAATATCGCAACCGGATGTCTATCCACATGTTATCGCTGAATATTTTCAATTATATCTGTGACAAACCGGCCCCCAACCGGATATCGCAGCCTTTAAAAACAGTGTAGCAATCCGCATAATGGACGAGATGTCAAAACCGTTTTGACACGAGTGTAAAATTAGACACTATTGTCCAAACCGTCAAGTCGTCTTATGTTATGAATATGAAACCTACTGACATGCTCGATATAGCCGTTCTGCCGGACAGACGTGCCACCCTTTCGAAAGGGATGAATTCTGCGGCAGTGAAACCGGGGCAATGCATGAAGCGTGACTTCATTCTTTGCGCTGCAGCCCGCGTCTTTTACCGCGATGGGTTTCAAGGTGCGAGCATAGATCTCATTGCCAGCGAAGCCGGAGTATCCCGTCAGACGATCTATAATCATTATCGCGACAAGGAAGCACTACTTGCTGCTGTCGTTGATGATGCCTTTGACCGGATGACTGCTAGCCTTTTCGCTGTTTTAGCCACTTTTCCGCAGTCGGGCGAAAATCTGGAAAAGGCTCTGATCTCATTTTCCATCAGGATGAGTCGTAGCTGCGTTTATGACTCTTCTACTGTTTTCCTTCGCAAACTTTTTCAATCCGACGAAGATGCTCTGCCGTTGAAAAGCGATATTTGCAGTAATCGCGGCCCCGCACAAGCCGTGCCAGCAATTGCCGCTCATCTGGCTCGTCTTGCGCTTGCCGGCGACTTGCAGATTGAGGATCCGGACCTCGCCGCTCGCCATTATCTGGCACTTATCAATGCTGACATTCACTACCACCTCCTGACAGGCCAAAGTGTGGATGATAGCATTATCGAGAAAAGCTCGATCAATGGTGTCCGGACGTTTCTGATGGCATTTGGCAAACGCGCTTAGGTCTTCCTCCCCCTTCACATTCGCGCCTTGATTGCTTTTACAGTCCCACCCTCGTGGGAGTTGAGCTTTTTCACGATATAATTTTCAATTCAATTGAGAACAAACTTGACATCAACCCGCGAATCCGTGGGATAAGCAAATCATGGTACAGGATTTGATCCGTTACGATATTTTGGCTCAGGAAGCCCTCCGCGGCGTCATTCGCAAGGTTCTTGCGGAGGTCGCGTCAACTGGCTTGCCTGGAAACCACCACTTCTTCATCACGTTCCTGACGGGAGCGCCTGGTGTGCGCATTTCATCGCGCCTCAAGGAAAAATACCCTGAGCAGATGACGATCGTTTTACAGCACCAGTTTTGGGATATGGTAGTGACAGACCAGCTTTTTGAGATTGGTCTGTCCTTCGGTGATGTCCCTGAAAAGCTGACCGTTCCGTTCTCGGCTATCCGCGGCTTTTACGATCCTTCCGTGAACTTCGAGCTGGAATTCGACGTGTCCGTCGTCCAGCCGACCAGTGACAATGACGAAGGCAGTAATATTTCTTCGATTGAGCTGATTTCTTCTGAAGAAGCCCCGGCCAAAAAGCCGAAGTCAAAACCGCGCAAAACTGCTGCGGAAAAGGAAGATGCAGCCGCCAAGGAAAACGAAGCGTCAGAAGGCGATGATGCAGAATCTAAACCATCTGCGGATGTCGTTTCGCTTGATTCTTTCCGCAAGAAGTAAGCTTAAACCTTCCTTATGAGATCAGAGCCAGAGCAGGTTTTCCTCTCTGGCGTTTTCATTTGCGCTTAAAAGCGACCTTCCCATAAGCCAGATTTTTTGCCCAATTGACTTTAATCAAGGCATACGGACAATTAGGCGATAATTATACAAATATTGGCAACGATTTGGATGGTGGTTTTATGCTGCGTTTAATTGCACAGGCAGTCTTGTGGCTCAGCGGGCTTATTGCTGCGGTATTCGTTGCAAAGGATGAGCCGAATTTTCCGCTCTGGCAAATGACGTTCGGCTTGCTTATGCTTGTTGTGCTGTCATTGGCCATCTGGTGGTTTACAAACCCCAGAACGCCAAAAAAATAACAGGGGCGGTTACAAACCTAACCCACTAATCGAATAACAGGCTTTCATGAGCGATATCGTCAATCTGCGCCAGTTCAAGAAACAGAAGGCTCGCCAGTCGAAAGAACAGCAGGCCGAGCAGAACCGTATTCTTCATGGACGCACGAAAGCCGAGAAAGAATTCGCGCGAGAAGAAACGCGAAAAGCTGAAAAATTCCTCACCCTCAATCGGCTGGAGCCGAGCAAGAAACCGGATGACGGAGCGTGAGTGTCTCTGCCCGGCTTCGCAAGCATTCCGTCAGCATTCGTGGACATGCCACCAGCTACACGCTGGAGGACCCTTTCTATGAAATCATAGAAGAGATAGCTCAAGAACGTGAGATGGCCGTTGCCGCTCTCATCGCAGAAATCGACAGTCAACGCGACCGAATGATAAATCTTTCATCAGCTTTGCGTCTTCATGCGCTTGAATGGCTTAAAGCCAAACTGCCAGTAACAAATTAACCTAATTTAAGGCTGAGTTTGTGGGCTGGGCTGCGTATCTGGCGAAGGCTCTAGACTCTTCAGGAAATCATTAAGCGACTGACCATTCTGGCCATTGAGAGGCGCTCCCCCACCACTTGGCACAGGTATGGTAGCGCCATCATTTTGCATTTGCTCAGCCCTGCGTTGGGCCTCCGCCCGTGCATCGGCTTCAGCTTTTTTGCGCGCTTCCTCTTCCTGCTTCACACGCTCGCGTTCCTGTTCATCGGAAGTAAGCAAATCAAGTTGGCGACGCAGCTGCTGTTTTTCAACGATGCTTGCCTGCATCGCTTCAACGCGCTCCTGCTCACGCTCAAGCGCACGCTGTGTGAGGAATTGCACCAGCGGCTGACGATCAAACTGAGCCGAAGGCGCGTCATAAGTGCCGCCGATTGAATAACGCAAATTGGCAGCGCCATCAGCTTCAGCATTATCTGCGTTTTTGAAAGACAAGCTGCCAGTACCACCCAAAGCAAGCGTGGAAAGATCAAACTGCAAGTCACCAGAAAGCACCGCATCGCCAGCGCTCAAACTAAATGGCGAAAGTCGCGCGATGCCACCGGCGACGGTGAAATCAAATCTGGTCATGCCTGCAATAAACTGCCCTTGGCCAACTGCTTTATCGGCAATTGCCACAAACTGCTTCGCATCAATCTGCGTGGCACCTGTAGGCTGATCTGCCAGTGTATCAGCTGCTGTCAACATCGCAGGGAAACTAGCAGCATCAAGCCCGTTGATGGCGAAGTTTTCAACATCTGCACTTCCCGTGCCCGCAAGTGATGACACGAGCTCCGCGACACTTGTGCCGCTACAGTTCAGCGACAATGCGGCCTTCACTGTCCCGGCAAGCGGGACGCCACCATCTGGCAGATGGTAGAAGTCCTGAAGTGCTGCACCACTCCATTTTAGGTCAGAGGCCAACAGCGCAGTCTTGTCGTTATTGCGCAGCGAAACGTTACCAACCAGATAGCCACCAGCCCAATTTCCAGTCAGTTCACCAAGCGTGAGCCCATCAATGCTTTTTTGCAGCCGCGTGGAAAAATCACTGACTGTTCCAAATCCATCCATATGCGCCTGGGCTGCGGTCAGTTTCATGTCCATGAGCAACGGCAATGACGGTCGAACAGCAAAAGTGTTTTTCGGCCACACAGACCCTTTACGCGCTTTTGTCGGTTCTATCGCATCCTGCCCAAGCATGATCCCAGCAAGGCTCGCCAGCTCAATTGATGCAAGCTTTGCTTCACCCTTGATCTGCGGCAGACCACTGTCAGAAAAATTCGCCTCTATGCGTGCAGAGATGTCATCGCCGCCAAGTTTTCCTGCGAAATTTGGGAAGCGCAGCAAACCTTTTGCGAACTGAAAATCACTGGAGAGATCGGCAGAAAGCCCTTCCCCAAAACCAGGAAGCGTGTAACCGGCCGTCGCAATGAAGGGCTGCAAATCGGCCGATTTCAACTGAGCCTTGCCGCTCGCAGCAATATCGCCGCCAACCAATGAAAGAATACCATCGGCGACCGCGTTACCGTCAGGCGCGGTAAGCTTGAGTTGAGTACGCATACCAGCGCTTGGTGCACCCTGCATCGTCAGATCAGCGGTCAATTCACCAGCAAGGCCAAGTGGCAAAGATGGAACTCCCAGCAATGCAAGCACTGTCTCGCCATTCGGCGACGATGCTGTGCCATTAAGCTGCATTTGCATCGGATCACTGTCGGAGCTGCCACCACTCGTTGTTCCGGATAAATCAAGCTTCATCCCGCCCGCTTTGCCAGTCACACTGAACGAGGCTTCTCCACCTTTGGCTGGTGTCTTTGTGTTCGCTTCTTTGGTGCGCGCGCTTTTATCCTTGCCCGCATTTTTGCTCGCGGCGGTTGCCGATGCGGCAACGTTGCTGGGCGGTGCAACCGCATTTGCGATGATGTTGATTTCAGTGTCTTCGAACAGGCCGGGATAGTTATCCGCGCGCGCTGAAAGCGAGCGGAAGAACGGAACCTGCGGATGGCGATGCGCAGCCAAAGTCAGGAATTGCGAAAGATCGGAAGACAACAAGGTCGCATCCAGCGAGCCAGATGGCGCAGTCGCAAAAGGCTCATAAGTTCCGGTTGCAGTAAGGGTTGTGCCCGCGACGTCATTGATCATCAAGCGATCAAAATCAAAACGGCCACCATGCACGCGTACAGCGAGATCGACGCTGCCTGCTTCCATATCCTCATATTGGACTGGGCCTGCTTTAAAGCCGATATCAAGCGCCTGTCCATCAAGCGAGGCCATGCCGTGGCCGTCTGAGAAAAAACCAGTAAACGCCCGCAAAGCATTGCTATCAACAGAACCACCCTGTAGGCGCAAAGTGATAGCAGGTTCAGCTGAACCTGCTATCTGACGCAAGAAACTGCCCTTGAGTGTCGTTTTGCCAAGTCCGATTTCGAGATTATCGATGCTCTGCATTCCGTCGCGCAGATCAACTTTGCCTGAAAAACCGACGCCATCGAGTTTGTGGATCGATTCATCGACTGTTTCATTGAGCCACGAAGCAAGACCGGATGGTTGACGTGAGGCCACAAGCATATCACCCGCGAACCCGAAATCGCGTCCCACTGAAAGCCTGCCCTTGGCTTCAACCTTGGTGCGACCTGGAAGGTCGGCTGCGAACTGGCGAATATTCCAGCCATTGCCATCAGGCTCCGCACTGACGGTTACGGAACGAATTGTGGTACCACCTGCAATTACCGCAGGCAGACGCAAATCGACATTGCCAGGCATGCCAGGTATCGGCAATTGCTCCAGTATTCGCCGGGCAATCGCGACTCGATCGGCAATCGGAATGGTCTGCACTTCCGCTTGGCTCTCTTGCGTATCGACCGGACCCCAAAAAATCTGCTGGCCATCAGCGCTGATCTCAAAGCGCGGCGTATCACCGTAATCAATCAGCGCCTTGCCGTTCACAACATAAGGGTTGTCGGCAGGCCCCTGCTCCATGCGAAACTCGCTCGCATCGAAACGGCTTTTGTTTGCATCGAATTTTCCACTAACGCGAAGATCGCTGAAGAATGGCTTCTCGATTGGAGCCTTCTGGTTTTTGGCAGCAGGTGCCATCGCATCAGCAGAGCGCAGTGAGAAATTACCGGCATAATTCAATCTGCCATCATCGAGCGTGATGTCACCGTCGGTTTCAAACGATGCAGGTACAGCTTCGGGCGAAATACGCGCGCGCAGACGCAATGAACCATCTGGCTTTGCTTCGCCGCTGTTAAGATCGAGCGCGAGCTTTTGCCCTTCGATGTTGAGGGTACCGTTGGCATTCCAAGGACCTGCAAGACTATTGGCCGACATAACAGCATTAATCGCTGTCGCTTCATGCGAACGGCCACTGGCTCTGTCGACCAGTGTCGCCTTGCCATCTGTGATCGAAAGACGTTCAACCTTGATCTTCGCCGGATCGAGCGGCGTTGACGGGCGAATTGCCCAATCAACCTTGCCATCCTTATCAAGCGAAATTGTTGCCTGCGGACGCTCCACGCGCATATCGAAAATCAGTAACTGGCCGCGCAGAAACGGCATCAGTTCGGCATCCATCGAGAAGGTATCGACAGTCATTACCGGATGTTCGGCATCTGCCCCCACACGCACATCGGAGAAAGCCACCGAAGGAAACGGCAGCAATCGAGCACTGACATCGCCTGTCACATGAACCGGCCGGCCAAGGATCTGGCTTGCCTCACGTTCGAACTCGGCCCGATAGCCGCTCCAGTCGACAAATGGCGGCACGACGAGCGCTGCAGTCAAAAGCAGCACCAGCAATCCACCCACGATGACGAATATGCGGCCCAAACGAAGCTCCGATAAAATACTTAATGTTCGCCGAATGAAACAAAGGGTGAATCACGCGGTCTTTATCGGTGCAACATAACGGCATCGTTCCGGCGATAACAAGGCAAATTGCCTTCTCCGAAGCGATTCATGGCTGTTTCATGGGTGATATTGAATCACCTTATCAAAAAGACGATTCAAAACGCTGATTTGAATCAGGAAATCAGAATTTTCCCGGGGTTCATAATGTTATCCGGATCGATCGCTTTCTTGATCATCCGCATATAATCAGTCGCCTCACCAAGCTCCATGGGAAGATATTTCATCTTGCCCTGCCCGATGCCGTGCTCGCCCGTGCAGGTGCCTTCCATAGCAATTGCACGCCGGACCAGACGATCCATGAAATCTTCGGCGCGCTCCATCTCCGATGCATCATCGGTATCGAGCAGAAGCAGAAGATGGAAATTGCCATCACCTACATGGCCAACGATTGGCGCAATCAGAGCGCTTTCAGCCAAATCTTTTTCTGTCTCGGCAATACAGTCGGCAAGCCGCGAAATCGGCACGCAGACGTCAGTTGAGACTCCCTTTGCGCCTGTGCGCAGAAGGAAGGACGCAAGATAGGCATCATGCCGCGCACGCCAGAGCCGGTCGCGTTCTTCTGGATCATTGGTCCAGCTGAATTCTCCGCCACCATTTTCAGCGGCAATCTCGCCAAAGATTTCGGCCTGTTCGGCGACGCCGGTTTCCGTGCCGTGGAACTCGACAAACAGATATGGCTGGGCCTCATAAGGCAGTTTGGAATGCAGGATCAGAGCTTCCATCTGAAGCTTGTTGACCAGCTCAATGCGCGCAACCGGAATACCCATCTGGATGGTTTCAATCACCGCGCGGCACGCTGATTCAACATCAGGAAACGGGCAAATCCCGCCTGAAACAGCCTGCGGAATACCTTGGAGCTTCAAGGTAAGTTCGGTGATGATACCGAGCGTCCCTTCCGAACCGATCAGAAGACGTGTCAGATCGTAGCCAGCGGCTGTCTTTTTCACGCGCTTGGACGTTTCGATAAGACGGCCATCCGGCATAACGGCTTTGAGCGCCAGTACATTTTCGCGCATGGTGCCATAGCGCACCGCATTGGTGCCGGAAGCACGCGTCGAGGCCATACCGCCGAGTGTTGCGTTCGCACCCGGATCAATCGGGAAGAAAAGCCCGGTATCGCGCAAATACTCGTTGAGTTCGCGACGTGTGATCCCCGGTTCAATAACGCAATCCAGATCTTCCGCATGAACAGCCAGAACGCGGTTCATCTGTGTGAGATCAATCGAAACACCACCCGCAGGCGCATTCACCTGACCTTCAAGCGAGGAACCGGCACCAAAGGCAATCACCGGAACCTTATGCTCAGCACAGATGCGGACGACTTCCTGCACGTCCTGCGTATTATGCGCAAAAATGACAATGTCAGGTGCCTGTGTCGGCACATAAGTCGTCGTGTGGCCATGCTGCTCGCGGATTGCCTGCCCGGTCTGGGCGCGTTCGCCAAAACGCTGTTTCAGGATTTCAACTGCGGCAGCAATACCCTCCTCATTACGCTGAAGGGCAACCACATTCTGAAGCGACATTGTTCATTCTCCGTATTTCAAATTAGAGCGCCAGGCGCCCTAACACTCTAAAATCAGAGCATAATTTTACGCTAAACCGATTCAAGTTTAAGGAATTATGCTCTATGCTGCCGACAAAGCCAGTGCGACGGGGTCTTGGCCGAGATGCTCCGCGATGGCTCGCACAACCAGGTTATGATCCTCTCTCTGCGGCAGACCTGAAACAATTGCTGTTCCAATCACCCCTGCACCCGCCACATTGATCGGGAAACCGCCACCCGCGAGAGCATAATCGGCAACATCAAGCGCCTTGTGGGCCGCAAACATCTTGTCGTCGCGGTTCTGTTCAAGAACAAGGCGATAGCTCGACGCATGAAACCTTCGCACGACATTGAATTTGCGGCGCAGCCATTCGCTGTTGTCCACAGTCGTTCCGGCAGTAGATGCAAAGAACAGACGGCGATCCCAAAGCGAAATGTCGATAGCAACTGAAAGCTTCTGCTTCACGGCCAGATCACGGATGCGATGGCCAAGAGAAAACGCATCATTTTCGTTGAAAGACGTGAAAATCAACGCCTGTTCCTGTCGGATAATCTGCTTGATATCGTCGCTCTGAGCCATGTTGCATTATCTCCCCAAAATTTAGCGTGAGTTCTTTTGCGCCCTCAATCACATGAATGCAACCGCTTACCCGCACCATCAAACTTGATTGATCGCGCATGAACCGCTAGTGGAGCCTTATGGCTCAGAAACCGAATATTGATGTACCCGCAAAAGGCGACCGCATACCGGAGTTTGTGGAAACCGCCGTATTCAAGCGCGATGTTTTTTCCGAGACCCGCGCAGGCTATTTTGCGGGCGATCCCGAAACCCGCATCATTCGCCGCGTGGTCAGCGCCGCTCCATGGTGGTCGAAGCCGCTGGCATGGATTTTGGCGCGACGTGAAATCCGTGGCCTGAAAACAGTCCGCGGCATCGAAGGTGTTCCACAGCTTCTTTTTACTGATCGCGACGGCCTCTATCGTTCATGGACGGATGGCACACCGCTGCATCTTGCGCGGCCTTCCGATCCCAAATGGTATCGCACAGCACATCGCATTCTGCGCGACATGCGCCGTATGGGCGTTACGCA
Organism: Brucella pseudogrignonensis; assembly: GCF_002252525.1. GTDB lineage: Bacteria > Pseudomonadota > Alphaproteobacteria > Rhizobiales > Rhizobiaceae > Brucella > Brucella pseudogrignonensis. Next base: position 149,418 of record NZ_NNRM01000006.1, read on the forward strand.
TAACGATCTTGCCAAGCCACAAAACTGGTTGATGACGCCAGAAGGCGAAGCAGCTGTGATCGATTTCCAATTGGCAAGCGTCCATCGTCGTCGCGGTGCCTTCTATCGCCTGCTGGCCTATGAAGACTTCCGTCACCTTATCAAGCAGAAACGCGCCTTTGCTTCCGATCTGATGACACCGACCGAAAAGCGTATTCTCGCGCGGCGCTCGCTGCCATCACGTATCTGGCTCGCGACCGGCAAAAAAGTCTACAACTTCATCACTCGCGGCATTTTCAACTGGTCGGATGGTGAAGGCACGGGCGACCGTATCGACAATGAAGGCCCAGCCATCATGGCGGCCCTCAAGTCTGATCCGCGCGTGAAAGACGTGGCGCTTGCGCTATATTCGCTGCCCGCCAAGGGCGTTGGTCTTTATGCGTTCGTTGAAACTCTGGATGCAGACGAAAAAAGTCTGCGTGCGCGGCTCAAGGGAACGAAGCTTGAACTCATCCAGCCGGTTGCACATCTGCCTCGACGTGATGACGGCACAATCCGTGACGACATCCTGCGCCTGATCGCCATGAACCAGATGACAGAGCTCGATGATTTGCTGAGCCGCGAGCCGGAAATGCGCGGATTGGTGGAAGCCCTTGCTTCGCACCGCCTCAATTTCACGGACCGGCGCGTCACTCAGCTTGAGTAATTTACTGGTCTTTCTTCCAAGAATCACTACATTCGGTGCAAATGTCCGATTTCCCCGACGATATGCCGTTTTTCGGCGATGACGTACCGGCTGACCGCGCGCCTGCGGCAGGCTCAATTGCCGCACGCGCCATGGCAGCGCGCAACCAACAACGTGGCGAACCCGATTATCTACAAGGGCTGAACCCTGAACAGCGTCAAGCCGTTCTGACCACAGAAGGGCCGGTTCTGGTTCTCGCAGGTGCAGGCACGGGTAAGACTCGCGTTCTCACCACGCGTATTGCGCATATTCTAACAACCGGCCGCGCCTATCCAAGCCAGATTCTCGCCGTGACCTTTACCAACAAGGCCGCGCGCGAAATGAAAGAGCGTATCGGCCATCTGGTTGGCGGCGCTGTTGAAGGTATGCCCTGGCTCGGCACGTTCCACTCCATCGGGGTGAAATTGCTGCGTAAACACGCAGAGCTGGTGAACCTCACTTCTGACTTCACCATTCTGGATACGGATGATGTGATCCGGCTGATCAAGCAGCTTATTCAGGCCGAAGGTCTGGATGACAAGCGCTGGCCTGCCCGTACATTCGCCAACATGATTGATGGCTGGAAGAACAAAGCCTTTGGTCCTGCCGATATCCCGGAAGGCGATGCACGTTCGTTCGGCAACGGCAAAGGCCGTGAACTTTATCACGCCTATCAGGAACGCTTACGCACGCTGAACGCTTGTGACTTTGGCGATCTGCTGCTGCATCCGATCCGCATTTTCCGCAATCATCCGGATATCCTGCGCGAGTATCACGCCAAGTTCCGGTACATTCTGGTGGACGAGTATCAGGACACCAACACCGCGCAATATATGTGGCTACGTCTTCTGGCTCAGAGGCCTAAATCAAAATCGGCAGCGCCCGTCGCCACAGAAAACACGCCGATACAGCCCGCTAGGGCGTCCGAGCCAATGCGAGGCCCCCGCGGAGCCGGTGAGCATAGCGAACTCGGCGTGAGCGAAAACAAAGTCAATCTCTGTTGCGTGGGCGACGACGATCAGTCGATTTATGGCTGGCGCGGCGCAGAAGTGGATAACATCCTCCGCTTTGAGAAGGATTTTCCGGGTGCAGTCGTCATCAAACTTGAGCGCAATTATCGCTCGACGGCGCATATTCTCGGTACTGCAGCGCATCTGATTGCACACAATGAAGGTCGTCTCGGCAAAACGCTTTTCACCGAAGCGCCAAACCCTGATGATCCAAAAGTCAAAATCCACGCCGCATGGGATTCAGAAGAAGAAGCCCGTGCAGTTGGAGAAGCGATTGAACAGGCGCAGCGTCAGGGCCATCTGCTCAACAATATGGCGATCCTCGTGCGTGCATCCTTCCAGATGCGTGAGTTCGAAGATCGCTTCGTGACGCTCGGCCTCAATTACCGGGTCATCGGTGGTCCGCGCTTCTATGAACGCCTCGAAATTCGGGATGCCATGGCCTATATGCGCGTTGTTGCGCAACCGGCCGACGATCTGGCACTTGAGCGCATCATCAACACGCCGAAGCGTGGGCTTGGTGAAGCGGCCATCCGTCAGGTTCATGATTATGCCCGCGCACGCGATATTTCGATGTTTGCTGCGGCCTGCGATCTGGTTGAAACCGAAGAGCTGAAGCCAAAGCCGCGTTCGGCACTGCGTGAAGTGGTCGATAATTTCCGCCGCTGGCAGTCACTTCTCGACAATACCCCACACACAGAACTCGCCGAAACCATTCTCGACGAGTCTGGCTACACAGCCATGTGGCAGAATGACAAATCGGCAGAAGCGCCGGGCCGTCTAGAAAACCTCAAGGAACTTATCCGTTCCATGGAGGAATATGAGAGCCTGCGCGGCTTCCTTGAGCATGTTGCGCTCGTCATGGATGCCGAGAAGAACGAGGATATGGATGCGGTCAACATTATGACGCTCCATTCCGCAAAGGGTCTGGAATTTGAAACCGTCTTCCTGCCCGGCTGGGAAGAAGGCCTGTTTCCGCATCAGCGTGCGCTCGATGAAGGCGGACGCTCTGGTCTGGAAGAAGAACGTCGCCTCGCCTATGTCGGCGTGACGCGCGCCAAAAAGAACCTGCATATCTGGTTCGTTTCCAATCGCCGCATTCATGGCATGTGGCAATCGACCATTCCGTCTCGCTTTCTGGAAGAACTTCCTGAAACGCATGTCGAAGTAGCGGAGATGGAAGGCAATTACGGCGGTTACGGTAATAGTGGCTATGGACAATCGCGCTTCGACAAGGCTGATCCTTTCCAGAACTCCTATTCAACGCCCGGCTGGCAGCGCGCGCAGCAGAACCGCTCGGATGCTACTCGCAACAATTGGGGCTCACGCTCCGGTGCCAATGTTGAACGTATTGGCTATGGCGAAACGGATTCAGGCTTTGGTGCTGGTCGTGGTTCCATCAAGGGGCGCACGATTGACGGTGAACTGGTTGCAAAGTCGGTTGCTGACAAACCATCAGACTTCTTCGTCGGCGACCGCGTGTTCCATATCAAGTTTGGCAATGGAACAATCGCGACGATCGATGGAAACAAGCTGACCATCGACTTCGATAAGGCCGGACAAAAGCGCGTTCTCGACAGCTTCGTCCAGCGCGCATAGATTATGAAAACTAAATAAGCCGGAAATTATTCCGGCTTTCCTTTCTCCCACGTCACATCGCCTTTAAAGAGTGGAACGGTCGACAGCGATGTCTTGGCTGAACCATCCTGAACCTGTGTCGCATGAGCGAGATAGAGCAGCGTATTGTTCTTCTGGTCATAGATGCGCGTGATGACCAGCTTCTTCCAGATCAGGCTCGTGCGTTCTGAGAAGACCCGCTCTCCGCCTTTGCCAAGCTTGATGTCGCCAATGGTAATCGGACCAGACTGCTCACAGGAAATCGAAGCGTTGGACGGGTTTTCGAACCAATTGCCTTTTTGCAACCGGTCAATCATGCCACGAGAAAACGACGCCAGATAACAGGTAACACCCTGCACCTTCGGGTCCTGTACAGCATCAACCACAATATCATTGCCCAGCCAGTCCACACCGACCTGACCGACTTCCTCAGCCGATACGGCAGCCGATGCGCCGATCAGCAACAATGGGGCAACAAGCAATCCGGCGAGCTTATTCAATTTGGACATTGGAAATCTCCAGTAACTGTGATGGAAAAATGGAGAAGTAAATCGGGCTTTGCAAGATTGGGGCGCCTAAACACCCCATTTTTCCAGAAAGGCTTCGATTTCAAGCACCTGAATGTCGGGAACAGCTTCATAAAGCTTTTCCACTGGCCAGTCCCACCAGTTGAGCGCGAGCAGTTTTTCAATGATTTTGTCGTCAAAGCGCTTGCGAATGATCCGTGCCGGAACGCCGCCCACGACATGATAAGGCGCTACATCTTTCGTCACCACCGCATTGGCACCGATCGCCGCGCCATGGCCGATGGTCACGCCGGGTGTAATCACCGCACCATGGCCGATCCATACATCATTGCCAATGGTGACACGCTTTGCCTGACGTCGTGCGCGGAATTCGCCATCCACGCCTAAATAGCGGAAATATTCATTGGGCCGGTAGCTCATCTTATGAGTCGTCAACCGTTCCATCGGATGCTCGAGCGCGTTTATGCGCACATTAGCAGCAATAGAGCAGAATTTTCCGATCTCAGCATAAATGCCTTCGCCATTACGCTCAAAATAGGTGAAGTCGCCCACCGTGACTTCACGCAGGATTACGCGCTCACCAATGTCGACATACCGGCCCAACTTGCTGGATTTAAGCTGCGCGGTCGAATGAATGCGCGGTTCGCTATTCTGGAAACGAAGGTCTTCACCCTGCGTCATTTCAAAACTTTCTGAAATCTTTGCACTCTGCTAGACTGACATTGCAGTTCCAACATCGCCTGCGGCAGTTCGTCAGCGCTTGCATATAAGCGCTTTCCTGTCGCAGATCGATGTAAATTCAGAATAGCGTGCTTATGTGCGATAAATACAAAACAAAATTCAAGGCTGACTGGACATGAAAAAATTCCTGCCCATCTTCATCTTCGCTTTCATCATCGTGATTGTCGGTGCTGCTGGCTTTAATCTGATCCGTGACCGCAATTCAGCTGACCAGCCATTCGGCGGTTCGTTCAATCTGGTGTCGATGGATGGGAAACCATTTACCGAGAAAGACCTGCGCGAAACCCCTTCCCTTGTCTTCTTCGGCTTCACCCATTGTCCTGATGTTTGCCCGACCACGCTTTATGAACTGGACGGTTATCTGAAACAGCTTGGCCCTGAAGCTGCTGATATTAAAGCTTATTTCATTTCAGTTGATCCTGAGCGCGATACGCAGGACATCATGAAAACCTATGTCAGCAACGTATCCGACCGCATTATTGGCGTCACCGGCACACCTGAAAGTGTAGCTGACGTGGTAAAGTCCTATCACATCTATGCCAAGAAAGTTCCAACTGAAGACGGCGAGTACACAGTCGACCACACGGCTTCTGTTTTCCTTCTCGATAAGGGCGGTCGCTTCCGCGGAACAATCGCCTACCAGGAGAACCCAGATACTGCTCTGGAAAAGTTGAAGAATCTGGCCAAAGGTCGCGCAAACGGGTAAACAAAGCTTCCAATTCGATTTGAGAGCTTTTTATCCATGCCCCAATCACGACTCTTCTTTTCGGCTGACAAGACGGAAGCCGAACGAATCTATGACATCATCGAACAAGCATTCGAGGATGAAGCCTTCCCGATTGCGATTACCGAAATCGATGAAGACCGTCAGATTTTCGAAGTTTCCGTCTATACCGAAGATGGAGCCGAGGAACTTGCAGCGCGCATAGACGCGCTGGTGGGTGCAGGCAAGTTTGAAACAGAGGAACTGCCAGATATTGACTGGGTCACGCACTCGCTTTCAGTCCTGAAGCCAGTTCGGGCCGGACGTTTCTTCGTGCATGGCTCGCATGATAGCGACAAGCTTCAAGCTGACGACATTCCGATTTTGATCGATGCGGGCCTTGCTTTCGGCACCGGCCATCATGGCACCACATCAGGTTGCCTTGAAATGATCGAAGAAGTGGTTGAGCGCGAACATCCAACCAACGCGCTCGATCTCGGCACCGGCTCCGCAGTTCTGGCAATCGCCATTGCCAAGCTTGCACCGATTCCAGTCCTAGCCACCGATATCGACCCGATTGCTGTCACTGTTGCCGCTGAAAATACCGTTCTCAACGGCGTGAGTGAGCATGTCATCACAGCGACTGCCGAAGGCTTTGACCATCCTATCTTCCGTTCCTATACGCCGTTTGATCTGATCGTCGCCAATATTCTCGCCAATCCGCTGATGGAGCTCGCACCTGCGCTCAAATCGCATCTGGCTCCAAGCGGCTCAATCATCCTGTCCGGTATTCTCGACAGCCAGCATGATATGGTGCTTGCTGCCTATCAGGCGCAGGGTTTGACGCATATCAAAACGCTGCACCGCGAAGGCTGGGTCACGATTCATCTGAAATAACGCGGTTTTCCTTATTTATTGCGAGTTACGCTCATGGCTTTTCAGACTTTTGATGTAACCACCGATCCGGCCAATGGCGCACCACGGGTAGCTTTGCTGCGCGAAAAGCTTGCCGAACAGGGGCTGGACGGCTTTCTCGTTCCGCGTGCCGATGAGCATCAGGGTGAATATGTGCCGCCCCGTGCCCAACGCCTCGGCTGGCTCACAGGCTTTACGGGATCGGCTGGTGCAGCCCTTATCCTAAAGGAGCAGGCCTATATTTTCATCGATGGCCGTTATGAATTACAGGTGCGCAATCAAACCGATGGCAACGTGTTTTCTTATGTAAGCCTTGTCACCAATCCGCCTGCGAGCTGGCTTGCAGAGAACGGCAAAGGCCTGACGATTGGCTTCGATCCATGGCTGCACACGATTTCCGAAGCCAACGCATTGCGAGAAGCTCTGGAAAATCAGGGCGGCAAGCTGGTGCCGGTTGCACATAATCTTGTTGATCTCGTATGGGACGATCAGCCAGAAGCACCTCTTGCGCCAGTCACTATTCAGCCCGCCCGTTTCTCGGGCCACGAGGCTGAAGACAAAATCAAGGAAATGCAAAAAACAGTAGCAGCAACGGGTGCAAGTGCCACCGTGCTGACTGATCCGTCATCGGTTGCCTGGGTGTTCAACATTCGCGGCAAGGACGTTTCAAACACACCTTTGCCATTGAGCTTTGCCATCATCCCCGCAGAGGGCGAGCCGGAACTGTTCATCGACGAGCGCAAGCTTGCTATCGAACCCCGCGCCTATCTCACGCAGCTTGCCAAACTCTGCGCACCCGCAAAGCTTGAAGGTCATTTGAGTGCGCGAGCAGCAGCTGGTGAAACCATTATGCTCGATCCCGCACTGGCTGCGGAAAAGCTTCGTCTGGCGGTAGAGGCCGCGGGCGGTCATGTCATTCATGGCAAAGACCCTGCCCGCTTGCCCCGCGCCATTAAGAACAAGGCCGAGCTTGACGGCTCCCGCGCAGCACATGAACGCGATGGCGTTGCCATGGTCAATTTCCTGTCATGGCTTGATGGCGAAAAGCCCGGCACAGTAGATGAAATCTCAGCTGCGCAAAAGCTGGAGGAGAGCCGTGACAAGGCTGGTCGCGATTTCCAGATGCCGCTCGAAGACATCTCGTTTGATTCAATTTCCGGCGCAGGTCCGGATGGTGCGATCATCCACTACCGCGTGAACACCGATACCAATCGTAAACTCAACGACGGGGAGCTTTACCTGATCGATTCCGGTGCTCAGTATCGCGATGGCACGACAGATATCACGCGTACGGTTGCCGTCGGCACAATTACGCCGAAAACGATTCGCTCTTTCACACTCGTGCTGAAGGGCATGATCGCCATCACCACTGCCCGCTTCCCAAAAGGCACACGCGGACAGGACATCGATGTGCTGGCACGCATCGCGTTGTGGAAACAAGGTTTCGACTATGCACATGGCACCGGCCATGGCGTCGGCAGCTATCTTTCGGTCCATGAAGGCCCGCAGAGCATTTCCAAAAAAGGCGTGCAGGAGCTTTTGCCCGGCATGATCCTTTCCAACGAACCGGGCTATTACAAACCGGGCGCTTACGGCATCCGCATTGAAAACCTGATCATCGTCAAGGAAGCGGAAGTGCCAGCAGGCGGCGAGTTGCCGATGATGAGCTTTGAAACGCTTACCTTCTGCCCGATCGACCGGCGCCTGATCGATAAATCACTTCTCACGCAGGAAGAGCTTGATTGGCTCAATGCCTATCATGACCGAGTGCGTGATAAGCTTATCGGCCATCTTGATGGCAAACAGGCTGAATGGCTCACAACAGCCACCGCGCCACTCTGAAATCAGGCCGGAAAGAAATGGCGCAGCGCGATTAACAGTGCTGCGCCCGCAAAAAACATCGTCATCATGCCCACGCGCAGCGAGAGCAGCACGCAGAAGACGAGCACAAGCAGTTCACGCCATCCGTGATCCGAAGCAGGTGCAGCAACAATTGCAGTAAGAACAGCCGCAGGCACGGCATTGAGCGCTGCTTCAACACGATAATGCACCCGCTCAAATCGCGACAAAATAAGATGTCCGCCGACACGGGTGAGATAAGTGCAAACAGCGCCTGCTATGATGATCCAGATCGTCGTGGACATGGCCCTATGCCTTCCCTGTTTGCGGCTTTGCGAGAATGGCAGCAAGCACAACGCCACCTATAGCACCCAGCGTCACATGCCACGGCGAGCCGACCAGCTTATAGGCAACGACCGCGCAGATCGCGCTAACGATCACCACCGGCCACCAATGCTCGCGATGGCGAAAGCTCATCACCATGCCAAGAAAATAGATCGGCAGCAGGAAGTCGATACCAAGCGCATAGGGATCGGAAATCAGGTTGCCGAACAGCGCTCCGATAAGTGTCTCGAGAAGCCAGCAGATATAGATTGTGAGACCCACACCCATATACCAGGCAAAGCTGATTTTCCGGCCGGCCTCAGCACGAATTTCAACTTCCGCATATTGTGGATCAACGAGCAGAAAAAAGGAGGCAACCTTCTGCATGAAGGTGAAATGGCGGATGCGTCGGCCAACGGTCGCCGAATAAAGCACATGTCGGAAATTGACTGCGAAAATCGACAGGACAATCATCCATGGCGCGATGTTCTGGCCGAAAAGATCAAGCCCGACCATCTGGCTCGCTCCTGCATAGAGCATTGCACTCATAAAGACGGCTTCACTGATCGACAGACCGTTATCGAGTGCCACAGCACCAAATAGCAGCCCGAACGGCGCACCAGCCGCAACAATGGGAACGCCGCGTTTGACGCCCGCCCAGAAATCGTTCCGCGCTGAAACCGGTGCTGGTCGAAAACCCTGATCCACGAAAATCACTCCTCAGTCTGGGAGTGCTTAAGAAATTTTGGGCCAAGTTGAAATCAGTTTTCGATAAAAATCATACTATTAGAAAGCACGCGCAGCATTTCAGCATCACCTATCATAATGTGTGATGCATCAATGCATTATTCTGATGTTTGAGGAACAGTGCCTTCGATCTTCTTGATCCAATCGATCAACGGGCGCGCCTGTTCGGTAAACTTCACCAGCCGATCTGCGAGGTCGGCACGGGTTATGGTCTCTGGATCAATTTCCAGACGAACAGCAAAATGGCGATTGCGAATGGCTTCCAGAAGGTCGGCATCGGTTACGGTTTCAAAACCACGCGGCGTGCGCTTCAAACGATCATTATCGCTGATCTTCAAACCACTTTTCTTGAGCTTTGCCACAACGGCACGATACTCATCCGGCTTTTCAACAATCGCTTCGCGTATGGCTTGCAGAAGCTCTTTCTTCGGCCCCCACCATGCCACACCTGCATAGCAATCACGCACGCCCGGCAAACCAATACAGACATAAAAGCAGCCGCTTTCGTCCCATTTGGTGCCAGAGTTGGACAAAAGCGCGGACAGATGCCGGTTATAAGGCGCTTTGTCGTGCGAAAACCGCGTGTCGCGCTTGATGCGAAACTGAGACTTCACCCGATCACCCTTGAAAGGCAATCCGGCTTTCTCAAAGCGCGCAGTCAGCTCTTCAACCAGATCACCAAGCGGTTCTTTCAGATGCTCTTCAAACAAGTCCTTGTTTTCAACAAACCACTCGCGGTTCTGATGAAAATCAAGTGCCTTCAGGAACGGAATAGCCTTGTCGCCAAAACCTTTGAACGAAGCCATCAGCCTTCCCCAACAAGTGCAAGCCACGCATCTTCGTCGATCACTTCGATGCCGAGTTCCGATGCTTTCGCAAGCTTTGACCCTGCCCCCGGACCGGCCACCACAAGATCAGTTTTCTTGGAAACAGAACCCGCAGTCTTGGCACCATGACGCTCGGCCATAGCCTTCGCTTCATCGCGCGACATGCGTTCAAGACTTCCCGTGAACACCACCGTCTTGCCTTCAACTGGCGACCCAGTGGCCACGCGTGCAACTTCATCCTGAGGGACCACACCCGCTTTGAACAGATTTTTCAGAACTTCCCGATTATGCGGTTCGGCATAAAAATCGACCACGGCTTCGGCAACAATCCCGCCAATGCCTTCAACCGCAATCAGATCCTGCCAGGCTTCGTTGCCCTTGTCGCTACGGTCGCCCTCTTTTGGTGGGATAGCCGTTGTTGCTGCTTCGGCAAACTTGTCGTAGGTGAGATAAGCCTTGGCAAATCGCTTGGCGTTCACTTCACCAACATGGCGGATACCAAGACCGAACAGGAAGCGATGCAAAGCAATCTCGCGCCGGTCATTGATTGCGTCATAGAGCTTCTTCACGGAAGTCGCACCAAAGCCCTCGATATTCTCGAGCTTCTTGAGCGGCGAATTCGCCTGTCTCTTCTGCAACGTGAAAATATCCGCAGGTGATTTGATTTTCAGGTTGTCATCTTCCGCATGGAAGAAAAACTCGACCTGCTTTTCGCCGAGACCTTCAATGTCGAACGCGTTGCGCGATACGAAATGGCGGATGCGCTCTACAGCCTGTGCGGCACAGGTCAAACCACCTGTGCAGCGATAGACCGCCTCGCCTTCTTCGCGCACGGCATGACTGCCACAAACTGGGCATTCATGCGGGAAATGGAACGGCACAGCATCAGCAGGGCGCTTTTCCAACACCACATCGACAATCTGCGGAATGACATCGCCTGCCCGTTGCACGATCACCGTATCGCCGATGCGAATGTCGTGATCCTCCTCACGGATACGTTCACCCTTGAGGCCTATGCCCTTGATGTAATCTTCATTGTGCAGCGTTGCATTGGTGACAACCACGCCACCAACAGTAATCGGCTCAAGGCGTGCAACCGGCGTCAGCGCGCCCGTACGTCCAACCTGAATGTCAATGCCGCGCAGAATCGTGGTTGCCTGCTCTGCCGGGAACTTGTGTGCGATAGCCCAGCGCGGGCTACGCGAACGAAAGCCAAGCCGTGTTTGCAGATCCAGCCGATCCACTTTGTAGACAACGCCGTCAATATCGTAATCGAGCTTGGCGCGCTCAAGCCCAATCGCCCGATAATGCGCAATAAGCTCATCTGCGCTCTTCAATCGTTTCGTCAGCGGGTTGACCGGGAAGCCCCATTCGCGGAACACCTCGACCATTCCATGCTGTGTATCAGATGGCATTTCAGACATCTCACCCCAGGCATAGGCGAAGAACCTGAGCTTGCGGCTGGCCGTCACTTTCGCATCAAGCTGTCTCAGCGAGCCTGCTGCGGTGTTGCGCGGGTTGACATATGTTTGCTTGCCTTCTGCCACCATCTGCTCGTTGAGCGCGAGGAAGTCGCTCTTGGCCATATAGACCTCGCCGCGCACTTCGACGACCGCTGGAACACCTGCTGGAAGCTTATTTGGAATCTCACTGATGGTTCGGATATTGGCGGTTACATTTTCGCCGGTCGTGCCATCACCACGCGTAGCGGCACTAACGAGAACGCCGTTTTCATAACGGATCGACATCGATAGCCCGTCGATCTTCGGTTCAGCTGTGAAAGCAATGGAATTATCCGGCAGTTGCCCGAGAAAGCGATATACGCTGCCTACGAAATCCTGCACGTCTTCATCCGAAAACGCGTTGCCGAGCGAAAGCATCGGCCGCGCATGGACAACCTGTGCGAATTTGGAAACTGGTGCCGTGCCCACGCGCACGGAAGGACTGTCGGCCCGTACCAGATGCGGAAAACGCTCTTCAATGGCATCATTACGCCGCTTCAGCGCATCATAATCCGCGTCCGAAATCTCCGGCCGGTCATTGGCATGATACAACTCATCATGATGAGCAATTTCACGCGCTAGCCGCTCCAGTTCTGCAGCGGCTTCAAGGTCGGTCAGTTTTTCAACGGAAATATCGGGCATATGCGTGGCAAAACCTGCTGATTCAATTTTGCTCAACATAACCAAGAAATGAGGCCGCGCCTACAGCCGCGCGCAGTTACGAACATATGGTCACACTGACAGCGTTCTGTCAGGAGACGAGCGCGCTATTCTCTGCCAGCAAACGCTCAGCTGCTGCACGCGCTTCATCGGTGATGCTGGCACCGGCCAACATACGCGCAATTTCTTCCTGCCGCTCATCGACACCAATCGAACGGATCGACGTAGACATGCGGTCTTCATTGGTTGCAGACTTCGCAATAAGAAAATGAGTGGATGCGCGTGCTGCAACCTGCGGCGCATGGGTCACAGAAAGTACCTGTACGCGAGATGAGAGACGCGCCAGACGCTGTCCGATCGCATCAGCGACTGCACCACCAACACCTGTATCGATCTCGTCGAAAACAAGCGTCGGCGCCGAACCGCGGTCGGCAAGCGCCACTTTGAGTGCCAGCAGGAAACGAGAAAGCTCGCCACCAGAGGCAACCTTCATCATCGGGCCAGCACGCGTGCCCGGATTGGTGCGAACCCAATATTCGACCGTATCAATGCCTTCAGCAGCGCGCGCGTTGGTATCCGTCGTCATTTCAACGATAAACTCGGCGCGCTCCAGCTTCAGTGCTGGCAGCTCCGCCATAACCGCAGCCTTCAGATGCTCGGCAGTGTCCTTACGGCGCTCTGACAAGACCTTCGCAGCAGCATCGTAAGCTGCACGCGTTTCGGTTGCCTGCGCTTCAAGCTGGATCAGCTTTTCTGCACCGGCATCCAGATCGGCAAGATCGGCGTCCATCTTGTCACGCAGTGCAGGCAAGCCTTCAACTGCAACAGAATATTTGCGGGCAGCAGCTCTAAGCGCGAACAGCCGCTCTTCAACCTGCTCCAGCACACGCGGATCAAAATCGATCTCTCGCATGGCGTGGTCGATGCCATCCTGCGCCAGTGCCAAACTATTGAGTGCTTCGTCAATCGCCTTGCAGACAGGCTCGAGCAGATGCGGCGCTTCCGGAATTTTACGCTCCAGACGACGCACGAGGCTTGCAAGTGTCGGCACTGGTGAACCATTGCCCGACAGAAGCTCACCTGCTTCGTTCACGTCACCCGCAATCTTCTCCGACTTCATCATGACAGCGCGGCGTTCAGCGAGCTCGTCTTCCTCGCCCGACTGCGGATCAAGCTTGGTTAGTTCTTCCACCGAAGAGCGCAGATAATCGCCTTCACGCTCGGCCTGTTCAACCCGTGCCCGATGCTTCGACAATGCACTTTCAGCATCACGCCACGCTTTATAGCGCTCGCGAACAGTCGTGGCCTCAGCATCGAGACCGCCAAACGCATCCAGCAATGTACGATGAAGGTCGGTATCGATCAGCGCGCGGTCGTCATGTTGACCATGGATTTCGACCAGCCGTTTGCCCAGTTCGCGCAGCAGCGCAACACTTGCCGCTTGGTCATTGATGAAAACGCGCGTGCGTCCGTCACCCATCTGGAGACGGCGAAGGATGACGTCGCCGTCATCGTCAAAGCCATTTTCGCTCAGGAATTTACGGGCGGGGTGTCCACCCGGCACATCAAAAACTGCCGTCACCTGCCCCTGATCCGCCCCATGGCGAACCAGAGAAGCGTCGCCGCGCGCACCAAGCGCCAGCGACAACGAATCAAGCAGGATGGATTTACCGGCACCGGTCTCGCCCGTAAGCACGGACAAGCCGGTCTTGAACTCGATGTCGAGCCGTTCAATCAGGACAATATCGCGGATCGACAGGTGCGACAGCATGCGGGTATCGGCTTAAGCGCCGCCACCCGTGATCATTGCCGAAGCCTTGGCCAGCCACGAACCGCCGTTTTCACGTGGCTCAAGACCACCGCTCTGCAAGAGCTTGTAGCTATCCTTGTACCAGCGGCTGTCCGGGAAGTTCTTGCCTAGCACCGAAGCTGCCATCTGAGCTTCGGAAGTCAGACCAAGCGCATAATAGGCTTCGACCAAACGGGCAAGTGCTTCTTCAACCTGGCGGGTGTTTGAATATTCTTCAACCACACCACGGAAGCGCTTGATCGCAGCCAGATATTCCTTGCGCTCAAGATAATAACGACCGACCTGCATTTCCTTGCCAGCGAGCTGGTCGCGGGCGACGCGGATCTTGGTCTTGGCGTCGTCGGTATATTCTGAATCCGGGAAGCGATCGACCACTTCCTGCATCGCAGCGATTGCACGGCGGCTTGCCGCCTGATCGCGGGTCACGTCAGGAATCTGGCGGAAGTAGCTCAGACCAATGATGTAATAGGCATAAGCCGATTCAGGCGATGTCGGATAAAGCGTGTTATAACGCTTTGCCATGCTGACCGCTTCTTCGTAATTGCCCTGACGGTAATTTGTGAAAGCAGCCATGACGAGCGACTTGCGTGCCCATTCGGTATAAGGGTGCTGACGGTCAACCGCTGCAAACTTCTTGGCAGCTTCACCGAGGCGGCCCGCATCAAGATTCGCGAGGCCTTCGTTGTAAAGCTTGTCCGCCGGATCGATCGTCTCAACATATTTGGTCAGATCGATATCGTCGTTTTTGCTGGCACATCCCGCAAGCGGAACAAAAACGGCAAGAGCGCTGGCAATCAACGCGGTTTTCGTCTTCACCGGGAATTTCGAACTCGTCATGCGGTCTCCGGCCATTTGGCAACGTCTTTTCTGTCTGGAGTAAAATGAACTCTGTAGTTCACTCTTTCTCCATTCTTCCCAATACATCAGCATCAGCACTTAGGTAAACATAGCCGAGGCTGTTTTGGCCGTCCATAAACCACATGCTGGCGAAATCGGCAATCGTCTAGCTGATCAATCGTCCGAATTTGGCACGCATAAGGCATCAATGGCTCGGCCTGAAGCTATATCTATGCAAACCAATGGCTTTTTCCTCACCAAATACGGAGGCTTGGCTCTCAGTCCACAATGAATACGCCGACTCATGCGAAGAAGACCCGGCGATCACGGCCCAATTATGGCCATAAACACCGGACTTCCAATAGAAAGTTCAAAGCGCCCAGGGCGCCGAGATATTTGGACGGACTGTAACAAAGTCCAAATTGTCTGCATTCCGACGCACACCGCTTGCTTCAACGATGTCGTAATTCGACTTATCGGCCAAAAGTGCCTTCACCGTTTCAGCATTCAGCCTGTGACCACCGCGATAGGAACGGAAACAACCGATGAAAGGCAGCCCGGCAAGAGCTATATCGCCAACAGCGTCAAGCGTCTTGTGACGCACGAATTCATCCTTGAAGCGCAGACCACCGGGATTGATCACCGAATTATCGTCACCGATGACAAGCGAATTGTCGAGTGATGAACCGAGCGCCAAACCTGCGGCCCACAGGCGTTCAACGTCTTTCATGAAGCCGAAAGTTCGCGCAGTTGATAGTTCTTTGCGGAAAGTATCCTCGGACATATCGGAGCCAAACTTCTGCCGACCGATGAGCGGGCACTCGAAGTCGATTTCCACTTCAAAGCGCGTACCCGAATAAGGCTGAAACTCGCCCCAGGAACCACCCGCTTCTACACGCACTGTCTTCAAAATACGGATGAAACGGCGCTTCGACTCCTGAACAACGATTCCAGCATCATCAAATGCATCAATAAAGCGCGCAGATGTCCCGTCCAGAATAGGAACTTCCGGCCCTTCCACTTCGACAACCAAGTTGTCTATAGCCAATGCGGAAATCGCCGCCATCAAATGCTCGACCGTGTTGATACGCGAATCCTGCGGACCGAGCGCGGTACAAAGGTCTGTTGCACCAATCTGCGAAACATGGGCACGAATATCGGCCTTGGTACTGAGATCTGAGCGCTTGAATACAATTCCCGTATCCGCATCGGCTGGCAGAAACGTCACCGAGGCTGCAGCGCCACCGTGGACGCCGACGCCGGAAAGAGTAACCGCACGCCCGATTGTTTTTTGGTAAGCGCTCAAAATCAGTCCAATCTATCGTATGGGGCAAGATGCAGCTGCATCCCGCAAGAGATTTGCCAAGCATATAATGCCCGCAACTGACAATCGCCAGTTTCCATCGTATTCTTCTATAATAAGACAGTTATGTCGAAAATAGTGATGAGCGGCAGCTGTTCAAAATCACGCTTTCTTACAAACCATAACGATAATTATCATAACAAAATGCCGTGGAGCGTTAACTCCACGGCATCTGTATTTTCAATGTCGTATCAGATGATTAGTTCGACTGACGGCGCAGGAATGCCGGAATTTCGAGCTGATCTTCTTCCGAAGCAGCGCGCGGCTGCGGACGGCCCTGATCATCAAGTTGGCCACGACGTGGAGCATAGATCGAGCTGTCCTGCTGCATTGGGCGACGCTGTTCTGGCTGACGCATAGCAGGTTCACGATGCGCTGGTTCCAGACGAGCAGCTGGCTGCTCTTCTTCACGGCGCGTCAGACCACGGGTCAGGCGGGAAAGCAGACCCATTGGACCACGTTCTTCCTGAGCAGGCTGCTGAGGCGCTGCACGACGTGCATTGATTTCAGCCTGTGCAACAGGTGGGAAATCCGAAACAGCTGGCATACGCGGAGCAGGACGTGGCTGAGGAGCCGGTTCTGCATGCATCTGCTGTGGCTGCTGGTAAGCCTGTGGCTGCATGGCCTGAGCCGTTGCCTGATTATTGATCATCTGCGGCTGTGGAGCGGCTGGACGTGCAACAGGTGCGCGTTCAAAGCTATCAGCGGCAGGAGCCTGGAAAATGCGGCTCTGTGGACGAAACTCAGGAGCAGCCGAAGCTGCTGGAGCAGCAGTTGCTGCAGCGATTTCGTTTTCGATCGACTGGGCAACTGGAGCAGGCTGTTCGACCTGACGTGGCTGTTCAACAACCGGAGGACGCAGAGCGCCATGCGGAGCCATCGGCTTGGTCTGTGCAGCAGGCTTTACCGGCTGGCGAAATTCCAGCGGCGCAGGCGCCGCGTCTCCGATCTGCTTGTCGATGCCGGTCGCAACAACGGATACACGGATGACGCCTTCGAGGCCTTCGTCGAAGGTAGCACCGAGGATGATGTTGGCTTCCGGATCAACTTCTTCACGGATACGAGTTGCAGCTTCATCGACTTCGAACAGGGTCATATCGCGACCACCGGTGATCGAAATCAGGAGACCCTTGGCACCGCGCATCGAGGTTTCGTCGAGGAGCGGATTAGCAATCGCAGCTTCAGCAGCAGCCATTGCACGGCCTTCGCCCGAAGCTTCGCCAGTGCCCATCATCGCCTTGCCCATTTCGCGCATAACCGAGCGAACGTCAGCAAAGTCGAGGTTGATGAGGCCTTCCTTGACCATCAGATCGGTGATGCAGGCAACACCCGAATAAAGCACCTGGTCAGCCATTGCGAATGCATCGGCGAAGGTGGTCTTGTCGTTGGCAATGCGGAAGAGGTTCTGGTTTGGAATGACGATAAGCGTATCGACGTTCTTCTGCAGTTCTTCTATGCCAAGCTCAGCCGTCTTCATGCGGCGAGCACCTTCGAAGTGGAAAGGCTTGGTTACGACGCCAACGGTGAGGATACCGCGTTCGCGTGCAGCGCGTGCCACAACAGGAGCAGCACCAGTACCGGTACCACCGCCCATGCCGGCAGTGACGAAGCACATATGCGTGCCGTTGAGGTGATCGACGATTTCGTCGATGCATTCTTCAGCTGCTGCGCGGCCAACTTCTGGCTGCGAACCAGCGCCGAGACCTTCGGTGACAGCAGCACCAAGCTGGATCATGCGTTCAGACTTCGACATGGTCAGAGCCTGAGCGTCAGTGTTTGCAACGACAAAATCCACGCCGCGCAGACCGGCATTGATCATATTGTTTACCGCATTGCCGCCGCCGCCGCCGACACCGAATACGGTGATGCGAGGCTTCAGCTCGGTGATGTCCGGCTTTTGCAGATTAATGGTCATGGTTCTCGTTCCTCTTAAGCCTCTCACCGCTTCGCCGCCGCGGTGCTAATTGGTTATTACGCTGATGGTTACGCCCACATCACGCAATCAAATCACTCAATGTGTACTCAAAAACTCTCTCTCAGCCATTGGCTGACACGTTGAATTCGCCCGCCCGTACCAGTCATAAGACCGGAGGAGGCTGCCTTCACGGACCGTTCTTCAATACCTGCCACCTGAGGGTAGATCAGAAGACCAACGGTCGCGGAGAAAGCCGCACCCTTAGCCGCCTCAGGCAGTCCTGCTATTCCTAGAGGACGCCCGATTCGCACATTTCTTGCAAGAATCCGTCTGGCAGCTTCTGGCATTCCCGGCAGCTGGCTTGCGCCACCCGTCAGAACAACACGCTTGCCAACGATATGTCCGAGGCCCGACTGGTTCAGCCTGTCGCGAACCAGTTCCAGGGTCTCTTCCACGCGTGCACGGATGATCCGCGTCAATACTGAGCGCGGATATTGATTGGGTACATCACGCTCGTCATCGCCAATTGGCGGAACCGAGATGAGATCACGATCGTCTGCGGCACTTGGCAGCGCCGAGCCGTACATGACCTTCAGACGCTCAGCATCTTCCATACGGGTGGAGAAGCCCCGCGCCACATCCATCGTGACGTGTGTTCCACCGATAGCTACAGCATCAGCGTGAATGAACTTGCCTTCGGAGAAGACGGAAATCGTTGTCGTGCCGCCGCCCATATCGATGCAGGCCGCACCCATTTCGGCTTCATCACCAACGAGAGCTGCGAGGCCGCTCGCATAAGGGGTCGCGACGATTGCTTCGACTGACAGATGACAACGATTGATGCAAAGCTCGAGATTGCGCAGTGGAGCGGCATCAGCCGTCAGCACATGCATATCAACGCCGAGACTGTCACCCAGCATACCAAGCGGATCGCGGATACCGCGCTCACCGTCGAGCGTGTAGCCAACCGGCAGCGAGTGAACGAGGTGACGTTCGGCAGCAAGCGCCTGCTTGGCACCTGCAGCCAGCACGCGGCGAATATCTGTCTGCTCAACTTCATGACCGCCGAGGTTGACGCTCGCGGTAAAGGTTTCGCTCTTGAGGCGACCAGCAGAAATATTAACAATCAGGCTGTCGACAGTCAGGCCAGCCATGCGCTCTGCAGCATCAACCGCAAGACGGATCGACTGTTCAGCCGCATCAAGATCGATGATGACGCCAGACTTCACACCACGCGAACGCTGATGGCCAATGCCCAGCACTTCCATGCGGTGCGTGCGACCTGGCAGCAAGACGCCGCTTTCATGTGGACGCAGACGTGCGATCACGCAGGAGACCTTGCTTGAACCGACGTCCAGAACTGTGAGCAGGCGCACCTTGCGCCCTGCAGTTCCAACCTGTGATGAACCTTTTCCGCCCAGAATACTCATACGCGCTTCCCCGTGCGGGCTAATTCTTTTTTACGATCAGCCAAGAACTTCTGGCGCTGTTCCATGCCGCTTGCCGTCAGCTGAACCGTGACGCGATCGTCAAGACGCATATCGACCGCAGCAATATCGCGGGACAGAAGATGCTTTTCGCTATCCAGGCGCTCGACTTCGGCG
Organism: Brucella pseudogrignonensis; assembly: GCF_002252525.1. GTDB lineage: Bacteria > Pseudomonadota > Alphaproteobacteria > Rhizobiales > Rhizobiaceae > Brucella > Brucella pseudogrignonensis. Next base: position 169,062 of record NZ_NNRM01000006.1, read on the forward strand.
AGAGCCTTCATAGGCTCATCTTCCGGCAGCATGATACGAACGCCATTCTCCAGCAGAATATCCCAGCGGCGGTCAGCAACGCGGATATAGGCACGAACCTTGCCAGCAAGCGCCGGATAGGCCGCAACCTCGTCCACGAAGCCCTTAACGCGCTTTTCAGCACCCTCACCCACAACAAGCGGGAGAGCATTGTAACGGCCCGGACGGAATGGGACGATGGTATCGCCTGCAGAATCAATCAGAGAGAGCTCCTGGCCATTCTGCCAGACGGCAAATGCCTTGCGCTCTTCCAGAGAAACCAGCAGCGTACCAGGATAAACCTTACGCACTTCAGCACTTTCAACCCAAGGCAGCTTGGCGATAGCCTGACGCGCACCTTCAGCACTCATGCCGACCAGTGACGTCTCGCCGTCCAGCTCAAGCTGACCGAGAATATCGATATCCGACGTTTCGTTGTTGCCAACGACCTTCACGTCTTCAATCGCAAAACCAAAAGTGGAAGCGGTTGCCTTGATCATATTTTCGGAATGACCACCGAGCACCATGCCGTAGATGCCGGTTGCACCGAGAAATCCGAGCATACCAATCGTGCCAGCATAGCGCGGAACATTGATATTGCCCTGAAACATACGGACAGCGAAGCGGAAAGGCTTCCGCAGAAGGCGCGGCAGAACAAAGGCTGCACCCGATGCATCCCGCATCGTGCCCGAACGCCTATATTCCTGAGATCTGCCGTTCAACGCAAACAAGACGCGTCCTCCACCATCCAACTCAACAATTCACCAAAAGAGATACCTGCCGCCTTCGCGATATCAGGTACGAGCGAGGTAGGAGTCATTCCCGGCTGGGTGTTAACTTCCAGCCAAATAACTTCGCCTTCTTCGGAAAAACGATCGTCGAAACGGAAGTCTGATCTGCTTACGCCCCGACACCCGATTGCCCGATGCGCCGTAAGGGCCATTGTTTGTATTTTTTGGTAAATATTTGGTAAAATTTTTGCCGGACACACGTGAGTTGATGCGCCTGCAACATATTTTGAATCATAATCGTAGAACTGATGCCCCACCGGAATGATCTCGCAGACGTCCATCGCGCGATCACCCATCACGGCGCAGGTCAATTCGCGGCCAGCGATGTATTTTTCGACCAGAACCTCGGCACCATAATTCCATTCAGCAGAGCTGATGATTTGCGGCGGGTGAGTCTGATCTTCTTTGACGATTACAACACCGAAGCTTGAACCTTCACGGACCGGCTTGACGACGTAAGGCGGCTTCATCGGATGCTCAGAGCCGATTTCGAAACGGTTGAGCAGAAGCGACGGCGCAACAGCTACACCAGCCGCAGCCGCGACCTTCTTGGCGCGATCCTTGTCCATGGCAAGCGCTGAAGCCAGCACGCCGGAATGCGTGTATGGGATCTGGAGATATTCGAGCACACCTTGAATGGCGCCATCTTCGCCGAACGGGCCGTGCAGCGCATTGAACGCCACATCAGGCTTCAGCTCAGCTAGAACGCTCGCGACATTGCGATCAACATCAATGCGCGTCACGCGATAGCCGCACTCTTCAAGGGTTTGCGCACAGGCAGTTCCGGACGAGAGACTAACTGGACGCTCCGATGAGAAGCCACCCATCAAAACGGCAACATGCTTTCCAGCCTTCTGTCCAGCCATGTCAGTCATCCCCTCTGCGCATCCCCTGCGCTCGAATCAAAAATAGAATCTGGATAGTCCGGCGACACAAGCCGCAGACACCCAAGTCAGGAAAACCCTGACGAATCAAATCACTGTACGGTTAACCATAAAGAATCAGAGAGTTGATTCCGTGGCAAGCCCCTATCAAAAGGGGAGCAACTTACGGAGCGCTCAACAAGCGCAAAAAAGCCCGGAATTTCAGTAGGAAATCCGGGCTTCTTAAAATTAGACTTTTTGCAAGAATTCTTTCACTTCTTCCCCTTCGCGGAACAAGCCAAGCCGCTTGATCTCCCAATGAAGGCGAATACCTGAATTCTCATAAACTTTAGCGCGAACAGTTTCGCCGAGCGTTTCAAGGTCATGGCCGGTCGCATTTCCGGTATTGATCATGAAATTGCAGTGCATCTCAGACATCTGCGCGCCACCAACACGCAGGCCGCGACAGCCCGCCTTGTCGATTTCTTTCCAGGCAGATGTGCCTTCAGGATTCTTGAAGGTTGAGCCGCCGGTTTTTTCGCGCACAGGCTGAACCGTTTCACGGTGATTCTGCACCTCGTCCATGGCTTTCTGAATTTCTTCACGGTCGCCCGGAATACCTTCGAACAGAGCCGAGGTGAAAATCAGATCAGGCGACGCTGAGGAATGCCGATATGCATAACCCATATCCGCATTGGACAGGACATGCAGTTCACCCTTGCGATCAAACGCACGCACTTCCACAACACGCTCACGCGTCTCAACGCCGTTGGCTCCGGCATTCATGCGCAGAGCGCCACCAATGCCCCCGGGAATGCCGTGGTAGAAATGAAAGCCGCTCAGACCCGCTTCAAGTGCTGCCGCTGCCACACGCTTATCCGGCGTCGCAGTCCCTGCCCTGAGCTGGGTTTCTGAAACACGTTCGACTTCGCCAAAACCCTTGGCCGATAGCCTGACAACAAAACCTGGAATGCCACCGTCACGCACCAGAAGATTGGAGCCGATACCTACAACCAGAAGCGGAATCTCTTCTGGCACAGCTTTCAGAAATTCCGACAGATCTTCTTCATCAGCAGGCTGAAACAGAACCTGCGCAGGACCGCCGGCACGGAACCACGTAATCTTGTCCATGCCGGTATCCGGCATCATCCGGCCGCGAAGACCGGAAAGCCTGCCATCAAGCTTCTTGAGAAGCGTTTCGCCGCTTTCCATTACTTTGCACCCTGTTCAGCCAATTCTTTCGGCAATGCATAAGCCCACTGTGTAATGTTGCCTGCACCGAGGCAAACCACGAAATCACCAGGCTCTGCGATAGAAGCCACCAACGGCACCAATGCTTCAGGGCCGCTTGCATAACGTGCATCGCGATGACCAGCAGTCTTGATGCGCGACACGAGCGTTTCCGAGTTCACACCTTCAATCGGGTCTTCGCCAGCTGTGTAAACCGGTGTTACGATAACCGTGTCGGCATCATTGAAGCACGCTGCAAACTCATCAAACAGGCTGTGAAGACGTGTATAGCGGTGCGGCTGAACGATGCCGATTACTCGACCTTTGGTTGCTTCGCGTGCTGCTTTCAGAACAGCTCGAATTTCAACCGGATGGTGGCCGTAGTCATCGAAAATTTCGACACCATTCCAGGAGCCGGTATGAGTGAAGCGACGCTTGACCCCACCGAACGCACCCAAACCACGACGGATATCGTCGGCTGTTATGCCAAGTTCATTTGCGACTGCAATCGCTGCCGTTGCGTTTGAAACATTGTGCATACCCGGCATCGGCAAGCGGAGATCCTTGATCTCAACCGTATCGCCCTTGCGTGAGCGGATCAGCACGTCAAACAGGCTCGTTGCGCCATCCATGCGATGATTAACAAAGCGGACATCCGCCTGCGGGTTCTGACCATAGGTGATGATGCGACGATCTTCGATGCGGCTTACCAGAGCCTGCACTTCAGGGTGGTCAAGACACATCACGCCAAAGCCATAGAATGGTACGTTTTCGACGAACTGCGCAAAAGCTGCACGTACATTGTCGAAATTGCCGTAGTGATCCAGATGTTCAGGATCGATGTTGGTAACAACCGCAATATCGGCTGGCAGTTTCAGGAAGGTGCCATCGCTTTCATCGGCTTCAACAACCATCCAGTCACCATCGCCCATACGAGCATTGGTGCCATAAGCATTGATAATGCCGCCGTTGATGACGGTGGGATCGAGATGACCTGCATCAAGCAAAGCTGCAACCATCGATGTGGTCGTGGTTTTGCCATGTGTGCCGCCGATGGCAACCGCACGACGGAAGCGCATCAGCTCGGCCAGCATTTCAGCGCGGCGAACAATCGGCAGAAGCTTTTCGCGGGCGGCAGCCAATTCCGGATTGGTTTTCTTGATGGCAGTCGAAACGACGATGACTTCCGCATCGCCAAGATTCTCGGCCTTATGACCGACAAAGACCTCAATGCCCTTCTCGCGTAGACGCTGCACATTGGCGCTGTCCGACTGATCAGAACCCTGAACCTTATAGCCAAGATTGTGCAGCACTTCCGCGATACCGCTCATGCCAATGCCGCCGATCCCGATAAAATGGACAAGCCCGATGTTGAGCGGCATTTTCATGGCCGAGTTCCTTCTTTCAATTCCTGAACTGATTTTCCTGCTGCAATAGCCTCTGCAAGATCGGCAAGCAACTGCGCGGCATCAGGCTTCCCGACGCTTTTCGCAGCTTTTGCCTGTTGCTCAAGCCTTTCTGGCTCGTTAATCGCTGCACTAATGATGCTGGCCAGTCGTTCTGGCGTTAGTTCAGCCTGCCGAACCACATCACAACCGCCTGCAGCAGCAAGAGCCGCCGCATTCGCCGCCTGATCATGATCAAGTGCATGTGGAAACGGCACCAGCATGGCCGGACGGCCAATCGCTGCGATTTCTGAAACGGTAGAAGCTCCCGAACGCGAAATCACAAAATGCGCGTCGGCAATACGGGCAGGCATATCGTTAAAGAATGGCGCGACATCAGCCGGAATCTTGAGCTTCTGATATGCGGCACGGACAGCGGCCTCATCCTCTTTACGCGCCTGCTGTGTAATCAGCAGCCTTGCGCGTTCGCTCTCGGGCAAAAGCGCAATCGCTTCTGGGATCGCATTTGAGAAAAACTGCGCGCCCTGACTGCCACCAAATACCAGAAGGCGAAAACGCTGACCCTCTTTGGCTGGCTTATAAGGCGTGTTGGCAGCAGCAAGCACTGGCGGGCGAACCGGATTGCCGGTCGCAACAATCTTGTCAGCGAACGCACCGCTCGTTTCTGGCAGGAACCCGCCAGCAATCGCTTTCACGCGCGAAGCCAAGCCCTTATTGGCGCGCCCCATGACAGCGTTCTGCTCATGCACCATGGTCGGGATACCCATATTGCTCGCGGCATAAAGCGGCGGCAATGTTGGGTAGCCACCAAAACCAGCGACGAGCTTGGGCTTCAAGCGACGAAACAGTTTGCGGCTATCGAGATTACCCTGCCAGAGTGACCACAATGTGCGTGCCAGCGCAATCGGATTGCGCCCTGCAATAGTGGCTGAGCGGATCACATGCACATGGTCTTCTGCAAAGGCACCGGCAAAACGCTGCGCGCGTGCGTCCGTTGCCAGATGCACATCCCAGCCGCGAGACTTCAATTCGTGCGCCAGTGCTTCAGCTGGAAACAGATGGCCGCCTGTTCCCCCAGCGGCCAATACAATTACGCCTTTTCCCATAGTCCCCTCACAAAGCCGGAATGCGCTCGCCCATGCTGACCGTATGCGTCATGCGCGCTTCCGGACGACGGCGTGTTAAAGCCAGCAAGATGCCCATGGTGATCGCAATAGCAACGAGCGAAGAGCCGCCATAGGAGATAAACGGCAGGGTCATGCCCTTGGCAGGCATCAGATGCAGATTAACCGCCATATTGATGATCGACTGGAAGCCGAACAGAATCACGATGCCGGAAACTGCGAGGCGTGTGAAAGCATCGCGCTCACGCAGCGCAATCGAAAGTCCGCGGATCACGATAAACGCGAACAGCGCCATGATGATCATGCAGAGAATGATGCCGTATTCTTCTGCGGCAACCGAGAAGATAAAGTCGGTGTGGCTATCCGGGATGATACGCTTGACGGTGCCTTCACCCGGTCCCTGACCGAACCAGCCGCCACGCAGAATGGCTTCGCGCCCTGCATCCACCTGGAATGTATCACCTTCACCGGTCATGAAGCGGTTAACACGGCCCGCAACGTGATCGAGCGTCATGTATGCACCAAAGGCACCGACAACGGCGATGCCGCCAAGGACCAGAATCCAGAACATCGGCAGACCGGCGAGGAAGAACATCGCGCCCCATGTGCCGGTGGTGAGCATTGTCTGACCAAAGTCAGGCTGCAGCATCAACAGACCAGCAGTCACGCAGAACAGCATCATCGCCAGAAAATAGCCCGGCATCTCGCCGCCGCGCTCGCGCTCGGAGAAAAGCCATGCGCAGATGACCACAAAAGCGGGCTTCATGAACTCGGAAGGCTGAATGGAAATGCCTGCAAGGCTGACCCAGCGGCGCGCACCCTTGATCTCGATACCGACGAAAAGTGCTGCTGCCATCAGAAACAGCGAGGCGCAGAGCAGGATCAGCGCAAAACGCCTGATCTGGCGTGGCGACAGGAACGAGACACCGATCATCACGGCAACAGCCGGAATCATGAAGAAGGTCTGTCGTTCTACGAAATGGAAGCTATCAAGGCCAATGCGCTGCGCAACGGCAGGGCTTGCAGCAAAGGACAACAGCACACCAAGCCCCATCAGGGCCAGACATGCAGCCAGAAAGTAACGGTCGATTGTCCACCACCAATTGGCGACAGCACCACGGTCAACACGACTTACCATCAGCTTTCCCCTCTCATTGGCTCAATACCCGGGAGCGCAAGCACGGCGTTACGGAATGCATCGCCGCGTTTTTCAAAATTCTGGAACTGGTCGAAGCTCGCACAGGCTGGCGAAAGCAGAACCACAGGTTCGCTTGCTGCATCATTGCCTGCATCGCGTGCAGCATGTTCAACTGCAACAGCCAGCGTGTCGGAAATCTCAAATGTCACCGCATCGCCCAGCGTCGCAGCAAACTGCGCCGCAGCTTCACCAATCAGATAGGCTTTGGTAATGCGCGGGAAGAACTCCGATAAAGCGCTGATACCGCCAGCCTTGGGTACACCGCCAGCGATCCAGTAAATGTGGTTCGCAAAAGACGACAGCGCAGGCGCGGTTGCTTCGGCATTGGTTGCCTTGGAATCATTGACGAACAGAACCTTGCCGCGATGACCAACCTGTTCCATGCGATGCGCAAGACCTGGGAAGCTTTTCAAACCTGCACGAATTTCTTCAATCGAAAGGCCGACCGACAAACAGGCCACGATTGCAGCCAACGCGTTCTGCGCATTATGCGCGCCGCGCAGCGAACCAATTCCGTCCAGTGAAGCGAGTTCTTCAACCTTGCCGCCCAATGTCGAATAGAGCTTTGCACCTTCAGCAAATGCACCGTTCTCAAGGCGCTTATCTTTGGAAAGACGTGCGACTTTTACGCCTTTGCTTTCAAGACGATCCGCAATGCTCCCGCAATATTCATCGTCCACACCAACGATTGCCACACCGCTTTTCTCAACAAGCCGCTGCTTAATGGCAGCATAGTTTTCCATGGAGCCATGGCGGTCGAGATGATCAGGCGTAAGATTGAGAAGAATACCAGCAGTGGGATTGAGCGACGGTGCCAGATCAATCTGGTAGGACGAGCACTCGACCACATAGAAACGATCCGGTGCTGGCGCTTCCAATGTGAGGATCGCCGTTCCGATATTGCCGCCGAGCTGCATGTCGCGGCCCGAAGCCTTAATGATATGCGCAATCAGCGCGGTCGTGGTGGATTTGCCGTTCGTGCCGGTGATGGCGATAAACGGGCAATCCGGTGCGATGTGATTGCGTTCACGCACGAAAAGCTCAACGTCACCGATAATCTCGACACCTGCAGCATGAGCGAGATCAACTGTCCAGTGTGGCTTGGGATGTGTCAGCGGCACGCCGGGCGAAAGCACAAAGGCAGCGAACTGCGACCAGTCCGCCTGCCTCAAATCGCCAGTCGCTATACCCGCGCTCTGTGCGCGGGCAACACTGTCGGGATTATCATCCCAGGCAATGATCTTCGCTCCACCCGCCACAATGGCCCTGGCGGTAGCGATGCCCGACCCACCCAGTCCGAAGAGGGCTACAGTCTTATCTTTAAGGGCGGTGATCGGGATCATTCTGCTTGCCTGTTATCTGAGCTTCAATGTGGAAAGGCCGATCATGGCGAGGATAATTGCCACGATCCAGAAACGGATCACGACCTGGCTCTCCGTCCAGCCCTTCTTTTCAAAATGATGATGAATTGGTGCCATCAGGAAGACGCGCTTGCCGGTGAGTTTGAACGAACCAACCTGAATGATGACCGAGAGTGCTTCAACCACAAACAAACCACCGATGATGGCAAGAACGATTTCGTGCTTGGTTGCAACAGCAACCGTGCCGAGCATCCCGCCGAGCGCCAGCGAACCCGTGTCACCCATGAAGATTGCAGCAGGCGGTGCATTGAACCAGAGGAAGCCAAGGCCTGCGCCGATAACAGCGCCCAGTACAACGGCCAGTTCACCAGTGCCTGGAACAAAATGAATTTGCAGGTAATCGGCAAAGATCGCATTACCCGAAAGGTAGGCGATGAAGCCGAAAGAGGCCGCAGCAACCATCACAGGCACAATCGCAAGACCGTCAAGACCGTCAGTAAGGTTTACCGCATTGCCTGCGCCAACCATGACGAAGGCTGCCAATGGAATGAAGAACCAGCCGAGGTTCAGAACAAACTGCTTTACGAACGGGAACGTCAGCGATGAGGAAAACGGCTCCTGTCCTGCCCGCATGATGATGAAGGCTGCAATCGCCGCAATCAGAAACTCGATGCCCAGACGCGATTTACCGGAAAAGCCTTTATCCGACTGTTTCGTGACCTTGAGATAGTCGTCGTAAAAGCCGATTGCACCAAAACCAACTGTGACCATCAGCACGACCCAGACATAGACGCTGGCGAGATTAGCCCAGAAGAAGCAGGAGACCAGAATACCGGTCATAATCATCAGACCGCCCATGGTGGGCGTACCAGCTTTCTTGAAGTGGGTCTGAGGGCCATCAGCACGGATCGGCTGACCTTTTCCCTGTCGCGCGCGCAGCGAATTGATGATCGCAGGGCCGAACAAGAACACGATCAACGCCGAGGTAATCATCGCCCCGCCAGTGCGGAACGTGATGTAGCGGAACACGTTAAACGGTGTCACATGCTCGGCGAAGATTGAAAGAAGCATCAACATGCTGAGAAAAATCCCTCAAAAACTGCTACTCGGCAGGCACCACTGGCGGAAACTGATTGGTAAGCGCCTTGACGATCTTAGAAAAGCCAATCCCCTTGGATGACTTCACCATGACAACATCGCCGGGACGCACAGCCTTCGTCACCAGCGGCAACAATTCATCGGTGCTCTGCCTGTATTCGACGCTAATTTCAACCGGCAAGGCATTTTTGAGCACCGACATTTCGCGTCCGCCGATATAAAGCACGTTCACTTCCGCATCGACGATGGGGCGTGCAAGATCGGCATGAAGCTTTCCAGACTGACGGCCAAGCTCCAGCATATCGCCCAGAATTGCGATACGACGACCCCGCGGGCCTTCAGGCGGCGTTGCATGAAGCAGCGACAGCGATGCACGCATCGAGGTCGGGTTTGCATTGTAGCTTTCATCGATCAGCGTGAAGGAACCGCCATCCGGATGCTCCAGAACATGACGCGCGCCGCGCCCGCCTTCAGCAGTCAAAGTTGCCATGGCAATGGCAACCTTTGCCATATCTGCACCAACGAGATGGGCCGCGCCAAGTACAGCAAGCATATTCTGCACGATATGGCGTCCCGGCATGCCGACCTTTACAACCGCTTCTTCGTTACCGATCTTGACCGTCATGCATGAGCAGGTAGGATGCATTTTCACTTCGCGCAGGCGATATTCGGAACGCGCATTTTCGCCGAAGGTGACGATATGCTCGACGCCTGCCTTTTCGGCGAGTTCTTCAAGCTGCTTGAAGCGCTTGTCGTCGCGATTGAGAAGCGCATAACCACCCGGCACAACACCTTCAAAAATCTCGGCTTTTGCCACTGCGATTTCTTCGAGATTTGCAAAGTGACCAAGATGTGCCGGTGCGATCAACGTTATGAGCGCCACATGCGGGCGAACCATCTTAACCAGCGGCCGGATTTCGTCGTGGTGGTTCATGCCAATTTCAAACACACCATAATCGGTATCGGCTGGCATACGGGCGAGTGTCAGCGGCACGCCCCAATGATTGTTAAACGACGCAACCGACGCATGGACCTTGCCTGAATCGGCCAGCACATGACGCAGCGCTTCCTTGGTCGTCGTTTTACCGACAGAACCGGTAACAGCAATGATCTGGGCTTTGGAGCGATCACGCGAGGCAATACCGAGCTTGATCAAGGCTTCAAGCACGTCTTCAACCACGATCATCGGAACCTTGAGATTGCCGAGAGCTGGAAGACGGGATTCGTTGACGACCAGAAGACCAGCACCGGCTGCCATGGCGGCCGTTGCAAAATCATGTCCATCGAACAATTCGCCTTTGATTGCAAAGAAAGCTTCGCCCTCTTTCAGCGTACGGCTATCGATAGAAATACCGGTGATACCCGCAGGCAATGTACCGAAAGGCCGGCCTTCCATGGCCTCCACCATATCGGCAGATGTCCAAAGCCAGTCACTCATCCCTTATGCTCCTCAAGGCGTGCTGCCAGTGCAGCCGCCACTTCCGTATGATCCGAGAACGGCAGCGTGATGTCGCCGACGATCTGGCCTTCTTCGTGTCCCTTACCCGCAACCACCAGTGTGTCACCGGGCATCATCATGGAAACTGCAGTGAAAATTGCCTCACGACGGTCGCCGATTTCGGTGGCACCCGGGGCTGCAGCCATGATTTCCGAACGGATCTGCGCAGGGACCTCCGAACGTGGATTGTCGTCGGTGACAATGGCAACATCGGCGAGACGTGCAGCAATTTCACCCATGATCGGGCGCTTGCCCTTGTCACGGTCGCCGCCACAGCCAAACACCACGATCACGCGTCCAGTTGTAAATGGACGCACGGAAGTAAGAACGTTTTCAAGTGCTTCCGGCTTATGTGCGTAGTCCACATAGGCCGGAGCGCCCTCTTCCGTGGCTCCAACCAGATCAAGACGGCCCGGCGCACCCTTGAGGCGCTCAAGCGCACGCATGGCAGCCGCAGCCGGAACACCCGTAACCATCGCAAGACCTGCCGACACAAGCGCATTGGCAACCTGAAAGTCACCGGCCAGCGGCAGTTCGATTTCAAAGATTTCGTCAGCAATGCGCACTTCAATGTGCTGGCGGAAACGTTCATGCTCAACGCGTTTGATGGTGATGAAATCACCTTTGCGACCAACAGTCTTCACATCGCAACCAGCGGCTTTTGCAGCTTCAATCGCCTGTGGCGAGAACTGGTCATCCGCAAAAATGATTGCAGGTGCACCTTTTGGAAGCAGCGTATCGAACAGGCGCATCTTGGCGTGCAGATATTCTTCGATCGTTGCATGATAATCCATGTGATCGCGACCGAGATTGGTGAACGCGCCAGCAGCAAGCTTCACGCCGTCAAGGCGACGCTGATCAAGACCATGGGACGAGGCTTCCATCGCGGCATGGGTCACACCTTCATCGGCAAGCTCTGCGAGCACGCGATGCAGTTCAACCGGATCAGGTGTCGTCAGCGAATTATAATCACTGCGGGTTGGCGAGAAAACGCCTGTCGTTCCGATATTGGCCGCAGGAAAACCGGCATAAGCCCAAATCTGTCGGGTAAACGAAGCAACAGAAGTCTTGCCGCTGGTGCCCGTCACGGCAACCATGACTTCAGGCTGCTTGCCATAAAACTGTGCGCTCGCAACGGCCAGTGCATGACGTGGATCTTCAACATGCAGAACAGGCACACCGAGGTTTTCAATGGCTGCATTCTTGCCAGCGATAACGGCAACAGCACCACGCTTGACGGCATCGACTGCATAGGCGGAGCCATCCGCTTTTACACCTTTGAGAGCCGCAAAAAGGAAGCCGCGCTCGACTTTACGAGAATCTGAGGTGACACCAACAATGTCCACTTCGCCCGCAGCGCCGGAGGCCAGTTCCTTAAAGAGTGTAATTTCCTTCAGCTTCATGGTCATACCAAATCCAGGTTCAGTGGTGCAGTTTCCGCTTCCCGCTACAACTACACAAATCAGTCGTTTATCGAATCAGCAGAAGCGATCTCTGATGCTGCTGGCGCAAATTCCTGTTTAAAATCGGGCTTAACCCCCAAAAATGAGGCTGAGCGCCTAATAATATCGGCAACCATTGGCGCAGCATTAAGACCAGCGGTCGCGCTGTACTTGCCTTCTTCCGGCTTAGGCTCGTCAATAATAGTCAGAACGACATAGGTAGGATCGTCCATCGGGAAGGATGCGAGAAATGCATTGAAGCGCACATCCTTCGAATAGCGGCCATGCACGACCTTTTCAGCCGTACCCGTCTTGCCGCCGACACGGTAGCCCTGAACCGTTGCACGTTTACCCGAACCACCTGGCGCGGTTGAGTTCAGGCGATAAAGATAACGCATGTCCGCTGACACCTGCGGGTGAATAACCTGCTGCGCCACCTGATCGGCCTGAGTCTGCGTGCGTGTAAGGAATGTCGGCTCAATCAGCTTGCCGCCATTCATCAAAGCTGCTGCACCAACAGCGGTCTGCAGCGGCGTGGTCATCATGCCGTGTCCGAACGAAATGGTCATCGAGTGAACCTTCTTCCAGACGCGCGGCTCGACCGGGCGCGCCACTTCAGGCAGCTCAGTCTGCATACGATCAAGAAGACCCATTTTCTTCAGGAACGCACGATGACCTTCAATTCCGACAACGTTGGCTTCATGACCTGAACCAATGTTGGATGAGAAGATAAAGACTTCAGGCAGCGTCAAAACGCGGCCTTTGCCGTGGAAGTCGCGGATTGTCTGACGACCGATAACCAGCGGACGCGACGCATCGATCCTCGAATTGAGATTAAACTTGCCCGAATCGAGCGCCATTGCAGTGGTGAAGCTCTTGATCGTCGAGCCCATTTCGTAGGTACCCGCCGACATGCGGTTCAAGCGATCCTTATCGAGCGCATTAACCGGATTGTTCGGATCAAAATCCGGCACCGAAGCCATAGCAATGACTTCGCCGGTCTTCACGTTGAGAACCACGGCACCCGCAGCAATCGCGCGATAACGTTCCATCGCCTTAACGAGAACGTCGCGCATGATGTGCTGCACGCGGATATCGATCGAGAGCTTGATCGGCTCAAGCGATTGCCCGGTTGCCATACCGACAGCGCGAAGATCGCTCAGTCCCTGACTGTCGATATATTTTTCCATACCCGCAATGCCCTGATTGTCGACATTAACGAGACCAAGAATATGCGAAGCCGTTGGACCACCCGGATAAAAGCGACGCTTTTCCGTACGGAAGCCGATACCGGGCACACCTAGAGCCATAATCTGGCTCTGCTGACGTGGCGTCAGACCACGCTTCACCCAAACGAAGCCTGCTCCGCTTTTCAGACGGCGATAGGTCGCTTCCCAGTCGAGATCGGGAATAACAGTCGAGAGAAGTTCGATTGTTTCATCCGGATCGACGATCTTGCGTGGCTCAGCAAACAGCGAAGCGGTCTTGATATCAGTCGCAAGGATTTCACCATTGCGATCCAGAATGTCCGGGCGCGATGCGAGCTGATGTACGGCAGGGCCGCCAGAGTCATCACCCTCGCCGCCAATCACACCGAAATAGACCAGCTTACCGCCGATCACGCCATAAATGCCGACGAAGCAGGCAATGGCCATCCAGAGACGATTACGTGCGCGATTGCCGTGCTTTTTACGCGAGCCGACAAAAGCCATATTGCCGGCCAGCTTTTCATTGCCAGCCGGCTCAAAGCCGTCATTGGTGTTCTGTTTGTTCTTCTTGGAAAATCCGAGCTTCAGCCGCATGATTAGTGCCTCGCTCCATTCTTCTTGATGCTGCCAGTGGTTGTCGCGTCTGGCTCCAGAACGCCACTTGCCACCAGTTCATCGCTACCTGAGATAAGTTTCTGAATATCATCCAGCTGACGCTCTGGAATGTCTTCCACGCCCATAGCAAGCTGCTCTGCTTCAATTGGCTGGAGCTTCAGCTCTTCCGCGTAAACGCCAACGAGGCTCTGCAGACGACCTGGCTGCGTCATCAATGCCCAATCCGCGCGCAACAGCGTAATCGTATCCTTCTCGGAATCGATCTGACGCTTGAGCTTGGCAATAACAGCGATCTGCCTTTCCGCATCATATTTGATGGTATAGGTGATCGTTGCTGCCACCAGCATCGCCGCTATCATGATGAGTTCAAAAGTACGCAGCACTCGTTCAACTCCGGGCCAGTTCATACGTTTCAGGCAGCTTTGGCAGCCCGAAAAGTGAAAGATCATCTTCTAGAGGCGGATTTTCAGTCCTCAGTCCCGCACGCAGTTTTGCAGAGCGAGCACGAGGATTGCGCTCTTCTTCTTCGGCGCTCGGTCCAACAGCCCCTTTTACCGCAGCCGTAAAGCTTGGAAGGCGCACATGGGTTTCCGGCAAATGCCGCGATCCAGCGCTGCCACCAGCACGGTCTGCAAAGTAGCGCTTGACCATACGATCTTCGAGCGAATGGAAGGTCACGACAACAAGGCGACCACCAGGCTTCAGAATACGTTCGGCTGCAAGCAATGCTCGCGCCAGTTCACCCAGCTCGTCATTCACATAGATGCGCAACGCCTGAAACACGCGCGTTGCAGGATGAATAGGCACTTTTGGATTACGGCCGACCAGCGATTCAATCGCATTGGCTAGATCAAGTGTGCGCGTGAAAAACTGTGTTTCGCGACGCTTTTCAATCATGCGCGCGATGCGACCTGCATGACGCTCTTCGCCGAGAAAATTAAAGATGCGTGCAAGATCGCCCATCTTCAGGCGGTTAACCACATCGGCAGCGCTTGGACCGTTGCGTGACATGCGCATGTCGAGCGGCCCATCCTTCTGGAAGGAAAAGCCACGCTCGGCTTCATCGATCTGCATCGACGAGACACCGATATCGAGCACAACGCCATCCACCTTCGCGCCTTCTCCCTCGACTGTTTCAACAGCTTCATCCAGCGCCGAAAACCGGCTTTCAACCAGATTGAGCCTGCCTTCGAACTGCTTTTCCATGACACGACCGGCTGCAATGGCAGTCGGGTCGCGATCAATAGCGATAACGCTTGCGCCCTGCTCCAGAATACGTCGGGTATAACCGCCCGCACCGAATGTGCCATCGACGATTACTTTGCCGGTTTCGGGCTTCAAGGCATCGATCACTTCGGAAATAAGCACCGGAACGTGACGGACCTGAGCCCCTTCGGCTTGAGATTGGTCTCCGCCGAGGCTAGCCATCATCCCGATCCTTTCCCGGGATCAAGTCCCGCTATCCTGTGTTTTCTGTATGGATTCCGGCCAATTGTAGACGAGCTTCGATTTGGCGGATTCGTTCAAACAGTTATCGGATATTAAGCTTAATGAACCGTTATCCTTTGCAACGCCCATACAGAAAACCAGGGCTTATACAAAAGTTTTTCTAGCATCATTTCAGCTTGTCCAAAGACCGAAAACTGCGCGCCCAACCGGCAGTCAATTCGTCCAATAACCAGATCCAACGATCACATAGATATGAAAAAAGTCCCCATTTGCTGCCGTTGACGGCAAGCCATGCTGGCGTTATTAATTGCAAATAGTTCGCAATTGCATTTTGAAAGCTTAACGCATGGCATTTAAGATGGCTCCGCGGGGAAGTACGCCCCCCGCTCCGCAAGACGTTACATTTGAAGGTTGGCGTCGTGATCGGGGCGAAGCCTCGATGTCCGATGTACACCGGTCTATCCGGGTAAACCGATCCGGTTCAAAACTTCGCCGCGCAATGGCTTTCTTTGGCCCCGGTTATCTTGTCGCCGTAGGCTATATGGACCCCGGCAACTGGGCCACCTCGCTCGCAGGTGGCTCCCGCTTCGGCTATATGCTGCTGTCGGTCGTGTTGATTTCAAATCTCATGGCAGTACTCCTGCAAGCACTATGCACCCGGCTTGCGGTTGCAACCGGTCGCGATCTCGCTCAAGCCTGCCGCGATGCCTATCCACGCTTTCTCGCCTGGCCTTTGTGGTTTTTGGCAGAACTTGCCATCTGCGCCACCGATCTTGCCGAGGTTATCGGCACGGCAATCGGTCTCAATCTGCTTTTCGGCATTCCGCTGGAAATCGGCGTCATCATTACCGCCGCAGACGTGCTTCTTGTTCTCTATCTCCAGAACAAGGGCTTTCGTCGGGTCGAAGCGCTCATCATCACGCTGCTCGGCGTCATTGCGCTCTGCTTCCTGATCCAGATTTTGATGGCTGAACCCAAGTGGGGCGAAGTGATCCGCGGCTTTGCGCCAACCACAGAAATCATCCGCAATCCGGATATGCTCTATATAGCATTGGGCATTATTGGTGCGACCGTGATGCCGCATAACCTCTATTTGCATTCCGGCATCATTCAGACACGCGATTACGGGCATACTTTGCCGGAAAAGCGCGAAGCAATACGCTTTGCAACACTCGACTCGACGATTGCCCTTACCTTCGCACTGCTGGTCAATGCATCGATCCTGATTTTGGCCGCAGCAAGCTTCAATGCGACAGGCAATACCACCGTCGAAGATCTCGACAAAGCCCATGCCTTGCTCAACCCGTTGCTCGGTTCCGCTCTAGCGCCAACACTGTTTGCAATTGCGCTGCTATGCTGCGGGCTTAACTCGACCATCACGGCGACCATGGCTGGTCAGATCGTGATGGAAGGCTTTATCGATATCAAACTGAAGCCCTGGTTGCGTCGCGCAATCACCCGCTTCGTCGCTATCGTGCCAGCGGCCATAGTTACGATCATGTATGGCTCGCAGGGAACGACCGAACTTTTGATCCTGTCGCAGGTGGTGCTCAGTCTTCAGCTGCCCTTTGCCATCATCCCGCTCGTGATGTTCACAGCAGAAAAGAAAAAGATGGGCGCGCTGGTGGCGCCGCGCTGGGTAACAATCCTTGCGGCAGTTACCGCTGCCATCATCGTCGTGTTGAACATGAAACTCATCTACGACTTCTTCACAGGCGTACCGATTTGAGACGGCACAGCGGCTTTCCAACCCGGAAAGCCGCTGCTTTTTTACTTGACCGCTGAATTGCCACCGTCAGCATAAAGCGCTGAACCGGAAACAAAGCTCGCCATTGGCCCTGCAAGAAACAGTGCCGCCTGAGCAATTTCTTCGGGCTGCGCAATCCGCTTCATTGCATGAAGGCCCGCCGCCCATTCTTTCTGCGCGTCACTGCCTGCCATCGGCGTATCGACACCGCCCGGCAAAAGCGCATTGGCTCTGATGCCTTGCGCGCCATAGTCTGCGGTGATGCCCTTCACCAATCCCATTAACCCAGCCTTTGCGGCACCATAGAGCGACATTCCAGGAATGCCGACACTGGTGCCAACAAAGGTCGATGTAAAAATGATCGAACCGCCGCCGGACTTGAGCATGAATGGTATCTGCGATTTCGCGCCGAGAAATGCCGATGTCAGATTTCCGGCAATCACCTTGTTCCAATCATCAAGGCTTGCTTCTGTCATCGGTCCGATGGGGCCGACAGTACCAGCATTGTTAAAAGCGACATCAAGACGACCGAACTCATTTTGCGCAGCGGCTATGAGTTTCTCATGTGTTTCAGCTTGTGAAGCGTCGCCAGCAACATAATGTGCTTCGCCGCCAAGCTCTTTGATAGCTTGCGCTACTGGCACCAACCCCGCCTCATTGCGGGCATTTAGAATGATAGCTGCACCTTGCGCAGCAAACAGCATTGCCGTAGCGCGCCCTATTCCCGACGACGCACCGATAATGATTGCGACCTTATCTTTTAAGCTCGACATGGAAACCTCCTTGATTGGGAAGTTCCGCAATAGATGTGCAACCCGAACACAACTATCCGTTTCCTGCGATCAAACAGAAATGGGGAAGGATAAAGTGTCAGTCGGTCTGTAAGCCGGGTTCTGTATGGCCGGACTTGCGTCCAACGTGGCAGCCATTCATCTGGGACGGATGTCGCCACCCGCCTCTTGCAACCCACCCGGACGGCTGATCCGGAAACTGATTGCCGGTTCTTGCGAACCGGCGCGCCGTCCCTATTCGGTTTTGCTCCCAATGGGGTTTACCTTGCCGCCTGTGTTGCCACCGGCGCGGTGGGCTCTTACCCCACCCTTTCACCCTTACCCCGTCATCCCTGCCGCTTGACCAAGCGGTACGGAAGACGGGGCGGTCTACTCTCTGTGGCACTGTCCCTGGGGTCGCCCCCGCCGGGCGTTACCCGGCATCGTGTTTCCATGGAGCCCGGACTTTCCTCACCTGCCGCCTTTCGGCATATGACAAGCGCGGCTGCCCGACCGACTGACGGGCGCGTATATAGCACGATCATGCCAAGTGGGAACCGGGTTTCGAAAAAATCTATGCACAACAGAAAAGCCGGCAGCGAAACCGCTACCGGCTTTTCGTTTACATCATCGGTTTGGAACTCTACGCAACCGACAACATAAATTCAGAGCCTATCCCGAAAAGGGCTAAACGACTTTCAGGATAGGCGTGTCAGAACAAACATTAGAGGCCAGCCATGTAGGCCTTAACCGAGCTGCAATATTTTGCAGAGGTTGGGTTCATGCGCTTTGCGCCATGACCGGCATTGTACTTGAGGATCGTGCCGCAGGTGCTGCCGCCGCCGAGCTTCTGTGCCATTGCAAGATACTTCATGCCAAACTGGATGTTGGTCGAAGGCTCATAGAGGCCCTTTGCAGAACCGGTATAACCGAGGCCACGAGCCGTCGAGAGCTTGATCTGCATCAGACCGATTTCACCAGCTTTGCCGCGAACATTTGGCTGGAAATTGCTTTCGTGACGAACAACCGCATGGGCGAGCGACGAAGGCACACCGTAGGTCGCTGCATAGCGATTGATAATCTGGGAGTAGCCGGTACCGCTCTTCACGGACTTTGACGTCTCACCGCGAGACTTGGACCGCTTCGCGCTCTTTGCCGTTGGTGCGGCACGCTTTGTGATGACCGAAGCCTTCTTTGCGGTTTGCTTGCGTTCTGTCTGGGCTGAGCGTGATGACTGTTCAGACTTGTTGGTTTCAGCAGCCTTGTTCTGGGCGCGAGCCTTCAGAAGATCTGCCAGATTGGTTGGTTCATTGACTGGCGCACTCATTGCAGAATTAAGGCCAAAAGAACTCATGGCGCCAATCAGGGCGCATACAACAACAAATTTTACTTTCATAACCTACCGTCTTGGATCGTTTTTTATGGGGCTTCGCTGGTCTTGGGGGCAGCAGAGCCGTTTGAATTATGATCCCGCATGACTGGCCAAAACCCGCCCGTCGCCGCTGGGAATGCCAGATCATTTGCTGGGGAAATGCAGCCGAAGATTGGTTGGGGAAGTAAAATAGTCTTACAGGTTGTAATAAAGACTGTCACATTTCGTGATACGCGCCATGGTGGAAAAATACCATCGACAAAAGGTGTAATCGTTCTAATTTAATGAAATTACTACAGAAATATGAAGCCGCAAGCTATCACGCATAAGCATGAAATCTCATGCTCATGCGGTAACATTTTGTAGGGAAAAAATAAGCCTGTAGAGGGTATCTATAGTAGATACGTCCGCTACACCGTCCACATTTTGTGTCCGAAAATGCCGCTGAAACGCCTTAATTACGGTCTCGGTAGCCTCATCGAACACACCGTTGATCTCGATTTTATATCCGTAAAGTGCCAGCATGGACTGCAAAGCTTCGACCGGTTGTCCTTGCTCGCCACGCGCGAGAAAGCGTCCGCCCCGGACAGCAGTTGGTTCGATCAGATGACCAATCCCTGCGGCATGAAGCTTTTTCCACGGGAAGTTGTGCCCCGGATCTGTTTTACGCTCTGGTGCGATGTCCGAATGCGCGAGTACGTTTTCGGGACGGATTTCATATCGGCTACATATGCTGCGGCAAAGCTCTATAACTGCTTCGATCTGACGGTCCGCAAAAGGCGGATAATTTTCGAGATTGCCCGGATTGACGATTTCGATCCCGATTGATGCCGAATTGATATCTGTCTCGCCCTTCCAGAAGCTCTTTCCTGCGTGCCATGCGCGCGCCTTTTCAGAGACCATCTGCACTACGCGGCCATCTTCATGAACCAGATAATGTGCCGAGACTTCCATCTCAGGCGACTTTAGAACGTCCAGAGCCTCCTGAGCCGTAGCCAGACCCGTATAATGCAGGATCAGATAGGTCGGTGTCTTGCCGTCCTTGCGAATGCCGAAATTCGGCGACGCATCAATCGAGGCCGCTGGATAATCGGGCTTATCCAAAACAAGTGCCGCCAAAAGTTCTGCTTCTGATACGTCTGCGCTGCTCATGCGGCTTCCAATTGTTTTTCTACGCTTGCCCAGGCTGCATTGATGGCAGCAAGGCGTGTATTTGCGATCTTTATAAATTCCAGCGGAAGACCTTCCGCAACAAGCCGGTCAGGATGGTGCTCTTTCACCAAAGAGCGATAGCGCTTGCGCGCATCCTCAAAAGACACACCGCGAACAAGCCCGAGGATGGCATAAGGATCGCCCTCTCCGCGATTGACATGGCGGAGCGCGATGCGCTCGAAGCCTTCCTCGTCATAACCGAAAATCTCAGCAACGCTCGCAAGGAACGCCATTTCCTTGTCATGCACATAGCCGTCAGCGGTCGCGATATGAAAAAGACCGTCGAGAATATCTTCAAGCAGATGACAATTATCGTCGCCTTCGCGGCAAAGACCTGCCAACTGACGCGCGTAGCTTTCATAGCCCGCCACATCCTGCTGAGCGAGATTATAGAGACGAACCACATGGGCGTGCTCTTCTGGCGGCACTGAAAAAATGCTCTGGAACGCACGAAACTCATCCTGCGTCACCACACCATCCGCTTTTGCCATTTTTGCAGACAGCGCGATCATGGCAATGGAGAATGCAACGCGACGGCGCGTATCTGCATCGCCCTCAAAAACCGTGCGCACGGCTTCGATAACGCTGGAAATAGCGTTCAGCGTTACAGAGGTGACGAACTCACCGATGCGGACCCAGATCGACATGAATCGTTTCTATATAATTCCGTAAAGGCTGGAAACAACAACCCGTTGCAATCGACGAAAAAACAATAATTTAGAAAAATATCGCTGCCTGTGAAGACGATTATTGCGCGGCCTGACGAGCCTCAAACGACTGCTGTGCAGCACTCGCCGCCGCTTCGCCTGCGGCCTGTGCCTGCTCAACGCTCTGACCCACAGCCTTGGCTGCAGCTTCGGCATTGGTGCGCGCACGCTCAATCGCTGCAGCCTTTTGTTCGGGAGTTATAACGCCAGCATTATCCTGCAAAGCCTTCATTAAATCTGGTCCAGCCTGTGTATCACTGGATGGGGCTGGAGCAGATGTGTTTTGCTCTGGCTGAGCTGGAGCAGCAGCCTGCTCGTCCTCTCCTTTGCCGCAAGCAGCAAGGGCAACCAGAACAACAGCGGAAATCAAAAACAGAAAATGACGGCTCATAACAAAAGCCATAACCGAAGAAAGCCTGCGTTTGAACATGGAAAACGCAGTCATACTGTCTTTATTGACGACTACTGCAGAGTTATCCATCAACTTTGCTCCTTTCGGGGAAAATGGCGGCCTGCAAAACAGACCGCCATTCAGCCGCGAACTGATCGCGGTTCACATAAACCAACTGCAATTTAGTTTGCAGGAGGTGTACCCGTGCCCGGTGTCGATGGTGCCGGTGCTGGGGTCGACGGAGTCGTTGTCGTATCGTTATTTGCCGGCGCTGATGGCGCAGGGGTGGACGGCGCACTATTCGTATCTTTCGAATTGTCGCTGCAGGCAGCAAGTCCGAGAAACGATACGGCAGCTACCGCACTTACCAGAAACTTTTTCATAATGGCTCTCCTTCCCTAAAAATCAGCGCTGCGGGGATTTAGCCAACGCTGCTTTGGTTTTCCGTGTCTGATCGGTTCATCCGATCAATCACCTACGAAGACAGTCGCCACATCGCTCTTTAGTCCCCGGCGATGCTTTACGACGATGCCAACGTCACAACAAAAAACGGCGAGCATGCGGAAAGGTTCTCTCAAATAGTCTTACTGCTCGTAACAAAACGCCATAATAACAAAGTTTTAACCATGATTTTCCCGTAAAACTGCCGTCACGCCCCTGTCACTGGCAGATGTTTAACTTGCGCAAACAAGGTCGGATTCGCCTTTAAAACTTCGCGCATCTTGCCCGAACCAATTCAGAATTCGGGATGCGCTAAATAAACGGGGAGCATGGCATGACAGGACAAGACGCCAACGGAACGATCCTTCAACGCGCCGTCACACAAAATCATGCGCTCTCACGACAGGGCTTTTCAGAGCGTCTTTTTGCCTGGTTGTTTAAGGGGCTGGTGTATCCACAAATCTGGGAGGACCCAGAAGTCGACATGGTGGCACTCGCCATTCAGCCCGGCCATCGTATCGTGACCATTGCGTCTGGCGGCTGCAACGCGCTTTCCTATCTGACCGCAGATCCGGCTCGCGTCGAGGCCGTCGATCTTAACCGTGCGCATGTGGCGTTCAATCGCCTGAAGCTTGCAGCACTCAAGCACCTGCCCGATTATGCCACCTTTTATCGCTTCTATGGCAAGGCTGATGACAAGGCCAATCTCGCCGCCTACCAACGCTTTATCCGCCCGCATCTTGATCAAGAAAGCCGCGCCTACTGGGAAAAACGCAAACTAAGTGGCCGCCAGCGCATCTCAATCTTCTCGCGTGACCTGTATCGTCACGGTCTTCTGGGTGTCTTCATCGGCATGGGGCACCGCGTTGCCCGCCTTTATGGCATTGACCCGCGTGACATTCTCAAGGCACGCACAATGGAAGAGCAGCGAACATTCTTCGATACAGCACTCGCACCCTTGTTTGAAAAACGCATGGTACGCTGGGCCACCGCTCGTAAATCATCGTTGTTTGGCCTTGGCATTCCGCCGCAGCAATATGATGCGCTGGCAACCGCCGGCAATGGCGACATGGCTTTCGTCCTTCGTGCACGCCTTGAAAAACTCGCCTGCGCCTTTCCGCTGACTGAAAATTATTTCGCCTGGCAGGCCTTCGGACGTGGCTATAGCGGCAATGAGGAAACCGGCCCCCTGCCGCCCTATCTCTCCCGTGCCAATTTTGAAACCGTGCGCGCCCGTGTGGACCGCATGACGGTTCAGAACGCCAACTACACCGAGTTCCTTGCCCAGAAGCCAGCCTCATCCGTAGATCGCTATATTCTGCTCGACGCACAGGACTGGATGAACGACGGCCAGCTCAACGCGCTCTGGAGCGAAATCACACGCACAGCAGCGCCCGGTGCCCGCGTCATTTTCCGCACGGCAGCAGAACCAAGTCTGCTTCCGGGCCGTGTTGATCCGTCAATTCTGGCCCATTGGGATTACCGCGAAGATGAATCGCGCACACTACATGATCGCGACCGCTCTTCTATATATGGCGGCTTTCACCTCTACACATTAAAGGACGCTTGATATGGGCGTTAATCCATTGGGCAGTCGCGGACGGGCTCAGGGCATCGACCATGCCAGCCTGATGGACCGGGTTTATAAGCGGCAACGGCATTTTTACGATGCAACGCGCAAATATTATCTCCTTGGCCGCGATACAATGATCGCTGGCCTCAATGTTCCATCCAATGGCCATGTACTCGAAATCGGTTGCGGCACAGGCCGCAATCTCGTCAAAACCGCCCAAGCCTACCCGGACGCAAAACTGTTTGGCATCGATATTTCAGCTGAGATGCTGGAAACGGCCCACAGCGCGGCTGAGCGGGCCGGGATTGCCGAACGCACCAGCCTCGAACGCGCCGACGCCACGCATTTCGACCCCGAAGCGCTTTTTGGTCAAAGCAATTTCGACCGTATCTTCATTTCCTATGCTGTTTCGATGATCCCGCAATGGCAACCTGTCATCCGGGAAAGCATTCGCCACCTCAAACCGGGCGGCGAACTGCACATAGTCGATTTTGGAGATCAGCAAGGTCTGCCCTACTGGTTTAAGAAAGCACTTTTCACCTGGCTTCGCTGGTTCCATGTGACGCCTCGTAGTGATCTCTTCACTGTCGCAGACCAAATGGCCGCGGAACAAGGCGCCATATCAAGACACAAAGTGCTCTATCGCGGCTTTGCATGGATCGCGACTATCCGCGCCGAATAAGCCGCAACTGGTGCGACACAATCTATTTCCAGCAAAGTTTTGCCCGCTGACTGATGACGTCAGCATCGGGATCGCGTAACCCTTGTTAAGATTGATTCGCGACACCGGGACCACTGTATGAACCGTATGGCCAACCGCAGCATTCTAGCCCTTGGCATGTTACTTCTAGCCGGCTGCACCACAGTCGACTACGACTTCGCCGACGTTAAAAAGTCAGGCAATTCGATGCAGCAGATGGCGCGCCCGACAGGAGCCGTCAATGCACCGCGGTTCGGTGATCGAAAACCGTTTGAATGGACGGGCCGCACGCCATGGCATTATCCAATCCATGGTACGGATGTTTCAAAATATCAGGTCGATGTTGATTGGAATGCGGTACGCCGCAGCGGCATTTCGTTCGCCTTCATCAAGGCAACAGAAGGCGGCGACCGCTTTGATGACCGTTTCACCGAGCATTGGAATGGCGCGAAGCAGGCTGGCATTCCGCGCAGCGCCTATCATTTCTATTACTTCTGCCGCCCAGCCATCGAGCAGGCACGCTGGTACATTCAGAATGTTCCGCGCGATCCGAACGCACTGCCTCCTGTTCTCGATATGGAATGGAACGCAAGTTCGCCGAGCTGTAAGCTAAGGCCAAATGCGGTTGTGGTACGCAAGGAAATGAAGATTTTCCTTGATGCCGTCGAAAAGCACTATGGCAAACGACCGATCATCTACACAACGGTCGACTTCTTCGATGAAAATGACCTCAACCAGATGCGGGAATATCCGTTCTGGCTGCGATCCACGGCTGGTCACCCGACAGAGAAATACGGGCCGCATCCTTGGACCTTCTGGCAATATACGGGTACGGGAACCATTCCGGGCATCAAGGGTGATGCAGATATCAATGTGTTTGCCGGCAGTGCCAGTGCATGGAAAAAGTGGCTGGAAAGCAACAAGGTCCGTTAACTCGGCATCAAATGAGAACTCACGCTAAGTTTCGCTTCATTTCCATGACGTGATGAGGCAATAGCTTTTGGAAATAAATGGGGAAGTTCTTTCTCTTTTAATTGTGAGTTCTCTCGATGAAACTTATCGCTTCAGTGATGGCTGCCGCTTTACTGGCATCAACTGCAATTTCTCCCGCGCTCGCCTCTCCGGGCCCGGATGCCGCAACCAATGCGACCAATCTGCCTAAGCCGGAATGCGAGATCGATTACGGTCAGTGGATGGATAATCTGACCAAGGAAGCACGCGAAGCAGGCGTGGGTGAAAAGGGCATTGCCGAGCTACACAAGGCTATGCTTGAGCAAAAAGTTCTCGACCGCGACCGCAAACAGACGGTCTTCAACCTGACCTTCACCGAATTCTCCAAGCGCTTGATTTCCGAAGCGCGCCTGAAGAACGGCCAGAGCAACCTCGTCAAATATGCCGATGTGTTCAAGAAGGTCGAAGACACTTATGGCGTGCCGGGTCCGGTTCTTGCAGCCTTCTGGGGTCTTGAAACCGATTACGGCGCCATTCAGGGTGATTTCGATACGCTGAACGCGCTTGTGACGCTTTCCTACGACTGCCGCCGCCCAGAGCTCTTCCGTCCTCAGTTGATCGCCCTTCTCAAGCTTTTCGATACCGGTGTTGTCGATGCGGCAACTACAGGCGCATGGGCTGGCGAAATCGGCATGATGCAGCTTCTGCCGAAGGATTATCTTGAGCGCGGCGTTGACGGCGACGGCGACGGCAAGGTCGATCTCAAGAACAGCGTGCCTGACGCGATGATGACGGCAGGCCGCATGATTTCCGAACTCGGCTGGAAACGCGGCGAGCCTTGGCTCGAAGAAGTACGCATCACCAAAGACCTGCCGTGGGAAGAATCCATCCGCACCAATCGCAAGCCGCATTCATGGTGGGCTGAACAGGGCGTTGTCGGCCTCAAGGGACCGCTTGGCCCTGATGATGGCGATGCATCGCTGTTACTGCCACTGGGCCGCAAGGGACCAGCGTTCCTGTCTTATGCAAACTTCGATGTTTTCGTGGAGTGGAACAAGTCGATTGTTTACGCGACCACGGCTGCTTATTTTGCCACCCGCCTTGCAGGTGCTCCAGCCTTCAATCCCGGCAACCCTGATCAGGGCTTGACGCAGGAACAGATGAAGGAACTGCAGACCAAGCTTCAGGCTCGTGGCTATGATATGGGCAAGATTGATGGTGTCTTCGGCGTATTGACCCGCGATGCAGTGCGCACCGAACAGCTGCGTCTTGGAATGCCAGCTGATTCCTGGCCAACTCCAGAGCTGCTTGAAAAGCTCTGACTCTGAATAAATCCAAGGCGCGGATAACCCCGCGCCTTTTTAGTTCTAGAGTATTTCCAGCAAAAGCGGGAACCGCTCTATCGTTGCAAGTGATCCCGCCATGCTCTCGACTCTGATCGTCGTCCTGCCCGTATTCGCCCTGATTTTCTCAGGCTGGCTTGCGTTCAAGCTGAAAATATTGGGCCCACATGCAATTGCGGAACTCAATCGCTTTGTCGTCTATCTCGCACTGCCGGCCCTGCTGTTCGACATCATGGCCAACACCCATGGCAGCGATCTTTGGCAGCCGGGCTTTATCGCCGTGTTTCTGCTCAGCAGCGCCATCGCCTTTGCCCTGCCTTTTATTATCCGCCTGCGCGGCAAGCAGCCGCTCGCAGACAGCGCCATCGATGGCCTTAATGCAGCCTATCCCAATACGGGCTATATGGGCATTCCGCTTTCGATGATTGCATTTGGTTCAGGCGTACTCGCTGCAACTACGATCACCATCATCATCACCGTTTGTGTGACCTTCGCTTTCGCCATTGTCCTGATCGAGATCGGCCTGCAAACAGAGAAGAAGCCGCTGCATCTAGTGTGGAAGGTTACGCGTTCGCTGATCCGCAATCCGCTGCTCGTAGCACCATTCCTCGGAATGCTGGTGCCTTTAACTGGCTTTACCATTCCTGCACCTGCCGAAACTTTCCTGAAGATGTTGGGCGGCGCTGCCTCTCCTTGCGCGCTGGTTGCGCTTGGGCTTTTCCTTGCCCAGCCGCGCAAGATTGAGCGCGAAAGCGTCAATGCCATCGCTTTTCTGGTCTCGGTCAAGCTCATTGTCATGCCGTTCGCAACATGGCTGCTTGCAGTCTATGTGTTTAAGCTGCCGCCGCATCTGGCACAAAGCGCGACCCTGCTCGCAGCACTGCCCGCTGGCACCGGACCCTTCATGCTGGCCGAACATTACCGTCGTGAGGCAGCAATTACGTCGAATGTAATTCTCTATTCGACAACGATTTCGGTCGTGACTCTGTCCGTTTTTCTGGCGTTTATCAGCTGAAACACCCCAAAAATTGTGTCAAAACCACCTCCAAAGTTGGCGGTTTCGTGGCATTTTCATGAAATGTGAACAAAATTTTACAGTTAAAAATTTCAATGACTTAGGTGGTAAACAGAAGGTTTTTTCCACGATCACCGCATATTGCAGCAAGAAATCTTCTTTTGTTTGAGACCTTTTGCGCTTAGATTCAGGTTCTCTACCAGCGCGCATTCGACTTTGTCGGATGCTTAGAAGGAGACAGACCAATGGGACTTACGCGATCTTTGAATGTCCTCATGATCTGTGCAGCATTTGCATTTGTTGCCGCGTTGATAGCAGGCGTTATTCCCTGATTGGGAACAGCCTAAGCCATTAGACGGCATCGGTTTTTGAGGATGAACCGATCCGTTTCACTTAAAAGAAAAGCCCGGTTTCAGACCGGGCTTTTTTCATTTCAGGCGACTTCTAACTGGGCTTCAGTTTTAGGCCGAATACCAATCATATGGCAGATCGCGTATGGAAGGTCAGCTCGGTTCATCGTGTAGAAATGGAAGTCCTGCACGCCGCGTTCGATCAGATCCATGACCTGTTCGGCAGCAATGGCTGCTGCAACAAGCTGATGCGTCTGCGGGTCATTATCCAGCCCGTCAAAGCGCTCTGCCAGCCATGCCGGGATATGCGTTGCTGAACGGGCGCAGAAATTGCGAACCTGCTTGAAATTGTGCACTGGCAGAACACCTGGAACGATTGGGATATAGATGCCAGCACGGCGCACACGCTCGACATAACGCTCGTACAGATCGTTATCGAAGAAGAACTGCGTGATTGCGCGCGTTGCGCCATTATCGACCTTGCGCTTGAGCATATCGATATCGGTCGCAAAATCCGGGCTTTCCGGATGCTTTTCAGGATAGGCCGAAACAGAAATGTCGAAGTCAGCAAGCTTACGCAGACCACCGACGAGCTCAGCGCCATTCTGATAGCCGCCCGGCGTCGGAACATATTTCTCGCCGATACCGGCAGCCGGATCACCACGCAGCGCTACGAAGCGATTGACGCCAAGCGCTGCGAACTCCTGCGCCACGCGATCAACTTCCTCACTGGTCGCATCAACACAGGTGAGATGCGCAGCAGGCTGGACATCTGTTTCTTTCAGAATACGTGCAACCGTGCGTATTGTGCGCTCACGCGTAGAACCACCTGCGCCATAGGTCACGGAGACAAATTCCGGCTTGAGCGGCGCAAGCCGCGTTACCGTCTCCCACAGGCGCTGTTCCATTTCTTCCGACTTGGGCGGGAAGAATTCGAACGAAACCCGGGTGGTCTGGCCGATATCTGGTCGGCGGGAAAGACCATAGAAACCCATCAAACTGTCTCCGTCATGCTTTCATTGCGCGAAGCCGGATCAGCAATCAGCACACGCGGATCACGGGCAAGCCAGAGCTTTACCGTCAATCCGTCATCGCCATTGGCAACCTTCGGCCCCAATTCAGTCGTTGTGTCGGGCTCAAGCCCTGTTTCCTTCAGCCAGCCAAGCATCTGCTCATCGCTGAAGCCAAGCCTCAAATGCGCGTGTTCTTCGCGCAGAAACTCAAGCTTATGCGGTGCAAAATCGACAATCAGCAATCTGCCGCCGGGGCGCAGCGCACGCGTTGCCTCGCGAATAGCAGCCTGCGGATCATCAAGAAAATGCAGAACCTGATGGATGGTTACGAGATCGAAATTCTCACGTTCGACGGGCAGTGCATAAACATCGCCCTGCCGCACTTGCGCATTGCTCACCGTTGCAAGGTCAAGATTGGCACGCGCCACGGCAAGCATGTCGCGATTGATATCAATGCCAAGGCCGCGAGAATAAAGCGGTGAAAACAGTTCCAGCAACCGACCGGTGCCCGTACCAACATCAAGCATCGCCTGAAATGGCTTATCACCCACAATGGTCTTGAGCGCCGCTTCCACGGCATTCTCAGACACATGAAGCTTGCGAATTTCGTCCCAGCTTCCGGCATTCGCACTGAAATAGGCCGCAGCCTTTTCCTGACGATTGGATTTGACCTGTGAGAGCCGCTCCAGATCACGCTCAATCAGCGCATCCGTCGCATCGAGCCGGATGAGAAGATTGCGTGCAACCTCACCGCAGAGCGCATTATCGGAAAGCCGGAAATAGGCCCAGGCGCCTTCCTGATAACGGTCGATCAGATCAGCTTCACCGAGCAGCTTGAGATGGCGCGACACGCGCGGCTGCGACTGACCAAGAATTGTGGTCAGGTCAGATACCGTCAAATCGCCCTTGGAAAGAAGCGCAAGGATGCGTAAGCGGCTTGGCTCGGCCACCGCTTTTAAAACATCCACCATCTGATCGAGCTGCAAACGCAATCCGCAACCTCCACGCTCTAAAACATATAAAGATATGTTTATGTGAATTGCGATAATGACGCAAGCAGTTTTCGCAAACCCATACACAGCAAAACTGTCACCCGGTTCGGGTAGCCGTTTGAGCAGAATGGTAGCTGGGTTATGATTATATCGAATCTTGCTGCAGGCAGGAAAGGAAGACCGCCATGGGTGCAAGCTCTGTACGACAGAAGGCAATTGCAAAATCGCTCACGCTTTTGCTTCCCGCGGTTCCTTATTCAGACTCAGAGCCAATCCGAGCCGCAGCGCTTGCGCCTCATATGAAGACACTCCCGCCCTCAGTGGCCGTCTGGCTTGCAACGGTCGCGCATGTTCGCCACGCGCATACCGACTACGACACTCTGCGCGATGACGGATATGACAAGGATTCAGCGCGTTTCTTTGTGCTGGATGACATCAACAAAAAGCTAACCGAATGGCGCGCCACGCGTCTCGTCACCGCTGATGATGATGAGAAGGTAGAAATGTAAACGCCGCCCAAAGGCGGCGTCTAACAAGTTCAAGTATCAGTGGGTTCCGTGACCCTGCAAATAACCGTGTTTGCGCGGATCAGGCATGACCAGACCGACGATGAACACGATCACCATCATGATGGTTACATACCAGAAGAACCCGCTTTCAAAGCCGGCCTTCTTGAACCATAGCGCCACATATTCGGCGGTACCGCCGAAGATTGCATTGGCAATGGCATAGGAAAAGCCAACACCCAAAGCACGCACTTCAGCCGGAAACAGTTCCGATTTCACGATACCGCCAATCGACGTGTACATGCTCACAATTGCCGAAGCGATGGCGATATAGACAAATGCCATTGTCGGGCTTTGCACAGAGCCAAGCACTGTGAGCAAAGGAATAGTCGTCAACACCGATACGCCGCCAAAGGCGATCATCATCGGTTTGCGACCAACCTTGTCGGAGATATAGCCAAACAGCGGCTGCATGAGCATGAATGCAAACAGCGCGACCGTCATAACCTCGCTGGCCGTTTCCTTGTCCATACCGGCGGTATTGACCAGATATTTCTGCATATAGGTCGTGAAAGTATAGAAGGTCAGCGAACCGCCAGCCGTGAAGCCCACAACGACCAGGAATGCCTTGCGGTGATGCTTCCAGATCGTCGCAAAACTACCTGCAGCCTTGCTGTTACGTGACTCTTCGGTTGAAGTCTCGTGCAGTGTACGGCGCAGATAAAGCGCAACGATTGCAGCCAGACCGCCAATGGCAAACGGAATGCGCCAGCCCCATTCATGCAGCTGTTCCGACGTCAGGAAGAACTGCAGAATTACCAGCACCAGAACAGCAAGAAGCTGACCGCCAATCAGCGTCACATACTGGAACGACGAGAAGAAACCGCGACGCCCGGCAAGAGCCACTTCACTCATGTAAGTGGCAGTGGTGCCATATTCTCCGCCAACCGACAGGCCCTGCAACAGTCGCACCAGCAAAAGAAGAAGCGGTGCCCAAAGGCCGATGGACTCATAAGTCGGAAGGATAGCGATAGCAAAAGAACCAAGACACATCATGCTGACCGAAATCAGCATAGAAGTACGGCGACCGAGCCTGTCAGCGAGCCGACCAAACAGCCAACCGCCAATCGGGCGCATAAGAAAACCGGCTGCGAAAATAGCCGCTGCGTTCAGCAGCTGACTGGTCTGATCTTCAGCCGGGAAAAACTGTGATGCGAAGTAAAGTGCGCCAAAAGAATAGACATAAAAGTCGTACCATTCGACCAGATTGCCGGAGGCGCTCGCAACGATCGCATAAATCCGGCGGCGCGTATCGTGAGCGTCGTGTTTCTCTTCGATCTCACCATTGGCATCGCTGTGCATTTCTGCATTGCTCATTCTGAAACTCCCGATAGCAGCCGAAAACGGGGAAACGACTGCATGATCACTTGCCTTGCTTGGGAGAGAGCAAAACCAGTAATCGTTGATCTCTAAATCAATATATTCGGCAGGTCGGTCGGGCCTCAGATTTCAGTCTGCAAGTCTGCATGGTTCGACCAAAAGCCGCACAGTCTCTGAAGCTAACCTTGACGCAACATCTTTGAAAAAGAGATGTCACCACTCCCAATCAAGCGATCCCAGCGGGCATCAAAAATTGTTTGGAATTACCTCCGATACCGCAAAATCATAGGAGCAATATCGTTTGTATGCAATCTATTATCATACACTACTATTGGATTAGAAACTCTTCAGCAGGAGCATAAGTATTTGAAGTTTAAATATTTTACCGGATAAGCGATTTGCAGACCCGGTAAAATCTTTGTGAAAGATGGTCTCCGCAACAGACGAGAGAAGACTCGCTAAAGCGTTCTCTTATTTTCTGGCAACGATGAAAATTCGTGGGAAGCGCAGCAGCACACGACCATCATTCAGCGTTGGATAGAATTCCAGAAGACGCGATTTGTATGCTTTCAAAAATTCGCGCTGTTCATCATCATCCAATGGATCAAGGAAGGGACGCAGACCGGTGGATTTCACCCACTCAATGATAGCGTCCACATCAGCCAGCTGATGATTGTAAACCACATGCCAGATATCAACACGGGAAGCATGATCAATCAACGCATTGTAATAGTCGGCGACAGGCGGCAGAGGCCCCCTTCCCTTATTGCCAATCTTCGCGGCGAAGGGCTCGGACCTGGCAACTTCACGCATCAATACGTGGGTTGGCTCTGCCATATTATCCGGCATTTGCACCGCGAGATAAGCGCCGGTCCGGAGCTGCGACAAAAGCCTTTGCATCTGCTCTTTATGATCAGGAATCCACTGAAAAACCGCATTGGAAAACAGCACATCCGTCTCAACGTCAGGCTCAAACTTCGTCAGATCACCCAGAGAAAAATCAACCTGTGGCAAGCGCTGCTTGGCTTTCGCGATCATATCCGGCGATGTGTCGAAACCCGAGACTTTTGCATTCGGCCAACGTTTGACGAGAAGCTCGGTGGAGTTTCCTGGACCGCAACCGATATCGACCACCTTGCGCGGACTATCGATCATAATCTGCGCCAGAAGATCAGCCGCCGGGCGGCTACGTTCATCTTCAAACTTCAGATATTGCTTTGCGGACCAGTCTTTCATTTTCCACTCCTCATTACACCCTCACAATTCGTGAGAGTTAAGCACATGCGATCAAACAAAAAGGCCGGTGCGATGCACCGGCCTTTGATTTCTTAGCGCGTCAGCGGCTTGTAGGTTACCCGCTTCGGATTGACGCTTTCAGGTCCAAGACGGCGGACCTTGTCAGCTTCGTAATCCTCGAAGTTGCCTTCGAACCATTCAACATGGCTATCGCCTTCAAAAGCGAGGATGTGCGTTGCCAGACGATCGAGGAACATACGATCGTGGGAGATGATAACAGCGCAGCCAGCATACTTTTCAAGCGCATCTTCGAGCGCTGCCAGCGTTTCCGTATCAAGATCGTTGGTCGGTTCGTCGAGGAGCAGAACGTTGCCGCCTGCCTGCAGCATCTTGGCAAGATGCACGCGGTTACGCTGACCACCGGAGAGATTGCCAACCTTGGCCTGCTGATCGCCGCCCTTGAAGTTGAACGCACCGCAATAAGCGCGGGAGTTCATTTCAAACTTGCCAAGCTTGATGATGTCGTTGCCGCCGGAAATTTCTTCCCAGACGTTCTTGTTTGGGTCGAGGTGATCGCGGCTCTGATCGACGTAACCAAGATGAACCGTATCGCCGATGCGGATCGAACCGGAATCCGGCTTTTCCTGACCCGTAATCATCTTGAAGAGCGTCGACTTACCGGCACCGTTTGGACCGATAACACCAACGATACCGCCCGGAGGCAGCTTGAAGGTAAGGTTTTCAATCAGCATACGGTCGCCAAACGATTTGGTCAGACCTTCTGCTTCAATAACCACCTGACCAAGACGCTCACCAGCCGGGATCAGAATCTGGGCATCACCCGGACGCTGATTATTGGCAGCTTCGACCAGCTGGTCATAGGCCTTGATACGTGCCTTCGATTTGGACTGACGCGCTTTCGGGCTCGCAGCAATCCACTGGCGTTCACGCTCAAGTGCCTTCTGGCGGGAATCGTCTTCACGACCTTCCTGAATCATGCGCTTGGACTTGGCTTCCAGATAGGCAGAATAGTTGCCTTCATAAGGAATGCCGCGACCGCGATCGAGTTCGAGAATCCAGCCGGTGACATTGTCGAGGAAGTAGCGATCGTGCGTGATGAGCAGGACAGCGCCTTCATACTCACGCAGGTGCTTTTCCAGCCAGGCGGTGGTTTCAGCGTCAAGGTGGTTGGTCGGTTCGTCGAGCAGCAGCAGATCAGGCTTCGAAAGAAGCAGCTTGCAAAGTGCCACGCGACGACGCTCACCACCCGAAAGCTTGGTGACATCAGCATCAGCAGGCGGGCAGCGCAGAGCTTCCATCGCCATTTCAACCTGACTGTCCAGATCCCAGAGGTTCTGGCTGTCGATAACGTCCTGAAGAGCCGCACCTTCGTCTGCGGTTTCATCAGAATAATTCATCATCAGCTCATTATAACGGTCGAGAATGGCCGTTTTGTCAGCCACACCTTCCATCACATTGCCGAGTACAGTCTTTTCAGGATCAAGATGCGGTTCCTGAGCAAGATAGCCACAAGTCGCACCTTCAGCGAGCCAGGCCTCGCCGGTATAATCCTTGTCCATACCGGCCATGATCTTGAGGATCGTCGACTTACCGGCGCCGTTTGGACCAAGAATACCGATCTTCGCATCTGGATAGAATGACAGGTGAAGGTTTTCGATAACCTTCTTAGCGCCGTAGGCCTTATTCAGCCCGGACATATGATAGATGAATTGGCGTGCCATAAAGCGCGTCGTCTCCACGAGTTAGAGAGCGTGTACGACTATTCGGTCGAACCGCAGATAAAATTCTGAAGGCTATGTAGGCGAAATAGAGCGCGGAAGCAAATATCATCGCGCAAAGTCCAAATGGAAATATGCCTTGATAAAATGAAACCGGGCGCGGATATTTCCGTCACCCGGTTTCCCCTCTGGCCACTATTCGAGAAAGTATCCTCCCTTTCACCGAATAGCCTGCTAGTTATGCCTTAACGACTGGAATTCGACGCCCCTGAATTCTCTTCAAAACTCCGTCCATATCCCCTGATAAAGATAGATTTGCCTAGGATTTCGCGGTTTTCAAGCGGAATTTGCTCAAAAATTGCAAATGCCTAAAATTAGTTCATTCAACCTTTGGATGCCTTTTTTAAAGACGCTACCAAAAGACAATTTGACTATTTGCGCAGCATAAATTCAGATGATCCCATGTCATTTGAAACCATCAATCGCTTGCCCCTCTCAGACGGAACCGAACTGCCATACCGTCAGTCGTTGTCCGCTGCGCAAGACGCCCCAAAGGCTATCGTGCACATCTGCCATGGGCTTGCCGAACATTCGGCTCGTTATGCGCGCTTCGCAAAGGCGCTTAATCAAGCGGGCTACCACGTCTATGCACATGATCACCGTGGTCATGGTGCAAACATAAGTCCTCATGCACCAAGAGGAATGTTTGCACAAAAAGACGGCCATAGAGTGGCCATCGACGATATTCTCGCACTAAACCGCCATATTCATGCGGCCTATCCCGGCGTGCCTGTGGTTTTATTCGGCCACTCGATGGGTGGACTTATCGCACTGAACTATGCGCTTGCACATTCAGATACCATCGATGCAGCTGCAGTCTGGAATGCCAATTTCAATGGCGGCATCGAAAACAGTGCTGCCATGGCGCTGTTGAAGGCGGAACGGATGTTCAAGGGCTCCGACGTTCCAAGCTCGATCCTGCCGAAGCTCACTTTCCGCGCATGGGGAACATCCATTCCCGGCCATAAAACGCCTTTCGACTGGCTCTCGCGCGATCCGGCAGAGGTTGAAGCCTATGTGAATGATCCGCTCTGCGGCTTCGACGCGAGTGTTGCACTCTGGATCGACGTCTTTCGTATGATGAAAGCTGGTGCAACCGACAGCAATTTTGCGGGTATCCGCAAAGATTTGCCTTTCAATCTGGTTGGAGGCACTGAGGATCCTGCAACAGACAAGGCCAAAGCGACGCGTAAACTTGCGGACAGAATGCAGGCCATGGGCTTCAGCAAGGTCACTTGCACGATTTACCCCGGCACGCGCCACGAAAGCCTCAATGACATCAACCGGGATGAAGTGACGCAGAATTTTCTGGATTGGCTTGCAGAGGTACTTCCGTCTGGACATATGTCGGAGTAAAAGCGGCTGATAAACAACTATCCGGTCCAACTCACGATTTCTTGAAACACTTGGTTTGCCCGGCAATCAATGTTATGGAGCCCGCCTTGCGCGCTACAGGGCACCTGTACTGAGATATTAAGCACACGATTTTACGGCAAATGCGCAAGGAATGAAGGAAGCTCCGCTTGGCAACACCAACGATTTCTGTGGTCATCCCCTGCCGCAATGAGGCCGACAATCTCGCTTTTCTGCTCGACGAAGTCGATAGCGCCATGCTGGGTCGCGCGTATGAAGTGATCGTCGTTGACGATGGCTCGACAGATTCCACCAGTGATGTGCTGGCTGGTCGCATCCATGCAGGCAAGCCGCTGCGCCATATCCGCCACGACCGTTCATCCGGGCAGAGCGCTGCTTTGCGCTCCGGTGTTTTCGCAGCTCGTGGCCAGATTGTTGTGACGATGGACGGCGACGGACAGAATAATCCAGCCTATCTGCCAGCACTTGCAGACGCTTTGATCAATGCAGGCCCGGCTTTTGGTATCGCCGCCGGTCAGCGTCTCAAGCGCACCGACACCAAACTCAAGCAGCTTTCCTCACGCTTTGCCAACAATCTGCGCGGCGCGATCCTGAAGGACAAGACACGCGATTCCGGTTGCGGCCTCAAAGCACTGCACACTGAACTTTTCCGACAGCTGCCATTTTTTGACGGCTGGCATCGTTATCTGCCAGCGCTGGCCCTGCGCGAAGGCTTTGATGTCGTCCACATCGATGTCACTGACCGCGAACGCCGCCATGGCAAATCCAACTACGGCATTCTCGACCGTGGCCTGCGCGGCATTCTCGACCTTTATGGCGTATGGTGGCTGCGCAAGCGTCGCAAGGTTGTGCCGCGCGTGACGGAGATTACCCATGACTGATATTTTCAACAGCCTCGCTCAATGGCTGCACGATGTGTTCGTCGCACAATGGGATGGCTGGATCATTCTGGGCTTTATCGCACAAGCCTGTTTCACAATGCGCTTCGTCGTGCAGTGGCTGGCATCTGAAAAGGCCAAGAAAAGCGTTATGCCGGTGGCATTCTGGTTCTTTTCGCTGTTTGGCGGCGCGTTGCTGCTGATTTATGCGATACAGCGCAAGGATCCGGTCTTCATCGCGGGCCAGGCTCTGGGCCTTATCGTTTATGTCCGCAATCTCTGGCTGATTGCTAACGAGAAGAAGCGCGTGGCAGCGGCTGACTAGTTCGCTGTTCACAGCTCAAAATCAAAACGCCGATCTGATGAGTTCAGATCGGCGTTTTTGTTTTAGCTACTGGATTTTTAGAGTCCGCCCCACTGAGCGATAATCAAGTCCGGTTCCGGCCACATCATCGGCTTTATAGACATTGCGAAGATCAATCAGCACATTGCCTTCCATCGCATTGGCGACACGCTTCAGATCAAGTGCGCGATAGGCATTCCATTCGGTGAGCAGCGCCACAACGCCTGCGCCTTTTGCGGCCTCATAGGCGGAGCTGCACCAGATCACATCCGGCAATACTGCCTTTGCAGCATCCATCGCTTCCGGATCATGCGCACGAACAGAGAGGCCAGCCTTCTGGATAGCCGCAATGATATCGAGCGACGGCGATTCACGAATATCGTCCGTGTTCGGTTTGAAGGCGACACCAAGCACGGCAACCGTATTCGCGCCGCTTTCGCGAGCCGCTGTAACGATGCGCTCTGCCATTGCTTGCTTGCGCGCCTCATTGACCGAAATCACTTCCTCGATCAGCGACTGCGGCGCATCATATTTCTTGCCGGTTGCAGCAAAGGCGCGCGTATCTTTCGGGAAGCAGGAACCGCCAAAGCCCGGGCCAGCATGGAGGAATTTCGAACCGATGCGGTTATCCATGCCGATGGCGCGCGCGACTTCCTGCACATTACCGCCGGTCTTTTCGCAAAGATCGGCTACCTGATTGATGAAAGTCACCTTCATCGCAAGAAAAGCGTTGGCCGCATATTTGATGATTTCCGCGTTCTCCAGCGACGTGACCACCATCGGCGTTTCACGCAGATAAAGCGGACGATAAAGCCGCTGCATCGCAGCCTTACCACGCTCATCATCAACACCAACGACAACGCGATCAGGGCGCATGAAATCTTCAATCGCAGAGCCTTCACGCAGGAATTCTGGATTTGAAACCATCGAAAAGGCAACGCCCGGACGCGCTTGCGCGATACGATCACGAATGCGCGCATTGGTGCCAACAACAACGGTCGATTTAATGACGACCACCGCCCCCGGCTTCATGGCAGCAGCAATTTCATCAGCAGCAGCTTCAATATATTGCAGATCGGCCTCGCCATCGCCACGCCGCGACGGCGTGCCAACGGCGATCAGGATGACATCGGCATCGGCAACGCTGCTCGCCAGATCGGTGCTGAACTCCAGCCGCCCGTCACGAATATTCCGGCCCATAAGCTCATCAAGCCCCGGCTCGAATATCGTAACCTTACCCGCTTCAAGCCGTTCGATGATCGAAGGATTCTTGTCGACACAGGTGACGTGAAAGCCGAATTCGGCAAAACACACGCCCGAAACCAGACCCACATAGCCCGTCCCGATCATCGCCAGCTTCATAAGTTTAGACCTTTTTGTTCATCGCAAGCCTGCTGAACCAGTTGAGATTTCGGTTATGGCCTGTCGAAAATGTTGGTTTTCGAGACCCGAAGCGCAGCGTACTTTGGGGTACGTGAGCACCGGAAGCTCAAAAACCGATATTTGCAGACGGCTAGAGCCGGAATATCGCTAGGTTCAGAGCCATTTATCATAATCTGATACCAGCAGATGTACTGGCTGTTCGTTTTCTTCAATATTGGAAAAACGTCCGATCGGCTCACGGAAAATATTATCTGTCAGATCGTCGTTCACTGTCGATACTTCACCGATCAGCACATCGGCGCCTTCACCCCAAAAAGCGTGCCAGTTGCCCGGCAGAAGCGTGACGCTTTCACCCGGACGCAGCTTCAGGTGAGCACCAGCCTTTTGCGTCACGAGACGGCCATCGGTTGCAACCGTTACATCGGTTTCTTCATCGACGCTGCCATCGGCGCGCGAATTGAAGAGTTCCAGTACCAACGTGCCACCACCGCGATTAATGATGTCTTCTGCTTTCACCACATGACGATGCATCGGCGAAAGCTGATTCTTGCGCGAGATCATAATCTTTTCGGCATAAAGCATACCGCCACCGCGCTTGAGGTCCTCGGCATTGCCGTTGCGCGTGGTGAAGAGGAACAGACCAAGATCCGCAAACTTGCCCTGACCGTAATCCGTAATGTCCCAGCCAAGACGACCATCGAGAATGGCCTTTGCATCACTCGAAGTGCGCGTTTTCAGCTCTTCTGGCGACCAATAAGCAAAAGGAGGCATGACGTAGCCAAAGGAACGAATGAAGGCGTCGCTCTCGCGGATAATCTCATTGATTTCTGAACGTTTCATGGCCTCTGAACCTCCCATGGAATGAAACCGAATATATTTCGCAGTTTGGTAACTGCCTTTTTAGCCTCTTGGCAATCCCACAAGAGAGAGTCTCACACAATTGCGAAGTCCGGCATCATTCTCAGCGCGTCATTTTGGAGCATATCCCGAAAAGTATGAAGCGGTTTTCGGACAAGATACGCGTCGAAACAACGAGTTAGAGCACCGATCAGCTGGACGCGGATCGAAGCACGCTCTGGCGTGTCGTCTTTACGCGAAAATCATGTCGCATCCCAATGCGCGTTTAGAACATTTCGATGATTGAATCATGACAACGGGAGCCAGTCTGAACATCCGCAGATGAACAGACAAGCCATTGAGATAACGGGAAAAGCCGTGCTTCCGGAGGATTAAGGGAACACCGGATCGGGCCAAGGTCGCTGAGAGAACAGCAAAAGGCCAATCCAACGACAGAACACAGAGGGTTCGAGGCTATGGACGTTCGCAACGAAATGCTGGGGCTTTTGACCGGGCGCGACCCAAATTTCAGCCTGGAGCAGAAATTTTATACTGATCCGGATTTCTACAAGCTTGATCTGGAAAACATCTTCTATCGCGATTGGCTGTTTGTCGGCCACGATTGCGAGCTGCCAAAAACCGGCTCTTACATGACCGTTCAGGTCGGCGCATACCCTGTCGTCATCGTGCGCGATGCTCAGGGCGGCATCCGCGCGTTCCACAATTCCTGTCGCCATCGCGGCTCACGTATCTGCTCCGCCGAAAAAGGCACCGCAGCGAAGCTCGTCTGCCCTTACCACCAGTGGACCTACGAACTCGATGGTCGCCTGCTGTTTGCTCGTCAGGTTGGCCCGGATTTCAAGCCTGCCGAATATGGTTTGAAGCAGGTTCACTGCGAAAACGTCGCGGGCTATATCTATGTCTGCCTTGCAGACGAAGCGCCGGACTTCAATGGCTTCCGCAATCTCGTTGAGCCTTATCTCGCACCGCACAATATCAAGGATGCAAAGGTCGCCTTTGAAAGCTCGATCATCGAGAAAGGCAACTGGAAGCTCGTATGGGAAAACAACCGCGAGTGCTATCACTGCGCAGCCAACCATCCTGAGCTTTGCCGCACCTATCCTGAAGCACCGAGCGCTACTGGCGTTCAGGGGGTGATGGAAGACCCGGAAATCAACCAGCTCTGGAAAAACTGCGCCTCCATCGGCCTTCCTGCTGAGTTTAACATGTCGGAAGACGGCCGCTATCGCATCACCCGAATCCCGCTTCTGCGCGATGCCGTGAGCTACACCATGTCGGGCAAACCAGCCGTCAAGAAGCCTTTGAGCGATCAGGTAGCGGGTAACACCAATATCGGCGCTATGCTGCTCTTCAACTACCCATCAACCTGGAACCACCTGATGGTCGATCACGCCATCTCGTTCCGCGTGCTGCCAATCAGCGCCGAGGAAACCATGGTGACGACAAAGTGGCTGGTTCACAAGGATGCGGTTGAAGGCGTTGATTACGACCTCGATGAGCTGACCCATGTGTGGATTCAGACCAATGACCAGGATCGCCAGATCGTGGAAGAAAATGCGGTCGGCATTCGCTCACCCGCTTACCAGCCCGGCCCTTATTCGGTCGAGCATGAAGGTGGTGTGATGCAGTTCCTCGAATGGTACACCAACACTGTCACACCTCGCCTGAAGGGTGAAACGGCAAAGCTTAGCCGCGTCGCATAAACTGTAATACGTATTGAAGAAGTGAGAAGGCCATGCAGCCTCTGAAATATCTGGACGAGATGCTGCCGTGGAACGACAGGTTGCAGATGCTGCAATGCATCTCGGCCATCGAAGAAGCGCCAGACGTTATGACCTTCTCCTTCAAAACGCTGGAGGACAACTGGTTCCGCTATACGCCGGGTCAGTTCGTCACTCTTGAACTGCCGATTGAACGGGCCGATGGATTGGGGCCGGTGCTGCGAACCTACACGCTGTCATCGACCCCTTCCCGGCCCTATCATATCTCTGTCACCGTCAAAGCGCAGAAAGATAGCATCGGCACGCGCTGGATGCTCGATCATCTGCGCCCACCGATGACCATCAAGGCCTATGGCCCAAATGGCGACTTTTCGCTCGCCAATCATCCGAGTGAAAAATATCTCTTCATTTCGGCTGGCTCCGGCATCACACCAATGGTTTCGATGACGCGCTGGCTATTTGATTGCGCACCGGCAACCGATGTCGCCTTCATCAATTGCGCGCGCTCCCCCGACGACATCATCTTCCGCAAGGAGCTTGAATTGCTCTCTGGCCGCATGGAAGCCATGCGCCTTGCATTCATCGTCGAGCAATCATCCGCCCGCCATGTCTGGCCCGGCCTGCATGGACGTATCGACCGTGCCCGGCTCGAACTGCTGGCGCCGGATTTTCTGCATCGCAAAGTATTCTGCTGCGGTCCTGAGCCGTTCATGAATGGCGTGCGTGGCCTTTTGGAACAATCCGGCTTCAACATGGCCAACTATCATCAGGAAAGCTTCCAGCCTGCGACCGAAATCTCTGCCGTTCCAGTGCCTTCTGCTCTGGCGGTGGATACACCGGCGGCTCCGGTAAAGCCCGCTGTCGCACCAGCCAGCGTCGTCTTCAGCCTGTCCGGCGTTGAAGTCGAATGCACTGAAAATGACACAATCCTTTTGGCAGCGCGCAATGGCGGGCTCAAAATCCCGAGCGCCTGCGAGTTCGGCATCTGTGGCACCTGCAAGGTCAAATGCGTCGGCGGTGAAACCGAAATGAACCACAATGGCGGCATTCGTGACGACGAGATCGCGGAAGGCTACATACTTGCCTGTTGCAGCCGTCCGCGTGGTCGTGTCGAAATTGATGCCTGATTAGGCTTTTTTCAAAAACTCAGTACGCAGCACGAGGCCTTTGACTTGCTTTGTGCTGCAATCAACTTCGTCTGGATTTCCAGTCAGGCGAATGCCCTTGACCAGCGTAC
The DNA here is from genome assembly GCF_002252525.1 of Brucella pseudogrignonensis. GTDB lineage: Bacteria > Pseudomonadota > Alphaproteobacteria > Rhizobiales > Rhizobiaceae > Brucella > Brucella pseudogrignonensis. The sequence continues at coordinate 211,655 of NZ_NNRM01000006.1, forward strand.
CACGCTTGAGCGTGGTTGATGTTCCTTTGACCTTCAAATCCTTGATGAGCGTAACAGAATCGCCGTCGTTCAGCTGCGTTCCGTTGCTGTCGCGCGTGATTTCATCGGTCATGACTACCCCCTGTTCAAGTAAAGAAAGTAGGTCGGTAGCACCAAAGACAATGTAATACCAGAACGCGGATAATTGCTGGCAAGCACCCTTGCCGCTGATTATAATCGCATCAAAGCAGTCAGGAGCATTTTATGATCGGTCATGCCCTTCTCGTCGTTGATGTGCAAAATGATTTCTGCCCCGGTGGTGCACTGGCTGTCGATAAGGGCGATGAAATTCTGCCCGCTATCAACCGGCTGATCGATGAGAGCGAACATGTCATTCTGACACAGGACTGGCACCCTGCGGGTCACTCAAGCTTTGCCACAAGCCATTCTGGTAAGAAGCCATTCGACACCATCGATATGCCTTATGGCCCACAAACATTATGGCCCGACCATTGTGTGCAAGGCACGCATGGAGCCGACTTTCATCCAGATTTAAATTGGACGCGCGCGCAGCTCGTTATTCGCAAAGGCTTCCGCATTGGCGTAGACAGCTATTCCTCTTTTTATGAAAACGACCGGCAGACGCCGACCGGTCTTTCCGGATACTTGCGTGACCGCAACATTGGCTCTCTGACAATCGCTGGACTGGCAACTGATTTCTGCGTTGCCTATTCCGCGCTCGACGCCGTGTCACATGGCTTTCGTGTGCGCGTTCGGCTCGACGCCTGTCGCGGCATCGACATAGGCGGATCGATGGACACCATGCTCAATCAAATGCAAAAGGCGGGCGTTGAACTCATCAACGAACCCGCCCTTGCATCTCATTTCATCTGATTATTTTTCGATCTCGCCATCCGGCAGGACGACATAGATCAGCACGGCAATGATGGTGATGAAGAAGCGGAAGGCGGATTCGATACCGTTCCAGGTTGAAGACATCCACATACCGAACCATTCGCCGCCAATCGACATGAAGCCTACCTGCCAGACGAGGAAGCCAACAGACAGGCCAGCAATTGCCCATTTCTTTGAGTGATTGAAGCTCTTTGCATCACCACTCAGGCGACCGAACATGGCAAAAGCACCAATCCAGCAAAGAATTGCCGTCAATGTCTCTGCCGCGATAATCAGAATGTATCCGGCATTATGTAGGAAGTTGCTGTCGATCGCGCGATATTTGATGGTTGCGTCCGGAAAGATCGTATCCATCAGAAGCACATGCTGGACGAAAGCAAAATTGCTTCCGTAGTCTGTGATATTGCCGAACGAAACGAGTGTTGCGAAGAAAGCGATTGCCGCGACAAAGGCGGTTTTGCTCAAACGAGTAACGACCATGGAAGACCCCTCTCCAAAAAAGTCGTAGCCGCTGGCTTATAGGCTTGCGGCATATGCTGATATGCTCCGGCCTATCAGCGCCGGGAGCTCACCAAAGCTCGCTAACTCTGCTGATTCCGTCAAGCCTCAAGAAAAAAGGAGGCTTTCGCCTCCCTTTCTCGTTTCGCTTGTAAGCCGTTTATCAATGCAGCGCCGCTTCATCGGCCTCATTCTGCCACTCGGGGTTTTTCTTGTTGTAGCGAATGGACGACAGAAGCGAGAGACCGATCAGCACTGCGCCGATCAGACCAGTGATGACTTCCGGAATGTGGACCAGCGTCTGCACATACATGATCACGGCCAGCACCATAATCGCGTAAAAAGCGCCGTGCTCAAGATAGCGATACTGGCCGAGCGTCTTACGCTCCACCAGCATGATGGTGAGCGAACGCACATAGAACGCACCGATGCCAAGACCGATTGCAATCACGAACAGATTGGTGGTGAGCGCAAAGGCACCGATCACACCATCGAAAGAGAAGCTGGCATCCAGCACTTCAAGATAGATGAAAGCGCCAAGACCGCCGCGATGGACCATGTCCACCTGTTCCTGCGAAGCGTCGAGCACTTCGCCCAAGCCCTCAACTGCAAGGAAGGTCAGCAGGCCGAACAACGCTGCGACTAGAAATGTGTGCGAATGCTCGGCATCAAGCTGATAGGAGAAGAAGAGAATGAGTGCGACGGCAACGCCGATTTCAACACCCTGAACCGACGCGAACTTCGACATGCGGCTCTCGATGATCTTGACCCAATGCACATCTTTCTCGACGTCGAAGAAGTATTTCATGCCAACCATCAGCAGGAATGTGCCGCCAAAGGCTGCGATACCCGTGTGAGACTCGGCAATGACCCGCGCATATTCATTAGGCTGCCAAATGGCGAGTTTCAGTGCGGAAATCGGGTCTGTCCACATGGCAACCGCAACGATTGCCAGCGGGAAGATGATCCGCATACCGAAAACGGCGATGATAATGCCCCAGGTCAGGAACCGATGCTGCCACTTGGGCGTCATGTCACGCAGAATGCGTGCATTCACAATGGCATTGTCGAATGAAAGGGAAATTTCGAGAACACTCAGCACCGCACAGATGATGAAGACGGAGACCATGCCCCCGACGGTGCCGGTTGTCGAATAGCCCAGCCAGAGAGCGCAGAGAAGTCCAATGACCGTGAAAATCGCAGGCCAAATGAAATATTTATAAGTGGTCATCGGAAACCATCTGATTTTTATGTTTATGAGGCAGGCCGAACTATCGATCTGGCAAGGAGCCAGACAAACGGCATCCTCCTGCGGGAGTTCTTCTTTATGTAAGAAGCGACACCGCGGCGGACAAGAAAAACAATGGCGAAACTGTGTTCACGAAAAAACGCAAGCTTCAAGATTGCGTGATCGTTAACGGTAGCACTTCATTGCTAGCAAAAAGCCGCATGGCTTTCGTGGTTATTTGTCATAGACTTATCGACATCAGAGGCAGAAACCATGTCATCCGGATAGGAAGTTTACTATGATAACAGGGCCGCAATGCCGTGCAGCACGCGCACTCGTAGAATTCTCTCGCGAGCGACTGGCACAACTATCGGGTATCGACACCGGAACCATTGAACAGTTCGAACGGAAGCTTGGAACGCCTTCCGATAAACAGATCCAAGCGCTGCAAGATACGCTGGAGAAGGTGGGCGCTCAGTTTATCTGGGAGAACGGTGGTGGACTTGGCGTGCGTCTGAAGTTTAGCCGCTCCGAAGCAAAACGAATTGCCAATCTCGAAAACGAGGGCGGAGTGGTCGGTTACGACGACGTACCATAATTATAGCATTTCCAGCAAAAGTGCGAAGCGGTTTTGCGTCGGATAATGCGTAAAAACAAATAGTTACAGCGGTTCCGACGATTCTTTTCTAACTGGAACCGCTGTAAAAGGGCGACCTGATCGGCCGCCCTCATTTTCGGAGTTCTTACCAGCTTACTTTTTCTCAATGAGTGAAGCTGGCTCAAGCTTAGGATGCATCTTGATCGTCTGCATATCCTTGGCATCGAGGTCCAGTTCTTTGAACGAAACGCCGCGAAGAACCGGATCATCGTAAGTCTTGATGTAATAGACCTGGTTCTTCAAATCGCCGATTGTGCTCCACTGTGTATATTCAGCAGGCGTATTCGGCTCTTCGATCCAGCCTTTTGGAATGTCGAAGTTATTCACGATATGCTCAGCAAGTCGCACGCTTTCAACGCCACTGGCAACCGGTTTGGCTGACAGGACATAAGCGCTAGCACGGACGAAACGCGATGGTGGTGTCGTGTCGCCCGGAATGCCCAACATGCCTGAACCCTCGCCAAGCGGCGTGATTTCAGCCCCGAGGATTTTTACTGGCTTCGCATTATTCGGCGACAATTTGACGTAATTCCGGAGATTGGTCATGTGCCAATCGAACGAAGGTGAATTCGTCATCACGCCAAGTGGATTGTCATAAACCTTCAGCTTGCCATCAACTGGCTCGATGACAATGGATGCGCCGGTGGCATCGTGAAGGGTGTAGTGCAGCGGCGGAGCGATGCCCATATTCTTCTGAATAACCGTCACGACTGAAATATTGCTCAGCGCTTCTTTCACTTCTGCAACAGTTGCAAAATTCGTCAAAGCCCAGGTCAGAACATCCCAAGGTGCAAGGCTGTCTTCAGCTTTGGCATCTGCAGGATCGGTGTATTTTGCAAAATCAGGGAAATAAAGAACGCCGCCGGTCAGGCCTTTTTCGTTCATACCATCCGCGAGTGCAGTGACGCCGAAAGCGTTCATGCCCACCGCCGCATATTTGGCTTTCCACGACTTCGCTTCCTTGCCATCTGCCGGTGTGGCTGAAATTTCAAAGTTGCGCGGCAGTACGATCAAATCGGAATCGATTGGGAAAGCGAATTCCATTGTGCGTCCGTAAACGACGCTACCGTCTGTTGTCGGCAATACAAAACTCGTGCAGGCTTGTGCCACCTGCGGGACGATGAGTGCCGAAGCAAGTGTTGCAACCGCTGCACCACGAGCCAACATTCGGTAAGAGGACTTCCAGATAGACCAATTCTTTTGCATGATAAACCTCATCACAAAATTAGATGCCTGGATTGATAAAATGCAGCCACTTGGGAGCTCGGCCACATTCGGAAGCCAGAAACATTCATTAATCCAATTGCATTGGAATAGAACGGTTGCCTCAGAGCAAAGTCAACAGATAAAACCTCTGTATTACATTCATTTTCTGGTTTATTTCTTGTCATGATTAACATAATTATGGATTACGCCTTTAATGGCCCTGTCTTTTATATGTTTCTAAATTAGGTTCCGAGAGGATAATGCCGTGAACAGAAACAATTCGCGCACCGATAGTAATAATTTACTGAATACTACTTTTAGAAATATTATATTAGCTAGCTCTTTTATATTAACGGCTGCTGGGACCACCCATGCTGCCGATATCGTCGCTGCTCCTCCTGTTCAGACCGATATTCAGGATCAACAGCGCTGGCGTGTGATTTTCAGCCCCTATGTCTGGGGTGCATCGTTGAACGGTAAAGCAGGCCTACTTGGGCTGAACACGAATGTTGACGTGCCGTTCAAAGACATTCTTGATAATCTCGATATGAGCTTCATGGGCAATATCGAAGTGACGAATGGTACATTCGGCGCCTATTTTGATGGCCAATATACCAAGACCAGTCAGGGCGCGGATGTTCTCAATGAACAGCTCGACATGGACATCACATCGACGACCCTCTCAGGTGGCGTCTACTATCGCCTCTATGAACAGCAGCTCGAGGGCACCACACTTTTCGGCAGACAGCGCGTCTTCGCTATTGAGCCGACTGTGGGCGTTCGCTGGACCGAACTGAAAGCCAAGGTCAATATCGGACCATTCAGCGCATCTCGTAAAGCAGATTGGACTGATCCATTCATCGGGACGCGTGTCTTCTACGATATCAATGATCGCTGGAACATCTTCGCAGAAGCGGATATTGGCGGCTTTGGCGCAGGAACCAAGCTGAGTGCGAATGGTCAGATCTATCTCGGCTATCGCACGCTGGTATTTGATGTTCCCACCACCTGGCGCGTCGGCTACCGTGCGCTCTACCAGGATTATCGCGACAATGATGGTGTCGAGAAGTTCAAATATGACGTAACCCAGCACGGTCCAGTCATCGGCCTCTCGGTCCAGTTCTGATACCCATTCAGCAGTTCTGCTTTTGGTGGAGCCGTAACTCAAAGCCGCTGGGGTTTCCCGGCGGCTTTTGCTTGTCCATGGAATTGGTCAGCCAAATAACCAGGATCGAGCGCAAGCCTTTGTTTAGCAAGAAATAATGGAAAGCCATTTCATACTTGCAAGATTTTCTAATATGGCCTCAACTACCTGAGCAGGTTATAGATTTTGGGGAACAGGGCGCGGGATGACATCAATATTCGAACTATCCGTGTATCTTTCGTTCGTAACGTTCGCGATACTCGGTGTTGCCGTCTATTTTGTGGGCCGCTTGGCACTCCACATTCTGTCTCGCCATGCCAATCACGATATTTTATCAATCCCGATCGGTGCTTTCATCAGCACTATTGCTACGGCTTGGGCGCTCTCGCTTGGGTTTGTGGCCGCAGATATCTGGACAGCGAACTCGAAGGCTGATCAGGCTACAAGCGAAGAGCGGTCATCAATCTCGCGACTGATCGGAGCTGCAAGCCCCGACATTCTCAACGCGCCTGTGCTCGTGAATTCGTTGTCCGAATATCGCTCTGCAGTCATTAAGGACGAATGGCAGGGGAACAGTAACATTTATCCCGTTCATTCCGTTGAGGTTGCACTGCAAAATATTCGGCGTGAGATCGTACACCTCGCCAAAACTGACATTCCTGCACCGATCATATCGCAGCTCGTACGCGATTTTGATGAATTGCAGGATGCGCGCAATGCACGGCTCTCTGTCGGCTCAACTTCGGTTGACATGTATAAGTGGTATCTACTGTTCTCACTGACGGTCCTGACGATAATTACAATTGCCGCAACACATGCGGACAGAGTAACGGCCGGGATAAAAGCTATGGTAATCTATTCGATCACGGCAGCATTTTGTCTATGGATTCTCGCCATTCATGCCAATCCTTATCAGGGGATAGAGCGTCTTGAACCATCGCTCTTATTTACAAACCAGAAGCAAACCTGATCCGCAGCTTTGAAAGCGAAATAGGAACTCGTTATGAAACCGCTTGCCGTAGCAATCACTGCACTGACGCTCTTTGTAGCTGCGCCAAAGGCCGAGGCTCAAACTTTCAGTGTTTGTCATGGCTATGAATGCTATTATCGAACCAAGGTGACTTTATCTGCCCAGGATCTGCGCCGAGTTCAAAGCCTCATGCGCCAAGGAGCGCAATCGCCCGCCGCCGAACGTAAAGCGTTGCGGTCAGCAATTGCCTTGTTTGAGCAACGCAGCACGGCTTTCATCGGCGTGCGCGACAAACCACGAATGCAATTTGGCAAAGCGCGCATCAAAGGCCAGATGGATTGTATCGATGAATCGACCAACACTGATAATTTCATCCGATATCTGGATGCACGAGGCTGGCTAAAGCATCATTCGCCAGCACGCAAAACAACACGCGGCAGCTTTATCGACGGCCGCTATCCACACTGGACCGCCGTAATCCAAGCGAAGGATGGCGAGCGCTGGGCCGTTGATTCCTGGTATGAAGCAGGCGGCGGTCCGCCCGACATCATGCTGCTTGCCGAATGGAAACGCCGTGGTTATGGCGGTGAGAGATAAATACCGATCAGGTGCTGCAAGAGACTGCCGTCATAGGCGTCACGAATGCGGCGCATAAAGTTGAGAAATGCGTCGACCGTTTCAACAAGGGGGTTACCAATGGCTATTCTGAGAAAGTCCTTTGCCGCTGCATGCACCAGCGCTCTCGTCGCCGTCAGTATGTTTGTCGCACCTGTCGTCGAAGCCTGCACACGCGTAGTCTATCTCGGGGCGAATGATCAGGTAATCACTGCCCGCTCCATGGACTGGAAAGTTGATGTCGGCACCAATCTCTGGATTTTCCCCCGCGGAATGGATCGTTCAGGTGAAGCCGGACCAAACTCCGTCAAGTGGAAGTCTAAATACGGAAGCGTCATTTCCTCCGGCTACGACATTTCCACAACCGACGGCATGAACGAAGCCGGTCTTGTGGCCAATGTGTTATGGCTGGTTGAATCTGAATATCCGAAATATGACGGAACGGGTCCCGGTCTGTCCATCGCGGCCTGGGCGCAATATGTGCTCGACAATTTCGCGACCGTCGATGAAGCCGTTAAAGCGCTCAGTGCCAACCCATTCACAATCGTCACTGACAAGGTTCCCGGTGAAAGCAGGCTAGCAACGCTGCATCTCTCCATGTCGGACGCATCAGGCGACAGCGCCATCATCGAATATATCGACGGCAAACAGGTCATTCATCACAGCCGTGAATATCAGGTAATGACCAATTCGCCGACCTTTGATGAACAGCTGGCACTTCACTCCTATTGGACACAGATCGGCGGAACGGTGATGCTGCCGGGCACCAATCGGGCTTCGGATCGCTTCACGCGCGCGGCCTTCTACATCAATGCTATTCCGAAGTCAGAAGAACCAGTCGAAGCACTGGCGAGCGTTTTCAGCGTCATTCGCAACACATCAGTACCTTTCGGCATCACCACACCTGATCAGCCGAACATCTCATCGACACGCTGGCGCACAGTCGCTGATCACAAACGTAAGCTCTATTTCTTTGAATCTGCGCTTACGCCCAACATCTTCTGGGTCGATCTGAACACAATCGACTTTTCAGCCGATAAAGGAAAGGTTCAGAAACTCGATCTGGGACCAGATCAGCGCAACATCTTTTCCGGCGTCGTAAACAAAGATTTCAAGGATTCCGAACCGTTCAAGTTCCTCGGTCTTTGAGTTCAACGAAACTGCAATCCGGCCAAGAGAATTTGAAAAACGGCCCAATAATCTGAACCAAACAGCCTTTGACGCGTTGTTTAATCACAACTAACCAGAACGGAGGAAATCCAATGGACTGGAATCGCGTAGAAGGTAATTGGAAACAGGCTAAGGGTAAGGTCAAGGAACAGTGGGGTAAACTTACTGACGATGATCTTGACCAGATCAATGGTCGCCGCGAACAGTTGGAAGGCAAGATTCAGGAGCGCTACGGTATCGCTAAGGACCGTGTGAAGTCCGACATCGATGACTGGTACAAGCACCAGCAATGGCTGTCATAGCCCGCCCAAGCTCTAACGAAATGAAGCCCTGCCCTTTGGCGGGGCTTCATTTTTTCTTGCTTAGCAGCGATCAACGCGCTGAAGCGATGCCGACAGTCCCATAAGCGAGAATGTGTAGCGTGTCTGCGTGCCACGAACAGAAGTCGCCTGCACATTAACCGAGCGGCCAGACCGCATTGCGCTGATAATGCGCGCCTCATCGCCTTCATTCTGTGCCCAAGCCCGATTCCCTTCAGTGAAAAATGGGAACTGCGCACCGTCCACCATCACCCTCACCGTGCTATCGGCTTTAAGCTGATAACCCATAACGAGCTGGGGGCTGTAACCGCCTCCAGACTTGGAAATAATGATAAAATTATCGCCATGCCTGACGCCTGCCGGAAGGAAACTCGACGGCACAGTCAAAGCATAGCATTTATTTCCGGGCAGTTGCGTGTTCTGATAAACGCCCCAATCCCGAAACTCACCAACATGACTTGTTTTAGCCGAAGCCGCGAAAGAACTCGCCACCAACCCTGCAAGCGCCAACGCAACAGTGGTTGTTTTTTTAGTCATTGCCTGAAACCTCCATAATATCGCCAATCACGCAGCATAAAAAATTGTTTCATTGCGTTACTATTTCCTTAACAGACCCCTAAAAAATTGTTGAACAGGTAAAATCGTCGCGGCCATGCGTAATTCGCGCATGAGAAAGCCCGCCTGGCGATTAAACCGGGCGGGCTACAACCGTATGAGCTTATGAAATCAACCAGATTAAATTCGGATTGAAATTCAATTCACGCTTAGAGCACGTTTCGCTCTGACTAAAGCGAGCCGGCGCACTAAAAGCGGAACTGAAGACCGAGAGAGTAGCCAACCTGATTTCCGTCGTCATGACCAAAGCGCGCATTGATTTCGCTGAAGACGCCGACCTGTTCAGTTACAGCGAGCTGAGCACCAAGCTGCGCACGTCCAAAGTCTTTATCAACATTGCCCAAATCGGCGATACGTACACCGCCATCCGAAAGGCTTGTCAGCTGGATGCTGTCAGGACGACCATCTGCAAACTCATGCACCCACTTCACGCTGGAATATGGACGGAGAACCATTCCATTGCCCAGCGCAATTGTGCCATGCAAACGCCAGCCGATACTGGCCTCGAATGAATCAAACGTTTGTTTGTCATAGCTCATGCCGGTGCGGAAATCGCTGTCTTCGTCAAAGCCGTTGATGCGATACCGCATATAATCAAGACCTGCGACCGGGCCGCTTTTTACACCGCCCAATGTAAAGTCATGGCCACCCTCAACCCGAGCGCCCCATGACAAGGTTGACGTATCTGACGAAAGCCGCTGATCGAGTAGCACTGGGCCGTCAATCGCCTGTAGGAATATCGAGCGTTTATTATCGAAGCTGCTACGCCCGATATTCAAATCACCCGCAAGCCAATTTGAAGCGCTGTCCTGAAACAACGCATAAAGGCCAGCCTGCCAGTTGTCGCTCTCGATAGAACCCTCGTGGTTGAGCTTATCGCGACTGCGTTGAAATCCGATACTGCCGCCGAAGGTCCAGGAATCGTTGTAACGATAATCACCGAGAAGATTGATGCCCAAACGCGTTGCATCGGATACGCCAGGTAGATCGAAGCCGCTACCTGGAAAGATATCGCCTTCGATACTCGCTTCGCCCTTAAACGTCCCGACAGCGCGGTCGCTTTCAAGCAAACTAAGCCAGCGGCGGTTATGAAGGTTGACCAGAGCATCATGCTGACGGCCAAGCTGATCCGACATCTGCCTGATCATCGCGCCGCCGGAAGCTGTCGAAGCAAGAAGGTCGGCGTTGGTCAGCTCCAGCACAAGGCGGGTCAACAGTCGTGAATAATCGCGTAGGCGCTGTTCGACACGTTCTTCGCCAAAGGCGTCCGTTAAGACCTGTTCATTATCGCGCGCCGGATTATGCCAGGTGCTGCCTCCCGGGATCGCGGGATTATCGGTCTGTGTATAGCCATCAAGATCGCCAAGTTCCCAATTGGTTGATTCCATGTAGAGGACCGGAATGCCAAGACCAAGAAAACTATCACCGTCACTACAGCAGCCTGTACCGGCCGGATATGCCGGGTCCAATCCAGGATTGGTGAAGAGCGAGATATTCAGCTCATCCGCAATTCTGAAAATCTGCTCACGATAAGACGCTAGAGCTGGATTAGCGACGCTGTTGCGGCCTGCATGCGCATACATTTTATCGCCGGTGATCAGACTGTCGATATTGATCATGCCGAGCATGTTGGCGCGCGCTTCAGCGCTTAACGAAGCGACATAGGCACGCGATCCGCGCAAACCTTCTTCTTCCGCACCAAAGCCAACCACTTCCAACCCGTTTTCAAGCTGGATACCGGCCATATTGCGCGCGATTTCGGTCAGAACGCCAGCGCCCGACGCATTGTCATCCAGACCCTGCAAGGTAGGCCGACCGAAGAACGTGTCGTAATGCGCGCCCACCACGAGATATTTTCCGGTCGTACCAGCTGCCGAAGCGATTACGTTCTTCGACGCACGGCTCGTGCCGCTAGCTGTCCAATTAAAGTTCTGGATTGATGTTTCATATCCCACACCAAGCCGCGACTGCATCCAGCTGGTTGCAGCTTCAAAATTAGCAGTACCGCGATATCGGCCCGGATAATCATTTATCAGTTTATCGACTGTTTGATTGGCATACTGACCGTAATCATACGCAGCAGCACCGCTGCTCATTGATACGCCAGCGATCCCAACGGCTACAGCAAGAGCACCAGCAGCGCTGGTAAATGCCGAAGCACGCTTCAGTTTCTTACAATCAGACGCAATAATTCCCGTGGCCTGACCCTCGCCAGACCACCATCCCATTTTATAACCCACTGTGATTCCCACCTGTTTTTATAGTTCACACAGGAATTTCTAATTAATGAAATACAATGCGTCACGCCGTTATTGCATCTAATCAACACTTAAACTGCGACGTTGTTGATTATGACTACCGTGGTAGAAAACTATTTCAAAACCGCTCACAAGGTTCCTCCGCTTGAGTAAGCGAAACCCATTGAAAGTCGAGAATAAGTTTTGTGGAGAAAATGGTGGGCCCGGAGGGACTCGAACCCCCAACCAAGCGGTTATGAGCCGCCGGCTCTGACCAATTGAGCTACAGGCCCACGCAACACTGCACCTACCCTAAAGAAAGATACGACACAAGCTGTCAATTACACGAGTTGCCCTAATGCGCACATATTCGATTGTCATTCATGCAACTCAAGACACGATTCATCTGAATTGAACCGCCAGGTTGCAAATCAACTGCGTTTCAGGCCAGATATTGTGGCGTTTTGCTTTAGAGGGAACTTAAATACACTCAATGACAAAGCAGAAATGGCTTCTCAAGGAGTCTGCTTTGCACAAGCTGCCTCAACTTTCTCTACAGGAGATTTTATGAACAACCGCGCTACTACCCTTCTTGCCACTTCATTTTCGGCAATCATGCTTGCAGGTGCATTTTCACTGCCAGCTGCAGCGCAGGAGAATCACATGACGAAGCAGCCAGCACGCATTGCAGTGACCGGCGAAGGCAAGATGAACTCTGCCCCGGACATGGCAATTCTGAACCTCACTGTATTGCGCGATGCTGAAACGGCGCGCGAAGCAATGACGGCCAATAATGAAGCAATGGCCAAGGTGCTGGAAGCAATGAAAAAGGCCGGCGTCGAGGAGCGTGATCTCCAGACCAGCGGTATCAATATTCAGCCGCGTTATGTCTACCCAGACGACAAGAATGGCCTGAAAGAACCAAAAATAAGCGGTTATAGCGTATCCAACAGCCTGAGCGTGCGTGTGCGTGATCTGGCCAAGGTTGGCAATGTTCTCGATGAATCAGTAACGCTTGGCGTCAATCAGGGCGGCGACCTTACCTTCGTGAACGATAATCCAGCTTCCACGATCAACGAAGCCCGTAAACGTGCCGTTGCTGATGCGATTGCCAAGGCAAAGACCCTTGCTGATGCAGCAGGCGTTGGCCTCGGTCGGGTCGTTGAAATCAACGAACAGAGCCGTCCGCCTATGCCGATGCCAATCGCGCGTCAGGCCAAGATGATGGCAGCCGCTGCCCCTGAGGATTCAGTTCCAGTCGCAGCTGGTGAAAACAGCTATAATGTTTCGGTAAACGTCGTTTTCGAGATCAAGGAATAACGACAAAGAAGGGGCGTTCACGCGCCCCTTTTACTCTACCAGTCTAAGACAACAGAAAAAGCCAGCCTGAGTTTCAGGCTGGCTTTATGTTTAGTCAGTAGGTCCGATTAACGGATGATTGGGCAACCGCGTACATTGGCGAATACAACGCCGGTCGGGCGACCATGGCGGAAGCCGCGCACCTGAACCGATTTTCCGCGATAAGCAACGCGTGCGTTACGAATACCCATGCGGTGTGCCTTCATCTTGGCGCCTTCAACCGAGCAGGCCGGACCGCGATAGGCAGGACGTCCATGATGACGATTACCACGATAATCGATGTTGATCACAGGCGAATGCGCTGCGGTGCTGACCGCAGGCACGGATGCAGGCGATGCAGCATTTGCCGAAGCACCAGCGGTGAAGACGGCGGCGAAACCGATTGCAGCAGTGACAACGAATGACTTGAGCGACATTGCGGACATCTTAAAACCCTTTCGAACTTTTATCAGGTGATCCTCACCCGAGACATCCGATAAGTAGTCCATCGAACATGAACGGAAAGCCAAGTTCACGTTCATATAGCGTTCAGTTTGGTAAACACCGCCAAAGATCGACACAACATGTCTTCATAAAAATAATATAAAACAATCACTTAAGTTGAAAAGTAGCGCCAAAACGAAATCGCTAAAGAGCGAAAATTAAACTTAATTAATGCACCCTGATAAGACGATTAATCCAACGGCACCATGTGCTGGATGTATTCTTCTTCATCCTTGAGTTCATGATCAAAAGCCGTCACCTTGCCGCGAACGGAGACGCCGGCTTCATAGATCGTATCTGGCGAACCTGATACCAGCGGGTGCCACCAATAGAGATCAGCACCTTCTGCAACCAAGCGATAAGCACAGGTAGCCGGAAGCCAATTGACTTCATGAACGATCTCAGGCGTCAGGAACACACAATCCGGCACCGTTTTGCGACGGTTCGGATAGTCGCTGCACTTGCAGCTCTCTGCGTCCAGAAGTGTACAGGCAACAGTCGTCCAGTAGACTTCCTCAGTGTCGTCATCCAGCAATTTATGCAGGCAGCACTGACCGCATCCATCGCACAGGCTTTCCCATTCCTGTCGGTTGAGCTGCTCTAGAGATTTGGTTTGCCAGAAGGGTTTCTTATCCATGACGCTGCATATAGTGCAATTAGATACTTTTGGGCATGGGCAAATCGCCGCCCTTCCCTATTGAATGCTGAGCATTCTTGCGTTAGACAACCTTCGTCATCCTTATGACCGTAAGCGTCTTACGTTAGGCAACGCATCAATTTAGCTGGGAACGGCTATCCGCTTTGATGTTTCGTTGCGCGTTCCCCGCATAATATTCAGGAATACATATGTCTCAGTTTAACGGGTCACGCAGCAGAAAACTGCCAGCGCGTTATGCATCTATTGTGATGCCATTCATTCTCTCGATCATGATGACCTTCGTCGTCTCGCTGATCGCAACGGCGAAAAGCCTTGGCTTTGCCCACCCTGATCTGGCCTACAGCTGGATGACGTCGTGGGCTCTGTCCTGGGCAATCGCCTTCCCGGTTCTGCTTGCCATCCTGCCAGTGGTTCGAAAAATGGTCGGCTTCGTCTGCCATCCGCATTAGAGCGCCGTGCGTCCATTCGGACGCACAAAGGTCGCCATTTTGCGTAGAATAAAACGAAAAAATAACTAGGGCATACAAAAAAGCCGCGCAGTGTTCATGCGCGGCTTTTTCAATTTATTGTAGTTCGCTTAGCGGAAGATAGCTTCGCCCTGCTCATCCACGATCTGACGACCCTTATTAAGCGAAATGCTCGCGGCATCTTCAATGCCAGGGCAGCGATCAGCGCGCACAAAGCGATGTTCTTTCAGCTCACCATTGATCGTCTTCGAGATAACACCGCAAACCTGATACTGGCCGCCTTCGCTGTAAGGCGTCGCGATGATCAGAAAGTCTTTGTGTTCAAGACGCCCGGCTTCTTTTGGTGCTGCTGGGGTTTCTTCAACTGAGCCACCGCCAAAAAGACGCTTCAGAAAAGACATAACGCTCCCTCTTTATAAAAATCGCCCGAAACCGTATCCGGCATCGGGCGAGGAGTTATCAGCTGTCGAGGAACGAACGCAGCTTGCGCGAGCGGCTCGGATGCTTGAGCTTGCGCAGTGCCTTCGCTTCAATCTGACGGATACGTTCGCGCGTTACCGAGAACTGCTGACCGACTTCTTCAAGCGTATGGTCAGTGTTCATGCCGATACCGAAACGCATACGCAGCACGCGTTCTTCACGCGGTGTAAGCGATGCGAGAACGCGGGTCGTCGTATCACGAAGGTTTGCCTGAATGGCCGCATCAATTGGCAGCAGCGCATTCTTGTCTTCGATGAAATCACCCAGGTGTGAATCTTCTTCATCACCAACTGGCGTTTCAAGCGAAATTGGTTCCTTGGCGATTTTCAGAACCTTGCGCACCTTTTCAAGCGGCATGGCCAGCTTTTCAGCCAATTCTTCCGGCGTTGGTTCACGACCGATTTCATGCAGCATCTGGCGCGAGGTACGAACGATCTTGTTGATCGTTTCGATCATATGCACCGGAATACGGATGGTGCGGGCCTGATCGGCAATCGAACGTGTGATCGCCTGACGGATCCACCAGGTCGCATAGGTCGAGAACTTGTAACCACGGCGATATTCGAACTTATCGACCGCCTTCATCAGACCGATATTGCCTTCCTGAATAAGATCAAGGAACTGAAGGCCACGATTGGTGTACTTCTTGGCAATCGAGATAACGAGACGAAGGTTGGCTTCCACCATTTCCTTCTTGGCGATGGTTGCTTCGCGTTCGCCCTTCTGAACCTGATTGACGATGCGGCGGAATTCGCCGATCGAAATCGCGGTTTCGGTAGCCAACATCTGAATTTCCGAACGCAGACGATCAATCGTGCGTTCTTCCTTCGTGGCGAAGTCTTTCCAGCCGCGAGCAGCCAGAGTGCCGACGCGCTCAACCCACTTTGGATCGAGTTCGTGACCCTGATATTCCTTCAGGAACTCTTCACGACGCACGCCAAACGATTCAGCCAGACGGAGCAGCTTGCCCTCGTTCTGAACGAGACGCTTGTTGATGTCGTAAAGCTGTTCAACCAGCTGCTCGATACGATTCTGGTTCAGCGAAAGCGACTTAACCGCCTTGATCAGCTGATCCTTCAGTTCCTTGTAACGACGTTCCTGGCTGGAAGACAGATCAGCGGCAGCAGCCAGACGGCTTTCAACCTGCTGGTCCTGCAGCTTACGCAGCTTGCGATAGGTATCTGCGATCAGATCGAGTGTTTCCATGACCTGTGGGCGCAGTTCGGCTTCCATAGCCGCCAGCGACAGGTTGGCTTCATCCTCGTCTTCTTCTTCCTCTTCCGCAGGCATGTCACCGCCGACATTGGTAATGTCGTCGTCATCACGCGAACGGCGCGGACCCTTGTCATCACGCGGCTTTTCTTCTTCCACGCGCTCGACGATCGGAGCCTGCTTGGCTTCCGGTCCGGCATAAGTGGTTTCAAGGTCAATGATTTCACGCAGCAGAATGTTGGATTCATTCAGCTGTTCACGCCAGATGATGATCGCCTGGAATGTCAGCGGGCTTTCGCAAAGCCCTGCAATCATCGTTTCACGACCGGCTTCAATGCGCTTTGCGATGGCGATTTCGCCTTCGCGTGACAGAAGCTCGACGGAACCCATTTCGCGCAGATACATGCGCACCGGATCGTCCGTACGATCAGTCGGCTCTTTCTTGGTAGTGGTGGCAGCAACAGCCGTTCCGGTCGATTCGACCAGATCGCCACCTTCTTCATTGTCGTCGTCGCTGTTGTCGTCGCGATCGTTTTCCTGTTCGTCGTCTTCAACGACGTTGATGCCCATGTCCGAAAGCATGGCCATCGTGTCTTCGATCTGCTCGGATGTCACTTCCTCGGAAGGCAGCACGGCATTCAGCTCGTCCATAGTGACGTAGCCGCGCTTCTTCGCGAGCTTGATCATCTTCTTGACAGCATCGTCAGAAAGGTCGAGAAGCGGCCCGTCGGTCGCACCTTCGCGCTCGACTTCGGCTTCTTCGTTTTCCTTAACCTTCGTTGCCATATTGCTCGTCTCCAGGCGACACCGGTCGCTTCTAAGATATATAGAGTGGTCAAACGGTTTTGCGAGAGCGCCGTTTAACTGTTGATTCTGCGAATAGCTGATTTCACGTTAATGCCGGATTAACCCTGCCGGTATTAACGGACCCTGTCGTCTCCAAATTCTTGTGGGTAGATCCGGGATCAATGGTCGCCTTCAAGGCCCTGCCCGGTCTGTTACTATCGCCCATCAAGGCTGATTTCAGGAGTCCACTTAGGGAACGTTTATCAATATCAGTTCTTTAATCCTTGCTCGAACTGTCGTGATTCCGTCATTTGTGCCGCACGTCAAGAGCGACTCACCTGATTCGGGTCCAAAAAGCGAATCATTTATTGTCGCGGCGCGTTCTCAGCCCTTTTCAACGCCCCAAATTCCCACAAACCCGCCATTTCCGGCAGTTTGAAGTCTTTCGCCGTTTCCAGGTGATTCGGGGCCTGTGACATTAAACTGTTACGCGTTTACCTGATTGCAGACAGCATGACTGAAATCACGAACTTCCCGGTGCGCGTCCCGATGAAAGTCCAAACCCGTCAATGAGGGCTTCGGTTGCTTCTGCCTGAGCAATCTGTTTCTGAATATCAATAAGTCGGGCGAAAATTTCACCCGTTTCATCACTATCAAGCGATGCTTCGACAGCGCGCAACTCCCTATGTAGGGTGCGCGCCCGCTGATGCAAGTGAAGCGCCTGTTTTAAGGCTTCACGAACATCATCCTCGGCCGCCTGCGCCGTGGCCGTCCACTCGCGGGTACGCCTGACAACAGCTTCAAGCGTCTCGATCAATTCGACATGCCCCGCCGCAACCAGCGCCTTGCGCATCGCATAGCCATCTTCGACATGATTGGAGGCCAGCACATCCAGCATTGCCAGATGCAATACCTTCAAAGCATCGTGCTCAAGATCAAGTGCGGCCATCGTCTCAAAATCTTCTTCGATCAGACGCGGATGGTTAAGCAGCATCAAAACGATTGCCGTTTCGCGCAGCGGCGCGTTGCGGCCTTTGACCATGTTGGAGCGCGTCAGACTGTCAGAAAACGACAGACGACCGCCAAAGGCAGCACCGCCGCGACCCTGCTGAGGGCCTCGCGCCTTATCTTTGCCACGATTAAACGTATTTCCGCCATTATTTTGCCGTCGCTGCCCAAAAAATGCCTGAGCTCTGTCACGCATTTCCTGGCTATAATGGCGCCGAATGTCCTCATTTGCGATGCGGCTGGTGATTTCGCGCAAACGCGCTTCCAGCTCAGCACGCCGCTCCGGGGTGTCGTAAACGCCGCTGGCAGTCTCACGCGTCCAGACCATATCGACCAGCGGCTTAGCATCACGCAAAACGGAATAAAACGCTGATGGACCTTCTGCCTTCACCAGATCGTCCGGGTCCTGCCCTTCGGGAAGCATGGCGAAACGCAACGATTTACCCGGTTGCAACGTAGGCAATGCCAGATCAGCCGCACGATAGGCTGCGCGAACACCTGCGCCATCGCCGTCAAAGCAGAGGATAGGTTCAGGACTGATGCGCCAAAGCAATTCAAGCTGCTCTTCTGTCAGTGCCGTCCCGAGCGGCGCCACGGCCTGCTCAATGCCCGCCTGTGCCAGCGCAATCACATCCATATAGCCTTCAACAGCGATGATCGGCTTTGCCGGTTCGCCGCCCTGTGGCTGACACGCCTTGCGCGCACGGAGGCCATTATAAAGAATGCGGCCCTTATGAAACAGCTCGGTTTCCGGTGAATTGAGGTATTTTGCAGGGGCATCAGCCGAAAGCGCACGACCACCAAAAGCGACAATGCGGCCGCGCAAATCCTCAATCGGGAACATGATACGATCACGGAAACGATCATAGGAAACCGCAATGCCTTCACCATGGACAACGAGGCCGCAGGCTTCGATCTGATCTTTCGCGATACCTTTGCCCGCCAGGAACTCTTTCAGCGCATTGCGCGATTCCGGCGCATAGCCAATGCGAAAAGTCTGCTGTGTTGCGCTGGAAAGTCCGCGATCGCGCAGATAAGCACGCGCCTTTGCGCCTGCAGCAACCTGCAGCTGGCTTTCAAAAAACTGCGCTGCAAGCTCCATCACATCATAAAGCGATGCGCGCTGCGCTTCGCGCTTTTCCATTTCCGGATCGCGTGCGGGCATCGGCACGCCAGCCATGTCAGCGACGCGCTCCACTGCTTCAGGAAAGCTTGCGCCTTCCAGCTCGGTCAGAAATTTGAAGTGATCGCCGGTTACTCCGCAACCGAAACAGTGGTAACGTCCCTTACGGTCTTCGCAGTGGAAGCTTGGCGTTTTTTCGCCATGGAACGGGCAACAGCCCCAGAAATCACCCTTCGGCGGATTGCTCTTTTTCCGATCAAACGAAACGCGCGTTCCGATCAGCGTCGAGATCGGCACGCGATCTCGGATCTCATCGAGAAAGGAAGGCGGAAAACGCATTACGATTGTCTCTTTCAGCTCAGCAGGCAATTTGTTCTTCAGCATATATAGGCGCGCGCGAACACGCAGTCCATGACACAGAAGCGGCCCTCCCCGCTAATCACAGTCCGCAGTACATAGGGACTGCTTCGCCCGATATGTCATAAAACTGTCACATATCTTTCACATTGAAGCGACGCCGCTTGATTTAGAGGGATTTCAGGCTCATATTCCCTCATTAATATAATTAGCCGGAACATATTTTTTCTCTTTTTGTTGTTTAGACTTAATTGAAAAATTTGATCCCCCAATCTCCAACCCGAAAGGAGTTCCAATGAACGGTTCTCTTGTCCTTTTGCATCTTGCTGGTGCTGTTGCTCTCCTTCTTTGGGCGACCCGCATGGTGCGAACGGGTGTGGAGCGCGCCTATGGTGATCGGCTACGCCGTCGTCTGCGCAATCAGATGCAGAACCCGCTGCTGGCGATAGCCTTCGGCCTTGTCATGGCAATTGCCCTGCAAAGTTCCACCGCAGTCACACTTTTGGTCGGCTCTTTTGTCGGATCAGGCATTGTGAGCGGCGTTGCGGGCTTGATGGCTGTGCGCGGCGGCGAACTTGGATCGGCGCTTGTCGTCAAGATCCTGAGCTATGATCTGACCTTGCTTGTGCCGCTCTGCCTTGTTTCAGGCACCGCCATTTTCATGACCACCGAGCGACGGGACTGGCGCCAGATTGGCCGCATCCTCGTCGGCATCGGCCTGCTCATCATGTCTCTGGAAATGACAGGACAGGCCACCGAGCCGCTGCGTCAGAGCGAGCTTCTGCCAATTATCGTAGATTATCTCTCCAGCGATCCGGTGACGACCTATCTTCTGGCCGCACTGATGACCTGGTTGTTCCATTCGAGCATTGCAGGCGTCATCCTGCTGACCACATTCGCGTCCCGTGGACTAATCACGCCCGAGCTTGCAGTTATCATGGTGCTGGGTGTCAATCTCGGCTCGTCCATTATTGCCCCAATTCTGACCCGCAACGCGCCACCCGAAACTCGCGTCGTCCCGCTCGGCAATTTGCTGATGCGCGGTGCAGGTTCGATGATCATGCTGGTGCTGTTTGAAAGCTTCAAGCCTTCGCTCGGCTTCCTCGGCGGCGACCCTGTCTCGCAGGTGGTCAACGCGCATATCCTGTTCAATGTCATCATCATGCTTGCGGGCATTCCATTGTCCGGCCTGGTTCTGCGAGCGACAGAAGCATTGGTGCATCTCAACTCGGACAAGAATGCCCCCGTTCAGCCAATCGAGGTCGAAGAATACAGCGCGCTCGACAATGCCGTGCTCGACCGTCCTTCGCAGGCGCTTGCCAATGCAACGCGCGAAGTTGTGGGCGTCTGCGACACGATTGAAGTAATGCTGCGCCGCATTATCGACCTTTACGAGAAGCCGGATCAGGCACGTATTAATGAACTTGCAGCACTCGATGACCGGGTCGACAAGAAACATGCGGCGATCAAGCTTTATCTCACCAGGCTTGCAAGCAAGGATCTTGATGAGTTTGAAGCGCTCCGTATGCAGGAGCTGATGGGTGCCTGCGTCAAGCTCGAACAGGTCGGCGACATCATCGTCCGCAACATGCTTGCGCATGTGCAAAAGAAGATGGACCACAATCTCGAATTCACCGAGGAAGGCTGGAAGGAACTGAGCCACTTCCATGCCATGGTGCTGGCCAACGCGCATATGGCTTTCAACGTGATTGTTTCGCGTGATGGTCGCACGGCGCGCCTGCTGGTGCAGGAGAAGGACAATCTGCGCGATCTCGAAAAGCAGACGAGTATGCGTCACTTCTCGCGCCTTCGCGAAGGCTCAACGCGCAGTATCGAAACAAGCACCATCCATCTCGACACCATTCGCGATCTCAAGCAGATTAATTCATTGCTGGCATCGATGGCATATCCGGTTCTCGAAGAACAAGGACTGCTCAGTGCAACCCGCTTGAAGACAGCGAAACAAAGCTAACAAAAAGCCCCGCAGAAGCGGGGCTTTTTTATTTACAACAAAGGCGCTTCTATTGAAGCAGTGTCTTCACCAGAGCGCTGGCTTTGGTGAAGTCCATCTGGCCTGCATAGCGTTCTTTCAATGCAGCCATGACCTTGCCCATATCGCGAAGGCCCTGCGCACCGATATCTGCAATAACCGTTTCACAAGCCGTCTTGATCTCATCATCGCTCATCTGCGTTGGCAGGAAATCATTGAGGATCGCAATTTCCTGACGTTCGCCTTCAGCGAGCTCAATACGATTGCCTTCTTCATAGATGCGCGCGGATTCTTCGCGCTGCTTGACCATCTTTCCGAGAATGCCAAGCAGTTCCTCGTCGCCAACCGGATCTTTGCCAGCGCCGCGATTAGCAATGTCACGGTCCTTAACCGCAGCCATAATCAGACGCAGTGTCGACAAGCGCAGCTTATCCTGTGCCTTCATTGCATTGGTAAGTGCCTGAGAAATCTCCTGGCGAAGCATAACGTCTCTCCTGACGGTTAGGTAAGAAATATAGCTATACAGCAATGCTGCATATCCGCCGAGCTGTCGAAACCATCATCCCACAAGTAAAAACCCGGCAATTATCGCCGATATTACCGGAAACAATGGATCAAGACGATTGACCCCGCGCCCAACTTTCTCTATTGCTCGAGGCTTAGCAGGACATCGGCATGTGCTCACGGCGGAAGGTTTTTAACCCCGCTGCTTTTTGGCGCGTATATGGCTCTAAAAGTTCCAGTTTTCAAGCAGCCCCTCAACTGGCTGGCTGAAAACAGGCGCATGTCGCATACTGATAAACTCGAAACGTGCGCCAGACGGCAGCCGCGAAACCACACAGGAGTGCACCTATGACCGAAGCCACATCGAAAACCGCACCCTGGACGACGACCAAGCGAACCGCCATTCTGGTTCTGGCAGACGGAACCGTTATCGAAGGTCAGGGCCTTGGCGCAACCGGCGCGATTGAAGCCGAAGTGGTCTTCAACACCGCCCTCACCGGTTATGAAGAAATCCTGACCGATCCATCCTATGCCGGACAGATCGTGACCTTCACCTTCCCGCATATCGGCAATGTCGGTGCTAATGCTGAAGACATCGAAGACCTGACGCCAGCCAATCGCCACGGCGCAGTCGGCGCGATCTTCAAGGCAGACATCACAACGCCTTCGAACTTCCGTTCGTCGGAAGACCTCAACACCTGGCTCAAAAACCGCGGCGTTATCGCGCTCGCCGGCATCGATACCCGCGCCCTCACATCGCTGATCCGTGAGCGTGGCGCGCAGAATGCCGTCATCGCACATGATCCTGAAGGTAAGTTCGACATCGACGCTCTCAAGGCCCGCGCTGCTAACTGGAGCGGTCTGGAAAATCTTGATCTAGCAAAAGATGTCACCATCGGTCAGAGCCTGACCTGGGACCAGACCCCTTGGACGCTGGGCGAAGGCTATAGCGAACAGGCCGACAACCAGTATCATGTCGTAGCACTCGACTTCGGCGTAAAGCGTAACATTCTGCGTCTGCTTTCCGGCCTCGGCGCGAAGGTCACAGTTCTGCCTGCAACCGCTACTGCAGAAGATGTACTGGCCTATAATCCAGACGGCATCTTCCTTTCGAACGGCCCTGGCGATCCGGCTGCCACCGGTGAATATGCTGTGCCAACGATCCAGAAGCTGGTTGATAGCGAACTGCCTGTTTTCGGCATCTGCCTTGGACACCAGATGCTGGCACTGGCACTTGGTGCGAAAACCGAGAAGATGCATCAGGGCCATCATGGCGCAAACCATCCGGTCAAGGATTACACAACCGGTAAGGTTGAGATTGTTTCGATGAACCACGGCTTCGCGGTCGATTCCGACAGCCTGCCAGACCATGTAGAAGAAACGCATGTATCGCTGTTCGACGGCACCAATTGCGGCCTGCGCGTCATCGGCAAGCCGGTGTTCTCCGTACAGCACCATCCGGAAGCTTCTCCCGGCCCGCAGGACAGCCACTATCTCTTCCGTCGCTTCATCAATCTGATCCGTGAAAAGAAGGGCGAAGCTCTTCTGCCAGAACGCGAAGAGGCTGCGTGAAAACAAACAGTTACAGCGGTTCCAACGATTCATTCTTAACTGGAACTGTTGTAAAACTCTGTTAAGAAAAGAAAAAGCCGGGATTTGATCCCGGCTTTTTTCGTTGTTTATATCGGCTTTAGCGATCAGACATCGCCGCTGAAAGTATCGCAGGATTCGATCTTGCCGCTCTGGAAACCGCGTTGGAACCACTTGGCGCGCTGTGCAGACGTTCCGTGATTGAAGCTTTCAGGAACGACATAGCCCTGACTACGCTTTTGCAGCGTATCGTCACCAATCTGGTGCGCAGCATTGATCGCTTCTTCAAGATCACCAGCTTCCAGAATGCCCTTCTGGTTTGTGTAATATCCCCAGACGCCAGCAAAACAATCGGCCTGCAATTCGACACGAACCGACATCTGGTTGGCCTGAGCCTGACTCATCTGCTGACGCATCTGATTAAAGCGCGGCAGAATGCCGAGCAGGTTCTGAACATGGTGGCCGACCTCATGCGCAATAACATAGGCATTGGCGAAATCACCCGATGCACCGAACTTAGTGGCCAGTTCATTGAAGAAAGTCAGATCGATATAAAGCTTGCGATCACCGGGGCAGTAGAATGGCCCTGAAGCCGCCGAAGCCATACCGCAGGCTGAACGAACACCATCCGAGAATAAAACCATCGTCGGCGGTGTGTATGTCTGCCCGCGTGACTGGAAAATTCCGCTCCATGTATCTTCGGTTTCAGCGAGAATGGTGCGAGCAAATTGTGTCGCCTCGTCATTAGCGACCTTGCCGCCCTCAGCAGGCGTGCGACCACTGCTCTGCTGCGTCTGCGTAGACTGGATACTGCCATCACCAAACAGGAATGGCAGTGGATCAATGCCAATTGCACGCAACACGAAGAACATCACAACGAGAATGAGAATACCGGAAATGCCGCCGCCGCGAACAATGCGAAAGCCGGGTCCGCCGCCCATGCCGCCACCGCGACCAAAGCCGCCGCCGAGGCCGCCACCTTGTTGTCCACGCACATCCTCAACATTATCGCTTTGTCTACGGCCTTGCCAACGCATGGACCAACTCCCCTTCACCGTGCCAGCCGTTAAGAAGGCAGCACCAATCTGTTGCAAGCAATTGTCGCACAAACAGTTGGCGCGGCAACAGAAAAAGTAAATGAGCGAGGATCACAAACAAACACGTATCTGCAACAAACGCACCAATGAGTGGTTGCAATCTCGACGCTTGTTTGTGATTTTCCGTAAATGCCCACATTTTCTTTTAAATAAGGGCATTTGTGGGGTTCCGCTTTGGGTCATCATTGCCTATAAGGCCAGCTTAGCCCACAGAATTTCTCTCTGCCAACCCGCCGGTAAACCGTGCGGGCTTTTCTGGCAGGCTAAGAACAAGGAAAACGCCCCCATGCCGAAACGTACAGATATCAAATCGATCCTGATTATCGGCGCGGGCCCCATTGTTATCGGCCAGGCTTGCGAGTTCGATTATTCCGGCACGCAGGCCTGTAAAGCGTTGAAAGAGGAAGGCTACCGCATCATCCTCGTCAACTCCAACCCAGCTACGATCATGACCGATCCTGATCTGGCGGACGCGACCTATATCGAACCAATTACGCCTGAAGTCGTTGCTAAGATCATTGCCAAGGAACGTCCTGACGCACTGCTGCCAACCATGGGCGGTCAGACCGCGCTGAACACTGCATTGTCGCTCCGCCGCATGGGCGTTCTTGAGCGCTACAATGTTGAGATGATCGGCGCACATGCAGAAGCCATCGACAAGGCAGAAGACCGCGCCCTCTTCCGTGAAGCCATGGACAAGATTGGCCTCGACACACCGGAATCGCGACTGGCCAATGCGACCGAAATCAAGGACGAAGACCGCAAGCGTCACGAAGCCAAGCGCGCTGAAGTGAAGTCGCAGTATTCTGGCGATGATCTCGACAAGGCGCTCGACAAGCTGGAAACCGAATGGCAGCTGGGCGAAGTTGAGCGCAAGCAGCGCTACATGAGCCACGCGCTTGCAAAAGCTGCGCAGGCACTCGACGTGGTTGGCCTGCCTGCCATTATCCGCCCAAGCTTTACGCTCGGCGGCACCGGCGGCGGCATCGCTTATAACCGCCAGGAATTCTTCGAAATCATCGAGCGCGGTCTCGATGCATCGCCAACGACTGAAGTTCTGATCGAAGAGTCGGTTCTGGGTTGGAAAGAATATGAAATGGAAGTCGTCCGCGACAAGGCGGATAACTGCATCATCATCTGCTCGATCGAAAACCTCGATCCTATGGGCGTCCATACCGGCGACTCAATCACCGTTGCACCAGCGCTGACGCTGACCGACAAAGAATACCAGATCATGCGTAACGCCTCGATTGCGGTGCTGCGCGAGATCGGCGTTGAAACCGGTGGCTCCAACGTGCAGTTCGCGATCAACCCGGCCAATGGCCGCATGATCGTGATTGAAATGAACCCACGCGTGTCGCGTTCTTCGGCTCTCGCTTCCAAGGCAACCGGCTTCCCGATTGCCAAGGTCGCGGCAAAGCTTGCTGTCGGCTACACACTGGATGAACTCGACAACGACATCACCGGCGGCGCGACACCTGCATCGTTCGAACCATCGATCGACTATGTCGTCACCAAGATCCCGCGCTTTGCATTCGAAAAATTCCCGGGCTCTTCGCCAATCCTGACCACTGCAATGAAGTCGGTCGGTGAAGTCATGGCCATTGGCCGTACTTTCCAGGAAAGCTTGCAGAAGGCGCTTCGCGGCCTCGAAACCGGCCTGACGGGCCTTGATGAAATCGCCATTCCAAATATTGAAGAAGGCGATGAGAAGAACGCGATCCGCGCTGCCATCGGCACGCCTACGCCAGACCGTCTGCGCATGGTCGCTCAGGCAATGCGCCTTGGTTTGACGACCGAGCAGGTTCACGATGCGTCCAAGATCGATCCTTGGTTCCTCGAACAAATCGAAGCCATTGTGAAGACCGAAGAGCGTGTTCGCGAACACGGTCTGCCACAGGATGCAGAAAACCTGCGTATGTTGAAGGCCATGGGCTTCTCCGATGCGCGCCTCGCCAGCCTGACGGGCAAGGACGCAGAGGATATCGCAAAGCTGCGCAGTGAACTTGATGTGCATCCGGTTTACAAGCGCATCGATACCTGCGCTGCAGAATTCGCTTCGCCAACCGCCTACATGTACTCGACCTATGAAACGCCATTCGTCGGTCAGCCTCGCTCCGAGGCACAGGTTTCGGATCGCAAGAAGGTCGTCATTCTCGGCGGCGGTCCAAACCGTATCGGTCAGGGCATCGAATTCGATTATTGCTGCTGTCATGCCGCTTTCGCACTCGGCGATGCCGATTACGAAGCCATCATGATCAACTGCAACCCGGAAACAGTTTCGACCGATTACGACACGTCCGACCGCCTCTACTTCGAACCGCTTACAGCTGAAGATGTGTTGGAAATCCTGCGCGTAGAGCAAGAAAAAGGCACATTGCATGGCGTGATCGTACAGTTTGGCGGCCAGACCCCGCTCAAGCTTGCAAATGCACTGGAAAAGGCAGGCATTCCGATCCTCGGCACTTCGCCTGACGCGATTGATCTTGCAGAAGACCGCGACCGCTTCCAGAAGCTGCTCATCAAGCTCGGTCTCAACCAGCCAAAGAACGGCATCGCCTATTCGGTTGAACAGGCACGCCTAATCGCAGCAGATCTTGGTTTCCCGCTGGTTGTTCGTCCGTCCTATGTTCTGGGTGGCCGCGCCATGCAGATCATCCATGATGAACGCAGCCTGCAGGCCTATCTGCTCGATACCGTTCCGGAACTGGTCCCTGAAGACATCAAGGCCAAGTATCCAAACGACAAGACTGGTCAGATCAACACGCTGCTCGGCAAGAACCCGCTCCTGTTCGATACCTATCTTACACAGGCCATCGAAGTGGACGTCGACTGCCTTTGCGACGGCAAGACCAGCTTCGTTTCCGGCATCATGGAGCATATCGAAGAAGCCGGTATTCACTCGGGCGACAGCGCCTGCTCGCTGCCAGTTCATTCGCTCTCCGCTGAAACCGTTGCTGAGCTGGAACGTCAGACCGAAGCTCTTGCCAAGGCACTTAATGTTGGCGGCCTGATGAACGTCCAGTTCGCGATCAAGGACGGCGAAATCTTCATTCTTGAAGTGAACCCGCGCGCTTCGCGTACGGTTCCGTTCGTTGCAAAGACCATCGGCACACCGATTGCCAAGGTTGCGGCCCGCATCATGGCTGGCGAAAGCCTTGAAGAAGCGCTCGGCGCGTATGGCGGCAAGCCGCAGGCTCCTTCGCGCCCGCACATCGCAGTCAAGGAAGCCGTGTTCCCATTTGCACGCTTCCCGGGCGTCGATACCCTGCTCGGACCTGAAATGCGTTCGACCGGTGAAGTCATGGGCCTCGACTACGACTACGCACTGGCCTTCGCCAAGGCGCAGCTCGGCGCAGGCGTTGAGCTGCCGCGCGAAGGCACGGTCTTCGTCTCAGTTCGCGATGAAGACAAGGAACGCGTACTGGGTGCAGTCCGCAAGCTTGCGAGCATCGGCTTCAAGGTAATGGCAACCGGCGGAACACAGCAGTTCCTCGTCGCAAATGGCGTGGAAGCGACCAAGATCAACAAGGTCATCGAAGGCCGTCCGCACGTTGAAGACGCGATCCGCAATCGTCAGATCCATTTGGTCTTCAACACGACCGACAGCGCAAGCGCTGTTTCGGACAGCAAGTCGATCCGCCGTGCAACACTGATGCAGAAGCTGCCTTACTACACCACCATGGCTGGTGCAGAAGCTGCTGCTGAAGCTATTGCGGCACTTAAGGCCGGTTCGATGGAAGTCCGTCCGCTGCAGGATTACTTCCGCGATTAATCAAACTGAGAGACACGAAAAAGGCCGCAGATGAAAATCTGCGGCCTTTTTCTTTGGTAGCAACCGCCAATATGACGAACTCGGCAATGCTCTATCTATTTGTTTTGGCGCGCATCTTGCTCCGGAACCTGTGCGATTTTCACTCATACCACGCTCCAAAACTAATTCTCCACAGACCCTAGACCGTTGCTTCTGTTTGATGCGGCAGGCGAAGTGGATCAGCCTGCAAGTCCATCTCAAGATGGAGTTGGCGTGTGAACAAACCATTATGCCCAAGACCTTTGCCGATATGAATGACGGATGCATCTTTTAATGGGCCGGTCAAAATTGCATACGCGCGTTTGCGCGCTTCTTCATCCATACCGTCCAATGTGCCATCAATCACGATCCAGCTTGGATTTTGCAGAACAAGCCGCGCGAGTGCCAGGCTTTGCTGCTCGTCATCAGTGAGCGTCCTATCCCAGCGCAAGGTACGATCAATCTGTGGTTCCAGACGCTCCAGCCCCGCGAATTTCAGCACTTCCGCGACCTGATTTTTAGAGAAATCGGCAGCATTCAGTGGATATACAACGGCGTCATGCAGGTTGCCGGGTGGGATATAAGGCGCATGAGGGATAAACACCACGCGATCACCAGCGGGCAGCCCGATGCGTCCGCTTCCCCAAGGCCACAAACCACCGAGAGCACGGAAAAACCGGCTGCGCTCGGTCTCCGTTGCCCCTGTCACAAACAGACGTTCGCCGGGGTTGATCGCTACTTGCTTCTCAACAAGATTGAGACAGCCGTCAGGTACCGCAATCGACAAACCGTCGATGGTCAAACGCTCGTCTTCGTTCGTTTCGAGCGTGATCTGGCGATCAATATGGCCGATATCATCCATTCGCAAGATAGCCTGACGGAAGCTTGCAACGCGCAAAAGCGTTGCACGCCAGTCTGCAATCGCGCCGAAATTATCGACGAACCAGCGCAGAGAATTATGTACCTGCGTGAAGGCACCCACAGCCATCATAAGGCCACCGAAGGTCAGCCCGCCGGAAAAATAGACCGGTGCCGCGACAAGAATCGGAGCAATAATCGTGAACCAGCCATAGCCTGCAGTTACCCATGTGAGGTTCGTTGTCGCAATGACGATCCTCTTGATCGCGCTCAAAACGGCATCGAGATCGCGATCCAGCCTGCGGCGCTCATCAGCTTCACCGCGTGCGAGTGTTACGGCATCGATATGCTCGTTAACCCGCATCAGCGAGAAGCGGAAATCAGCCTCGCGCGCATAGCGGTTGGCATTGTGATTGACGAGGCTGCGACCGACAAACCACGAAAGCAGCGACGCAGAGCCCGCATAAAAAACAGCCGCCCAAACCATGTAACCGGGAATAGAAAAACTATAACCCCAGACATGGAAGACAAAGCCGCTTGAAAGCGACCATAAGACGCCAACGAAACTCACCAGAATGACTGTCGATTGCAGCAGATTGATGCCGAGATCGCTCGTCGTTTCGGCCAGATGGCGTGCATCTTCCTGCAAGCGTTGATCGGGATTGATGCCAATTTCGCCAGCCTTTGCCAGTCGAAACGCCCTCCCCGGCTGCAACCACTGACCAACCAGATCACGCGCCAACCCATCGCGCAGCTTCAGCTTGAACATCTGGTTCAGCCAGGTCTGTGAGACGTTAAGGATGAGAACTGAGCCGGCAATGGCAAAGAAAATTAATAGCTGATGGAAAAACGCACTCAAATTGCGGTCCGATAACGCATTGTAAAATGGCACGTTCCAGCGGTTGATTGCCACTTGCCCGATAGCGATCAGAACGATCAGCACGAAGATACCTGTTCCCAAGGCGATCAGCTGATTACGAACGGGGGACACCCAGAACGCGCTCATCATCATGCGAACTTGCGAGAGAAGATCGCTGCCGTCCTGCTTGCTCTTATCCGGATGACGACGAGGCGGGCGAGTAGCCCTATGCGGCTTATCCTGCTTTGATTTGGACACCACGTCTTTCCTCATCGGGCTTGTGTTTGGCAGATGCAAAACTTTGCTAGTGGCTTGAATTTGACGTTTGAATTCCGGCTGACACTTATGTTGTTTCAAACGTCAAATTCGAAAAATCCACTAGATAGAAATACTTACTAGTGGTCCTTTTAAATTCCAACATTTGCTCAGCACATGAAACGAGGGAAGCAAATGTTGGAATCAGACCACTAGTAAATATAGGCGTAAATACCAAAGGTCATGGGATTGTTCTTAAACAATTCCGGCCTCACTCTGTAGCAACATTTTGGAACTTTTGTGTGAGAACCAGACCGCTCACTTTATCGGATGCTTGCACCTGCTTATCCAGCTGGCAGCATTATAAAATGCATCCCCGTTTGAGGAATAAAACCATCTCTTTTCATCTCTTCCAGGTGCATTTGGCAGACGTTAGCGATCACATCTGGATCGGAATATGAAAAAGCATTTCAAAAATAGGCCTTTAGAGATATCAAAGCCTGTCTTGTATTGGTCAAATTTGTCGCATATAGTCGGGCAATCGATTTTTCGGTCAAGTGACTTTGCGACCCGCCCGGCCTGCCGTGCTTCCTGACGATCTCCTGTCCATAAATTCGATCCACAGGGACGTGTGCGAAGCATACGGACTACACGACTACTAATGTTACAAAGGAATTTCCCATGGCTACGGGAACTGTTAAGTGGTTCAACACGACCAAGGGCTTCGGCTTCATTCAGCCTGATCAGGGCGGCACGGACGTATTCGTTCACATTTCCGCTGTTCAGCGCGCTGGTCTGGCCACGCTCGATGAAGGCCAGAAGGTTACGTACGAAATCGTACAGGACCGTCGTTCGGGCCGTTCGTCTGCCGACAACCTCGTCGCAGCATAATTTTTGCCGCAAGGCAGAGGAAAGGCGGGACTTGTCCCGCCTTTTTTATTTGCCCGATTTCTTATTCGATAATATTCAAACTTTTATCAGCGCACTCGCTCCCAGCATAAGAGCCGCGACCAACGCTGCTACGGTGCGAACATGGTTCCAAAGAGTCCAGTCGCGCACATAAGCGATCCAGACATCCGCTGATGCAGCAGCATTTGCATCCATGACGGCAAGCTGATCATTGAGCGGCACATTCAGAATCATGGTTACGCCAATGGTGCCGATCAGATAGATGCCAGCACCGATCATCGTCCACTTCGACAGGCTGCCAAAACCCATCAGCCCGAGCGCAATTATCGCCAGACAGAGCAATGCTGTTCCGAAAAAGACGGC
Source organism: Brucella pseudogrignonensis (assembly GCF_002252525.1). Classification (GTDB taxonomy): domain Bacteria; phylum Pseudomonadota; class Alphaproteobacteria; order Rhizobiales; family Rhizobiaceae; genus Brucella; species Brucella pseudogrignonensis. The sequence continues at coordinate 243,361 of NZ_NNRM01000006.1, forward strand.
AAAGAATGTACCATTAATCACTGTTATGTTGATCGACTGCATTGCCGATATACCTGCATTTGCCGGAATGCGTGCGAGAGCAGCCATCACAAAACTTGAGAACGCATAGAAAATACCGCCTGTAATCGCACTACCCCATGCCGTCAGCAGCACAAGCAGTTGAAAACTCATCGTCATGATCCTTCCTCCCAAGCGCCTTCTTCAGCGGCCTTGCGGGCAAAATCTGCAAAGCGGCGCGGCTTTCGACCCAGAGCTTCCTCGACGCCCTTCGCCACTTTGCCGTTACGGCCATCAAAAAGCTCAGTGAAAAGATAGCGTAGAAGCGCAATGACATCTTCAGGCAGCGCCTGTTCGCGCAACGCCACTTCATAATCAGCAAACGAAACAGAATAGAACGACAGTTCCCTCCCCGTAGCGCTTGCGAGCTCGCTCACTGCATCATTAAAACTCAGCAGTTCCGGGCCTGTTAGCTCATAGAGGCGATTGCGGTGGCTCGATTGCGTCAGGGCTGCAACCGCCACATCAGCAATATCGTCGGCATCGATGAACGGCTCTTTTGTCTGTCCGACCGGCAACGTCAGCGAACCCGATAAAAGCTCATCCCGCATGTAGTTTTCACTGAAGTTCTGCATGAACCAACTTGCGCGCAGCACGGTCCAGTCAAGGCCGGAGGTTTGAAGCACCTGCTCGGCAGCTTCGGCCTCCTCCTCACCTCGTCCGGAAAGAAGAACGACATGTTTCACACCCGCCGTCTTCGCGACCATCAGAAATGCGCGGATTGCATCTACCGCACCCGGCAAAGCCAGATCCGGCTGATATGTGACATAGGCCCGTGTGACGCCTTCAAGCGCCCCTGCCCAACCGGATTGATTACTCCAGTCAAAGGCAATTTCCGTGCTTCGCGATACGGCACGAACAGACAGGCCCTTCTCCCGCAATTTCTCCGCAACGCGCCTGCCGGTTTTGCCGGTCGCACCGATCACCAGATAAAGATCATTCGAGTCCGTATTCATTTTCCATCTCCCAAAATATGAGTATCCCTCATATTTGCAATATGTGAGCAATCCTCATATTCTGTCAAGAGCGGATAATGTGAGTCGGTCATGAAGCAGAATTCGGGTACGGAAACAGAAGTAATCGGTGCGGCAATCCTGCGACGCACGCCCAGTCAGAGCCGGGCACAGGAAAAAATCCGCCGCATAGCGGAATGCGCGACCGCGCTGATCGCCGCAAAGGGCAGCGACAGCCTGAAGATGAGCGAAATTGCCCAGCAGGCCGGCATTTCGATCGGTGCGCTCTATCAGTATTTTCCTGATAAAAGCGCCTTGATCCGGTATCTGTTTGAAAGCTGTAACGCGCAATCGCGTCAGTGCATCGAAGATGGACTTGCCGCAGCAAATTCAAGCGACGAATTGATTGCTGCATTTAACGCCTTGATTGACGAATATCTGGCTTTGATGCGGCTGGAACCAGCAATGCGCGATATATGGTCGGCCATGCAGACCGATAAATCCCTGTCGAAGCTGGAGATTGCCGAAAGCCGCCAGAATGGCAAACTGCTAGCGGATACAATCCGCCAGATCGCCCCCGATAAAGACACCGCCCAGCTGGACGAAACAGCTTTTCTGCTGATGCATTTTGGCGAATCCACCATGCGCATTGCCGTCGAGGTTGCGGAAGATGAATGCTACGCGCTGATTGAGGCTTATAAAGTCATGGCCACGCGCAGCTTGCGAGACCTCATGAGCCATTAAAGCATTTCCAACAAAACTGCGAAGCGGTGTTGCGTGAGGATAATGCGTAAAACAAAAGATGGAGCGGTTCCAACAATTTAGTATTAACTGGAACCGCTCTGAACCTTAAGGCAGCCAGTCCATCGAAACATGCCCTTGATCGGCTGCTACGCGCTTAAGCCACGCATTCACTGCCGGATAGCGATCCATGTTGAAGCCGCCCCGATGCGCCTCATGCGTATAAGCATAAAGAGCAATATCAGCCACCGTCAGGCTGTCACCTGCCAGGAAAGGTGTCTTCTTCAATTGCTCTTCCATAACGCCGAGCGCCTTGTCGCCACCGGCAAGGGTCGATGCCAGACGTTCAGGCGTCGCATCACGGGCGCGCTCCGGATAGACCATCAAGGCACGGCGCACCGCGACATAAGGCTCATGGCTGTATTGCTCGAAGAACAGCCATTGATAAACCAGCGCCCGCTCATAAGCGTCTTTAGGCAGATAGGGCGTCCCTTCAGCCAGATGGAGAAGCATGGCATTCGATTCGGCAAGGAAGCGACCATCTTCCAGTTCAAGGAGCGGAACCTTACCATTCGGGTTTTTCGCCAGATATTCAGGTGTTCGCGTCGAACCGTCGAGGGATGAAACGGTGACGTGCTTGAAAGGCTTACCGAGTTTTGCGAGCAAAAGCCGTGGCTTATAGCAATTTCCGGAATCTGGCTGTGAATAGATCGTGAGCATTTGCTTCTCCTGTACCGGCATAACATGTCCGTCAGACTGAAAGCTGTCCAATCAGTTTCATTGAACGAATATGTGCGGATATCTGATGGATCAGAACTTTTCAGCAACACAATCGCGCGAGAAACCGGAATTTCTTGCGAAAATGCAAAGCTTTTGTTGCGATTCGTGCGCCGATGCGACATAGAAAGTCCGCAAAACCGGACCGTGCCCGGTGCCGGTTATCTGATCCTGCCATCTATGGAGATCTATCATGGCATTTCTCGCCGACGCCCTTTCTCGTGTAAAGCCATCTGCAACCATCGCGGTCAGCCAGAAAGCACGTGAACTGAAAGCCAAGGGCAAGGACGTGATTGGTCTCGGAGCGGGCGAACCCGATTTCGACACACCAGACAATATCAAGAAGGCTGCCATCGACGCGATTAATCGCGGCGAAACCAAGTACACGCCAGTTGCTGGTATTCCTGAGCTGCGTCAGGCCATCGTTGCTAAGTTCAAGCGCGAAAACGGCCTCGACTATAAGCCGGAACAGGTTATCGTCGGCACCGGCGGCAAGCAGATCCTGTTCAACGCTTTCATGGCGACCCTGAACCCAGGTGATGAAGTGATCGTGCCTGCCCCATACTGGGTAAGCTACCCGGAAATGGTTGCGATCAACGGCGGCACGCCAGTTTTCGTCAACACGAAGATCGAAGACAACTTCAAGCTGACAGCAAGCGATCTTGAAAAGGCGATCACGCCAAAGACCAAGTGGCTGATCTTCAACTCGCCATCGAACCCAACCGGCTCGGCATACACTGAAGCAGAACTGAAGGCTCTGACCGACGTTCTCGTCCGTCATCCGCAGGTCTGGATCCTCACCGACGACATGTATGAACATCTCGTCTATGGCGATTTCGTCTTCACGACGCCTGCACAGGTTGAACCTTCGCTCTATGATCGAACGCTCACCATGAACGGCGTATCGAAGGCCTATGCAATGACCGGCTGGCGTATTGGTTATGCCGCAGGCCCGCTGCAGCTCATCAAGGCTATGGACATGGTGCAGGGTCAGCAGACCTCCGGCGCTTGTTCCATCGCTCAGTGGGCAGCGGTTGAAGCGCTCAACGGCACGCAGGACTTCATTCCGGAAAACAAGAAGATCTTCCAGGCTCGCCGCGATCTGGTCGTATCGATGCTCAATCAGGCAACCGGCATTCATTGCCCAACGCCAGAAGGTGCATTCTACGTTTACCCATCCTGTGCAGGACTGATCGGCAAGAAGACGGAAGCTGGCAAAGTCATCGAAACCGACGAAGACTTCGTAACTGAGCTGCTCGAAGCAGAAGGCGTTGCAGTTGTTCATGGTTCGGCATTTGGCCTTGGACCAAACTTCCGCATTTCTTATGCGACATCCGACGAACTGCTTGAAGAAGCCTGCTCACGCATTCAGCGCTTCTGCGCAAGCCTGCGTTAAAAGCTATAAATACAAATGACGAAGGGGCCGAAAGGCCCCTTTTTCGTATCTTCACCTCAAGAGAAAAACCAAGATCAGGCGAAAAGCCAAAAAAAAAGCCAGACAAATGTCTGGCTTTGAGTTTTGAAGGTGCCTTCAAGGCAAACCTCCAGAGGGGAACACTCAGCGCGCGCAAATGGGAGGAGGAAACGCAGCGCTGAGATGACTTATATATGCCTTGTGCTCATTGTTTTTGCAATGCAACTTTAGCGCAATACAGCTATGCGTTTTTTGCATGGCTAGAAAATCAATAAAAAGTCAATATATTCATAGAGTTAGAGATTAACCACTTATCCGACTTTCTTAACTGGCTATTATAGAGCCGCCCAAACAGAAGGCATAGCCGAACAATCACTGCCTCTAAAAATAGCAAATCACTTCCGTAAATCGCAAGCATCCGCCGCTGTCATGAAACTATCATGGCACTGAATCTGACTTGTCACAGAAGAGGCATAGAAGCCCTCGCAAGGCCGCAGCCATCCTTTTTGAATGCCGAAACGGCACATGCTGCAGCGCACCCCTTATCCAACAAGGAGCGCCATCTTGCGTATCGTCCAGATTACCGACACCCACCTCAGCCCAACCAAGTCGCACTTCAACAGCAATTGGGCACCCCTTGTTGCGTGGATTGAAGAACAAAAGCCGGATCTCATCATTCACACCGGCGACCTGACGGTTGACGGTGCAGATATGGAAGCGGATCTCGCTTTCTGCCGCGAACGTATCGCCGAACTTACCGCCCCTGTGCTGAGCCTTCCCGGCAATCACGACATCGGCCACCTGCCCGGCAGCCATCAACCTGTCAACATGCAGCGCCTGAAGCGTTGGCGTGATCATTTCGGGCCAGACTACTGGGCTAAAGATCTCGGCGACTGGCGCGTCATTGGGCTTAACAGCCTGATTATCGGTGCTGACTCCGCTGAGGAAGAAGAACAGTTCCAATGGCTTGAGGCAGAGCTGAATAACAGCGATGGCAAGCCTGTTGCTATTTTTGCGCATAAGCCGGTTTTCGTCGATCAGCCAGATGAAGGGGACACGGGCTACTGGGGTATTCGTCCCGCTCCACGTCAGCGCCTCTACGATCTGTTTGCCGCCAATAATGTAAAGCTTCATGCAAGCGGCCATCTTCACCGCGCATGGGCTGGGGAAGCTTATGGTACAAGCTATATCTGGGCACCGGCAGCAGCATTCATCGTGGGCGCCATGGAACGTGACCTGCCCGGTGAGCGTATTCTGGGAGCAGCTATCCACGACCTCGGCGAAACAGTAAAAAGTGAAATCGTCCGTATTGAAGAGCTTACACCTTACGTCATTGATGATGTGGTGCATGAAGTCTATCCGCATCACACCGGCGATGGTGAGGCGGAAAAGCTTGCTGAGGAGGCTACTCAGTGAGCACGCTTGTCCTTCGCGATATCAGCAAGTCTTACGGCAACAATCAGATCCTTGACGGTATTTCCATTGAGGCCGCAGAAGGCGAGTTTATTGCACTCGTGGGTCCGTCAGGTTGTGGCAAGAGCACGTTGCTGCGCATTCTAGCAGGCCTTGATCACGCCGATGAAGGCAGCATTGCCATTGCCGGACGCGATATCACAGGCGCCCATCCTGCTGACCGCAACATGGCGATGGTCTTTCAATCCTATGCACTTTATCCGCATTTAACGGCGGCGCAGAACATCGCGGTTCCTCTTGCCATGCGCGATATGACCACTCTGGAACGCTTTCCACTGGTCGGCGTACTCGTTCCGGGGCAACGCAAGAAGCGAGCAGCCATCCAAAAGCAGGTCAAAGCGACAGCGACCAGCCTTAAAATCGATCATCTGCTTGATCGCAAGCCGGGCCAAATGTCGGGTGGCCAGCGCCAGCGTGTTGCGCTTGCCCGTGCTCTTGTCCGTCAGCCCGGCGCGTTTCTAATGGATGAGCCGCTGTCCAACCTCGACGCCAATCTGCGTGTTCACACCCGGGCGGAAATCGTGGAGCTACATCGCCGCGCCGGCGTGCCGACAATCTATGTAACGCACGATCAGGCTGAAGCGCTGAGCATGGCCGACCGTGTGGCTGTCATGATGGGCGGTAAGCTACTGCAGATTGATACGCCAACTGCGATCTATAATGATCCAAAACATATTGAAGTCGCTCAGTTTATCGGCACACCGCGCATCAATATCCTTGACGCTCTGGTGAGCGACAATGGCATCGTCCATTTTGCTGGCCGCGCGATACTGCAAGGCATCGCGGCACATTCTGGCACGCAAATCCGCGTCGGCATCAGGCCCGAACATTTCCGCATCGTTCCACACGACAGAACCGGTATCACTGCCACGGTTTCGCGGATTGAGTTCCTGGGCTCGGAAGTGTTGATCTATGTAAAAGCTCCCGGCGCGTCACAGGATCTCACAGTCAAGCTTGATCCCGCGAACGCAAAACATATTGCAGCGGGCCTCGCCGTTGGCCTGCATTTTGATGCAGACAACGCCTATCTTTTTGGCGACGACGGTCTGCGTCTGCGTCAACCCGCCGGGAATGCAATACAACTTGCCCCGCGGGAAAAGGCGCCAGCTCATGTCTGACGCCGCTCTTCCTCACACGGGTTTAACCAACGCTCGCACGGCTGCAGAAAAGGCACGCCGGCGTGAAGAACGCCTTGCCTGGAAGCTTGCGGCACCGGCCATTCTCCTCACAACACTTTTGATCCTGTTACCGACAGCAGCTGTGATCTTCTGGAGCCTCACCAATTTCGAGTTGGGCTATGACGGCTTTGAATTTATCGGCCTTGATAACTACCGCGAGTTATTCACCGACCGCACGTTTTTGATCTCACTCAAAAACACGGCAGTTTACACAGCCATCGTAGCTCCGGCTTCCGTTTTTCTGGGCCTTGGCGTGGCGCTTCTTATTGAAAGCGAAGTTCGCGGCAAATCATTTTTCCGCACGGTTTACTTCCTTCCTGTCGCTTCGCTTCTCGTCGCCATGGCAACCGTCTGGCAGTATCTGCTGCATCCAACGCTTGGTCCGGTAAATGCAATGCTTGGGATGATCGGGATTACCGGCCCCAACTGGCTAGGCTCCAGCGATACCGTGCTCTTTAGCCTTGCACTCATTGGCGTCTGGCAGAGCGTCGGCTTCAACATGGTTCTGTTTCTTGCTGGCCTGACCGCGATACCACGCGAACTTTATTCGGCTGCGGAAGTTGATGGCGTGAAAAGCAGCTGGGAACGGTTTCGTCTGGTCACTTGGCCTCTGCTCGGCCCCACCACGCTGTTTGTAACGACAATCAGCATTATCAATGCAGTGAAAGTCTTTGAGACAGTCAAAACACTGACCGAAGGCGGTCCAAATAAAGCATCCGAAGTGCTGCTCTGGACCATTTATCAGGAAGGTTTTGTCTATCTGCGCGTGGGCTATGCCTCTGCGATGACCGTGATTTTCCTCGCTGTGCTGATCGTTCTGATGATGCTGCAGTTCCGCGTGCTGGACCGTCGTACCCATTATTGAGGAACCAGAAATGACTTTTGCCCGTTCCTTCCGTCTCGGCTTGCTTTCGTTGGGTGCGCTTATTTTTCTGGCGCCCTATATCTTCATGCTATCGACGGCCGCCAAATCGCAGCAGGATATCTTTTCCTCTTCACTTTCGCTCATTCCGCAAAACTGGGCTCTTTGGGATAACCTCACCAAAGCTTTGACGCGCGTTCCGATGGGACTTCTGCTGTTTAACGGTGTCGTCGTCTGTGGGCTGGTTCTCGTCGTACAGGTGGTGATTGCCATACCGTGCGCTTATGCAATGGCAAAGCTGCAGTTTCGCGGTCAGCGCACGATGATGATGCTGGTCATGCTTGGCCTTCTTGTTCCGATCCATGCAACGGCCCTCCCGTTCTATGTCGGCTTCAATCAGCTTGGCGTTCTCAATAGCTACTTCGCACTGAGCGCACCGTTCTTCATTTCGGTTTTCGGCATTTTCCTGTTTCTACAGTTTTTCCGTGCTCTTCCGGATGACCTCATCAGCGCTGCTCGCCTTGATGGAATGTCCGAAGCAGGCATCGTCATGCGCGTCATTGTTCCAAATGCGTGGCCTGCCATAACCGCTTTCTCGATCTTTTCGGTGGTCGCACACTGGAACGATCTGTTTTGGCCGCTCATCGTCGTCAATGGCATGGAACGGGCCACACCACCGCTCGGTCTCCTCTATTTCCGCGCAGCAGAAGCTGGCGACGACTATGGCGCACTGATGGCGGCAACGCTCATCATCACCCTGCCGCTTCTCCTCGCGTTTCTCGCAGCCCAACGCCGCTTCATCGAAGGCATTACTTTAACCGGCCTCAAAGGCTGAAATCCTCCCCGCCCTCCCTTATCCTCCCAAGGAGTTAAACCATGAAACGCCTTTCCAGCGCTCTTGCCGCTCTGGCTGTTGCGACCGGCCTCGTCTCTCCGGCTTTCGCAGAAACCACGCTTAACGTGCACTATCCGATGCCCGGCTTCTTCAAAGATGTCATGGCCGACATCTCGAAGAAGTTCATGGAAGAAAATCCAGATATCAAGATCAACTTCGTAAGCCCCTCAGCGACTTATGAAGAAGGCATCCAGACAATCATGCGTCAGGCTGGCACCTCGGAACTGCCAGACATCACTTTCACTGGCTTGAACCGTCTGCGCGTACTGGCTGAACGCAATATCGGCGTCGATATGAAGCCGCTCGTTGATAAGGAAGCAGACCTTGAAGCTCAGGGCTTTACCGATCACCTGCTAAGCCTTGCTCGCGTTGGTGATCGTCAGGTCGGCCTTGCTTTCGCAACGTCAAACCCGATCATGTATTACAATGCCGATCTGGTTAAGGCTGCGGGCGGCAACCCAGATACACCGCCAACCACCTGGGACGAGGTGATCGAGCTCGGCGGCAAAATCAAGGCACTCGGCAACGGCAATGAAGGCATCGACTTCCGTTGGCAGGGTGACGACTGGATGTTCTCAGCGCTGCTTTTCGGCGCGGGCGGCACCATGCTCACTGAAGACGAAAAGAAGGTTGCCTTTAATGGACCGGAAGGCCTTGAAGCCTTCAAACTCGTTGATCGCTTGGTGAAAGAAGGCGGCATGCCAGTTTTGACCAAGGCTGCGGGTGAACAGGCTTTTGCTGCTGGTAAGGTAGGCTTCGCATTCCAGACCACTGGCGCACTGCGCAACACGATCAAGAATGTTGGCGATAAGTTCGATATGCGCACCGCCAAGATTCCACTGCTTAACCCTGAAAAGGGTCGCTTGCCGACGGGTGGTAATGCAGTTGTCATCCTGACCGAAGACCAGGCAAAGCTTGAGGCAGCCTGGAAATTTGCCAAATTTGCTGCAGGCCCATACGGCGCATCGGTCGTTGTACCAGGTACCGGCTATGTACCGAACAACGAACTGGCTGCGCAGTCGGATGAATATCTCGGCAAATTCTATGAAGAAAATCCGCTCTTCAAAGCTGGTCTGAGCCAGATGTCGATCATGATCCCTTGGTATGCATTCCCGGGCTCGAACGGCGTCAAGGTAACACAGACCATTGTCGACAACCTCTCGCGCGTTGTTGAGCAGTCGGCTACGCCTGAAGATGCTCTTGCCGATGCATCGAAAGAAGTTCAGCGCCTGCTGCCACGCAAATAGCTTCACAAAACAAAAAGGCCGCGCTGGATTGTCCAGCGCGGCCTTTTCTTGTCAAAAACGAGATCAGAAGGTCCAGTTTCTTGCCTTCGAGAACAGGAAATCACGGAAAGCATGAAGCTTGGCAGAATTCTTCAGCGCTTCCGGATAACAGAAGAACGTGTCGAAGGATGGGATTTCCTCAAGCTCAGGCAGAAGCTGAACAAGCCCGGATTCCTTGTCCGCCATATAGTCAGGCAACACCGCAATTCCGACACCACGCTGGACCGCACGACGAATGGAAAGCAGATTATTCACCTGCAAAACCGGAATGCGTGAGCTGCCATCGGACCGACCAGCGATCTCGAGCCAGTTCAATCCTGTCAGATAGCTTGGAGCAGGCTCACCGAATGTCACAACCCGATGCTGGTCGATCTCGTCTATGGAATTCAGCTTCCCATATTTCGAGACATAACCCGCAGAGGCATAAACATGCATATGCACGGTGAACAGGCGGCGCTGGATGAGGTCAGGCTGCTGGGGCTGGCGCAAGCGGATTGCGCAATCCGCATGACGCATGGTCAGATCCAGTTCCTCATTATCGAGGATCAGCTGCAGCTGAATATCCGGGTAAAGCTCGACAAACTCCTGAATGCGCTCGATCAGCCAGCCCGAGCCAAGACCAACCGTCGTGGTCACACGCAGGCGACCCGTCGGCTTTTCCTTGCTTTCGGCAAGTTTGGAGCGGACATTTTCGAGCTTCATCAGCACGTCATGCGCCGTGCGATAGAGCGTTTCACCCTGTTCCGTCAGAATAAGCCCACGCGCATGACGATGAAACAGCGGAACGCCGACATCCTGCTCAAGCGCGCTGACCTGACGCGAAATAGCCGATTGCGACAGATGCAATGTCTGCGCGGCATGGGTAAAGGACCCCGCTTCCGCGGCAGCATGGAATATGCGCAGTTTATCCCAGTCGAGCGGTGCGACCACCTTCTCCCCCTCTCGTTACTCCGCAGCTTCGTGCAGCGGTTCCTGTGCAGCCAACCAGCGCTCTGCTTCCAGAGCAGCCATGCAACCCATACCTGCTGCCGTTACAGCCTGCCGGTAAATATCGTCCGTAACGTCACCGGCGGCAAAAATGCCTGGAACGTCAGTGGCCGTTGAATCAGGTGCAGTCCAAAGATAGCCGTTTGGCTTCTGCTTGAGTTTGCCCTCGAACAAAGAAACGGCAGGTGCATGGCCAATGGCGATGAAAACGCCATGAACGTCGTGAACAGCCGTTTCGCCCGTGACAACATTCTTGAGGCGCACGCCGGTCACTGTCGCGCCCATTGGTGGCTTGGCCTCGGTGCCGACGATTTCGTCGATGACGCTGTTCCAGACGACTTTAACATTGTCGCGGTTCAGCAGGCGATCCTGCATGATCTTTTCTGCGCGGAAGCCTTCGCGGCGATGAACAACGGTCACACTCTTCGCGATATGCGAAAGGTAAAGCGCTTCCTCGACAGCGGTATTGCCGCCGCCGACAACCACAACATCCTTGCCGCGATAGAAGAAACCGTCACAGGTCGCACAAGCTGAAACGCCGCCGCCCATGAAGGTCTGTTCGCTCTCGAGCCCCAGCCACTTAGCCTGCGCACCAGTCGCAATGATCAGCGCATCACAGGTATAAACCGTGCCTGAATCGCCGATCAGGCGGAATGGACGCGATTTCGTATCGACCTCTGTGATGATGTCATAAAGAATTTCAGCGCCGACATTCTGAGCCTGCGTCGCCATCTGATCCATCATCCATGGACCCTGAACAGGTTCGGCATAGCCCGGATAGTTTTCCACATCGGTGGTGATCATCAGCTGACCACCCTGCTGCAAACCGGTAATGATGATCGGCTTGAGCATGGCGCGCGCTGCATAAATGGCTGCTGTATATCCTGCCGGACCTGAGCCGATGACAATGACGGGCGCGTGACGCTGTGACATGGGTAGTTCTCCGGTCCCAAAAATCGATTTAAATCGCGGACTTCAAGCTTACTAGAATCGCCTTCGCGCTCAGCTCTGCCAATGCCCTGATATTATGGCCAAGGTAGGTCTGCAAACTGGCCATTGCAAGGTTCGACCAGCATTTGAAGCCCGTTAGCCACAGCTTGTGACCTTTCGGCATGGCTATACGTCACACCACATTGCAGCTGGCAATTTCCCGCGTTAAACACACAGGATATGAAGCAGCTTCTAAAAAACGCTGGAGCCGACCGCCATCTATAAGACAGTCGCCAATATCTGTGCGCGTTTCGGCCTTGTTATGGCTGTTGCAATGCTGCTGCCTGCAGCCATCGATCTGCGCGACGGCAGCGATGACTGGCTGATTTTCGTGCGCTCTGCTGCAGCAACCGGAGCGCTATCCGCGCTGATCCTGTTTGCCACGCAAAACCAGAACACGCGCTTCACACCACGTCTTGGTTTTTTGCTGACTGCCTGCCTGTGGCTCACTGCAAGTTTTCTTGGCTCTATCCCGCTTTATTTTTCGCATCTGCCAATCAGCTACGCGACGGCATTCTTTGAGGCCATGTCGGGTGTGACGTCTACAGGAGCTACAGCACTCACAGGCCTTGATGACATGCAGCGCGGTATTCTGCTGTGGCGCTCTCTGCTTTGCTGGATCGGGGGCGTTGGCTTCATCGGCTTGGCCCTCTTGATGCTGCCGTCGTTGCGAGCTGGTGGTCTGGCGCTGTTCCATATGGAAAACTCGGACAAGTCGGAAAAAATTCTGCCGCGCATGAACCAGATCGCGCTTGGCATTATTTTGGCTTATCTCACCCTGACAGCCGCCTGCATGATCGCTTATTTCGCTGTCGGGATGAGCATCTTCGATGCAATCAATCATGGTTTGGCGACGGTTGCGACGGCCGGTTTTTCGACCCATGATAATTCATTCGGCTTTTATGAAGGCAACCGAATGTTGCTGGTTGTTTCGACAGTTTTCATGGTGCTGTCGGCCCTGCCCTTCGTTTTATACATCAAGGCGTTTATGCCACGCCGTACAGAACTGCTGAAAGATCCCCAGGTGAAACTCTTCTTCACCATCGTAATCGGTTTCAGCTTCGTTCTCGCTGTCGTACTGCGCCTTGGTTCTAACGTTCCATTTGGCGATGCGCTGATTTCAGCTTCGTTCCACTTTGTCTCGGTCATCACAACCACTGGCTTTACAACCGAAGATTACTCACTGTGGGGACCACCCGCGATAGGCATCTTTTTCCTCGCGTCTTTTCTGGGCGGCTGCGCAGGCTCGACGTCCGGCGGCATCAAGATGAACCGTCTCATCATCCTGTGGAGCTTGACGCAAGCCAATCTGGCACGCCTCGTCATGCCCCACGCTGTTATTAAAATCCGGTACGGTTCATCGGAAGTGTCTGGCGAGATCGCCCAGAACGTATTGCTCTATCTCTTTCTCTATATCGCATCGCTCATTATCGGCGCGGTCTTACTCGCTTCACTTGGCCTCGACTTCGTATCGGCCTTCACTGGTGCACTGACCGCATTATCGAATGTTGGCCCCGGATTCGGCGATACAATTGGTCCTGTGGGCAATTTTTCGACGATCCATGACCCCGCACTTTGGGTGCTCTCGTTCCTCATGTTGGTCGGCCGCCTCGAGCTCATAACCATATTTATCCTGTTCACACGTACTTTCTGGATGCGCTAACAACGCTTTAGGCGGTTTACATCCGGTCGTTTCTTTTGGTATGAGCAGGATTAGATTGCGCTATACCAGCGCTGAGTGTTTTATAATTACAACCGACTGAAATATCCTTGCGCGCGGAGTTTTGCATGCCTATCAAGGCTGATCTGGACGATATCGATTGGAAAATCCTTCGGGAGCTCCAGAATGACGGGCGCATCACCAATGTCGAACTCGCTGAACGGGTCGGAATCTCGGCCCCTCCTTGCTTGCGTCGTGTACGTAAACTCGAGGAAAGCGGCGTTATTCGTGGCTATCGCGCAATCCTGAATGGTAATGCGCTCGGCCAGGATCTGGTGGCTTTCTGCTCGGTTGGCTTGCACCGTCAGGCTGATGCCGATCTCAAGGCATTTGCGGAGAAAACGAAGCAGTGGCCTCTGGTACGCCGCGCATGGATGGTTTCTGGCGAATCCGACTTCCTGCTTCATTGCGTTGCACGCGACCTCAACACCTTCCAGACTTTCGTCATTGAAGAGCTGACCGCGGCCCCAAATGTGGATTCAGTACGCACAGCGCTGACAATTCGTCCGGTCAAGGACGAGCCGCTGATGATTCTCTGATAAGAGAAATATTCCATGAGAGAGCGACTGCGTCCCGGCGCAGTCGCTCTTTTTATTTGGAATCGAGCTCAGCTGTTAAAAACACGCTCATAAACGGCGCTGATAGCGTCCGCTTCTTTTTCGAGCGGAAATGCTTCATGCACATGGGCAAGGGCATTTTCACCATGGCGCTGCGCCATAGCCGGATCGGCAAGATATGGCTCAATCGCATCGCGAAGCGCGTCGCCATCACCCGCTGCAACAAAGCTGCCCGTGCCGTCCACGATCATTTCGGCATAAGCGCCGGCATCACTTGCAACGACAGCGGTTTTTGAAGCCATTGCTTCCAGCGGGGTCAGGCCAAAACCTTCGTTACGCGATGGCGCAACATAAAGCGTCAACCGGCGGTACCAGACACGGATATCCGGCACTTCACCTAAGATAAGAATACGATCCTGAAGACCTGCAGCAGCAATACGCGCTTTCAGATCATCCTCGAACGACTGATGTTCGGACGTCGTACGGCCGGTGATAATTGCCGTCCATTCCGGATATTTGGGTAAAAGTGCGATCATGGCGTCGACAAAAAGGTCGGTGCCTTTGGAATGACGCACACGCCCAAAACAGCCAACGGCATATTTGCCCGGCAACCCTGATGCGCTGAATGCATCAGCCGCATCGACGGGCGGATGAAAACGCTCAAGATCGACACCATGCATAATCACATCATGCGGCACTTGAAGAAAACTGCCCGACCGGCCACTGGTTGCAATCACCGCATTCATGCGACGGATCAGCCATTTGGTGAAAGGCTTGTGGTCACGCTGCGCAGCTGAGGTGAATACCAGTCGAAGCTTCATACGCAGAATATCGCGCATGAAAATACCCGCCAGCATTTCGATATTGCGGCGTGCATGCCAGATACGAAAACGGCGTTTGGCAGGCTTCTTCCAGAATGAAAAAAGTGCTGACCAGCCCAGATGCGGCAGGCTGTCAGGAAGTCCCGGCCCCATTGTTGCAATGCCCAATCCCTTTGCGCGTTGCAAAGGGATGAGCTGTACGATGGTCGAAGTCACACCCGAAAGGCGGCGCTTGAAGTTCGGCGCTACGACTTCCACCTGTTCAACGGGAACGGACACGTTTCGACTCAAGCGAACTTAAAGCCGAGAATTTCGTAGGAACGCGAACCGCCCGGTGCATTGACCTCAATGGTATCGCCTTCACCCTTGCCGATCAGCGCACGCGCGATCGGGGAAGAAATTGAAATACGACCTTCCTTCACATTGGCTTCCTGATCGCCAACGATCTGATAGATTTTTTCTTCTTCGGTATCTTCATCAATAAGCGTGACAGTGGCGCCAAACTTGATCTTGTCGCCGGTCAGCTTCGTAACGTCGATAACTTCTGCGCGGCCAACGAGGTCTTCCAATTCGTTGATTCGACCTTCATTGAGGCTCTGCGCTTCTTTTGCTGCATGATATTCGGCATTTTCAGACAGATCGCCATGTGCACGCGCTTCAGCAATTGCCTCAATGATCCGCGGGCGTTCATTTTGCTGACGCGTGCGGAGTTCTTCCTTGAGGTTTTCGAAACCGCGAGGGGTCATTGGGAACTTTTCCATACCCAGTCCAGTCCTTTCCATCGCCCGCCGCACGTCCCTCCAGGATGAGCGCGACGGCAGTTTGGTTGCCCGCCTGATCTTGAGCCGTGTTTGGCACAAGACACCCGCCCGGGAGGTGAATTCACCCGCCGGTACACAAAAAGAAAACGGTCACCGAAGCACACGCTTCGGAACCGTTCAAAGTGATGTTGCTTAAACTATAGCATTTTCGTCGATCATTTCACGAAGAAAAATTTAAGCCTGTTAATTGTATCCAAAACAGCAGCTATTTTGCAGATACAGGCCAGCTCGCTGGCCATTTTTCGGGGCCGCCCGCATAATTACCGTCGCAATCACCTTTCGAGCGTTCTTCAACGAGCACAAAGCGAACCTTGCCCTCCCCGTCGTCAGTCGCTTTCCAGACGTCATAGATGCCGCAATCACCCAATCCCCTGCCCTTGAAGAACGCTGTGATCGTTTTATTCGACTGCGACCAATCAATATTCCAGGCCTGATCCGTTGTGCTTGGTCCAGCATCTGAAATGGTCGGCAGCGAAATTGGGACGACCTGATTCTCGCTCTGGCTATAGAACACGTAAGACTGATTATATGCCCCAGGAGAACCACACGGCATTCCGATCAGATTAAGCCCATCCGCAATGTTTGCATTAAAACCGCCACCGGAGCTGAACGAATCCCCGTTTGATGTTCCGCAAACGCCATCCTCGTCAGTGAAGTCTTTGCGGACTTGTTCGGGAATCTGCTGAACATCCTTGATCAATGTCACATCAGGCGCAGGCGGGGCTGACTTGGCACCTTTGGCTTGAAGTGCATCAACCGTTCCTGCACGCGATTGCTGTTCGTCAGTATAGATCAAGCCTCCGACGAAGCCGGAGAGCGAATAGTTCGAAACCTTGCCTGCGAATTTAAGCTGCAGCTTCTGGCCATTCCTCATCGCTTCAATCAATTTGGCGACCGCGTCCGCATCTCCATAATTGAGTTGTTCATCCTGCAACTTCATGACTGACGCATCGACACTCAACGCGGGCTTTCCATCAATCGATAGCTCCAGCTTACCCGACACTTTCGATGGGTCGATATAAGAGAGTTGAAGTTCAGGCTTTGCGCCCACAGCACGACCGCGATAAATGCCCAATCCCGGCGCACCGTCACTGGCAACTGGTGTCAGGGATAATGTGCAATTCTGCGCGAAATCACACAGGACGGATGTATCACGGATCAACTTGTAGGCGGCGTAAGAGACGCCAAGACTGCTCAATATCAACGTAAAAACCGTCCCGGCCAGCAAGATAGCTTTACTGCTCTTTTTCAATGAAAGCATAAACAACTCCCCGCGTGTAAATATTTGCTTTCTTATGTGCAGCAGTGTCGCAGTGAAACTACTACCTTGCCGATTATCCCGAATATTCTCTATAGCATATCCTGCCCCGGGAAGATGATCCAAATGAAAGAGGGCAGTTCTCTTTAGAGCACCCTCTGCGCTTCAAGAAGCCAAGAGCCGCTTAAAGAATTATTTGGTGGGATGAGGCAGCAATGACGCGCGTTCAGGCAAATTTACTTCTCCTTTTGGCGGGCGTCATTTGGGGTATGGGCTTCGTCGCGCAGTCTACCGCAATGGCAAGCATAGGCCCCTTTTTGTTTATCGGTGTCCGTTCAGCCATTGCCGCCCTGACCGTACTACCATGGTCAATCGCCGAAAGCAGACGCTCACCGCACAAGCTCAAAGGCTCGAACTATCTCTACTTCATGGTCGTTGGAGCAACGCTTTTTATCGGCCTTGTGCTGCAGCAGATCGGACTGATCACCACCTCCGTCACCAATGCCGGGTTCCTGACAGGTCTTTATGTCGTGATGGTACCGGTGCTCGGCGTGATTATTTTCCGCAGCTGGCCGCATCCTGTTGTCTGGCCAAGCGCTATCGCCTGCCTCACAGGCATATTCCTGTTATCAGGCGGGGAACTAAGCGCTCTCAAGCAAGGCGACTGGCTTGTCATTGCCGGTGCTGTTTTCTGGGCTATGCAGGTTTTGTTGATTAGCCGTGCCAATCGAGCAGGCCGCCCGATCACGCTGAGCTGCGTTCAGTTTGCGACCGCCGCAGTCGCAGGATTGCTGATCGCCGCAGCAATTGAAGACATTAACTGGAACGTCATCGCACTCACCTGGAAAGAACTGCTGTTCACCGGCGTCTTTTCATCCGGCATTGCCTTCACGCTGCAAGCCATCGGCCAACGCTACACCACCTCGGCGCAGGCTGCGATTTTCCTGTCGTCCGAAGCGATCTTTGCAGCAATGTTTGGCGCAATTTTCCTTGGAGACCGGCTGACTTTCATCGGCTTCATCGGCTGTGGTTTGCTATTTACAGCGATGCTTGCTGTCGAACTGGTTCCGATGTTCTGGAAACGTAAAGCGGAACCAATCATGGCAGCCGCCGAATAATTACCCTCGGAAAATAAGGGCCGCCCCGCCTGCGATCAGCGCAAAACCAAGCACATGATTCCAGGTGAAGGCTTCTTTGAGATAGAAGATCGAGAACAGGCTGAATATCACCAGCGTGATCACTTCCTGCATCGTCTTGAGTTGGGCGGCTGAATAGACTTCATGCCCGATACGATTTGCCGGCACAGCCAGACAATATTCAATCAGAGCAATGCCCCAACTGATGAAAATCACAGTGACCAGAGGGGTACTGGTGAACTTGAGATGCCCGTACCAGGCAAAGGTCATGAAAACATTAGAGCCGATCAGAAGCAGGATCGGCAGAACACTTGGCGACATCAGTGCTGACATGGAAAGAACTTTGGGGACCGGGAGGACACTGTCGCGGCTTGGCCCGAAACCGCTTTTAAGCGTTAGCACAAAGCCATGAAGATTTCGTCGGACTTATGACCATCAATTGGGCGATAAATCACCTTATTTGCGCCGCAGCTCTTAACAAGCTCACTGACTGTTCGTTTACGCTTATCAGCTAATATGAACGGAAGCCCGGTTCCAAAATGAAAGGCAGGGGCATGAGTTTTGCGTTGTCCGCTCGCTTTCACCATTACCTATTACCGGCATCTCTTGCGCTGTTCACACTTGTTGCAGGCTGCTCCGGAGACCGGCCTTCTCGTCCGCAGGCAGACATCGGCAACGCCGATGTCATGGTCCCGCCTGCCCCTGTTGCTTCGGTGAACACACCGCAGGAACAACGTGTCGTGGGGTTGGCGGAGGAAATCGAAAACAACGCCAATGAAATGACGACACAGAGCCAGCCGCATTACACTGGCGATTACGGTTTTGCGACACCTGTACAGAACCCAGTCAGCACTGCGGAAAACATCTATACGATGTCCAATTCGGAAGCAGCTTGCCGAACCCGGCTAAAGCGCCTCGGAGTTGTCTTCACTGAAAAATCACCCATCAATCAAAGCGGCAGCTGTCGTATCGATAATCCTATTGAAGTCAGCGGCTTCAACAGCGGTGCCATCGCTTTCAAACCTGCCGCGACTTTGAATTGTCAGGTGACAGAAGCCTTTGCGCGCTGGATCAAGGGCGACTTGCAGCCATCTGCACGCCTTCGTTATCTGTCCGGTATCAACACCATTCACAATGCCGGTGGCTATTCCTGCCGCACAATGAACCATCGCCGTGGCGCCAAGATGTCGGAGCATTCTCGCGGCAATGCGATCGATGTCACCAAGATCGTTCTGAATAACGGCAAGAGCATCACGGTGCGCAAGCCCGGCTTCTTTGCTTTCCGCGAAAAAGGCTTGCTCAACAGCGTGCGCTCGGACGCCTGCTCCTATTTCACAACCGTTCTCGGGCCTGGCTATAACCGCGAACATGCCGACCATTTTCACTTCGACCTGATGCAGCGACGCAGCGGCCACCGTGCCTGCAAGTAGTAAAAAAGCCCGGATCACCCGGGCTTTTTCGATTCTATTTCATCAGCTTAGCGAAACAGGCTGAATCAGTTCCCGAACTTGCTTACTCAGCCGGAACTGGTGTCGGCTGGCCACTCTTGTCGAGCGCCACCATGACGAATTCGCCATGTGTAACCAGATCCATTTCGTCAGCTAGATAACGCTGAGCCCACGCTTCAACGCGCAGCGTAATCGAGGTGCGACCAACGCGCGTAATCTCGGTATAAACACAAAGAACGTCGCCAATCTTGACCGGCTTGGCGAAAGACATTTCACGCACCGCAGCTGTTACAACGCGACCCTTGGCGCGTTCTGCCGCACGAATGCCGCTGGCCGTATCCATCTGCGCCATAACCCAGCCGCCGAAAATATCACCAGCCGAATTGGTATCTTTAGGCATAGCCTGCGTGCGTACAGTCAACATGCCCTTTGGCGCATTAATATCATTCATCAGTAGGTCCTTCGATCACCAGAGGCGCATCCCAAACCGCATGAAGCGGTTTCGTAAAAGATGCACGTCAAAACAGAAAACTAGAGTCATCGCTGAGTATGCTGCAAGCCTCTCCGAAGGGAAAGTGCGACATGCGCACCGCAGCCATGCAAATCAGGCACGAGACACCTATAAAAGTTAAACTCTTAATTATTAATCATACCGTAAATATTCATATTGGCTTTAAATTAATAATAACAATTATCTGCTATGTATAAATTCATGTAATACATATCAGGGGCTAAAATGAAGATTATTATTACATCATCTATTGCTACATTAGCAGTTTTATTTGCAACGAATGCTGAAGCATATAGTGGCCTTGCAACCGCGAATATAAATCTTCGCACTGGCCCCGGCACACAATACCCATCAATGGGTAGAATTCCGAATGGTGTCCTTCTCAACGTTGCAGGCTGCACCAGCGGATATGGTTGGTGTCGCGTCAACTATGCCGGGCTCGACGGCTGGGCTTCTTCAAATTACATCGCTGTACAAACCGGCGGTGGCGGCTACACGACCAACGACAATTTCGGCTCGACTGCCGCAGCCGTCGGCATTCCCCTGATTGCCGGGCTGGTGATCGGTTCGGCAATAAACAACAATCGATGGGACGATGGTCCAAATTGGGGACCAGGATGGGGTCCACGCCCATACCGTTCCGGCTGGGGCCCCGGCCCTTATCGTCCGGGCCCAGGTTGGCGCGGACCTGGCCAGTGGGGTGAACCACGTCCACATTGGGGTGATCGTCCCGGCTGGCGCGACCACCCCGGCTTTCACCCAAATGTCTACGGCCCCGGTGATCGCTGGCGTCCACGCGGGCCACGGTGATTGCCACCTCCTGACAGCCTGATGTCAGGAGCCATATAGAATTGCGACGCGGCGCACCGGATTTGTTCCATATTTGATCCGGGCGCCCTTTTCATTTGTGCCGTGAAATTCCATATTGGGACCATGGCTTCCTCAAAAGACAAATACACTCAGGATTCGCATGATGAAACTCGCGGCTTTGGCGAAGCGCCTCAGTCCGGTTTCTCAGGTGCGCCGCTTTCAGGCTCAATTTCCGACTGGGCGAAAGAGATAGGGGATGAGGCTGAAAAACCTCAACCTAAAGCCAAATCACCCAAAGCGGCGAAGACACCGAAAAAGGTGCCTGAACGCAGCAAAGAAGCGACGCGCAGCGCGCGCGGTACATCCATGGGCGGCGCAGCCTCCGCTAAGGAACGCGCAGCCGCTGGTCTTAATCCTGTGGCGGGTCTTGATATAAGCCTCGAAGACGCCACGGCTCTTAATCCTTCAGGCGCCACGGCTACCGTCAAAGCGCTGTCTGACCTGATTGAATCCGGCAATCCGCTGTTCAAGAATGGTGAGCTTTGGACACCGCACCGCCCTGCCCGTCCGGCCAAATCCGAAGGCGGGATTGCGATTGAGATGGAGTCGAGCTTCGAGCCATCTGGCGACCAGCCGACCGCGATCCGCGACCTGATCAGCGGTTTGAATGACGAAGATCGGACACAGGTTCTGCTCGGCGTCACCGGCTCCGGTAAGACCTTCACCATGGCGAAGGTCATTCAGGAAACGCAGCGTCCGGCGCTTATTCTTGCGCCGAACAAGACGCTTGCGGCGCAGCTTTACGGCGAGTTCAAAAACTTCTTTCCGAACAATGCCGTCGAATATTTCGTTTCGTATTACGATTACTATCAGCCCGAAGCCTATGTGGCGCGGTCGGACACCTTTATCGAAAAAGAATCGACCGTAAACGAACAGATCGACCGGATGCGCCACGCAGCAACGCGTGCGTTGATCGAGCGCGATGACGTCATCATCGTGGCATCGGTTTCGTGCATTTACGGTATCGGTTCGGTCGAAACCTATACGGCCATGACGTTTGAGATGAAAATTGGCGACCGGCTCGACCAGCGTCAGCTTCTCGCCGATCTCGTGGCACAGCAATATAAGCGGCAGGACATCAACTTCGTCCGCGGCTCATTCCGCGTGCGTGGCGATACGATTGAAATCTTCCCGGCCCACTTGGAAGACCGCGCATGGCGCATCTCGCTGTTTGGCGACGAGATTGAAACCATCGCCGAGTTTGACCCGCTGACTGCCCAAAAGACCGGCGATCTTCAGTCAGTCAAGATCTACGCGAATTCGCACTATGTGACTCCGCGCCCGACGCTTAATCAGGCGATCAAGTCCATTCAGGAAGAGCTGCAGCATCGTCTTGCGGAACTCACCCGCGCAGGTCGTCTGCTCGAAGCGCAGCGCCTTGAACAGCGCACGAATTTCGACCTTGAAATGTTAGAGGCAACCGGCGTCTGCAACGGCATTGAAAACTATTCGCGCTATCTCACTGGACGCCAGCCGGGCGAACCACCTCCGACACTATTCGAGTACATCCCGGATAATGCACTGGTCTTCCTCGACGAAAGCCACGTCACTGTTCCACAAATTGGCGGCATGTATCGCGGCGACTTTAGGCGCAAAGCAACATTGGCCGAATATGGTTTCCGCCTGCCATCCTGCATGGATAACCGCCCGTTGCGCTTCGAGGAATGGGACGCCATGCGTCCGCAGACTATCGCGGTTTCGGCAACGCCCGGTAAATGGGAAATGGAAGAAGCTGGCGGCGTGTTTGCCGAACAGGTCATCCGCCCGACCGGCCTGATCGATCCGCCGGTAGAAGTGCGCCCTGCGAAAAGTCAGGTCGATGATGTGTTGGGCGAAATCCGCGAAACTGCGCGCAAGGGCTATCGTACGCTCTGCACGGTTCTTACCAAGCGCATGGCGGAAGACCTGACCGAGTATCTGCACGAACAAGGCGTTCGCGTGCGTTATATGCACTCGGACATCGACACGCTGGAACGTATCGAAATCATTCGCGATCTGCGCCTTGGCGCTTTCGACGTGCTGGTGGGTATCAACCTGCTGCGCGAAGGTCTCGATATTCCCGAATGCGGCTTCGTCGCCATTCTTGATGCCGACAAGGAAGGTTTCCTGCGTTCGGAAACGTCTCTCGTTCAGACGATCGGTCGTGCGGCTCGTAACGTTGACGGCAAGGTTATTCTTTACGCCGACAACATCACTGGCTCGATGCAGCGCGCGATGGATGAAACCAGCCGCCGCCGCGAAAAGCAGGAAGCCTACAATCTTGAGCATGGCATCACGCCTGCCTCGGTGAAGAAGAATATCTCGGACATTCTGAACTCGGTTTACGAGCAGGATCACGTCCGCGCTGATATTTCGGGCTTTGCCGAAGAAGGCTCGATGATGGGCAACAATCTTGCTGCTCATCTTGAACATCTTGAAAAACAGATGCGCGATGCCGCCGCCGATCTCGACTTCGAAAAGGCAGCGCGTCTGCGTGATGAGGTCAAGCGCCTGCGCGAAATGGAACTGGCGATTGCCGATGATCCGATGGCGCGTGAAGTGGAGCTTGAAAGCCCTGTAACTGGCCGTACCAAGGGCCGTCACAATGCGGGTCGCAAGGTTCACCGCACGGTCGATGACGAGCCGAAGAAGTCGCTTTTTGCCAAGCCTTCGCTCGACAACATGGGACCGGGCACGGACATGGCCAAACCGCTGTTCCGCAAGAACACGTTGGACGAGATGACCGTCAAGCGGACGGAAAAACCGGCAGGTGCGGATGAAGCTCTTCTTCGCCGCGAGCGTTCAGGCATCGGCTCTTATGAAGACCCGGCTGAAACCGCCCGCAAGAAGCGACGCCCCGGCAAGACTGGCCGACCGGGGCGGTAATATCGCAAAGCTCGGAGGCTGCTTTTTACCAGCCTTCGAGTACGATCTTGCCCTTGGCCTTACCGCTTTCAAGCACTGCATGAGCTGCCTTGAGATTTGTGGCGTTGATCGGGGACAGCACGTCCGTCACCGTCGTTTTGATTTTGCCTGCATCGATCAGGCGTGCAACTTCATTCAGAAGTTTGCCCTGCTCATCCATGTCGGCAGTTTCAAAAATTGGACGTGTGAACATCAGTTCCCAGTGCACTGACACCGACTTGCGCTTGAATGGCATGATGTCAAGCTTGTCCGGATCGTCAATCAGACCGAACCGTCCCTGTGGTGCGATCAGTTCAACGATTTCGCTAAGATGATCCAGCGTTTGCGTGGTCGAGAACACAAAGGCAGGCGCGCCAATCCCCAAAGCCTCGACCTGCTCTGCCAACGGCTTACTGTGATTGATGACATGGTGCGCCCCGAGCTGCTTGACCCATTCCTGGGTTTCAGGACGCGATGCTGTCGCAATTACAGTCAGATCGGTTAATGCACGAACGAGCTGGATAGCGATAGAACCCACACCGCCTGCCCCACCAACAATAAGCACCGCGTTTGCGGCACCGGGCACAGGCTTGCGCACATCAAGCCTGTCAAAGAGCATTTCCCAGGCAGTAATCGACGTAAGCGGCAAAGCTGCAGCCTCACTCTTGGCAAGCGATACCGGCGCCTGTCCAACAATACGCTCGTCCACGAGGTGATATTCACTGTTTGCACCCTGACGGATAAGTGACCCGGCATACCAGACCTTGTCACCAGTCTTGAAGTTCTGGACCGCCTCACCGGTTTCAACCACCGTTCCAACCGCATCCCAACCCAGCACTTTCCATGTGCCTTCGTCTGCCGACGCACGGTTCCGGATTTTGTAATCGACGGGATTGACCGATATCGCCTCGACCTGCACCAGCAGATCACGGCCTTTCGCAACAGGCTTATCCAGTTCGACATCAACCAGCGAATCTGCACGATCCAGCTTTCCGGCAGTTTGATAGGCAACAGCTTTCATAGTCTTTGCTCCATTTGCTATGGATCAAATATTAGACTACTATCTGAAAATGAAAATACGCACAAAAATCGCCCATAGTGACGATATTTGTACTTAGTATACAGAGGTTACTGAAATGACCAAGCCAAAGCACTCACGCTTCGATTGCAGTCCCGGCTGCGCAGTCGAGGCTGCAATCAGCCTCATCGACGGCAAATGGAAGAGTGTGGTGCTGTATCATCTTCTGGATGGAACGCTGAGATTCAATGAATTGAGACGGCAGATACCGGGCGTTACGCAGCGTATGCTCACCAATCAGCTACGTGAGCTGGAAGACGATGGCCTGATTGAGCGCAAGGTCTATGCGCAGGTTCCGCCCAAGGTAGAATATAGCCTCTCCCCACTTGGCCGCAGCATTGAGCCCATTCTTCTTGCACTCAAAGACTGGGGTGACACAAATATCGAGCGTTTCAGCAAGCAACAGTCAACACAAACTGCGGCTTGAAAAAAGCGGCCCATGAAGACCGCTCTTTTAGTTCAGTTATCTTACCGACACTGACCACCGCCAGTAATGCGATAGCCTGCGCGTTCTGCTTCACAGCGGTTAGGGAATGTCTGCCTGTCATTACCCCTGCGGGCGCAAACTGGCATATATTCCCGCGTGCAGGCACCAGCACCCGGCCCCGGACGACCCGGTCTATTGCCTTGATGCGGCGGGCGTCCTGGCCGCTCTCCTCCCCAGCCCGAACCAGGTCCCGGCCTTGATGTGCATTGTCCGTTGCCGACGATACGATAGCCATCGGCCCGCGCCTGACAGGCATTACCAAACGTCTTGCGCGAAGACCCGCGCTCACCGCAAACCGGCGCGTAAATCATCGGGCACATTTGCGGCTGCGATGGGCCTGGCCGCACCGGCGGGCGATAATCAGGGCCACCTTCAGGGACGCAACCTGCAAGAAACAAGGCACCTGCCAATAGGCTCAAACGACTGATTCTGTTTAGAAGCATTGCTCTTTCCCTCTCCTGTTAACTGCTAAAATGGCACAGCGAAGAGGAAGAACAAGGATATATTCGCGTATATTCCGCTTCCCTCCGCGAAACTCATATCGACAAGTCAGAAACTTCCTTTACTCTGTCGGTAGCTTTCGGGGATGAATGGCGGAAAGGCTGCATGAAGCGTTCGCATCTGGCTATAGCAACTGTCGCAGTTTTCCAGCTTCTTTGCTGGCCAGAAGCTATCAATTCCGCCTTTGCTGAAAATGGATCGGAAGCCGAAATCTATGGTCCACCGATGCCCCCCAAGAAAGCAGAACCCACGGTCGCACGAATCTGCGAATTGATTGAAGCGAGCGCCGAACATCGCGGCATTCCAAAAGACTTCTTTGCACGGCTGATCTGGAAGGAAAGCCGTTTTGATCATCGCGCTGTCAGCCCTGTGGGCGCACAGGGCATTGCACAATTCATGCCCTATACGGCCAAAGAACGCGGTTTGGCAGACCCATTCGATATCGAACAGGCCATCCCGGCTTCAGCCAGTTTTCTCAGTGAACTGAAAGGCGCTTTCGGCAATTGGGGGCTCGCAGCTGCAGCCTATAATGCCGGGCCGACACGCGTCTCCAACTGGATGCGCTCAGGCGGCTTTCTTCCATTGGAAACCGAAGATTACGTGCTGGATCTGACTGGCGCTCCTGCCGATAACTTTGCGTCGGGCAATGAAATTACCAATCGTCCGCTTGATGCAAAACTCACCTTTACGGAAGCCTGCAAGCGTCTGCCCATCGTTAGAACAGCAACGATTCCCATGTCGCAGATCAAGCCGAAGCCATGGGGTATTCAAGTTGCCGGTAATTTCCGACGCAGCGTTGCCGTTAATCAATGGAGCAGGTTGCGTAAACAATTCTCGTCAGTACTCGCCGGGCATAACCCTGTCATCAGCCGCGTTCGCACACCGATGGCGCGACGTGGAATCTATGCGGTTCGTATCGGTGCAGATAGCCGTTCCGAGGCTGATAACATTTGCAGTAAACTTCGCGCAGTTGGTGGAGCCTGCATAGTTTTGCGTAATCGCTAAGCATATTCGAATGCTATACCATAGTATGATACGATATATTGCGACCAGAATGTTCTATTTTGGTATTAAACCGTCGTTATTCTCGTAATTTTTGTACAAATTCGTGACGATACCGTTTCAAAGATAACCAATCACATATTCTGTGAAGAATTTGCTTGCCAAACTACGCGGCATAGATCAGTCTTCGTTCGTCCGGGCAATTTGAGTACAAACGGAAGACTGGAAGAACGGCGCGCCGGAACCGCTAGAAGTTCCGGGTCGGGGAGTAATCTCTGGCAATGATCGGTTCCTTTCCAATGTCGAAAACTGCCTGCATGACCCTCTGCCGGGTGTGTGGTGCGTTCGGCAGAAGTTGTAATTCCACTGTTTTCTAAAAAAGCAGTGGCGCCAAGGAAAAGGAACGGATCCCATGGCACAGACCGGACAGGTCAAATTCTTCAACTCCGAAAAAGGTTTCGGATTCATCAAGCCAGATGATGGCGGCGCAGACATTTTCGTGCACATCTCCGCTGTTCAGGCGTCGGGTTTGGCCGGACTTGCTGACAATCAGAAGGTTTCCTACGAGACGGAACCGGATCGTCGTGGCAAAGGCCCTAAGGCTGTAAACATTACCGTTACTGAGTAATCGTTTACCCAAAAAGATCTATACCCCGGCCAACGCCGGGGTTTTTTATTGGCCGATCATTGGCCCAATATGCGCCTAAAAACACGTCACTTAAAACGCGCGAAATATTACCAGCACGGTATTTAATTTACCGCTTATCAGCGGATTCCGCCGCGCCTTCACCATTGTTCAGCCTCCATTCATGTCGAGAATATTAACCTGATATTCATGATTGATGCGATGTGCCGACCGGCCCGCAGCATCGCCGAAATTGCAGTTGTGCTTCTGAAGGAGCGGACAATGAACAAACTACTTAAAACAGCTATTCTGGCAGTTGCCTCGATAGCAGCAGTCTCAGCACCGCTGGCAGCGGCTTCGGCAGACTCCTGGGGCCGTCGCGGCTGGGATCGCGGCGACTGGAACCGTGGTGGATGGGATCGCCCATACCATCGTCATCGTGACCGCACAGGTGATGCCGTTGCAGCTGGTGTAATTGGCCTCGCAGCAGGCGCATTGCTCGGCAGCGCTCTGAGCCAGCCGCAGCCAACCTATGTGCAGCCAGCTCCGGTTTATGCGCCGCCCCCACCGCCTCCAGCCTATTATCCAGCGCCGCCAGCACGCAGCGTGCAGTATCGCGTTGGGTATGAACCATGGAGCCGTGGCTGGTATCAGTATTGCTCGGACCGCTATCGCTCGTTCAATGCAAATACCGGAACCTATCGTGGTTACGACGGTCGGGATCATTTCTGCTCAGCAAACTAATCCCGTACCAGACTAAAAAAGCCGCTTAATACAAAAACTCCATGAGTCCTACTCATGGAGTTTTGATTTAGCCAAGTGGCGATTGTTTTTTCAAAGCTTGATGCGTCAGCATCTTGAGCCGCCTTGTTATAAAAGGGCGGCTTTCTTGTATTCTTGTCCGGATATCATGCATATCCGATATTGTTCAGAAACGGATTGTTGCGGCGCTCTTCACCAAAACGGCTTCCCGTACCATGTCCGCATAGAAAGCCGACATCGTCGCCCAGCGGTAAAAGCTTTTCTTTGATCGAACGGATCAACGCGTCATGGTCTCCGCCCGGAAGATCGGTTCGACCCACAGACCCGTTAAACAGAACATCACCAACAATCGCAAAACGCGCTTCAGGGTTATAAAAAACCACATGACCCGGTGCGTGACCCGGGCAATGGAAAACGTCAAACACATGGCCAGCAACGGTGACTGTGTCACCTTCTTCGAGCCAGCGATCGGGCGTTATATTTCGTACACCTTCGGTTAAACCGTATTTCAGGCCAGTCGTGACCAGACTGTTGAGCAGAAACTCATCATCCTTGTGCGGGCCGATAACATCAACGCCCAAAGCGTCCCTAAGCTCAGATGCCGCGCCAGCATGATCGATATGACCATGCGTGATCCAGATCGCTTCAACTTCGACATTCTGAGAAGCGACTGCTTCCTTGATGCGCTCAAGATCGCCACCCGGATCAATCACCACACCCTTTTTCGTTTCCGCATCAAAAAGGATTGTGCAGTTCTGCTGAAATGGCGTCACCGGAACGATTATGGCCTGAAGTTGCCCCATGAAATACTCCATTTGGTCAGCATGATTGAAAAGGCTGCATATATTGCCGTCCCCCATCACATAATGCGGCATGACATGCTTGCAAAGCCCCTCAAACAAAACGGGCGGCCTTAAGCCGCCCGTTTTCCCCTCTCTCACGAAGGTCTGAAGCACATCTTGTCGGAAAACAGTTATTCTGCAGGATGCACTCAAAATCGGTTGTTGTCCCCACAACCGCGCTATTTGCTTACACTCAGGCTTTGCTTGCCAGCGAGTTCTTGATCAGTCCGATAATTGCCGTGAGGACGATACCGCCCACACCACCACCGGCCAGCTGGCCAACGACACCATTGAGAACAGAGTCCAACCCGCCACCGGACAGTAAAGGCAGAAGCTGACCAAGAATAACGCCACCAATGCCACCGGCAACAGTGTTTCCTGCGGTTCCGAGGCTCAGATTCTTGACAGCACCAGCAATGTTGCCGCCGACTGCACCTGAAACAAGCTGGAGAATGATAGGCAGTAGAGATTCCATAATCGTCACCCCATCTGAGTTAAAAGCCGGAATAACGCGAATCCGACTTGGAAAATCTTGAACCGAAACTTCCCAATGTCAAACAATAAGCATTCACATAGTAAAAAAGCGGCTTAAAAGCCGCTTTTTTCTGTTTAAAACCTTATTACTCAGCAGCTATTCGCTTGGGCTGAACTTCGGCTGTATAGTCGTTCATCAGCAAATTCGTAATTTCGCCTGGCTTGAAATGGTACTTGCCGATTTCAGAAACCGGCGTCACTTCGGCAGCCGTGCCGCACAGGAAGCATTCGCTGAATGTTTCCATTTCTTCTGGCATGATAACGCGCTCGATAACTTCCAGACCACGGCGCTTGGCGAGATCAATGATCGTGCGGCGCGTAATACCGTCGAGGAAGCAATCAGGCTTTGGCGTATGCAAAGCACCATCCTTCACGAAGAAGACATTGGCACCCGTGGCTTCAGCAACCTGACCACGCCAATCCAGCATCAACGCGTCGGCATAACCCTTGGCTTCTGCCGCGTGCTTGGAAATGGTGCAGATCATATAAAGACCGGCAGCCTTCGAGCGCGAAGGTGCAGTGCGCGGGTCTGGGCGGCAATATTCAGCAATATCGAGGCGAATACCCTTCATTTTCTCTTCTGGCGAGAAATAGCTTGGCCACTGCCAGATCGCGATTGCCAGATGAATGCGATTGTTCTGTGCGGAAACGCCGAGCGACTCCGAGCCGCGCCATGCAATCGGACGCACATAGGCATCTTCAAAGCCCTGCTTTTTCAGCAGCTCGCGGCAGGCATCGTTGATTTCATCCACGCTGTAGGGAATCTCGAAACCAAGAATTCGCGCCGATTCATGCAGACGCTCGGTATGCTCCGTCAGTTTGAAGATTTCGCCGCCATAAGCGCGTTCGCCTTCAAACACTGCACTCGCATAGTGCAGACCATGGGTCAGCACATGAACCTTTGCATCCTTCCAGGCGACGAACTCGCCGTCCTGCCAGATAAACCCTTCCCGTTGATCGAATGGAATCGCAGCCATTTTAGCTTCCTCAAAGTTGGGCTACGGTTTTTCCGCCCGCCCGTTTTGCCCTGATGGGCCTTTCCCTAGTCTTTTCTCACCATTTAAATCGATATAACTGGTAAGATAGAGACGTTTTTCTTTGCCAAGACTGGCATTTTACAATCAAACACGCTGAGGTCAGCTCAAACAATTATGCTGAGATCAGACAAAGAATGCATGTAAAACAAAGATATTTCCGGCAATTACGGAAAATAACGCTCGCTATTGGTCATTACCGTCCTTAAGGGACAGTATGACACAGCTAACCGCGTAATTATCTCTCCTCCAACATGCAGCAGCGCAAACTTTATTCCAAAAAAACCGGTCTGCACTTCCCAAAAATTATCTTGGCGATTGAGTTATGTCAACAATGCTGACATATTTATCGCAACAGGATGGAGCTTCGATGTGAACTCGACGAATGATATGAACTACATAAGCAACCCTCTAACCTCTCTGGAGGCAGATGACCTCAACGTCATTGAGTTGCTGTTCTTTTCCTATCGCGATTTCACCGCCGACCCCGATCTGATCCTTGAAAAGATTGGCTTTGGCCGCGCGCATCACCGTGTGCTGTATTTTATCAACCGTAAGCCCGGCATGACGGTAGCAGAGCTACTTGATGTTCTTCGTATCACCAAGCAAAGCCTGTCGCGTGTTCTCAAACAATTGATCGACACAGGTCACGTTGTTCAGGCTACCGGACTTCACGATCGCCGCCATCGCAAACTTTATCCCACGAAAAGCGGACGACAACTCACACTCGCGCTTGCTCTGCCACAGTCGCGCCGCATCGCACGGGCATTGGAAGAATCCGGAGCGGTAGAACGCGAAGTTATTGAACGTTTTCTTTATAATATGGTCAATCCTGAGCGCCGCGCCCAGATCGATGATTTTGCAGCAACCGAAACGGCTGTGGAAGCATCTTAGCCCCCAACCTGAGAAGGCTGGGGGAGAACGCGCAACAATATAAGCCCTGCATAGACGCGCCGTCTTGCAGTGGCTAAGATGCGGTATGTTATGGAAGATCATGAAATGGTTTTCCTCCATATACGTGAAGTAAAAAGCCCAATGCCGTGCGGCATCCTTTGCACGGTAATTTGGCACAGGATGGGATCAAACGACGCCATGGCTGTAGAAGAATCGAACCTATCGGATGACGCGCCACATCTTCTTGTTGTCGATGACGACACGCGAATCCGTAGCCTTCTTTCACAATATCTGACGACCAGCGGCTTCCGCGTCACCATGGCAGGCAGCGCTGCAGAAGCGCGCCGCAAGCTTGAAGGCATCGACTTTGATCTTCTGATCCTCGACGTCATGATGCCAGGAGAAACAGGCGTTTCGCTGACCCGCTCGCTGCGCGAGCAGAAGAGCGTGCCGATCCTCATGCTGACAGCTCTGTCGGAAACAGACAGCCGCATTGACGGCCTGTCGGCCGGTGCAGATGATTATTTGCCAAAACCTTTCGATCCGCGTGAGCTGATCCTGCGTATCAATAATATTCTTCGTCGTGGCGCCGCACCGGCCCAGCCGAAGATCGAGCAGATCGTTTTCGGCCCTTACACTTTCTTCATTCCACGTCGCGAACTGAAGAAAGGCACGGAAACGATCAAGCTTACCGATCGTGAACAGGACATCATGGCGATTTTCGCCGAGCGTGCTGGCGAAACCATTCCACGTCATGAACTGACTGGTCAGGATGGCGATGTCGGCGAGCGCACGATTGATGTGCAGATCAACCGTCTGCGCCGTAAGATCGAACAGGACCCGGCCAACCCGGTCTGGCTGCAAACAGTTCGCGGCATCGGCTACAAGCTGAGCATCGAATAGTAATTCGAAGAGAGAGAGCGGAGCCTCGCAA
This sequence comes from Brucella pseudogrignonensis, assembly GCF_002252525.1. Taxonomy (GTDB): domain Bacteria; phylum Pseudomonadota; class Alphaproteobacteria; order Rhizobiales; family Rhizobiaceae; genus Brucella; species Brucella pseudogrignonensis. Next base: position 275,692 of record NZ_NNRM01000006.1, read on the forward strand.
ATTTCAGAGCGTGACAAAAGCCATGCAACTAGCAGAACCGTCTGGAGTTATCTGAGACGATGAAGTCACCCTGGAAATCGATAACACGCTGGTTTGCGCGCAGAATGCCTAAAGGGCTTTATGCGCGCTCGCTCATCATCATCATTGCACCGATGGTTCTCCTTCAGTCAGTGATCGCTTATGTCTTCATGGAAAGACATTGGCAGATGGTGACTGAGCGGCTTTCAACAGCCGTTGTCCGCGATATTTCTGCGATTATCGACATTCTGGAAACCTATCCGCAGGAACCCGGATACGACAATCTAATCCGCATTTCGCAGCAGCGCCTCGGGCTCAACATTTCGATCCTGCCTCCTGACCCGCTGCCACCGCCGGGGCCAAAACCGTTCTTCGCTATTCTTGATTACTTCCTGAGTGAAGAAATCACACGCCAGATCAACCGGCCCTTCTGGGTCGATACGGTGGGCGATTCTGATCTCATTGAAATCCGCATCAAGCTCGATGATAAAGTGCTGCGCGTCTTTGCACGCCGCAGTCAGGCTTATGCGTCCAATACCGGCATCTTCCTGACATGGATGATTGGCACAGCGCTTGTGTTGCTGATCATCGCCATCGCCTTCCTGCGCAACCAGATCAAACCGATCCAGCAGCTTTCACAGGCCGCTGAAAGCTTCGGCAAGGGCCGCCCAATGCCGGAAGGCTTCCGTCCGCATGGCGCGGAAGAAGTTCGCCGCGCAGGCATCGCTTTCATTCAAATGCGCTCGCGTATCGAACGTCAGATTGAACAGCGCACGGCAATGCTCTCAGGCGTCAGCCATGATCTGCGCACGATCCTTACCCGCTTCAAACTGCAACTGGCGTTGGCTGGTCACTCTATCGATACGGAGCCGCTCAATCAGGACATCGCCGACATGCAGACCATGCTTGAAGGCTATCTGGCCTTTGCGCGCGGTGAAGGATCGGAAGAAGCAGCGACCTATGATGTGCGCCTGCTTTGCGACAAGCTGGCCAATGAAGCGCGGTTGCGGGAGCGCGGGTTCAAGTATTCGATCGAAGGCGACAGCGAAGTGAATGTGCGCCCCAATGCCTTCTCGCGCCTTGTCAGCAATCTTGTATCGAACGCTTTCCGCCATGCGCAGAATGTCGAGTTGGCAATCACACATGATGAAGGCTGGCTGAAGATCGTCGTGGACGACGACGGTCCAGGCATTCCGGAAGATCGCCGAGAAGACGTATTCAAGCCCTTTGTGCGCCTTGATGAAGCACGTACGCAGGATTCAGGCGGCACGGGTGGCCTTGGCCTCGCTATCGCGCGCGATATCGCACGAAGCCACGGCGGCGACATCGATCTGGAAGATGCACCGACCGGCGGGTTGAGGGCGATTATCCGCATTCCGGCTTAGAGCGCATCCCGAAAAGTGCGACGCGGTTTTCGGAACAAGATGCGCGCAAAAACAAACAGATGTTGCGGCCCGAAAAGTGCGAAGCGGTTTTTCATGGGATAATGCTATAAAAACAAAGAGGTAGAGCATTTCCAATGATTCAGTGAAACCGGAGATGCTCTATGTGATTGCACTAAACAGTGCCACCCACTCTAAACCTTGCTGATCGCCTGTCCCACAACATAACCGAGCGCCGTTGCAGCCAGGCAGACGAAGAGCGAAATGCCGACATTCATAAGAGCGCGACCCGGCATCCCAAGCCGCAGCAACTCGAACGTCTGTACACTGAATGAGGAAAAGGTGGTGAAGCCACCACAAATACCGACCATAAAGGCAATACGCCATATTTCGGGCACTTCGAAACGGCTTGATGCCATCGTCATGGCGCCAAAAAAGGCGATAGCAAATGAACCGATGATGTTGACGACGATCGTACCCCACGGCAAATCTTTGCTCACCGGTGCCAGCCAGATGGCAAACCAGTAGCGCAAAACACTGCCAAGTGCTCCACCGATGGCGACGACGATCGTTCCCTGCATCTGTTCCATTCCTATCCGTTGCTTGCGCGATCAATCGCACAGAACATGCGATATGCACAAATCACAGATAGAAGATCAGAACAGCTTAACGCCGTCTTGGACTTTTTTATCGATTGCGGCGAGAACAACATCGCCATTTTCGTCAGGAAAACCAAGTGTCAGCACTTCGGACATGAAGGGTCCGATCTGCCGTGGTGGAAAATTGACCACAGCCATGATCTGCCGACCGACCAGATCCTCCGGCTGATAATGCTTGGTGATTTGTGCAGACGACTTCTTAATACCGATCTTGTCGCCAAAATCGATCTTCAGCTTAAAAGCTGGCTTGCGTGCTTCCGGGAATGGCACGGCCTCAACGATAGTTCCTGTGCGAATATCGACCTTCTCGAAATCAGCCCAGTTGATCGTTTCAGTTCCGCTCATTTTATCCCCCCGAAAGTAAAATCCCGGCGAACCCTGCCGGGATTTGAATTGATTATGCGCGTCCGACCGTTTCAAACAGCACGCTTTCCAGCGCTTCACGCGCACTGACACCGGACCAAACGACAAACTGAAACGCCTGGAAGTAGTTTTCGCAAGCTTCAAGCGCTGCCGAAAGCAACACTTCAACCTGACGGCTGGTCGGCTCCGCACCACCAGCAAGCAGAAGCGACTGACGATACATGATCGCGCCTTCCTGCTGCCAGAGATCGAAGTGGCCCATCAAAAGCTTTTCGTTGATGAGCGACAGCAACCGCATCACTTCATTGACCCGAGGTTCAGCAACCTTGATGTCAAAGGCACAGGCCAGATGCAGAGCTTCAAAGTCCTCCATCCAGGAGAACGAGATATGGTAGTCAGTCCAGTTACCTGCTACCGAAATTGCAATTTCGTCGTCGCCAGTCCGCTCGAACGTCCAGTCGTTTGAATTCGCAACATGCTCGATCACATCCACTGGATGTGCTTCGCGTGCAAATTCAAGCTCAAGAAGGCTCATGTCCGTTTCCTGTTCTGGGAAGCGCCTCGAAAGACACCTCCAAATTCCCGGCGCGCAAGTTACTGCTCGCCCGTACCCGGCCCTGCACAAGAATAAGTGCAGAAAAACAGGCACGAATTGATCGGTTGAGGAACTGACATGCTTAGACAGCATGCAACGCCTCAATGGCACACGCACATACGCAACTGATACTGGAAAGCAGCCTGGAAGACGCGAAAACTAAAACTACAGCCTCTCGCCGCTGCCTACATGACCACATTACGAATCATGTAGTGTTTTCAGTCTATTGATGCTGAATCTGAACGCCAGCCCCTTTTATAAAAAGAGGCATTAAAGCATGTGGAAATATGATTTGAGCGGACCGCAACCCCTGCCTTAAGCGACTCTAAGACAAGGGTTTTTGGCACTTACAGCCTGTTAATAAAAAATTATGAATTATCTTTGGATTTAGCAGCCGAAGCAGAGGTTTTTGCCGTTTTGGCAGTCGAATCAACTTCGAATTTGGCAAGACGGGCTTCCAATGCTTCAATTTTAACAAGCAGAGCAGCGTTTTCAGCACGCGCCTTGATTGCCATTTCACGCACCGCTTCGAAGTCTTCACGCTGCACGACATCGAGCGTATTGAGCACGCGTTCGCTCTGCGAGCGCAATGCTGTCTCTACTTCGCGGCGTACGCCTTGCGCAGCGCCTGCCGCATCAGTCACAAGCTTGGCGAGTTCATCGAGAACCCGGTTTGATCCGCTGGTCATGGCATTCTTTCCTATCTTCGATACGGTCTTGTTGAAAACCTGATTTTGAAATAGGGCCGTCTCGGTTCTGATGCAAGTGAAGCTGTATAAACGTGATGACTTGACCACTCAGATATCGTCGCGCATCTTCCGCCGGAAAATGGAGTAATTGAATGATAGAGACGTTGCTGCCGGTTTCGGCTCTGGCTTTTCCAAACATCGATCCGGTGATCTTCTCGGTCGGCCCCCTCGCCGTTCATTGGTATGGGCTGGGATATGTCGTCGGCATCATGTTTGCATGGTGGTACGGCAAAAAGCTGCTACGCAATCATCGTCTGTGGGGTAATAATCAGCCGCCAATGCAGCCCGAAGCGCTTGATGATTTTGTCATCTGGGCAGCGCTTGGCGTCGTGCTCGGCGGGCGTATCGGCTATGTGCTGTTCTATAACTTCTCCTATTATCTCTCCAATCCGCTGGCCATTCCTGCGGTATGGGATGGCGGCATGTCGTTCCATGGCGGAATCTTAGGCACCACAATCGCGATGATCTGGTTCGCGCGCTCGCGCGGCATCAAGGTCTGGAGCATGTTTGATGTGATTGCAGCAGGCGTCCCCGTCGGACTTGGCGTCGTGCGCGTGGCAAACTTCATCAATTCCGAGCTCTGGGGCCGTGTCAGCGATGTGCCATGGGCTTTCTATTTCCCAAATGGCGGACCAGAACCACGTCACCCAAGCCAGCTCTATGAAGCATTCCTCGAAGGCTTTGTGCTGTTCTTCGTTCTTCTTCTGCTCGTATGGGTTGGAAAAAAGCTGAAAGCCCCCGGCTTTATCGCTGGAACATTCGTCCTTGGTTATGGTCTCAGCCGCATTATCGTCGAGTTCTTCCGCGAACCGGATGCCCAGCTTGGCTATCTCTTCGGTGGCTGGCTGACCATGGGAATGATCCTCTCCCTTCCAATGGTTCTCATCGGCCTTTGGGCCATGTGGCGCGCCAATCGGGCAGCAGCGAAGAATGCCTGAGGCAACACTGAAAGACCGGCTGAAACGACTGGTCGGCACCACAGGGCCGATCAGCGTCGCCGACTACATGGCCGCCTGCCTTGGTGATCGGGAACAGGGTTACTACACCACACGCGAACCCTTCGGGCGGGACGGCGATTTCATCACCGCCCCTGAAGTCAGCCAGATGTTCGGCGAACTCATCGGCATCTGGTGTGTCGGCGTGTGGGACGCTCTCGGACGCCCTGATAACGCTGTACTTTGCGAAATTGGTCCCGGCCGCGGCACATTGATGAGTGATATGCTGCGTACGCTCGCCAAGCTCGCACCGCAAATGGCCGCTTCAATTCGTGTCGCCATGGTCGAGACCAGTCCGCGCCTCATTGAAAAGCAGAAGGAGAAGCTTTCAAACACCGGATATTCAATCGACTGGTTTGAACGCTTTGCAGATATTCCTGATGGCCCGCTGATCCTCTTTTCCAACGAATTGTTCGACGCGATCCCGATCCGGCAGTTCGTGAAAGCCGATGGCCGCTTTGTCGAACGGCTGATCGCACTCAATGAACAAGACGAACTCCAGTTCGTCAGCGGCGCAGCAGGCATTGATGCAGCGCTTCTACCAGCAAACCATCAGACAGTGCCCGACGGCACGATCTTTGAAGCCGCCCCTGCTCGCACCGCTTTGATGCAGGAAATTGCGCAGCGCATTGCCGCAATGCGAGGTGCAGCACTCTCCATCGATTATGGCCATCTGCAATCAGGCTTTGGCGATACGCTGCAAGCCATGCTGAAACATGCCTATGATGACGTCTTCGCCCACCCGGGAGAAGCAGACCTTACCAGCCATGTCGATTTCGACATGCTGGAAAAAACCGCGCGCAATTGCGGCTGCCTGACCGCAACCATGACGCAAGGTGACTTTCTGCTCGCTATGGGCCTCATCGACCGTGCCGGTCGCTTAGGTGCCGGGCGTGACGAAACTTTCCAGAATAAAATTCGCGAAGACGTCGAACGATTGGCGGCACCGGACCAGATGGGAACACTTTTCAAAGTGCTGGCAATTGCTGACCAACAAACAAAAATCTTCCCCCTTGATACATCCCAATAAATTGCATCGTCAAAAAGCTTCAATTGACAAGCCAATCTTGCTCCCCCACCATCCAGCCGTTTGAAAAGAGAAAGCTAATGATCGATAAGCCGCAACCGCTTCGCTCCCCTTTACTGGACGGCCCTGCCGGATCAAACGGCAAGCGTATTGCGCATGGCTTTTTCACCCGCAAAGGTGGCGTTTCAGATGGCATTTACGCTGGCCTCAACGTTGGCAGCGGTTCAAATGACGTGCCGGAACTCGTGACCGAGAATCGCCGCCGCGTTGCCGAAACACTTGGTATTGCCTCCGACCATCTGATGACTGTGCATCAGGTTCATTCGCCCGACGTGGTTTACGTCACAGAACCGTTGAGCTCACCACGTCCAAAGGCCGACGCAATGGTGACGAATGTTCCGGGCATTGCGATTGGCGCGCTATCGGCTGATTGTGGCCCGGTGCTGTTTGCCGATCATGAATCAGGTGTCATCGGCTCGGCCCATGCAGGCTGGCGCGGTGCCTTTACAGGCGTACTTGAAAACACCGTTGAAGCGATGATCAAGCTGGGTGCCAGACGCGAGAACATTGTTGCCGTTCTTGGCCCAACGATTGGCCCCGAAAACTATGAAGTCGGACCGGAATTCTATTCAGAGTTCACTGGCAAAGACGCATCCTACACGAAATATTTTGAGCCTTCGGACAAGGAAGGCCACAAGCTTTTCGATCTCTGGACCTTCATCACAGACCGTCTGACCAGCGCAGGTGTCAGAGCGGAAGCACTGCGTCAGTGCACCTATGCCGATGAAGACCAGTTTTATTCCTATCGGCGCACGACGCATCGCGGCGAGCCAGATTACGGTCGTCAGATTGCTGCCATCGCCATTGTAGAAGATTAAGGAGAACCGCATGGCCCTTCACTTCGAGCCGGAAGAATTCGCCGCACGTCGCGACCGTCTGATCTTGAAGATGGAGGAAGAGAAACTGGATGCTTTGCTGCTTTTCGCGCAGGAAAGCATGTATTGGCTGACCGGCTATGACACGTTCGGCTTTTGCTTTTTCCAGTGTCTCGTCGTCAAAGCTGACGGTACAAGCGTGTTGATGACACGCTCCGCCGATCTGAGGCAAGCGCGCCATACCTCTAACATCGAGAATATCGTTGTCTGGACTGATCGCGACAATGCAAACCCGGCAATCGATCTGCGCAACATTCTCACTGAGCTTGATCTGCTCGGCACGCGCATCGGTATCGAATACCAGACCCACGGCCTCACCGGCGCCAATGCCCGCAAACTTGATGAGCAGTTGCAGAGCTTTGCCAAGCTCTATGATGCATCGGGCATGGTCGACAGTCTGCGCCTTCTCAAAAGCCCTGCTGAAATTGCTTTCACCAAGCGCGCAGCGGAACTCAGTGATGATGCGCTTGATGCGGCCCTGAAACTGGTCAAGGCTGGCGCGAGTGAAGCCGATATTCTCGCTGCGATGATGGCAGCTAATTTTGCAGGCGATGGCGACTATCCGGCCAATGAATATATTATCGGCTCTGGAGCCGATGCCCTGCTTTGCCGCTACAAAGCGGGACGTCGCACACTTTCCGCCAATGACCAGCTCACGCTCGAATGGTCAGGCGTTTATCGCCATTACCATGCACCGATGATGCGCACGATCATCATTGGTCAGCCAAGGCCTGAACATCAAAAGCTTTATGACGCCGCACGCGAAGCATTGGAAGCCGTTGAAGAAGCCATGACACCTGCTTCGACATTCGGCGATGTATTCGACGCGCATTCGCGCACGATGGAGGCGCATGGCCTTACCCGGCACAGGCTCAATGCCTGTGGTTATTCTGTGGGCGCACGCTTTACGCCATCATGGATGGACCCGCAGATGTTCTATTCGGGCAACCCTGAAAGCATCCAGCCTGATATGACGCTGTTTGCGCACATGATCATTATGGATTCTGACACGGAAACGGCGATGACGCTGGGGCAAACATATCTCACCACAAATGGTGCAGCTCTGCCATTGTCCCGCCATTCTCTTGATATCATTGCCAAGTAGCGCACAATCGGCGATAAATCCGACTGGCGCGGGAGTGGTCTGCGCTTTCAGGAGATGAAGCTGAACATGAACAAGGCACATCTTTCCGTGATGCTGTTGCTTGCTGGACTGCTTGCCGCCTGCAATAGCACTGAATCTGCATTGAATGTGCAGGGCGCCAATCAGCAATCCGGACAAACCACAACACCACCTACGGGCCAAACGACTGACCCGGCAGCGACGCCTGCTGCCACAACGCCCGCACAGACAACGACGCCGACAGCACCGCAGCGTTCAGCATCGCTGAAGCCGGGCAAGCTTTATATTGCTCCCATCATCGGTGCGCCGGTTAATGTGGTCACTCCCCTCACCCACCGCATCAATGACGATGCGCGTGCAAAGGGCGTTGAGCTTTCAGGCAACAATGGCGCCGATGCAGCCTATGTCATGAAGGGCTATTTCTCGGTCCTGTCCGAAGATAATCAGACGACCGTACTCTATGTCTGGGACGTTATGGACGCCACCGGCAACCGCCTGCATCGCATTCAAGGGCAGGAAAAAGTACCAGGTGCTGCGGCAGACTCATGGAGCATCGTCCCGCCTTCTGCCATGCAATCAATCGCCGACAAGACCATGCAGGAATATTCGACCTGGCTTGCGGCAAATCGCGCATGAGAAAGCACTTATGCGGCAAAAGACTGAAATCTTTTGCTGAATCATGGGTGAAGCCCTGTGGGAAAGCACTTTGCAGAGGCTTTTTACTGTAATTGTGGCCAGACAGGACTTGCAATGACGGTGACTCTTTGCAATAGGCCGCTCATTCGAGAAAACCTTGAAAGCTGCGGCACTTGACACCTTGTGAAAGAGTACGCGGCTTTAAAGTTTTTAAGAGTGGCATAGCGTAACCGAACTTACTTCGGCTCACGTTCACATAAGAGATTACGTCCGTTTCACGGACTTTTTGCGACAGAACGAAACTGCTCCGGCTTCAGAGGCAAAAAGAATGAAACTTTTCGCAGGCAACTCCAACCGGGTTCTTGCCGAATCCGTTGCTCAATATCTCAACATCCCGCTCGGTAAGGCCAGTGTTCGCCGTTTTGCCGATCAGGAAATCTTCGTAGAGATTCAGGAAAACGTGCGCGGCGAAGACGTATTCGTTCTGCAATCGACCTCCTATCCGGCAAACGACAATCTGATGGAACTGCTGATCATGATCGACGCGTTTCGTCGTTCGTCAGCACGCCGCATCACTGCCGTTCTCCCTTATTTCGGCTATGCTCGTCAGGATCGTAAGCCAGGCCCACGCACGCCGATCTCGGCAAAGCTGGTTGCCAACCTCATCACCGAAGCCGGTGCAAACCGCGTTCTGACGCTTGATCTTCATGCAGGTCAGATTCAGGGCTTCTTCGATATTCCGACCGACAACCTCTATGCTGTTCCGGTCATTGCGCGCGATGTGAAGGCAAATTACCCGACCGGCAATTGCATGGTCGTTTCGCCAGACGTTGGCGGTGTGGTTCGTGCTCGTTCGCTCGCAAAGCGTATCGATGCTCAGCTCGCAATCGTTGATAAGCGCCGTGAACGTCCGGGTGAATCGGAAGTCATGAACGTCATTGGTGACGTCAGCGGCAAAGACTGCCTGCTGTTCGATGATATCGTCGATTCCGGCGGCACGCTCTGCAATGCGGCCGAAGCACTGCTTGCCAAGGGCGCGAAAAGCGTCACCGCTTACATCACACACGGCGTTCTGTCGGGTGGCGCTGTTGCCCGTATCGCTTCTTCAAAGCTGAAAGAGTTGGTCATTACCGACTCGATCCAGCCAACAACCGCCATCAACGACGCTCCAAATATCCGCGTTCTGTCGATCTCCAGCCTCATCGGTGAAGCTGTTGCGCGTACTGCCGCTGAAGAGTCGGTTTCAAGCCTGTTCGATTAATTTAATTACAATGCCCAGACATGCCGCAAGCAATAGCACGAGCGGCATGTTGAGCCTCAGAACGATAAGCAATAATGCCGCCGCGCCTGCGATCAGGACGGCGGCATTGTCTATTGTGCTCCACATTGACATTGGCAGCGTGAAGGCACCGAGCGGCATTTCCCGAACCTGTGCAAACAAGACGTGCAGCGAGAACCAGAGCGCCAGATTGGCAATCACGCCGACCACCGCCGCCGTGATCCCGCCAAGCATGGCGGACAGCCAGCGCAGCTGACGCAGGCGCTCCACAAAAGGCGCACCAGCCAATATCCAGAGAAAGCACGGCACGAAGGTAAACCAGAGGGCGATTAACCCGCCCACAAGCCCGCCGACCAGTGGCGGCAGACCAGATAGATTGGCTGCACCCACAAAGCCAACAAAGACCAATACTAATATCAGCGGCCCCGGTGTGGTTTCTGCCAGTCCCAGTCCGGTCAGCATTTCACCGGGTTTCATCCAGCCGAAATGTTCGACAGCCTGCTGCGCTGTATAGGACAGCGCTGCATAGGCTCCGCCAAAAGTGACGGCTGCAAGCTTAGAAAAAAACGCGGCCTCAGCTGTGAACACATGCTGCCCGCCAAAGATTAGATACAGCGCAATGAGTGGCACCAGCCACAAGCCACCCCAGATCAGGGTTTGCAGCGAAAACTCCCGAAATGCATGGGGAGCTGCGTGTGTAACAGAAGTTGCCACACCACAGCCTTTCAGCAAATGACGCAAACCGCCAGCTAAAGCTGCGAGCAGCACGACAATCGGAAAAGGTAGCTTCAGAAGCGCAATCGCAACGAAAGCTGCAATCGCTATCACATAAGAAAAGCCAGAAGCCAGTGTGCGCTTGGCCATCCGGTAAAGCGCTTCAAACACAACGGCCAGCACTGCCGCCTTGAGGCCAAACAACAGACCAGCAACTATATCGACATGCCCAAAGGCAACATAAAGCGCCGACAGAGCCAGCATCACGCTCGCACCGGGCAAAACAAACAAAAGCCCTGCCAGCAATCCACCGCGCCAGCCTTTCACAGCCCAGCCTGCATAGGTCGCAAGCTGCATGGCTTCCGGTCCCGGCAGCAACATACAGAAATTAAGGGCATGGATCAGTCGTTCCTGATCCATCCAGCGCTTTTCATCAACAAGGATGCGCTGCAACATGGCAATCTGCGCAGCTGGCCCGCCAAACGACAAAAGCCCGACTTTGCCAAAAGTAACAAACAATTCTCGGAAATCAGGCTGCGGCGCTGTCGTCATTCTTGCTCTCTGTAAAATCCTCCCAGCAGTTACCGAGGATCATTACAGGTTCATGACGGTTTGCACAGAGCCGCTTTATTCAGCAGCCGTTGCTTCCTCTGCCTGATCATCCGGTGCATTTGGATCGCCCGGTGCCGTCTCACATTCGAGATCCGGGAAGTTCACAATGCGCAAGCCTTTGAAATCGTTGCGCACGACCAGCAATCCACGCTCTTCGAAATAGGTCAGCAAACGCCGGGCACGGCTTAGCGAATGCGTACCGTAAGCACGCGCGAGTGCCGCATCCGAAGGGCATATAGCGCCCGTTACCGCCGCCTGTGCGACAATCAGAAACACGCCTTGCACGTCATCTGTGAGACTTTCAGACAGCGCCAATGCCTTCTGCCATGTCTCACCGGTTGCCACATCGCTCTCAATGCTTGCTTGCGCAACCGCAAGACGACGGCGGAAAGCAGGCAAAGCCAGTGGCTCACCCGGAACGCGGTGAATGCGGCAGCGGACCAGAAAATCCTGATAAAGCACCGCAACCGAACGGAAGGACGCTTCAGGATCATCAACGATCTCGCGCATCACCTTCTCAAGCAGACTGTCGCGCTCGGCTTCCACAATGCCCGGAAACAATGGCGCTTCAACAGGCTCTGCTTCCGGCTTTGGCTTTGCCACCTGGGCCAGAATTTCTGCCGTCGATGGTGGCGGAGGCGGTGGTGGCGTTCGGCGAACAACAGTGCGGATTTCTTCAGGCGCTGGCGTGAAGATCAGATCGCGCGCGTCTTCCGGTGCATCGGGCAAAGGCATGAGCTTGGGCGACGACGATCGCGCAGAGGTTTCGACCTTGCCGATTTTGATCGGCAACGGGCGGCGCGACAAAGCAGGTCCGAGAGCAATGAAATGGCCGCGTTGCAGATCGCGAAACTGTTCTGCCTGCTTACGCTCCATCCCGAGAAGATCGGAGGCACGCGCCATATCAATATCAAGGAAGGTACGGCCCATCAGGAAGTTCGATGCTTCGGCAGCGACATTCTTGGCAAGCTTTGCAAGGCGCTGTGTGGCAATCACACCGGCCAGACCACGCTTGCGGCCACGACACATCAGGTTCGTCATGGCACCCAGCGAGAGCTTACGCGCTTCGTCAGATACCTCGCCTGCAGCAGCGGGCGCAAAGAGCTGCGCCTCGTCAACGACCACCAGCATCGGATACCAGTAATCACGTTCTGCATCAAACAGTCCGCCGAGGAAGGCTGCTGCCGCACGCATCTGCTGCTCGACATCCAGACCTTCGAGATTGAGCACGACCGACACGCGATGCTGGCGAATGCGGCTCGCAATGCGAGTGAGTTCAGCTTCCGAGCGTGCTGCATCGACAACCACATGGCCGTAAAGATCGGCAAGCGTTACGAAATCGCCTTCAGGATCGATGATGCACTGCTGCACCCATTGCGCGCTCTGCTCTAGCAGGCGGCGCAGCAGATGCGACTTGCCGGAGCCGGAATTACCCTGCACCAGAAGACGTGTTGCGAGAAGCTCTTCAAGATCAAGCATGGCCTGTTTGCCACCACCAAGCGCCGCTGCCGAGGCAGAGCCGCTTCCAGCAACAGAACCCATGTCGATACCGACCTGCATCTCGTTTCCTTTATTTCATAAATGATATAACGACTCGCAATACAAAGGCGGTCGATCAGCGATGCGCTTAACATTTTTGACATGGCCATTGCCACCCGTTAAGACAAAAGCCCACAGAAGCAGTGTTTCACAGGCAAAAAACTTGCACATGGAATGCCTATGGTCTATAGGCCTGCCATCCGCGTAGACACCCTTGGAGGCAACGCGGAATGGAGCGGTCCGGTCTTTCACTCTGTGAGGGGCATTTCGGGCTGTTTCATGTCGTTCGCTGGAGCATGAAAGTGCTCAATTAAAACTGCGATCGACACTCCAGTAACTTTGAAAGGTAATGCCATGAGCGATACTTACGTGCTCAAGGCCGATCTGCGCAGCCGGGTTGGTAAGGGGTCCTCCCGCGAACTTCGCCGCAACGGCCTGATTCCTGCAGTCATCTATGGCGACAAGCAGGAGCCAATCTCGATTGCTGTTTCCTATAAGGAAATCTTCTACAAGATCCACGGCGGCGGCTTCAAAACCACTGTTGCTACGATTGAAGTAGACGGCAAGAAGATCCAGGTTCTCCCTAAGGACTACCAGCTGGATCCAGTTCGCGACTTCCCACAGCACGTTGACTTCCTCCGCGTTTCCGCGAAGTCGGTTGTTCACGTCAACGTTCCAGTTCACTTCAAGAACGAAGAAGCAGCACCGGGCATCAAGCGCGGCGGCGTTCTCAACATCGTTCGTCACGACGTTGAACTGATCGTTCCAGCGAACGCGATTCCAGAAGCTCTCGAATTCGACCTCACCGGTCTCGAAATCGGCGATTCGGTTCACATTTCGGCTATCAAGCTGCCGAAGGGTGCAACTGCTGCTATTCAGGACCGTGACTTCACGATCGCCACCATTGCTGCACCTGCCGGCCTCAAGTCGGAAGAAAATGCAGAAGGCGAAGCAGAAGCCAACGAAAGCGAATAATCGCTTTACGCATTATAGGGGCTCTGAACCATGCTGCTCATCGCAGGACTTGGCAATCCCGGCCCCCAATATGCGCATAACCGACACAATATCGGTTTCATGGCGGTGGATGAAATATTCCGCCGCCATAGATTTTCTAACTGGCAGAAGAAGTTCAAGGCCGAGATCGCCGATGGCGTGATCGACGGCGAAAAAGTGCTTCTCATCAAGCCAATGACTTTCATGAACCTTTCCGGCCAGTCGATTGGCGAAGCCATGCGCTTCTACAAGCTGACCCCTGCCGATCTCGTCGTAATCTATGACGAGCTTGACCTTGCGCCTGCAAAGCTGCGCATCAAGACGGGTGGCGGTTCCGGTGGTCATAATGGCATCAAATCCATAGACGCCCATGTGCAGGCTTTCCCCGGCGGCAAAGACTATCGTCGTATGCGCCTTGGCATCGGCCATCCGGGCGCAAAAGAGCTGGTTCACAACCACGTTCTGGGCGACTTCGCCAAAGTCGATAATGAATGGCTGGATAAGCTGTTTGGCGCCATCTCGGACAATATTGGCCTGCTGGCCAAAAAAGAAGACAACAGCTTCATGAACCGCGTGGCAGTCGTCATGGGTGATGGCAATCAGCGTCCCAACGGCTTCAAAGCTGACCCTGAACAGGCAGCCAAAGCTCCACCAAAAGCACAGAGCCACATTCGGCAGGCGCGCCAGAGCGCAGCCAAGCCGAACATTCCGGCAAGTGGCCCGATGGCTGAAATGCTGAAAAAGCTGCTTGGCAAGAAGGACTAAACTATGAGCGATGTCGTTTATATGTTTGCCATGAGCCTTGATGGCTTCATCGCCAATGATGATGGCAGCTTTGACTGGCTGGAACAGTTTCCGCCGGATGACGGCTTCGGCTTCGATGAGTTCATGGCTGGCATCACCGGCATCGTCATGGGACGTGACACTTTTGATGTGGTTCGTTCTATTCCGGAATGGCCTTATGGCTCACTGCCAGTCGTTGTTGCAACGCATCAGAAATTCGACAATCTGCCAGCAAGCACCGCAACGATGGCTGGTACGCCAGATGAACTTCTCGCGAAGTTGAAAGCCATGGGAGCGGATGGCCGCATATGGCTCATGGGCGGCGGTGATCTGGCGCGGCAATTTCTTGATGCTGGCCTGCTTGACATCATCGATATAGGAACTATTCCGGTCATTCTGGGAAGCGGCAAACCGGCTTTCAAAAAATCATCACGCCACTGGCTGGATCTGCAATCCGCCAAGGCGCTTCATAATGGCGCCGTGCGCTCAATTTACCGCGTAAAGCGATAAAGGACGAATATCATGGGTTTCAAATGCGGCATCGTCGGTCTGCCTAATGTTGGCAAGTCCACGCTTTTTAACGCGCTGACCAAGACTGCGGCAGCACAGGCTGCAAACTATCCGTTCTGCACCATTGAACCTAATACTGGCGAAGTGGCAGTTCCCGATCCTCGCCAGAATGGCATTGCGAAAATCGCAGGTTCCAAGGAAATCATCCCAACCCGCATCAACTTCGTAGACATTGCTGGTCTGGTGCGCGGCGCATCCAAGGGTGAAGGTCTGGGCAACCAGTTCCTCGCCAACATCCGTGAAGTCGATGCGATCGTGCATGTTCTTCGTTGCTTTGAAGACGACGACATCACCCATGTTGAAGGCCGTATCGATCCTGTGTCGGACGCTGAAACTGTTGAAACGGAGCTGATGCTGTCAGATCTCGAAAGCATCGAGCGCCGTATCGTTCAGATCCGCAAGCGCGCTTCGTCCAAGGACAAGGAAGCAACGACTGTTCTGCCAGTGATGGAACAGGCACTTGAACTGTTGCAGAACGGCAAGCCGGTTCGCCTGATGCTGAAAGACATTGCACCAGATGATCTGCTGATCCTCAAGGGTCTTAATCTGCTCACCTCCAAGCCTGTGCTTTATGTCTGCAACGTCGCTGAAAGCGATGCTGCCAATGGCAATGAGTACAGTGCTGCTGTTGCAAAGATGGCTGCTGAACAGGGCGCCGAAAGCGTTATTATTTCAGCTGCGATTGAAGCTGAAGTTGCACAGCTCGCTGACGAGGAAGCCAAGGAATATCTCGACGCCATGGGCTTAGAGGAACCGGGCCTCGATCGTCTTATTCGTGCAGGCTACAAGCTGCTCGACCTCATCACCTATTTCACCGCTGGCCCCAAGGAAACACGCGCATGGACTATCCGTCGCGGAACCAAAGCTCCGGGTGCTGCTGGCGTGATTCATACGGATTTTGAGCGCGGCTTCATTCGTGCACAGACCATCGCCTATGAGGACTACATCAAGTTCAATGGTGAAGTCGGCGCCAAGGAAGCAGGCAAGGCGCGGGACGAAGGCAAGGAATACATCGTCCATGACGGCGATGTGATGCTGTTCCGCTTCAATACCTGATAAAACAAAGGCCGCTACAAATTAGCGGCCTTTTTTTCTACGCATGTCTCCCTAAAGTGGGAACCGGTTTTGGGGTTATAGACATGCGCAGGCAAAGAAACAGGGCGGCGAATGCCGCTCTGGTGGGAGGAGACCGGATTGACTGATAAGACGCCTCGATATGCTTATGAAGATTTCACGCAAGGACTGAAGCTTCCCTTCGGACCACGCACCATTAGCAAAGAAGAGATCATCGAATTCGCCCGAGAGTTCGACCCTCAGCCCTTCCACCTTGATGAAGAAGCGGGCAAGGCAAGCGTACTTGGAGGTCTGGCTGCTTCGGGCTGGCATACCGTGTCGCTTTTCATGCGCATGGTCTGGGATGCCTATCTTAAAGATTCGACCTCGCAAGGCAGCCCCGGCATCGAATTCAACCGCTGGAAACGGCCTGTTCTTGCAGGCGATACATTGAGCGGTTTCTCAACCGTCCTTGATCGCCGCCGCTCTAAATCCATGCCGCATGTGGGATTCCTCACGGTCTATAATGAGATCGTCAATCAGCGTGGCGAGGTCGTTTGCGAGTTACAGCACACTGCCATGGTCGGCCTTCGCAATCCTGAGCGCGAAGGAGACGAAGCATGAGCTTTATTGAAGAGCATCTTGGTGAAGAGCTGACCATCGGCAGCTATACATTCACCGCAGAAGAAATCATCCACTTCGCTTCAAAATTCGACCCGCAGCCGTTTCATCTGGATGCGGAAGCAGCCAAGAAAAGCGTGCTGGGCGGCCTCTGTGCGTCGGGTTGGCATACCACAGCAGTCTTCATGAAGCTGAACGTGGCATCCATTGTTGAGGCAACAAAAGATGCAATGAAGCGCGGCGAAGTTCCGCCGACATTTGGCCCCTCACCCGGCTTTGAAAACCTCAAATGGATGCGCCCGGTCTATGCAGGCGACACGATCACCTATAAGCGCACCGTCCATGCGGTCCGCCCTCTCAGCTCGCGTCCCGGCTGGTCGATGCTGAGTATGAGCACCAGTGCTTATAACCAAAACGGCGAAAAGGTTTTGTCCTTTGACAATGCCGCCATGGTAAAGCTGCCCGCTTAACGAAAAAGGCCCGGAAAACTCCGGGCCTTTTCTTCTGAGGGTGAGGTGAATCAATCACCTTCAAATTCGACAAGCGTGCGGACCGGAACACCGAGAGCTTCGAGCTTCTTGCGTCCGCCAAGGTCTGGCAGATCGATGATAAAGCAGGCCGCGACGATATTGGCACCCATCTGCAGAAGCAGCTTGGCTGCAGCTTCTGCCGTGCCACCAGTTGCAATCAGATCGTCAACGAGAATAATGCGTTCGCCCTTTTCGATGGCGTCGCGATGCATCTCCATTTCGTCGATGCCGTATTCAAGGCTGTAGGCAATGCGAACGGTATCGCGCGGCAACTTACCCTTCTTGCGGATCGGCACAAAGCCAGCCGAAAGCTGATGTGCAATCGCGCCGCCAAGAATGAAGCCGCGTGCTTCGATACCGGCAACCTTATCGACCTTGTTTCCGGCATAAGGATAAACCAGCTCATCCACCGCACGGCGAAATGCCTGTGCATCGCCCATAAGCGTGGTGACATCACGGAACTGAACACCGGGTTTTGGATAATCGGGAATGGTTCTGATCGCGTCCTTCAAAGTGGCTTTGAACCCGGATTCCATTTTCAGTCCTTTCGATGCGAATAAATCTAAGGTGCTTTTCTCATTTCAAAAGCACTTCTTTTTTCAGATTATCTTCAATCACGATATGGCCGCTACGCCAAGCTTATTCAAAGCCGTTCCCGATCATTCTCGACAGTGTATCCCGGGAATGGTGGTTCGCTGATCAAAACCGCGAGATCGCTGATGTCATACGGGCAAAAGAAAAGGGCGCCTCGCAGCGCCCTTAACATTCAACTTTAATCAGGAGATCAGTGCTTCACATCAGACCAGACCGAACGCTTGGCAATGTAAACAAGGCCGGCGAATAGAATGAGGAAGATGATGACGCGGAAGCCAGTCTTCTTGCGATCTTCCAGATGCGGCTCTGCAGCCCACATCAAAAACGCAGAAACGTCACGTGCATACTGGTCCACCGTCTGTGGAGAACCATCATCGTAAGTCACCTGATCGTCACTGAGTGGTTTCGCCATGGCCAGCGACTTGCCCGCGATGAAATACGGGTTGTAGTGCGTGCCTTCCGGTACATGCATACCTGCAGGCGGCTGTTCATCATAGCCGGTCAGCAGAGAGTGGATGTAATCCGGACCTGCTTCAGCATATTGCGTGAATATGTCGAAGATAAAGGTCGGGAAACCACGCTCAACCGCACGCGCCTTCGCAATCAGCGAGAAGTCAGGCGGAGCTGCACCGTTGTTAGCTGCAGCCGCTGCATTCGCATTCGCAAATGGCGATGGGAAATGATCAGTAGGGATTGCCTTGCGGGTGAACATTTCACCGTCTGCATTCGGGCCATCCTGTACTTCATATTCCGCAGCAAAAGCCTTTACCTGCTCAGGCGAATAGCCAAGGTCTTCCAGCGTGCGGAAGGCCACCAGGTTCATCGAATGGCAAGCAGAGCAGACTTCCTTATAGACCTTGAGACCGCGCTGAAGCTGTCCCTTGTCATAAGTTCCGAATGGGCCAGAGAAGGTCCACTTTTCCTGCTTTGGATGGTGGATCGGAAAGTGTTCCGGCTCCCCCTCACCGCCACCGGCGGCAAAAGCACCACCCATCGTCACACCCAACGCAACCAGCGGAGCGATACCGAAAGCAGCGAAACTCTTGAGGATGTTTTTCATTGATACGTCCTTCATCTCTCGCTGCTTCAGCCCTTGATTTCCACTGGGGCGATCTCGGCCTTGCCTTCATTCTTTTCCAGCACGGCCTCGGTAATCGAGTTCGGCAGACGCTTCGGCGTTTCGATCAAGCCAAGAACAGGCATGATGACGATGAAGAATGCGAAGTAGTAGAGCGTGCCAAACTGGGCCATCAGCGTGTAGACGCCTTCAGCCGGACGCGAACCCAACCAGCCAAGGAAGATAGCGTTGATGACAAACAGCCAGAAGAACAACTTGAACAACGGGCGGTAAACCGCCGAACGGACCTTCGATGTGTCGAGCCAAGGCACGACAAAGAGGATCGCGATCGAACCGAACATGGTCAGAACGCCGCCAAGCTTTGAGTCGATCGGGCCGATATTGAAGGTGATCGCACGCAGCATCGCGTAGAACGGCAGGAAGTACCATTCAGGAACAATGTGAGCTGGCGTCTTCAGTGAGTCAGCCGGAATGTAGTTATCCGGATGGCCCAGGAAGTTTGGCATGTAGAAGACGAAGTAAGCGAAGAAAATGAAGAACACGAGCGCGCCGAAAGCATCCTTGATGGTTGCATAAGGCGTGAACGGCAGCGTGTCTGTCTTCGACTTCACTTCAATCCCTGTCGGATTGGTCTGCCCGGTTACGTGCAAAGCCCATACGTGCAGGATAACAACGCCCACAATCATGAACGGCAGCAGGTAATGCAGCGAGAAGAAGCGGTTAAGCGTTGGATTATCAACGGCAAAGCCACCGAGCAGCAATTGCTGGATCGGCTCGCCGATTATCGGAAAAGCCGTAAAGAAGCCCGTGATAACCGTCGCACCCCAGAAGGACATCTGTCCCCAAGGCAGAACATAACCCATGAAGGCGGTTGCCATCATGAGAAGGAAGATCACCACGCCGAGGATCCAAAGCAGCTCGCGCGGTGCCTTGTAGGAGCCGTAATAAAGACCGCGAGCAATATGAAGATAAACGGCGATAAAGAAGAATGATGCACCGTTTGCGTGCATGTAACGCAGCAGCCAACCAGAGTTGACGTCACGCATAATCTTTTCAACGGAGTTGAATGCAATGCCCGTATCCGCAGCATAATGCATGGCCAGCACGATACCGGTGATGAGCTGCGCAATAAGCATAAAGCTTAGAATGCCACCAAAGGTGTACATATAGTTCAGGTTACGCGGCGTCGGATAGGCAACAAAGGAATCATAGACCAGGCGCGGCAAAGGAAGCCGTTCGTCGACCCATTTTTCGATGCCGGTCGAGGGCGTATATGTGGAGTGATTACCACTCATGTTTTCTCTCCCCAAGATCTGTCTTAGCCGATCCTGATGACCGTATCGGAAGCAAATGCGTATTCCGGAATGTGCATGTTTTCCGGCGCCGGACCGCTGCGGATACGACCCGCAGTGTCATAGGTCGAGCCATGGCACGGGCAGAACCAGCCGCCAAACGAACCTGACTCACCCAGTGGCACGCAACCAAGGTGGGTACAAACACCGATCATGATGATCCAGTTTTCCTTACCTTCACCAGCAGAACGCGCAACGTCGGTCGCCTGTGCGTCCGAAGCAAGATTGGCGTTACGGGCATTCGGATCTTTAAGATCGCCAAGCGCTGTTGTCTTCGCGTCTTCTATTTCCTTGGCCGTACGGTTTCGGATGAAAACTGGCTTACCGCGCCATTTGACGGTGAGCGATGCGCCTTCTGCGAGAGAAGAAACATCAACCTCAATAGACGCTGCAGCAAGCGTCGAAGCGTCGGGGCGCATCTGGTCGATAAACGGCCATGCCAGTCCGCCGACACCGACGACACCGGCCATTCCCGTCGCAATATACAAAAAATCACGCCGTGTCGGCTCAGCCGTGTCGTGTGCGCTCACGTGCCAATTCCTTTTTAACCTGGATATCCAATTGAAATCTCCCCTCGTTCCCTTGCACTTAGGCAAAAGCAGTCCAGCCTTTCGCGTTCACGCAAAAAGCAGTTCTACAATTGCTTGCAGAACGAAATTCCCTCCATCTCAACATTCAGGTTTAGGCAGGTTGAAATGCCTTGTCCAGACGCCAACCCCATAGGACGGCACCATGTCGCAGGCTGATTTATTGGGATGTTTTAAAAGCGACAAAACAAACCAAGCCGCTCAAATCTTACTTTGAGCGGCTTGGTGAGTGTCGTCTGAAAATACTTGAAATTAGCTGTTTATACCGAGAAAACCGCCCGACTGGCGGGCCCAGAGGCCCGCATAGATTCCGCCTTGCGCAATCAATTCCTCATGGGTGCCTTCTTCGACAATCCGGCCCTTATCCATGACGATGAGGCGATCAAGAGCTGCAATAGTCGAAAGCCGATGTGCAATTGCGATAACGGTCTTGCCTTCCATGAGCTGACGAAGATTCTCCTGGATCGAGGCTTCAACCTCTGAGTCGAGTGCCGAGGTTGCTTCATCCAGAATGAGGATCGGTGCGTCTTTCAGGATCGCACGCGCAATCGCGATACGCTGACGCTGACCGCCCGAAAGCTTGACGCCGCGCTCACCTACGAAGGCATCGAAGGATTTCCGTCCATTGAAGTCTTCCAGCTTCGCGATGAACTCGTCTGCTTCGGCCTGTCGTGCAGCCTGCGCAAGCTCTTCATCCGTGGCATCATCACGCGCCAGCATAATGTTGTCACGCAGCGAACGGTGCAGCAGCGCTGTTTCCTGACTGACGACCGCAAAGGCGCGTCGCAGAGAGGATTGCGTCACATCGCGAACATCCTGACCATCGACAAGGATCGCGCCCTTCTCAACATCATAAAGACGCAGGATCAGATTGATGAGTGTCGACTTGCCCGCCCCTGAATGGCCAACAAGTCCGACCCGTTCGCCACCCCTGATGGAAAAGTTGATACCGTCAAGAACACCCGCCGCCTTACCATAATGAAACGTGACATTCTGAATGTCGATGCGCGCTTCGGTAATCTGCAACGGTTTTGCACCGCGCTTGTCTTCCAGACCCAATGGTTCGGAAACAAGCTTCATCGAGTTTTCTATAAGCCCAAGCTGACGCAGCATACCATTCAGCTGCATCATCAGACGGCCAAGCAGCATATTAAGACGCAACACCAGACCGAGCGTGAACGACACCTGCCCAACAGTGATGGCATCTTTGGTCCACAGGTCGATGGTAATTGCTGCCACAGTCACAATCATCAGACCTGACAAGGCGGTCATGGCAAGACGCACGCCGGTCAGTGAGCGCATAAACGGCAGGATTGCCCCGAGATAGCGCATAAAACCGTCGCGCATATAGCGCTCATCGTCATCGACGGTGTTGAGCTTGATGGTCTGGATATTGGAATAGCTATCAACGATACGGCCGTTGATCAGGGAGCCCGCTTCCGCGGAGGCTTCAGCATTCTTTCGAATGCGCGGCAAATAGTGCCGGGCAATCAGGCCGAAAGCCACGATCCATGCAATCACCGCGGCAGCCAGCCGCCAGTCGAGACGACCCACCAGAAACAGCGTCGTCACGCTATAGATCGCCATGAACCAGACGACCTGAATGAGACTTTCAATCAGATCACCTGCCGCCTGCCCCGCCTGCCAGACCTTGGTGGCAATGCGCCCGGCAAAATCATTCTGAAAGAATGCATAGGATTGCCGCTGGACATAGGAATTCGCCTGCCAGCGGATCATGTTGTAGAAACCGGGCGAAAGTGTCTGACCTTCAAGAAGGGTGTTTATGGCCGTGACTACAAAACGGATCACAAGAACCGTGATCCCCATGAACAGAAGTTCCGGACCCGCAGCCTGAAACAGTGCCGACCAGCTACGCTCGACACCGCCCTTGCCTGCCTGATCGAGAATATCGACAAGCCTGCCCGTGAAATAAAACAACCCCGCCTCCACAAGAGGCAGAAGACCGCCAACAGCCAGCGAGGCTGCAAGCGGCCATTTAGCCTGTCGCGCATAATGCCAGAGGAAGGCCAATGTTGTTGAAGGCGGTCTAAGCTTGTCCGGTTCGCGGAAGGGATCAACCCAACGCTCGAACAGGCTATAAACCGCTTTCATCAATTGCGTATTCCTTACTTTGCCATTTCCGCTTCGGTCTGCTCGTCAAAACCAAGGAACCCGCCCGACTGACGTGCCCATAGTCCGGCATAAATGCCGCCGAGCGCAACAAGTTCCTCATGCGTGCCATCTTCGACAATCTGTCCCTTGTCCATCACAACGAGGCGATCAAGGGCGGCGATAGTCGAAAGGCGATGGGCGATCGCAATAACGGTCTTGCCTTCCATCAGTGTGTTGAGACTGTCCTGAATGGCTGCCTCCACTTCCGAGTCGAGTGCAGAGGTTGCCTCATCCAGAATGAGGATGGGAGCATCCTTCAGCATCACGCGCGCAATCGCGATACGCTGACGCTGGCCACCGGAAAGCTTCACACCACGCTCACCGACATGAGCATCCAGTCCGCGTCGGCCCTTCGCATCAGTCAATAGAGGAATGAACTGGTCAGCCTGAGCGAGACGGATTGCCCGTTCGACCATTTCTTCTGTCGCATCCGGACGGCCATACATGATGTTCTCGCGCACCGAACGATGCAGCAAAGACGTGTCCTGCGTAACCATGCCGATGCTTGCGCGAAGCGAATCCTGCGTGACCTTGGAAATATTCTGCCCATCAATCAGGATGCGGCCTTTTTCAAGATCGTAGAAGCGCAGCAGCAGATTGACGAGCGTGGATTTACCCGCACCGGAACGTCCGACGAGACCGATCTTCTGCCCGGCCTGAATGTCGAGCGACAGGCCTTCGATAACACCCTTGCCCTTGCCGTAGTGGAAACCGATCTTGTCGAAATCCAGCGCACCCTTGCTCACTTTCAGCACAGGCGCATTTGGCGTATCCACCACTTCATGTGCGCGCGAAATCGTCGTGATGCCGTCTTCCACCGTGCCGATATTTTCGAACAGTGCAGACATTTCCCACATGATCCACTGCGACATGCCGTTAAGGCGCAGCACAAGGCCGATGCCGACAGCAACAGCACCCACCGAAATGGCTTCATTCATCCAGAGCTTGATGCCGATCGCACCCACAGCAAACAGCAGGATGCAGTTCGCCATATAAAGCGTGAAGTGGAACATCGTTATGAGACGCATCTGTCGATGCACCGTGACGAGGAAGCCATCGAGGCTTTCTTTCACATAAGACTCTTCACGGCTTGAATGCGAGAACAGCTTCACGGTCGCGATGTTGGTATAACTATCGACAATACGTCCGGTCATGGACGAACGCGCATCAGCCTGCTGTTCGGAAATCACCCTGAGACGCGGAATGAAGAAGCGCAACAGGATGATGTAGACGATCAGCCAGACCGCAAACGGGATCATCAGAACAATATCCGCCGAGGCCGCGATAAACAGCGTACCGGCAAAATAGACGATGACGTAGTTCAGCACGTCGAGCAGCTTCATCACCGTTTCACGCACAGCGAGAGCAGTCTGCATCAGCTTGGTTGAGATACGTCCGGCAAACTCGTCCTGAAAGAACGACATGGACTGACGGATCAGATAGCGATGCATAAGCCAGCGCACACGCATCGGATAGTTGCCG
This sequence comes from Brucella pseudogrignonensis, assembly GCF_002252525.1. Lineage (GTDB taxonomy): Bacteria > Pseudomonadota > Alphaproteobacteria > Rhizobiales > Rhizobiaceae > Brucella > Brucella pseudogrignonensis. The sequence continues at coordinate 300,133 of NZ_NNRM01000006.1, forward strand.
AGCAACGTCTGGTGAATAAGCAGCGAGTGGATGAGAACCACGCCCGGCAAACCGACCAGAACGACGCCCGCGATCAGCGCAAGCCGCCAGCCTTCATTGCTCAGGAATGTCTCACGCGACTGGTGCGAAAGCCAGTCGACGATATTGCCCATGAAGGCAAAAAGCGACACTTCGATAATAGCGATCAGTGTCGTGAAAATTGCCATGCCGATAATCCATGGCCATGCGCCACGGGTGTAATAAAGGCAAAAGGCTACCAGCCCGCGCGGAGGCTCGCGCGGCGGTTCTTCGGGATAAGCTTCGAGTCGTTTTTCAAACCATTTGAACATGGCGATCCTTTTACGGGCACCTTGCAAAATTTCCAAGTCGGAACAGGAACAAAAAGGGAATATTTTCGTGATGCTAGAATGATTTTATTCTTGCGGGCACCATCCCGCGAATTGATGTGTTGACGTGTGCGACACAACCAATCTGAACACTTGCAGCCATCGGATTTGTGAGCTACCCGCCTTATATGGATCTGCGTATCGCCCTTTACCAGCCCGACATTCCCGGCAACACGGGAACCATTCTGCGCATGGCCGCCTGCCTTGGCTTCGCGGTGGACCTGATCGAGCCTGCAGGCTTCGACGTTTCCGACAGATCATTGAAACGCGCAGGCATGGATTATCTCGAACAGGCCGCCCTCACCCGCCATGCGGACTGGCAGAATTTCAACGATTGGCGCAGCCAGGCAGGCAAGCGCCTCGTGTTGCTGTCGACCAAGGCAGCAATCCCCTATACGGAATACGCGTTTCAGGAAAATGACATCCTGTTGTTCGGGCGGGAGTCCGCAGGCGTCCCTGACAGCATTCAGGACATCGCGGATGCGCGACTGATTATCCCCATGGTGCCGGGTGCCAGATCCCTCAATCTTGCGGTTTCTGTTGCGATCACGGCAGGCGAAGCTCTGCGCCAGCAAAATTTAAAAAGCGATTCCGTTTCAACCGCATAGACGGACAAACGGAATCAGTTCCCGAAGCAGATTTAGTATTCAGTCAGAAAAGGTTCTTCTCCGATGAAGCCATCGTTCCGCACTTCTGTTCTTACGGCCTCTCTTCTGGCAACCGCAGTTGCCGCTCCTGCATTTGCACAGGCTGCTGAAACCATTTCGCCAAAGGTCATGGTCATCACCATGTTCGGTGAGGAAGCAAAGCCTTGGCTGGAAGGTGAAAAGTTCACACAGAAGCTGAAGCTTGCGGGCTTGAGCCCTGAATATCCTGAGATCGATTGTACGGCTGAAGGCCTCTGCCACATGACCACGGCCATGGGTTTTGCCAATGCAGCCAGTGCGGTCTCGGCAATGGCGCTGAGCGACAAGCTTGATCTGAGCCACACTTATTTCCTCATCGCCGGTATCGCAGGCGTTGATCCAAAACATGGTACACTCGGTTCTGCGCATTGGGCAAAATACGCAATCGATGCCAACCTCAACCATCGCATTGATATCCGCGAAGCACCTGAAGGCTGGGCGACCGACTTCTTCGGCCTCGGCGCTGAAAAGCCGGGTGAAAAGCCAAAATGGGCTGCAGGCACGGAAGTCTTCGAACTCAATGGCAAGCTTGCCGATTACGCACTCGCAACGACCAAGGGCGTTGAACTTCTCGACAGCGACGATGCCAAGGAATATCGCAAGCATTACACGGAAGAAGCAGCAACCAGCGCGCCTCAGGTCACAATCTGCGATACCGCATCGGGCGACACATACTGGCACGGCACCAAGCTCGGCGAAGCCATGGAACAGTGGGCAAAGCTCCTGACTGATGGCAAAGCGAACTACTGCACCTCACAGATGGAAGACAATGCAACGCTGACCTCGCTCAAGCGCGCAGCCGATGCAGGCAAGCTCGATTATGACCGTATTGCGCTGCTGCGTACGTCTTCCAACTTCGACCGTCAGGGCAAAGACCAGACGGCGGCAGAATCCCTTGCTGCGAAGTCGGGCGGTTTCCCGCTGGCAACGACCAATGCCTATCGCGTTGGCAAGGCATATGCTGACAGCATCATCAAGGATTGGAAGTCGTGGGAGCAGGCCCCTCAGACGGAAGCGAAATAAAGCTGTAACGCTATAACAACTCAGAAATGTAAACGCCCTTCGGAAAAACCGGAGGGCGTTTTCGCAAATGCCTGATTTGAATCTGGTTTCAATGGCTTAAAGCGTCTCGTTGACTCAGATCTCTAATCCGATGTCGGCAGGCGACGCATGGTAAATTCGATGACATCATCAGGCCGTTCACACCAGCTTTCGATCTCAGTCCAATAGGCAGCCTTGGGGAAAGCCTCAAACCATTCCCGCGCTTTATCGCGTGCGGCCTGTCGCGGTAGGGTGAATGTCTCGCGGACAAACCCGTCGCGTGGCATACGGCTCTTCTTGGCACGACCTTTTTCTAGCTGCTTGCGCAAGCCTTCAAGTGGTGGGCGGGGCGAAGATGCGGTCATGCAATTGCCTCCCGAAACAAGGGAAAACTCGAAACTTCCAATCCCTTGGAAGCTTAAGATAGGGAAGCAACGACTTCATGACGAGTCTTTTCTTGGGGAGAGGAATTCGCACCCGCAAGCCGCGCACTCTTCGCGCTTTGCCAGACTGCAGGACTTTGCTAAGTCAAGAAGATAGACGTTTGAATTTTTGCGGCCTTTCGGTCGCTCGGTACATTGCGTGAGAGGATATCCAAAATGCAGCGCGACGAAATTCCGGCAATCATCCCGCAAGATATCGAAGAGAAAAAGCAAGCCGCCCAGAACTGGTTTGAAGAACTGCGCGACCGTATCTGCGCGAGCTTCGAACAGCTCGAAGACGATTTGCAAGGCCAGCTTTCCGACCAGGAGCCGGGACGCTTTGTTCGAACCCCATGGCAGAAGGATGAAGGCAAAGGTGGTGGCGGTGTCATGTCCATCATGCATGGCCGTGTCTTTGAAAAAGTCGGCGTGCATGTCTCGACCGTCTATGGCGAATTTTCTCCTGAGTTCCGCAAGCAGATACCGGGCGCCGAGGAAGACCCACGCTATTGGGCAAGCGGCATTTCACTGATCGCGCATCCGCAGAACCCGAATGTGCCAGCCGTCCATATGAACACCCGCATGGTCGTGACCACACGCCAATGGTTTGGTGGTGGCGCCGACCTTACGCCCGTTCTCGATGACCGCCGCACACAGGAAGATCCGGACACCCTCGCCTTCCACAAGGCGTTCCGCTTCATCTGTGAAAAGCACAAGGACATTGTCGATTATCAGCGTCTGAAAGAATGGTGCGACGAATATTTCTACCTGCCACACCGCAATGAAGCCCGCGGCATCGGTGGCATCTTCTATGACTGGCTGCATTCAACCGAAGAACAGGGCGGCTGGGATAAGGATTTCGCTTTTACCCGCGATGTCGGTCGTGGTTTCTCGGTGGTCTACCCGCATCTCGTGCGCCAGAACTTCAACAAGGAATGGACACCAGAACAGCGCGAGGAACAGCTGATCCGTCGCGGACGCTATGTCGAATTCAACCTGCTTTATGATCGCGGTACGATCTTTGGTCTCAAGACCGGCGGCAATGTGAATTCCATTCTGTCGTCGATGCCACCCGTGGTGAAGTGGCCGTAAAAGTTAATATGAACCAAACAAAAGGGCGGGAATTTCCCGCCCTTTCTTTATGCATCAAATGCTGAGTGATAGGTCACTTTGCCTTTCGGCATTTCACCCTCAATCACAAGGCATTGGAAATACTCAGCCGGAACACCGTCAAGTGTTAGCCTTTCATCGACTTTAAAACCAAACCGTTGATAATAGCCCGGGTCACCGAGCAGCACGCAACCTTTGGCACCCACTTCATGCAAGCATGTTAGACCTTGCCGGATGAGCGCACTGCCAATGCCCTCACCCTGCCTGTCCGGCCGCACGGAGACGGGGCCAAGCCCGTACCAGCCACAATCAACACCATTGATGAGAACCGGCGAGAATGCCACATGCCCGACAAGAGCCTCTCCCTCTTCGGCAACCAGCGATAAGGTCAAGGCCGATGCCGAACGAAGAGCGTCGACAATTGCCGCCTCTTTCTGATTGCTATAGGGCACCGTACGAAAGGCGTCATTCGTCAAATGCCGGATTGAGGAAATATCCTTCAGTTGTTCCTTGCGGATATGCATCATGCACTCCTCATCGATTGTTGGCTTGTGCTCGGACGTTGGTGCGTCCTTTGAGCGAGATGCGATAAGCACTTCCTGCACGCGATTCGATCAGCCGTTTTCGTCGCAATTGCTGGAAAACAACCATCGTGCAATCGGAAAGCAGATAGCCTTCACGCGTGTAGCATTCGATTTCGCAGATGCGTCCGTCTTCGCGCAGATGGCGAATGTAGCCGCCCTGCGCCAGCACGTGAAGCACGCGCTGTTCAATACGTGAGATATTCATTGTTGTTATGCCTGGATGGAAACCATGACAAGCATCAGCGCACGCGGACAGCCAATACCTGTCCACGGCCAATGCCATTTCCGTCCCTGAACATCTGCGCTCTACTCAAGGCGCAGCAATCGTTCGGAACGATCAGAGGCTTCCTACAATCTCCGGCATCAACAATTCCTTCTGGAGCACACTCGAAAAGTATGCGGCCCACTCATTTGGGGCACAAACAACTGGAGGGCTAAAAAGCCCTCCAGAAGATTATTTAAAAGCGGCGAGGCTTGAAGTCAAATCGCTCAGGCTTTTGGCTGGTTGCGAAGCTGTTCAGCTTGCGCATAGAACTTCTTTTCCCACTCATTGTGGTTATCCAGCCCTTCCTTGATGAAGGGCGTGAAGATCGCGAGATTCATCAGTGCCCAGTTCACAAAACGGGCCGGGAATTTCAGCGGCTTCACAAAATCAACGAACAGCACCACGCGCGTATGCTCGGTGTGGTTCCAGGCTTCATGCTCATAAGCATCGTCGAAAATCAGAACCTTGCCTTCCTGCCAATGGCAAACCTGCTTATCCACGCGGATCGCAAGCTTATCGACAGGTTCCGGCACGATCATGCCCATATGCAGACGCAGCACGCCATTATAAGGACCGCGATGCGGCGGCAGGTGCTTGCCCGGCTCGAAGATCGAGAACATGGCAGTCGTCAGACCCGGAATATGCTGCACCGCATTCCATGTATTGGGACAGGCCTTAATGTTCTGCTCCGACTTCACACCAAAGCCCAGCAGGAAGAATGTCTTCCAATGATTATCTGTCGAGATCGTCTTCACGTCGGACGAAATATCCTGAAACGAAGGAAGCTCGCTCTGACGCAGCAGAACCTTTTCAAGTTCCTTGCGAATAGCCGGATAGGCCTTCTCAACCTCTGCTGCCCATGGGAACGTGGCATTGTCATAAACAGGCGGATTGCCGAGCTTCGCATATTTCAGATTAAGGCTCTCTGCCCAGGCAACAATCCCCATAAAGAAGCGCGTTACAGCACCCGGACGCTCCATCGGCGCGATACCGCTGGTGCCAAAATTCTGCTTGGGATCTGAGCTGGCATTCTGCGAAGTTGATGTATCAGGATTGGACATGCCAAGACGCTTTCAAAACAAAACTAAAAACATTCGATCATAAGTTAATGAAACTATGGCTGAATTTTGCAAGCCATCAGCCGTTCATTTTATTGCGATCAAGTTTGTCCAGAAGCGCTTCGCGGTCAAGACTAAATCCGGAGTCAATCCATAGAGTTTCGAGATCACGCAATGCTTCACCAAGCCCCGGCCCCTTCTCGACACCAAGCGACAGCAGGTCTCCGCCGGTCACTGGAAAGACCAGCGGTTCATATTTCTCAACCGCATCCAGAAGACGTGAATATCCGCCAGCGCGGATCATCGCTTCATCACTGGCAGCCGCTTCCTGTCGCGCAGACGCATAGGCAAGACGAATACGGTCCGCGACTGCCTGCGAACTGCCGCGATAGATGAGCTTCTTCAATGCCTGTTCAGACGTTTCCGACTTGATGGCATCGGCCCGCGCCCATGCTTCAAGACGAGCGCGTTCGGCATTCGACATTTTCAGCCGCTTGCCAAGTTCTGTCATACGGGCAGCATCCGGCGGAACAATGCTTTCAAGACGCAAAAGCGCATCCACCTGCCAGTCGAGATCAGTTTCTGCACGAACGAGGCCGTGAATGGCATCAATGCCCCATTTCTCGCTTTCAGGCAGAATGATATTCAGCACACCCGATTGCCGCATCCACAGCATCGCACGAGAAGGATCAGGCGCAGATAGCAGCTTCTTGAGCTCCGACCAGACGCGCTCGGCTGAAAGCTGGTTCAACCCGTCTTTCAAACGAGCGCTCGCCCGCAATCCGTTGGCCTCGGGCCGACCCGAACCATACCAGGCAAAGAAGCGGAAAAAGCGCAGAATGCGCAGATAATCCTCGCGGATACGTTCTTCAGCATCGCCGATAAAACGCAGCGTCTTAGTTTCAATGTCAGCAAGACCGCCGACATAATCGATCACATGGCCGTCAGAAGTCGCATAAAGCGCATTGATGGTGAAGTCACGCCGCTCTGCATCCGTCTTCCAGTCGGTGCCAAACGCAACCTTGGCGTGGCGACCGTTGGTCTCAATATCCTTGCGCAAGGTCGTGACTTCAAAAGGCTGCCCCTGCACCACAACGGTAATCGTGCCATGCTCAATCCCGGTCGGCACCGGCTTGAAGCCAGCTTCCTTGGCAAGCCGAACCGTTTCTTCCGGCAAATGCGTGGTCGCCAGATCGACATCGCTGACTTTCGTGCCAAGCAGGGTATTGCGAACTGCACCGCCCACCACACGTACCTCGCCACCATCGCGGTTGAGTGCCGCAAACAGCGCCTGTAACGGCTTGGAGCGAAGCCAGTTGGCCCGATCTGAAATATTCACTGTATTGCTCAACGGTAGAGCCTTTCATAAAGTCCGCGAATAATGCCTGCAGTCACGCCCCAGATGAATCGCTCGTGATAAGGCATCGCGTAATAAAAGCGTTCCGTGCCATTGAACAGCCTGCTTTCGCGCCGGTGATTGTCCGGGTTCATCAGAAAGGACAACGGCACTTCAAAAATATCCGCAACCTCATCAGGGTTCGGATGCACATCGAAAGGTGTGTTGACGACCGCCAGAACCGGCGTAATCGAAAAGCCGCTACCGGTGAGATAACGCGGCAGACTGCCGAGAATTTCGGCGCGTTCCGACACAAGGCCAATCTCTTCATTGGCTTCGCGCAAAGCGGCATTTTCCGCCGTCCCATCCTCCGGGTCGATTGCACCGCCCGGGAAAGCGATCTGACCCGAATGTTTACGCAAAGTGTCCGTGCGACGCGTCAGCAAAAGGGTTGCTTCCGAACCGCGATCAACCACCGGCACGAGCACGGCGGCATCGCGCATCTTCGCCGTCACCATAGCTTGTGTGAAATCCGGATTAAGCGAATGATCGCCGGTCAGATCATCTTGATCAGGCTGCCAGTGGCGAACACGCTCAGCAAAATCACCGGCCGAAAATCGGGTGTTTAGATGCAATGCACGGTCCATCATTTCAGCGAAGCCTCAAGAGCTTCCGCTGGCATGATAGGGAAAACTGTGCCGCCAGAGCGTATTGCAAACATCACAACGCCATTCACTTCGATTTCTTCGCCCAATGCCACAAGATCATACATAACTGAACGCCCAACCAGCGCCTCAAGCCGTCCACGCACGTTGATATAGGGCTTCAACCCACCGCTTTCATCCTCAACGACAAAGCGCAATGGATGCTCGGCGTCGGCGTCAACCACATCGCCAACATTGGTGCGGAAGGTCAATTTCTGATCGTCACCTTCACCTGAAACCTGCATTTCAACGGCTATGAAATGCGCGTCTTCGACACTGATTTCAATCTTCTCCACCGGCGTTACGAGATAGGTTTTACCGTCTTCATCCTTGCGCAACACGGTTGAAAACAAGCGCACCAGCTGTTTACGCCCGATAGGCGTGCCCATGTAAAACCATGTTCCATCGGCCTTGATGTCGATATCAAGCGCGCCACAAAATTCCGGATTCCAGCGCTCTACCGGCGGAATTCCACGTTCTTTCGTAGCCGGTCCGCTTTGCGCGTCCGCATGAGCGCGTGCAATCAGGGCCTCCAGTCCGCCCATTCCTTCAGTGCCCGGCTTTGCGCTTTGCGGCGTTTCATTGCCTTCAGGGGTGCTTTTTGTCATCCGACTCGGTTATCCCTGTCTGAATGTGAATTTAACTCGTAGAGCGCATCCCGAAAAGTGCGAAGCGGTTTTCGGAGCAAGATGCGCGTAAAAACAAATTGATAGAGCATTTCCAATGACTCAATCAAAACAGGAAATGCTCTAAAGTCATGAAATAGTCACCGTTTCACGGCTTGTCAGTATATATAGTGATTTAACCGATCACATGCAGGTGCGGATATTTTTGCGAGGTTCTTATGAGTGTTGTTGTTACGCCCGAAGCCGTCAACCCCGATCAGATCGTCGCCGAAGCTGAACGTGCACTTGCAGATATTGCGCGGATCAAGGAAAGCATCGGCACCGTTATCTTCGGACAGGAAAGCGTTATTGAGCGCACGCTCGTAGCGGTTCTGGCTGGCGGTCATGCTCTGCTTGTCGGCGTACCCGGCCTTGCAAAAACCAAGCTGGTCGAAACACTGGGAACGGTGCTTGGCCTTTCGGGCCAGCGCATCCAGTTCACGCCCGACCTGATGCCATCCGACATCATCGGTTCGGAAGTGATGGAGCAGGATGCCGATGGTCGCCGTTCTTTCCGTTACCTCAAAGGTCCGATCTTCGCACAGCTTCTGATGGCCGACGAAATCAACCGTGCTTCGCCGCGCACGCAATCAGCCCTTTTGCAGGCCATGCAGGAATACCACGTCACGGTCGCCGGTCAGCGTTATGATCTGCCTGCGCCCTTTCATGTGCTTGCAACACAAAACCCGCTGGAACAGGAAGGCACCTATCCGCTGCCAGAAGCCCAGCTCGACCGCTTCCTCATGCAGATCGATATTCTCTATCCGGAACTCGACGCCGAACGTCGTATTCTTCTGGAAACCACCGGCGTTGCGGAAGCAAAGGCCTATGAAATTCTCGATGCCGAGCGTCTGCGTCAGATGCAGGCGCTGGTGCGCCGTATGCCTGTTTCTGAAAGTGTGGTGGATGCAATTCTCAAGCTGGTTCGTTCGGCGCGACCTGACGCTGATAATGAACATGCGAAAAAGCATATTGCCTGGGGTCCGGGCCCGCGTGCCAGTCAGGCGCTGATGCTCTGCGCCCGTGCGCGCGCACTTTACGAAGGCCGCCTTGCTCCATCCGTTGACGATGTCAAAGCGCTGGCCGAGCCTGTTCTTCAACACCGCATGGCGCTCAATTTCGCAGCGCGCGCCGATGGTATGCATGTCCGTGATGTCATTGCCAATCTGGTGAAGGCAGCAGCCTGATGGCGGTTGGCGCACAGGTTTCAGCTACAGACCGCAAGGATACGCTCGCTCGTGCTCGGGCGCGAGCTGCAAGCATTCCCGATCTGCTGGTCGAGGCCCGGCGCGTCGTCAACACCGTCATGAATGGCTGGCACGGACGGCGCAAACGCGGCCCCGGAGAAAACTTCTGGCAGTTCCGCCCCTATGTTGAAGGCGATGCGCTTGCACGCATCGACTGGCGACGCTCGGCCCGCGACGACCATACCTATGTTCGCGACCGGGAATGGGAATCAGCCCATACGGTCTGGCTGTGGTGCGACTTCTCGCCATCCATGCTCTACCGCTCCAATCTGACGCCGATCTCCAAGGAAGCACGCGCATTGGTCCTGACGCTGGCTATGGCCGAGCTTCTCTCAAGATCAGGCGAACGCATCGCCTTTCCGGCCCTGCTGCCACCTTTCTCAGCCCGCAATGGTGCCGAACGCCTTGCAGGAGCCCTGATGGGTTCAATGATGAATGAAGCATCTGAAAGCGCTCTGCCGGACATCAACCAGATCCGCCGCTTTTCCGAAGTGGTACTTGTTTCAGACTTTCTGCATCCGTTCGATGAACTGACCGATTTACTCGATCAGCTTGCACGTCGCGGCGTCCGCGCACATCTTGTCGAAGTCGCAGATCCTGCAGAAGAAACATTCCCCTATGCGGGACGTACAGAGTTTCGCGACCCTGAGACGGGCAGTACCCTTGTTGCCGGTCGCGCAGAAACCTATGCCGAGGACTACCGGCGCTTATACATCGCGCGTCGGGAAACATTGTCTGATTTCTGCAAACGACTTGGCTGGAGCTATACGGTGCATCGTACAGATCGACCAGCGACCGAAGCGCTATCACGATTGCATAGTTCTTTAAGCGCGTCCTCTCTTAGTGGAGCACGCGCATGAATTTTCTGCCTCTCGCCTTTGGATCACCGCTGATCCTCGCAGGCCTTCTCGCCTTGCCGGTTATCTGGTGGCTGCTGCGTATGACGCCACCGCGCCCGCAGGAAGAAAGCTTCCCGCCTTTGCGTATTCTGGCGCAAGTCTTCAAACGCGAGGAAGTGCCGTCAAAAAGCCCCTGGTGGATGACGCTGCTACGCCTGCTGATCGCAGCACTGGTTATTCTGGCACTTGCCTCCCCTGTCTGGAACCCGCGTGCCACCGCAATTGCAGGCGATGAGCCGCTTGCAATCATGATCGATAACGGCTGGGCCTCGGCTGAAGACTGGTCGCAACGTGTGGCTGCTGCGGAAAAACTTATTTCCGATACAGATGAAACCAACACGCAGATTTATATTATCGGCACCGCAGAACCAGCCAATGCTGCAATCGGGCCTTATGATCGCACTGGAGCAACCGAACGTTTGCAGGCGTTGCAGGCACGCCCACTTCCTGTGGACCGCAAAGCCGCCACTGAACGCCTCTCTTCAGCCTTGCCTGAAGGCGTAAAAATACGCCTCGCTTTCCTGAATGACGGCCTTGCCAGCGAGAACGACGCCGAAAGCTTCGGCGCGCTCGACAAGACCGGCCATCTGGGTTCGATCCTCTGGTATAGGGCGAGCCTCGGTCGCACATTTGCCCTCACCGGCATCGACAACAAAGCCGACAGTCTGGATGCGATTGCAATCCGTCCGGAAGGGGTACAGGCACCGCGTTCGTTGACTGCCGCAGCTTATGACGACAAAGGACGCCGCATTGCCGAAGCACCGCTTACCTTTGCGCTCGGCAGCGTCGAGGGTACAGCGCGTTTCAATCTGCCGGTGGAATTACGCAATGATTTCCGCCTGATACGCGTTGATGGCGTTGAGCAGGCAGGCGCGACCCATCTGATCGATGCCGGTTCAGAGCGCCGTACCATTGGGCTTCTTGCAAGTGGTGATGGCGATCTCGCCCAGCCACTGCTGTCACCGCTGCATTATATTTCGCGCGCCCTTTCCCCTTACGCAAATCTGGTTGAGCCGCGCTCTGCCGACCTCCTGCAATCCGTACCGGAATTGCTCGATGGCAAGCCTTCCCTGCTCATTATGGCCGACATCGGTACGATGCCGCAGCCGGTCATCGAACAGCTTTCAAAATGGGTGGAAGACGGCGGCACACTTGTGCGTTTTGCGGGTCCACGCCTTGCCGGTGCAAATGACAACGATCCGCTACTTCCGGTTAAACTGCGCAAAGGCGAACGCGCTTTGGGTGGTACGCTCTCATGGTCGGAACCGCAGAAACTCCGTACCTTTCCGCAGCAGGGCCCATTTGCTGGTCTGACTATTCCCGACGATGTGAATGTCTCGCGACAGGTGCTGGCTGAACCGTCTTTTGATCTGAATGACAAGACCTATGCCGTGCTTGCCGACGGCACTCCGCTTGTAACCGGCGAAAAACGCGGACGCGGCAATATCGTGTTGTTCCATATTTCGCCTGACGCAACTTGGTCGACGCTGCCTATTTCCGGCTCATTTGTCGACATGCTTCGCCGCATCGTCTCATTGTCCAACCGCGCAGGCGGACAGGACAATCAGGACGCAGTCTCGCTGCCGCCGTTCCAGCTTCTTTCTGCTTCTGGAGCGCTTGTGCCACCGACATCGGAGGCCAAGCCTTTGATCGTTGAGAAAAACAAACAGGCCAGTGTCAGTATCAACACGCCGCCCGGTTTCTACGGCAATGAGGATGGCTTGAAAGCACTCAATATTTTTGATGGCAGCAACATCAAATTGCAGCCAATCGAGCAACCAGCATTTTCCACGGGCGTCACCGAAGCATCCTACACGTCGGATGAGTCGATCTCGCTCGCAGGACCATTTCTTGGCTTCGCAGCTATGCTTTTGGCACTCGATACATTGTTGATGCTCTGGCTGCGCGGTGCCTTCCGTCGTCGCATGAAGACGCGGGCCAAGGCTGCAAGCATCGCCCTGCTATTGGCAGGTGGACTGGCATTCAGTTTTGCCCCTGCAACCGTCAATCATGCGCGAGCCCAAGAGCCACAACAAACACACGACGACAGCAAACCCGGCGATGAAGCGATCATCAACTCGGTTTCGCAAACCCACCTTGCCTATATCATCACCGGCAATGCCGAGACCGACGATATCAGCAAGGCAGGTCTGCGTGGCCTTACCTTCGCTCTTAACGACAAGACCGCGCTTGAGCCGGGCGATCCGATTGGCGTTGATCCTGCCAAGGATGAACTGGCTTTCTATCCGTTGATTTACTGGCCGATTGATCCAAATGCAGCCATGCCAAGCGCTGAGGCCATAGCCAAGGTCGATGCCTATATGCAGCAGGGCGGAACAGTGCTTTTCGATACCCGCGACCAGCTTCAGGCAGGCGCAAGCCTTGATGCATCTGCGTCACCTGCAAATCAGCGGCTAAGGGCGATCCTCGACAACATGAACGTGCCACCTCTGGAACCCGTTCCGGACGACCATGTCCTGACCAAGTCCTTCTTCATCATGCCAGATTTTCCAGGTCGTTATGAGGGAAGCCCGCTCTGGGTGGAAGCAACAACACCCAACAATGCCACACAGGATCGCCCCGTTCGCACCGGCGATGGTGTGACACCAATCATGATCACCGCAAATGATTTTGCGGGCGCATGGGCAGTCGATGAACAGGGCAATCCTCTGTTGCCAACCGTTCCGAACGATCCAATGCAGCGCATCTATGCCATCCGTGGCGGTGTCAATATCGTGATGTATATGCTCACCGGCAATTACAAATCCGATCAGGTCCACGTCCCGGCCCTGCTTGAACGGCTGGGGAATTAAAGCATGTTTCGGAAAAGTAAAAACCGGCTTTCCGGTAAAAGATATGCGGAAAGGAGATCGGCATGAATGTTGAATTCGAACCGTTCCTCTCTCTGCCGTGGCTCATTGGTATTCTCGTGCCATTGGCGCTTCTCATTTTGGCAACTATTGCGCTTCGTATGCGTGGCGGTCTTATTCGTCTGGCTGCCGCAGCAGCTCTCGCACTTGCCCTGTTCAATCCGGTCATCATCAATGAAGAGCGTGAACCGTTAAAGAGTGTCGTGGCTGTTGTGGTTGATCGCAGCCAGAGCCAGGAGCTGGGCGAACGCAGCAGCGATACGGATGCCGCACTGAAAGCCGTTCAGGATCAGTTGTCAGCAATGCCGCAGTTTGAAACGCGCGTGGTTGAAGCTGGCAAGCCTGATGACAATGATGACGGCTATGCAACGCGCCTGTTTGGTCCACTTGCACGCACACTTCTCGACGTACCGCCATCGCGTGTAGCTGGCGCGATCATGATCACCGATGGTCAGGTCCATGATATTCCAGCCAATGAGAATGCACTTGGCTTCGACGCACCGGTCCATGGTCTTATCACCGGAAAGCCTGACGAATTCGACCGCCGGATCAAATTCAACAAGGCGCCGCGCTATGGCATCAGCGGCAAGCCGCTGGAAATGTCCTTTACGGTGATGGACGAAGGCAAAAGCCTCGGAAATCCCGCACAGGTTCAGATCAGTGTTAATGGCGAAGTCGTCAGCGAAGAAGAAGCACAGGTTGGACAGGAAACAACGACCAGCATCAACCTGCCTCGCGCTGGCGTGAATATAGTCGAGATAACAACGCCTACACTTCCGGGCGAAGTAACGGACGCCAATAACCGCGCAGTCGCAACCATTGACGGCATTCGCGAAAACCTGCGTGTGCTTCTGGTTTCCGGCGAGCCGCATAATGGCGAACGCACATGGCGCAATCTTCTGAAATCCGACGCCGCTGTGGATCTCGTCCATTTCACGATTCTGCGTCCGCCTGAAAAACAGGACGGAACGCCGATCAACGAGCTGTCGCTGATTGCCTTTCCGACGCGCGAACTCTTTGTCGATAAGGTCAACGAGTTCGATCTCATCATTCTTGATCGCTACCAACACCGCGATGTGCTGCCGCTTCTCTATTACGATTATATCGCTCAATATGTGGAGAATGGCGGCGCACTGCTGATTGCAGCTGGTCCGGAATATGCAGGCGATATGTCGATTGCCCGCACGCCGCTTTATAGCGCGCTGCCAGCCATGCCGACCGGCACGATAACCGAGAAGGCTTTCTATCCGCGACTGACCAACCTTGGCAAACGCCATCCAGTCACGCGCGGTCTTGATGGAGCCGAACAGGAGCCGCCACATTGGAGCCGCTGGTTCCGCACCATTGATATCGGTCAGCCGCAAGGCGAAACCGTGATGAGCGGTGCCGACAACAAGCCGCTGCTGGTACTCAATCGCGTTGGCAAAGGTCGCGTTGGCATGTTCCTTTCTGATCAGGGCTGGCTTTGGGCGCGTGGTTTTGAAGGTGGAGGCCCATACGCCTCGCTTTATCGCCGCATCGCACATTGGCTAATGCAGGAACCGGAACTGGAAGAAGAAGCACTGACCGCAAGCGGCAACGGCCGCACCCTCTCAATCCGGCGTCAGACGATGGGCGATAATCCGGGCATTGCCACCGTCACATCACCATCCGGCAAGCAATTGCAGGTTAATCTTGCACAGGGAAAACCTGGCCTGTTCGAGGGTTCGCTGCAAACCGATGAAATTGGCATTTTCCGTGTGAAGAATGGCGATCTGGAAACACTTGCGCATGTCGGCCCTGTCGATGCGCCGGAATTTGCAGACAGCATTTCGACAGCTGATCGCCTGAAGCCACTGGCCGATGCAACGGGTGGCTCAGTTCACCGCGTTCATGAAAGTGCCGATAGTTCGGTTCAGGTGCCAGCAATCACCGCCGTTGCAGCCAATCGTACAGCTGCAGGCAATGACTGGATCGGCTTGCGCGAAACATCAGACACGCAGCTTAAAAGCGTCAACCGTCTGCCGTTGTTCTCTGGATTGTTTGCGCTCGCCGCCCTGCTCTTTGTCTTCGGCGGCATGTGGTATCGCGAAGGGCGGTAAACCGCCCCTCGCTTCCCCTCTTTTTAACTTTTAAACTCTGCTTGCGTGGCGCACTATGCCGGTTGCGCCGTTCAGCGCATTTGGCGCAAGCTCACAGGCGAGCATCCGGCGCGGATCGACGGGCGCTGGCATAATCATCGAACCCGGCTGCACCATCTTGAAGCCAAAAGGCGCATAATAAGGCTCGTCACCTACCAGAACGATCAGCTTGTGACCGGCATTCTGAGCTGCCTCGATTGACATCCGCATCAAGGTGCCACCGATGCCGCGCTTCTTCCATTCCGGCCTTACAGCGAGCGGTCCGAGCAGCAAAGCAGGCGTCTTGCCAACCATGACTGGCGTCTGCCGAACTGACCCAACAACGATGCCCCCCATCAGCGCGACGAAGGACAGGTTCAGATCGTGAGGGCCACCTTCACGGATGAAATGCGCTGCTTTGGTAAAACGGGCAGGACCGAAAGCCTCGGCATTGATGGCTTCGATTTCGATGTCGTGCGCCGGGTTTTCCTGCGCGTATGTCAGTTCAAGCTGCTGCATGGGGCTTTGATCGCAATAGGAGATGTCGGTGACCGTTCGATGGTCAATGGAATGCATACCGCGCATTTCACGCAGTCCAGATTTCATCGTCGGAGGATGAAAAGCATTTCCATTACACGGCTCTCCTGATTGGTCGGAATTATCCAACCGCAATTTGGAAGCTGGGTATCACCAAAATGATCACAGGTAAAACAAAATCTTTCAAAACGGCGGTTCAAATTTAGCTTTTTGGCACCGTTACGCACTGTTCACGCGTTGATAGGCTGTCAAACGGCAGTTTTGCGGCTATTTTCCTTATCAAAAGGAGAAATCACATGGGACTTCTGGTTGACGGCAAATGGCAGGATGTCTGGTATGACACAAAAGCCACCAAAGGCCGTTTCGAGCGCTCGAAATCGCAGTTCAGAAACTGGGTCACAGCGGATGGAAGCGCAGGCCCAACTGGCGAAGGCGGCTTCAAGGCCGAACCCGGCCGCTATCACCTCTATGTCTCCTACGCCTGCCCATGGGCACATCGTACGCTGATATTCCGTGCATTGAAGAAGCTTGAAGATGTAATTTCCGTCTCGGTTGTCGATTATCTCATGGTCGAAGAAGGCTGGACCTTCTACGGCACAACCGGCAGTACGGGTGACGCTCTCTACGGCTCAAAACGCCTGCATGAGATTTATACCCGCGCCGATCCAACCTATTCCGGTCGCGTAACCGTACCGGTTCTCTGGGACAAGCAGCGCGAGACGATTGTTTCAAATGAGTCATCTGAGATTATCAGAATGCTCAATTCGGCTTTCGATGCGTTTGGCGATGCGTCGCTTGATCTTTATCCGGAAGCCCTGCGCGGAGAGATCGACGCACTCAATGAGTTTGTCTATCCAAACATCAATAATGGTGTTTACCGGGCTGGCTTTGCGACCTCACAGGAAGCCTATGAAGAAGCTTTCGGACAGGTTTTCGCAGCGCTCGATACACTGGAGGAAAAACTTTCAAAGAGCCGCTATCTGGCAGGCTCCAGCCTGACGGAAGCTGATTGGCGGCTGTTCACTACACTGTTACGCTTTGATCCGGTTTATGTCGGGCATTTTAAATGCAACCTGCGGCGCATCGCCGACTATCCGAACCTTTGGAATTACACGAAAGAGCTTTATCAGGTGCCGGGCGTGGCTTCGACCGTCAATATGGAACACATCAAGGGCCATTATTATTGCAGCCACAAGACGATCAACCCAACAGGCATTGTTCCGCTTGGACCGGAAATCGACCTCTCAGCACCACATGACCGGGACCGTCTCAGCAACTGAGCTTTTCCTGCAACAGTCCCATCAGAACATCCTTACTTTCTAAAATCTTGAGCGCCTCTTTGATCCTGATCAATGGGGCGCTTTGCTATGCGGTCCAGAGTGCGCGCATCACTACCCCAGACTACCGGGATCAGGACTGTTAGACCAAGACTTTTAGGAGAGACTGATGAACCGCTTTGCCAAAGGGCTTCTCGCCGCAACCGCACTGACATTCGCAGCACCTGCAGCTTTTGCTGCTGATGCGATTGTTGCGCAGCCAGCAACCGAGATCGTTGCCGTGCCACAGGCTTTGTCGCCATGGCAGATCCGCGTGCGTGCGCTTGGCGTTATTGCCGAGAATAAAGGCTATGTGAACGGCGTCGATGGCTCTGGTCTTGATTACTCGAAGTCGATCACGCCAGAACTCGACATCACCTACTACTTCACTGACAATCTGGCCGCTGAACTCATCCTCGGCACCACCTATGCCAATATTAATGGCACTGGTTCGATTGAAGGTCTGGGCAAGGTCGGCAAGGTATGGATGCTGCCTCCAACGCTCACCATGCAGTATCACTTCACCAACTTCGGCGCTTTCAAGCCTTATGTCGGTGCGGGCGTGAACTACACCATTTTCTATAATCAGGATGCAGCTGGCGTTGATTATCTGAAAGTGAAGAACACCTTTGGCGGGGCGCTTCAGGTCGGCTTCGACTACATGATCGATGAACATTGGGGTATCAACTTCGATGTGAAGAAGCTGTTCCTCGAACCCAAGTTCGATGCGACTCTGGCTGGCGGCACACAGGTTAGCGGTAAGGCCAAGCTTAACCCTTGGCTGATCGGTACGGGTATCACCTACCGCTTCTAATCTCTGAATATAAGGGCGCGAAAGCGCCCTTTCCTTTTACCAGTTTGGGAGCGGATCAAGATCGTGAAGCGCTTCCTGCAGGCGGCGCTTGGTTGAAGGCGTCGTCCCTTCAGGCAAATTATCGAGCGGAAAGAAACCTGCTTCCGCTATTTCCCTGTCTCGCTGTTTCGGCTCTGTCTGCTCAAACGCCCGACAGACATAAAGCGCCACATGATCCCGCTTTGAGGCATGAGCATTTTTGTAAAGCGCGAAAAGCTCAGGCCGTCCGGTGAGGAAAATATTACCTTCCTCACGCAATTCCTTTTCGAGAGCCTGTCCAAAAGTTTCGCCACTATCCACGCCACCGCCCGGCAATTGCCAGCCTGGTACGTAAGTATGCTTCACCAGAAAAACTGAATTTTTCTGCTCATCAAGTACAATTGCCCTGACCCCGAGGGTCATCGGGCGGCGTAATAGAAAATAGGTATGAAATAAAAAATGGCGGAAGCGCATACCGTCGATCCTGAACAAATTTCTTTGCAGCATCATTGCTACAGACACATCAATAAAAAGTCGCTAAACACGGTTTCGATTTAAAAAATAATACAGTACACCGACTATATGTTTCGCCTCGCCCATATTTCCGACATCCACCTGTCGCCTCTGCCCCGCATTCGTTATCGCGAATTGGCGTCGAAACGTATCACAGGTTACATCAACTGGCTGCGTAATCGTAAAAACGCCATGCACGGCACCGTGCTGGATAGTCTGATTGCCGACATGCTGGCACAAAAGCCTGATCATATCTCAGTCACGGGCGATCTGGTGAACCTTGCCCTCAATCTGGAAATCGACATCGCCCATGACTGGCTGTTGAAGCTTGGCAATCCGGATAACGTATCTGTCGTTCCGGGCAATCACGATGCCTATGTCCCCGGTGCGCTGGATAAATCCTGCCGCAAATGGGAGCCATGGATGCGTGGCGATGGCGTGGACAACCACGGCCAGCGACCGCTATTCCCCTATATGCGCGAGCGCGGGCCGGTAGCGATAATCGGCGTCTCGTCTGCACGCGCAACTGCTCCCTTCATGGCCAGCGGTGACTTTAAATCCGCACAGGCCAAGCGCCTGGCCATGGCGCTTGATGAAGCTGGCGCACGCGGACTGTTCCGTGTGGTGATGATCCATCACCCGCCGATCCACGGCGCAACGCCCACGCATAAGCGGCTCTACGGTATTCGCCGCTTTCAGAAAGTTATTCGCAAGCATGGTGCCGAGCTGGTCATTCATGGCCACACGCATCTGGCAACGCGCTACGATATTGACGGGCTGAACGGAAAAGTGCCGGTTATCTGCGTGCCATCTGCCAGCCAGAATTTCGGCGGGCATAAGCCGCCTGCACGCTACAACATCTTCAACATCGACCGGAAGCCGGAAGGCGGATGGCTATGCCAGTGGGAACAGCACGGCATTGAAGATGAAAGCGAAAGAATAATCGAGCTCAGCCGGCAAGAGCTGAAAATTCCATAGTTCAACACGACGATTAATGGATGTTTCGAATTTATAGCATTTCCAGCAAAAGTGGGAACCGTTTTCGCGTCGGATAATGCGTAAAAACAAATAGTTAAAGCGGCCCCAACGATTTAGTCTTAACTGGAACCGCTGTAACGTCTGACGCAGTGTTTCAACCGGCGATATCAAACGCTAAATTCAAACCACTCATTACATCATTAAAGTTCAGCGAGAGCGAAACGTGATATTGCAGTTCTTTTGGGCTGCAGCGACTTCCAATGCCTGCATTTCACCTTTCAGGCGGGCAACATCGGCGGCTTTTGCGCCGTTACCTTCATTGAAGAAAAGTACGGGCCAGAACAGGACAAGACCAACCCCTGTTTTTACTGCATCTCCAGTGGCCGCTGAATCTTGGCGTCCTGCAGCCGCTGCTGCACTATATGAAACGCGCACGGCCTCTTCTTTAAGAGCAGCACATGAAAGCGAGCTGTATGCCGAAGGAGATACATAACTCGCCGAAATATTGCTGGAGCGCGATGCACAACCTGCAACAACAGATAAAAATACTACTAACATTAGAATATTCTTCATAAACATACCCAATAAATAAAATAATTCACTGGGCCTTGTATTTATAAATATGAATATATGATGACAATCCCAAAATATAAATAAACATAAAGGCACATATAATAGATACATAAATTAAAGGCGACGCATAGCGCCGCCTTTAATAGAATAAATTGCCCGTATTATTTTCCGATTACGCGATTAGCTGCCGAAACAATTGCTTCGAGCGAGGCGCTCACGATGTTGTCGTTGATACCGGCGCCGAACAATTTGCCGTCCGGGTATGCAACTTCAACATAGGAAATAGCAGCCGCGTCCGAACCTTGCTTTAGCGAATGCTCGGAGTAATCAATAACCGACATCTTCACACCCAGATATTTCGACAGCGCATCGATGAAGCCATCAATCGGGCCTGTACCTTTGCCTTCGATATTCTTGGTCACGCCGTTATCGGTGATTTCAGCAGTCAGAATACGACGACCCTTCTGCTCAGGATCAGGATAGGTGTGGTGATCCACGAACTTGATGCGGCCTTCTGCCTGTTCGACATAGAGCTTCTGGAACTCTTCATGAATGCGCTTTGATGGCAGTTCCTTGCCTTCATCATCCGTGATGTTCTGGATGATTTCGCGGAACTCAACCTGCAGATTGCGCGGCAAATTCAAGCCGTAATCAGCCTGCAGAATATAGGCGATGCCGCCCTTACCAGACTGCGAATTAATGCGGATGATCGCCTCATAGGAACGGCCAACATCCTGTGGATCGATTGGCAGATAAGGCACTTCCCAGACCGGCGAATTGGCGGTCTTGCGAACCTTCATACCCTTGTTGATCGCATCCTGATGCGAACCGGAGAAAGCCGTATAGACCAGCTCGCCCACATAAGGATGACGCTCTGCAATCTTCAGCTGGTTTGAATATTCGTAGACATCCTTCATGCGATTGATGTCTGTGCAATCCAGCTCTGGATCGATGCCCTGCGTGTACATGTTGAGCGCCAACGTCACCACGTCCACATTGCCGGTGCGTTCGCCATTGCCGAACAGCGTACCTTCAACGCGATCAGCGCCCGCCATCAGGCCGAGTTCGGTTGCAGCGATGCCCGTTCCACGATCATTGTGCGGGTGCAGCGAAATGATCAGGTTTTCGCGATTGTCGAGATTGCGGCACATCCATTCGATCTGGTCGGCGTAAACATTTGGCGTGTTCATTTCGACAGTCGACGGCAGGTTGAGGATCAGCTTGTGCTCTGCTGTCGGCTTGACGATTTCCGTCACCGCATTGCAGATTTCCAGCGCAACTTCCAGCTCGGTGCCGGTGAAGCTTTCTGGCGAATACTGGAAACGATAACCACCGCCTGCTTTCGCAGCCATGTCCATGATCATCTTTGCGGCATCGGTCGCAATCTGCTTGATGCCCTTGACGTCCTTGTTGAAAACAACGCGGCGCTGCAATTCACTGGTCGAATTGTAGAAGTGGATAATTGGCGTCTTAGCACCTTCCAGCGCTTCAAACGTACGCGTGATCAATTCAGGGCGGCACTGCACCAGCACCTGCAGATCAACTTCGTCAGGCGTGTCGCCCTGCTCAATTGCCCAGCGGCAGAAGTCAAAATCGGTCTGCGAAGCCGATGGGAAGCCGATTTCGATTTCAGGGAAACCCATATCGACCAGCAAGCGGAACATGCGTTCCTTTCGGTCGTGACCCATTGGGTCGATCAGTGCCTGATTACCGTCGCGCAAATCGACCGAACACCAGATTGGTGCCTTTTCGATGCGCTTTGCAGGCCAGGTGCGGTCATCGAGTTTTGGGTAAGGAAACGGCGAATATTTCACAGCCGCGTCTGGCATACCTTTATGCTTAGCAGCGGAATTCGGCGTGTTTACGTTCTGATTCATGGTCATCTCATCCTCCCGGCGTACTAAGCAGTTCTGTACTGCTGTAACGACACGGATATCTCGTCTTAAAATTCAAATTTGGATTTTGAGAAAGGAGCATGCGTCAGCGGGACTTCAATCGACCGCCGGACGCTCCTTTCAACGAGCCCGGCGATCGCCGCTAAGGCCGAGGGTAAGAAGCGAGTTTAGAACGCAAACGTTCACGCGCGCGCTGGAAGCGGCTGCGGAATGTTCCATAGATGTTGCGTTCTTCATAACCATGGAAACGCTTTTACACTCGAGGTTCAAAACGCGCAAGCCGCTATTTGTTTCATGCGCACCCCGAAAAGTGCGTAGCGGTTTTCGGATAGGATGCGCATCAAATATAAAGATTAGAGCGCCGATCTGATAAAATCAGATCGAAACGCGCTCTAGGCAAATGGCACAGAACTCGTTCCAATCGGCAGTTTTGCCTCATCTTCCGGCTCAACATGGATCACAACACGCGCGCTTTCGATCTGCGTCTTCAGTGCGTCTTCGATTCGGTCGCATATGACATGCGCGTCGCCCACGCTCATTTCAGCAGCCACAACCAGATGAAACTCGATGAAAGTTACACGGCCTGCAATGCGGGTCTTGAGATCATGAACCTCAATCGCGCCACCGGCATTTGCTGAAATAACGTCGCGAATCCGCATTTCCTCGGAAGGTTCGACACCGATATCCATCAAACCCTGTACGGATTTATTGATAACACCCCAACCCTGCCAGAGAATGTTGATCGCAACCAGAATAGCGAGCAGCGGATCGAGGATCGCCCAGCCTGTTATGACGGCTCCAACAAGACCAACCAGAACACCGACCGACGTAAACACGTCAGTCATAATATGCTGACCATCTGCTTCCAAAGCAGGCGAGCGCGCACTGCGACCTGTGCGGATGAGCAGCATGGCCCAGAAAGCATTTATCACAGCAGCGCCCGTATTGATCGCAAGACCCAGCCACGGCTCATCAAGCTGACGCGGATTCTCAAGCGCAGACCATGCTTCTTTTGCAATCAAAAGCGCCGCAATCGTAATCAGTACGCCTTCGACAACTGCCGAAATATACTCTGCTTTATGATGGCCAAACGGGTGGTTTTCATCCGCTGGCTTATAGCTGACACTGATCGCCCACCAGGCGCCAAGTGCCGCAATCACATTGACGATGGATTCCAGAGCATCCGAATAGAGTGCCACGGAGCCGGTCACTGCATAGGCCAGATATTTCAGCCCCATTACGCCCAGCGCAACAGGAATCGACCAAGCGGCGAGCCGCCGAACTTTTACACTCGCGTCCATCACAAACCTTCAGATACTTTAATTCTTATCCCGACAGGCGGGTTCAGGCTAACAAGAAGCCTATTGCGCATTCACTCCGGCGTGGCCGGTAAGCAGCATTTCGATAGCCGTTCTATAGCCCATAAAATTCAAATTTCGAAACCCTGTTTTTTTACTTCGCGCATTTAATTTTCTCTTGCGAATGCAATGCATTACAGTTGCAAATGGTTCGCCAGAGCAGCTCTGAAAAACCATGATTTTATAAGGCCATAAACAAAAAACCGGCCACGGTTTTCACCACGGCCGGCTCATTATTTTGCAACTGAGAAAATCAATTAGAGCGCATCCCGAAAAGTGCGAAGCGGTTTTCGGAACAAGATGCGCGCAAAAAATAGATAGAGCATTTCCAATGACTCAATCAAAACAGGAAATGCTCTAGTAATTGCTGCGACGCGCTTTGTGCTTTGCTGCAAAATGCACCACGACATTTTCGATCATTCGCATCCCCGCATTATGACCAAGCGTCATGATGGATTCGGGGTGGAACTGAACGGCTGCCACAGGCTCTTTTTTATGTTCAAAAGCCATGATGACGCCGTCCTCTGTCTCCGCCGTAACCAGAAAATCATCCGGCAGACGTTCAGGATCAGCAAAGATCGAGTGATAGCGGCCAACCGTTACTTCCTTCGGCAGACCCGAGAAGATGCGTTCAGGCTTTGAAACCCGGATACGCGACGGCTTGCCATGCATCGGAATGCGCAGCTGACGCAGAGTGCCGCCATAGGCTTCTGCCAAAGCCTGAAGCCCAAGGCAGACACCGAAGATTGGCAGCTGGCGCTTAAGCGCCTTGTCGATGGTCGCCTTGCAATCGAAGTCTTGCGGTGTACCCGGTCCGGGTGACAGCACAACAAGATCAGGATTAATGCGGTCGAACACTTCTTCGGCGACCGGCGAGCGTACCGTCGAAACCGTAGCACCCGTCTGGCGGAAGTAATTGGCGAGCGTGTGCACGAAGGAATCTTCGTGATCGACCAGCAGGATCGAAATCCCCTCGCCCACCTTTGCCGCAACCCGTTCTTCAGCAACCTGATTGCTCTTCTGTGCTTCACGCACAGCAGCGATCATCGCGGATGCCTTCAGTTCGGTTTCTGCTTCCTCCTCTTCAGGATTGGAATCAAACAGCAGCGTCGCACCGGCGCGGATCTGTGCCACGCCATCCTTGACGCGGATCGTGCGCAGCGTGAGGCCAGTGTTCATGTCGCCGTTGAAGTGCATCATGCCGATGGCACCGCCATACCATGCGCGTGGGCTACGCTCGTTTTCTTCGAGGAAGCGCATAGCCCAAAGTTTTGGTGCACCGGTTACGGTTACAGCCCATGCATGACTGAGGAAGCCGTCAAAGGCATCCATACCGTCACGCAGACGGCCTTCGATATGGTCAACAGTGTGGATCAGACGCGAGTACATCTCGATCTGACGACGACCGATCACCCGCACCGAACCTGGCTCACAAACCCGGCTTTTGTCATTGCGATCAACGTCCGAACACATGGTCAGCTCGGACTCGTCCTTCTTGGAATTGAGCAGTTTCAGAATCTGTTCCGAATCCGAAATTGCATCTTCACCACGCTTGATGGTGCCGGAAATCGGACAGGTCTCAATGCGGCGACCATTGACGCGCACGAACATCTCTGGCGAAGCGCCCACCAGATACTCGTTCTCTCCAAGATTGATGAAGAACGAATAAGGCGATGGATTGATCGACTTCAGGCGACGGAAGATTTCCGAAGGGGCCGTGTGACAGCGCTCATAGAAAGTCTGCCCCGGCACGACTTCAAACAGATCGCCGCGCTTGAAGCTTTCCTTCGCGCGTTCGACCAGCTTGGCATATTCGCCCGGATTATGATCGCCACGCGGCAGATCGCGCTCTGCGGGCTTGAATGGCTGCACCGGTGTCGCCCGTGCAAGATCATGCGTTGAAGAACCACCGCAGACAAATTCGTAGCGATCCACCCATGCGCGTGCCGAATAGTGGTCGGCCACGAAGATTTCGTCCGGTATGAAAAGCACCAGATCACGCTGATCGTCCGGGCGCTTCAACTTGTACTGAATTGGATCGAACTGGAATGCCAGATCATAGCCAAACGCACCGTAAAGTCCGAGATTTGCATCTTCCTCGGAGAAGAAAAGGCCCACAATCGCGCGCAGCACGGTGAAGACCGAAGGCATACGCGAGCGTTCTTCTTCGGTGAATGTGCCAGTGGGTTTAGCAATTGTCAGCTCGATAAGATCTTCGTCGGCCTTATCGACCTTCACTTCGGCAAGCGCCTGAACCGTCTTGAGGATCGGGCGCAGCAGGATCGTGCCGCGCTTGTTCAGCGCTTCAATACGCATCTGGCGATTGCGGGAGGTAATCACGACTGGCGGATCGACAATTGCCGTGTCCCATCGCGTGTAGCGGCCGGGATATTCGTAGTTGGAAGAAAAGACCGCGCCTCGCCGCTCATTGAGAGCATCGATATAAGTCTCGATAGCTCCTTTATAAGCAGTCAAATGGCGCACACGTTCGACAACAATGCCGCCCGCTGTCTCGTGCGTGAATATCTCGCTATCCGCAATCTTCGCATTCATGACTGGCAATTCCCAAGTGTTATTCGTTATCGAGCACTTCCAAAGCTCAGGCCCCTCAACCAAAGCGCATCGTGCTTCGGCTTTTTATTCTAGCATGTTGCCCAAAACTGGCTTCCGCTCTTGGGCAACATGCGGTGGCATTATTCAAACAGCCAAACAAAAAGGCCGCCCGGATAATCCCAGCGGCCTTAACTAAAACGCAAATGCACAAACGCCTGCGTGGCCGCTTTTAGCGAGCCCACCACCAGATTTTTGTGTCAATGCGCGAAATGTTCATGGCGATACTGTTAGCCTTCCCTCGCATCGCTTGCAACTGGAAAATTCAAAGCCTCAATTCACTGATGTAGACTTGTCAGAATTGACCGTATTTCAGCGGTGCAAATTTTTTAGAATGTTTTATCCCGCACAAAAAGAAAATCCGGACTGCTTTAAATAGTCCGGATTCTCCCTAGTCCTTGATAAGGACAAACTGACTAAAGGTTGGAGTACCTTTTCCGGCCCGCCGTGGGTATAACACCTGCCAAAAGTCTTAACTCTATGCGTGCAATATCACTTTAAGTACACATCTTTACTACTATGGATTGCACATTTCCGCAACTGTCAAGTCTATCGTCGTAGCCTTCTACCAAACCGTGTAATGCAGCTGTAATTTAAGTATGTTTCAAAAATTTTGCCTTGCGTGCGAGACGGATTTCGGATTCATTTCGCAAGCAAATCATTTATAAACTAACAATAAAAAGCCGCCATCGCAGGCGGTCGAGTGGGGACACCAATGAAGAATCTTGATGTAATGGACAGGAGTATTCTGCACGCCCTTCAAGAGAACGGGCGACTGACCAATACTGAACTTGCCGATCGTATTAATCTGTCTCAGACCGCCACCGCAGAACGCGTCAAACGCCTCACACGCGAAGGCTATATTCTCGGCTATTCTGCCCATCTGTCGCCAAAGATGCTTGATCGATCGATGCTGGTTTTCATTGAAATCAAGCTTGATCGCACCACGCCAGAGGTCTTTGAAACCTTCTCCGCCTTCACGCGCGGCAATCCCGATATTCTCGAATGTCATATGGTTGCAGGCGGCTTCGATTATCTGATCAAGGCACGCGTCTCCGATATGGATCACTATCGCCGTTTTCTCTCGGAAGCACTTCTATCCCTGCCGGGCGTAAGGGAATCCCACACCTACGCCGTAATGGAAGAGGTCAAGGAAACGTCACACATCGCTGTGTGACGTCGCTATCGTCGGCTATCGACCTAAATTTATTGCCAGCGTGATGACAGTATAGATCGGCTCATTGCCGATACAGGCTTGCCAATAACTATTTACGGGTATATACCCGCATCATGTCAAATCCATGTTTCTGCATCCTTCTGCGGCAGGCCGCGAGAAAATCATCCAGCGTTTACGACAAGGCGCTGGCGCCGCTCGGCATCAATGTCGCGCAGTTCAGTCTGCTGCGAAAAATTGCGCGTGCGCAATCGATCTCATTGACCGAGCTTGCCCGGCTTGCCGACCTTGATCGATCAACAATGGGCCGCAATGCGAAGGTGTTGCAGCGTATGGATCTTATCGAACAGACATCGGGCGAAGATCATCGTGAGACGCACATCGCTTTGACGTCGACAGGCCGCGACCTTGTCGAGCGCGGTGGGCCGCTCTGGGATCAGGCACAAGATGAAATAGAAGCAAAACTTGGCAGCGAAGGCGTGGAGCAATTGCTTACCCTTCTCCGCGCCTTTGACTGAAAACAATGACCAAAGCCCATTGAGCCTGTAACTGGCCAACTGGGTTGACCTTCAACTTTGCGGCTGTTCAAAAATCAGCCAGTCTCCGAAAGCGCCGAAGATGATTTCTGCCAGCCTTGCAAGCTTTCTTCAAAAACGAAACATCCACTATGGATGGGTTGTTGCTGCCATCACGTTTCTGACCATGCTTGCAACCGCTGCAGCCATGGGCTCGGCGGGCATCCTGATCGAGCCATTGCAGAAGGAATTCGGCTGGACCAATGCCAATATTTCCTTCGCCATGGCGCTGCGTCTGGTGCTGTTTGGTTTGATGGGGCCTTTTGCTGCTGCTTTCATGAACCAGTTTGGCCTGCGACGCGTCGTGTCCGCAGCACTCGTCATGATCGCCTGCGGACTGGTCGGCTCGATCTTCATGACTGAAGAATGGCAGATGGTCGGCCTTTGGGGCATCGTTATCGGCCTTGGCACCGGCATGACCGCACTTGTCCTGGGTGCGACTGTTGCTGCTCGCTGGTTTGAAAAGCGCCGGGGTCTCGTGGTTGGCCTCATGACAGCCAGCAATGCAACCGGCCAACTTGTTTTCATGCCGATCCTCGCCAGTGTGAGCCAGAATATCGGCTGGCGCACGTCGCTAACCATTGTCGTCGGCTTTCTTATAGCAGCACTCGTGCTGGTGCTTGCCCTGATGCGCGATCATCCCGCAGATATCGGGCTGAAGCCTTATGGCCGAACCGCCCCTCTCCCTGCCGCAGAGCCTAAGAAAAGCTTTGCCTCGCTGCTCGCTTCCCCGCTGATTACCTTGCGCGAAGTATCGTCCACATCAACCTTCTGGGTGCTGTTCGTCACCTTCTTCGTCTGCGGCTTTTCCACCAACGGTTTGATCCAGACCCACTGGATCGCATTGTGCGGCGATTTCGGCATCGTACCTGTGGGTGCAGCAGGCATTCTGGCCGTCATCGGTGCTTTCGATCTCATCGGCACCATCGGCGCAGGTTGGCTTTCCGACCGCTTTGACAACCGCTGGCTGCTGTTCTGGTTCTACAGCCTGCGCGGATTGTCACTGATCTACCTGACCTTTACCGATTTCACGCTCTATGAACTGGCACTCTTTGCCGTCTTCTATGGTCTCGATTGGGTTGCAACCGTACCACCAACGGTCAAGCTTGCCGCAGAACGTTTCGGTCCAGAAAAGGCTGGCATGGTGTTCGGATGGGTGTTCACCGGCCACCAGGTGGGTGCAGCTGCAGCCGCAGCTTTCGCAGGCTTCGTCCGCACCGATTATGGCAGCTATACACCTGCCCTCATTCTGGCAGGGGCGATGTGTTTCGCAGCAGCCGCCATGGTGTTCATCATCAGCAGGCCAGCTCCAAGACCCGCTTTGCAGGCATCATAACACTCAACGCTTCCTGCCCTTTCTGTTCAGCGCCAGCACACCCAAGCTGATCAGAAGGGCAGCGGCGGTGTCGGTCCATCCCGGCACCTCACCAAGCAGCAAGAGCCCCAAAACCAGTGTCGCAACCGGTATAAGTGCGGATAAGGCCGCTCCTGCGGCGGTTCCCAACAGCACAACAGCACGATTAAAGGCAAAAACACCGAAAGCCGACGTCAGCACGCCCTGATAAAAGCCCTGCAAGGCTATATCACCCCACGAAGTCTGTCCGATGCCTTTGTCGAGCAACAGGATGTAAATCGGCAGAAACACCAGTGCAGAGGCAACCGCTGCAATCGCAGTGGCATGAAGGCCGTCCATGCCTTTCCGGCGAAAGACCATCACGTAGATCGACCAAACCAGCGCCGCTGCAAAAAACGAGAGATGACCCATCATCTCCTGCCCGCCAAGTTGTGACAGGCCAGCGATCAAGCCACTGCCGATAAGGATGAGCACCACCCCGATCCAGCGCGACAGCGCCAATCGCTCCTGAAGCAGCAACACGCCAAGGACCGCAACAAGTGCTGTCATCAGGCCGGGGATAAGCGCTGCCGCGTGCGATGCAGGCGCGAATTGCAGCCCATAAACCGTCAGAAGCGCATAGGGAAATCCGGCACCAGATGCGAGCAGCACGAAGCCAAGCAGCCCCAATTGCCGGAAGCCAAACCCTTTGGCGAAGACAACCGGCAGCAGAACCAGCCCGGCCACCCCAAATCGCAATGCGATGATGTCAGAAGGCATAAGCGCTGTCTTGAATCCAAAGCGGGTCAAAACGAATGAACCAGACCAGACGAGAACTCCTGAGAGGCCCCAAACAAGGCCTTTCACTGTATCGGAGGTTGAAACGGGAATGGTCGTATCGGTGGTCGCCGTCATATTTGCTGTGCTCTGCTTCGTGAATAGTCGGGCAACTATTACAGAAACCATGAATGCATACGGCACGGATAAATCAGATATGAGATATTAGAAATTCTTATGCCGCTTTGACATTTGCCTGTTTGGCAATCGCGCAGAAACTGTCGATCAAATGCCTGACCGGACTATCTGAACGATACACGACATAAACCGTCCTGAAAGTCGGTGGATCCAGCTTGATCGCCCTGAGATCGTGCAGATTGGACCCCGGAAGGCTGATTTCCGATAGCAGCGTCAAGCCGACCCCATGGCGTACCATTTCAAGCACGGTCGCAACGTCTCGCGTTCTGACCTGCTCGCTGCGTGCGCCGCCATCTGCATGAATGATGCGGTCGATAATCAGCTCACAGCCAGCAGCCGCGATAAGCTGTCGATCACGCAAATCACCGGGAGAGATGAGATCGCGGCGCATGAACGGATCGTCACGACGCCCCACGACAACCAGCTCTTCCTGCCCGACTTCGTCTGCTTCAAGGCCGGAAGTCGGTAATGAGGTAATGCCCAGATCGGCAATTCCTTCGCTGACCCAAAGGCTCACATCGTCATGACCACCTTCAAAGGTACTGAACTCAACACGCGGATGAAGCCGCAAAAAGTTTTTGCGCAGCTCCGGCACCACATATTCGAGCTGGCTGGGAATAGCCGCCACACGCAACCTGTCGGGCGCATTCGTGACCATCTTGCGTGCCTGCGCTTCGATCCGATCAACCGCCGATAAAGCGCTGCGTGCATCATCGAGAATGGTCTGTGCGAAAGCAGTCAGCATCGCACCGTCGCGTTTGCGCGCAAGCAGATCCAGTCCGAGGATTTTCTCCAATGTCGCCAGCGCCTGACTTGCACCCGACTGGGTAAGGCCAAGCTTGCGCGCTGCAGCACCGACACTGCCGGTTTCGGCTACCGCTTCAAGCAAACGCAGCTGCACGAGACTGATCTTCATCGCTTAGTTTCCCAGTGCTGCGTCGCCCCAATCGGCACGACGCGCCCAACGGAAAAACTCGCCATCCCGCTTGGTGACGAGACGCTCTTCGGCGCTGCCATCATCATTGCACAGCTTAAGTGAAACCTTGCCGCCGCCAACGCGCGTAGGCGCGATCACGCGCGCCGTGGCACTCATCGACGGATCACGCGTTGCAGCCAGATAGATGAACTTCTCGTCTTCCCATGGCACTTCCGCATCCTTCGTCAGGCGATGGATACGGGACCGGGCAACACGGCGCGAAAAATGGCACCAGTCAGGCGCAATCAACGGACAGTCGTGCTGATGCGTGCATGGCGCTGCGATATGCGCACCTTGCGCAATCAGTGCTGACCGGGCATCAAGAATGCGTTGCCAACCGGCAGGTGTTCCCGGCTCCACAATCACAAACAGATGGCGAGCCGAGGCCCATAGCCGCTCGACAAGCGCCTTACGATCAAGGGGAGCGAGTTCGTCCAGAACATAGGCAATCGTCACGAGATCGGCTTGCGGAAAATCGATCTTTTCCTTGACCAGATCGCCTGCACGCCACTCGGTTTGAAGCCCAACATTTTCTGCAAGCTTGCTTCCCACGGCACGGATTGCCGGGCTTGCTTCGATCATCGTGGCTGATTGCAAGTCAGACCAGCATCCGCGTGCGGCCCAAAGGGCGGTCCCTGGTCCACAGCCAACATCAAGCATGGTGGCAGGGGTAAAATCCGGGCACATTTCCGCAACACTCTCAAGGCTTGCGCGCACAGCCGCATAGGTCGCAGGCAGTCGCGCAGCCAGATAGGCTTTTGCGGCAAGTTCATCCGAAATATGCAGACGACCATCGCGCGTTTCCGCGCGATAGCGCCGCGAAAGAACCTCAGACGCACGCTTGAGATCAGCCAGAGCCACCCCTTCAAGCGACGCGTCCACAGCCTGACGCAATAGTGATGGCAGTTCCATTAGAAATTAGCGCTCCAGAACCTGCTTCACGTCCACCAGATTGGAGCGAACGCGCAGGATGTAAAAGCCCATGGTCGTCAGATGCGACGGCGTAAACCAAGCATCCGGGCTACCATTGGAAACGATAAATGGCTGCATATCGAGCGCCGAGCGCAGCTGCCGCTCCATTTCGTCCCAAACGCCATCAAGATGCTTTTCCGCCAGTACATTACGGAAGTCCGAGTGCGACGCACGCAGCAGGCCGTAATAGGCATAGAGCTGGCCATAGGCGAACCAGAAGCGATCATCGGCACGCGTATCGAACCAGCCAGCATGATAGTTTTCAGCACGATCCTTGAGGATTGCAGAGGTCGAACCCAGATCGCTTGCAATACGATCAACGAACTGGATCAGATTATCGGCGCGTGCATCAAAGGTTGCCTGACAGTTTTCAAGACGGGTGTTGAACGAGCGCAGATCCTTGATCGCAGAACGATAATAGCTCGGCGTCGGTGTCTTTGGACCAAACGGGCTCAGGCCAAAATACCAGGCGTCTTCTGCAAACTGCAGATTGCCGCGTGCTTTCTGCAGGTCGCCATCAATTTGCGATGTGCCGCGCAGACGGCCGATATTGTCCACCAGTTCGATTGCCGTGCGGCGCACAGCTGCATTGATACCGCGCTGGAACGACGCCTTGTTGTCGAGGAAAGGTGTGCGATCCCAATCAACACCGAAGAAGCCAACCTTGTACAGCAGCATGGAAGAAATCCACGCGTTCTGGTTCACATTGAAATCGGTAAGATCAGCGGCGACTTCAGCAATCGCGGAAGGCGAACACTTGCGCGCTGTCGACGGAATTTGCGCTGCCTGCATGGGCGGTGTCTGCGTTGAAGTGTCACCATCACCCGTTGCAGGCGTGGTGTCTGTCCCGCTCGCACTGTTTTCGGAAGGCGTTGAGGTTGCAGGCTCCGGCGTTCCAGACTCTGGTGTTGAAGTCAGGGGCTGAGGTGTCGTCTGCACCACTTCACCAGGCGTCACAGCATTCTGGTAGCTATACTTGGCTGGATAATCAGGATTGAAGTTGGTCCAGACCTGCGTTTGCCAGATAAAATAGACATAAAGGCCGCCAAGTCCGATTACGATCACCGCAATCGCAACTTTCCACAAATTTCCCAACTTGAGAAAAAGTCCCCACAGACCGCCGAGTGGCACTGCAATCACGCGAGCCAATGCCGCGATAAAACGACCAAGGAAGGAGAAAACGCCCCGAACTGCATTCCACACTGTAACGAATCCTTCCTGTTACCTGCAATTGCAGGCTCTCCGACACTTTTACCCATCCGGATCACAGACCCGGAAAATCGCCGATTACCAAGCAGCATATGCTGATAAGTTTCACACTTCTCAAATAGAGTGCGTCAGGCTTTTCGACAACCATCAACCAGACAGGTTCGGACTTTATTGGGTGTTTTCAAGCCTTCAAGGGTTGAAACAACACGGGCTGTGCGTAACATGGCGCCACTTCGCACTGCTTCGGCTTTTAACGCTTTATCTGCAGAACCTTTTGTCTGACGGTCCAGAAAAACGAGTACAACACACCCCAAAGTCGCAATCAGAAATATTTTCGCCGCAATGGTACTTGATCGGCGAAATCTTTGGTGTTTGCTAAAAGCCGGAACCGGAAAAACAATCAACCGTTAAAGCGGCCCGGTTAATGGAGAGAAAAATGAAGTCCACTTCGACGCCTACGCTCAAATATGCCTTGAGTATGTTAGCCATCACGACAGCGATCTTTGCGCTGCCCGCAACCGCCTCGGCTGCGGAGCCTGCAAGCTGCTCAACTGTCCGCTTTTCCGATGTGGGCTGGACCGACATCACTTCCACCACAGCGGTAGCCACCGAGATCCTCAAGGGCCTTGGCTACAAGACCGACATCAAGGTTCTTTCCGTGCCGGTGACCTATGCGTCGCTCAGCAAGAAGGACATCGACGTTTTCCTCGGCTATTGGAACCCATCGATGAGCGCTGATCTCAAGCCTTATCTGGATGACAAGAGCGTCGAAACCCTCCGCACCAACCTGACGGGCGCAAAATACACCCTCGCGGTGCCGAAATATGCCTATGACGAAGGCCTGAAGGACTTCAAAGACATCGCCACCTTCAAGGACAAGCTCGGCGGCAAGATTTACGGCATTGAACCGGGCAATGACGGCAATCGTCTGATTCTCGACATGATCAGCAAGGATGCGTTCGGCCTCAAGTCGTTCGAACTGGCAGAATCGTCTGAACAGGGAATGCTGGCGCAGGTTGCCCGCAGCATCAAAAGCAAAGACCCGGTCGTCTTCCTCGCCTGGGAACCGCATCCGATGAACAAGCGCTTTGAGATCGCTTATCTGACCGGCGGCAACGACTTCTTCGGACCAAACCTTGGTGGCGCGAAGGTCGAAACAAATGTCCGTGCTGGCTATACGCAGGAATGCCCTAATGTCGGCAAGTTCCTGACCAATCTTGAGTTCCAGCTTGAAATGGAAAACGAGATCATGGGCAAGATTCTCGACGATGGCGAAGATCCGGCAAAGGCCGCAACTGCGTGGCTCAAGGCAAATCCTGCTGTGCTCGACAAGTGGCTTGACGGTGTAACCACCGTTGATGGCAAGGAAGGTCTGCCAGCCGTTAAGTCGGAACTGGGCCTGTAATCCTTAGAAAGTCAGGCCGCGGATTACCGCGGCCTACTCTTTTGTAGGTAAACTATCGAAGCGCATCCCGAAAAGGGTGAAGCGGTTTTCGGACAGGATGCGCGTTAAGATAAACAGCTGGAGCAGCGAAGCGATCTGATAAAGCAGGTCGCACCACGCTCCACGACTGAAAGAACGCGGCAGGAGACATAATCGTTGAACTGGCTGACGGACTATAAAATTCCGGTCGGACCCACCGCAAAGTCGGTGGTCGATTGGCTCACGGACAATATGGGTGGCTTTTTCGATGGGCTGGCTGCAGTTATGCAGTGGCTTATCGACGGCCTGTTGTATCTGTTGCAACTGCCGCATCCGCTTGTCCTGATCGTCATTTTTGCAGTGATCGCCTGGTTTATCCAGCGCCGCATCTCGGTGATGATCCTCACCATCCTGGGTTTTCTGTTCATCATCAATCAGGGCTATTGGGATGGCACACTCAAGACACTGACGCTGGTTCTGTCGGCCTGTTTCCTCTGTATGGCAATTGGCGTCCCGCTCGGCATCGCCGCAGCGCACCGCCCTACCCTTTATGCAGTCCTGCGACCGATTCTCGATCTGATGCAGACGTTGCCAACCTTCGTCTATCTGATCCCGGCCATCGTCTTCTTCGGCATCGGCATGGTTCCCGGCCTGCTGGCAACCGCGATCTTTGTGCTGCCCGCACCGGTACGACTGACCCATCTCGGTATCTCATCGACACCTTCGTCATTGATCGAAGCCGGTGAAGCTTTCGGCGCATCCCGCACACAGCTTCTCTGGAAAATCGAGCTGCCTTACGCCATGCCGCAAATTCTGGCTGGCCTGACACAGACGATCATGCTGTCGCTTTCCATGGTGGTGATTGCGGCGCTTGTCGGTGCTGACGGCCTCGGTGTGCCGGTCGTTCGAGCCCTGAACTCGGTCAATACCGCACTGGGCTTTGAATCGGGCTTTGTCATTGTCGTGGTCGCTATCGTGCTCGACCGCATCTTCCGCGCCGGACGCGAGAAATAGGAGCCGATCATGACAATCATTGCACTGGAAGATGTCAGCATCATTTTCGGCAAAAATGTCGATAACGCGCTGGAACTCGCGGACCGGGGTGCTTCGCGTTCGGAAATTCAGGCTGAAACCGATCTCGTTCTGGGCGTGCATGACTGCGCGCTCAATATTCAGGAAGGCGAGATTCTCGTCCTGATGGGCCTCTCAGGCTCTGGAAAATCAACGCTCCTGCGGGCCATCAACCGGCTCAACCCGATTTCACGCGGCCGTGTGCTGGTGCGTGATGGCGAGCGGACTATCGATGTCGGCAAAGCAGATCGGGGAACGCTTCGCCATCTGCGCACGGAACTCGTTTCAATGGTGTTTCAGCAGTTTGGTCTGCTACCATGGCGCACGGTTGAGGAAAACGTCGCGTTTGGGCTGGAAATCTCCGGTATGCGCAAGGACGAGCGGTTGGCACAAGCGCGTAAGCAGCTTGAGCTGGTGGGCTTGCAGGACTGGGCCAAGCGCAAGGTAGGCGAACTTTCCGGCGGTATGCAGCAGCGCGTCGGCCTGGCGCGCGCCTTTGCAACCGGCGCACCGATTCTGCTCATGGATGAGCCGTTTTCCGCGCTCGATCCGTTGATCCGCACGCGTTTGCAGGATGAGCTGCTGGCTTTCCAGTCACGGCTCAAGAAGACAATCGTTTTCGTGAGCCACGATCTCGACGAAGCCATGAAAATCGGCAATCGTATCGCCATCATGGAAGGCGGTCGCATCGTTCAATGTGGTACGCCGCAGGAAATTCTTCTGCAGCCGGCAGATCAATATGTCGCCGATTTCGTAGCGCATATGAACCCGCTCGGCGTTTTGTGTGCAGGCGATATCATGACGCCATTTGACCGCACTGCCGCACCTCGCCCCTTTGCCGCAACCGCTCGACGCGAAACCCTTATTCGCGACCTGATGGGCGCAGTTGCGGATAGCAGCGGTGATGTGGGGATTGTCGAGAATGGCGCCATCATCGGCAAAATTGCCGCCGATGACATTGTGCGCGCTCTTGCCTGGCACCAGCAACGCGGTCAGCATTAGAGCGCATCCCGAAAAGTGCGAAGCGGTTTTCGGAACAAGATGCGCGTAAAGACAAATGGATAGAGTACCGTGCGCCCTTATGGGCGCACAAAGGGCGCTCTAAAACAAGAGCTTCAAACAAAAACGCCGCCTCAAAGGGCGGCGTTTTTTATTATCGAATTGAAGGCTTTAAGCCTGTGCGGCCTCTCGTGCAGCGGCACGCGCTTCAACACGGGCGCGGATTGCATCCACATCCGCACGCGGCGTGGCTGCAAAAAGCTTCTTCGTATAGTCGTGCTGCGGGTTGTTAAACACGTCGTCACGCGAGCCATATTCAACAACTTCACCGAAATACATCACCATCACATCGTCAGCGATGTAACGGACAACCGACAGATCGTGGCTGATGAATACGTAAGTCAGGCCAAATTC
Source organism: Brucella pseudogrignonensis (assembly GCF_002252525.1). Classification (GTDB taxonomy): domain Bacteria; phylum Pseudomonadota; class Alphaproteobacteria; order Rhizobiales; family Rhizobiaceae; genus Brucella; species Brucella pseudogrignonensis. The sequence continues at coordinate 337,238 of NZ_NNRM01000006.1, forward strand.
TTCCTGCAGATCAGCAAGAATATTGAGCACCTGCGCCTGCACAGAAAGATCGAGCGCCGAAACCGGCTCATCAAGAATGAGCAGCTTCGGATTGAGCATCAATGCGCGTGCAATAGCGATACGCTGACGCTGACCGCCCGAGAACATGTGCGGGTAGCGATTGAAATGCTCCTTGCCAAGACCAACCTTGAGCAGCATTTCCATCGACTTTTCACGACGTTCCTTGGCAGACATATTGGTGTTGAGCAGCAGAGGCTCAGCCAGCACATCGCCAATCTTCTGGCGCGGATTGAGCGAACCGTAAGGGTTCTGGAAAACGATCTGCACCTTCTGGCGCATTTCGGCTGTCAGACCATCACGGGCAATGTTCACATCCTTCCCGCCGATCATCAGATCGCCAGAGGTCTGCGGGTCGATCATGGTCAGGATGCGGGCGAGTGTTGACTTGCCGCAACCTGATTCACCGACGATTGCCAGCGTCTTGCCTTTTTCAAGCTTGAAGCTCACGCCCTTGACGGCATGAACAATCTTGGGCTTGCCAAAAAGACCGCCGCCAACATGGTAGTCGCGCTTGATATCGCGCGCTTCGAGAACGATCTCGCTCATCACGCTTCTCCTGCGGCATTGTTTGCAAAGACGAAATCGGAAACCGTCGGCAGACGGTCGCCGGTCGCATTTTCCGGCAGAGCCGAAAGCAACGCACGCGTATATGGGTGCTTTGGCGCGGAAAACAACGACAACACGTCAGCGTCTTCCATCTTGTGGCCCTTATACTGCACGATCACTCGGTCAGCAGTTTCGGCAACAACGCCCATATCATGGGTAATCATGATGAGGCCCATGCCGTGCTCCACCTGAAGACGCATCAGCAGATCGAGGATCTGCTTCTGGATCGTCACGTCAAGCGCGGTTGTCGGCTCATCGGCAATCAATAGCTTCGGATTACAGGCGATTGCAATCGCGATCATAACGCGCTGGCACTGACCGCCAGACATCTGATGCGGGAAGCTGGACAGGCGCTCGGCAGCATCACGGATGCCAACGAGTTCCAGCAGCTCAATCGCACGGGCACGGCTTGCAGAACCTTTAAGCCCCATATGGCGCTTAAGCACTTCTTCAAGCTGATAGCCCACCGTGAAACACGGATTGAGGCTTGCAACCGGCTCCTGAAAGATCATCGAAATATCGCGCCCGATAATCTTGCGGCGTTCCTTGTCGGACATCCCTTTCAGGTCTTGTCCGTCAAACGTCATGCTGTCGGCGGTTACGGTTGCAGTCTTGGGCAGCAAGCCCATGACAGCAAGCATACCGACAGATTTACCAGAGCCTGACTCACCCACGATGGCAAGGACTTCGCCCTTGTCCACCGAGATATCGATGCCATCGACCGCCTTGAACGGGCCAGTCGAGGTATCAAACGAAACCGTAAGGTTCTTGATTTCAAGCAGAGCCATCGATCAGCTCCTCTTCAGTTTCGGGTCAAGCGCATCGCGCAGACCATCGCCGACCAGATTGATCGCGAGAACAGTGATCAGGATCGCAAGACCCGGGAAAGTCACAACCCACCATGCACGCATGATGAATTCACGCGCTTCTGCAAGCATTGTGCCCCATTCCGGTGTCGGCGGCTGCGCACCCATACCAAGGAAGCCAAGTGCTGCAACGTCGAGAATGGCGTTGGAGAACGACATGGTTGCCTGAACAACCAGAGGTGCAAGGCAGTTTGGCAGAATGGTCTTGAACATCAGACGCAGTTTGCTTGCACCGGCAAGCTTGGCTGCGGTCACATATTCACGTTCCTTTTCGGCCATGACTGCGGCGCGGGTCAGACGTGAAAAGTGCGGAAGCAGAACCAGCGTGATCGCAAGAACGGCGTTGATGAGGCCTGGTCCCAGAATCGCCACCAGAACCAGTGCGAGCAACAGCGATGGAAACGCCAGAATGACGTCCATGATACGCATGAAAATCGTATCGACGCCGCCGCCAAAATAGCCGGAGAGAAGGCCGATGGTGATGCCAAGGCACATCGAAATGATGACGATGACAAAGCCGACCAGCAGCGAATACTGGGCGCCATAGATCAAACGCGACAGCATATCGCGACCGACAGCATCCGTGCCAAGCAGGAACTGCGTTGTGCCGCCCTGTTCCCAGAAAGGAGGAACCAGCATGAAGTCACGGAACTGTTCCGAAGGATTGTGCGGTGCGAGAACCGGCGCGAGGATCGCGACGATAACAAGCGCCAGAAATACGAAAAGACCGATGACAGCGCCGCGATTGACGCTGAAATAGAACCAGAAATCTTTCAAAGCACGGATTTTTCCGACTTCGTTTACGGCTTCCGGCTGAATTGCTGAGTGTGTCATGATACCCTCACTTATGCCGGATACGCGGATTGATCAGGCCGTAAAGCAGATCGACAACCAGATTCACGATCATGATGATGAAAGCGATAATCAGGAGTCCGCTCTGCACAACCGGATAGTCGCGACGCGAAATGGAATCGAGCATCCATTTGCCAATTCCGGGCCATGAGAAGATCGTCTCAGTCAGGATAGCACCCGCCATAAGCACACCGACCTGAAGGCCAATGGTGGTGATGACCGGGATCATTGCGTTACGCAACGCATGAAGACCGATAACGCGGCGAACCGGCAGGCCTTTTGCACGAGCTGTACGTACGTAGTCTTCACCCAGCACTTCCAGCATTGCCGAACGTGTCTGGCGCGCAATCACCGCAAGCGGGATCGTTGCAAGCACGATGGTCGGCAGGATGAGATGCGAAGCCGCAGAAGCGAAAGCGCCCTTCTGACCTGACAGCAGGCTGTCAATCAGCATGAAGCCCGTTACTGGCGGGAAGAAATACAGCAATGAGATACGGCCAGAAACCGGCGTCCACTGCATCATGCCCGAGAAAAAGATGATGAGCAGCAAAGCCCACCAAAAGATCGGCATCGAATAACCAACGAGCGAGATGCCCATCAGGCCCTGATCGAACCATGAACCGCGCTTCACAGCTGCGATGACACCTGCAGGAATACCAACCAGGATAGCCACGATAATCGCGCAGATTGAAAGCTCGACAGTTGCAGGGAACAGGGCGAAGAATTCCGTCAGAACCGGCTTTTTCGTGACCAGAGACTGGCCGAAGTCACCATTGAGAAGGTTCCAGACATAGTTGATATATTGCTCCCACAACGGGCGGTCAAAGCCGAGCTGAGCCAGCAGCTGTGCATGGCGCTCAGGACTGACGCCGCGTTCGCCTGCCATCAACAGCACGGGATCGCCCGGTAGAACGCGGACGAATGCGAAAGCAACGATCGTGATGCCAATGAAAGTCGGCACCAGATAGATGAGTTTGTTTAATATAAAACGAAACATACAAAAACTCCGACCGGGTGCGGAGGAAACCTCCACACCCGGCCGCTGGTGTTGTTAGATTTTACTCGGAGATATCGACATCTTCGAAGCGATAATCACCAAGCGGGCTCTGCTTGAAGCCCGTAACCTTGGCCGACATCGGCACGAATACGGTCGAGTGAGCGATGGTGTTCCATGGAGCCTGCTCCTTGAAGATCACCTGAGCTTCTTCATAAAGCTTGACGCGTTCTTCATGGTTGGTCGAGACCTTTGCCTTCTGGATCAGGTCTTCGAACGGCTGGTAGCACCACTGTGCACGGTTGTTCGAACCAACGCCGGCGCAGCCCAGAAGCGTGCCGAGGAAGTTATCCGGATCACCATTGTCACCGGTCCAGCCGAGGATGACGGCACCGTCGCGGTCCTTTTCGCCGGACTTCTTGAGGTATTCACCCCATTCCATCGAAACGATTTCAGCGCTTACGCCAACCTTGGCAAGATCGGACTGCATGAGTTCTGCAGTACGACGTGCGTTTGGCATGTAAGGACGGCTCACAGGCATTGCCCAGAGCTTCATCTTAAGATCCTTAACGCCAGCAGCTTCGAGAGCCTTCTTGGCAGCTTCCGGATCATACTTGTCGTCCTCGATCTTGTCGTTGTAGCTCCACATTGTCGGTGGGATCGGGTTCTTAGCAACCTGTCCCTGACCCTGGAACACTGCATCAACGATAGCCTGCTTGTTAACAGCCTGGTTGAGTGCCTTACGAACTTCCGGCTTGTCGTATGGAGCGACAGTCGTGTTGTAAGCGAAGTAAGCAATGTTCAGACCAGCCTGTTCGTCAACCTTGAGGTTGGAATCAGCCTGAAGGTCCTTGATGTCTGCTGGAGCAGGATAGGACATCAGGTGGCATTCGCCAGCCTTGAGCTTCTGCGCGCGGACTGCAGGATCGGTCGTGATTGCGAAAACCAGATCGTCGATCTTTGGCTTATCGCCCCAATAGTCCTTGTTAGCCTTGAAGCGAACAACGGCGTCCTTCTGGTAGGCTACGAACTGGAAAGGACCAGTGCCGACAGGAACCTGATTGAGATCGTCCTTCTTACCGTCAGCTGCGAGCTTGTCGGTATATTCCTTCGAGATGATCGAAGCGAAAGGCATCGAGATATTGGCGAGGAAAGCAGCTTCCGAACGGTTCAGAACGAACTTGACGGTGTTGTCGTCGATCTTCTGAATTTCCTTGATCAGCGAGCCCATTTCCATCGAATCGAAATATTCGTAGGAAATGCCAGCCGTATATTCGTGCCAAGGGTTTTCCTTGTTACCCATACGGTCGAAGGAAAGGATCACGTCGTCGGCGTTGAAATCACGGGTTGGCGTGAAGTAATCGCTCGAATGGAACTTTACGCCCTTACGCAGATGGAAGGTATATTCCTTACCGTCTTCCGAAACTTCCCAGCTTTCTGCCAGACCCGGTACGACTTCTGTCGTGCCGTTCTTGAACTCTGCAAGGCGGTTGTAGACCGGATGCGCCGACGCATCGAACGTGTCACCACCGGTGTAAGCTGCCGGATCAAAGCCCTCAGGCGATGCTGGCGAGCAATATACAAAGGTCTTAGCCGATGCAGCGCCGCTCATTAGAGCGACAACTGCAGTTGCCGCCAAAAGTTTCTGGTAGAATTTCATTGTAGTGCCCGCCTCCACGGAAAATAATATTGCGCGCACCCTAAGCACGCAATTGGACCTTATCGAAACGCTTGGCTTGCCACAATGCAAGCGCAATTTTTAGAATCGCGTCATATTCTCAACCGATTTTACCCAGTTTTATTAGATTTTTATTCCATGACAGCGTTGGGTTTTAGAAAATTGCGCTAAACGGCATGGAATTATAATAATCTTCGCATCTAAAATATGTGCGACAACAGCCACCTGACATCCCGTCAGAGGTGTACTGTTCGGCACATTATGCATTCGTACTCCAAACATAATTTAGCAAAAGATTGGATATTGCTACAGGCTATCACTCTTCGATAAGCAAAAATTGATCCGCTTCTATACTACAATATGCGGATGAGCTATTAACTGGATAAATTCACTCACATTTGAGCTGCGTTCCATGCCCGAAGAAAAAAGCCCTATTCGGCCCACCACGCCAGAAGCGATCCAGTTGGCCAAAGCCTTGCTGCGCACGTCCCGTTATGGCGCAATCGCAGTCCTTGATCCCAAGACGGGCAGACCGCTTGCAAGCCGAGTGGCTGTCGCCACGGACATCGACGGAACGCCGATTATTCTCATTTCGGCACTGGCAGCGCATACTCCCGGGTTAATCGCCAATCCCGCCTGCTCGCTGCTTCTTGGTGAGGCAGGAAAGGGAGATCCACTCGCCCATCCGCGCATCACCCTTCACTGTAATGCCAACAAAATTGAACGAATCTCTAGCGAGTATCCTCGTGTAAGACGGCGTTATCTCAACCATAATCCCAAGGGCGCTTTATATGTCGACCTGGGAGACTTTGCCTTTTTCCGACTGACAATTGAGTCTGCCAGCCTGAATGGCGGCTTCGGCAAGGCATTTAATCTGACCGATAACGACCTCATAAACCCGCCTGAGAGCGTCGGTGCAATCGCGGTTTCCGAACAGGACACGATTGATGACCTCAACAACAAATATGGTAACGAAATCAATCTTCACGCCGCCCGTCACAAAGACGTGGCAAAAAACTGGAAGATAACGAGTTTCGATCCCGACGGCTTCAATATGTCGAGTGGTGACCACATCATCCGCTCTGATTTTTCCGCTCGGGCCGATTCTGGTGAGAACGCAATGAAAATGCTGCAAGGCTTGTTCAAAGCCGAGCGCTGAAACAAAACCCTGCTATTTTTGGGACAAATCGATGATTTTTTGAGCTGGTTAATATAAGCAAGCCCTTTTCAATTTCTCGGTATAGTATTAATTTTGGGGTGTCTGCGGCTAATGAACCACAGGCATTTTTTTAACCGAATGCTGTCTTACGGGGGTATGACTGCAAATGACCAATGAACATAATTTTTTTGATTTAATAGAAAACGTTGATCAAGCGGCTGATTTTCTTTCAGCTCTTGCTAACAACAAAAGACTACTCATTTTGTGCAAGTTACTTCACAATGAAATGTCTGTTGGTGCTTTAGCAAAAGCAATTGATCTTAGCCAATCCGCGCTATCCCAGCACCTCGCAAAACTACGGGCACTTGACCTCGTATCGACGCGGCGTGACGCGCAAACCATATATTACATGGTATCTTCACCACACATCGAGTTGATGTTGTCTACGCTTTCAAGTCTCTATATGAGTCCTGCACCGCGTCGACGTGAGATTGCTGCGGTCGTTCACCAATAACGCACCTATATGAGGCATAAGTCGTGCGATGAAGGAACAAACCGGATCGCACGACTTTGTCGTAAGCATCTCTGATTCTGCCGATGCTCGTTTATCCCCCTACACGAACATTCGTGAAAAAGATCTTGTCGGTCGCCAGCAGCGTTTCATCGCTGAGGGAAAAGTGGTCGTTAACGTCCTGTTCTCCTCTCATGCACGCTTTCAAACAGAATCCTTGCTCGTTCTGGAAAATCGCCTGAACGGGCTTGAGGAGCAACTAAAACAGCGTCCCGATGGCGTCGCTGTCTATTCTGTGCCTCAATCTGTTATGGATGAAGTTGCAGGATTTCACGTCCATCGCGGCATTCTCGCGGTCGGACGACGCAAAACTCAGCCAACCCTTGAAGAAATGGTCGGCCAGTTACCAGAGAACGCTCTGGTTGTTGTGCTGTGTGGCATTTCCAATCACGACAATGTCGGCTCGATCTTCCGCAATGCGGCAGCATTTGAAGCGGATTGTGTTCTTATGGATGAGACCTGCTGCGATCCACTTTACCGAAAAGCCATTCGCGTTTCTGTCGGCGCCACGCTGAAAATGCCATATTTCCACGGTGCTTCTATCGAAGATATCATTGCAGCGCTGCAAGTTGCCAACTTCAACATATTGGCGCTAAGCCCTTCTTCTGAAACAAGCATCTTCAAGGCTCCGGACCATAAAAAACAGGCTTTGCTGTTAGGTACGGAAGGCGAAGGTTTGCCCCCTCACCTATTACAGCGATTAGCAACAGCACGCATACCGATGTCCAAAGAGTTCGATAGCCTCAACGTGGCAACGGCGTCGGGCATAGCATTATCCCGCTTCAGTCGTTTCGATTAAAAATAACTGTTCAAATGAAAAAGCCTCCGAACAATGTCGGAGGCTTTTGATTTTATAGCATTTCCAGCAAAAGTGCGAAGCGATTTTGCGTCGGATAATGCGTAAAAACAAACAGTTACAGCGGTTCCAACGATTCTTTCTTAACTGGACCGCTGTAAACGCATATGTCGCGCTCTAAGCTGCAGATACCTTTGAGGTATTGGCAACCAGACGACGCAGCATTTCTTCTGCCTGCGGTTCACGTTCGGAGCGACCGATGAAACCGCCGCCAAACACACGCGCAGTGTTCGAATCATCTGAATAGAGAACGCACGCCTGTCCGGGTGCGATACCGCTTTCGCCGTCGACCAGCTCCACCCAGGTCTTGCCATCTGCATGATGCAGAACAGCTGGACGTGGCGGACGCGTCGAGCGAACCTTTGCGAAGACTTCAATACCGCCCTTTGGCAGCGCGTCCAGCGCGCCATCGCCGAGCCAGTTAACATCGCGCAGGAAAACCTTATGGGTTTCAAGGGCTTCACGCGGGCCAACAATCACACGCGTATTGGCAGCATCGAGATGCACCACATAAAGCGGCTCACCGGTTGCAACACCAATTCCGCGGCGCTGGCCGACCGTATAATGAACAATGCCATCATGGCGACCGAGCACGCGACCGTCGATATGAACGATATCGCCCGGCGTTGCCGCTTCAGGCTTCAGCTTGGAAATGATGTCGGAATATTTGCCCTGCGGAACAAAGCAGATGTCCTGGCTATCCTGCTTCTTGGCAACAGTCAGGCCCATTTCTTCGGCGATTTCGCGAACCTGTGCCTTTGGCAGATGGCCCAGCGGGAAACGCAGATAATCGATCTGGTCCTGCGTGGTCGCAAACAGGAAGTAGCTCTGATCACGGTCCGAATCGACCGGACGGAACATCGCACGATGGTCGCCATTCTGACTGCTGCGGATATAGTGGCCGGTTGCCAGCGCATCGGCACCAAGTTCACGCGCAGTCTGCAGAAGATCGGCAAACTTTACAGTCTGATTGCAGGATACGCATGGAATCGGCGTTTCACCGCTCACATAGGAATTTGCAAATGGATCGATCACGGCTTCACGAAAGCGTGCTTCATAATCCAATACATAATGAGGAATGCCGAGGCTTTCCGAAACGCGGCGGGCATCTTCAATGTCCTGGCCAGCGCAGCAAGAACCGGCGCGATGCACTGCCGCACCATGATCGTAAAGCTGCAGCGTTACGCCAACAACATCATAGCCTTCACGTTTGAGAATGCCTGCCACAACAGAGGAATCGACGCCGCCCGACATGGCGACGACAACGCGCGTGTCTTCCGGCTTTCCCGGTAGATCGAGGCTGTTCAGGCTCATGATTATTTCCAGCTTCCGGGCAAATGCCCTGCTTTTAAAAGTTTAGGTTTGCGCCCTATATAGGTCACACAACGGGTACTTGCCAAGATGTCGCAGCAAAAACAGTGGCCGTTTTGCGGCATTGCAACCACAAATTCCCGTGAGACTTTTTATCAAATGCCTGCCAAGACAGGTTTTTTTATGACTTTCTTTCGAAATAAGTCATTTTTTTGCAAGTGTTACCAGAGAGTTACCGCCTGTTTAGGTAATTCTTAAAGCTGTGGCGTTAGTCTCGGTCTCGATTAGGTCCTTGAGTGTTGTGTAGAGAGTACAATGACCGATCTGACAAGACCGCGTATAAAATATGTTATCGGTCCTGATGGCAGTCCACTGACCATCGCGGACCTCCCGCCCGCCACTACAAGGCGCTGGGTCATTCGCCGTAAGGCTGAAGTTGTCGCCGCTGTACGCGGTGGGCTTCTCAGCCTTGAGGAAGCATGTCAGCGTTATACCTTGACGGTGGAGGAATTTCTTGGCTGGCAGTCCTCGATCGATGAGCATGGTCTCGCCGGTCTCAGGACCACACGTATCCAGCAGTATAGACACTAAAAATCTGCCGGTTTCTCCGGAAAAGGCAGATACGCAAATTAAGCCCCGGCCGGTTAACCCGGCCGGGGTTTTTCTTTGGCCGTTCATCACTATATCAATGAGAACTGAAACCCTCATGGGGAGAGCAGAATGGCCGAAAATATTCAGATCCAGAAAGCCGACAGCACCGATAGCGGTCGTTACTTTGCCAATATCGATGGCGACGAAGCGGAGATGACTTATACAAAGCTCGGGCCTGCACTCATCTCCATCGATCACACCTTCGTGCCCGATTCCATGCGTGGCAAAGGTGTAGCGCAGGCCTTAGCGCTAAATGCTGTCGAAGACGCCCGTAAAACCGGCTGGAAAATCATCCCACGCTGCAGTTTCATGCAGGCGCAGGTCAAGCGCCATCCAGATTGGTCAGACGTTATAGCCAGTGATTGATATCAGCGCAGATCGCGGATGCGACTGGCAAGGCTCTTTGGGCTGGCATTTTTGCCCTTGCCAACTGAACCTTCAGCGTCAAGCACCTTATGGATAGGCGAGTTTTCGCCTTCCTTCTCTGCGGTAGCTGCAACCATGCGCGCGGCCAAGGCTGCCATCTCTTCGCGAAGCGCCGCATTTTCTTTTGAGAATTCTGCGGGTTGCTCTGTTTCGGCGTTTGATGCCGAACCCTTGCGGGTAAAGCGCTCCAGCTTTTCCTGAGCGTCGGAGAAATCGGTAATCAGCTTGTCGAGTTTGGCCTGCAATTCAGTATTGCGGCGCTTCTCGCTCTTTAACTCAGTCTGTGCTGTCGTCAATTGCGTCGAAACCTCATTATAGCGGGCAGATGCATCTTTACGTTCCCGACGCATTTCGCTCATCTCATTCATCAGACGACCATGTTCGGTCTCTTTGGCACTCATTTCGATACGTAGCGTATCGGCCAGTTCTTCGAGAGATGAAAGATGTTTCTGCAGCCGCTCAACCTCGGCCTCAACAATTTCTGCTTTTTCAGCAGCAGTGTCGCGTTCCGATATCGTTTCTGCGACCTGCTTTGCACGTTCCGCCAGCGTCTCTTTTAGCTGTGCGATATCATTTTCCAATGAAGCGAAACGCTTGAGTTCATCATTCTGCTTGCCGAGCTCGATCAGCTGGCCGGATGATTTATCACGTTCAAGCTTGAGCTGCTGTGCAAGCTTGCTGGCCACCACCGCATGTTCGGCTCTCAGGCCATCACGATCCGCTCTGATTTCAGCAAGCGTTATCGGCAGTTCGGCTTGAACCTGCCGACGCGCCAGAAAGAAAGCGCGGCGCCAAACCGAAGGGCCAAGCAGAACCACGACGAAAACCGCCACGAGAACGCCAAGTATGAAAATGAGCGCAGACTGGATCACGGCTTTGTCACTAAACGGGAAAATGGACCAGCCAAAAGACTTGGCTGGTTGTTATTCATAATGGAGCGGCGTTCCGCTTTCCAGCTCGAACGCCAGTCCAAATCAGAATGGGTTCCAGGTCGGAGCCGCAGAAAGCTTCAGATAACCAATATTGACGCCAAGGCGGGCACCAACGCCCGTACGAATTGGCACCAGCATGATATTCTGACGCTTTAGCACGTTGAAGCCCGCTCCGGCGATCACATAAGCAGAACCTGCAACGCCGGCATAACGCCCATAAAGGCTCTGAATATCGTCGAGATTATAGACGAGCATCATGACGCGCGAGCCTTGCCCGCCAAAATCCCAGCCGAGCGACGGACCCTGCCAGAACGTGCGATGATCGCCAGCATTCTTGGTGTAGAGCGTACCTTCGCCATAGGTGAGACCACCTATGAAGGCACCAGAGCCCTCTTCACCCAGAATATAGCCATTGGGAAGTCCGAAGCTCTGGAACGCCTTTTCGACTGCGCTGGCGATACCGCCAGATGTCGAACCGAAGAACCGGTGTCCGGATTCAACAACTTCCTCGGCCGAATATGTGTTGCTGCTCTGTGCCTGCGCTTTGTGCGGCACGGCGGTGATGGAGATCAGAAAGGCCGCAAAGAACGCTACAATATACGCCGCGTTGCGGAACCTGATCTGCGACAGGGACGGTATGGCCATCTATAATTCCTTTTGCCTACCAGCTTCTCTGTCTGACGGCCCTGTTAAAAGCCTGGCAGCGCTTCTTGCGAGCACTTTGCCGAATCGCGCGTAGTTTAACCGCGAATTTATTGTCTAAATCTTTAAGCGCCGAAATTGGCTTTAGAATGGCGGCAAAAAACAGCTTTGTTGCGGCAAATGGATGTCGCGTGTATCCAGATTCCCAAGGTTCCCGGTGGTGATTCGTCGGGATTTATGCTCATCAACTGATTGCCGCCTGACATTCGATTACAAAGTCGATTCGCAGAGCCGGTTCGCGCCTGGAGAAAACACCATGCCATTGCCCGTTACCCTGTCCGCACTCGATCTTGGTGCGCTTCTGTGCAGCCGGATCTGTCATGACATCATCTCGCCGGTTGGCGCCATTAACAATGGTCTCGAACTGCTCGAAGAAGGTGGCGCGGACGAAGACGCAATGGCGCTCATCAAGTCGAGCGCTCGCAATGCTTCGGCCCGTCTTCAGTTTGCCCGCATCGCGTTCGGTGCAGCCGGTTCCGCAGGCGTACAGATCGATACCGGCGATGCGCAGCATGTCGCAACCGAATATTTCAAGAATGAAAAGCCGGAACTGACCTGGGAAGGCGCCCGCGTTCTGCTGCCAAAGAACAAGGTCAAGCTTTTGCTCAACCTGCTTCTGATCAGCAATGCAGCCATTCCACGCGGCGGTTCGCTGGCTGTTCGCCTCGAAAATGGCGACACCAATCCACGTTTTGTCATCACCGCCAAAGGTCGGATGCTGCGCGTACCGCCAAAGTTCCTCGAACTGCATTCAGGCGCAGAGCCGGAAGAGCCAATCGACGCCCATTCGGTTCAGCCATACTACACACTGCTTCTGGCTGAAGATGCAGGCATGACCATTTCCATCCATGCGACTGCCGAAGACATCGTCTTCGCCGCAGAATAAGAAGCATTTCTTTAAGCAAAAGGCGCAGGGTAAAACCTGCGCCTTTTTTGTTTGCGGCCTCATATAAGAAAAGGCCCCGCTTACGCGGAGCCTTATTCAATCAGGTATTTCCAGCAGAACTGCTAAGCGCTTTAAAAACGCTTATGCGCTTTCACGCAGTTCTGTGCCATCTGGCTCGCGCAGCACATAGCCGCGACCCCAAACGGTTTCGATGTAGCTCTGGCTGCCGGAAACGGCATCAAGCTTCTTGCGCAGCTTGCAGATAAACACGTCGATGATCTTCAGCTCAGGCTCGTCCATGCCGCCATAAAGGTGGTTGAGGAACATTTCCTTGGTGAGCGTCGTGCCCTTGCGGAGCGAAAGAAGCTCGAGCATCTGATATTCTTTGCCGGTCAGGTGAACGCGCTGACCACCAACCTCAACCGTCTTGGCGTCGAGGTTAACAATCAGGTCGCCAGTGGTGATGACCGACTGGGCGTGGCCCTTGGAACGACGAACAATCGCATGAATACGGGCGATCAGCTCGTCCTTGTGGAACGGCTTCGTCATGTAGTCGTCTGCACCGAAGCCCAGACCGCGAACCTTGTCCTCAATGCCAGCCATGCCGGAGAGGATAAGGATTGGCGTCTTGACCTTCGAAAGGCGCAAGGTACGCAGAACTTCATAACCGGACATGTCCGGCAAGTTCAGGTCCAGCAAGATGATGTCGTAATCATAAAGCTTGCCGAGATCGATGCCTTCTTCACCCAGATCGGTGGTGTAGACATTGAAGCTCTCGGACTTCAGCATCAATTCAATGCTCTGTGCGATAGCACTGTCGTCTTCAATCAAAAGGACGCGCATATCTTATCCCCTTTCCGCCGCTGATCAGTTTTCCCTCACGGCAGCTGACGGAACTGTCGTTGCCTTAGCATGAAGGTGCCTGCAAATGGTTAACAAAATATGATTCCGGTTGGCAAGTACAATTCTTTCCAGTTTAGAAAAAACTCTTATCCAACTGAATCATATGTAATTATTCGACTCATTAGACCCTTATGAATCACATTAAGAAAACTTCCTAAGTGATTCATTTGACTCTAGCTTTCACCTGTTACTCAAAAACCACACCAGATTTACCGAGCCTTAATTCCTAACGCGTATGATTAACGTTGCCGGTAAAGGAATGGTTACCAAAAGGGCGAAATCTTAACTTTTTGTTTCGCTTATTGAGGCTGTTCTTAAAATTGGTGGCAGAGCTGAAGCCCTTAAAAGCCAGGCATTGCAACGGATTTCACGGCATATTGTGGGAAAACCGCCCGCATATATGCCTGTTAATAAAGTCGGGGGGAACGCCCCAACGTTAAGAGAGCTGGTTGGTGTTCAAGGAGTATTGCGTATGAAGCCACGTGAAAGCCTCGTCAGGCTGAAATTGTTCCAGGTGAAGGAAAAGCGCCGTCAGCTGGGCCAACTTGACTTGATGATCGGCGAGTTCGAGCGGATGGCCGGAGAACTCGACGCCCAGATTCTATCGGAAGAAAAGAAGGCAGGCATCACTGACATCAATCATTTTGCCTATCCGACCTTCGCAAAGGCAGCGCGCCAGCGGCGCGATAACCTGTTTGGTTCGATTCGCGATCTGATGCAGCAGAAGGAAGGCGCCGAGGCCGAACTGGTTGTGGCTGAGGCTGACCTTGCGAAAGCCGAAGCACTGGAAGAGCGCGACGGCGTAAAAGCCCCGCGTGATGTAGTGGAACGCCCGGTCAATCAGCGCCGCGCGATGATCGGCTAAGATTACGAACTGCGAAGTCTCTGGATTTCGGAAAAATGAGGCGCGGCTTCTGCGGGGGAGCCGTGCCTTTCGTGTTTTTAGCCTTGGGGGCGCTAGAGCGCCATGCGCCCTTCCGGGCTCACAAAGGCGCTCTAAAGCGTGAGCAGATAGTCCTCGAAGCGCTGCCCCTTCTGATGCCGAAACACCCGACCGGCAGTTTCAACATTACTGATGCGGTCGAGACGGAAATTCCGGAAATCGTTACGACTTTCACACCAACCTGTCAGCAGCCAGACCGCATCGAACATCGTTAAACCAAGTGGCCTTACAATACGCTCTGTGATGTTGTCTTTCAGATCAAGATATTCGAGCGTAACAACCACGCGATCACGAACCGCACGCCGTAGAAATGAAAGATGCAGGTTCGCCTTGCTGTGTTCCTCGGTCAGTTTCGACACAGCCCTCAACGGCAGGTTCTTGTAACGATCCCCCGCCCCAGCCTGCATGGTTGAACTGATTTTTCCTGAAACGCGCTGCGCTGCGGCACCAAGATCGCCATCACCTCTGGCCATAACAAGCCTCACACCGAGCATAATGGCTTCCAGCTCATCCGCATCGAAGTGAAGCGGCGGCAAAAAGTAACCTTTCTCAAGCTGATAACCCAACCCGGCTTCACCTCTGACCGGCGCGCCCATTGCAACCAGCGTCGCCATATCGCGATAGATCGTGCGCGGTGACACTTCCAGCATATCGGCAAGCACCTCCGCCGAAACGGGTGTGGAAGCCGAACGAAGTCTATCGAGCAGAGAAAAGAGCCGCAGTGTTTTCATGCGCCAAGCCTATAGCACACCCCTGACAGGAACTGTCAGGGACTCCGTGTATGTGCAGCACACCAAATACACAGGAGCTTTTCTTGAACACGCCATACTTCGAAATTGTAACATATAAGGTCAACGACATAGCGAGCGCAGATAAGGAGCGCGAAAACGCACGCGAACAAATCTGTGCTCTTCCTGGCTTCATCTCTTGGGTGCCATTTAGCGGCATAACGCATGCGGGAGATCGTGTTGATCTCGTTTCCTGGTCCACGCTGGATGATGCGCTGGCTGCAGCATCGCTCGTTGGCACCGCACCAGAATTTGCCGCCTTTAGAGAAACGCTAAAAGAAATGGTATCGATAGGCCATTACCAAGCCCAGGCAGAGCCGCAGCAGCCGGTAACATCAGGCAACGGCATAGAACTCGGGCGCTTCCGATTGAAAGCCGGCGTGGATGAACAAGCCATGCGAGACGCCTATACCGCGATGGTGAGCAACCACCTCTCGCATCAGTCGGGCTGGCTTGCACAGCATCTCGTAAAACTCGCTGATGGGACATTTGTCGATCTGGCCTTCGCCGATAATCAGACCACCGCCACCGAAATTTGTGCAAGCTGGCAAGGCAATGCAGATTGCGATGCATTCCTGTCGCTGATTGA
Source organism: Brucella pseudogrignonensis (assembly GCF_002252525.1). Lineage (GTDB taxonomy): Bacteria > Pseudomonadota > Alphaproteobacteria > Rhizobiales > Rhizobiaceae > Brucella > Brucella pseudogrignonensis. The sequence goes on from NZ_NNRM01000006.1 coordinate 353,011, forward strand.
TCCCGTCAGCATGGAATTCGGCACCATCGTTTGATGGCACGAACCGCGTGAGTTTCTTCTCGCGCATATATGCCTTTGGGGGAAAAACGCGTTTGCATTCTCACCTTCGCTAGTTGTAGGGAAGAAGCGCGATGCAAAAACCCGTCCCCCCCGGGCAAGAAAAGGCCCGCAATACGTTCACGTTCAGCAATACACCGAAGCCAGTCCAGTGGGGCGTGCTGCTGATCGCCTCTGCCTTGCTGATCTTCCTCGGAGAAATGCTGGGATTACCCGCAGCTTTGCTGCTTGGCGCGATGCTGGGCGCCATCTTTCTCGCGTCTCGTGAGAGCACGATCAAGGTTCACAAGAATTTCTCCCTGCTCGCACAGGCAATCGTCGGCCTGTTGATCGCCCGTGCCATGACCGCTGAATTCTTCAGCAATATGGGACAACATCTGCCGATCATCCTGTTTTCGACGGGCTTCACGCTGCTCGCCAGCACCACAATAGGCTATCTTCTGGCACGCTTTCGCGTTTTGCCCGGAACAACCGCCGTCTGGGGTGTCTCGCCGGGGGCTGCGACAGCAATCGTGCTCATGGCTGAATCCTTTGGGTCTGACGCACGCCTTATCGCCTTCATGCAATATTTGCGCGTAGTGCTGGTGGCAACCACTGCATCGCTTGTTGTCATGTTCACGGCCGATGTCGAAACAGTCGCTCCAGCGGCCGTAGAATGGTTTCCGACAATAAACTGGCATACGCTTGGCCCGACCCTCGCATTGATCGTCTGCGGCGCCTTTCTGGGCCAAATATCACGCATTCCAACCGGAGCGATGCTCGTACCGCTGGCGCTCGGTGCCTTGTTGCAGGATTTCGGCCTTATGGTCATTGATCTGCCGCCATGGCTGCTGGCTGCGAGCTATATATTCATCGGCTGGCGCATTGGCCTTGGCTTTACCCGCGCGATCATTGCACACGCTGCCCGCGCCTTTCCGGCTGTGCTCGCATCAGCGCTTATTCTGATTGCCGTTTGTGGCCTGTTCGGCATGACACTCGGCCATGTGCTGGACCTAGATCCACTCACCGCTTACCTCGCCACCAGCCCCGGCGGCGCAGATACCGTGGCCATTATCGCAGCATCGAGCAATGTCGATCTGCCATTCATCATCGCCATGCAAACCAGCCGCTTTTTCATCGTGCTGCTTGCTGGTCCGGCAATTGCCCGCTTCGTCGCCTCACGTATCGCGAAACGGCAATAATATAAAGAAAGCCCGACTTTCGCCGGGCTTTTCTCAATCACTGGTAAATCAGGCTTACTTGCCGTGGAAACCACGGATCGCGCCGATGATCTTGTCCTGATCTTCTTCCGAAAGGTAAGGATGCATCGGCAGGCTGAGAATGCGCGCAGGCAGCGCTTCCGAAACAGGCAGACCGCCGGGTGCAATCGGATAATGCTTGTATGCCGTCTGCAGATGCAAAGGCTTCACATAGTAGATGACCGATGGAACGCCGGCTGCCTGAAGATGTGCCTTCAGACCATCGCGGTTTTCGCTTTCAATCGAATACTGTGCCCAGGCCGAACGATTGCCAGCAGGCAGACCCGGAACCTTGACCACATCCTTGAGCAGCTCATTGTAGCGCTTGGCAATACGGTCGCGCGCTTCCATTTCGTCTTCAAGGATCGCCAGCTTTTCCAAAAGAATAGCTGCCTGGATGGTGTCGAGACGCGAGTTGAGACCGATGCGAACATTGTCATACTGCGTTTCGCCCTTGCCGTGAAACAGAACGGAACGCAGCGTGTCGGCCAGTTCGGCATCGTTGGTGAACATTGCACCGCCGTCGCCATAGCAGCCGAGCGGCTTGGCAGGGTAAAAGCTCGTTGCACCGACATGGCCGAAAGCACCGCACATGACGTTGTCGCGCTTGCCGCCAATCGACTGAGCCGCGTCTTCGATCACAAACAGGTTTTCGCGATCAGCAACTGCGGTGATGCGGTTGTAATCGGCAGCAAGACCAAACAGATCGACAGGAATGATTGCCTTTGGCTCAAGACGACCTTCCTTGCGGACAGCAGCAATGGCAGCTTCAAGCTGTTCGATATTCATGTTGTAGGTGTCGGCATCGACATCGACGAAAACCGGCTCTGCACCAACAAGCGCAACAACTTCAGCAGTCGCTGCAAACGTGAACGACGGAACGAAAACTGCATGGCCCGGGCCGATGCCGCGCGCCATCAAAGGCATCTGCAAGGCGTCGGTGCCGTTGGCGCAGGCGATCACATGCTCCACGCCCAGATATTCACCGAGCTTCTTTTCGAACTCAGCCACTTCAGGACCGAGAATGTAACGGCCTTCCGCAACAACCTTGGAAACGGCGGCATTAAGACGGTCTTCGATACGCGCGCGTTGCGCTCCAAGATCAATGAACTGCATGTTGGCTCCAATTTATCTGGTTTACTGAGAATGCTCAGCGAATCCACGACAATTCTCTTATTCCTTCGCGCCCCGCCCTGCCATGGGTGGAGCGTTCAAAGTTTTGCTATTCCCGTAACACCGCTTGACAGAAATTTCCGTCAAGTGCGTGTTATCTGGAATGACTGACCGATCCTTCGGTCAGAATGCGCAATACGTTGATTGCTTCCTGCCCATCAGTGCGCGGATTTTCGCGCGTTTCGATGCAGTGCAGGAAATGCTGCAACTCGCGTGTCAGCGGCATTCCTTCTTCGACGGGGATATAGATCGGATCGACCGATTTGAAAGCCCACTGATCATTCTCACGCCATACTTCGTGCTTGTAGAATGCAAGCTTGCGATCCCAGGGCTCGGCATCGTCAAAGACAAGCATACCCTTGGTTCCCGTCACACTCAGGCGGCGCTCACGATAGGAGTTCATTCGGGAAGCGAAGAGATGGCCGCGAATGCCGCTCGGGAATTCGAGATGCACATGCGCAAAATCGCTGATCTTGTCGATGATCGCCGTGCCTTCTCCGCGAACAGCTGACGGCTCTTCGCCAGTGATGGCGAGGATCATCGAAAGGTCGTGCGGAGCAAGATCCCAAAGCGCATCGAACTTGTCGTGGAATTTTCCGAAACCGACGCGGTGCGAATGCACATAGCGAATATCGCCGAGCTCTCCGCCCTTCACCATTTCGAGCAGCTTCTCAAATGCCGGATGGAAGCGCAGAATATGCCCGACCATGAACACGCGACCATTTTCGCGTGCAGCCGCAACTTCTGCTTCCGCATCGGCAACTTCCAGCGCGATAGGCTTTTCAACCAGAACGTCTTTGCCGTTTTTCACTGCTTCAATCGCATATTGCGCATGAAACTGCGCAGGCAGCGCCAAAACGATGCCATCAATATCGGGATGGGAGAAGAGTTCATCGACCGGAATGTTGGGAACACCGAACTCAGAAGCGAATCGTTCCGCATTCTGTGGATTGGCGTCAGAAACACCCTGAAGGACACCGAGCCCCTTCAAGGTACGAATATGGTTGCCGCCCCAATAGCCACAACCCAAAACCGCAATACGAGGTGCCATAAAACTAAGCCTTTGCTTTCCGCTAGTTACTTATCTACGCAAAACGTGGAAAACAAGACGAAAGCTATGCGAAGAGTGCTTGACAGGGTCCCGTTCCCCACATATACCGCCGCCATTCCTTGCGAAATCATTCGTTCAAAACACTGGAAACGGTGGTGAACAGAGTTCGCAGAAAACGTGGCGGAGTAGCTCAGTAGGTTAGAGCAGAGGAATCATAATCCTTGTGTCGGCGGTTCGAATCCGTCCTCCGCTACCATCACTTCAAAGTGAAGTAACTTTCTCCCGACAAAACAAATTGATTTCCTAAAGCTACAACTGCTTTGCGCAGGTCGCTGCTTGTTTCAGGCCGATATCGTCACGCAGTTTATGGTATTGCGGCGGAAAAGCGCCGTAAGTCATAAGCTGTGCGGAATATCCATTCCCAGTCAACAAATCGACAAAACGGCGCTGCAAAACAAATGGCGCAACGCGATCCCTCGGATTTCCAATCACAATAATCTTCAGCTGCGGATTTCGTACGAATCCACGGATATGTTCCATCGGATCATAGGGCGTAGGCAGTCCCGTTGTGTCACGTCCGGGCCGTTGCTTCAGCCCGGATTCAGCACGCAACATCTGCGCACGTTCCAGAAGGCCGAATGCACCCGACGTCAACACCGCACAAGATACATCATTGCGCCCAAGTGTGAGCAAAGCTGCAGCCGCAGTTGCACCGCCGCTATGCCCCATCAGCACAAACTGCTGGATGTTGTATCGCTGTTTGATTGCATCCAGCGCAGAATTCAGCGCCAGGAATTCGGGCGCCTGTCGTCTCCGCAAGTGGTTGCCGGTTGAACCGAAAGTTCCGGGCCGCTCCAGCACGATGACAGGAACATCGATCACCTGCGCTGTTCGTTCCGCGCGGCCTTTCTGCGCTTTCACCGTATTGTCGGGAATATCTGCCGGCTTGCGTTTCACCCAGCCAACGGTATCGCCGCGCAGCAGAACAATGACCACCGGCGCATCCTTGATGGTGCCGCCTGAGAAAAAGCGGATACAATCCTGCCCGCCTGCATATTCCGCCCAGACTGCATCATCTGTTTTCTGGCAGGTCGCAAAATCAGGCTTGAGGCTCCACTGCAGCAGCTCGGCTCTGGCACCATCGATGGTTAAGATAATCAGCATCAGGCCCAGCGAAATCACCCATTCACAGCTGAACCGGCGACTTTCGCGAACCATTTTCCACATGGCGCCACCTGGTCCCTACCGTTCTCGCAACGCTTCGCTTGCCCTGTTGAGCGGTTTGATCAGGTAATCAAAGACTGTCTTGCTACCAGTATGAATATCCACCGTCGCAACCATGCCTGGAACGATGGGAAAGCGTTCTCCATGCTTGTTTAAAAGCGCATCTGTCTCGGTCTTGATGAATACGCGATAATAATAATTTTCAGGCTTCGCTTCATCCTTGATTGTGTCGGCCGAGATGCTGACAACCTTGCCTTCCAATCCGCCATAAATCGCATAATCATATGCGGTCACCTTGACGGTCGCACGCTGATCCGGGTGAATATAAGCAATATCCCGCGGCGAGATACGCGTCTCGATCAGCAGCTGTTCATCAAGCGGCACAATAATCATCAGTTTGCCATTCGGAGGCACCACACCACCAATGGTCGAGACTTCGATATTCTTGACGATGCCGCGCACCGGCGAACGCAACGTCAGACGCGCAAGCGCATCGGATCGTCCGCGAATAACCGATGAAAGCGATTCCACCTCGGCATTTGCCTTTGCAAGCTCCTCACGCGCCTGAACGATATAATCCGATTTGATCTCAGTTTCCTTGAGTTGCAACTCAACCAGCTGCCGTTTCAGGCGGATCACTTCCACATTACTGGCAGCACCCATTTTGCTTAGTGACTGGCTGATATTGAGTTCGTCTTGCACAAGCTTTTTGGATTCGGTGATCCATTCAAGCGAATCCTGCAGGCTGCGTGTACGCGCATCGAAAAGTCGTGTTTCTGCAGCCACCAGCATCGGAAACGCATCAAGCTCCGGCGAAAATTGCAGCTCAGTCTGGCTGACTTCAGCAGTTAGCCGCGCAGAACTTGCCAAAGCCGCACGATATTTGGCGGCACTTTCCTGCACGCTTGATTCTGTAACGGTTGGGTCGAGCTGCGCCAGAATCTGCCCCGGCTCCACCACATCATCCTGTCGCACCATGAGCTTGGCGACAACACCGCCCTCGAGTGACTGAATGACCTGTTCCTGCGAGGTCGGC
>NZ_NNRM01000007.1 GCF_002252525.1 Brucella pseudogrignonensis
CCGCCCTCGAGTGACTGAATGACCTGTTCCTGCGAGGTCGGCACCACTTTACCTGTCCCGTTAGAGACTTCATCAAGCAAAGCCCAATAGGCCCAGCCCACCAGAATGATGAAGAAAACGAAGACGAGCCGAACAAAGCGCTTCTTCTTCTTGAGCTGAAGCCCTTGCTCGCTTCCGTTTACCCAGGCACCAAAGTCTCCGCCGATGGCCGCCATGCTGTATCCCTCCGGATCACGCCTGTTTAGGTGTTTCTACCTTGCTCATGCCCAGCAATGTCTGCAGACCGCGTTCCTTGCTGTCGTCCAATGCAACCTGCCCGTTCTCAACGACGATCAGCCGCTGCACGAGTTCGAGCACGCGCATTCGGTGCGTCGCGATAACGACCGTGCGCCCGACACTCCATTTCGCGAATTGTTCGATAAAATGCCGCTCTGTGGCCTCGTCCATGGTTGATGTCGGCTCATCGAGAAGCACAACCGATGGATCGCGGATCAAAAGTCGTGCCAGCAAAATGGCCTGTTTCTGGCCCCCTGAAAGACCGCCACCACCTTCTTGAACCAGATGTTCAAGACCTTTCTGCAGGCGACGTACAAACCCATCTGCTCCAACCATGGCAAGCACCCGCTGTATCTCCGCATCCGAAGCATCAGACGCACCCATGGTGATATTCTCGCGCAAAGTGCCAAAGAACAGGCGCGAGTTCTGCGTCAGCAGACCCACATCCCGTCGCACATCGGCGGGATCTATTTGCGGCAAGGCAAGATCGTCGAGCAGAACCTCACCTTCAGCTGCATCAAGCAGTCCGGAAAGAGCAAGCAACAGGGTCGATTTGCCCGCACCATTACGCCCAAGCACGGCAATGCGATCTCCATGCTTGATCTTCAGATCCTTGATCAGAAGAACGGGGGTAGAGTTCTCATCGCCATAGCGGAAAATGGCATCCTTCAATCGATAGGAGCCGTCAATCTTCGGGCAGTGGATACGGGTTTCGCTATCGGGATGATCGACCGGCATTTGCATCAGCTGATCAAGGCCACGCTTGGCAATACGCGCATGTTGCAAGCGCCCCATGATCTGAGACAACTGACCCATCGGCGCCAACATGCGGGAGCCAAGAATAGATGCGCCGACCAGCGCACCCGTTGTCATGTCGCCCGAAATAATCAGCGGCGCACCCACAAAAACTGTCAGAGCATAAACCCCGCCCTGCACATTCTGCGTCCACACACTGAGACTATTGGTCAAGGCACGAAGCCTGATCTGTGCCTCACCCGTTACGGCATTGAAGTGGTTCCACTGCTGCTGAAACCGATCTTCTGCCTGCAGCCCTTTGATATCCTCGATGCCCTGCACGGTTTCAACCAGCATGGCATTACGAAGCGAGGCCTCACGCATGGCCGCATTGGCATAAGCTCTTAACCGCCGTTGCAGGAAAAGGCCCGGCAAAATCAGAAGAACCAGCGCGCCGAGCGGTATGAAGACCATCCAGCCAACCAGCGCCGAATAAATGACAAGGAACAGGAAAAAGAACGGAAGGTCGGCCAGCGCGGACACCGTCGTCGAGGTGAGCAATTCACGTACCTGATCAACGTCACGCAATTGCGCGATAAACGATCCTGTCGATGTCGGTCGCGCTCGATTGCGAACACGCAAGGCGTGACCGAACACGACATCGGACATCTGCAAGTCGGTCTGTTTGCCGAGCATGTCGATGATGCCCATGCGCGCACGGCGCATCATGAAATCAAAGAATATCGCCAGCAAAACGCCGCTGAACAGCACATAAAGCGTGTTGAACGATTGTGCAGGCACGACGCGATCATAGACCTGCATCGAGAATAATATGCCCGCGAGACCCAGCGTATTGGCGATCAGCGAGGCAACCAGCACATGGCTATAAGATCCGATATCGCGGAAAATAATCTTCCGTAGCCAGTTTTCTTCATACGGCTTGATATAGGCATCGACACGCGCATCGGGCACGGTTTTCGATGGTCGGGCAAGCACAACACTTTCTGTCTCAGCCAGAAGATCTTTCAGCGCAAACGGCTGCTCAAGCCCCTCTTCGCCGCTTAACCAGACACTCGCCTGCCCGTCCTTTGAAAGCGTATGCACCACTGCAAGCTGCTTATCCTTGAGCATCAGAACAAACGGCAGATGCCAGGTCGAAAGGGTGATCTTGGTTGGCTCAACAAGCCTGACACCCAGCCCCATGTGACGGGCCATAGCGCGAATTTTTGCTTTGTCGTCGATGTTGAGATCAGCGGCGGCCGCAAGCTTGGTTCCCTGCACGGATACAGGCATTCGGTAATGCTTTGCCACCAGTTCCAGCGCTTCGAGCCAGTCTTCAACATTGAAGCGTGATGGCGCCTCAGGCTTTGGTTGTTCGCCAATCAGACCAAGTTCAATCGACGGATCGATAATTGGAGGGTTCTCGCCACGCTTCATTGGTTGCTCCCGTCTCCCCGCAATGCCGATGCCTGAAGACCAAAACCTTGGCGCATTTTGCCTGAGCTATAGAGGCAGTTCAGATTGAGGCGCCTGATATCATGCACCGTGTTGGCTGACTGAAACCGGGACTCATGCAATTCCTGCTCGGCATTGAGCAGATCGAGCAATGTTCTTGTGCCCAGTTCCACATATTGTTCTCGATAAAGATCGCGGGTTTTCACCATCATACCGGCGCGCAATTCGAGCGATGACATAAGCCGGTTCAACGTACCGATCTGGCTTCGCGACTCCATGAGATTGCGTTCCATATCGATGCGTGCCGTGCTGATTGCCGATTCCGCTGCCTGAAGACCGTAAGCCGCAGCACGTTTGCGCGCACCTGTCTGACCGCCATTATAAAGGCTGGACGACACATTCACGCCGACCGAATATTCCGGCTGGCGATCATTGCTGGTCGTATTATCGCGGGAAGCATTCAGATCATAACCCGTCGTCGCTTCAAGCGAAACAGTCGGGAAAGCCTCTGCTTTACTCGC
>NZ_NNRM01000008.1 GCF_002252525.1 Brucella pseudogrignonensis
GTCCGAGCGGATCATCCACTGAGGCCGTTTCCTCGACTGGAGCCGTACCCAGACCCGTGTCAGATGTCTGTGTGGCACTGTCATCGCTGGACGACTGGTCATTGCTTGACGGCAATGTCACTTCACCACTGCCATCATCGAGCAATATGCCCTCTGTCAGGCTATGCTGAGCTGGGGTTTCGCCAGCATCTGCATCTGGTGCCGCCAGATGATCACCGAGCGGGACAACATCGCTTTCATGCTGATCTGCAACGGGTGCATCACCACTCCCTTCAGCTGAAGCCGTCTGTTCGGTCGTTTGTGTGGCCTCCTGATCCACAGGTGTTTCAGTTGAAGCGTGGACATCACCGCTGCCATCATTCAGGGTGTTGTCGTCCGCCACCTGATGCTCATCCGCTTGATGGGTCGTATGTGCATCAGAATTGTCGTTATGCTCGTTCGCCGATGCAGCAGCCGCCGTATCGTGATGCTCCGCAGCCACGGCATCATCATGAACCGGATCTTCTGCAATACGGGCACTGAGTATCTGGCTACCTTCTTCCAGCCCGATGGTGATGTGAGCCGCCGTTTCGTGGCCGTTTGGCAGCACGATCTTGTAGTTGAAGGTATCCGTCGCAAAGCGATCTGTGTAAGCAAGGTTCGAGTGCGGCTGATACTTGTATTCACCATTACTGTAGATCGTCAGGTCACCATGCAGTCCCTGAATGACAGTGCCGGTAGCACTGACAGTCACAAAGCCGCCGCTGCCCTGAACCTGTAGTTTTGCAGCAAGTGGCAAGGTCCCGTCATTGTCGAGCAGATTGCCCGTCGTACCAGGATTGCTCTGGATCACATGCTGGTCAGTCAAGGTGACATTGACATCCGAGATCGTATTAACCGAACCTGCAACACCACTGATCGTGGTATGGACACGATACTGGCCCGGGACCAGATTAAGGCTGCCAACGTCAAGGGTCTTCACGACGCCGAGCAGACCGAGCGTCATAGTGTAGGTTTCTGGCGTGCCCACATTCTGCCAGGTACCACCAACAAGCCTTTGGATGACAACCGTACCGCTCGCTACAGCCGCTACCGTAACCGAAATGGTTATGGTTCCGGTGGCATCCATATTACTGCCGATAGTGAACGTATTACTGTTCGATTGAGCGCCACCCAGAAGCGCGGTGAGAGGCTGTGTCTGATCAAAGAAGGCATTATTGACCGCATTGACCCAGACAATTCCCGACGTATCCGTGTCGTCGGTGGCAACGAAGTCGTAGGTTGCAGGCTGGGTGAAGTCATCACTCCACACAAGTCCCTGACCATCGCTATCGATACGGATGTTCAGATTTGCGGTTGTATTGGCGTTGGTGAGCGGATCGTGAACCGTATAGGTAAACTGCTCGACCTGCCCGATGGCAGCCGCACTCGCATTTGGCGTGTAGGTATATGTGCCATCCTGATGGATGACCAATGTACCATACTGACCAGTGATCGTTGTACCCTGAGCACCCGCAACCACGGCATGTGCGACACCGCCAACGGTGACACTTGTAACCAGGTGGCCAGCTTCAATCGCTGCACCGTCATTGGCCATGACGTTGCCCTGAATGGCTGGAGCCTGAATACCACTTGGTTCCTGATAGTTCAGATCCTGGCCCGAGACTGCCAGATTGCCAAGCAGACCCACACTGACCGTGTTCTGAACTGCGGCAAAGGCACGATATGTACCTTCACCCAGCAGTACGGAGGCTTCGGCACGATTACCCAGAAGTGTCAGGGTAAGCAGTGTGGCATTGCCATTGCCGTCCACCGCGGCCCATGTACCGTCCGGCATCAGTTTCTGGACGATAATCGATGTACCACCTGCCAGATCCACACCCAGCGCCTGTGCGTAAGTCAGCTGCAGATTCTGCTGATGACCCTGTGCCACCGTGATACCCACGGAGTTCACGCTCAGAACACGCAGATCAAGACCCAGAATACCGACAAGTGCCAGATAGGATGCACCCGGATAAGTGACGGCGGTTGTCGTTGGCTGAATAACCACTTCTGCAGTTACATTATCGTCGACCGGCGCTGTGCTGCCCGGATCGATAATCGGTGCGGTTACCGAGCCTGGGTTTGAGAGATTGCCTGCCGCATCCTCCAGTGTGACGGACAGTTGCTGCCCCTCCCTCTGCGGAGTTGTAAGCCCAATCTGGAAGTTGCCGCTAGAGTCAACGGTTCCTTCACCGACGACAGCGTTACCTGCGCCTCGAATAATGACCGTCGTATTCGGTTCACCCTTACCGCTAACGGTCACACCATCTGGCGTGATGGTGATGTCCGTTGGCGCAAGCGGTGCCAGCGTATCCGGCACGGTCGCAGGGCTGGCCTCCGACTGATTACCCGCAGCATCAGTCTGTGAGACCAATACGTTCTGCCCGTTGCTTTGGTCCAGCGTATAGGTTGCTGTTCCACCAGCGCCGAGCGGCACTGTCGCGATAACTTGACCAAGCGCATTATGAATTGTCGCCGTGGCGTTCGCCTCACCAGTGATCGTCAGCGTACGTCCGTCAGCACCCACAGCCACTGTTGGCGCATCTGGTGCCAACGTATCCGGCAAGGTTGCTGGCGTGGAGCCTGATTCATTACCTGCCCCATCGCTCTGGGTAACGGTAACTGCCTGGCCATTCGTTTCCGGCAAGGTATAGGTCGCTTCGCCTTCCGCACCCAGTGGAACCGTCGCTATCGGATTACCTCCGGCATCATAGATCGTGGCGGTTGCACCCGGCTCACCAGTGATGGTGAGTGTTACACCATCTTCACCGACGACGACTGTCGGTGCATCCGGTGCCAGCGTATCTGGCAGGGTTGCAGGTGTTGCGCTCGATTCGTTACCTGCTGCATCGCTTTGGGTAACAGTGATCGCCTGACCATTGCTTTCCGGCAAGGTATAGGTCGCTTCGCCTTCCGCACCCAGTGGAACCGTCGCAAGCGGATTGCCTTCGGCATCATATATTGTCGCGCTTGCACCCGGCTCACCGGTAATGGTGAGCGTCACACCATCTTCACCGACAACCACGACCGGAGCAGATGGAGCAAGTGTATCCGGCAAGGTTGCAGGCGTTGAGCCCGATTCATTACCCGCAAGATCACTTTGAGTGACGGTGATCGCCTGACCGTTGCTTTCCGGAAGCGTGTAGGTTGCCTCACCCGTTGGACCGAGCGGTACCGTCGCAAGCGGATTGCCTTCGGCATCGTAGATCGTGGCAGTCGCACCCGATTCACCGGTGATGGTGAGCGTTACACCATCTTCACCAACGACAACTGTCGGTGCATCCGGTGCCAGCGTATCCGGCAAAGTTGCAGGCGTTGAGCCCGATTCGTTACCCGCCGCATCGCTTTGGGTAACGGTGACGGCCTGACCGTTGCTTTCCGGCAAGGTATAGGTCGCTTCGCCTTCCGCACCCAATGGAACTGTCGCGATTGGATTGCCTTCGGCATCATAGATCGTAGCACTTGCATCAGGCTCACCGGTAATGGTGAGTGTCACCCCATCCTCACCAACCACAACCGTCGGCGCATCCGGTGCCAGCGTATCCGGCAAGGTTGCAGAGGTTGAGCCCGATTCGTTACCCGCCGCATCGCTTTGGGTAACGGTGACGGTCTGACCGTTGCTTTCCGGCAAGGTATAGGTCGCTTCGCCTTCCGCACCCAACGGAACCGTTGCAATCGGATTGCCCTGCGCATCGTAAATCGTGGCAGTTGCACCCGGCTCACCGGTGATGGTGAGGGTTACACCATCTTCACCTACAGTTACAGCTGGGTCATCCGGCGCCAATGAATCTGGGAGTGTCGCAGCCGTTCCCGGAGACTCGTTATTCGCAGCGTTCGTCAAGGTCACAGTGACGACCTGACCATTGCTTGGATCGAGCGTAAATGTTGCACTCCCGTCGCCAGACAGGCCGACAGTGCCAATTACGCCACCTGTAGAATTGTAAATCGTCGCGGTCGTATTGGGCTCGCCGGTAATCGTCAGTGTACGACCGTCATCACCGACAGTGACATTCGGCTCATCCGGCGTATCAGAATCTGAGTCCGCGTCAGCATCCGCGTCAGCATCGGCGTCGGCATCTGCGTCAGCGTCAGCATCCGCGTCGGCATCCGCGTCCGCATCGGCGTCGGCATCGGCGTCGGCATCAGCGTCGGCATCCGCGTCCGCATCAGCGTCAGCATCGGCATCAGCATCCGCATCAGCATCGGCATCCGCGTCCGCATCGGCGTCGGCATCAGCGTCAGCATCCGCGTCGGCATCCGCGTCCGCATCAGCGTCAGCATCGGCATCAGCGTCGGCATCAGCATCCGCATCCGCATCGGCATCAGCGTCAGCGTCAGCGTCAGCATCGGCATCTGCGTCAGCATCAGCGTCGGCATCCGCGTCGGCATCAGCGTCGGCATCAGCGTCGGCATCCGCATCAGCGTCAGCATCGGCATCCGCGTCGGCATCAGCATCCGCATCAGCGTCGGCATCAGCATCCGCATCAGCATCGGCATCCGCATCGGCATCAGCGTCGGCATCCGCATCGGCATCAGCGTCAGCGTCTGCGTCGGCATCAGCATCCGCGTCTGCGTCAGCGTCTGCGTCTGCGTCAGCGTCCGCATCAGCGTCGGCATCTGCGTCAGCGTCTGCGTCGGCATCCGCGTCAGCATCGGCATCTGCGTCAGCATCTGCGTCAGCGTCAGCATCCGCGTCTGCGTCAGCATCTGCGTCAGCGTCCGCGTCGGCATCTGCGTCAGCATCAGCGTCGGCATCAGCATCCGCGTCCGCATCGGCATCAGCGTCAGCATCGGCATCTGCGTCAGCGTCAGCGTCAGCATCAGCATCGGCGTCAGCGTCGGCATCAGCGTCTGCGTCAGCGTCAGCATCCGCGTCAGCATCGGCATCGGCATCAGCATCCGCGTCAGCATCCGCGTCGGCGTCAGCATCCGCATCTGCGTCAGCGTCAGCATCGGCATCCGCGTCAGCATCAGCATCCGCGTCGGCATCAGCATCAGCATCGGCGTCAGCGTCGGCATCAGCGTCTGCGTCAGCGTCAGCATCCGCGTCAGCATCGGCATCAGCATCAGCATCCGCGTCAGCATCAGCGTCGGCGTCAGCATCCGCGTCAGCATCCGCATCTGCGTCAGCGTCAGCATCCGCGTCAGCATCGGCGTCAGCATCCGCGTCGGCATCAGCATCAGCATCGGCGTCAGCGTCCGCATCGGCATCCGCATCCGCATCGGCGTCAGCATCGGCGTCAGCGTCGGCATCAGCGTCTGCGTCAGCGTCAGCATCGGCATCAGAATCTGCGTCCGCGTCATTATCATCATCACCGCGCGACGATGCTCCGATCGCGGCACCTATGGCGCCCAGACCAGCAAGGCCTAGCAGAACCGGGCCCAAACCACCACCGCCGCCACCGGCAAGCTGATCAACGGATTGTATCTCGGAGAAATTGAAATCGGCTAAGCCATCGCTGTGATTACCGGCCCACAGCTTACCATGATCATCCTGCAGGACGAGGTCGTTATCCTCACCGTTTTGATAATGCGTATAGAAATGAACAATTCGGATTGTTTCGCCATTATGCAGTCGAATAAGGAGATCGTTGCCAATCTTCTGGTATTCCGCAATCGCGTCTGGATTGAGCGACAGTTTAACAATGCTAGGTCCTGAAAGGACGATGTTATCACCAGTAATGGTACGCGAGCTGCCGCTCACCTTATTCGTAACAACTGCAACCATGACTCTCTCCTCAACCGAAACTGAGCTTCAAGGGCCTATGTGAAACAGAACTCGAACTATTGAGAGAGCGCTTATCTATGGCATCAATATTATTTAAAATGTGAACTAAATATTAAATACAAACAGGACCAACCGCAAAGTATAAACCTCGCGTAAAGTAAAGCCATAAATCTGCACTTCATAATAGTTGCTGAGAACACCCCTCGAAGACGATAAATACCCGTCTCAAAATTTCGTTATCGGTAGAGGTTTGTCTATGCTGATATCGACTCCTTTTGTATAATAAATACAAAATGTACTAATTAAGTTGTATGTTTTGGACTACCTATCGTTGAGCTCTTCTCCTGAAGGATGCAGGGCTTGTTCCAATAATTCTCCCAAAAAAACGAGTAAGATGGACCTGATCTGCGAAACCGCACTCATGCGCGATTTCAGCAATCGGCATCTGCGTTTCCATCAAAAGGTCACGCGCCTTATCAACGCGGCGGCGAATGATGTATTGGTGCAGCGTGACATTCGTTGCCCTCTTGAACAGACGGGCAAATTGCGCAGCCCCCACTCCGGCGGTATTGGCAAGCTTATCGATAACAATGCGACGATGTAGATTTTCATCGATGTAATCGAATGTCTTTTGAAGTGTAGGAAGAGAAAGACCAGCATCAGGGTTAAGATCACCCGATGTTAGTGTAGAATATTTCGACACGACACGCGCAACAAGAAGACGCGCTATATATTGCACTTCAATGGATGAAAACCGTCCACCGACATACAATATATCTTTAACGGAATTAATTGTCTGTTCCAGGAATTCGTCATAGATGGAAAGACTGTAGTCAAGCTTGAATAGATTATTGCTAACGGATGAAAATTCTAGAAAAACATCATCCATTAGGTTCTTGGATATATATATATTTATAACTTCAGCATTACTATTTATCGAAACTTTCAAACTCTCGTCCGGAGGAATTACAATAATTGATCCGGGCTGCAGATAAAGTTCCGATAACTCTCCACCTATCTGCCAAGCTCCTTGCAGATGCCCTTTAAGGACCATGGCAACCAATAGCGAATCGACGGGCTGGAATACAGAATTAAATGGTTGCAGACGTGCCGTGTAGGCAAACAAGTTTTTCCAGCCGTGATCAGAACTTGTCTTTAGAATTTCAATAGCTTCAACGTTTCTTACATCATGGAATGCAACCAAATTCCCCTCTGTATTTGGCATATATCCTCCATAAACATTGATATTTCGGATTATCCTAAACTAATAATATCTATTAAAAAATCAAACCTATCTCCTTTCATTTTTGTGAATATCTTTAAAAATAAATCATAATAAATAGATAGCAATAAACATATTGCCCGAAATCATGAGCAAACACTTTAATTAGTAAATACTAAAATTAGAAGTAATGTTATTTTTTACATCAGCCGTTATTTTTTCTCTTTGTTCAAAGCTGAATTCCGGTCGCGAAAACTTAAATTAAATGGAAATAATTTCCATATTTGAAGACAGCGCAAGAAAATCGTCGGTAACTGCAGTCGTAAAACGCGAACAATTCCAGATATTTCGACCTCATTTGGCTCATCAGATTACAACCAAAGCGCGATTGGAAATCAGACGGGCTTCGAAACCGCTTAATGCCGTTATTGCCAGCGGCTTCCAGGCATGTGCGGCAAAGCTTCTCTGGCATCAAGGGAATTGCAGGCCTATATCTGGCTCGAAGGCCGTTCTTGCGGCAGCAATCCAATTGGCACCGAAAATGACCGTTCTTATAAACCAGCCTCATCCATCCATCGACAAGGCGTCCATCAAACAACTGGTCGACACGTTTTATGGACGTGCGCGGGAAGATGCCGTGATTGGCCCAATCTTCACGCAAGCGGTGGCGGATTGGGATCACCACCTTGATCAAATCGCGGAATTCTGGTCATCGGTCATTCTGAAAACCGGCAGCTATGAAGGGCGCCCCATGCCGCCGCATCTGCGACTTGGCTTGAAAGGCGATCATTTCGACCGCTGGCTGGAGCTGTTTGAACAGACGGCACGCGAGGTTTTCCCGCCCGAAGGTGCAATTGTATTTATCGATCGCGCCCGACGCATCGCCGATAGTTTTGAAATGGCAATCGCAACCCATGGCGGGACGATTTCTACCCCGCGCCATTCGCGTAAGCCTCTCTAAAACATATCGCGGAAAAGTAGGAACCTATCTTCGGATAAGATCAGCGTCTAAGACAAAACAAAAAGCCTGCCTCTGATGAAGAGGCAGGCTTTGAAGTTTTATGCGGCAGGCTTGGACTGTTCCGCCTTAAGCTGCTGCTTGTGGCGCAGCAACATGCCGTAAAGATCGCGCGGCTCATCCGGATCAGCCAGAAGATCGAGCTGCTCATAGAAGCCCGTATCCTGGAGCTTATCGCGAACATAGCGCAGTGCCGAAAAGTCTTCCGTAGCAAAGCCGACCGAATCGAACAGCGTAATCTGACGCGCATCCTTGCGGCCTTCAGTCTTGCCGGTGATCACTTCCCACAATTCATTGACGGGATAATCTTCCGGAAGCTGCTGAATTTCGCCTTCGATGCGGGTCTGCGGCGGATACTCGACGAAGATGTCCGAGCGACGCAGAATATCGCCATGAAGCTCGGTCTTGCCGGGGCAATCACCGCCAACCGCGTTGATATGAACGCCAGCGCCAACCATGTTGTCGGTCAGGATCGTGGCATTGAGCTTGTCGGCGGTTACGGTGGTGATGATGTCCGCACCTTCGACCACTTCTTCAACATCCTTGCAGATCACAATATCAATGCCTGCGCCTTCGAGATTGCGCGCGCATTTTTCCGAAGCCGTGCGGTCAATATCGTAAAGACGCAGCTTGTCGATGCCGAGAATTGCCTTGAACGCCAAAGCCTGAAATTCGCTCTGCGCGCCATTGCCGATGATCGCCATCGTGCGTGCGTTCTTTGGTGCAAGATGCTTGGCCGCAACGGCCGAGGTTGCAGCGGTGCGAAGCGCCGTCAAAATGGTCATTTCGGTCAGAAGCATCGGGTAGCCACTGCCAACATCCGAGAGAACGCCAAAAGCTGTCACCGTCTGCAGGCCGTCGCGCGTGTTCTTTGGATGACCATTCACATATTTGAAGCCGTACATCGTACCGTCGCTTGTCGGCATCAGTTCGATCACGCCTTCATCGGAATGCGAAGCCACACGCGGCGTCTTGTCGAAGCTTTCCCAGCGGCGGAAATCCTCTTCCACGTAATCGGCGAGTTCCTTGAGGAAGGTCTCGACACCGACGGAAAGCACCAGCTTCATCATGTGATCGACACTGACGAAAGGGACGATATTGAGGTTCGGTTGGGTCATTCTTGCTCCTTAGCATTCAGCGGCAGACCATTGATCCGCCAGCAGCGAATGCGGTTTCTGAATTCAATAATTGATGGTTGGACGATCCATGACGCTGCGGCCCAACAGGCTCGCCATCAGGTCGACCATCACCGTTGCGGTGCGTCCGCGTTCATCGAGAAACGGGTTAAGCTCAACCAGATCGAGGCTTGTCACCAGATCGCTGTCGTGCAGCATTTCCATGATAAGATGCGCTTCACGGAAGGTCGCGCCGCCCGGAACCGTGGTGCCGACAGCTGGCGCAATCGACGGCTCAAGGAAATCGACGTCCAGGCTCACATGCAGAAGGCCGTTTTCGTCTTTCACACGCTGCAGGAAGCGGCGCAGCAGCGCTGCCACACCGTGCTCATCGATAAGGCGCATATCAAAAACAGACACAGCAGTTTTCTGGATCGCATCGCGTTCTGCGGGATCAACACTGCGAATACCCATCATGCAGACATTGGCTGGATCAATCGGTGCTGCCAATGCCGGGAAATAGCCTTCGAAACCCTTTTGGCCCGTATAATAGGCCACAGGCGTACCATGCAGATTGCCACTGCCCGTTGTTTCCAGCGTATGGAAATCCGTATGCGCATCAAGCCACAGCACAAATTGCTTGCGACTCTTTTCCGCGGCGCGGCGCGCAATGCCGGGAACAGTGCCTGCTGCAAGCAGATGATCGCCACCCAGGAATATCGGGAAACCGTCTTCGCTCTCACGATAAGCGGCTTCACTAATGGCTTCGATCCAGGCGACAGCCTGCGGCAAAGCCTTGATCACAGGATTGGGATGGCTCAGTGGGCGCTGTTCAGCCGGGGCCAGATTGCCCAGATCGGTAAACTCATGACCGAGTTCACGAATCGCATCCGCAATGCCAGCGGCGCGATAACCGTCGGGGCCCATATTGCAGCCCAGACGTCCAGTGCCTTCCTGAACCGGCAATCCCAAAATCTTGCAATGCATAAAGTGCTACTCCTGAGAAATTAAAGCATTTCCAGCAAAAGTGCGAAGCGGTTTTGCGTAGGCAAATGCATAGTAACAAAAAGATGGAGCGGCTCACGATTCTGTAGCAACTGGAGCCGCTCTATCGCCATAGATTGACCATTTAAGCTTGGCGATGTGAAGCAACCGGATTGGCAATTTTAACGGTTTGGTTTATCAGAATGTCGGATTGGCTTTTCAAAATGGAGAAAACATGGACGATCTGGATGAAAAGCTTATCACGCTTTTACGTCACAATGGCCGGCGCAGCATTTCGGATGTGGCAATCGATCTCGGCGTTTCCCGCGCGACGGTTCGCTCCCGCATGGAACGTCTGGAACAGTCCGGCGACATCATCGGCTATACGGTAATCCTGCGGTCTGACGCGGTCGATCTGCCGGTGCGCGGTATCATGATGATCGAAATCGAAGGCCATGTCGCCGACCGTGTGGTCAAAGCGCTTGGCGGCTTCTCCGAAATTTCAGCCATCCACACCACCAATGGCCGTTTCGATCTGGTAGTGGAACTGGGAGCTGCGACGCTAACCGATTTCGATGCCGTGCTGCGCCGCATCCGGCTGGTGCCGGGGATCAAGGCCAGCGAAACCAATCTATTGTTGGCAACACCGCGCTCAACGCGCGCACGTCTGTAATAAAAAAGCCCGGCTCAAAGCCGGGCTTTTTATTTTATGAGTAAGTGTCTGAATTAAAAAGCGGCAGGCCATGGCGAAAATGGTGATTTTCGAGTACCGAAGCGGAGTGTAATTTGGGGTACATGAGCATCGGAACGCAGACAAATTGCCATTTGCAGACCGGCATGGCGGCTTTCTTCATTTCTATTAGGCGAGGATCGGGTAATCCGTGTATCCCTTGGCGCCACCGCCATACATATGCTGCTGATCCAGCTCATTGAGCGGTGAATTGTCCTTCAAACGACGGACAAGGTCAGGGTTGGAGATGAACGGCTTGCCAAAGGCAACCACATCAGCGCGGCCGCTTTCGATTTCCTGTTCAGCCAGTTCACGATCATAGCCATTATTGACCATCCAGGCAGCTTCGCCACCGGCATCGCGATAAACCTGCTTCAGACGCGCATAATCGAATGGCTGTGGACCCTGCTGGAAATCGCGTGGGCCGCCGGTCGCACCTTCGATGATGTGAACATATGCAAGGCCGTAAGAGGCAAGCTTTTCGAGCACATAATCAAACAGCGGCTGTGGATCGGAATCCGATGCGTCATTGGCAGGCGTTACTGGCGAAAGACGAATGCCAACCTTGCCCGGTGCAACTGACTTGGTGATTGCGTCTACCACTTCAAACAGGAATCGTGCGCGGTTTTCGATGGAGCCGCCATATTCATCGGTGCGATGATTGCTGTCCGAACGCAGGAACTGGTCGATCAGATAGCCGTTTGCAGCGTGGATTTCGACGCCGTCAAAGCCAGCCACTTCAACCGCATCCTTTGCAGCCTTGGCATAGGTCGCAACGATCTCCGGAAGCTCGCTCTTTTCAAGCGCGCGTGGCTCTGAGGTTGGTGCAAATTCGCCGGTGCCATCCGGATGCACGAGATAGGTCTTCGACTTGGCCGTGATGGCCGAAGGCGCAACCGGCTTGCCGCCATTTGGCTGCAGGCTGTCGTGCGAAATACGGCCCACATGCCACATCTGCACGACGATCTTGCCGCCTGCGCTGTGAACAGCGTCGGTGACGCGCTTCCAGCCTGCAAGCTGCTCGTCCGAATAAAGGCCCGGCACATCGGCATAGCCCTGCCCCTGATGGCTGATCGGCGTTGCCTCGGTGATGATGAGACCAGCACTTGCGCGCTGTTCATAATAGGTGACGTTGAGGTCGTTTGGCACAGCGCGGGGCGAGCGATTGCGCGTCAGCGGTGCCATAACGATACGGTTGGCAAGCTTGAGATCGCCGACTGTAACTGGATCGAACAATGTGGCCATAGATACATTTCCTTCAAGTGGGAACGATTGGGCAAATGGGATTAAAGATCGGACAGTGATTTGAGCAAGGCGGCAATCGCCTCCTCATCGCGCTTGTAGAAGGTCCATTGACCAACGCGGTGGGGCGTAATCAGCCCCGCTTTCGTCAGCACGGACAAATGAGCAGAAACGGTGGACTGGGAGAGGCCGCACCGCTCGAACTGACCGGCGCACACACCCATCTCCAGGGGCATGTGCTGAGCGGAGAAATGCTTCTCCGGCTGCTTGAGCCAGCTTAAAATGTCGAGACGAACTGGATGGCCAAGTGCTTTGAGTATCTCGTCCAACGGCATAGCCAATGAATTAGGCTGTGCTACAGATTGAATGTCCGACATCATAGTCACCTCGCTGATCTTCGTTCATATCGTCATTTCACGATATATGTATCGCTCAATTCCGATTTTAAAAGACCCTGCGCGTTCACAGGCGCGTGAACAAAGAATATACATGCTTTCCTGTGGACCATTATGGCGGTCGTGATTGCGTCAAAAACCTATCCGACTATGTTCGCGTAAAGATTTGAGATTGGAATGAATATGGCCAACGATATTAAGCGAATTGCCGCAATCATTGCAGCGGAGATCAACGCAAAGCCCGAACAGGCCATAGCAGCCATTGGTCTTCTCGATGAAGGCTCGACTGTGCCGTTCGTCGCCCGTTACCGCAAAGAAGTCACCGGCGGACTTGACGACACGCAATTGCGCACGCTGGATGAGCGACTTTCTTATCTGCGTGAGCTTGAAGCACGGCGCACTTCCATTCTGGAATCGATCCGCGGGCAGGAAAAGCTGACGCCGGAACTGGAGCTGAAAATCGCAGGCGTCCAGACCAAGGCCGAGCTTGAAGATCTGTATCTTCCCTATAAGCCTAAGCGCCGCACCAAAGCAGAAATCGCCCGCGAACGTGGTCTTGGACCGCTTGCCGAA
Organism: Brucella pseudogrignonensis; assembly: GCF_002252525.1. Taxonomy (GTDB): domain Bacteria; phylum Pseudomonadota; class Alphaproteobacteria; order Rhizobiales; family Rhizobiaceae; genus Brucella; species Brucella pseudogrignonensis. Next base: position 13,029 of record NZ_NNRM01000008.1, read on the forward strand.
GCCATTCTCACCGACCGCAGGCTGGTTCCCGCAGAGATTGCCACACAATATGTCACAGGCGACGTTGCCGATGTCAAAGCAGCTCTTGAGGGCACACGCGACATCATTGCCGAAGGCTTCACCGAGAATGCTGAACTAATCGGTAATCTGCGTAACTATCTCAAAGATCGCGCTGTTCTGCGCTCCCGAGTTGTCGATGGCAAACAGGACGCTGGCGCGAAGTTCTCCGATTATTTCGACCATTCCGAACGCTGGGCAAATGTTGCAGGCCACCGCGCTCTGGCCATGCTGCGCGGCCGCAACGAGGATTTTCTGTCGCTCGATATTGAAATCGATGCTGATGACACCTCGCCTGTAAAGCCGGTCGAACGCAAAATTGCAGCCGCCTATAATATCGGCGCAACCCTGCCCGGCGACCGCTGGCTGATGGAAGTTGCAGGCTGGGCATGGCGCGTCAAGCTCTCGCTCTCCTTGTCACTCGACCTCATGCGCGACCTGCGTGAACGCGCCGAGGAAGAAGCAATCAACGTCTTCGCCCGCAACCTCAAAGACCTGCTGCTCGCAGCCCCTGCCGGTTCTCGTGCCACCATGGGCCTTGATCCGGGCATCCGCACCGGCGTCAAAGTCGCAATCGTCGATGGCACTGGCAAACTGCTCGACACAACGACGGTCTATCCGTTTCCGCCAAAGAACGATGTGCGTGGCACACAGGCAGAGCTTGCAAGCCTGATCCGTAAATACAAGATCGAGCTGATTGCGATTGGCAACGGCACAGGCAGCCGCGAAACCGAACGTCTTGTCGTGGATATGCTCAACGACCTGCCAGCGCCCAAGCCGCTCAAAGTCATCGTGTCGGAAGCAGGTGCATCGGTCTATTCGGCGTCAGAAGCCGCAGCGAACGAATTTCCGCAGCTCGACGTATCGCTGCGTGGTGCCGTTTCCATCGCCCGCCGCCTGCAAGACCCATTGGCGGAGCTCGTCAAGATCGAGCCTAAATCCATCGGCGTTGGCCAGTATCAGCATGATGTCGATCAGTCCCGTCTGGCACGTTCGCTCGATGCAGTGGTCGAAGATGCGGTGAACGCTGTCGGGGTTGATCTCAACACGGCATCCGCCTCACTGCTGGCGCGTGTATCGGGTCTGGGAAAGTCTCTCGCCGAAGCAATTGTTGCGCATCGCGACGACGCCGGTGCCTTCAAGAACCGTAAGGAACTTCTGAAAGTAGCCCGCCTCGGCAACCGCGCTTTTGAACAATGCGCAGGCTTCCTGCGTATCGCCAACGGCACCGAGCCGCTTGATGCGTCCTCCGTTCACCCGGAAGCCTATGGCGTTGCCAAAAAGATCGTTTCCGCCTGCGGCCGCGATGTGCGCAGCCTCATGGGTGATAGCGCAGCACTTAAAAGCCTTGATCCGCGCGTCTTTGTCGATGAGCGTTTTGGTCTACCAACCGTGCGCGACATTATCGCCGAGCTTGATAAGCCGGGTCGCGATCCCCGTCCTGAATTCAAAACCGCGACCTTTGCCGATGGCATCGATGACATCAAGGATCTGAAACCCGGCATGATGCTGGAAGGCACCGTCACAAACGTTGCTGCCTTTGGTGCCTTTGTCGATATCGGTGTGCATCAGGACGGACTTGTCCATGTTTCGCAGCTCGCTGATAAGTTTGTCAAAGACCCGCATGAAGTGGTCAAGGCTGGCGATGTGGTGAAGGTGCGCGTGACCGAAGTGGATGTGCCGCGCAAGCGCATCGGCCTCACAATGCGCAAGGACGGTGGCGAAGCCCCTGCCCCGCGCAACAATGCGCAGCGCGACACGAAACCTGCACAGAAGCAAAACTTCACCCCGCGCAAACAGGAACAGCCGTCAACCGGCGGTTTCGGTGCAGCCCTTTTGGAAGCGATGAAGAAGAAATAGGCTAGAGCGTGTCGCGCTTATTCGTATCCACAGCGCTCGCTCTATCTATTTTTTTGCGCATGTCGTTATCGGATCGAAGCGGGATCAGAAATCAGTCCAGTGGACTGATTTCCCCGCGAAGGCGGTTCCCGCTTTTCCGCGACATGCTTTAAATCTTGTTGCCGATTGGAAAGCCGGTTGAGACTTTTCTCACCGGCATTTCATCGGTTGGAATGATCCAGCCGCCGCGAATAGCGATGCGAACCTCATCGCCTTCTTCCAGTCTTACTGGATCGCGCACTTCAAAATGCAGGTGAATATCCGGTTTTGTCAGCGGATGTGCCTCGATGCGCGAACCGCCACCGCGATAGACTGAACGCTTGACCCGCACAGGGATGCCGCCGGTTTCAGTCAATGCCAGATCCTCTGCACGAACGCAGAGCTGCGCATTGGCACGCGGCATTTCAATGCCGGAACAACGCACCTCAGCACGGCTTCCCAGCACCAGCGCCTCACAATGTCCCGCTTGCGCAAAAGACACGACCTCCGCAGGCAGAACCATACCATGCGCGATGAAGGACGCGACCATTTCGCTGGCCGGTTCTTCGTAAAGCTTACGTGGTGTATCGAACTGCTGAAGCTTGCCGTGATCGAGAACTGCAATCCGGTCAGCAAGCGCCATGGCCTCGGCCTGGTCATGCGTGATGTAGATAATCGTCGTACCGGTGCGCTTGTGGAAAGCCGCAAACTCGTCTTCCATCGAAGCACGCAAATGCACATCAAGATTGGCAAGCGGTTCGTCAAACAAGACCAGCGAAGGGGCTGCTACCAGACAGCGGGCCAAAGCCACACGCTGCCGCTGACCACCCGAAAGATTGGCCGGGCGGCGATCACCAAAACCGTCAAGATCGACCAGCGCCAACGCTTGGCGAACACGGTCCTCACGCTCGGCTTTGGCAACCTTTGCCACCCGCAGACTATAGCCGACATTCTCGGCGACCGTCATATGCGGCCAGAGCGCATAATTTTGGAAGACGATACCGACCTGCCGCTTTTCCGGTGGCACGTTACCGTCAACATGGGAAACGCGGCTGTCTCCAATATGGATTTCGCCGCCGTCAACGTCTTCAAAACCTGCAATCATCCGCAGAAGCGTTGTCTTGCCGCAGCCGGATGGTCCGAGAATGGCAACAAACTCGCCGTCCTTCACATCAAGCGACACTTCAGACAGGGCCTGAAATTCATTGAAGGCCTTGGAAACAGAAGCGATTTTCAGTCGCGCCATGGCAGCACCCCGTTTGGAAGACGCCGCGCAAACAGATTTGTTGCAAGCATCAGCATGAATGTTACCGCAACGGCCAGAATGGATATGGCAGCCGCATAGGCGGAATCGCCCGCCTGTTCAAAAGAAAACATCACCACGCCCAGCGTTTCCGATCCCGACGCCCAGAGAAGCGCTGAAACCGTCAGCTCACAGAATGCGGTCATGAAAATGAGCACGCCGCCTGCAAGCGTCGCTGGTGCGACAAGAGGAAATATAATGGTCCTGAGCCGATAGAAAAGCCCTGCGCCTGCAATTCGCGCGGCTTCTTCCAGCGCACCGTCAATCTGGTGAAGGCCAGCAACCGTTGGCCGCAGCGCCAGCACGAAGAAGCGCGCAAGATAGGCAAACAGGATGATCCAGAGCGTATTATAGAGGCTGACACCCACCACCGGCAGCGGCTTTAAGAACATCAGCAGGCAAGCAATTGCCAGCACCACGCCCGGTAACGCATAGGGCATCTCGGCTGCGAAGTTGAGGATCGGCGTCCACCGCCGTTTGCGCCATGCGAGCATATAGGCAAGTGGAACTGCAATCAGCACAGCAAAGACAGCCGCCGCAAAGGACAGCATCAGGCTATTGCCAAAAGCGCGGGCTGATCCGCTGTGTTCAAGCATCACAAAGCGGAAATTTTCAAGCGTTGCTGTCGCAAATGTAAGCGGCACGCCATAGGCCGGAACCAGTGCTGAAAGCGTCAAACCGATCAGCGGCAGAAACAGCACGATCACGATCAACAGCCATGCAGCCAGTTCCGCCCAAATACGCCATACGCCAAGCGCAAAAGGTGCAGCGGGCAACGACGTTGAAACAATGCGGAAATCGCGACGGCGCGAGGCGTAATCTTGCGCTGCGATCCCTGCCATAGCGATCAGACCAATCAGCACTGAAAGCACCGCGACGCTGGAGAGCACCGCTGGCCCACCGCCCGCAAGACGCTGATAAATCAGCGTTGGCAAAACGAGGTAATTCGATGGAATCCCCAGAAACGCCGGGATGCCGAAATTGCCGACGCACGACACGAAAGCCAAGGCTGCAGCACCGATGATCGATGGCGTCATCAGCGGCAGGATGATGGTGCGAAGAACGGTCCATTTACTGGCACCGGCACTCAGACCCGCTTCCACCAGCTCGCGTGGAAGCTTGCGCAGACCAGCGCGCACAATCAGAAAGACCAGCGGTCCATATTGCACGCCCAGCAGAAAGATAATGCCCCAGACAGAATAGAGCGGATTGCGGCTTCCCAGCGGCGGCGCCATGCCGATGATCTTGAGGAATTGGCTGGAAGGCCCGAAAAGCTGGAGCCACGCCAGCGCTGTCACCTGCGGGGCAATCAGCAGCGGGGTCACATAAAATAGCACGAAGATATTTCGCCCGCGCATGTCTGTGAGGCCGACGAGCAACGCCGCAATAATGCCAAATACCAACGCCAGCAGCGTGCCGCCGATACCGATCTGCAGGGAGTGCCATGTGGCAATCCATGTCGAGCGGCTGCTCAATGTTTCAGAAAGAACGGATGTCGAAAGCTGTCCCTGCGGCGCAACAAGCTCAACAAGCAGACGCGCCATCGGCAGAAGCGACAGCACCGCAACAATCAGCGTTACACCAACAATCAGGGCCGTATCACGGCCCTGAAGATCTCGAAACATCCGCATTTTCGCTTTTTATCCGCCAAACAGCTCGGAGAACTGCTTCTTGTCGGCATCAGTCTGATCGAGAACTTTCTGGGTGTCGATAGACATGATGTTGATCTTGGTGCCTTCTGGCAGCCATGCAGGGCGACCAACGCCGTTCTTGGCAGGCAGATAGCCCTGCTCAAGTGCCAGCTTCTGGCCATCATCCGACAGGATGAAATCAACGAACTTCTTGGCACCATCGACGTTCTTGGCTGTCGCCATGATCGCAACTGGTTCGGTTACAGCAGGCACACCTTCCGACGGGAAGACGAACTCGATCGGCGAACCCTTGGCCTTGGCATTGAGCGCCATGAAGTCAACGAGAATGCCGTATGGCTTTTCGCCACTTGCGACCGACTTCAGAACCGCGCCATTGCCCTTCACGCTTGCAAGTTCATTGGACTTGAGGTTCTTGAAATAATCCCAGCCGAGATCCTTGTTGAGTGCGAAACCGCTCAGGAGATAGGCCGCAGCACCCGAATAAAGCGGGCTTGGCATAACAACCTGGCCCTTATAGTCAGCCTTGGCGAGATCGGCCCAATGTTCAGGCTTCTGCGCCGCACCCGTGTTGTATGCAATGCCGGTGGTGATCAGTTTGGAGCCGAAATAAGTCTTGTCGGCGTCATAGCTATCCGCTGCAAAACCATCAACTTTGGCATCCGTGTAAGGCAGAAGGCGCTTGTCCTTCTTGAGACCTTCCATCGTCACCGCATCAGCGATCAGCAGAACGTCAGGCTGTGGCGCGCCAGCTGAAAATTCAGCGGCAAGCTTGGTGAGGAGTTCGCTTGTTCCCGAACGGAAAATCTGCACATCCGTATCTGGATTAGCCTTGCGGAAAGCTTCAACCGTCTTGGTCGCATCAGCTTCTGGCTGCGACGTGTAAAGCGTCAGCGTGTCAGCCTGTGCGACAGCCATGGACAGAGCAAGAAGAGCTGGAATGGCCGTAGCCCGCTTCAACATCTTGGTCATGGAGTTTGCTCCTCGAATTTCTGTGTGATTTTCAGCAGCATGTGCCGCTGCTCCAGCGTGATTACGCTGCATACGAGCTGAAATGGCGCAGATACTGTCATATCGAGAAGCGCGATCATTCCTGTTCATGACTCACCTGTCAAACAAGTCTGTAAAACATCTGCCAGAAAATCGGAAACGATTTCAGAAAGCAAAATGCCCTCCGGCAGATATACGGTCTGCGAAGGGCATTTCAGATTGATTTGCCTTCCGCATCTCTTCCACCCCGGAAGCGATGCGGATGCCATAAAGGGCTTAGGCTTCAATTATATGACACTTTGACATTAACGCATGTCTTTATCCCAAAACCGGTTTCCACTTTTGGGAGACATGCTTTGCTTTAGATAATTATCTCGGCCGCGTGTGCTACCTGAGCGCCCGCTTCATAATAGGCTTCGCGCAGACCACGGAAACTCTGTTCCCTCGGATCGCTAACCGGCAGTGGCAGATCAGCTTCCCCGATCTCGCCTGAAACCAGCTTTGCAAGATGCTTGCCAAACACTGTTCCCGGCGCGATGCCGCGTCCGTTATAACCCGAAAAGCCAACAACATTGCGTGCAAGGCGATGGAACTTCGGCAGACTGTCATTGGTCATGCCGATCTTGCCATACCATTCCGACTCAAATTCCACTTCGCCGATCTGCGGGAAGAGACGTTTCAGCGACTTCTTTGCCCATGCCTTATGCACACTCGCACCCGTATTGCGCAGCGCACCGACGCTGCCAAACACAAGACGGCCCTGCTGGTCAAAGCGGAAAGACGACAAAACTTCCTTGGTGTCCCATGCGCCCTGACGCTCCGGCAGAATGGAACGCTTAATATTGTCCGAGAGAGGCTTGGTGGCCATGTTGAAATATGGAAGGTGCACAAGCTCGGCGCGTACTTCCGGCCATGGCACATTGGTATAGGCGTTGGTTGCAACCACGATCCAATCGGCTGTCACCGTACCGGTAGCAGTCTTGACCACCCATTTGCCGTTTTGTTCGCTGGCACCGGTCACAGGGCTTCCCGTGAAAATTCGGGCACCAGCAGCAACGGCTGCATGTGCAAGTCCACGCACATAGGCGAGTGGCTGAATTGTACCGGCGCGCAGATCGAGAAGCGATCCGGAATAGGCCTTGGTGCCGACCTTGGCTTCGGTTTCCTGAGCATTGAGCAGCTTTACATTGGCACCGCGCCGCGCCCACTGTTCATAGCGGTCTTCAAGTTCCTTGAGACCCTTCTTGCCAACAGCGCAATGCAGCGTGCCCTGCTTTTCAACTTCGCAGGCAATCTTGTGTTTCTCGATGATTTCAAAAACCAGCTTCGGCGCATTGCCGAGCACATCGAGCAGACGGTCGCCATATTGATGACCAAGCACGCCCGGCAGATCATCCGGCATCACCCACATGCCCGCATTGACGAGGCCCACATTGCGGCCCGAGCCGCCGTAGCCGATTTCAATGCCTTCCAGCACGACGGCGTTGGTGCCTTTTTCAGCCAGATGCAAAGCCGTCGAAAGGCCGGTAAATCCGCCGCCCACAATCACCACATCGGCAGACAGATCGCCTTTCAGCGATGTGGTCTTCGGTGCGGCTGGAGCGGTCTTCTCCCAAAGACCATGCGAGCGAGGATCGTTCAACATTGAAGGCAACCATTTCTTATTTTGGAAAACTGGCGGTTTTTACCGTCGCAACTATTTCATGCTGCGGAAGCCACAAGAACAGCAATATTTCTGCAACAATTCATGCCTATTCGGAATGACCTATACTAAAGAACGACGTTCCCCACCTGCCCTGCGATCCACTGACAGAAGACCTGCGTCAGCGGGTTCTCAAGTTTGCCTTCCGGAACCACAAGATAATAGTCATTCTCGGTCCGCATCGGCTGCTCGAAAAGCATGACCAGTTCGCCGTTACGCAATTCCTGTTCAATCAGATAAAGCGGCAACAGTGCGAAGCCAAGGCCTGCAAGTGCCGCCCCGATCACCATCGAAAACTGATCAAAACGGTGGCCACGATAAGCGGACTTGCCTTCAACGCCACAGCTTTCAAACCATTGCGCCCACATTTTAGGCCGTGTCGCTAGATGCAGCAGCGGCTCGTTTTCCAGCTCTTCCGGGGTTGCCGGATGGCGCGCTTTAAGAAGGCTCGGACTTGCAACAGGCACAATCACCTCTGAGCACAGGAAGGTGCAGGTCGCATGTGCCCAGACCGGCTGGCCATAATGGATAGCAAGATCGAAAGGCTGCTCTTCAAAGTCGAAAACGCCGGAACGCGAAGCTACATTGATTGCAATGCCAGGATGTTTTTCGACGAAATCCGGAATACGCGGCATCAGCCAGCGCGTACCAAATGTCGGCAGCGTCGCCACGCTGAATGAAGAGGTAGACTGCGCCGACGCCATGGCGCGCAGCATCGTGTCCTCAGTCTGGTTGAGCAGACGCCGCACTTCCGGCAGGAACTTTCGTCCTGCATCAGAGAGAAGAATGCGCTGGCGGATGCGCTCAAACAGCAATACACCGAGCTGGCTTTCGAGATCCTTGATCTGACGGCTGACAGCACTCTGCGTGAGGTTCAATTCGTTGGCGGCCTGCGTGAAACTGCCATGTCGGGCCGCACATTCAAACGCTTGCAGCGTGGCAATGTCGGGGATCAGTCTCCTGCTAAGCTTCATTCCAATCTCGCATTAACATAGTTGCGTTCGTCGCGATCATAACGGCAAAACGGCTGATATGATACATTTTCATCATAATCGCGGTGTGTTTTTTATTTTCTAACATACCTCCCAAGCAGACGATCCAACTTCTACGGAAGCTCTTGCAATGAACGCGCAGAAATTCGTTTCACCGGACGCCATTCGCTCCGCCTTTTCGGCAGCCATGTCGGCCATGTACAAGGAAGAAGTGCCTGCTTATGGCACATTGATGGAACTCGTCTCCGATGTGAACGCAAAGGTTCTCGCAGACGATAAGCATCTGCATGAGCGTCTGACGGAAACAGATTCGCTCGAACGCATTTCCGAAGAACGTCACGGTGCAATTCGTTTGGGCACTGCCGCTGAGCTGTCGATGATGCGCCGCGTTTTCTCGGTCATGGGAATGTTCCCGGTTGGCTACTACGATTTGAGCGCTGCCGGCGTGCCAGTGCATTCCACCGCCTTCCGCCCGATCGACGATGCAGCACTCAAGCACAATCCGTTCCGTGTTTTCACCTCATTGCTGCGCCTTGATCTGATCTCTGATGAGAAGCTGCGTGCAGAATCGGAAGAAGTTCTCGCGAAGCGCAACATCTTCACGCCGGGCGCGATTGCGCTTGTCGAAAAGGCGGAAGCCAATGGCGGCCTTGATGAAGGCGATGCGAAGACCTTCGTTGCAGAAGTGCTCGAAACGTTCCGCTGGCACGATCATGCCAATGTCAGTGCCGAGCTTTACCATCGCCTCCACGATGCGCATCGCCTGATCGCCGACGTTGTTTCCTTCAAGGGTCCGCACATCAACCACCTGACACCACGCACGCTCGACATCGACGCCGTGCAGGTTCAGATGCCAGATCGCGGCATCAACCCGAAGGCAGTTGTCGAAGGTCCACCAACCCGCAAATGCCCGATCCTTCTGCGCCAGACCTCGTTCAAGGCACTGGAAGAAGAAGTTTCGTTCGTAAGCGCAGACGGCACTTGGACCCCAGGCTCCCACACTGCCCGTTTCGGTGAAATCGAACAGCGTGGCGTCGCTCTCACACCAAAGGGTCGCGCGCTTTACGACAAGCTGCTCAACGACACCCGCGCCATTGCACGCCCAGCGCCAGATGGTTCAAACTCGGCTGAATATGTGCAGGCACTGAGCGACACCTTTGCCGCTTTCCCTGACACATGGGCTGGCGTGCGTGAAGAAGCGCTTGGCTATTTCGCCTATTCGGTCAAGGATGCCGCACGTCTTGCAGCGTTCAAGCCTGATACCGATATTGAAACTCTGATCGAAGGCGGCGCAGTCCAGTTCGATCCGATCATCTATGAAGACTTCCTGCCGGTCAGTGCCGCTGGTATCTTCCAGTCCAATCTGGGCGACGACGACGCGCAGGATTTTGTGGAAAGCCCGAACCAGAAGCGTTTCGAGGAAGACCTTGGCGCCAAGGTTCTTAATGAATTCGAGCATTATGCCCGTATCGAACGCGAATCCATCGAAGCTGTACAGGCCCGCCTGAGCGGTCTTGAAGCAGCAGAATAATAATTAGACAGGCTAAGAGGATTAATATGAACACCGCTGTTAAAAAACTCGACGTGAAAAAAGAAGCCGCTGATCTGCTTTCAAAGCTTGGCGTTGACGCAGCCATTTACACGTCGGGCGACCTCGCTGGCTTCAGCCCGGTCTCCGGTGAACAGATCGCTTCGATCAAGACCCACAGCAAAGAAGATGCAGTCAAGATCATCGACAAGGCTGACGAAGCTTTCCGCGCTTGGCGCACTGTTCCAGCTCCAAAGCGTGGCGAACTGATCCGTCTCTTGGGTGAAGAACTCCGCGCTTCCAAGGAAGATCTCGGCCGTCTCGTTTCGCTCGAAGCTGGCAAGATTCCTTCGGAAGGCCTCGGCGAAGTACAGGAAATGATCGACATATGCGATTTCGCAGTTGGTCTGTCGCGTCAGCTTTACGGCCTCACCATCGCAACCGAACGCGCTGGCCATCGCATGATGGAAACCTGGCATCCGCTTGGCGTTGTCGGTGTTATCTCGGCCTTCAACTTCCCTGTTGCTGTCTGGGCATGGAACTCCGCTCTCGCTATCGTTTGCGGTAACTCGGTTGTCTGGAAGCCATCGGAAAAGACCCTGCTCACGGCTATTGCATGTGACGCAATCCTGAAGCGCGCCATCAAGCGTTTTGGCGATGCTCCAGAAGGTCTGGCTGAAGTTGTACTCGGCGACCGTACTGTTGGTGAAGTTCTCGTTGACAGCCCGAAGGTTCCAGTTCTTTCGGCAACCGGTTCGACCCGCATGGGCCGCGAAGTTGGTCCACGCCTTGCAAAGCGTTTTGCGCGTGCAATCCTCGAACTCGGCGGCAACAATGCCGGTATCGTCTGCCCATCGGCAGATCTCGACATGGCGCTGCGCGCAATCGCTTTCGGTGCAATGGGCACCGCTGGTCAGCGTTGCACCACGCTCCGTCGTCTGTTCGTACATGAAAGCGTTTACGACGCTCTCGTTCCACGTCTGCAGAAGGCATATGCCAGCGTTACCGTTGGTTCGCCGCTCGAAACCACAGCTCTGGTTGGTCCATTGATCGACAAGGTTGCTTTCGACAACATGCAGAAGGCACTCAAGGAAGCAGCCGCTCACGGCGGTAAGGTACAGGGCGGCGAACGCGTCGACGCTGGCCATGAAAACGCTTACTACGTGCGTCCGGCTATCGTCGAAATGCCAAAGCAGCAGGGTCCGGTTCTCGAAGAAACCTTCGCACCGATCCTTTACGTCATGAAGTATTCCGACTTCGACGACGTACTTGCGAGCCATAACGAAGTTGGCGCAGGCCTGTCTTCGTCGATCTTCACGCTGAACCTGCAGGAAGCAGAGCGCTTCCTTTCGGTTGAAGGTTCGGATTGCGGTATTGCAAACGTCAATATCGGCACTTCGGGTGCTGAAATCGGCGGCGCATTCGGCGGCGAAAAGGAAACTGGTGGCGGTCGTGAATCGGGTTCGGATGCGTGGAAGGGCTATATGCGCCGCGCAACCAACACCATCAACTACTCGAAGGCTCTGCCGCTCGCACAGGGCGTTTCCTTCGACATCGACTAATCGGTCTCACGATAGATCAAAAGAAAACCCCGCTTTTGGCGGGGTTTTTTATTATCTCAACATTCGCGATTAGCGAGATTGTCGTTATGACGTGCCGAAAATCGTGGCTTTTGAGAACCGGCGCGCAGCGTACTTGAGTACGTGAGCACCGGAAGCACAAAAAGACGCAATTTGCAGGCCGCCAGAGCCGCAATATCACCCCATGCGTTCGGAGGCGAAGGAGCCGGGTGACGCCGGGAATACGACGGTGCGATTGCCGTTGAGGAATGAACGGTGATGAATATGCGCGTGAACGGCGCGTGCCAGAACCTGCGCTTCAACATCACGGCCAATCGACACGTAATCGGCGGCACTCTGCGCGTGCGTGATACGGGCGACATCCTGCTCGATGATCGGACCTTCATCAAGATCGGCGGTTACATAATGCGCCGTGGCGCCAATCAGCTTCACACCGCGCTCATAGGCCTGCTTGTAAGGGTTTGCACCCTTAAACGACGGCAGGAAAGAGTGGTGGATGTTGATGATCTTGCCCGACATCTTCTGGCAAAGCTGATCGGACAGAACCTGCATATAACGTGCAAGAACCACCAGCTCAGTGCCCGTATTATCGACAATATCCAGAAGACGCTGTTCGGCTTCCGGCTTGTTGGCTTTGGTGACAGCCACATGATGGAACGGAATGTCGTGATTGACGACGACCTTCTGATAATCGAAGTGGTTCGACACGACACCAACGATATCGATTGGCAGGGCGCCGATTTTCCAGCGATAGAGAAGATCGTTCAGGCAATGACCAAAACGCGACACCATAAGCAGCGTCTTCGTGCGATGGGCATTGTCGTGGAAATCAAAATCCATTTCAAACGGTGCTGCGATAGGCTGAAAGCCTTCGCGCAGAACATCAAGCGCCACACCGTCTTCGGAAATGAAGCTGACACGCATAAAGAAGCGACCAGTGTCCAGATCGTCGAACTGGGCGCTGTCGATGATATTGCACCCTTTGCCTGCAAGATAACCCGAGATGGCGGCAACAATACCGCGAGTGGATTTACAGGTGACGGTCAGGACAAAGTTATGCATCGGACTTCCTTCATTACGCAGGCTCAATGGCATCGTGATTTTTACTCTACGATGTGATGATCGCCATGCCAGAATGCGTAATGCACTGACCGGATTGCGCTATCAAGTCGATAATGCGTGAATATTGGAATTGTGGGAGTATTCTTTAGACCGTCGACGTTACCTTGTTCAAATGACGTGGCTTATCGGGATCGTAGCCCTTGCGGCGCGTCACCGTCTCGATGATCCGATAATAGTTGATGAGCGCAACCAGCGGGTCGAGATGACCATTACCGGTGCTGGCAGACGGCACCCGATGGCCCGGCACCGAAGCATCACCAAACGAGACAAGGTTTGCGCCGAACGACTGAAGCCTGCTCAGTGCCTGAATGCTTGTTTCAAGCGCTTCATCCTGCGGTATGAACGACAGAATTGGGAAGCCGGGTTCCACCAGCCGCATCGGTCCATGCATCAGCTCGGCAAGTGAGAATGCTTCCGCATGAATATTGGCGGTTTCCTTGGCCTTGAGGGCCGCTTCAAGGGAAATGGCATAGGCCGTACCACGTCCGCCAGTGAACAGCGACTTTGCCTCGACCAACAGGTCTTCCACCACCTCGCGGCCTTCCGGCTTTGTGGCAGCCAACGCTTCAGGCAAGCGGCTCAAACCGTCTTTCAGCCGGACATCGTTGCTGGCGGCAGCCACCACACCTGAAAGCGCTGCGACTGATGCAATGAAGGACTTGGTGGCGGCAACGCTTTTCTCTTCGCCTGCATGAAGGGCGAGCACAATGTCGGCACCCTTCGCAAGCGGACTATCGGTCACGTTAACAACGGCAACTGTCGTTGCACCACCCCGCTTTGCTGCATCCTGCACCGCGATAATGTCCGGGCTTGCACCCGATTGCGACACAGTGAAATGCAAACCACCCCCCAGTTTCAGCTTCGCGCCATAAACGGAGGCCACCGATGGTCCGATAGAGGCAACCGGAATGCCCGTGGCAATCTCCATCAGATACTTGAAGAAAGTCGCGGCATGATCGGACGAGCCGCGCGCAGCTGTCGTAATCATGGTGGGCAACTTTTCAAACAACCGACCGATCTCAGCAAATGTCCCAACTTCTGCTGCAAGAAGTTTCGCCACCACAGATGGTGACTGTTCGGTTTCCTGTAGCATCAGGGATGGGGCAGTCTGCATAATCATTCTCCGGTTGGGTCGTCTAACTCATATCAATGTTGCGGTTGCGGCTCCACCGCTGTTTCAACTTCTTTGGCGTCAGGCTCCTTGATGCGGAACCAGGCCACATAAAGTGCTGGCAGAAACAGCAGAGTGATGCCCGTACCGGCAATGATGCCGCCCATCATCGCATAGGCCATCGGTCCCCAGAACACTTCACGCGCAATCGGGATCAGCGCCAGACTTGCAGCCGCTGCCGTCAATGCAATGGGCCGCATACGGTGCTGACTTGCCTGAACAACCGCATCCCAGGGATGCATTCCATCAGTAATATGCTCTTCGACCTGCACGATCAGAATGACCGAGTTTCGGATAAGAATACCGATCAGCGCCAGCACACCGAGGATTGCCACGAAGCCGAGCGGTTTGCCACTCGGAAGCAGGGCAGCAACCACGCCGATCAGCCCCAAAGGTGCCACGGCAACCACAAGGAACAGGCGCTGAAAGCTCTGCAATTGCAGCATCAGAACGGTTGCCATCACGAACAGCATGAGCGGCACAACGGCAGCAATCGGTCCCTGGCTCTTGCCGCTTTCTTCAACCGTACCGGCTGTCGCAACCGAATAACCCGCTGGAAGCTTGTCGACGAATGCCTTCACCGCAGGCTCAAGCTCCTTCACAATCGTGTCCGGCATCGTTTTATCAACAATACCAGCTGCAACCGTGATGGTTGGAATGCGCGAACGGCGATAAACGACCGGCTGTTCCAGCTCGTAGCGGAAATTGGCAATGGCTGCGAGCGGCACGGAACTGCCGTTGCCAGTTGCAATCTGAAGGCTCTGAAGCGTGTCGATGGAATCGCGCTCATGCTTCTGCGCCCGCACAATCACATCGATCAGATAGATGGAATCCCGTACCTGTGTGATGCTGATACCGCCCACAACACCATTGAGCGTCGTCGCAATATCCTTGGATGAAATGCCAAGCTTGCGTGCCTTGTCCTGCATGACATCTACGCGGATGACACGACCCGGCTCGTTCCAGTTATAGCTGACGACGCCTAAGCGTTTATCGGCACTCATGATACCGGCAAAGTCCTGCGCAACGCCGCGCAGTTTCTGGATATCAGGACCGGAAATACGATACTGCACAGGGCGCCCGACCGGCGGTCCGAGTTCGAGGAACTTCACATAGGTATCGGTGCCGACATAATCCTTGCGCAACGCTTCGTCGAACTTCTGCTTCAGGCGATCACGCGCTTCCACGTCCTTGGCGACAACCACCATCTGCCCGAAATACGGATTGGCTGGCTGCACATCAAACGAGAGAATGAAGCGGATCGCACTTTGCCCGACATAGGTGCTCCAGTGGTCGATATCCGGATTATCCTTGAGCATGGTCTGCTCGAAGCGTTCCATCTGCGCCTTGGTATCGGCGATGGAGCTGTTCTGGGGCAAGGTCCAGTCGATCACCAGTTCCGGTCGGTCGGATTGCGGGAAGAACTGTCGTTCGATGAAGCCCATGCCGAACACGGACACCACAAACAAAGCGATCGTCGTGATGATGGTGATCCACTTGTGTCGCATCGCCAGAAGCAGCGTCTTCGAGAAAGCTTCGAAAAAGCGGCTGCGCTTTTCCTCATGATGCTTCATTTTCTTGGGCAGGAAGGTCACACCAAGAAGCGGCGCAAACAACACAGCCACAATCCATGAAACGATCAGCGAAACAGCAATCACCACGAAAAGCGTGAAGGTATACTCGCCTGCCTGACTGGTATTGAGGCCAATCGGGATAAAACCTGCGATGGTTACAAGCGTTCCCGTGAGCATCGGGAACGCCGTGTGCGAATAAACATAAGTCGCGGCCTTGTTGATCGGATCGCCCTGCTCCAGCCGCGCGACCATCATTTCAACCGCAATCATCGCATCATCAACCAGCAACCCCAGCGCGATAATCAATGCACCGAGCGACACACGTTGCAGCGAAATATCCATCAGCGACATGGCAAGGAAGGTGATAGCCAGCACCAGCGGGATCGACAGCGACACAACAAAACCGGCGCGCAAGCCAAGGCTGATGAAGCTCACGGCGAGAACGATGACAACCGCTTCAAACAGCGCCTGTGTGAACCCTGACACCGCGTCCTGCACGACCTCCGGCTGATCGGCAACCTTGAAGACATTCACGCCAACCGGCAACTCAGCCTTTGCCTGCTCCATCAGGGCATCAAGCTTTTCACCAAATTCGAGCAGATTGCCGTTTGGTTTCATGCCAATGCCAAGGCCAATCGCGTCATGGCCGTTCACACGGAAAATCGATGTCGGTGGATCAACATAGCCGCGCGTGATCGTCGCCACATCGGAAAGACGGAAGAAACGGTCATTCACGCGCAGATTGACGGCTCTGAGATCGGCTTCCGAATTGAACTGCCCACTCACACGAACGCTGATCCGCTCAGGCCCGGCCTGCACAACACCCGAAGGCGTAATCGCATTCTGATCCTGAAGCGCCTTGAGAATTGCCTGCTGGTCGAGGCCAAGGGCTGCCACCTGCCGCGTCGAGAATTCGAGATAGATCGCCTCATCCTGCGCGCCGATCAGCTCAACCTTACCGGCATTGGGAATAGTCAGAATTTTGGTGCGAACATCTTCGGCGTAATCGCGCAATTGGCGCATCGATAAGCCATCGGCTGTAAACGCAAAGATATTGCCGAACACATCGCCGAACTTGTCGTTGTAATATGGGCCGTAAACGCCTTCCGGCAGATTAGGCTTGATGTCGTCAAGCATGTGACGCACTTCGGACCAGGCTTTTGTCACCTGTTCCTTGCGCACGGTATCTTTCAAAAAAACGAAGACAACGGATTTACCCGCCGTCGTCACACTGCGCGTATAGTCGAGCGTATCAAGCTCTTCGAGCTTCTTCTCGATGCGGTCTGTGACCTGGTTCATGGTTTCGTCGATGGATGCGCCGGGCCAATTGGCCTGCACCACCATGGTTTTCACCGTGAATTCGGGGTCCTCCGCGCGGCCAAGGTCGAGATAGGAGATAAGCCCCGCGACCAGAAACACGAGCATAAAATACCAGACAAGCGACCGGTGGTTCAAAGCCCAGTCAGAAAGATTGAAACCCTTTTTCACAGGCTGTTTCCTTTCGCATCCAAACGGACTTTTTGCCCTTCCTTGAGCTCGTTCACGCCAGCCGTTGCCACATAGCTGCCGACCTCGACATTATTGGCAACAAAACTGTCGCTGCGACGCTCAACAACCTGAATGTCATGAAGGCTTACAGTCTGCGTCTTTGGGTCAATCACCCAGATTTCGGTCTTTCCGTCTTTTTCAAGCAAGGCCTGAATCGGCAAAAGCACATGATCTTTTTCCGCTCTTGCAAGCCCTGCCCTTATCGTCGCTCCTAACCGGAAACCCTCCGGCGGGTTTTCAAGTGCAATGCGGACCCGGCGCGTGCGCGTCTGCGCGTCCGCCTGCGGGGCGACTTCCCGCACCGTACCCTGTCCGGGTACGGTCGGATCAGCCTGCAGCTGGACGTTAAACGGCGTTCCAGCCACGAAGTATTCAGTCATGCTGTCGGGAATATCGAGAACCGCTTCACGAATGTCCGGTCTCGCAACTGTCATCACCGCTTGCCCGGCAGCAACCACCTGCCCCACTTCGGCATTGGTTGCAGAGATGACGCCATCGAAATCAGGACTTAACACGGCATAGCCGCGCTGATCTTCCGCTTTGCGCAATCCAGCCTGTGCTTTTTCAAGCCCCGCCTGTGCGCTGTCACGCGACTGTTTGGCAGCATCGTAATCAGCCTGAGAGATGTTGTTGCCCTTGAGCAAAATGTGCAGACGCTCTTCGCTGGCAGCGGCATTGGCATATTGCGCTTCCGCACTTGCGAGATCAGCCTTGGCAGACTGAACTGAGAGATCGAGTGTGGAGGGATCGAGCATCGCAACCATCTCATCTTTTTTGACGAGATCGCCAACAATAACCGGACGCGCGATAATGCGGCCCAGAACACGGAAGGCCAGATCAGTCGAATAACGCGGCTCGATCGTACCAGCAAAGCTGGTCTGAATTGCAGGCTTCGGCGTTGCGATCGTGTAAAGAACAGGGCGGACTGTCTCTGCTTGCGATGATTTGTCGTCATCTTTGCCACAGGCCGCAAGCGTTACAAGCGAACCAACAATGGCAACGCAGCTTAAAAATTTCATCGTCGATTTCATTGTGCGTCCGCCTTTTCGAGACCCTTTATAATCTCGGTTTGAGCACCGGATCGCAGCATCTGCGCGCCTTTGGTCACGATCAGCTCGCCAACATTCAAACCAGACGCAACAATCACCCGTTCCTTTTCATAGGCCAGCACCTTGACCGGAACGAGCGTTGCAACCTGCGTGTCCTTTGCTACGCGCCAAACAGCCGTTCGGCCTGAGTCGGACGTCATGGCGCTCCATGGCAGGATCACGACCTGCTGGTTTTCCATAAGAACCGTGCCTGTCACTGTTGCCCCAAGGGCCATTTGCTCAGGCGTATCAGCAATGCCAACTTTCACCCGCACGGTGCCCGTCTGTGCATCGACCACCGGTGAGATTTCGCGGATTTTCCCTTCTGCCTGAACGCTATCGTCAGACAGCAAGGCCAGAGTTACGTCCATGCCGATCTTGGCATAATTGACCAGCGTTTCCTGAACATCGAAGATCGCATCACGCGGACCGTCTTCGGCAATCGAGAACGCAGTTTGCGCAGCCTGAACCACCTGGCCGGTTTCGATATTGCGAGCCGTCAGCACACCTGAAACCGGCGCATGAAGCTCGGTATAGGAAAGCTCGTCACGCGCATTACTGAGCTGACTTTCCGCATTCATCAATGTGCTTTGAGCGGTGCGAAACACCTGCTCAGACTGATCATATTGCGACCGCGTGGTGAAGCCTTGTGCCAAGAGCGCCTGCTGGCGTTTGAAACTTGCTTCCGCCTGCACAAGCTGCGCCTGTGCTGCATCCTTGGATGCCTGTGCAACGCGCATGTTGGACTGCTGTTCGGCATTGTCGATCCGTGCGAGAAGCTCGCCTTTCTCGACATGCTGGCCGATTTCGACCTTGCGCTCCACAACCTGTCCGTTGACGCGGAAAGAAACATTGACCAGTGAGCGTGCCGCAATTGCACCGGAGAGCGTCAGCTTGGGCTGATAGTCGACCAGCTTGCTCTCCGTCACGGCCACCGGAACGACGCCGCTCATTTCGGAATGCGCATAATTGCTTGAAGCCATAAGCATCGTCGTAACGACGAGAACACTCGCAATCGCTTTCAGCGCACCATATCCCGCTTGTGCGAGAGGGGAAAATTTTGTGGCCATTGATACGATTCTCACTGGTTTCTTTGACAACAACATGCAGCCAAAAGAATGCTGAGAAAAGCATGCTTTAATAACATTATTAATCATCATATTCGCATATAGAAATGCGTCTCTCAAATAGCTTCGCGAAAGCGTTTAAATCAAAAACAATAAAACAAAATAATTATAAAATGACTTCTTCGACAAGCCGCTCGCCTGCAGCGTTTAACTGATAATAAGTGCGCTGTGTCCGAGCATCGCGTTGCCGGACCGTGATATAGCCACCATTGGTTTCAAGTACAATAACCTCCCTCAGCACAAGAGCGTGAGCAACACCAAGTATGAGAGAAAAACTGCGGCTATCCTTGGCAATATCCAGTGCAGCCGCAGCAATAATTCCCGCGCCGAGCCGTGAGACTTTGCCCGATGCAGCCTCCAGCGCATCGACCAATGCCATATATTCAGCTTCTTCCATCAGGCGTTAGCTGCGTTAACCGCCTGAACCGGACGGAACGAAACAATGACCGACTTCGATGTTGGCGTATAGCTTTCGTCACCCGCGCTTGCCAAAGGCACAAGCACATTCATTTCCGGGTAGTAGCCCGCAATGCATCCACGCGGAATATCGTAAGGGACAAAGCGGAAATCACGAGCCACGCGCTCAACACCGTCCTCGAAATCACCGACGATATCGGCCCGATCTCCGGCTTCAACACCAATATCCGACATATCGGCGGGGTTCATGAACACCACCTGCCGTTCGCCATAGACACCGCGATAACGATCATCCATGCCATAGATCGTGGTATTGTACTGGTCATGGCTGCGGAATGTCTGGAGCACATAACGCCCCGGCTTGCCGCGTGCCTGCTGATGCTCGACAGCTTCAGGCAGCGCACCGCTCCAGAACGTAGCCTTGCCAGCCGGTGTTGCCCATTCCAGTTCTCGCGCCGTGTTGCGCAAATGAAAACCACGCGGCACACGAACGCGCGCGTTGAAGTCGTAGAAGTCCGGCAATACCCGTGAGATGTGATCACGGATCAGATCGTAATCATCGGCCAGTGCCAGCCAGTCAACCGGCTTTGGGCCCAATGTCGCATTTGCCATGCCGGCAATGATCGCAACTTCCGAACGAAGCAGCGGCGAAGCTGGGTGATTGATACCGCCCGATCCATGCACCATGCTCATCGAATCCTCCACGGTGACAATCTGCGCCACGCCCTTGGAGTTAAGATCAATCTCAGTGCGGCCAAGGCATGGAAGGATAAAGGAATCCTGCCCCGGCAAAAGATGCGAATGGTTAAGTTTGGTTGCGATATGCACAGTCAGTCTTTGGCCGGACAGTGCTTTGATAATCATCGGACTGTCAGGTGTTGCACGCGCAAAATTACCGCCCAGGCCGATAAAAGCCTTTGCCGAGCCATCAAGCATGGCACCAATCGCGCCAAGCACATTATGGCCGGGTTCACGCGGCGCTTTGAAACCAAATTCCTTTTCCAGGGCATCAAGGAATGCAGGCGACGGACGCTCATTGATGCCAACCGTGCGATCACCCTGCACATTGGAATGTCCACGCACCGGACAAAGTCCGGCGCCCGGCTTGCCTATATTGCCACGCAGCAACATGAAATTGGTGATTTCGCGGATCATGATTACAGAATGACGATGTTGGGTAATGCCCATCGCCCATGTGCAGATAACCCTACCAGCCTTCATGTAAATGCGAGCGGCATGTTCAAGCGATTGACGCAGAAGACCGGATTGATCTTCAATCGCTTCCCATGAAGTTGCGTCGACAGCCGCACGATAAGCTTCAAATTCTGCCGTATGCGCTGCCAGAAATTCGCGATCCAGAACCGACGGCTCTCCAGCCGCAAGCGCTGCATCATCGGCCGCAAATACTGCCTTGGCCATTCCGCGGAAGGCGGCCAAATCGCCACCCAGACGCGGCTGGTAATAATCGCTGGCGATGGCTTCGCTGCCGCCATGCATCATTTCAAGTTTGTTCTGCGGATCGGCAAACCGCTCCAGCCCGCGCTCACGAACGGGATTGAAAACAACGATCTGCGCACCGCGTTCGGCTGCGCGGCGTAGATCACCCAACATGCGCGGATGATTGGTGCCGGGATTTTGACCGACCACGAAAATCGCATCAGCCTGCTCGAAATCCTCAAGCAGAACCGTGCCTTTGCCGACGCCAACCGATTGCTTCAGAGCAACACCACTGGCCTCGTGGCACATATTGGAACAGTCAGGGAAATTGTTGGTGCCATAGGCGCGCACAAAAAGCTGATACAGAAATGCCGCCTCATTGGAGGCGCGACCCGATGTATAGAATTCGACACGATCCGGCGTATCGAAACCCTGCAAAATGCCGCCGATGGCCGCAAAGGCTTCGTCCCATTCGACCGCTTCATATTTATCGGTTGCCGCATTGTAACGCATCGGATGTGTAAGACGACCAGTGTTCTCCAGCGCATAATCCGTCCAGGATTGCAGCTCGGAAACTGTATGTTCGGTGAAAAACTTTGGCGTCGTGCGTCGTTCGGTTGCCTCCCAGGCAACAGCCTTCACGCCATTTTCGCAAAACTCGAAAGACGAACCATGTTCCGGATCACCCCAGGCACAGCCGGGGCAGTCGAAACCATCGGGCTGATTGGCTTTCAGAAGAGCACGCGCGCCAGTCAATGGCGCACCGCTGGCCAGCAACTGCTTGCCACAACTTTTCAAAGCGCCCCATCCGCCAGCGGCACTTGATCGTTTGCCAATAAATCGGGTTTCCGAAGCCTTGCTCATCTTGCTATCCTCGACTGCATAACGCGCTGCACTCAATGAATGCCGTACTACGATGCAGTATTCTAGAGCGCATCCCGAAAAGTGCGAAACGATTTTCGGAGAGGATGCGCGTGAATACAAATAATTAGGGTGCCAAATGCGACGCACCCCTGTCGTAAAATATCTTTGCGGCAATTTCTGACAATCGCCATATCAGCTGCAGAAATAAGCCGATAGTATAGTTGCACTTCGCAAACCATCAAATTAGCGCGAGCCAATTGTTATTCCATGCGGGTTCACTCTTGATTTCAGCCGCGCAATCCGTCATGCGATTGGTAAAGAAAACTGACCACAAGGGGTGGGAGAATGCCTAACATCGTCGAGATCGCCGATCTGAAGCGACTGGCCAAGCGCCGCGTCCCGAAAATGTTCTTCGATTATGCAGATTCGGGTGCCTGGACGGAATCAACCTATCGCGCCAATGAAACCGATTTCGCCAAGATCAAGCTGCGCCAGCGCGTTCTGGTCGATATGACCAATCGTTCGCTTGAAACAACGATGGTTGGCGAGAAGGTCGCAATGCCTGTGGCCCTCGCCCCGACCGGCCTAACCGGTATGCAACACGCAGATGGTGAAATGCTTGCGGCACAGGCAGCAGAGGCTTTTGGCGTTCCTTTTACCCTCTCGACTATGAGCATCTGCTCCATCGAAGACGTGGCATCCGTCACCAAGAAGCCATTCTGGTTTCAGCTCTACGTGATGAAAGACCGCGAATTCGTCAAAAACCTGATCACCCGTGCGAAAGCTGCCGGTTGTTCGGCTCTGGTGCTGACGCTTGATCTGCAGATTCTCGGTCAGCGCCACAAGGATCTGCGCAACGGCCTTTCCGCCCCGCCAAAGTTCACGCCAAAGCACATCTGGCAGATGGCAACCCGTCCGGGCTGGTGCATGGGCATGATGGGCACACAGCGCCGCACCTTCCGCAACATTGCCGGTCACGCGAAAAATGTTACCGACCTGTCGTCGCTTTCCTCCTGGACGGCAGAGCAGTTCGATCCGCAGTTGAACTGGAACGATGTTGCATGGATCAAGGAACAATGGGGCGGCAAGCTGATCCTCAAGGGCATCCTCGACGTTGAAGACGCGAAGATGGCCGCAAAATCCGGTGCCGATGCGATTATCGTTTCCAACCACGGCGGTCGCCAGCTTGACGGTGCTGTCTCGTCCATCTCCATGCTCAAGCCAATTGTCGACGCTGTCGGCGATCAGATCGAAGTGCATATGGACGGCGGTGTTCGCTCAGGCCAGGATGTTCTGAAAGCCCGCGCACTGGGTGCGCAGGGCGTGTTCATTGGCCGTCCGTTCCTATACGGACTTGGCGCCATGGGTAAGGAAGGCGTTACACTCGCACTTGAGATCATCCGCAAAGAACTCGACATCACGATGGCTCTCTGCGGCAAGCGTAACATTAACGATATCGACCAGTCCGTCATACAGTCAGTCGATTTCAAGTAAAGATTGCAGAACCCGGCTCAGGCCGGGTTTTTCTTTCCCGGTTAGACGACACTTCTCAAGATAAATACTACCGCAAGTTTAGTGCTCGCTAATAAGAAGTAACGATAGCTTAAGCATATTCATTTACCATCTTTTTCCAACGGTTCGGGAACCGCAATTATTTCGGTTGGAGTTGGGTAGATGAAATATGTTTCCGCTATAGCGCTCATGACATGCAGCATGTTGATCGGTGCAAACGGAGCGCGCGCAGCTGACATTATTCTAGAGGAGCCAGCGCCAGTTGTTGTGGCACCTGCTCCTTTGGCGTCCGGGTGGTACATCCGTGGCGACATCGGTTACAACTTCAAAAACAAAACCGATGGTGAATGGGATTTCTGGAACCAGGAAAATCCACCCTATCGCGGCATCGACGACACGTTGAAATACGATAGCTTCAAGCTGAAAGGCGGCGCAGCCTACGGCGTCGGCGTCGGTTATCGTTTCAACGAAATGTTCCGCACAGATGCAACGCTGGATTTCTTCCGCGCCAATATTAACGGCCGTACAAACTGCACCAGCTACGTAAAGAGCGCCCACGGCCTCAACCCGGTAGAAGATAATTGCCATTATGAAGACGCATCGACGGCAAATATCTGGACAGCAATGGCCAATGCCTATGTCGATCTGCCAAAGGTTGGAGCGGTCACGCCTTATCTTGGCGCCGGTCTGGGTGCTGCCTATGTGAAATACGGCAATTGGGATACACGTCAGGTATGCTCTGACTTCACAACCCGCAATTGCGATTACCAGTCAGACAAAGGCGGCCTCGACAGCTGGCGTTTTGCCATGGGCCTGATGGCTGGTGTGAGCTACGACCTTACCGAGCAGCTGAAGTTTGACCTTGGCTATCGCTATCTGCGCATCAACGGTGGCAAAGCCTATGGTTATGATGCCGCAGACAGCAGCACAAACCCCTACGGCAACTCCGAAGGTCCGGGCGCAACAGGCGCACAGGCCAAGGACAATGGCTTCAACATCCATACGGTCCGCGCCGGTCTTCGCTACGAATTCCGCTAAGCAGCAGCCGTCCTAAGAAATCAAAAGCCCGGCCAAATGCCGGGCTTTTTCTATGCCCGTGACGCCGGCACTTTCGAGAGCAGCACTGTGCGGATTGCAAAGCTCGAATGAATGCGCGCAACACCCGGCAGCCGCGATAGAATTTCCTTGTGAATGATTTCATAGGAAGCGGCATTCTCCGCCTCAACCCGCAGAATATAATCGGCATCGCCGGTCATCAGATAACATTCCTGCACTTCTGGATGGCGACGCACCGCCTCTTCAAAGCGGTTGAGATATTCTTCCGTCTGCCGGTCCAGCGTGATGCGAACAATCGCCACCAGCCGCTCATCCCCGCCGGAAGATCCAACAATCGCGGTATATCCGCGAATGACGCCACTTTCTTCGAGAATCTGTACACGCCGCAGACAGGCCGACTGTGAAAGCCCCACTTCGGCGGCAAGCTGGCTGTTCGTCATCCGGCCATCGCGTCGCAGCGAACGGATGATATTGCGGTCTATGCTATCCAGTGTCGCCATGAATATTCTTCGAATGATGAGCTAATAAGTGCGTAAATCATGCTAAAATTCGCATAATCTACGACAAAATGCAAAAACATTCGAATAGTCTTCGACTATCATTATCGCTATTGCTTTGGGGGCAAGGAATAGCGATCCGCCAGTCGCCGAAACCCGACATCGAAGCAATGTGCTTTTGGGAGGAAGCGGATTAGATTCCAGGCATCCCACCAACAAACCGAGTGCACTGGAAATGACCGATATGTCGATGCATTTTTCTCAAACTGAACGAGACCTCGCCGCAGGCGGCGTTCTAACCATCGACCTTAAAGCCCTGCGCCACAATTATTCGACCATCGCAAAGCGCATTGCGCCAACCCGCACAGCCGCTGTTGTGAAAGCTGATTCTTACGGTCTTGGTGCAAACCGCGTCGCGCCGGCTTTTTATGAAGCAGGTTGCCGCGATTTCTTCGTCGCCCATCTTGGCGAAGCAATTACGCTCCGTCCTTTTCTCAATCCAGATGCGACGCTTTACGTACTGAACGGCCTTCAGCCCGGTACGGAAGCTGCCTGCGCACGCGAGAAAATCCTGCCTGTTCTCAACTCGCTGGAGCAGATTGAAAACTGGTCGGCACTTGCCGCAAGCCTGAACGAAAAACTGCCTGCGCTGCTACAGATCGATACCGGCATGTCGCGCCTTGGCCTGTCGGCCAAAGAACTCGACCAACTGGTCGATGACCAGCATCTTCTGGACCATATCGACGTCAAATTTGTCATCAGCCATCTGGCGAGCGGCGATGAGCCGGAAAACCCGGCCAATGCCCGTCAGCTTGCGGCCATGAATGCAGCGCTCGCACGTTTGCCAAAAATGCCGGTGGCATTTTCAAATTCCGGCGGCTGCTTTCTCGAAAGCACCTACCACTTCAATCTCGCACGCCCGGGCGTGGCCCTTTATGGCGTCGGCCCTGAAACGGGCGAGAATCCTATGAAGCCAGTCCTTGAGCTATCAGCGCGCGTCATTCAGGTGCGCGATATCGATAAGGGTGCGGCAGTCGGTTATGGCGGCACATTCGTAGCAAGCAAGCCCATGCGGATTGCAACCATTGCAGTCGGTTATGCCGATGGCTGGTTCCGCGCTTTGAGCAACAAGGGATCCGCCTTTTATGGTGATACGCGCCTGCCGATTGTCGGTCGTGTTTCGATGGATTCGATCACGCTTGACGTAACTGCCCTGCCGGAAGGCGCAATCAAGCTCGGCAGTCTGGTTGAACTCGTCGGCCCGCATCAGCGGCTCGAAGATGTAGCGCGCGATTGCGACACCATTCCTTATGAAATCCTGACTTCGTTAGGCCACCGCTATGCCCGTGTTTACGTGGATGGCGCAGCATCTGAAACAAAAGCATAATAATTAAGAGGCGAACATGCAGATCACCATTCTCGGCAGCGGCGTCATCGGCGTCACCAGCGCGTACTATCTGGCCAAGCTTGGCCATGAAGTCACTGTCGTTGACCGCGAGGAAGGCCCTGCACTGGAAACCAGCTTCGCCAATGCCGGCCAGGTTTCGCCGGGTTATGCATCGCCATGGGCAGCACCCGGCATTCCATTGAAAGCTGCCAAATGGCTGTTTCAGAAACATGCGCCGCTGGTTCTGCGCCTGACCACAGATCCGAAGCAGTACGCTTGGCTGTTGCAAATGCTCGCAAACTGCACCGAGAGCCGCTACAAGGTCAATAAAACCCGCATGGTTCGTGTGGCCGAATATAGCCGCGATTGCCTTGTCGCTCTGCGCGAGGAAACCGGGATTCAATATGACCAGCGCACACAGGGCACCTTGCAGCTGTTCCGCGAGCAGTATCAGCTCGACGGCATCGGCAAGGATATCGAAGTTCTGCGTCAGGACGGCGTGCCGTTTGAAGTGCTCGACCGCGAAGATTGCGTGCGGGTTGAGCCTGCTCTGGCCCGCGCCCGCGATAAGTTCGTCGGTGGCCTGCGCCTGCCGCATGATGAGACCGGCGACTGCTTTAAATTCACCAATGAACTGGCCAAAATCGCCGAAGGTCTCGGCGTCAAATTCCGCTTTGGCGTCGACATCAAATCGCTGCTGATCTCTGGCGGCAAGGTGTCGGGCGTTGAAACCTCGGAAGGCGTTCTGACGGCTGATCGCTATGTTGTGGCACTGGGCAGCTACACGCCCGCTCTGGTCAAGTCGCTTGGCCTGAATGCTCCGATCTATCCGGTCAAAGGCTATTCAATCACAGCGCCGATCATCAATGAAGAGCTGGCACCTGTCTCGACCGTGCTTGATGAAAGCTACAAGATTGCCATTACCCGCCTTGGTGATCGCATCCGTGTGGGCGGCATGGCCGAAGTCTCCGGCTTCACCAAAGACCTGCCAGCTGCCCGTCGCGCAACGCTTGATCTCTCGGTGAGCGATCTGTTCCCGGGCGGTGATCTTAAGGCTGCGACCTTCTGGTCGGGCCTGCGTCCAATGACGCCGGATTCAACCCCGATCATCGGTGCAACACGCTATGACAACGTGTTTATCAATGCAGGCCACGGTACTCTTGGATGGACCATGGGTCCGGGCTCGGGCAAGCTGCTCGCCGACCTCATCTCCGGCAATAAGCCGGATATCCGTGCCGACGATCTTAGTATCGCCCGCTACGCATAAACCACGGTGGCGAGGAAGCGAAACCAGAAATCAGTCCAGTGGACTGATTTCCCCGCATAGGCATTTTCTCTTGGCGCACAAAGATCGCCCTAGCCAATGAGATGGCGCAGAAGCCCGGCTGATGCGATTGCCACCACGACCGTTACAAGCATCGGAAACCGCGTTGCGGCAGCAATTGTCAGCGCAAGTGCAATCATATCCGCTGGGTTGCCGGTAAAAAACTCCGGCGCGATAACGCTAATCAGCACGCAGCCGGGCGCGCTTTCCAGCAGCATTTGCGCCCGCGGACTCAGAGTGCGATTGCGCAGGAAAATATAACCGCCGATGCGGGTCATGTAAGTGACCGTCGCCATCAGCAATATGGTCAGAGCGTGAATAGGGTCGATCATCATTCTGGCTTCGCCTGCTTCCAGGCCACGATAAGACCCGCCACAACACCAGCTGGCACATACCAGGCGCCAGGAACGCTCAGATAGGTTACGCCCGCAACGATGAGGCTCACCAGCCATGGCAGAGCGGCAACCGGTCCCTTCCACATGCTGGCAAGGATAACGATAAAGACTGCTGGAAACGCCATATCGAAACCGAAGCGTTTCACATCACCCAGAACCGGACCAACCAGCGCACCTATAGTCGTGAAGACAATCCAGGTTGCGTAAAGGCCGAGTGCGGCTCCAAAATAATAGCGAATGCTGAAGCGGTTTCCCGACTTGCGCGCATCGGCAAGACCAAGCGCCCAGCTCTCGTCGCACATGAAGAATAGCGCCAGAAATGCCTTGCGCTTCGGCAAATGCTTGATGAGCGGCGCAAGCGCTGCACCCATCAGGAAATGTCGGCTGTTTACCAGAAATGTGATCGCGACAATCAGCAGGATATGCGGCGGCGACGTCCAAAGTCCAATGGCAGCAAATTCCGAACCTCCGCCAAAATTCAGGCCGGTCATCATCGGCACTTCAACCGGGCTCAGACCCTTTTGTGTGGCCTGTGCGCCCAAGAGCAGTGCGAACGGAACAAAACTCAGACAGACGGGAATGGCTTCCCGCAGGCCACGCAGGCCTTCAGATCGCCGGGAGACGCCGCTTTGCCCCTCGACAAAATCCATACTACGCATCGACTATTTCCTTTTTGAAGAGCAACAATGCGCTCATTCCGAACCGGGAAAATACGTCAATTCGCGCAGATTATTGTTGCTTTCACACTCTCTATACACAAAATATTGGTTGTAAATATCAACAATTTGTCATTAGGCGCATTATAATGCCAACATCAATTGATGCAATTGATCGTGCCATCCTTCGGGTGCTGCAACAGGAAGGCAAGATTAACAACACCGAACTTGCCGAACGTGTTGGCCTCTCCCCATCCCCGTGCCTTCGCCGGGTGAAGCAGCTGGAAGATGCAGGCTTCATCGAACGCTATGTCGCACTGGTCGATGCTGCGAGGCTCGGAATGGGCTTCACCGTTTATGTGCGCATATGGTTGACCGGTCAGGACGAAGAGACTGTAACAAGCTTTGTGAAGGCGATTGAAAAGCTGCCGCAGATTGTCGAATGCCATTTGATGGCAGGTGATTGCGATTTTCTGCTGCGCGTCATTACGCCTGACCTGGAAGGTTTTAGAAAATTCCAGATGGAATATATCGGCAAGATAAAGGGCGTTCGGAACATAAAATCCGAAATCCCGATGCAGCAGATCAAGCGCTCATGGGTTGTGCCACTATAGGCGCTTTGGCTGACACATCAGAAACTCGGTGGTGTGCAGGCGCTCACCACTTCGCAGGCTACTGGCCCCACGCATTTGAACCGATGTGGCAGCTTGCTTGAGAAATAATAGGCATCGCCCGGCCCCAAGATTCGGCGCTCGCTACCGACCGTCACTTCGATGCGACCCGAAATGACGATGCCCCCCTCCTCGCCCTCATGCATGAGCAGAACCTTGCCGGTATCCGATCCCGGCTCGTAGCGCTCTTTGAGGATTTGCAGCGAACGGGCAAAGAGGTGGTCGCCCACCTGTCGATAAGAAATCGGCCCCTTGCCGATCTCCACCAGTTCATCCGCCTGATAGAAGACCTTGTGCGGCGCATCCGGCTCAAGCGCAAAAAACTCGGCCATTCCGATAGGAATTCCATCCAGAATGCGCTTTAATGCACCAACCGACGGATTGGACTGATTGGCTTCGATCAGCGATATGGTGGAATTTGTCACGCCAGCACGTTTTGCAAGCTCTCGCTGAGACAGATTCTGCCGCATTCGCACATAGCGAAGCCTGCCTCCGATATCGATGCTCATCGACGGTTCCCCTTATTGTTTATGATGTTCGATATATCACAAACTTCCGTTTCAAAGCACGTAATTTCAATGGCTTAAATTTCTGAAGAAAAGGACTTGTTGCCTTCGATAATGCATGGCCTCCTGCTCCCTAGAGCCTCATTCAAAAAGCGGCATGTGCGCGCGAAAATGGTGATTTTCGAGTACCGAAGCGCAGTGTACTTCAAGGTACATGAGCACCGGAACGCAGGAAATTGCCATTTGCAGCCGCTCAGGGCGACTTTTGGAACAGGCTCTCAAATAGGAGGTTTTAATGCTTAATAACACCAACGCGCCAAGTCTTGATAACTTCTGGATGCCGTTCACGGCGAACCGCCAGTTCAAGGCCGCCCCACGCCTGCTCGCAAGCGCTTCGGGCATGTATTACACCGATGTCGACGGCCATCAGGTTCTGGATGGCACGGCTGGCCTTTGGTGCTGCAATGCCGGTCATGGCCGCAAACAGATCACACAGGCCGTCGAGCGCCAGATCTCGACCATGGACTTCGCGCCGACCTTCCAGATGGGCCACAACATTGCTTTCGACTTCGCCGAAAAGCTTGCAGCCATTGCGCCCGGCGGCCCGGATGCCAAGCTTGATCGCGTGTTCTTCACCAATTCCGGCTCGGAATCGGTCGATACCGCACTGAAGATCGCCATCGCTTATCAGCGTGCCATTGGTCAGGGCACCCGTACCCTCATTATCGGTCGTGAAAAAGGCTATCACGGCGTTGGCTTCGGCGGCATTTCTGTCGGCGGCCTCGTCAACAACCGCCGCGTCTTCCCGCAGATTCCTGCAGATCATATGCGTCATACGCTCGATATTGGCCGCAATGCATTCTCCAAGGGCTTGCCTGAACACGGCATTGAACTCGCCGACGATCTGGAACGTCTGGTTCAGCTGCATGGCGCAGAAAAGATTGCCGCTGTCATCGTCGAACCAATGTCCGGCTCTGCCGGTGTTGTACTTCCGCCAAAGGGCTATCTCGAACGCATTCGCGCGACCGCTGACAAGCACGGCATTCTGGTGATCTATGACGAAGTCATCACCGGCTTCGGACGCCTCGGCACACCATTTGCTGTCGATTATTTCGGCGTAAAGCCTGATCTCGTCACCACCGCCAAGGGCCTCACCAACGGCGCAATCCCGATGGGTGCTGTCTTTGCCAGCCGCACAGTGCATGATGCGCTGATGACCGGCCCGGAAAACGCCATCGAGCTCTTCCACGGCTACACCTATTCCGGCCATCCGGTTGCCTGTGCTGCCGGTCTTGCCACGCTTGAAATCTACGCCGAAGAAGGTCTTCTGACCCGCGGCGCAGAGCTGGCCGAGCATTGGCAGAACGCGCTTCATTCGCTGAAGGGCGCGCCAAATGTCATCGACATCCGCAACCTCGGCCTCGTTGGCGCAATCGAACTGTCGTCACGCGAAGGCGCCATCGGCGCACGCGCTTACGATGTCTTTGTCGATTGCTTCAAGAAGGGTCTTCTGATCCGCGTCACCGGCGATGTGATCGCGCTTTCGCCACCGCTCATCGTGGAAAAAGAACAGATCGACACAATCGTTTCCATGATCGGAGATGCGCTTAAACGCGCGGCCTGATCACCACCCAGATCGAGCCGCAACTTGGCCGCCGCTTTCCCCTGCGGCGGCTTTTTTCTTAAGCATTTCCAGCAAAAGTACGAAGCGGTTTTGCGTAAGATAGTGCGTAAAAACAAACAGATAGAGAAGTTTTGGCATTATGCATAACCAGAACTTCTCTATGAATCACATTATGCGGAAAGTGGTCCAAGGGATTCTGCGCATTATCATTTTAGCGGCCACTATGTGCGAAGCCTCCAAAAGCGTAATAACGTTACATTACATCGCTAAATTTAGCTCTGCGACGGCGTAAATTTTGCCACCAGCGCATGACTATCGCCCGGATAAGTGAAGCGCACATGTGTCACCGGCTGATCGGCATTCCATGTCTGGCGCTCAACGACAAGACAAGGCGAACCGGCAGGCACGCCAAGCATCGCAGCGTTTTCCTCGGTTGAGACAACCGCACGGATGGAATGCTGCGCATTGCTCCAAGGCACGCAGGAAACAAGCCAAGGGCCGGGTGATTGCTCTGCAAAATCGGTCTCTCCCGCGCTCGGCACGGCATCAAGGCTGATAATGCGCTCTTCCAGCGCAAAGACCCGCTTCCCTGCATAATGACGGCAAACTAGTTCGACCAGCGGCGTGTGTCGCGGCATGTCGATATGACGCGCATCGGCGGGGCCGCTCAACCGCTCGTTTCGTTTCAGCAGCTCAAAACGATAAGGCTGCCCAAGCGCTGCGACCTCATCGCGAATATCATGGATTTCGAGAATCGCGGCTTGTGACTGCGGGAAAGAAACAAAGCTGCCCGAACGGCGCTTTCGCTCAATCAGACCGGCTTTTGCCAGCTGCGTTAGCGCCTTATTCACGGTCATGCGCGAGCAATTATAATACTCGGTAAGCTCGTGCTCAAACGGGATGCGATGACCGGGCTGCCACTCGCCAGAAATAATGCGCGTTTCAATATCATCCAGAATACGC
>NZ_NNRM01000009.1 GCF_002252525.1 Brucella pseudogrignonensis
TCGCCAGAAATAATGCGCGTTTCAATATCATCCAGAATACGCTGATGCAGCGATAATGTCGGCTCGTCTTTTCCGGATGGATTGTCCTGCACGTCCCGCTCGCCCCATTTATTAGTTCAGCAATTCGCCGATTGCTTTCTGGAAAGCACGCTCTGCCGCATCGCGCAAGCGATGATGTCCGCCCTCCACCTGTTTCACGCCGCGCACCCACACATCAGAGGCACGCGCACGACCGGCAAAAATCCAGCCATCGAGAACCGCATCCCCTTTTGCATGGGGCAGACGCTCAACATCAAGCGATACAAAATCTGCCGAGGCGCCCTGTCTCAAACGATCGCCTTCGCGACCCATAGCAATATTGCCGCCCGCCAATGCACCATCAAACAAGGCGCGTCCGGTCGAGCCTTCGTTTTTCGCCAGCACATTGCGCGCTCGATGCAGCAAACGCTGCGAATATTCATATTGCCGCAACTCATCGCCAATGCCGATCAGCACATTGGAATCGGACCCGACGCCGAAACGGCCACCATTGGCATCAAACACGGTGGCATTGAACGTGCCATCGCCGAGATTGGCTTCC
>NZ_NNRM01000010.1 GCF_002252525.1 Brucella pseudogrignonensis
AACACGGTGGCATTGAACGTGCCATCGCCGAGATTGGCTTCCGTAACCGGACAAAGACCGGCAATTGCACCAGCCTGAGCCATGCGAACCGTTTCCGTGTCACTCATATGCGTTGCGTGGATAAGGCACCAGCGCGACGACAATTCCTGATGGTCAAGCAGCCATTCAACAGGTCGCTGTCCGGACCACGCAATGCAGTCATCCACTTCCTTAACCTGCTCGGCAATGTGAATATGCACTGGCGCGTCGGGCAACAGCTTTGCTGCAAATGTCAGCTCATCCGGGGTGACAGCACGCAGACTGTGCGGCGCCACGCCAAGCACAGCCCCATCAAAACCGGAAAGCGACCTCTCGCAGCCCTCGATCAGGCGCGCAAAACTCTGCTGATCGTTGATGAAACGGCGCTGTCCCTCATTGGGATCGGCACCGCCAAAACTCGAATGTGCATAAAACACCGGCAACAGGGTCAGACCGATGCCAGCAGTTTGCGCTGCCGAGACAATGCGGTCCGCCATTTCCGAGATATTGCTGTAAGGCGTGCCGTCGCGATCATGATGCAGATAATGAAACTCACCAACGCGGGTAAACCCGGCTTCCAGCATATCGACATAAAGCCGCAATGCGACTGCTTCCGCCTGTTCCGGCGTCATGGTCAGCGCGAACTTATACATGATCTCGCGCCAGCTCCAGAAACTGTCAGCCGATGGGCCGCGCCGTTCAGCAAGGCCAGCCATGCCATATTGAAACGCGTGGCTGTGGAGGTTTGGCATCCCCGCTACGATCACCTTATAGCGCTCGTCTCCCGTTTTGGCTTCAACACCAATCTCCACAGAAGCAATTTTTCCCTGAGCTAAACCAAGCCGCACATCCTCTGCCCAGCCCGTCTGCAAAAGCGCCTGACCAGCATGGATAAATTGCGTTGTTGGGACTGCGGCTGACATTCGATGAAGCTCCTCATTCCGCTCAATTCGCACACCCGTTTTTCAACAGATCGCGATTGGATGTATTTTTTCTCTTGGCGGTTCCGTTAATATGTATATACATTATTGAAAACCAGGGGAAGCGAGAAAACGCTCATGACACAGAAATCGAACTTCGTTTTAACGCAGGCACGCATCGCCACTCTATCGGAAAAGGCAGATGGACTTGGTTTGATCGAAGCTGC